>NZ_FZOX01000004.1:7500-658886 GCF_900188215.1 Tardiphaga sp. OK246
AGCCTTTCACTGACGCGGGAGACCGACATGTCGAATCCGAAAGAAGTTCCCGCCCTCCCGCTGAAGGGCTACAGCCTGTTGGACTTCCAGCCCGATCCGACCGTGGTCGGAATCTCCTTCGACACCGAGGCGGGTGTGTTCATGTTCGTGGCCACCAAGGAAATCCTCGACATGCTCGGCCAGGCTTTCATCCACAAGGCCGCCTCCATGCCGTCGCGCGAGCAGAGCTGAGACAAAGCTGTTTGCCACTCCGGAATCGGGTGGCGAATGGCTGAAGATCGTCGCAAACTCCGGACCTCACCACATCGGATGCTGATGCGATCGATGGAGGCTCATATGACCGACGTTCAGTTCACTCTCTTCGACACCGCCATCGGCCGTTGCGGCATTGCATGGGCCGATCGCGGCATCGTTGCCGTGCAATTGCCGCAGCCGGACGAAAAACAGACCCGCGTGCGCATCAAGCAGCGCCATGCGGATATCGTCGAAGCCGCACCGCCGCCGGCGATACAGGCCGCCATCGACGGTATCGTCGAACTGATGAGCGGCAAGCCGGTCGATCTTCTCGATATCGATCTCGATCTCAGCGACGTCCCCGAATTCAATCGCAACGTCTATGCGATTGCCCGCCAGATCCCGCCGGGCGCAACGCTGACTTATGGCGATATCGCCAAGAAGCTCGGCGGTGTCGAACTGTCACGCAATGTCGGGCAGGCGATGGGGCAGAATCCGTGTCCGGTGATCGTGCCGTGTCACCGGGTGCTGGCTGCCGGCGGCAAGCCAGGCGGATTTTCGGCCAATGGCGGCGTCGAGACCAAGCTCAAGATGCTCGCCATCGAGGGCGCGTATGTGAATCACACGCCCTCGCTGTTCGATTAGACCTGCCGCAAGATTGCCGCAGGCCTGACGCAGGATTTTCGCAAGCTGACGTGAAATTGCGTCAGGCCGCTTTTCGATCCTAACCCTTTGGCGGAACGGAGATCTTGACCGATTCCCGCTGCAGCATCTTGTCGTGGAAAGCGTCGAGTTTCGGAAACGCCTTGCGCCATCCGCAATCCGGGAAGCGGAAGTCGGCATAACCGAGCACACAGACGAGCGCGATCTGCGCCGCATCCATCGGACGCGTCAGGATGTCCGGATGATTTTCGAAACGTGCGAGCCCTTGCCATGCGCGATCCCACTGATCGTCATACCAAGCCTGCCACAGAAACTCTTTGGGGCGCACGCCGACCTCATAGCGGCACAGCAGCATCGCATCCGTCATGCCCTGCAGCATTGAATGCTCGCTCTTCACCTTCCAGCGCGCCGGACCCGAGGCCGGGATCAGTTTGCCGCCGCCGGCGAGCTCGTCGAGATATTCGGTGATGACATAGGAATCGACGATGACATTGCCATCGTCGAGGATCAGCGCAGGCAACTTCCTGACCGGGCTGATGTCATGCGAATAGGCTTCGTTTTTCTGGGTGGGTGCGACAGCGGCAGGCGTGAGTTCGATCTTGTCGATCAGTCCGAGTTCGATCGCGGCAATGCGAACCTTGCGTGCGAAGGGCGAACCCGGAGAAAAAGTCAGCTTCATTTTTGGTCCTTTCCTCAGTTCTATTGGTCGTCATTGCGAGCGCAGCGAAGCAATCCAGTCCTTGCTTTGTGGCCTTCTGGATTGCTTCGTCGCTTTCGCTCCTCGCAATGACGAGGACAGTGATACGCCTTAAGCCGCAACCACTTTCTGTTTCTGCTCGCCGAGCTTCTCGATGCCGAGCGTCATGACGTCGCCGACTTCGAGGAATTTCGGCGGCTTCATGCCGAGGCCGACGCCGGGCGGCGTGCCCGTGGTGATGATGTCACCGGGCATCAGCGTCATCATGCCGGACAGATACGACACGATCTGCGGCACATTGAAGATCATGGTCGCGGTCGAGCCGGTCTGGCAGCGCTTGCCATTGACGTCGAGATACATGCTGAGCTTGTGCACGTCGCCGACTTCATCTGATGTCACCAGCCACGGGCCGAGCGGGCCGAACGTGTCGTGCGACTTGCCCTTGGTCCACTGGCCGCCGCGCTCGATCTGGAAGAAGCGCTCGGAAACGTCATTGCAGACGCTGTAGCCGGCGACATATTTCAGCGCATCGGCTTCGGTCACATATTTGGCTTTGGTGCCGATGACGATGGCGAGTTCGACTTCCCAGTCGAGTTTGGTCGAGCCGCGGGGCTTTTCCACGTCGTCATTGGGGCCGCACAGGCTGTTGAGCGCCTTCATGAAGACAATGGGCTCTGACGGAATCGGCATGCCGGATTCCGCCGCATGATCCGCATAGTTCAGGCCGATGGCGATGAATTTCGGCTTGCCGCCGACGGGCGAACCGATGCGCGGCGAACCGCTCACGGCAGGCAGCGATGCCGGGTCGAGCGCAGCGAGCTTGGCAAGATTGGCGGGCGCAAATGCATCGTCAGCCAGATCCTTCACCTGGCCGGAGAGGTCGCGCAGCTTGCCGTCCTTGTCGATCAGTCCCGGCTTTTCGCTGCCGAACGCGCCGTATCTTACGAGCTTCATTGTCGTCTCCCTTGGGGCTTGCCTGAAAGGTTGTGGAACAGGGCGCGGGGAAATTCAACCGCGCGACAGAAAGGTCAGAGCCGCAAAAATCAGTGCTGCAGCGCGGCAAATCTGAAAGCATCGCCCTCGCGCATGATGTGGCCGGCACCGAAGTGACCGCCGATCACCAGTGTCGGCGTATCCGCAAAACGCGAGAACAATGCGCGCCGCGATACGGCGGATTGCAGGGGATCGGCATCCGCCGTGGACGACCAGTCGAGATGCGCCATCTGCACCGGATGATGTGCGGCGTCGCCGGTCAGCAGCGCTTCCTCGCCTGCGGATTTGATATGCACGCTCATATGGCCGGGGCTGTGGCCCGGTGTCGGGATCAGCGTAACCTCGTCCGAGAGTTGCGCATCGCTGGCAACGAGATCCATCAGCCCCGCATCGGCGATCGGCTTTACGGAATCGTTGAACACGGCGAGATGCGGCGCCGTATCGCTATGCGCCGCCCAGTAGTTGTATTCGTGCTGCCCGAACACATAGCGTGCATTCGGGAATGTCGGCGTCCATTGGCCGGCGACCAGTTTTGTATTCCAGCCGACATGATCGACATGCAGATGGGTGCACAGCACCGTGTCGATACTGTCCGGCGCGAGGCCCGCCGCCGTCATGTTTTCGAGGAACGGCGTGTGCAGATTATTCCAGGTCGGCACCGAACGGCCCTGCTTGTCGTTGCCGAGACACGTATCGACTATGATCCTTTGCGTCGGCGTTTCCACCACCAGCGCATGGATCGACATTTTCAGCCGGCCTTCAGGAGTTGCAAATTCCGGCATCAGCCACGGCAGCGCATGGACCTCATCGGGGCCGACCTGCGGGAGAATGAAGCGTGTGCTGCCAATCGTCTCGCCTTCGATGATCTGCGTGATCCTGACTTTGCCGACCGTCCATTGCATCAGGCGTTCACCCCATTGTTCTTTTTAGGGCTGAAAGATGCGGGTTTCCGGCGTGGCGCGCAATGGATCATCTCGCGGGGCTGCGCGTTGTCAGAGTGGAACACCGGGCCCTGCAGCGAGGAGCGTGCGATGCCAGAACTAGCGATTTCATCCGAGAAAGTGGGCTTTCTGATCGAGAAGGCCCGGCAGTTCGATGCCAAGGATATCGCCTCGGATCCCGATTCCGGCTCCAATGGCGCGGACGACGATATGATCGATGTGTTGGAGGACAATGGCGAAGATCCCGTGGCGCGGGAAATCGCGGGCTTCATCAGCGCGCTCACCGAGGACGAGCAGATCGACCTCGTCGCCCTGATGCGGCTGGGACGCGGCGACGCCACTATCGAGGAATGGAGCGACTTGCGCCGCGAAGCCGCAGAAGGCCGCAACGGGCGCACCGCGCGCTATCTGCTCGGCGAGCCTTTGCTCGGCGATCTCCTCGCCGAAGGCCTGGAAGAATTCGGCGTCGATTGGTCCAGCGAACGCACCACGCCGGTCCATTGAGCGCGTAACACAAAAACAAAAGGCGATCGGCATGCGAGCCGATCGCCTTTTCGCGTCTTGAGATATCGCCGCTTACATCGTGCCGGGGAAAGCGCCGCCATCGAGCACGATGTTCTGGCCGGTGATGAAGCCGGATTTCGAACTGCACAGCCAGGCACATGCCTGCCCGAATTCATCGGCTTCACCGAAGCGACCCGACGGATTTTCGGCCGCGCGCTTGGCCAGGATCTCATCGACCGAAAGACCTGTCGCCTTGACCTGGCCGGCGGCAACGCCCTTCAGGCGGTCGGTGTTGAATGGGCCGGGCAGCAGGCCGTTGATGGTGACATTCGCACGCACGGTCTTGCGCGACAGGCCGGCGATGAAGCCGGTCAGGCCGCTGCGCGCGCCGTTCGACAGGCCGAGCACATCGATCGGCGCCTTCACGGCGGCCGAGGTGATGTTGACGATGCGGCCGAACTTGCGCTCCATCATGCCGTCCACCGTCGCCTTGATCAGCTCGATCGGGGTCAGCATGTTGGCATCGATGGCCTTGAGCCAGTCGTCGCGGGTCCAGTTGCGGAAATCGCCGGGTGGCGGGCCGCCGGCATTGTTGATGAGGATGTCGATCTGGCCGGCTGCCTTCAGCGCAGCTTCGCGGCCTTCGACCGTGGTGATGTCACCGACGACTTCGGTGACCTCGACGCCCGGATGGGCCTTGCGGATATCGGCAGCGGCTGCCGCCAGCACGTCGCCGCCGCGTGCAGTCATCGTGACATGCACGCCTTCTGCGGCCAGCGCTTCGGCGCAGCCACGGCCGAGGCCCTTGCTGGATGCGCAGACAAGCGCGCGGCGGCCTTTGATTCCAAGATCCACGATATCACTCCTGAAGTTGTCGAATTGGCGAAGAAAAGAGGGGGCCAGTCTAGCTCGTCGCAAGCGGCCTGATAAGGGCACCGACGTCAGAGCCGGTGCGCGCGTTTCCATTGCTCGATGGTGGCAGTCACGTCCGGCGGCAGCGATTTGACGCCCTTCTGCCCGGCCAGCGAGAGCAGGGGCCGCAGCTGCGACCCGGTCATATAGGCCGGCTGCCTGTCGGCCGGCACAAGCTGGTCGAAGATCAGCACCAGCGTCACCGCGATCAGGCCGACGCGAATGGCGCCGAGCAAAGCGCCGCCGAGCCGGTCGCCGATGCCGATCTCGTGGCCGATCACGTCGTTGATTGCCATGCGCAGCAGCGAACCGAGCACGATGCCTGACACCAGGAAGATCGCGAAGAACAGCAATGAATTTTGCGTGGTCGAAGCGGCGGCGCTGCCGGATAGTTGCGGCGCGATCAGCCCTGTGATCCAGACGGCGATCGGCATGGCCAGCAGATAGCCCAGGATGGTCACGGCGCTGCGCAAGAGGCCGGCGCGGAAGCCGATGACCATGGCGACGATCAGGCCGACATAAACGACGACATCGAAACTGTTCATCGCGGCTTCGTCCCCATGCGGCAATTCCGCGTCAAAGAAATCGGCGGAGCGCGGCGGTTTGCGATCGCGGCAAGGCCGGGTATCACTAGGGCAAAATCAAAGGGAAATGCCATGTCCGGGATATTTGACGTCAGTAAAGAAACCATCCTCATCACCGGAGCCTCGCAGGGCCTCGGCCGACAATTTGCGCGCGTGCTGTCCGCGCATGGTGCAGCTGTGGTGCTCGCAGCGCGGCAGATGGGCAAGCTAGAGAGCCTTCAGAAGGAAATCACGGACAAGGGGGGGCGCGCTGTCGCGGTGTCGATGGACGTCACCGACAATGCCTCGATCGCAAACGCGTTCGATGCCGTTGAAGCTGTGCTCGGGCCGGTCAGCGTGTTGATCAACAATGCCGGCATCGCGGTGGAGAAGATGGCCATCGATCAGACTGAGGCGGATTGGGACGCGGTCATCGGGGCCAATCTCAAGGGCGCCTATTTCGCGGCGACCGAAGCCGCGCGCCGCATGATCGCGCATAAAGTGGAGGGCAATATCGTCAATATCGCTTCCGTCCTCGGATTCGGGCTGACCAAGGCGGTGTCGCCTTATGCGATCTCGAAAGCCGGCATCGTGCAGGCGACCAGGGCACTGGCGCTGGAACTCGCCGCGCACCGCATTCGCGTCAATGCGCTGGCGCCGGGCTATATCGATACCGACATCAACCACGCCGCGTGGGACACGCCCGTGGGCGAGAAGCTGGTCAAGCGCATCGCGCAGCGCCGGGTCGGTCATGAGAGCGATCTCGACGGTGCCATTCTGCTGCTGGCCTCGCAGGCATCGCGTTACATGACCGGCAGTACCGTGACCGTGGATGGCGGCTTTTTGCTGAATTAGGCCGCCAGAGCCCGTCCAGCGGGCCTGAAACGCCGGTTTCGGCGGTTGCATCCGGGTCGTGCCGGGTTGTGCCGAAACAGGGCAGATTGTCGTTTTCCCGGACCGTCATAAAAGCGCAAAAAGATCGCCGCTGCCCCTTTCCAAAGCAGGCAGGCATTGGTACATACCCCTCGCACCGAGGGCTTTGCCCCGGTTGCCTTCTCAGGAAGCCTCCGGACTGGGATCGATCGACGCCTTGGCGTTGGCCGACTTCGTTTCGTCTCTGGTTTTCCGAAAGGTTTGGCGCGGGGTGGAGCAGCCCGGTAGCTCGTCAGGCTCATAACCTGAAGGTCATAGGTTCAAATCCTATCCCCGCAACCAAACCATTAAACAAAGCCCAGCAATCTCAATGGATTGTTGGGCTTTGTTTTTGATGCTGGAATCGGCACCAGTAACATCAATGATTTAGCCCGTTGGCTCAGGTCACCCCGCAACCAAGTATGTAGATGGTGTAGGCACAGCAGCGAACCACAACGACTGCGCATTTCGTCGTGTCGAGGACGCGATTCTGAGGGAAGCATCGGGGCGGTCGATACAAACGCATCTGAGCTGCAAAACGTCAAAGAATGGCATTGGAAGATTTGACAATGTCGGCGTTGCGCGTGCCGCGCTTGATGGCTGAGACCGTGACCTGTAAGCGTCCTGTCAGCATGTTTTTGCGATTGCATTAACGACATCGCATCGGCGAGATCATCTGCGGACGAACTTCTCCGTCTGATCGAGGGCTCGGCAAGGGAGCGTGATGCCATCGCATCTGGAAAATGCCGCCTTCGTTGTAGTCGTCCTTGGATTGTTGATGGCGGCCCCGAGCGCAGCCGTTGCTGCCAGTGATCCGGCCGCCGCGCCGCATCAGGCCGCCACGCAATGGCAGATCGATATGCCGCCCCAATCAGTGGATGAAGCCATCTACCAGCTTGGCGTCGTGACCGGCGTCCAGATTTTTGCTGACGGACAGGTCGTGGCCGGCCGCCGCGCCAGGAGCATTTCGGGGGCGTATACGGCGGAAGATGCGTTAAAAACCGTGCTGGCCGGGACTGGACTTGTTGTCCGCGCGACGGGGATGGGCTCGCTATTGGTGACGGAAGCGTTGTCGGGGCCAAAAAGCGAGGAGCTTCGTCGCCACTATTCCACTGAGTTGCAGCGCAGGGTCGTGAAATCGCTCTGTGCAGCAGCGGACCCGGGCATCGGAAACTATCGGCTCGCTTTGCGGATGTGGATAACGGAGCAGGGGCGTCCCGAACGTGTGGACCTGCTCAGCTCGACGGGCGATCGAGACCGCGACCTCCGTATTCGCGACGTGCTGCAAGGCATTTCAGCGAGCAAGCCGCCAGAAGGGCTGCCGCAGCCGGTGATCATGGTGATCTTGCCGCGATCTTCACAGGATAGTGGTGATTGTAATCCGCACCAAGCCGTGCCGGCGGGACTGGACGGCCGGAAGCCGTGACAGGCGATAACGTCCTGTCACAATATTTCCATAAAGGGACGTGGCGCATAAGTGTCCTCGCTCGGCCGAAGGCTTGAGCGGGCCGCACGCATTCGCGCCTGTTTCGAGTTGGAATGACCATCGTATGAGAGTGAGCGGGCAGGCGCTGTTGTTGCAGACATTGCTGGACGACTACGGTCCGTTGCGAAGCAAACTTGCGCGACGCCTTGGCTCTCCTGACGCTGCCGACGATGTCTTGCAGGAAGCGTATTTGCGCCTTGGCCGGATAGAAGAGCCTGGCGCCATTCAGCATCCAAGGAGCTATCTTTTCAGGATTGCGCTCAATATCGCTGCCGATCGCCGCCGCTCGGAGGCCCGGCGGCTCGATCGATCGGAGGTCGAGCTGCTGCTCAAACTGGAGCATGACGAACTCGATCCCGAACGCGTCGCTGCCGGCCGGTCGTCAATGCGTCAGCTTGTCCAGGCGCTGGAGCAACTGCCAGATCGCCGCCGCACGATCTTTCTGGCTGCGCGCACAGAGGGACGGGCGATTTCCGACATTGCGGCGCAGTTCGGGATTTCGACGCGGATGGTCGAGCGAGAGCTCAAACAGGCGCTCGACCATTGCCGCGAACACCTCGAAATAAATCTGTCGCACAAGTTCGGTCCCGGCCACCCTGTGGCGTCTAAGGATTGAGGGAACATCGTGCGCGACGCGACATCTAATCCATCGGGCGACATTTCAGCGACGAGCGGCGATGGCCCACTCGCCGTGGAGGCCACCGTATGGCTGGTCCGATTGGCGTCAGGAGAGGCGACCAGCGAAGACGCCGCTGCCCTGCAGCGATGGCGTAGCCAAAGCTCCGCCCATCGTCAGGCCTTTGCTGAAGCGAAGCTTCTGTGGGAGGTGCTGGGTCCGGCGGGCGATATGGTGCGTGAGCGCGCGAAAATCTCTGCTGTGCAAGCCCAGGTCGCTACAAGCGTCATCGTAAGCCGTCGGAATGTGAAGCTCGGCCGCCGCGCATTTCTTGGCGGGGCGCTGGCAGCTTCCGTTGCAGCTGTCGGTTATGTCGGGTCACGGCCGCCATTTCGCCTATGGCCGTCACCCGGCGAATTGACGGCCGACTATCGGACGGGAACAGGCGAGCGTCAGACGATCGCATTGGCGGACGACGTCTCTATCGTCATGAATACCCAGACGAGCATCGACATCCGCTCCGGAGCAGCCGGCACGCGCGCATTCGAGTTGATCGACGGCGAAGCAGCCGTGACGGCGAAAGCCTCTTTCGAGGTCTTTGCTGCCAACGGTCGCGTGACGGCATCTTCCGCCCGCTTCAATATGCGCAGGGATCAGACTTCGGTCTGCGTGACATGTTTGGAGGGAGCCGTCAGGGTCAACCGCCACGATCAACTCGTCGAGGTGCTCACCGGGCAACAGGTTGTCTACGACGACAACGGATTCAGGCCGGTGGCTCCGATCGACGTTGCCGTCGCCTCGGCATGGGAGCGCGGACAATTAATCTTCCGCCACGAGCCGTTTGCGCGTGTTGTGCAGGAACTCAACCGCTATCGGCCAGGAAAGATCGTACTGTTGAACGATAGACTCGGCGAACGTGACGTTGTTGCGACATTTCAACTTAGCCGCATTGATGAAGCCGTCGTCAATCTCGCGCAGACCTTCAGCGCACGGCTGCGCCGCCTCCCGGGCGGAATGGTTCTGCTCAGCTGATCTCAGATTTTTTCAGAAAAGTTGCGGCGCGTGGTTCGGACTCGATCGCAGGGTGGCGGTCTTAGAGGTGAAGGGGTGCAAACCCGCTGACATCTCACGTTCAACCTCGCGAGTTATTTTCATGGTGTTTGAAAAAGCCGGCTTTCGTTCCAGGAAATTCCGGTCCAGCGAGTATGGTGAGCTGTCGGGTCAATCAGCAGAGGCGATGTCGTTCGCGAGCCGGAAGTTGTCGCGGCGATTGGTGCTGACGGGTGCGAGTACGCTGGCGCTGGTTCTCGCCGCGCCGGATCTCGTCTACGCCCGTTCTCTGAACGGCAGCGGCGGCGGCGTGGTGTCGGCGCCCAACATCGCCTCTGATGCCGCCGCGCTGGCGGCGCAGCAGGCCGCAGCGGTGGCACGGCAGACACAGGGTTCGCTGGCGCTTGCAGCGCGCGCCTTGCAGGACATGCAGGCACTACAGGCGACCGCACGCGCCGCAGCCGCCGCAGGGCAGACCTCGCTGACGGCGCCGGTCCATGTGCCGAACGGCCTCGGCGCCGGTGGTCTGCTGCCGAATATCCCGGCGGGATGGTCCGGCGCCAATACGCCGACGCAGAGCGTCGATGCGAGCGGCCAGACTCAGGTCGGCATCAGACAGACCACGCCACAGGCGATCCTGAACTGGCAGAGCTTCAATGTCGGCGCGCGCACCACGCTGACCTTCGACCAGCAGGGTAACGCCAACTGGGTGGCGCTCAACCGCGTCAACAACGCCACAGCGCCGAGCCAGATCCTCGGCACCATCAAGGCCGACGGTCATGTCTATGTGATCAATCAGAGCGGCATCATTTTCGGCGGCAACAGCCAGGTCAATGTCGGGTCGTTGATCGCATCGACCGCCGATATCGCCGACACCCAGTTCCGCACCAACGGCATCTACAGCACCCAGACCGGCAACATCTACGCGCCAAGCTTTACCGCTGCGGGCGGCAAGGTCGTCGTCGAGGCTGGTGCCACGATCAGCACGCGTGCACCATCGTCAGTGACCTCGGGCGGCGGCACTGTGCTGCTGATCGGCTCGCAGGTCGAGAACGCCGGCAGCATATCGACGCCGAAGGGCCAGACCTTGCTTGCGGCCGGTGACGACTTCATCCTGCGGCGCGGCTTCGGCACCGAGGGCAATGCGACATCGACGACGCGCGGCATCGAGATATCGACAGCCATCGGCACCGGCAGCCAGAGCGGCCGTGTCGGCAACAGCGGTCTGATCTTCGCCCAGCAGGGCGATATCACGCTGGCGGGCCGGACGCTGGCGCAAGACGGCGTGCTGCTGGTCACCACGTCGGTCAATACCCGCGGCACCATCCATCTGCTCAATTCGGCGGCGGACCGCCAGGGCAGCGTAACGCTGGGCGCGGGCGGCGTCACCGCCATCCTGCCCGAACTCGACAGCAGTGAGACTGCACTCGACAGCCAGCGCGATGCACTGATCGCATCGTCGTCGGCGGCCAATCTGCTGCGCGCCGGCAGCGCCACGGGGGCGTTCGACAACCTGTCGATACTGGCGGACCGCCAGGACCAGTCCCGTATCGAGATCGTCACCGGCGGCGTGGTCAATTTCCGCAACCAGTCGCAGACCATGGCGCAGGGCGGCCAGGTCGCCGTCAGCGCCGGCACGCGGGTGTTCGCCGAAACCGGCGCCAGCATCGACGTCTCCGGCGTGCGGGGCGCGGTGCGGCCGATGTCGGCCAACCAGGTGCTGGTCAACGTCCAGGGCAACGAACTCAGGGACTCGCCGGTCAATCGCGACAGCGGCGCGCTGATCAACAAGAATGTCTGGATCGACATCCGAGATCTCGTTCTGGTGCCCGCGGGCACCGGCGGTTATGCCGGTGATCGCTACTACACCAAGGGCGGCCTGCTCGAACTCGGCGGCTATCTCGCCAACACCGCCCACACCATCGGCGAATGGGCGGCGCTCGGCGGCACCATCACGCTGTCGGCTCCGGAAGTGGTCGCGCAGCAGGGCGCAAAGTTCGATATCTCCGGCGGCGCGGTGAGCTATGAGGGCGGGCGGATCTATACGACCAGGCTGATCGGCATTGATGGTCGTATCTACAGTTTCGACAATGCGCCCGCCGATATGAAGTTCGTCGCCGCCGCCGGCGGCTTCGTGCGCACGCATAACATCCAGGGCAAGGTGTCGGATCAGCTCACCGAGGTCTGGACATCACCGCTGGCGCGGTCGTCGAGCTGGCGTTACGAGGAAGCCTACACTGTGGGCCGCGATGCCGGCCGGCTCAACCTGTCGACGCCGACGGCGATCTTCGAGGCTGATATCATTGCCGACGTCATCGCGGGCGAGCGCCAGAACAGCGTACGCGCGGCAGCCGTCGCCGACGGCTACAAGCAGGTGCAGAACGCCGCACCGGTCGCCGGCACGTTGGGGATCGGGCAATACACCGCGCTTGGTCGAACCAATCTCTACACCAGCAATGTCCGGATCGGCGACATCGCCGATGTGGGTAAGGGCATCGCCGCAGGCGACGTGATTCCCGCAGAGCGTACGAACACGGTGTGGCTCGACGCCGATCGCCTCAGCGATCAGCGGCTCGGCGGCCTGCAACTCGGCACCCGCGGCAAGATCGTCATCGATGGCGACTTGACGCTGGCCGATGGCGGGATACTTGATCTGATCGCGCCGGTGATCGACATCAAGGCTGACGTCACTGCTCATGGCGGCGCGATCAATGCCACTAATGTGTTCACTTCGTCGGTGGTCGGCACCCAGGGGCTGACGCTGAACGGTACGTCGAGGATCGCGGTGCGCACGGGCGCCACGCTCGATCTCAGCGGACTGCGCAGCGCCGCGTCCGATGGCGCGGACCCGACCGCACTCGCATATCTCAATGGCGGCGCGGTGTCGCTGCAATCCACGCAGGACGTGGTGCTCGAGGACAAGGCCCTGATCGACGTGTCGTCGGGCGGCATCTTGCGCAACGGCAAGGTCCAGGGCGGCCGCGGCGGCAATGTCACGCTCAAGGCCAATGCCAACGGCGTCGGTGGCGATGGCGAACTCATTGTGGCGGGCGACGTACGCGGTTACGGCATGAGTGGTGGCGGCACGCTGACGCTGCAGGCCGGTCGCGTGGTGATCGGGGATGCGCCCGCCGTCCCGGAAACAGGCACGCTGGTGCTGGCGACGGATTTCTTCGCCAGAGGCTTCGCTGCCTATATGATCATCGGCAACCGCAGCCTGGCTATGACCGAAGGTGCAGCCGTCGATGTCACGATGCCGGTCTACCGCTTTGCGCTCGGCGCGCCATCCGGACTTCAGGTCTGGACGCCGCCACTCTATGCGGAGAATTCATCGACCGGCGTGCTGACCCAGCGCGGCGGCGCCAGCCTGACCCTGCAGGCCGGCAATAATCAGTTGCTGGCGAGCGATCTGCCGTCGGTCGATCTGAGCATTGGCAAGAATGCGGCGATCAATGTCGATCCCGGCAACGTCATTACGCTGAGCAGTGCCGGCCAGTTGACGGTGGACGGTTCGCTGCACGCGGCAGGTGGCAGCATTGCGCTGAAGACCATCGATTTGATCACGACCGAGGCCGACAAAGTTGCGGCCACCACCAATAGCCGTTCGATCTGGATCGGAGAGGCCGCACGGCTGGATGTGGCGGCACAGGCCGTGACTGCCCGCGATGCGCGCAGTCGACGCTACGGTGTGGTCGCCAATGGCGGCAGCATCGTCATTGGCGGCGAGATCGACGGCGCGCTCGGGCAGGCGACGTCCTCGAATAACTTCATCGTGGTGCGGCCCGGTGCCGTGCTCGATGCATCGGGCGCCGCGGCAACGCTCGACATTTCCGGGCGTGGCGCGGTCGATGTCGCCAGCAATGGCGGCAGCATTTCGCTGGTATCAAACAACGGCTTGTTCCTGGACGGCACCATGATCGCCCGCGCGGGTGGTGCCGGTGCCGCCGGCGGCAGTCTCAATATCTCGCTGCAGATGCTCGAATACCGCATCGCCAGCGGTGATCCGGTGAATGTTCCGCTTGCCGATCCGGCCTACCGCGCATTGCGCCGGATCGTGATCGCCGATCTGCAGGGCGAGTCGGTATTGAGCGCCGGTCTGCAGGCCGGTGCGGCCGATCCGGCCCTGGCCTATGGCTACGGACGACTTGGCGCCGACACCGTGGCGAATGGCGGCTTCGACAATTTGTCGGTGATGAGCAGCGCCATCGGTTTCGACGGCGATGTCAGCCTCCGTGTCGGGCAGAGCCTCAATCTCTACAGCGACATGGTGATGCCGGTCGCCGGGAGTGCACAGGATGCGCGGATCTCGCTGGCGGCCGCCTATGCGCGATTGGCGCAGATCAACTATGTCTACAAGGAGCCGGATGCGCAGAAGTCCCGTACCCCGGTCTTCACCGCAGCGCCGACGCGCTACGACGTTCAGCTCAACGTCGCGGCGGATCTGATCGACATTCGCGACACCGTCAATCTGAATTTCGGAATTACGCGCCTCGCAAGCGCCGGCGACCTGCGCTTCCTGCAGGGCGTGCGGCCGGTGCCCGGCGTGCCGGTCGTTGGCGCGATCACCACGTCGCTGCTCAGCCCCGGCAGCATCACCCTGCGCGCGGCGCAGGTCTATCCGGCGACCGGCACGGTCGCGCAGGTCCAGGTCGGGCAAAACACCGTGAATGGCGTGATCGGCTACGATCCCGCGCGAATTCTGCGCATCGAGGCGACCTCGGCCGAGATCCCGACGGTGCCGTACTCGGTGTTCGGCGACCTCATCCTGGCGGCCGCCTTTGTCGAGCAGGCCGGCGTCGTTCGCGCGCCGCTCGGCAAGCTGACGATCGGCACCGGCCAGTACGAGGGGTCGAACTCCACCCGCGTCAGTTTGCTGGCGGGCAGCCTGACTTCGGTGAGCGGGCGTGGCCTCGTGATGCCCTATGGCGGCACGGTCGACGGGTTGAGCTACCAATATAACGGCAAGGACGTGACGCTGATCGGCGCGGGCGGGGCGGGCTCCACGACCTTGCTGATCGGCATCGCCTTGGGCGGCAAGAGCGCCATCGTCGATTCCGGCGCGGTGCTGGACCTCTCCGGTGGCGGCGATCTCACCGGTGCGGGCTTCATCAGCGGTCGCGGCGGTTCGGTCGATATCCTGCGCACGTCATTCCGCAACGCGAATCCCGCGAATGTTTTCAGCGCCTCGGGCAATGCGGTCTATGCGATCGTCCCGAATTTCAAGGGCGACTATGCCCCCGTCGGCGCGGATGCCGGCACCGGCAATCCGCTGGTCGGACGCCAGATCACCTTGGATGGCAGCACGCCCGGACTGCCGGCCGGCACCTATACCCTGATGCCCTCGACCTATGCGTTGTTGGCCGGCGCGTTCCGCATCGAGATCGGCGCACAGCAGTCACGCACTGCCCTCGCCGGGGCTGTTCCAGTCGCCAATGGGTCGTACCTCACGTCCGGCCAGCTCGGCTTTGCCAATACGGCGATCAGGGACAGCCTCGCCAGCCAGGTCGTGCTGACGCCTTCCACGGTCGTGCGCAACTATTCGCAATACAATGAGACCAGCTATGCCGATTATGTGGTGGCCGATGCCGTGAAGCGCGGCGTGCCGCGGGCGATGCTGCCGGTCGATGCGCGCAGCCTGGTTCTTAATCTCAACCCCGGCGCCGGCATCGATGCATTCCGCTTCGACGGCACGGCGCGGTTCGATGCAGCGAGCGGCGGCTATGGCGGCGCCGTGATGGTCGCGACCTCGTCCGGCGGCGGCTACGATATCGAGGTTCTTGCTGCCGGCGCGGCGGCTTCGGCCGGCTTCCTGGGCCTGTCGCTGGATTCGGCGATGCTGAACGCACTCGGCGCGTCGCGGCTGGTGATCGGCGGCGTGCAATTCGTCGTGTACGGCCAGGGCGGCCGGCTGGTCGATAGTTACGACTCGACGCAATATATCTATCTCCGTCAGGGCTCATTGCTGTCGGCGCCGGAAGTCTTTTTGATGGCCAACAGCGGGAATTACTTGACCGGCTCCGGGATCGTCATCGAGCAGGGCGCCCATATCAACACTATCGGCAATGGTGCGGCGGCCTACGACTCGCGAAATGGCTATGTCTACGCCGCGACCGGCAACCAGGTGATGGTCTCCAATGGCTTGCTCGATCTGGTGCCGAACACGGCGGCGGCGAATGCTGTCACGGCCAGTGGCGTGCGCATCGGCGTCTGTGACAGCGGCAATTGCAGCGGTCAGACCGAAATTTACTCCGAAGGCACCGTTGCGCTGGTGACGCCGAACCAGTTCCAGCTCGACGACGCCGTACGTTACGGCACCCGCAATCTCACGCTCTCGGTCAGCCGGATCAATCTCGGCGACAGCGCCGTGCTGAACGACGCCGCGGCGCGTAACATCCTGCCGAGCGGGCTGTCGATGAACCAGGCATTGCTCGACCGCCTGCTGCGCGGCGATACGCGCTACGGCGCGCCGGGGCTCGAGACGCTGACGCTGTCGACGTCCAATGCCGTCAACATTTTTGGCACCGTCACGCTCGACACCGTCGATCCCGCCACCGGCAAATCAACGCTGGCCAATCTGGTACTCAGCGCCCCGGCAATTTACGGCGCCGGCGCCGCCGGCGATGTCGCCACCATCCGCACCGGCAACTTCATCTGGCGGGGATCGACGCTGACGCCGGGCGAACTCGTCGCCAATGGTGCGGGTACCGGCAACGGTACGCTGAACATCGCGGCCGATCGCATCGTGTTCGGCTACGGCCCCAATTCGCGCCCGAGCGGCAACGATATCGACAACCGGCTGGCGCTCGGCTTCGCCAATGTCAATCTGTCGGCGACCGACCGCGTCAGCGCCAACCAGCAAGGCACCCTGTCGGCCTATCAATCGCGCGGCACCTATGTGGCCGGGCAGGGCTACAGCTATAGCGGCGGCAACCTCACCATCGCCGCACCTTTGGTGACCGGCGAGGGCGGCTCGGTCAACAGCATCACGGCGGGCGGCGCCCTGCGGCTGGTCGGCGCTGGCGCGGTCGCCACCGACACGCTCGGCGCGCAACTGACGCTGAGCGGCGCCAGCATCACGCTCGATACCGCGATCGTGCTGCCGAGCGGCAAGCTGACGTTGAAGGCGACTGGCGACATCACATTGACCGGCGCGTCGCGGATCGACGTTGCCGGCCGCGAGGTCGTGTTCAACGATGTCAGCAAATATAGCTGGGGCGGCGACGTCACGCTCGACAGCAGCACCGGCAATGTCCGTCAGGCATCGGGCTCGGTGATCGATCTTTCGGCGCGCTTCAACAATGCCGGGAGCCTGACCGCGATCGCGCTCGCGCTCGATGCTGCGGCCGGCACGGTCGATCTGCAAGGTGCGATCCTCGGCACCACCGAGGGCCGCTACGATGCCGGCGGCACGCTGGTGCCGTATCGCGCCGGCAGCGCCACCGTGCGCGCGCAGACGCTCGGCGATTTCGCCGCGCTCAATACGCGTCTCAATGCCGGCGGCGTCTATGGCGCACGCAGCTTCCAGATCAAGCAGGGCGATCTCACCATCGGCAACGAGTTGAAGGCCAATGAGGTCAACGTCTCGCTCGACAACGGCGTGCTCACGGTGGCTGGGACCATCGACGCCAGCGGCGAGAGCGTCGGCACTATTCGCCTCGCTGCGAAGCGCGGCCTGACGCTGACGGGATCGGCGGTACTCGATGCCCACGGCACGGTGCTACGGGTCGACAGTTACGGCAAGATCATCGACAGTCCGAACCGCGCCATCGTCGAACTCAGTTCGGGCAACGGCCGGCTGACGCTGGCGCAGGGTGCACGCATCGATCTGCGGCACGGCACCAATGCGGCGGTGGGCTCGGCGGCGGGACAGAACGATGGTCTCGCCCGCGGTACGCTGGAGCTGAACGCGCCGCGGATCGGCAGCAGCGGCAACGTCACCGATGCCGACGCGGCGACCTATGGCGATATCGATATCGATGTCGGCGGCATGCCGATCATCCAGGGCGCGCGCTCGATCGTCGTCAATGCGATGCGCAGCTACGACGATGCACCCTACGCAGCGGATCCCGCCGCCAACGGGCGGCTCTATCAGTTCATCAATCAGACGTGGCTCGACGGCAAACATGCCGAAAGCAACGATTTCATCAATGCGGCGCTCCTCAACGCCGCGCTTGTCAACGGCAAGCTCGCGGGTCTCAATAATGCAACTTATCGCGATGCCTTCCATCTGCGGCCTGGCGTCGAAGTCGTCAGCAAGACGCCGGATGGCGATCTCGTCGTGCAGGGCGATCTCGACCTGTCCGGTTACCGCTTTGCCAGCCTTAACCCGTATTCACAGCTCACCGGCATCGCCGGAGACGGCTCGGGCGAAGCGGGCGCGCTGACGCTGCGCGCCGGCGGCGATCTCACCATTTACGGCAGCATCAATGACGGCTTCACAGCGCCGCCGGCGACGCAGGACGACAAGGGGTGGCTGCTGCTGCCCGGCGTGGAATTCACCGGCGCCGATATCACCATTCCGCGCACCGGCGTGGTGCTCGCGACCGGCACCACATTCATCGGCGGCAAGGCGTTGAATTTCGATCTGCCGATGCAGGCGGCGGTTTACGCTGCGGGCACGGTGATCCCGACGGCCAGCTCATTGAGCACGCCGATGGATCTCGCCGCAGGAACCGTGCTGAGCGCCAATGTGCGCGATCAATTCGGCACGTTGCTGTTCGCGGCGGGTTCGATCGTCACTGCGCCCGTCACGCTTCCGGCCGGCACGCAGTTCGATGCCGGCATGAAGCTGCCGGGGTCCGCGTCGCTGGCGGCGATGATCTGGCCGAAGGGTGTCGCGCTGCTCGTAGCGGGCACGCTGAGCAGCGATCTCGCGCTGCCGCTTGGCGCGGTGCTGCCCTCGGGCACCAATGTCCTGCTGCCCGGCGGCTTGACGTCGGTCGACTTGCGGCCCGGTGCGGCCGGCAAATTATACGGCGCGGCGGCGATGCTGCCGGAAGGTTCGCAGTCGTGGTCGGTGCGGCTGGTGGCCGGCGCTGATACTGGCGCGGCCGACAGCCGCCTGATCAATCCGAGCGCGGAGCATGGCAATCTGGTGCTCGCCGACAATCACTACGGACTGTATGGTAAGCCGACCCCCGAGAGCATCCTCCTGACCTATTACGGCTGGGAGAGCTACATTGCCGACGGTGACCCCGCGGATTATGTCGGCAAACCGGTCGACTATGATTTCTTCGGGACCACCATTTGTTCGGACGATCCGATGGTCTGCGAATTGTCCGCCAATCCCACCTTCGACTATCTGCCCGGGAGCACGCGTTTCAGCGTCGTTCGAACAGGTGCGGCCGACCTTGACCTCATCGCATCCGGCAATGTGCAAATGGGCACGCTGTACGGCGTCTACACCGCCGGCACGTCCTCGACCACGACCAACAACTCCAGCGATCCGTACAATCTGCCCCGGGTCAGAACCGCCTCGGGCACGGTGCTTGGCGACCTCAACAAGGGCTACGAGAAATTCGTCGATGGCGGGGCGGACAGCCTGGCGCGCGCCTGGTATCCGACCGGCGGCGGCAACCTGACCATCAAGGCGGGCGGCGATCTCACCGGCAATCTGATGACCTTGCCGGTCTACACGAACGGGGTCGGTCGCCCGAACGCGAAAGATATAGGCTACAACAGCGCGGCGATCGGCAACTGGCTGTGGCGGCAGGGCACCGGCGCTACGCTGGGCGGCGGCGCCGATCAGGCCACCGCCTGGTCGATCAATTTCGGCAGCTACGTCTCGCCATCGATCCTCAGCCAGGTCAGGGCCGACACCTTGATCGGCTTCACCGGTTTCGGCACCCTGGGCGGCGGCAACCTCCGCGTCGATGTCGTCGGCAATGCCGGCATCGTCACGCTGATGGGCAACAACAACATCACGTCGACCCGGGTGGACGTCCAGGATCAGTTCTCCAACCAGCGCACCCAGGGTCTCGTGCTCGCCGTGGGCAGCACTGGCCGGGTCGGCGCCGATGGCAGCCTGACGCTGACCGGCGGCGGCGACCTCGACCTGCGGGTCGGCGGCAAGCTGAACCCGGCCTCGCTGTACAAGGACGCCAGCCTCAACGGCACGGTCACTAACCTGCGCGGCGATACAAGGATCGCCACAGGTTCGCTGGGCATGGTGAGCCCGACCTATGGCGTCCAGCCCATCGACCAGTCGCCGCGCGAAAGCAGGGCCTTTGACGTGTTCAATCCGTCGCGGGCGTTGGCCTTCGGCGGGTTGGTTCTGGCGCCTGGCGATTCGACCTTCACGTTGAGCAGCGGCAGCGACCTGGTGCTGTCCGGCGCCAGCGATCCCGGCCGCGTAACCACGATGATCGACGCACCCTACGGCCGCACCGGCGCCGCCGGCGGCAACAGCTGGTTCTCGCTATGGACGGATCGCAGCGCCATCAACCTGTTCTCCGCGGGCGGCGACCTGGTGCCGGTCAGCCTCGGCACCTTCTTGCCTTCTACCGACTCGGCGATCATGTATCCGTCGATCCTCACTGCGGTCGCGGCCGGCGGCAGCTTCTACTACGGCAATGCGATCTCCGATCGCTCCGCCCCGGTTACGACCGTCTACGCGCCGCTGCTGCTGGCGCCTTCGGCCAACAGCAAGCTCGAATTCCTGGCCTCGGGATCGATCTATGCGGGCGGCTACACCGTGGCCCGATCGAGTGCATCGGCGTCGTCGCTGGCGACGCCGTTCCATCCGGCCTTCACCGTGGTCGAAGCGGTCACTGGCGGGACCAAGTTCAGCAATCTGTCGGCGACCGGCAACGTGGCCTATGAGAGCCTGGGCATCCTTCCATTGTTCGCCTTCGGGCCCAACACCGCCACCGCCGAATGGGGCGACCTCGATCCGGCGCGGTTCTACGCCGTCAGCGGCGATCTGGTCGGCGTCAGCAGCGGCCGCACCGTGACGTTTGCGGCCAATGATCCGACGCGGGCCGGGCAGGTCTGGTATCAGGGCGCAGGCCCGGTGCGCATGATGGCCGACCGCGACATCGTCGGCAGTGGTACCGCGCTCGGCGTCACCGAGGACGGGCTGGGGGCAGGTTACAAAACCTATTTCTCCTCGACCAGCAACCTGTTCGTGCACAATTCCGAGACCGACGTCTCGCTGGTGCAGGCCGGACATGACATCATCTATAGCAGCTTCAATATCGGCGGCCCCGGCACGCTGCAGATTTCGGCCGGCCGCAACATCCTGATGGACGACAAGGCCAGCGTCGTCTCCGTAGGCCCCGTGGTTGCGGGCGACAACCGTCCCGGCGCCAGCGTCGCGATGCTGGCCGGTATCGGCGCCAAGGGGCCGGATTATGACGCACTGCTGCGCTATCTCGATCCGGCTAATCTGGTGCCGGCGGGCACGCCGCTCGAAGGCTCGGGCAAGGTCGCCAGGACTTACGAGAAAGAACTCGCAGCGTGGCTGCAGCAACGCTATGGCTTTGTGGGGACTGATGCCGAGGCCCACGCCGCGTTCGTTGCACTGGCGCCGGAGCAGCAGCAGATCTTCCTGCGCCAGGTCTATTTCGCCGAACTCACCGCCGGCGGCCGCGAATACAACGACACGACCAGCACGCGCTACGGCAGTTATCTGCGTGGCCGTGCCGCCATCGCAGCGCTGTTCCCCGGTGCTGCGGACGCGTCGGGCGATATCACCATGTTCGGCGGCTCCGGCGTGCAGACTTTGTTCGGCGGCGACATCCAGATGTTGACACCATCAGGCAAGCTGGTGGTCGGCGTCGAAAGCATCGCACCGCCGGCGACCGCCGGCCTGGTGACGCAGGGCAGAGGCAACATCCAGATCTACAGCCAGGGCAGCGTGCTGCTCGGCCTGTCGCGCATCATGACGACGTTCGGCGGCAATATCATCGCATGGACGGCGAATGGCGACATCAATGCCGGCCGCGGTGCCAAGACCACGGTGGTCTATACGCCGCCGAAGCGGGTCTACGACATCTACGGGAATGTCACGCTGTCACCGACGGTGCCGTCGTCGGGCGCCGGCATCGCGACGCTCAACCCGATCCCGGAAGTAAAGGCCGGCGATATCGACCTGATCGCGCCGCTCGGCACCATCGATGCAGGCGAAGCCGGCATCCGCGTCTCGGGCAATATTAACCTCGCGGCATTGCAGATCGTCAACGCCGCCAACATCCAGGTGCAGGGATCGTCATCCGGCATTCCGACGGTGCAGGCGCCAAGCATCACTGCAGCGCTATCGACCTCCAACGCCACTGCGGCGACGCAGCAGACAGCGACGCCGCAGCAGGCGGCCAACACCAGTCCATCGGTGATCATCGTCGAGGTGCTCGGCTATGGTGGCGGTGGTGACACCGAGCACGACGAACAGCGCAAGCGTGACGACCGCCGGGGCATGCTGGAGCCGCCGCAGGTGCGTGACGCCTACAACGATCGCAGCGCTGTGCAGATCGCCGGCTATGGCGAACTGAGCGACGCAGAGGCGGGCATCTTGACTACAGAGGAGCGTGAGAAGCTTCGGCGGCGATGATGCCTTTAGCGCCTCGCCAGCAAGACCACGACAGCTATGGTGAGCAGCAAGGACAGGCCCTTCCAGATCATGTTCGGATTGCGCTCAAGTAGCGGCACGATCGGAGGGTTGAGAAACTCCGCCTTCGGATTGCGCAGGTCGTAAACATATTCGGAGAGTTCGTCGTAGCGCTTCGCCGGGTCGGGGTGCACCGCCTTGCGCAACACGCCGTCGATCCATTCCGGGATATCGCTGGCATCGTTGAGCAGAGATCGATAGCGCAGCTTGCGGTGCTGTGCGGCCGTCGTCGCCTTCGCGACCTCCGCTCCGTAAGGCAGTGTCCTGGACAGCATCTGATAGGTCAGAATTCCAAGCGCATAGAGGTCGGAACTCGACGTGGCGCGCTTGCCGAGAAACAGCTCGGGTGCGGTGTATTGCGGCGTGCCGAGAATGTCGCTGTGCTTGCCGGGTGAATCAGCTTCGACAACGCCGTTGACACGGGTGGAGCCGAAATCGATGATCTTCACCGTGCCCGTCTTGTCGATCATGATATTGTCTGGCCGAATGTCCTGATGGATCATCTCCATCCGATGGAACGCCTGCAAGCCGCGTGCTATCTGCTCGATGATGCCGCGCACGGTTTCCAAATCCGGCTTCGGATTGTCGAGCATCCACTGCTTCAGCGTCTGGCCTTCGATGAATTCGGCGACGATGTAGAGGTAGTTGCGCTTGCGCGACTGTCGGCACGGCTTCAGCACATGCGGACTGTCGATGCGCCGCGCCACCCATTCCTCGATCATGAACCGCTTGAGATAGACCGGGTCGTCGCGCAGATCGATCGACGGAATCTTGATGACAACCTGTTCGCCGCTCTCCAGATCGATCGCGAGATAGATGTGGCTACGGCTGCTGCCATGCAGTTCGCGCACGATCCTGTAGCCGTCGAACACCTCGCGAGCTTCGAGCAGGGGCGGCAGCGGCAATTGCGACATCAGAATGTCGCTGGCCTCGCCGTCCGGCACTGCATCGATCCGTACGATCTGCACGGTGAGGTTGTCCGGGCTGTTCTGCGCATAGGCCTCGTCGACGATCAGCCTCGCGGCAGCGTCGAGATCGTCGGCGTGATCGGCGATCGCCGAAGTGATGAAGCGCGCGCTGACGAAATCATAGACGCCGTCGGTGGCGAGGATGAAGACATCGCCGTCGTCGATCTGCAGCACCTGATAGTCGATCTCGATTTGCGGGTTCACGCCAAGCGCGCGGGCGAGGTAGCTCTGCTCGGATGAGATTACGACGCGATGGTCGGTGGTAAGTTGCTCGAGTGCGCGGTCCGATACGCGATAGATGCGGGAATCGCCGACATGAAAGAGGTGCGCTGCGCGTGCGCGTATCACCATTGCACTCAGCGTACAGACATAGCCGCGATCCTTGTCGTAATGGTAGCGGCCGCGCTGGGTCTGGGATTGCAGCCACGAATTGGTCGCAGCGATGACGCGTTGCGCCGATGTCTTCACCGACCAGGATTCGGATGTGCAGTAATAGTCAGTGAGAAACGATTTGACCGCAGATTCGCTGGCTTCGCCGCTGACCGCGCTGCTGCTGATGCCGTCGGCGATGACGACGGCAATGCCTTTGAGGCTCAACGGCGGCTCGGTCGGAATCAGGGCGCCGTGGAAATCCTGATTGGTGTCTTTGCGGCCCCTGTCCGAATGCTGGCCGATCGAAATCGTCAATTCACGCGGCATGGGTCACACTAATAAAATGACGCCCCAGCTGGAGAAGCCGGGGCGTCGTGTTGCGAGGATTGCGGGGCCTAGCGGGCGAGACTAGCAACGCGCTTCGGAGCTGTCTTGATGTGTGTTGCATACAGCGTTAGGCCGGTGAAGGTAAGGCCGCCAATGAGGTTGCCGAGCACGGTCGGAATCTCGTTCCAGATGATGTAATCCATGATCGTGAACTTGCCGCCGAGCATCAGGCCGGCAGGGAACAGGAACATGTTGACGATCGAATGCTCGAAAGTCATCGCGAAGAAGACCATGACCGGCATCCACATCGCGATGACTTTGCCGCTGACGGTTGTTGAGATCATCGCACCGACCACGCCGGTTGAGACCATCCAGTTGCAGAGCATGCCGCGGATGAACAGCGTCAGCATGCCGGCTGCGCCATACTGCGCATAGCCGAGCGTGCGGCCTTCGCCGATATGGCCGATCACCTGACCCACCTTGTCTGGGGGCGTCGAGAAGCCGAAGGTGAACACGATTGACATCATGATGGCGACGATGATCGCGCCCATGAAGTTGCCAACGAAGACGAGCCCCCAATTGCGCAGCACGCCGCCGACAGTGACGCCGGGGCGCTTGTCAAGCAATGCCAGGGGCGTCAGCACGAAGACGCCGGTGAGCAGGTCGAAACCCAGCAGATAGAGCATGCAGAAGCCGACCGGGAAGAGGATCGCGCCGATGATCGGATAGCCTGTTTGCACCGTGACAGTGACAGCGAACACCGCGGCGAGTGCCAGGATAGCGCCGGCCATGAAGGCGCGGATGATGGTGTCGCGCGTGGACATGAAGATCTTGGACTCGCCGGCATCCACCATCTTGGTCACGAATTCCGAAGGGACGAGATAGGCCATTACTTGAAAACTTTCTTTGGAGCGGGGTTCGGTTGACGTGCGTGCGCCTATGGGGCGGCGGCGACGCTCATATTGAGGTAGATGCGGCCGTTCTCGAGCTTGACCGGGAAGCTGCGCGCGCAGCCTTTGTCAGCGCCCGAGGCTTCGCCATCATCGAGGTTGATGATCCAGTTATGCAGCGGGCAGGCGACCTTGCGACCGTGCACGATGCCTTCACTAAGTGGACCGCCCTTGTGCGGGCAGCGATTTTCCAGCGCAAACACCTCGTCGCTGGCGGTGCGGAATACCGCGATCTCGCGCCGTGGAGTCTTCACTGTGCGCGCGCCGCGTTGCGGGATCGCGCGCAGTGGACCGACGTCGAACCAGAAGTCGTTGGATGGGACCATTGTCATGTTCATTCTGCCGGGACGGCTATAATCGAGTTGAGTGTTGCGAGCGGCGTAAACTCATGCTGTTCGCGGCCGGCGGCGCGCTCGGCCCAGGGATCCCTGCGGACCGCGCGCTGTGATTTTTCGAAGCGCGTCAGCAGCGCGCGGCGGTTGTCGGCATCATCCATGATCGCCGCACGTACCTTGTCGAGGCCGGCGTTTTCGACCCACTTCCAGACGCGTTCGAGATAGCCCGCTTCCTCGCGGTACATCTGCATGAAGGCGGCGATGTATTCGATCGCCTCATCCTCCGTATCGACATGGCCAAGCAGATCGGTCTGGCGGACATGCAGCCCCGCCGCACCGGCGATGTGGATGTCGTAGCCGGATTCGACGCAGATCACGCCGATGTCCTTCACCGTGGATTCCGCGCAGTTGCGCGGGCAGCCGGAGACGCCGAGCTTCACCTTCGCAGGCGCCCATGAGCCGCACATGAAACGTTCGAGCTTGACGCCGAGACCGGTCGAATCCTGCGTGCCGAAGCGGCACCATTCGGAGCCGACGCAGGTCTTCACCGTGCGCAGGCCCTTGGCATAGGCTGCGCCGGAGACGAGGCCCGCACTGTTGAGCTGCGCCCACACCGCGGGCAGGTCTTCCTTCCGCACGCCCAGCAGATCGATGCGCTGGCCGCCGGTGACTTTCACCGTCGGAATCTTGAAGCGGTCGGCGACGTCGGCGATGGCGCGCAATTCGTCAGGAGTGGTCAGGCCGCCCCACATGCGCGGCACAACGGAGAAGGTGCCGTCCTTCTGGATGTTGGCGTGGACGCGCTCGTTGATGTAGCGCGACTGCGCATCGTCGGCATACTCGCCCGGCCACGCGCAGAGCAGGTAATAATTCAGCGCGGGGCGGCAGGACGGACAACCGCAGGAGGTTTTCCACGCCAGTTCCTGCATCACGGCCGGAACGGACTTCAACTCCTTCGAGAGGATGAAGCCACGGACTTCGCTATGGGTGAGGTCAGTGCATTTGCACATCGGCTTGCGGCCGGCGGCGGAGTAGTTGTCGCCAAGCGTGGCCGCGAGCAGCGATTCCACCTTCGCCGTGCACTGGCCGCAGGACGCTGATGCCTTGGTGCGGGCGCGCACATCGTCGAGGGTGGTGAGGCCGTGGGCGGCGATCGCCTGGGTGATCGCGCCCTTGCACACGCCGTTGCATCCGCAGATTTCGGCATCGTCGGACAGCGCCGCGACAGCAGCGACCGGATCGAGTGCAACGCCGCCCTGATAGGCCTGGCCGAGGATCAGCGCGTTGCGCATGGCGCCGATATCGACGTTCTTTTTGAGCAGGTCGAAATACCACGAGCCGTCGGCCGTATCGCCATAGAGCACCGCGCCGATGATGCGGTCGTCGCGCAAGACGACACGCTTGTAGATGCCGCGGGCAGGATCGCGTAGCACGATCTCATCCTTGACGTCGCCTTCGGCGAAATCGCCGGCCGAGAACAGATCTACGCCGGTGACTTTCAGCTTGGTCGAGGTGGTCGAGCCGATATAGCCGTCCACGGTTTCGCCGGCGAGGGTCGCCGCGAGGGTCTTCGCCATGTCATACAGGGGCGCGACAAGGCCGTAGCACTGGCCGCGATGCTCGACGCACTCGCCGACCGCATAGATGTTGTTGTCGCTGGTCCGCAGATGATCGTCCACGACGATGCCGCGCTTGACGTTGAGGTCGGCGAGCTTGGCGAGTGCGGTGTTCGGGCGGATGCCGACCGCCATCACGACGAGATCGGCCGGCAGGGTCCGACCATCGTCGAGCCGGACTGACTCGACGCATGTGTCACCGAGGATGGCTGCTGTGTTGGCTCCGGTCAGCACCTCGATGCCGCGCGCCTCGATTGCCTTTTGCAACAGATAGGCGGCGTTGGGATCGAGTTGGCGCTCCATCAGTGTTGGCATCAGATGGACAACGGCCGTTGTCATGCCGCGCATGGCGAGGCCGGCTGCGGCCTCGAGGCCGAGCAAGCCGCCGCCGATGACGACAGCGTGGCCGCCCTTGCCGGCTGCATCGAGCATCAAGTTGACGTCGTCGAGATCGCGATAGGTGACGACGCCTGGCAGCTCCGCGCCCGGTACCGGAATGAGGATCGGCTTCGAGCCGGTTGCGATAATCAGCGTGTCATAAGCTTCGACCGCGCCGGACTGTGTGGTGACGGTTTTCGCAACGCGATCGATCGCGACGACGAGTTCGCCGCGCCTGAGATCAACCTTGTTGGTCGCGTACCACTCATCGGTGTGGATCAGAATGTCGTCATATGCCTTCTCGCCGGAGAGCACCGGCGACAGCATGATGCGGTCGTAATTAACACGCGGCTCCGCGCCGAACACCACTACGTCGTAGCGGTCTGGTGCGCGTGCGAACAGCTCGTCCATGACGCGGCCGGCGGCCATGCCGTTGCCGAGGATGACTAGCTTCAGCTTCTTTGCATTTGGTTGATCGAGCATGTGCAAACCTGTTTGGACCGCTGTCGATCGGAAACAGGAACTCGCACACCAAACCCGGTAGGGATGGAGTCACGATGACCGCTTCGCACCTGACAATCAGGAAGCGAGCTGTGTCCCTGCGCTTGAAACCAGCAGCGGTTTCAGCATCCGGCGGACGGCGGTCATCATTGACGTAGATATTATTAGCAAATGGCGTGCCAACGTACCTGTCGTCTAACATTCTGATTTTTCGACTATTTCTAAATGAGCTCGGCTGTCGCAGATCAGTCGTGCCATTAAAACGAGCGGCATTACTGATTTCCTAGGCAGGTGATTAAATCTTGTGCGGTGCGCTTCAGGTTCGAGGTGGCTCCCGATCTGTGCAGACAACAGGTTCGAAGGCGGACGCGCGCTGGCGAAGATCTCGTCAATTTATTGGTGGTTTGTTGCGGTAGTGAGCTGGCCGTTCTCGGTGCTCGGCCGGGCACGGCGACGCAGCACGTAAAGCGTGCCGAGGGCAGGGCGCCCTGCTTCGAGGCGCAGCTCGGAATTCTCCTTGCATGCGATTTCGAAGTCCTTCGCGGCGCAGGTTTCGAAATATGTCTCGCTATGGGCGAACCTGCCTGACGAGAGCAACGTGAAGTCGCCGTGACCCGCGTCCTCGATGCTTGCTGCGAAGAGGCCACCCGCAGGGAGCACGCGCGCAATCAGGCCGATGAGTTCTTCCAGCTGGCCGAGATAGATCAGAAGATCGGCAGCGAAGACGAGGTCGAAGCTGCGCGGGCTGTCCGCGAGATAGCTCACGACATCGGCCTTGATAAGGTCGTGATAGGCGTTCCGCCGTGTTGCGATGGCGAGCATCTTCCCCGACAGGTCGATGCCGGTCAGTCGCGCGCCGAACCGCCCGAGTGGCTCTGCAGCCAACCCCGTTCCGCAGCCGAGATCCAGAATGGTCGCGAGTGTCGGTCGGCACGACGCAACCATATCGGCGAGTTGCTGCGGCACCTTGTAGCCAAGAATGTCCACAAGCTTGCTGTCGAAGCCTGCGGCGAATTCGTCGAAGTGCGCTTCGACATAGGCTGCCGGTGCGCGGTCATGTGTCTGTCCACCGACGGCATCCAGCAAGTAGCGTTGGACAGGATCGTTCGGCCGGCCTTCCAGTCGCAGGCGTCCGACCGTGGCAGCGGCTTCATGCATGCCATAGGCGCTGAACAACGCGAATGCTGTGCGCAAGACCTCGTCCAGTGGTTCGGTCTCTTGTCCGGCAAGCGTCGGGTAGCGGGTGATGGCGCCCTGAATGTCGCCGTCCAGCATCGAAGCAAAGGTACGCGCGCGGGCGTAGAGACGCAGTGTTACGCCTTCCAGCGGCACAAAGCCGTTTGCGGTTGCCAACGCATCGGCGCTCTCGCCAAACCGGCCGGCCATGTAGAAGGCTTGTCCGAGGCAAAGATGCGTGACCGCGTCGATGCCGCCCCAGGATAGTGCATATTGCAGATGCATGATCGCCTGCTCGGGACGGCGGGAGCCGAGATACAGCACGCCCAGGCCGAGATGAGCGTCGCCAAGCGAGGCATCGCCCGACAGAGCGCGCAGATAGGCCGCTTCAGCATCATCGATACGCTGCAGCCGGTAGGCGAGGCTCGCATATTGCAGCCATGTCGTCGCGTGGTCCGGATCGATGGCGAGCGCGCGCAACGCACTTGCTTCCGCCAGTTCGTCGCGACCGCTCAATTGATAGTCCGTCGCGAGCTCACGCCAGGCGGTGACATCCGTCGACATCAGTGCAAGTGCAGCAAGAAGCGCGTCGATAGCGACGTCATGCTGGCCATGGTTGCGGTTGATCGTTGCAAACTGCCGCAGCACAGAACATGCATTGTCGGAATGCTCCATCAGTAGCGCGAAGACGGCGTGCTCCTTCATCCAGCGATCGATCTGATCGGCGGCGTGCTGGGCGTCCGGAAGTGCGAGCGTAGTGGAATCCATCGAGTCAGTCAGGAAAGTCGAATCCGAAGTTGTGCACTATGCTGCTTCTGCTCAATGCGCGCCGCGAAAACAAGGCAGCGATTGTGCCGCAGAGGTTGTGTTTCTGATATCAGGTTGCGCGATGCGTAGTCGTCTAAGGTCGCATCATCTGATCTGTTGCCGCGGGTTCCAATCCGTATAAGCTGTCCTGAAAGAAAAACGACCACTGGGCGGAAATGAAATGGAGGAGGCGCGGTGAAATCACCCGTCGTAAAGCGATCGATCGTTGTCGCCGGACACAAGACAAGCGTCAGCCTCGAAGAGGCGTTCTGGACGGCGCTGAAGGAGATCGCCGGCATGCGCCGGATCACGATGTCGCAGCTCGTCGGCGAGATCGACAAGAACCGACAGCAGAACAACCTGTCCTCGGCGATCAGGCTTTACGCGCTGGCCCATTACCAGGCCCTCGTCCCGCAGTCCGGGCTGTCGTAGGCGTCCGGTAAGCCCTGCGGCGGACCGGCTGGCGGCAAGGCGCATCTGCGCCTACATTCGGTCCAGCCACTTCCACATCAGTCAGGGCCTCTGCATGACCGTTCACCAGCGCAATTTGTCCACCCCCATGGATCCCGTGAAGCTCGACCGTCTGGCCGAAGTCGCCGTGAAAGTTGGGCTGCAACTTGCGCCGGGGCAGGATCTGCTGCTGACCGGCCCCGCCGCGGCGCTGCCGCTGGTGCGCAAAATCGCTGAACATGCCTACAAGGCCGGCGCAGGCCTGGTGACGCCGTTTTTCTCCGATGAAGAGATGACGTTGGCGCGCTACCGCTACGGCCACGATGCGTCGTTCGATCGCGCCGCCGGCTGGCTTTATGAGGGCATGGCCAAAGCGCTCGGCAACAACACCGCGCGCCTTGCCATCGTCGGCGACAATCCGATGCTGCTGTCGAACGAAGATCCCGCCAAGGTCTCGCGCGCCAGTAAGGCGAATTCCATCGCTTATCAGCCGGCGCTGCAGAAGATCGCTGGCTTCGACATCAACTGGAATATCATCGCTTATCCCACGCTGTCCTGGGCCAAGCAGGTGTTTCCCGGCGATGAGGACGACGTCGCCGTACAGAAGCTTGCGGACGCGATCTTCGCCGCATCGCGCGTCGACAATGCCGATCCCATCGCCGCCTGGGCGAAGCACAATGCTGCGTTGCGTAGCCGCACCGAATGGCTGAACGGCCAGCGCTTCCATGCGCTGCATTTCACCGGGCCGGACACCGATCTTGTGGTGGGTCTTGCCGACGGCCATGAATGGGAAGGCGGCGCGTCGACGGCCAAGAACGGCATCATCTGCAACGCCAATATCCCGACCGAGGAAGTCTTCACCACACCGCATGCTGCGCGTGTCAACGGCCATGTCCGATCAACCAAGCCGCTATCCTATCAGGGCACACTGATCGACAACATCGCGGTGCGCTTCGAGGACGGCAGGATCGTCGAGGCGAAGGCCTCACGCGGCGAGGAAGTGCTCAACAAGGTGCTCGACACCGACGAAGGCTCGCGTCGGCTCGGTGAAGTGGCGCTGGTGCCGCATTCGTCGCCGATCTCGGCGAGTGGCCTCTTGTTCTACAACACGCTGTTCGACGAGAATGCCGCCTGCCATATTGCGCTCGGCCAGTGCTATTCGAAGTGCTTCGTCAATGGCGGCGATCTCACGCCCGAGCAGATCGCGGCGCAGGGCGGCAACAAGAGCTTCATCCATATCGACTGGATGATTGGTTCCGGCGAGATCGACATCGATGGTGTCCACACCGACGGCCGTCGCGTGCCGGTGTTCCGCAAGGGCGAGTGGGCGTAACGCTGCAGCTATGATCTGAACGGGCGCGGAAACTGAGTCTTCAAATCTATGGCCCAGCCCCACCGCGTCGGCTTTCTCCTGATCGACGGCTTCGCGCTGATGTCCTTTGCCTCGGCGATCGAACCGCTGCGCGCCGCCAATGTGCTGGCCGGCAAGAAGCTGTATCAGTGGCTGCAGATCTCGACCGGCGCCGACGCGATCCTGGCATCGAACGGATTGTCGGTGGCGTCCGATCACACCATTGCCGACAGCGTGCGCTACGATACGGTGCTGGTTTGCGCCGGTGGCAATCCCGCTGGATTCGATGATGCCAAGACGCTGGCGTGGCTACGTCGCCTCGCGCGCTCGGGCTGCGCCATCGGCGGCGTCTCCGGTGGGCCGTTCATTCTGGCCAAGGCCGGCATACTCGATGGCGTTCGCTGCACGATCCATTGGGAGCATCTCGATGCGTTCATCGAAGCCTTTCCCGAGATCGAGCCGACGCGTACGCTGTTCGAGATCGATAGCAACCGGCTCACCTGTGCCGGTGGTGTCGCCGCGCTCGACATGATGCATGCCATCATCCGCCGCGATCACGGCCAGGCACTGGCAGCGAAAGTCAGTGACTGGTTTCTGCAAACCGCCGTGCGTCTCGGCGACGACAGCCAGCGCATTTCATTGCGCGAGCGCCTCGGCACCAGCAATCGCGCCGTGCTCTCGGCGATCGCCGTGATGGAACGGCGTCTGGCCAGCCCTGCGCCGCGCGACGAGCTGGCAAAAATGGCCGGCGTGTCCGTGCGACAGCTTGAGCGGCTGTTCACCGCGCATCTCGGCGTAACCATCGAGCAGCATTACCTGAGCCTGCGTCTCGCCAAGGCCCGCGCGCTGTTACAGCAGACCAGCATACCGGTGGTCGAGATCTCGGCCGAATGCGGCTTCGCCAGCGCCAGCCATTTCGCACGGATGTATCGGCGGGCCTTCGACGTGCCACCGTCGCAGGACCGGATGCCGGGGAAGAGCAAAGCGAAGTGAGGCCTAGCTCCGCCGCGGATAAATAATCACAGACAGATACGTCATCGGTGCTTTCACGAGTTCCTCAGGCCCGTGCCGCGCGGCGGCGTCGAAGAACAGCGTGTCGCCGGGCTCCATCAGATAGGTCTGGTCGGCATGGCGATAGCGCACCTTGCCTGTCAGCATGTAGATCATCTCGACACCGGCGTGACGGAAGTTACTATAGGCCTCGGCATCCTCGTTCAGCGTGATCAGATAGGGCTCGACGCCGAGCTCGCCGTGGATCGACTGGCCGAGCAGTTGATAGTGATGACCGGACTTGGTGCCGCGGCGTTCGATCTTGACGCCTGTGCCGGCCTTCACAAAAGAGCAATCGCGCTCTTCCTCGGTCTCGCGAAAGAATCTGGAGATCGGCACGTTGAGCGCTTTCGAGAGTGCATTCAACGTCCCCAGCGATGCGGAGATGCTGCCGGTCTCGATCTTCGACAACATGCCGGTCGAGATGCCCGCCGATGTGCTGAGCTCGGCCACTGTCAGCTCCAGCTCCTTGCGGAGCTGCCGCACTTCATTGCCGATCTTGGATTCCAGGGAGCCACCGACTTCCAGCGGCGCGTTCGAACCGGTGCGCAGCTCCTCCAGCTTTGAGCGGGCGGGCGATGATTTCGTTTTCTTCGGTTTCACTTTCACGATGGCGTTTCCTGCAGCGTTGATTTCCCGACAATAGCAATATTTCTTGTCAGGAAAACTATTTTCTCTGTGGTTGACATGGCGGTTTTGTTTCGGGCAAGGTCCACGCGCATTCAACGAGCGAGACGCGAGCCATGTGCGGCATTGCCGGTCTGTTTCTGAAAGATCAAAAGCTGGCCCCCGAATTAGGCGGGTTGCTCTCCGGCATGCTGGAAGCGCTGAGCGATCGCGGCCCTGACTCTGCAGGCTTTGCTGTTTATGGCGACGGCGATGCCGGACAGATCAAGCTGACGCTGCGCGCTGCGCCGTCGTTCGATTTTGCTGAACTGATGGCATCGCTTGGTAAAATCGCCGGCGCACCGATTTCGTATCAGGTGCACGATACCCACGCCGTCATCAGCGTTCCCACCGATCGCGAGGCTGCTGTCGCATCTGTGCTCCTCGGCATGAAAGACGTCGACATGGTTGCGCGCGGCAAGCGCATGGCTGTGTTCAAGGAAGTCGGTCTGCCCGCTGACGTGGCCAAGCGCTTCGGTCTGAACGCGATGGCTGGCACCCATGCCGTCGGCCACACCCGCATGGCGACTGAGTCCGCAGTGACCACCAATGGCGCGCACCCCTTCACCACGGGCACGGACCAGTGCCTCGTGCATAACGGTTCGTTGTCGAACCACAATGACGTTCGCCGCGAGTTGATCCGCCAGGGCATGACGTTCCGCACCGAAAACGATTCCGAAGTGGCCGCCGGCTATATCAGCTCGCAGATGGCGGCAGGCGCATCGCTGCAGGATGCAATGACCTCGTCACTCTCCGCGCTGGATGGTTTCTACACATTCGTGATCGGCACCGAGTCCGGATTCGGTGTGCTGCGCGATCCCATTGCCTGCAAGCCAGCCGTGATGGCCGAGACCGATCGCTGGGTCGCCTTCGGCACCGAATATCGTGCGCTGGTCGATCTGCCGGGAATCGACGTCGCCAAGGTCTGGGAGCCCGAACCCGCCAAAGTTTATTTGTGGGAGCGGCACTGATGCCTTCGGTTGATCTTGCGTCCTCGCCGCTGCGCGAACTCAACAGCGCGCTGCATGCGCTGACTGATAACACCAACGCGACGCACTGGACCGTCAGCAATCCGCGCGGCCAGCACAATATCGCGGTCGGTCTCGATTTTCCGGTCGAGATCGAGATCGACGGACACGTCGGCTATTACTGCGCCGGTATGAACAAGCAGGCGCGCGTCACCGTGCGCGGCAATGCCGGGCAGGGTGTCGCCGAAAACATGATGTCGGGCCGCGTCCATGTCACGGGCGATGCCTCGCAGGCTGCTGGCGCCAGCGGCAATGGTGGCCTGCTGGTGATCGACGGCAATGCGTCCGCGCGTTGCGGCATCTCCATGAAGGGCATCGATATCGTCGTGAAGGGCTCGGTCGGCCATCTCTCCGCCTTCATGGCGCAGGCCGGCAAGCTCGTGGTGCTCGGCGATGCCGGCGAGGCACTCGGCGATTCCATCTATGAGGCGCAGCTCTTCGTGCGCGGCTCCGTCGCCAGCCTTGGTGCGGATTGCATCGAGAAGCCGCTCAAGGACGAACACAAGACCGAGTTGAGGCGGCTGCTCGATGAAGCCGGCGTCGAAGGCGTCAGCCCCGACGAGTTCAAGCGCTACGGCTCGGCGCGTAAGCTCTATCACTTCCACATCGATAACGTCGGATCATACTGATGAGCGCGCAAGACCGCTGGATCCATACGCCGCCGCGCAAGTCCGCGACCTTCGATGATGCAGCCATTGCGGAAATTCGCCGTGCGGCCGCGACCGGCATCTATGACATCCGCGGCGCCGGCGCCAAGCGCAAGCTGCCGCATTTCGACGATCTGCTGTTTCTTGGCGCCTCGATCAGCCGCTATCCCCTCGAAGGTTACCGGGAGAAATGCGCCACCGATGTCGTCATCGGCGCGCGTTTCGCCAAGAAGCCGATTCATCTGAAGATTCCAATCACCATCGCTGGCATGAGCTTCGGTGCGCTGTCCGGTCCCGCCAAGGAAGCGCTCGGTCGCGGCGCATCGGCGGTCGGCACATCCACCACCACAGGCGACGGCGGCATGACGCCGGAAGAGCGTGGTCATTCCGATCTGCTCGTCTATCAGGTGCTGCCGTCGCGTTACGGCATGAATCCGGACGACCTGCGTAAGGCCGATGCAATTGAAGTCGTGGTCGGGCAGGGCGCCAAGCCCGGTGGCGGCGGCATGTTGCTCGGCCAGAAGATTACCGAGCGCGTCGCCGGCATGCGCCGTCTGCCCGTCGGCATCGACCAGCGCTCGGCGTGCCGGCATCCGGACTGGACCGGGCCCGACGATCTCGAAATCAAGATCCAGGAACTGCGCGAGATCACCGACTGGAATATCCCCATTTACGTGAAGGTCGGTGCCTCACGCCCGTATTACGATATCGCGCTCGCGGTGAAATCCGGCGCCGATGCCATCGTGCTCGACGGCATGCAGGGCGGGACGGCTGCGACGCAGGATGTGTTCATCGAGAATGTCGGCCTGCCCACCATGTGCGCGATCCCGCCTGCGGTGAAGGCGCTGCAGGATCTCGGCATGCATCGCAAGGTGCAGCTCATCGTCTCCGGCGGCATCCGTAATGGCGCTGATGTGGCCAAGTGTCTTGCGCTTGGCGCGGATGCGGTGGCGATCGGCACGGCCGCGCTGATCGCGCTCGGCGATAATGATCCGGCGCTGGAAGCCGAGTACCAGAAGCTCGGCACCACCGCCGGCGCCTATGATGACTGGCATGAAGGCCGCGATCCCGCTGGCATCACCACGCAGGATCCTTTGCTGGCCGCGCGGCTCGATCCCGTGATCGCCGGCCGCAAGCTCGCAAACTATCTCTCTGTGATGACGCTGGAAGCGCAGACCATCGCACGCGCTTGCGGCAAGAGCCACGTCCACAATCTCGAACCGGAAGATCTGGTGGCGCTGACAATGGAGTCGGCGGCCATGGCGAGGGTCCCTCTCGCGGGAACGAACTGGATTCCCGGCAGCAATATCTAACGAGCCATTATGGCTGGATGATCTTCGGAGCGCGTGTCAATGACGACCTGGACCGAACTAGCCAAGCAACACGATCTCAAATATTTCCTCATCGCCTTCGTCGATCTGTTCGGCGGCATGCGCGCCAAGCTGGTGCCGGCGACCGCGATGGACGGCGTCGCCAAGTCCGGAGCGGGCTTTGCCGGTTTCGCGGCATGGTTCGACATGACTCCAGCCGACCCCGATGTCCTCGTGATGCCGGACATGGATACGCTGACGCTGCTGCCATGGAAGCCCGGCGTCGCCTGGGTCACCGGGGATCTTTATATGGGCGGCAAGCCCGTGGCGCAGAATCCGCGTCAGGTGCTGAAAGGCCTCATTGCTAAGGCGGCGGGGCAAGGCGTCGAACTCAAGACCGGCGTCGAATGCGAGTATTTTCTGATCTCACCAGATGGCACCGCGATTTCCGATCCGGCAGATCAGCAGAGCAAACCATGCTACGACCAGCAGGCGCTGATGCGGCGCTACGAGATCGTCGCCGAAATCTGTGATGCGATGATTGCGCTCGGCTGGAAGCCCTATCAGAACGATCATGAAGACGCCAACGGCCAGTTCGAGATGAACTGGGAGTTCGACACCGCGCTGAAGACCGCCGATCGCCACGCGTTCTTTAAGTTTATGGTCAAGTCGATTGCCGAAAAGCACGGCTACAAGGCGACCTTCATGCCGAAGCCGTTTGCCAATCTCACTGGCAACGGCTGCCACGTCCATGCGTCACTATGGTCGACCAAGGACGGCTCGAACGTGTTCGAGGACGAGAGCGGCGAGTTGGGTCTCTCGAAGACGGCCTATCACTTCATCGGCGGCCTCGTTCATTCGGCCGAAGCGGTTTGCGCTATCACCAATCCCACGGTGAATTCCTACAAGCGCATCAATGCGCCGCGCACGCTCTCGGGCGCGACATGGTCGCCGAACACGGTGACCTACGGCGGCAACAATCGCACGCATATGATCCGCATTCCCGATGCGGGCCGGTTCGAATTCCGTTTGCCCGATGGTGCGGTGAATCCCTATCTGCTGCCGGCGACCTTGCTCGCCGCTGGTCTCGACGGCATGGCCAACAGCCGCGATCCCGGCCCGCGCCTCGACATCAATATGTATACGGAAGGCGCGAAGGTACCGAAGGCAAAGCAGCTGCCGCTGAACCTGCTCGATGCATTGCGGGCGCTCGAAGCATCCGACGTGTTGAAGGCGCAGCTCGGCGAGGTCGTGGTCGGATCGTATCTCAAGCTCAAACACAGCGACTGGAATGAGCACTGCCGTCAGCTCACCGAATGGGAGCGGCAGACGACTTTGGATTGCTGATACCGCACGTTCGTCGAAATTGCGTGCTATGAGTTCTGCCTCAGGAGCGTCATTGGGTTGACGCAACGTTGTCGCAGGATCATTTCGCACCATGACGACCGGCGTCAGCGCGTTTTACGACGGCATTTCAATATTTTACGGTTTCGACCGGGTGATGGACCCGGCTTTGTACATGCCGCTGCCGGATGACTGGATCATCGGCGTCGCCGATATCGTGGAATCCACCAAGGCCATCGCCGAACAGCGCTACAAGGCCGTCAACATGGCCGGCGCTGCCGTCATTGCTGCCGTGACCAACGCGTTGGACGGCCGCGAATTCCCGTTCGTGTTCGGCGGCGATGGCGCGAGCTTCGCAGTCTCACCGGACGATCTCGATCGCGCCCGCGGGGCATTGGCGGCGACGGCGACCTGGGTGAAGCACGATCTCGATCTCGTGATGCGGGTGGCCCTGGTCCCGATCAAGGACATCCGTGCGCAGGGGCCGGACGTGCGCGTGGCGCGCTTCGGTCCATCGAAGAATGTGTCCTATGCGATGTTTTCCGGTGGCGGATTGGGCTGGGCAGAGGCAGCGATGAAGCGCGGCGAATTCGCGGTGACGCCGGCACCTGTCGGGACCTATCCCGATCTCTCCGGGCTCTCATGTCGTTTCGAGGAAATTCCATCGGCGCACGGTTTGATCCTGTCGGTGCTGGTGACGGCCGCAGCGGGCGCCGAGCCATCCGCATTTCGCCGCGTCATCGAAGACATTATCGCGCTGGTCGAACGCAGTCCAAATGCGGGCCGTCCCGTACCCGCAGGCGGTCCCGCGATGACGTGGCCGCCCGCGGGTCTCGGCTACGAAATCCGAGCTGGCCGCGGCGCGAAATCGCTGTCGCGCTTTCGTATCTGGGTGACGACGCGAACGCTGTTCGTTTTTGTGTTGATGCGTTTTGGCATTAGCGTCGGCGGCTTCGTGCCGAAGACCTATGTGCAGCAGTTGGTCGAGAACTCGGATTTCCGCAAATATGACGATAGCCTCCGCATGATTCTGGATTGCACACCCGATCTCGAACGCGCGCTGGAGCAGCGTCTTGTTGCGGCGGCCGCGGAAGGAACGGTGCGCTATGGTCTGCACCGGCAGGATGCTGCGATGATGACGTGTTTCACACCGTCAGCCATCCGCAGCGATCACGTACATTTCATCGACGGCGCGCGCGGTGGCTATGCCTCGGCGGCCACCGCGTTGAAGGCTATGTCGGTTTGAAAGAGATCGCCTGATCAGCGGCCGACGCGGGTCCAGTTTTCGCCACCGCAGAATGCGCCGACGCAGCCTTCGACCTTCAGCGTGTTCGGCCCCACCAGCGCGACGTTGCTGGTATAGATCTTCCCGTCATCGGCATTGTAGATCCGGCCCGACCACGTGTTCGCTCCGGTAGGGCGCATGTCGTAGAAGAGATGAATGCCAATCATCGAGCGCTTGGCCAGCGCGGGATCGGGATTCTTGTCGTCGATCGGCGGTTTGCCGGTCTGCGGATCGATCTTGTCGCGCAGCGAAACGACCGTGCCGCACAGGATGGTGCCGCATTTGCTGACCCGCACCTGTGCATCGCCGGCCTGGGTCTGCCAGACACCCGTTGCTTCGCCGCCCGATTGGGCTTGCGCAGCGGAGCCTGCAGACACTGCACCCAGCAATGCGATCATAACAGTGAATCTGGCGGCCATGCGTGTCTCCTCGGATCAGGCGGTCTGCATAACAAGAAATGGGATTTGTGCAATGCCGCGGCGATGCGTTTGAGACTACTCAGCGTCTCAAATGATCATGATCGATTCAATTTGACGCAGCTTGCTCAGGTCAACCGGTGGCGGTCACCACGGCAGCCCGCACAGGTCCATCTCGCCTTCATGCGGCGCTCGCTTCAGGTAGGACACCAGCGGGGTCATGACATCGAAGCGTACCCGCTCGCCGTGCTGTTCGGCATAGACCTCGCCGATGAACGGCTTCCAGTTGCGGCGCGTGTAGAAATCCAGATTGTGCGGTTCACAGAATAGCAGCGCAAAATCGGTGGCGCGTTCGTCTTTCAGCGTATGGAGTGCGGCGGTGAGCGCCAGACTGGCCAGACCGCGACGACGATAGTCGGGATGCGTCACAACGCCGCCGATGCCGCCAATCCGCGTCTTGCGATCCTTCCATATGCCTTCGCGCCGATACAGGCCGACATGGCAGACCGGCTGTCCGTCGTCCTCCACGATGACCCGCAATTCGGGATAGGCGAAGACCACGTGTCCCCAGGACAGCTTTTCGACTACCTCCCGCGGCGATGCGAGGTCGAACAGCGGTTTGACGCTCGGCCATGAAGCATCGCCGGTCACAATCTCGATTTCGATGCTCATTTCGGTCGCCACCTCTGCGCTTTGTGCAGCCCTTATAGGTCGGTCCGAGGGTAGTAAACCTGTCGAATCCAGTGCTTATCTGAGAATAATATTCTAGGGATCAAGGAAACGTTGGAATGACTGAGGCGGAGCTCTCCAAATACCAGCGCTGGGCGATTTTGGCCGGCGCGGCGACGCTGCTCAGCTTGGCCATGGGCATGCGCCAGAGCTTCGGCCTGTTTCAACCCTCGATTCTGCGCGACACCGCCATCACCACGGCTGATTTCTCCCTGGCCACCGCTTTGCAGAACGTGATCTGGGGCATCTCGCAGCCCTTTATCGGCGCCATCGCCGATCGTTTCGGCACCCGTCACGTCATGATCACCGGCGTTTTGATTTATGCCGCCGGTCTCGTCTTGATGATGGTCGCGACCACGCCGTTGGTGTTCACGCTGGGCGCCGGCCTTTGCGTCGGCCTCGCACTGTCCTGCACGGCGTCGAGCATGACCATGACGGTAGCTTCGCGCAGCGTCTCCGCCGCCAAGCGCAGCGTCACCATGGGTGCTGTGTCGGCCGCCGGTTCGCTCGGTCTCGTCATCGCGTCGCCGCTGGCGCAGACGCTGATCTCGACGGCGGGCTGGCAAGTGGCGCTGATCGGCTTTCTCGGCCTCGCAGCGGTGATGCTCCCCGCTGCGCTGTTTGCCGGTCAGTCCGACAAGATCGAACGCGCACCGGCGGATGAGCTGCAGCAATCTTTGGGAGAAGTGGTGCAGTCCGCACTCGGTCATTCCGGTTATATCGTGCTGGCGTTGTCGTTCTTTGTCTGCGGCCTGCAGCTAGTATTCATCACCACGCATCTGCCGAATTATCTGGCGATCTGCGGCCTCGACGCGTCGCTTGGCGCCACCGCGCTGGCAATAGTCGGTCTTTTCAATGTGTTTGGCTCCTATGCCTTTGGCTGGCTTGGCGGCCTTTATCCGAAGCAGATTTTGCTCGGCGGAATTTACATCGCCCGCTCGCTGGCGCTCGCCACCTACTTCTATTTTCCCGCAACTCCTACCACGACCATGATTTTCGCAGCCGTGCTGGGATCGCTGTGGCTCGGCGTGGTCCCGCTGGTGAACGGCCTCGTCGCGCAGCTGTTCGGGTTGCGCTTCATGGCGACACTCACCGGCATCGCCTTCCTCAGCCATCAGGCAGGATCTTTCCTCGGCGCCTGGGGCGGTGGCATGATCTTCTCGCATCTCGGCAATTATGATCGCGCCTGGCAATTCGCCGTGATCATCGGATTGATCGCCGGATGCTTCCAGATGCTGATGAATGTGAAGCCGCCAGTGCGGCGCGATGCCGTCTCCGCCGCAATGCCGAGCGTGGCCTGATCGCGAAGCGATCGGGGATCGCAAAGATGGGAGTGTCGGAGCCGGGCGGAACCTTCTATAAGGGTTCCCGTTAAGCCACCTCTCCCATTATTGCGGATCTTGACCCATGACCTTCACGCTTCCCAATCTGCCTTACGCCTATGACGCGCTCGCGCCGCATATGTCGAAGGAAACGCTGGAATTCCATCACGATAAGCACCATCAGGCTTACGTGACCAACGGCAATAACCTGCTGAAGGGCACCGAATTCGAAGGCAAATCGCTTGAAGAAATCGTGAAGGGCTCGTTCGGCAAGAATGCCGCGCTCTTCAACAATGCCGGCCAGCACTACAACCATCTCCACTTCTGGAACTGGATGAAGCCGAACGGCGGTGGCGACAAGCTGCCCGGCCGTCTGGAGAAGAAGATCACCGAGGATCTCGGCGGTCTCGAGAAGTTCAAGACCGACTTCGCCGCTGCAGGCGTTGGCCAGTTCGGCTCCGGCTGGGCCTGGCTCTCGGTCAAGAACGGCAAGCTGGAAATCTCCAAGACCGCGAACGGCGAAAGCCCGTTGGTCCATGGCGCGACCCCGATCCTCGGCGTCGACGTCTGGGAGCACTCCTACTACATCGACTACCGCAACCGGCGTCCCGACTATCTCAAGGCGTTCGTCGATCACCTTGTGAACTGGGAATATGTCGACGAGCAGTTCGGCAAGGTGGTCTGATCGCTTTCGATTTGCGTTTAATGACGCGCGGGAAGGGCGGTGGCGCAAGCTGCCGCCTTTTTTCGTTGTCGTGACGTTTTCGTGTCTTGCTCGGCCTGCTGCGACTTGCCGCCGCAGACACGCTGCGGCAGAACGGAATGACGTGAGCCACCAAGCGCAGCGGGTGTTCGATGAATTATGTTTTGGTTTTTGTCGGCGGCGGCCTTGGCGCCACCTTGCGCCATGTCATCAACATGACCTGCGCTCGCTGCATGGGAGCGGCGTTCCCGTGGGGCACCTTCATCATCAACATCACTGGCTCCACGGTGATGGGCCTGATCGCCGGCTATCTGGCTTACAAGGGCGAGGCCTCGCAGCCCTGGCGCCTGTTCCTGATGACCGGCATCCTCGGCGGCTACACGACCTTTTCGGCCTTTTCACTGGATACGGCAGTGCTCTATGAGCGCGGCGAATTGGGCCTCGCCCTGGCCTATGTGCTGGGGTCGGTGGTGCTGTCGATTGCCGGGCTTTTTGCTGGCCTGGCGCTGGTCCGCCACTTCGCCTGAACCCTCCTGGGCTTGCGGTATGTTATAATATAACATAAATGACAGTCAGGCGCCTCGGCGCCGGATATTCATTGGCCAGGCCCGATTTCATGGCGCATTCCCATTCCCACGGTTTTGACCATTCCGATGGTCACGCGCACGGCCACGGTCATACCCACAGCCATGGCCCGGCAAGCCCGCATCCAGCCCAGCCTGCGCCCTGGTCGATCCTGCGCATGACGTTGCCCGCACGGCTTGGGGCTGCGCTGGCGGTCTCCGCAGCGCTCTGGGCGGTGGTTCTGCTAGCGATGAGGCCGTCATGACAGCACAGCTCGCTTTCCAGAACGTCACGCTGGGCTATGACCGGCATCCGGCGGTGCATCACCTCAATGGCGAGATCGCCGCTGGCAGTTTGCTCGCGGTGGTTGGGCCGAACGGCGCCGGCAAATCCACGCTGTTTCGCGGCATCGTCGGCATCCTGAAGCCGCTGACGGGCGCGATCACACTTGGCGGCCTGAAGGCGCGCGACATCGCTTACCTGCCGCAGAGCGTCGATATCGACCGCACATTCCCTATTTCGGTGTTCGACTTCGTCGGCACAGGGCTTTGGCGCACGACCGGGATATTCGGCGGCCTTGGCAAGACCGCGCGCGGGCAAATTGGACGGGCGCTCGCCGCTGTTGGCCTCAACGGATTCGAGAACCGCAATATCGGCACGCTGTCCGGCGGCCAGATGCAGCGCATGCTGTTCGCGCGTGTATTGCTGCAGGATGCGCGGGTGATCGTGCTCGACGAGCCGTTCAATGCGATCGATACCAAGACGTCGGCGGATCTGATTGCGCTGGTGCGTCACTGGCACGCAGAAAAGCGTACAGTGCTGGCGGCGCTGCACGATATGGAGATGGTACGCGCGCATTTCCCGGAGACGCTGCTGCTGGCGCGCGGCTCCGTGGCCTGGGGATCGACCCAGCAGGTGCTGACGGCGGATAACCTGCTGGAGGCGCGGCGCATGTGCGAAGCCTTCGACGATGGCGCCGGCACCTGTGTTGTCGATGCCGCACACTCGCGGGCGGCCTGATCGACATGCTCTACGATGCGCTGATCGCGCCTTTCCTCGAATTTGAATTTATGCGCCGCGCATTGGCCGGCGTGGTTGCGCTGGCGCTAGGCGGCGCGCCGATCGGCGTCTTCCTGATGCTGCGGCGGATGAGCCTTGTGGGCGACGCGATGGCGCATGCCATCCTGCCGGGGGCGGCGATCGGCTTCCTGTTCTCCGGGCTCAATCTGTTCGCGATGACGTTCGGCGGCCTGATTGCAGGCTTTTCCGTCGCGCTGCTCGCTGGTCTCGTGTCGCGCGTCACCGTGATCAAAGAAGACGCATCGCTTGCGGCGTTCTATCTCGTTTCGCTGGCGGTGGGCGTCACCATCGTCTCGATGCGCGGCACCAATATCGATCTGCTGCATGTGCTGTTCGGCAACATTCTCGCGCTCGACGATCAGACGCTACTGGTGATCGCGTTCAACGCGACCATCACGCTGGTGGTGATGGCGGTGATCTATCGACCGCTGGTGATCGAATGCGTCGATCCGGTGTTTCTGCGCACGGTCTCGCGCGCCGGTGCACCCGCGCATCTGGCGTTTCTCGCGCTGGTCGTCGTCAATCTCGTCAACGGCTTTCACGCGCTCGGTACGCTGCTCGCGGTGGGACTGATGATCCTTCCGGCGGGCATCGCGCGGTTCTGGTCGCGCGATATCACGGGGATGATGATGATCTCCGTCGCGAGCGCGATGGTCTCCGGTTACTTCGGTCTGGTGCTGTCGTTCCAGACCAAGGTGCCGTCCGGTCCCGCGATCATTCTGGTCGCCGCGGTGCTCTACGTATTTTCGGTTTTGTTCGGCAATGTCAGTGGCTTGGTGAGGCAGTTGTTCCCCGGCCGGCATCTTGAGGCGTAGGTGTGTCAGTCATGCGGAAATCCAGCGTATTTGTCCTTTGTGCCGTCCTGTCGCTCGTCAATGCGATCGTCCCGGCGCGTGCGCAGGACAAGACCCAGAACAAGATCGATGTCGTCGCCAGTTTTTCCATCCTGGGTGACTTCGTGCGCAATGTCGGCGGTGAGCGAGTCGCTGTCACGACCCTGGTCGGCCCGAATGGGGATGCGCATGTCTACACACCGACGCCGCGTGACGCGAAAAAGATCGCCGATGCGAAGCTCGTGGTGGTCAACGGCCTCGGCTTCGAGGGCTGGTTGCCGCGGCTGGTGAAATCATCCGGCGGCAAGGCTGTCATCGTCACCGCAACCCAGGGCATCGCACCGCGCAAGCTCGACTCGCACGAGGATCCGCACGCCTGGCAATCGGTGGCCAATGCCAGGATCTATGTCGCAAACATTCGCGATGCGCTGGCCAAGGCCGATCCGGCCCGTGCCGACATCTACAAGGCGAACGCCGAGGCCTATCTCGCGAAGCTGACTACCCTCGACAGTGACGTGAAGGCGGCCGTGGCTTCCATCCCCTCGGTGCACCGCAAGGTGATCTCGACCCATGACGCCTTCGGCTATTTCGCGGCGGCCTATGGCATCGAATTCATTGCGCCGCAGGGCGTTTCGACGGATTCGGAGCCCAGCGCGAAGGATATCGCGGTCATCATCACCCAGCTCAAGATCTCGAAAATTCCGGCGGTTTTTCTGGAAAATATCGCCGATCCCCGGCTGATGCGCCGGATTGCCGCCGAGACCGGGGCAAAAATCGGCGGAACGCTGTATTCCGACAGCCTGACGCCCGAAAACGGCGATGCACCCACTTACATTGATATGGTCAGGCACAATATAAAGGCGCTGACGAGCGCGCTGACCAGTTAGCGCAGGGGCACCCCTGCTGCCGGCGCTGCCCCTGAAAAGACCCCGCCGGAGTGATCATGTCTGAAGCGACCGCCAACAAAATTCCCGTGACCGTGCTGACCGGCTATCTCGGCGCCGGCAAGACCACGCTGCTGAACCGCATCCTGTCGGAAAATCACGGCAAGAAATACGCCGTGATCGTCAACGAATTCGGCGAGATCGGCATCGACAACGATCTCATCATCGGCGCGGATGAAGAAGTGTTCGAGATGAACAACGGCTGCGTCTGCTGCACTGTCCGCGGCGACCTCGTGCGCATTCTCGACGGTCTCATGAAGCGCAAAGGCAAGTTCGACGCCATCATCGTGGAGACCACGGGTCTCGCGGATCCGGCCCCGGTGGCGCAGACCTTCTTCGTCGACGAAGACGTGCAGGCCCATGCGCGGCTCGACGCGGTGGTGACCGTGGCCGATGCCAAATGGCTGAGCGACCGCCTTAAGGATGCGCCGGAAGCCAAGAACCAGATCGCCTTCGCCGACGTCATCGTGCTGAACAAGATCGATCTTGTGTCGAAGGCTGAGCTCGCCGAAGTCGAGGCGCGCATTCGCGCCATCAACCCCTATGCGAAGCTGCACAAGACGGAACGCGCGCAGGTGAAGCTGTCCGACGTCCTGGAGCGTGGCGCCTTCGATCTCGATCGCATTCTGGAGATCGAACCGGAGTTCCTCAACGCGGACGACGGTCACGATCATCATGACCACGATCACGGCCATCATCACCATCATGATCACGGCCACGGTGGTCTGAAGCACTATCACGACGAGGATATGCACTCGATGTCGCTGCGTACCGACAAGGCGCTCGATGCATCGACCTTCATGCCGTGGCTGCAGGATCTGATGGCCAAGGAGGGCGGCAAGATTTTGCGCTCCAAAGGTATCCTGTCGTTCTCCGGCGACGACGACCGCTACGTGTTTCAGGGCGTGCACATGATGCTCGAAGGCGATCATCAGCGGCCGTGGAAGGACGGCGAGAAGCGCGAAAGCCGTCTTGTCTTTATCGGTCGCGATCTGCCCGAGCAGCTGATCCGCGACGGCTTCGAACGCTGCATCCCCGCCTGATGATGTCCGATTTCAATCCGCTGCAGGAGCAGGAATCCATCGTTTCGGTCACCGACCGTGTGTTGCCGGTGGCTATCGGTGCGTCGGTCACATCGGTGCATTTTCTCGGCGACAAGGCAGCCTTTGTCGGCGCCGAGGAGAAGGTGACGCTGGTCGATCCGGCAGGCGCGATGTCGCCGGTCGAGGTCGCGTTCGGTGGCATCCTGTGCTCGACCTCCGACGGCAAGCGCATCGTGATGGGCTGCGACGACGGCAAGGTCGTCGTGCTCGACCGCGACGGCACAGTCTCGACCTTTGCGACCGACGCCAAGAGGCGCTGGATCGACAGTGTAGCTTTGCATCCCGACGGCGCTGTTGCGTGGTCGGCGGGCAAGACGGCCTTCGTGCAGGCGCCGAAGGGCGAGGTGAAATTCTTCGAGGTGCCATCGACCGTTGGCGGCCTTGCATTCGCGCCCAAAGGGCTGCGGCTCGCGATAGCCCACTACAACGGCGTGACGCTGTGGTTTCCCAACATGGCCGGCAATGCCGAAGTGCTGGAATGGGCCGGTTCGCATCTCGGCGTGACCTTCAGCCCGGACAACAAGTTTCTGGTCACCGCGATGCATGAGCCGGCGCTGCATGGCTGGCGTCTCGTGGACGGCAAGCACATGCGCATGACCGGCTATCCGGCACGCGTGCGCTCGATTTCCTGGAGCGCCGGCGGCAAGGGTCTCGCGACCTCGGGCGCCGATACGGTCATCATCTGGCCGTTTGCCAGCAAGGACGGCCCGATGGGCAAGGAGCCGGCGATGCTGGCGCCGCTCAAGGCCAAGGTCACCATGGTGGCCTGTCATCCCAAGCAGGACATCCTGGCCGCCGGTTACAGTGACGGCACCATCCTGATGGTCCGCATGACCGACGGCGCGGAAATTCTGGTGCGGCCCAACAAGGGGCAGCCCGTCAGCGCGCTGGCCTGGAATGCCAAGGGTACGCTGCTGGCCTTCGCCGATCAGGACGGCGACGCGGGATTGCTGGAGCTGTAGTTCTTTCACCTCCCCTGTGGGGAGAGGGAGTTCACGACGGTCGGTGCGAGGCGGCATTGTCATCCGCCCGTCACTTCCTGTACGCATGCAGACATCATGCGATTTTTGGCAACATTCCAGACCTACGACTTCCTCGACACGCTGCTCAGCCTGGCCACGGCCTTTGTGCTGGGCACGCTGATCGGTGCTGAGCGACAATATCGCCAACGCACCGCGGGCCTGCGCACCAATGTGCTGGTGGCGCTCGGGGCGGCCGCTTTCGTCGATCTCGCAATGCAGCTGCACGGTGCCGATGGCGCGGTGCGCGTGATCGCCTATGTCGTCTCCGGCATCGGCTTTCTCGGCGCGGGCGTCATCATGAAGGAAGGCACCAATGTGCGCGGCCTCAATACGGCGGCGACGCTGTGGAGTTCGGCCGCGGTGGGCTCCTGCGCCGGCGCGGACATGATCGCACAGGCTATCGCGCTTACGTTTTTCGTGCTGGCCGGCAATACGCTACTGCGGCCGCTGGTCAATGCGATCAACCGGGCGCCGCTGGACGCGAAGTCGTCGGAAGTGACCTATTACGTGCGGCTCACGGTCTCGCCCGAGGTGGTACCCGAGATGCGCGAGCGCCTGCAGGAGGCGCTGGAAGCCGCAAAATATCCGGTCGGCGATGTCGATGTGATCGAGCAGAGCGACACCCAGCAGGAGATCGTGGCCACGCTGGTCTCGACGGCCGTCGATCCCAAGGAGCTGGATGCCGTGGCCGCCCGGCTCGAGGCGTATGCCGGCGTGCGCAACGCCACATGGGACGTCAGCACCAAGGACTAGTCGTCCAAAGGAAGTCCAGGGCGCCATCGGCGATCTGCGACTTCCGGCTCGGGAACTTTGGCGGCCGGCTCCCGTTGTCACCGCACATTAACTGCGGTGGATGCCATGATCCCGACGACCCAGACGCGCGTGTTCCGGACCTATTTCACGATCGCGATCTTGGCGACCGCAGCAGGATTGGGCGCATCGACGTCGGCAATGGCGCGGCTCACGCTGACGCCACCATCCGCTCGATTTGCCCAGGCGACGCCGCCACTGCAGTCAACGCCGGGTGCCGAAAGCAAGCCGTCGGCCCCTGCAGAACCCGCGACCACCGGCCAGCGCCCGCAGGAAACGCCGCCGCAGCCGGCGCGTCCGGATGCAGAAGCACGCGATGCCGGCGCCAAGCCGGCACTGCCGCCGGCGCCGGCGGAGAAAACGGCGCCGCCGATCACCACGAAATAGCGGAGCTTTCCAGGTCGCTGTCAAAGTCCCTTATGGTGAGGAGGCGCGTTTGCGCCGTCTCGAACCATGAGGCCGGGTTCTCTCAGTGTGCCGCCATCCTTCGAGACGCGCGCGAAGAGCGCGCTCCTCAGGATGAGGACGGTGTTTGTTGACGCTGCCCGCACAATAGTCTCGCCAGTTTCATCGACCGCCTTCATACTCCCTGCCAACAGTTTCATAGGGGGCACCATGAAGATCGAAGATATCAGGCGTAACGCCTATTCGATGCCGCTGACCAATCCGTCATTTCCGCGCGGGCCCTACAAATTCTACGACCGCGAATATTTCATCATCAGCTATCGCACCGACATGGACGCGCTGCAGGCCGTGGTGCCGGAGCCGCTGGAGATCGTCGATAACATCGTCAAATACGAATTTATCCGCATGCCGGATTCCACCGGCTTCGGCGACTACACCGAAACCGGGCAGGCGATTCCGGTCCGCCTCAACGGCGTCGAGGGCGTCTATATCCACTCGATGTATCTCGACGACGATGCGCCGATTGCCGGCGGTCGCGAATTGTGGGGCTTTCCGAAGAAGCGCGCGACCCCGAAGATCGCCGTGGAGAGCGATGTGCTGGTCGGCACGTTGCATTACGGCTCGGTGCTCTGCGCGTCAGGCACCATGGGCTACAAGCACCGGCCGGTGGATCATGACACGGTGATGCATGCGCTGACGGTGCCGAACTTTATTCTGAAGATCATCCCGCATGTCGATGGCACGCCGCGCATCTGCGAGCTGGTGCGCTATCATCTGGAAGAGATCAATCTCAAGGAAGCCTGGACCGGGCCTGCGGCGCTCGGCCTGTTTCCACATGCGCTCGCGGATGTGGCGCGGTTGCCGGTGAAGGAAGTTGTGTCGGCGCTGCACTTCAAGTGCGACCTGACGCTGGGATTGGGCGAAGTGGCGTTTGATTATCTGGCGAAATAGGAAGCGGGCGCCTCTGCCCGACCCTCATGGTGAGGAGGCGTTCTTGCGCCGTCTCGAACCATGAGGCCGAGGTGTCGAAGTGTGCGGCCATCCTTCGAGACGGCGCCGAAGAAGCGCCTCCTCAGGATGAGGGCTGAGCATGTGGTGGTTTCCGTAAGTGAGGTAACTTGCGTCGAGCAAGTTGCTTCAATATCGCGAAGTCGCCACGGATCAGCGCTTCTTTCTTCGCCCTGCTCCAGCGCTTGAGTTTACGCTCATTCTCGATCGCGTCGGTGATGCGCTCAAACCATTGCGAATACAACAGTTCGACAGGTCTGCGTGTAGACGTATAGCCGGGAAAGGTGCCGGCGTTGTGCTGGGCTATTCTGATGTCGAGCGAGGTGCGTGTGATGCCGATATAATAACTCCCGTCGGCACACCTCACGATATAGAGAAACGCACCGTCCAGCATGGATCGGCTCCATTTTCTGAGAAATTGAAAGTTCCAATCTCGAGAATGGAGCAGTCGTTCGCACTGTCAAGTTGCTCTGCAGCCCAACCCCTCATGGTGAGGAGGCGCTTCTTCAGCGCCGTCTCGAACCATGAGGGCACGGAGCCGGAGCCCGCGGCCATCCTTCGAGACGCAAATGGCGGCTGTGAGATGCAGCCGCCATTTGCTCCTCAGGATGAGGGCGGAGTGTTCGCTACCGCACCAGCACGTTCTTGAACTGCCACGGGTCGCTCGTGTCGATATCTTCCGGGAACAGGCCCGGACGGCCTTCGAGCGGCGTCCAGTCGGTGTAGTAGCCTTTCACCGGGCCGAGATAGGGTGTCTGGATCTCCAGCAGACGCTCGAAGTCGATCTCGTCGGCCTCGACGATACCTTCCGTCGGATGCTCCAGCGCCCACACCATGCCGCCGAGCACGGCCGAGGTCACCTGCAGGCCGGTGGCGTTCTGATAGGGCGCGAGTTCACGCGTCTCCTCGATGGAGAGCTGTGAGCCGAACCAGTAGGCATTGTTGTCGTGGCCGTAGAGCAGCACACCGAGTTCGTCGATACCGTCGACGATTTCGTTTTCGTCGAGGATGTGGTGCTTCGTCTGCATCTTGCCGGAGCCGAACATCTCGTGCAGCGACAGCACCGCATCGTCCGCCGGGTGATAGGCATAGTGGCAGGTCGGCCGGAACACCGCGGCGCCCGACGCGTCACGCACCGTGAAATAATCGGAGATCGAAATCGACTCGTTGTGGGTGACGAGGAAGCCGTATTGCGCGCCGCGGGTCGGGCACCAAGTGCGTACGCGGGTGTTGGCGCCGGGCTGCATCAGGTAGATCGCAGCGCCGCAGCCGGCCTCATGGGTGTGTGCATTCTCCGGCATCCACTTTTCATGGGTGCCCCAGCCGAGTTCGGACGGCTGCACGCCTTCCGAGAGAAAGCCTTCGACCGACCAGGTGTTGACGAAGACCTCCGGCGGCTTCGGCGACTTGGAGCGTTGCGTGTCGCGCTCAGCGATGTGGACGCCCTTGATGCCGGCCTGCCGCATCAGGTCCGCCCATTCGGCCTTGGTCTTCGGCTGCGGGGCGTTGAGCTTCAGGTCGGAGGCAACATTCAGCAGCGCCTGCTTGACGAAAAAGGAGACCATGCCGGGATTGGCGCCGCAGCAGGAGACCGCCGTGGTCGAGCCGGGCTTGCGTGCCTTCTTGGCGGCCAGCGTCGTTTCGCGCAAAGCGTAGTTGGAGCGCGCTTCGGCGCCCTTCGAGGCGTCGAAATAGAAGCCGAGCCAAGGCTCGTTGACCGTGTCGATGTAGAGCGCGCCGAGCTCGTTGCAGAGCTCCATGATATCGACCGAGCCGGTATCGACCGACAGGTTGACGCAAAAACCCTGGCCGCCGCCCTCAGTGAGGAGCGGCGTCAGTAGTTCGCGATAATTCTCCCTGGTCAGCCCCTGCTGGATGAAGCGCAGGCCATGCTTGTCGCACAGCGCCTTGCGGCCCTCATCCTTGGGGTCGAGCACGGTGATGCGCGACTTGTCGTAGTCGAGATGCCGCTCAATCATCGGCACCATGCCTTTGCCGATCGAGCCGAAGCCGACGATCACGATGGGGCCAGTGATCTTCGCGTAGATCGGCGAGGCGGGGGATGAGGACATCAGCTTCTAACTCCAGACAGGATCAAGATGAACGCGCTGCGTCGTGCGCGGTTGGGAAAGGACAGTGACGATGTGACATCAGAATGAAATTTCGGGAATGAAATCTCGATGCCGGTATTAAATGCAGCTCAGCGCCGTATGCCGACTGAGAGAACGGTCAGCGAACGTGGTTCCCCCGAGGGCGTCTCGAATGTAATGGACTGCCCCGCAGAAAGGCCGATAAGCGCGGCTCCGATCGGGGTCAATACCGAAATTCGCCCGGCGTCCACGTCGGCGGAGGTCGGATAGACCAGTGTGACGTGCTTTTCCTGCCCGCTGATATCGTCGCGGAACGTCACATCGGACTCCATGCCGACGATTCCGGGCAATGGATGAGTATCGGGCACGATCGTCGCGCGCTCAACTTCGCCGGCCAGAAAGTCGGCGGTCACGGGGGACTTCTCTGCAGCGGCCTCGGCCAGTACGCCGAGACGCTCACCGTCGCTGCGGCGGAGTGTGATGGGCGGCAGCTCAGTGCGAAGGGAATGGATCATGGGTTTCACAGCCAAATGACGCCCGGCGCGCAAAGCGGCCGAGCATGCCAAGAATGATGAGGATGTTGAAATCGAACAAGCCCGGACGGCACGCGCGCGTGCGCCCGGGTCACATTCCTGCTTGAAGGTGACCGGCGCGGAGCAGTAAGCGGTTGCGGGGCAGGTTCGTCATGATGGCCGAAACCTATGTATCCTGCAGTGAAAGTCAACCGGCGATGGCGCCGTTGCGAGCAGCGACGTCAAACGGGTGTGTCTGACGCGCGGTTGACGATCAGCTGCGCCGCTTGGCGGTGACTTCGATTTCGACTTTCATCTCGGGCTTGTAGAGCCCGGAGACCACGAGGAGCGTGGCGGCGGGCCTGATCTCGCCGAGATGGGCACCGGTCACCGCGAACACCTTGTCGGCGTCGCTGGCGTCGGTGATGTAGTAGATCGCGCGCACGATATCGGCCATGGCAAAGCCGGCCTCTTTCAGCGCGGCTTCGATGGTCTTGAAGCAGTTCTGTGTCTGTGCCGTGACGTCGGCCGGCAAGATCATGGTGGTGTAATCGTAGCCGGTGGTTCCGGACACGAAGCAGAAATCGCCATCGACCACGGCGCGGCTGTAGCCAGCGGTCTTTTCGAATGGCGATCCGGTGGAAATCAGTTTGCGTGTCATTACCGGGCTCTCCTGCAGAGGTGAGCCCCGAAATGCCGTGTCTTGGTGGTCAAATCAAGCTGCGTGGGCCAGATCGGCAGGCTCAGCAGCATTGCGGACCCATTTACCGCTTCCGAAGATGATGCCGCGGGCGCCATCCAGCGCTCCGGGCTTCAGCTCGAGGCCGAGCAGGCGATCGCGCTCGAACGGCCCCGGCAGCGCCAGATCGGTCATTTTCCGGGGCATGAAGCCGAAGCGGGCGTAATAAGGCGCATCGCCGAGCAGCACGATGGCGCCATGGCCGCGCGCCGAGGCCTCGGCGATCGCGTGATTCATCAACGCGGCGCCAAGGCCAAGGTCGCGGGCACCCGGATCGACCGCCAGGGGGCCGAGCATCAGTGCAGCTCGGCCCCCGGCATCGACATGCCAAAGCCTGATCGTGCCGACCAGCCTGCCTTGCACCACCGCCGAGAAGGCCAGGCCTTCGGCGGGCAGTCGTCCGTCACGCAGTCGCTGGCAGGTGCGGGCATGGCGCGAAGCGCCGAAGCACACATCCAGCAGAGATTCACGGGCGGCGACGTCGGAGCCACGTTCCGCACGGATCTCGTACGAAGGGGCTGCGATGGGCAAAGCAACAGTGTTGTTGGTGGCGGTCTCGTGCAGATCGGTCATGGCATGTCGGTCCCCACTCCGTTTTTCACACGGAGTGTTGTCATCCAGAATTGGAAGGTGACGGGATGAGAGCCGGCGGACCGGCTCTCCGATTAGTCATATCCGGGGTGGATGCCGGATATAGTGAGCGAACTTAAATTTGCAACGCTCAGATATGGAAGGTGCGCAGCGGCGGGAAGCCGTTGAACGCCACTGCCGAGTAGGTCGACGTATAGGCGCCGGTGCCTTCGATCAGCAGCTTGTCGCCGATCTCGAGAGTCACGGGCAGCGGATACGGCAGCTTCTCATACATCACGTCGGCCGAATCGCAGGTCGGGCCGGCGAGCACGCAGGGCGTCATCTCGGCGCCGTCATGCGGCGTCTTGATGGCGTAGCGGATCGACTCGTCCATGGTCTCGGCGAGACCGCCGAACTTGCCAATGTCCAGGTAAACCCAGCGCACGTCGTCCTCGTCGCTCTTCTTCGAGATCAGGACGACTTCGGCTTCGATGATACCGGCATTGCCGACCATGCCGCGACCCGGCTCGATGATGGTCTCCGGGATCGCGTTGCCGAAATGCTTGCGCAGCGCGCGGAAGATCGAACGGCCGTACTGCACGACCGCCGGGACTTCCTTGAGGTACTTGGTCGGGAAGCCGCCGCCCATATTGACCATGGACAGGTTGATCCCGCGCTCGGCGCAGTCACGGAACACCGACGAGGCCATTGCCAGCGCACGGTCCCATGCCTTCACCTTGCGCTGCTGCGAGCCGACATGGAACGAAATGCCATAGGGCTCCAGGCCAAGACGCTTGGCAAGGTCCAGCACGTCGACAGCCATTTCCGGATCGCAGCCGAACTTGCGCGACAGCGGCCACTCGGCGCCGGCGCAATCGTAGAGGATGCGGCAGAACACGCGGGCGCCGGGAGCAGCGCGCGCGATCTTCTCGACCTCGGCGGCGCAGTCGACCGAGAACAGGCCGATGCCGAGCGCGTGGGCGCGCGCGATATCGCGTTCCTTCTTGATGGTGTTGCCAAAGGAGATGCGGTCCGGCGTGGCGCCAGCGTCGAGCGCCATCTGGATTTCCTGCACCGACGCGCAGTCGAAGCACGAGCCCATCGAGGCCAGCAGCGACAGCACTTCCGGCGCCGGGTTTGCCTTCACCGCGTAGAACACGCGGCTATCAGGCAAAGCCTTCGCAAAGCTCTGGAAGTTGTCGCGCACGACTTCGAGGTCGACGACGAGGCACGGCTCGACATCGGTGCCCTCGTTGCGGCGGGCGCGGAGGAATTCCTGAATACGTTCGGTCATAGCACTCTCCCAAACGGCCCCGCGAAAGGGTCACGTTCAAAAAATGATGACGGTTCAGCGCTTTCGGACCCAGGCACGCGATGGAGGCGTGACAAAGCCAAAAGTACAGACCGTAAGTGCTGCCGTGGATTGGTTGGGGGTGACCCTACCGCACACCTGGCAATGAAGGACAAGCCTCTTCGGTATTCGCGCTGGCTGTTGGAAAGCCAGCAGAGACCAAAAAAGCCCGCTCCGTCGTTGCTTTAAGTCGCGTCCCCCGTTGAGAACGAGGTGCGCCGGTTCGCCTCCGGCTGCCAGTCACGGTTGCAAAGAACAAAGTCACCTTCAACGGCATCTCTGGAGAGAGATGCTGGCCTTTCGCAAAACTCCGCGAACGACCCTCGGCTTCTTCATCCCTTGGCGGCTGTCCGGCCTCTTGTCCGGATACCTACCGACTGACACACGACCACAGGCACGTGCGAAATTGGGCAAGACCGGAAATAGGTTCTTTGACCCTGGTACGCAACAATTTTTTTGGGCTGCGGGGCATTTTATTCAACGCCATCGCGCAGCGTTGCAAACGAGACGCACTCAGCGCGCTCAACATGAACGGATGTTAAGTTCGGTTAAGGAATTGGCGTAGTCTGGGGCTGGCGTGGAGTGCTGAACTACACCAGCGTCATGGTCCTGTAGTCGTCCTCTCGTGCGGCTGTCATCTCGCTCTCGGTGTCTTCTTCCGCGAGAGGAAGGATCCCGTAAACGCTACAGCTAGCGACGAATCACGAGCAGCCCGGGTGACTGGCGCTCGACTCAAGCACGCAATTGCGCGCCTGGCCGGGCGATGACAGTCGAGTGTGAAGAAGCCGGAGAGTGGAGCTGCGCGGGCGCGCAGTTCTCAGCCGCGGCGGGTGAACGGCTCGATCCGTGCGGCGGTGCGCAGGAAGGCGACCATGATGGCGACGCCGCACAGGAACAGGCAAACCTGCAGGATGTGCTCGCCGGTGGTGGAGAGGCCGAACAGGATCGACAGCGCCCAGCCGCCCGCGAAGGCGGCGCCGAACACTTCCGCGCCGATCAGGATCGCCGCCGAGATGACGGTGATGACGCTGGGCCAGTAGATACGGCGAGGGGCGGTGGAGGTGGTCATAATCTCAAGGTCCTGTTTCGGGCCGCAATCTCTCCGAAAAAGCCTGCTGCGGCAAGCACTAAAGGGCCCAAAAAAGCCCCATCGCGTGGTATAGATCGACGCATTCTATGGGCTTCAAAGCAGGATTTCTTATGTCAGAAACGTCGGTCTCGCCGGTTGCGTCGAAAGGTCTCGAAAATCCGCTTCTGAAAGCCTGGCAGACCCCGTTCGAGACCCCGCCGTTCGACGAGATCAAGCCCGAGCACTTCATGCCGGCCTTCGAACAGGCGTTTTTCGACCATTCGGCCGAGATTGCCGCGATCGTGAACGATCCGGCCGCGCCTGACTTCGCCAATACGATCACGGCGCTGGAGCGCTCCGGCAAGTTGCTCAGCCGTGTGGCATCGGTGTTCTACGATCTGGTGTCGGCGCACTCCAATCCGGCGATCCTGGAGATCGACAAGGACGTGTCGTCGCGGATGGCGCGGCACTGGAATCCGATCATGATGAATGCCGTATTGTTCGGCCGCATCGTGGCGCTGCACGACAAACGCGCCGAGCTCGGCCTCACCACCGAACAGATGCGTCTCCTGGAGCGGACCTATACCCGCTTCCACCGCTCCGGCGCCGGCCTCGACGAGACCGCCAAGGCGCGGATGGCTGAGATCAACGAGCGTCTCGCGCATCTCGGCACCAGTTTCAGCCATCATCTGCTCGGCGACGAGCAGGAGTGGTTCATGGAGCTGGGCGAAGGCGATCTCGATGGGCTCGCCGAGAGCTTCGTCGCCTCGGCCAGGGCCTCGGCTGACGAGCGCGGCATGACTGGCAAGGCGATCATCACCACGTCGCGGTCCTCGATGGAGCCGTTCTTGAAAAGCGCGGCGCGGCGCGACCTGCGCGAGAGGGCCTACAAGGCCTTCATCCAGCGCGGCAACAACGGCAATGCCAATGACAACAACGAGACCATCGTCGAAATCCTGAAGCTGCGCGAGGAGACCGCGAAGATCCTGGGCTTCCCGACCTTCGCGGCCTATCGCCTGGAAGACTCCATGGCAAAGACGCCGGAGGCCGTGCGCGGGCTGCTGGAGCGGGTCTGGAAGCCGGCACGCGCACGCGCGCTCGCCGACCGCGATGCGCTGCAGGAGCTGATCGCGGAGGAGGGCGGCAACTTCAAGCTCGCCGCCTGGGACTGGCGCTATTATGCCGAAAAGCTGCGCCAGCGCCGCGCCAATTTCGATGATGCGGCGATCAAGCCGTATCTGACGCTCGACAACATGATCGCGGCGCAATTCGACACCGCGACGCGCTTGTTCGGCATCACCTTCGCGGAGCGCAAGGACGTGCCGGTATGGCATCCGGACGTCCGCGTCTGGGAGGTCAAGGATGCCAAGGGGGCGCTCAAAGCCATCTTCTATGGCGACTACTTCGCCCGGCCGTCGAAGCGCTCCGGCGCCTGGATGACCTCGCTGCGCGACCAGCAGAAGCTTGACGGCGACGTGGCGCCGCTGGTGCTGAACATCTGCAACTTCGCCAAAGGCACCGACGGCCAGCCATCGCTGCTGTCGCCGGACGATGCGCGCACGCTGTTCCATGAATTCGGCCATGGCCTGCACGGCATGCTCTCCAACGTCACCTATCCCTCGCTGTCGGGGACGTCGGTGTTCACCGACTTCGTCGAACTGCCGTCGCAACTCTATGAACACTGGCAGGAGCAGCCGCAGGTGCTGCAGACCTTCGCCAAGCACTACCAGACCGGCGAGCCGCTGCCCGACGATCTGCTGAAGCGGTTCATCGCTGCCCGCAAGTTCAACCAGGGCTTTGCCACGGTGGAGTTTGTGTCGTCGGCGCTGATCGATCTTGAATTCCATACCCAGCCGGCCTCGGCCTCCGCCGATGTCGCGGCCTTCGAGAAGAAGGAGCTGGAGAAGATCGGCATGCCCGAGGAAATCGCGCTGCGACACCGGCCGACGCAATTCGGGCACATCTTCTCCGGCGATCACTATGCGTCTGGCTACTACAGCTACATGTGGTCCGAAGTGATGGATGCGGACGCCTTCGGCGCCTTCGAGGAAGCCGGCAACATCTTCGATCCCGCAGTGGCCAAGCGGCTGCATGACGACATCTATTCGTCGGGCGGTTCGGTCGATCCGGAAGCGGCTTACATCGCTTTCCGTGGTCGTGCGCCGGCGCCAGATGCGCTGCTGCGGCGGCGTGGGTTGCTGGAAGAGCCTGAGGCGGCGTGAGGTGATGCTTCTGATGAACCGCTTTTTGGGTTTGATCGCGATCATGACTGCGCTGGCCGGCGGCATCACCGCTGCCTCCGCCCACCCACATGTCTTCGTCACGGCATCGAGCGAACTGATCTACGCGCCGGACGGCACCATCACCGGCGTGCGCCATGCCTGGGTATTCGACGACATGTTCTCGACCTATGCGCTGCAGGGCATCGAGAGCAAGACCAAGGGTGTCTATACCCGCGAGGAACTGGCGCCGCTGGCACAGACCAATGTGGAGTCGCTGAAGGAATTCGCCTTCTTCACCTTCGCCAAGGTCGAGGGCAAGAAGCAGCGCTTCAACGATCCCGTCGACTATTATCTGGAGAAGCGCGACGCGGCTCTGGTGCTGCATTTCACGCTGCCATTCAAGACGCCGTTCAAGGCCAAGAAGATGGAGCTCGAAATCTTCGATCCGAGCTTCTTCGTCGATTTCGGCCTCGAGAAGAAAGATCCCATCAAGCTGGCGGGCGCGCCGGCCACCTGCACGATGGCGATCCAGCGCCCGTCGGACGGCGCCGCCAAGGCGCAGACCATGAATGAAGACACTTTCATGAATGGCGAGAACAGCAATTACGGCGCCATGTTCGCTAACAAGATCACGGTCGATTGCCCATGAGTGTAACTTCATCGACAGGTTTCTCCCCGCGTCATGCCCGGGCTTGTCCCGGGCATCCACGCCTAGACACCGGCATCCGGAAGACGTGGATGGCCGGAACAAGCCCGGCCATGACGAGCGGATGGAGTGTCGTTCTTGTTTGTGCGGCAGTGCTGGTCGTCGCCGCCATGACCGACGCTTCGCTGCATCACGCTCTCGCGCAGAATCCGTTCGGTGCGCCGAAGGGTGTGCCGGACTCACAAGTTGGCGGCATCATTGGCTGGCTCCTGACGAAGCAGTCCGAATTCTATCGCGCGATGTCGGCGACCATCCGTGCCGCCAAGTCCGACGGCAGCGCGGTGTGGACGCTGCTGGCGATTTCCTTTGCTTACGGCATCTTCCACGCCGCCGGACCCGGGCACGGCAAGGCGGTGATCTCGTCCTATCTGGTCGCCAATGAAGAGACGGCCAAGCGCGGCATTGCGCTGTCCTTCGTCTCGGCGCTGATGCAGGCGCTGGTGGCGGTGTTGATCGTGGGCATTGGCGCATGGCTGCTGAATGTCACGGCGAAGACCATGTGCAGCACCGAGCGCTGGGTGGAAATTGCGAGCTACGGGCTGATCGCGGCGTTCGGCGCGCGGCTGGTCTGGAGCAAGGGGCGCGGTTTTATCCGCGCCTTGCGACCGTCGCTGCCGGCCGCCGGCCCGCAGCTCGCGATGGCGCATGCTAGTGCGTCCGCGCATTCCCACGATCATGGCCATGACCACCATCACCACGAGCATCATCATGGCCACGCGCATGCTCATGCGCACGCCCATACGGCGCATGCCGAGGCGACGGCTTCAGCACATGCGCACCATGAGCACAGTCATCACGATCACGTTCATGATGAGCATTGCGGCCATTCCCACGGCCCGACGCCGGATCAGCTCGCCGGCCCCGGCGGCTGGGCGCGCGGACTGTCGGCGGTGTTCACGGTAGGCATCCGGCCGTGTTCCGGCGCGATCCTCGTGCTGGTCTTCGCGCTGGCGCAGGGCATGTTCTGGGCAGGCATCGCTGCGACTTTCGTGATGGGCCTGGGAACCGCGATCACCGTGGCGACCATTGCCGTCCTCGCCGTCTCCGCCAAGGGTCTCGCCGGCCGTCTGGCCGGTGGCCGCGATGGCAGTGGCGCGCTGGTGATGCGGGGGATTGAGTTCGGCGCGGCGGCGCTGGTGATGCTGTTCGGCGTTGGCCTGCTGCTGGGCTATGTCGCGGCCGAACGCGTCACCTGTTTCTGATCACTGTCCTGCCCTGATGGACAGTCCGTCGTCTTGACAAGGTCCAGCCAAAGCGCGAAGCCACCGGCATCATGACAAATGTCGTTTCCCTTGAGCAACCACCGGCCTCCACCCTGGAGATACCGGAACGCGTCGGCGTCTTGCTGGTCAATCTCGGAACTCCCGACACCGCGGATACTCGCGGCGTGCGCGTCTATCTCAGAGAGTTCCTGTCCGATCCGCGCGTGATCGAGAACCAGGGCCTGCTGTGGAAGCTGATCCTCAATGGCATCATCCTGACCACACGGCCGCGCCGTAAGGCCAAGGATTATCTGAAGATCTGGAACACGGAGAAGAACGAGTCTCCGCTGAAGACGATAACCCGTGCGCAGTCGGACAAGCTGGCTGCGTCGCTCGATAGCCATACCCATCTCGTGGTGGACTGGGCGATGCGCTACGGCAATCCGTCGATCCGTTCCCGCATCGCTGAACTCACCGCAAAAGGCTGCGACCGCATTCTGGTGGTGCCGCTCTATCCGCAGTATTCGGCGGCGACCTCTGCGACCGTCTGTGACGAAGTGTTCCGCGTACTCGGTACCATGCGTGCGCAGCCGACGCTGCGGGTCACGCCGCCTTATTATGATGAGCCGGACTATATCAACGCGTTGGCGACCTCGATCGAAAAGCATCTGGCGACGCTGTCATTTGTGCCGGAAATGATCGTGGCGTCGTTCCACGGCATGCCGCAGAAATATATCGACAAGGGCGACCCCTATCAGGCGCAGTGCGTCGCTACGACCGAGGCGCTGCGCAAGCGGCTCGGACCGGACGCGCCGAAGCTGCTGCTGACTTTCCAGTCCCGTTTCGGCTTCGATGCCTGGCTTCAGCCCTATACGGACAAGACCATCGAGCAACTCGCCAAGGACGGCGTGCGTCGCATTGCCGTCGTAATGCCTGGCTTCTCGGCCGACTGCCTGGAGACGCTGGAAGAAATCGCGCAGGAGAATTGCGAGATCTTCATGCATAATGGCGGCGAGCAATTCTCTGCGATCCCCTGCCTCAACGACAGCGACGAGGGCATGGACACGATCCGCCAGCTTGTGCTGCGCGAGCTGCAGGGCTGGATCTAAGGGCGCTCCAACCCATCCACTTCATTGCGAGCGCAGCGAAGCAATCCAGAAGCCACAGGCGAAGACTGGATTGCTTCGTCGCAAGGGCTCCTTGCAATGACGGCTGAGAGGTCCGTGGCTCGCGATCACGTCGGCGCTCGCTTTTCCCGATTTCGAACCTTAAAATCCTCCACGCCGACAAAACAACGAGGCGCCATATGTTGCGCGTCCATTTTGCCGCAGGGAGACTTTGATGTCCGGTTACGACATTTTCGCCATCGCCGTTGTACTGCTGATCATCTTCACGCTGTTTGCCGGCGTGAAGACCGTGCCGCAGGGCTATGACTGGACCATCGAGCGCTTCGGCAAATTCACCCGTACGCTGTCGCCAGGCCTCAACCTCATCATTCCGTATTTCGACCGCGTCGGTCGCAAGATGAACATGATGGAGCAGGTGATTAGCATCCCCGAGCAGGAAGTGATCACCAAGGACAACGCCACCGTCACCGTGGACGGCGTCGCGTTCTTCCAGGTGTTCGACGCGGCCAAGGCAAGCTACGAAGTGTCCGACCTCAATCAGGCGATCATCGTGCTGACCATGACCAACATCCGTTCGGTAATGGGCTCGATGGATCTCGATCAGGTGCTGTCGCATCGTGACGAGATCAATGAGCGGCTGCTGCGCGTCGTCGATGCCGCGGTGTCGCCATGGGGCCTCAAGGTCAACCGTATCGAGATCAAGGACATCGTGCCGCCGGCGGATCTGGTCGAGGCTATGGGCCGGCAGATGAAGGCCGAGCGTGTCAAGCGCGCCGACATTCTGCAGGCTGAGGGTCAGCGCCAGTCGGAAATTCTCCGTGCCGAAGGTGCCAAGCAGGGCCAGATCCTGCAGGCCGAAGGTCGCCGCGAGGCTGCGTTCCGTGACGCCGAGGCACGCGAGCGTTCCGCAGAGGCCGAAGCCAACGCAACGCGGGTGGTGTCGGAGGCGATTTCGAAGGGTGACGTTGCGGCGCTGAATTACTTCATCGCCGACAAATACATCAAGGCGTTCGGCCAGCTTGCGGAATCGCCAAACCAGAAGGTTATCATGCTGCCGGTGGAAGCCATGAGCATGCTGGGCTCGCTGGCCGGTATCGGCGAGATCGCGAAGGCGACCTTCGGCGAGAACTCGACCTCGGCCCAGGCTGCCGCGCGCCGCAGCGGATCAGTGCCGCCGGCTGGTACAACGCCGCCGCGCAGCTAGGGACTTCGCAATGGCCGAAATGTTCGTCACTTTGGGTAGTTGGAACTGGCTGATCTTCGGCGTGCTGCTGATGGCGCTGGAGCTGCTGGCGCCAGGCGTCTTCATGTTCTGGCTCGGGCTGTCAGCGTTTCTCGTCGGCGTGCTCTCCTTCATCGTCACGCCGTCCTGGCAAGTGCAGATCCTGCTGTTCGGATTGTTCGCGCTGGCAGCCGTCCCGCTGTGGCGGCGGATTGCGCGCCAGAAGCCCGGCGCCAATCCGAACCCGTTCCTCAACAAGCGCAGCGACGCGCTGGTCGGCCGTATCTGCACGCTGGATCGGCCGATCATCGACGGCGAGGGCATCGTGCGCATCGACGATACGGTGTGGCGCGTCAGTGGCCCGGATACGCCGGCAGGCACCAAGGTGAAGATCGTGAAGGCGGATGGGGCCAGTCTGACGGTGGACGTGGCCTGATCAGTCAGCCGCCAGCGATTTGCTCCACCGCTCCGCAAAGTGATGCAGTGGCAGGAAGGTGTCCTGCAATTCCCGGCCTGTATCCGTCAGCCCATAGCCGTCCGGCTGCAGCGCGATCAGACCCGCGTCTCTGAGATCGCTCAGGCGTGCCTGGAGAACGGTAGGGGAGGCGTCGTCGCAAGCCTTGCGCAGCGCCCGCGAGGTCAGGGAGCGCTCACGCAACTCCCAGAGAATGCGCAGCGTCCAGCGCCGGCCCAGCAGGTCGAGCAGCGCCATGATCGGTCGGCCGGTCGTTGAGCCGCGCACACCGCGTCTGGGCGGCTTGGAAACGGACTTTGCCATCACATTACTCTCTTGCAGGGCGCTACAAAATATGTAGCATGTCGCTACGATTATTGTAGCGCAGGAGTTGGGCATGTCACGCATCGCGCCGCTGCAGCCGCCTTATGCTTCCGACATTCAGACGCAATTCGATGCGATCATGCGCGGGGCGCCGCCGCTGATGCTGTTTCGCGTGATCGCCGGTCATCCGAGGGCATGGAGCAAATTTCGCGCAGCTGGCCTGCTTGATCGCGGACCGCTGTCGCTGCGGGAGCGCGAGATTGTCATAGATCGCACCTGCGCACTGACCGGATGCGAATATGAATGGGGCGTCCATGTCGCAACCTTTGCAGACGCGGCGAAGCTGACGGAAGCGGAGGTGAGGGCGACCGTTGACGGTGACTCACAGGCGACATGCTGGTCGTCAGCGGAACAAGCTCTGATCGCAGCAGTCGATGCGCTGCATCACCGCGCCACGCTCAGCGATGAGGAGTTCAAGACGCTGGCCGCTCACTACGATGACGCGAAAATCTTCGAGATCATCCTGCTGTGTGGATTCTATCGTACGGTGTCGTACATCGCGAACGGCTTGGCATTGCCACTCGAAGCGAATGCGGCAAGGTTCCTGCGAACTGCCAGCTAACGTGGCTTACGCCACGCCTGCCCGCAGCAGATCATGCAGATGCACGATGCCGACGGGCTTTCTGGCGTCCGTCACCAGCAGTGCGGTGATCTTCGACGAGTTTAGGATTTCCAGCGCCTCGCCGGCGAGCAGGTCGCGGCTGATGGTCTTGGGATTCTTGGTCATGACTTCATCGACCGAGACCGTCATCAGGTCGGCGCGCATGTGACGGCGGAGATCGCCGTCGGTGACGATGCCGACCACATGGCCGTTGCCATCGGTGATGCCGACGCAGCCAAAGCCCTTCGAGGACATTTCCACCAGCGCATCGGACATCTTGGTGCCGAGCGGCTTGAGCGGCACGGCGTCGCCTGAATGCATGAGGTCGCGGGTGTATTTCAGCATTGCGCCGAGCTTGCCGCCGGGATGCAGCACGCTGAAATCCACCGACGTAAAGCCACGGCCTTCCAGCAGCGCGATCGCCAGCGCATCGCCCATCGCCAGCATCATCAGCGACGACGTCGTGGGCGCGAGATTATGCGGGCAGGCCTCGCGCGCCTTCGGCAGCGTCAGCGCGACATCCGCGGCCTCGGCCAGCGTCGAGGTGGCTTCGGAGGTGATCGCGACCACGCCGATCCTGAAACGCTTGGCATAGGTGATGAGGTTCTTCATTTCCGGCTGCTCGCCGGACCAGGACAGCGCCATGATGACGTCGTCGGGCGTGATCATGCCGAGATCGCCATGGCTGGCTTCGGCGGCATGGACGAAGAAGGCAGGTGTTCCGGTCGAGGCGAAGGTCGCGGCGATCTTGCGGCCAATATGGCCGGACTTGCCGAGGCCGGTGATGATCAGGCGGCCCTTCGCCTTGAGGATCAGGTCGGCGGCGGCGACGAAGGCCGGGCCAAGGTCGGATTGCAGCGCGGTGGCCAGCGCAGTGACGCCGCTGGCTTCGGCCTCCAGCGTACGCAGCGCCGAGGCAATCGCTTCAATGGCCTGATCGCTCATCGCTGCCGTCGTTTTCGTCGGAAGGCCGGGTGTCTTGGAGAGGGGCATCAATCGCATCCTGGGGCCGTAAATTGTCCGGCTGTGTCGCCGTCCTCTTAGCACGGCTGGGCCTGCCTGGCGAAACCCCGCCGATGCGATCTCAACGGGCCATTAACCATAAGCGTTTTAACTCCCTTAACCATGAGTTGTCGCGCGCGCCTCCGGCGTCGCTCTTGGTGGATTTTGTAAGCTTTTGATGGTGTTGGAGTTTTTCTGATCGTGAGGATGGGTCGAGTACGCGACCGCCGCAACCGCGCCTGGGCCAACGGCGCGGTTTCGGCATGTCTGTGTCTGAGCCTCCTGATGCCATCTCCGGCATTCTCGCAAGCATTGACGTCAGACCTGCTGGCGCCGGTCCCGGGCGGCTTCGTGTCGCCGCAGAACCTGCCGACGCGCCGGACGACGGATGCGCCGCTCCAGCCAAATGGAACGCTGCAGACCAGCCAGCTATCGCCGGATCGCCTGCCACAGTCGATCATCACGCCGCCGGTGCCCGCTGCATCGGGCGCCGCCGGCACCGGGTTCGATGCGCTCAACCGCAAGCGCAAGCAGACCAAATATTATCCGGGCGCGAAGAAGCCGAAGCCGCCAGTGGGGCCTGGCAGCCCGCCGCCGCCGCTGGTGCCCGAGACGCGGCCGTCACCGCCATCGGCCAAGGCCGCCAAGCCCCCCGTTGCGCCGTCGGTTGCCGGCACCGTGGTGGGTCAGCCGCCGCGCCGGCGATTGCCGATTGATCCCGATCCTTATGCCCCGACCGGCGTGCGCGTCGGCAGCTTTCTCGTGAAGTCAGCCGTGGAAATCTATGGCGGTTTCGACAACAATCCGGCGCGTTTCGTGCAGCCGAAGGGGTCGTCGTTCTACAAGGTCGCGCCGGAGCTGCTGGCCGCAACCGACTGGACGCGGCACTCGATCATCGTGGATCTGCGCGGATCCTTCACCGGCTATGAGAAGCAGTTTCCCGCAGCGCCATTCCAGACTTCGCCGGCACCCGAAAATGTCGATCGCGCCGAATTCAACGGCAAGATCTCCGGTCGTCTCGATGTCGCCCGCGACCTGCGCGTTAACAGCGAAATGCGTATGCGGGTCGGCGCGGATAATCCGGGCAGCCCGAACATTCAGGCCGGCTTGAAGGAGTTCCCGCTGTTCACGACGACTGGTGGGTCGCTCGGGGTCGAGAAGGACTTCAACCGCCTTCAGATCAAGGTCGATGGTCTCGTCGATCGCACTGTCTATCAGGATTCGAAACTGACCGACGGCACCCAGACCAACAACAATGACCGTAATTTCAATCAGTATGGCGGCGTCGGCCGCGCCACCTATGAAGTGCTGCCGGGTCTGAAGCCATTCGCCGAAGTCCAGGGCGATGTCCGTGTGCACGACGATCGGGCGGATCGCTTTGGCTATCTCCGCGATTCCAGCGGCGGCTATATCAAGGCCGGTACGACGTTCGAATTCACGCGTCTGCTGACGGGCGAAGCGTCGATCGGATATGCAGCGCGCAGCTATACGGATACGCGGCTGGAGGTTCTCAAGGGCCTGCTGACGTCAGCGTCGCTGATCTGGACGGCCACACCGCTGACGACCGCGAAATTCGTCTCGACCACGTCGATCGACGAGACGACCGTTCCCGGCGTTCCCGGCATTCTCACGCGCACCTATACGGTCGAGGTCAATCACGACTTCCGGCGCTGGCTGACGGCCACGGGCAAGTTCACTTACGTGACGCAGGATTATCAGGAAAACTTCCGCTTCGATAAGATCTACTCGCTGCAGGGCGATCTCGTTTACAAGCTGAACCGTGAAATCCAGCTCAAGGCGCAGGTGCGCCGCGATATCCTGGATTCAAACATCCTTGGCGCGAGCACGGCCTCGACGGTGGTGATGCTGGGTGTGAGACTGCAGCGATAGCGGTCAAAAATCGCTGGGCGCCACGTCGCTCGTCCTAATTCCACTTCCGCATGAACTTGGCCGTCTTCCGGCGAAATTTCACACCGGAGCCATCGGGCAATCGGATGGCGATGAAGCCGGCTGCGATACAGGCCTCGCGCTGCGGCATGTGCTCATCGGGCGCGCGCTCGGTCTCCCACCACGAGGCCCGGTGCGACGCGCGCGGCAGCGCGTCGTCGATGATCTCCTCGATCGCATCCATGCTCAGCACGAATTCGTCCTTGGTCTGGCTGGCCAGGTAGGCGCGGAGCAGGTCGTAGTCAGGCACGGAATTGTCCTCGGTATAATCTCGCAAACGTCATACGCGCCCGCGCGATCAGGCGCTACAGCGCGATTTCGGTAAATCGACATCGGAAGTGCGTCATCCGAGCATTTTCCGCAACCGTTCGTTAACGCCGTGTGGAACCCAAAGCCGGTACTTAAGCGCTCGGCAAGCATTCGCGTGCGATCCGTGGGGTACGGAGCACATGATGAAGTCGGGGAATGCAAGCACGGGAATTCGACGCTGGCCGTTATCGGCCAAGCTGTTGATTCTGTCGTCGCTGGTTACGATCATTGGCTTTTCGGCCGTTTGCGGCACTGTGATGCTCGATATGCGCCGCGGCGAGGAAGCGCTCGCGCGACAGACTGCCGAGAACCTCGCCACCTCCATCGATTCTGATATAGGTCGAACCGTTGAACAATACGATCTGTCGTTGCGCGCTGTCATCTCCGGCATCAATACGCCCGAGATCGACAAGCTCAGCAAGGAAATGCGCCAGCTGATCCTGTTCGACAATGCGGCATCAGCGCGCCAGTTTGCATCCATTCAGGTGTTCGATGCGCATGGCGATCTTATCATCGATGCGGCATCCCTCGATCCTGCCAAGCAGAGCAGTGCCGACGAAGAGTTCTTCAAGGTACACAAGTTCGACGGCGAGCGCGGGCTCTATGTCAGCAAACCGATGCTGCACCGGGGCGCGTATTCCGTCGTGCTGAGCCGCCGCATCACCGACGTCGATGGCAATTTTGCCGGCGTCGTCGCGGGTGCCATCCGGTTCGCCTACTTTCATGATCTGTTCGGCCGCTTGCGGCTGAACAAGGACGACAACATCACAGTCATCCGCCGCGACGGCGTTGTCATCATGCGTACGCCGTTCGATCTCGACGTGGTCGGCAGGGATCTGAGCAAGACCCCCGGCGTGATGCGGGCGCTGAGCCGGTCCAACGGGTCGTATTCGGGCGTCGGTGTCGTTGACCAGATCGAGCGCCTCTATGTGTGGCGCGACAGCGGTCGGCCGTTGCTCGTGATCGTCGGCCGGCCGTGGGCCGGCATCTACAGTCTGTGGTATCAGCAGGCGATCAAGATCGGCGGCATCATGCTGGCGCTGATTATCTTCATCACCGCGGTGACACTGTTCCTGGCGCGCGAAATAGGCCGCCGCGCACATGCAGAGCACAAGCTCGAAGAACTGGCCACGACCGATGGTCTCACTGGACTGCGCAATCGCCGCAAATTCGATGCGGCGATGGAGCTGGAATGGCGTCGCGCCATCAGGCATTCACGGCCGATGGCACTGCTGTTGATCGACGCCGACCATTTCAAGGTTTTCAACGACAGCTTCGGTCATCAATCCGGAGACACCGCCCTGATCGCGATCGCGAATTGCATCGCAGGAGCGGCGAAGCGCGCCGGCGACTGTGCCGCGCGCTATGGCGGGGAAGAGTTCGCCGTGCTGCTGCCCGGTGCGACCGTGCAGGATGCCTATGAGGTTGCCGAAACCATTCGGCGCCGCGTCGAGCAGGTGCCGGCCGATCCTGCGATGCTCACGGTCAGCATCGGCGTCGCCAGCGTGAAGCCGCTGGTGACGATGGAGTGGACGGGACTGGTCGAAGCTGCTGATAAGGCGCTCTATGCGGCGAAGGCCGCAGGCCGCAACCAGTGTGTCATCGCAGGCGATGCGCATCAGGCGATTGCAGCCTAGCGCTTACTCTCCGAGGTAACGCAGCATTTCGGCGCGCAGACCTTCGCGCAGATCAGGGCGTTGCAGGCCGAACGCGATATTGGCGCGCAGGAAGCCCGACTTCGAACCGCAATCGTGACGCTCGCCTTCGAATTCCACGCCGTAGAACGACTGGCTCTTGGCGAGGCCGATCATCGCATCGGTGAGCTGGATTTCGCCACCCGCGCCGCGCTCCTGGGTCTCCAAAATCTTGAATATCTCCGGCTGCAGGATGTAGCGGCCGGTAATCGAAAGGTTGGACGGCGCGGTGCCCTTCGGGGGTTTCTCGACCATGCCGTCGATGGTGAAAGCGGCTTCGTGAGTTGGGTGGCGCTCGCCGACACCGCAGATGCCGTATTGATGCGTCATGTCCATCGGGACTTCCTCGACGGCAACGAGGTTGGACTTTTCGCCAAGCGCTCCCGCGATATCGACCATCTGCTTCAGGCAGCCCGGTGAATTCAGCACCAGTTCGTCCGGCAGCACCACGGCGAAGGGCTCATTGCCGACGATATCGCGGGCACACCAGACGGCATGGCCAAGCCCGAGCGGCGCCTGCTGGCGCGTGAAGCTCATGGCGCCGGCGGCAGGCTGGGACAGCGCCAGCTGTTCGATCTCGGCAGACTTGTTGCGGCTCTTGAGTGTCTCGTCGAGCTCGAACATGCGGTCGAAGTGATCTTCGATGATGCCCTTGTTGCGGCCGGTAACGAAGATGAAATGTTCGATGCCGGCCTCGCGGGCTTCGTCGACCACATATTGGATCAACGGCCGATCGACGATAGTCAGCATTTCCTTCGGCATCGCCTTGGTGGCGGGAAGGACGCGGGTGCCGAGGCCGGCGACCGGGAAAACGGCTTTGCGAATTTTCATCAGGGGACTTTGCAATGACCTTGGAGGGGAACGACGCAGGCAGGCCAACGAAGATTGCGCCTGCTGGTTCCGTTTGCAACCGGGAACAAAGGCGGATGTGTGGTGCCGGGCTACATGTCTGCAATTATCCTTTCTGCCGCGCGGCACGTCCGCCCAGCCAGGCAAAACTGGAATAGTGTTAAGCTGATGGAAACCCTCACCGGGCCTCCTGTCATGCCACAGTCATGACCAAATTCCGGTCAGATTCCCGAGATGGATAGTGATGAAATCTGCGACGAAGATGGCGCGTAGCCTGACATGCGGTATAGCTGCGCTCGGCGCAGTTTTGCTTACGGCAGCCCCGCCCGTGGCGGCGCAGGCGCAGAGCAAGAGCGGCCCTTTCAGCCTGTTCGACAATATCTTTAGCGGATCGTCGCAGACCCAGGACCCGCCGCCACAGGCGGCACTGCCCGGCGCGCCCGGAGCGCAGCCCTGGAGCGGCGAGGACGGCGCATCCGGCCATCCGCTGATGACTGCACAGGCAATCCGCGAGGCCGCTGGTAATTTCGACAACTGCATTGCCGGACTGTGGCCTGATGCCGCACGCCGCGGCATCTCGCAGGACAGCTATCAGCGTTTCACCGCCGGGCTGACGCCGGATCTGCGAATCATGGACCTGATGGATTCGCAGCCGGAATTCACCAAGGCGATCTGGGACTATCTCGATATCCTGGTGAACGACAACCGCATGGCCAAGGGCCGCGAGGTGCTGGCGCAGTACAAGACGATCTTCGATGCGGCCGAGAAGGCCTATGGTGTCGATCGCTACATCATCGCGTCGATCTGGGGCATCGAGTCGAACTACTCGACGATGATCGGCGATCGCAGCGTTCTGCGCTCGACGGCGACGCTGGCCTGCGTCGGCCGCCGCCAGGCGTATTTCAAGGACGAATTTCTGGTTGCTCTGGAAATTCTGCATCGCGGCGATCTGAGGCCTGAACAGATGCGCGGCTCCTGGGCCGGCGCATTCGGCCCGACCCAGTTCATGCCGACCGCGTTCAAACGCTTTGCGGTGGACGGCGACGGCGATGGCCGCCGCGACGTGGTGGACAACCCGACCGATCTGATTTTCTCGACCGCCAACAACCTGAAAAAGGATGGCTGGCAGAGCGGTCAGACCTGGGGCTACGAAGTCGTGGTTCCACAGGGCTTCAACTACATGCTGGCCGACAAGGCCAAGGCAATGACCCTGCCGCAATGGGAGCAGCTTGGCCTCAAGCGTGCCAACAACCAGCCGTTCCCGCGCATGACGGAAAAGGCCTATCTGCTCGCGCCCGCCGGTTCGCAGGGGCCGGGCTTCCTGATGCTGACGAATTTCCGCGTCATCATGAAATACAATCCGGCCGAGGCCTATGCGATGGCCATCGGCCATTTCGCCGACCGGTTGCGCGGCGGTCCGCCTTTCGTGCAGCCATGGCCGCGTCAGGAGCGCGTGCTATCCCGCGCAGAACGGCTTGAGCTGCAGCAGCTGCTGGCGCAGCGCGGCTTCTACAAGGGCACGCCGGACGGCCAGTTCGGCGGCCAGACCCGCGAAGCCTTGCGCAACTTCCAGGCCTCCGTCGGCGCGCCCGCTGACGGGTTTGCATCGTCGGAGATGCTGGATCGGCTCCGGGTGAGATAAGCGCCCTGCGCAGAGGGCCATAGCGCATAACATTATACCGCAGTGCAGCATGCATGCTACGCTGGTCCCCTTGGATGCATTCTTTGGGGACTATCGATGTTGAACAGGCGCACGCTGCTGGCCGGATTGTCGGCAAGCCTTCTTCCATTTCAGGCCAAAGCGGCGTGGCCGGAACGGTCCATCACCCTGCTGCACGGTTTCGCACCGGGCGGCGGCACCGACGCAACCTCGCGCGTGCTCGCCGAAGGTCTTTCGAAAATCCTCGGCCAGACCGTGGTGGTCGAGACCAAGCCGGGCGCCGGCACGACGCTTGCCGGTGCGCAGCTCGCCCGCTCGGCGCCTGACGGCTACACGATCTCGCTGATCACCGCGACCTATGGCGCGTCGTCGGCCTTCTACAAGAGCCTGCCTTACAAGCCGGTCGATGACCTCAAGGGTATCTGCCAGGTCTCCGAAGCGCCCTACATGTTCTCGTGTAATGCGGACGCGCCCTTCAAGAATCTCGCCGAGTTGATCGCTTCTGCAAAGAAGCAGCCGGACAAGCCGCTTACTTACGGCACGCCCGGTGTCGGCTCGGGCCCGCATCTGATCGTCGAGCAGATCGGGCAGTTGGCCGGCGTGAAGTTTCAGCACATTCCGTTTCGCGGCGGCGCTCAGGCCGTTGTCGAAGTCCTCGCGGGGCGCATCGACTTCATGGTCGATCCGCCGATCTCGATGATCGAGCAGATCAAGGCCGGCAAGTTCCGCGCACTCGCGGTGACGACGGCTGAACGCTTCCCGTCTTTCCCCGATATTCCCACCGTGGCCGAAGCGGGCTTTCCCGGCTACGCCGCGCCGGGCTGGTACAGCCTCGTTGGCCCGGTCGGCCTTCCCGACGACGTCGTGGCAAAGTTGAACGCTGCGACGGTCACACTGCTCAAGGATGAGAGCGTGAAGGAGCGGCTGCTGTCGCTCGGTAGCCAGGCTAAGGCCTCGCAGCCGAAGGAGGTGATCGATCTCCTTGCCTCCGACGTGAAGCGCTGGGGCGAAGTGCTGGAGAAGGCAAAGATCGAGCGGATCTAGAACGCACACAGGCGCGCTGCATTGTGCGGCGCGCCTGTGTTTGAACGGCAGGTTATTCCGCCGCCTGCTGCGCCACCGTCGGCGCATTGCCGGCGACTGTGGCCCGGCGCATGTCGCGCGGCTGCGACTGGTCGTAGCCGCGGACTCGATGCATGGTCTGGCGATTATCCCACATCACGAGGTCATGCAGCGTCCATTTGTGGACATAGACGAATTGCGGCTGCGTGGCGTGCTCGTTGAGATCGCGCAGCAACACGCGGGCTTGGGGCACCGACATGCCCTGGATCGCGCCGGCATGCGACGACAGATACAGCGACTTCCGGCCATGCACCGGATGCGTGCGCACCAGCCGCTGCAGCACCGGCTTGAACATCTCTTTCTCTTCGTCAGTGTAGTCGAGAAAGCCGAGCGCGCCGCGCGAGGTCATCAGCGAATGTTCGCAGATCATGTCCTCGATCTCGGCCTTGGTGTCGCTGTCGAGCGCATCATAGGCCGCGCGCATGTCGGCGAATTCGGTGTTGCCGCCCTTCGGATTGACCACGCGTGCCGAGAGCAGCGAGAATTTCGCCGGGATGGGCCGGAAGGAGCTGTCCGAGTGCCACAGGCAGTTGCCCAGATTGAAGAGATGAGTGCGGCTGTCTTTCGGCAGCGGCTTGCCGTCCTTGCCGAGATTGGATACGTCGGCGAGCCCCGATGTGAGCCGGTAGTCTTCCTTCTTGGTGACGGAGCCGCCTTTTCGGTTCTCTCGCTCGCCGAAATTCTGCGCGAAAGCGAGTTGCTGTTCGTCGGTGATATCCTGCTTGGGGAATATCAGAACAGCGTAGTCATCCATGCCGCGCTCGATGGCAGCGGCGTCATCGGGGCTGATGGGCCTCGTCAGGTCGACGCCGGTCACTTCGCCGACGAACAAGGGATGCAGTTTGCGGATCGTCACGGGCATTGCAGATTTCCTCCGTGTGGAATGGTTGACCCATTCGATTGCGGCTTCCAGCGATGCCGTGCCGCTTGAGAAAAATGCTACGCCCCCAAAGTGCGAAGTCAACCGGTGTGAATGCCGTCACGCATTGCGTGCCATGAGGCCGCCGTCGACCGGGATCACCGCGCCTGTGATATAGGACGCGGCCGGCAGGCACAGGCTTAGCGTCATATGCGCGACTTCTTCCGGATCGCCGTAGCGGCGCAGCACCGTGCGGCGCTTGGCGAAGATCACCTTGTGCTCGTCGCTGATGCGTTCGGTGATCCCCGTCGTGATCGGGCCGGGACAGATGCAGTTTACCGTGATGCCGTCGCGACCGAGTTCCACCGCGAGCGAGCGCGTGAGACCTGTGACGCCGGCCTTCGCTGCGGAATACGGACTGTGCAGTGCAGTGGCGCCGAGCGCTTCGGTGGACGCGATGTTGACGATCCGCGGCGAGGGCGATTTGCGCAAGTGAGGCAGCGCGGCGCGGATGATGCGCTGGTGCGAGGTCAGCATCACCGCGATGGCGCGATCCCACGCGGCGTCATAGCCGTCTTGATCGATGGCGGTCGATACCGAGATGCCCGCATTGTTGACGATGATATCGAGGCTGCCGAAATGCGCGGCGACGTCACTGACCACTGTGCGAATCCGATCGGGATCGGCGACATCGAGGGTCCATGCGTGTGCGCTGCCGCCGCCTGATGTGATCGCATCCGACACTGCGGCAATCCCGCCCGCCGAAATATCCGTGACGGCAACATTGGCGCCTTCGTCGCCGAACACGCGCGCCGTCGCGCGGCCCATGCCGCTTGCAGCGCCGGTGACGAGAACTGTGAGGCCGCGCACCGAGCGGCTGAGTTGTTTGTAATCCGACAAGGCATCCTCCGAATTTTGCGCCTTCATGATGAGGCTTGATTGAAGGCTTGCACCGATCGCCGGCGCGGTCAAACATGTGCCGATAAAATCAAGAAGGACGATCAGGGATGAACGAACTCGATTTCAGCGGCCAGCAGGTGCTTATCGTCGGAGGATCCAGCGGAATCGGCAACGGCATAGCGCAGGCATTTCGCGCGCGCGGTGCACGCGTGCATGTGTGCGGTACGCGCGCCAAGGCCAGCGACTACACGATCGATGAAGGTTCCGATCTCGACGGCCTCGGCTACAGCCAGCTCGATGTTGGCAGCGCGTCGGCCATCGAGGCGTTCGATCCGAAGCTCGATCGGGTCGATGTGCTGATCCTTGCGCAGGGTGCTGTGATCTATCGCCGCGGCGAGTTCGAGATGGATGGCTTCCGCAAGGTGATGGAAGTCAATCTGATCAGCCTGATGGGCTGCGCGACGAAGTTTCATGCGCAGCTCAAGGCAAGCAACGGGCGATTGATCATTGTCAGCTCGACCGCGGCCTATCACGCGACCAAGGGAAACCCCTCCTACAATGCGTCGAAGACCGGCGCAGTCGGGCTCACGCGCACATTGGCGCAGGCGTGGTCGGAAGACGGCATTCGCGTCAACGGTATCGCGCCGGGGCTCGTTGACACCAAGATGACAAAGGTCACGACAGCGAATCCGAAGCGGCTGGAAGGCGCGATTGCCAGGATCCCGCTGCAGCGTCTCGGCACGCCTGCCGACATGGCTGGCGCTGCATTGTTCCTGGCGTCGCCGCTGTCATCCTATGTCTGCGGTCATACACTGGTCGTCGATGGCGGTTTGATCCTTTAAATTCACGGCGCCTGCATCGCGGCGGAACCAGTACTGGCTTCAGGCATTACACCGGCGAGAATTTCCTCACGGAGTAATGGACATGGACAAGGACCGTATTGCGGGCGCAGCCAAGGATGCAGCTGGCAAGGTTGAAGGTGTGATCGGCCGAGCCACGGGCGATGAGCGGACTGAAGCCTCGGGCCGCGCGCGCGAAGCGACGGGCACCGTGCAGAACCTGTACGGCCAAGCCAAGGATGCCGTGCGCGACGCATCGGACGCCGCCACCAGCTATGCCAAGGATGCGCTCGACAGCGACGTCTATCGCGACGGGACGCAGGCGATCACCGACAAGGTGCGCGACAATCCGCTGGGCTCGCTACTCATCGCAGGCGGTATCGGCTTTGCGCTGGCGATGCTGATGACGCGTCCGCCGCGCCGTCGTCCGAACCGTTTCGGTTATTGATAGCAGATCGCGGCTGACATAACGGACGCCGCAGAAGCGTCAGCAGTCGCATCTGAGAAAACGTTCAAGAAGCGAAAATCCCTCAGCCCGCAAAGGCTGAGGGATTTTTTTGACTCTGAAATTTCGCGTCGGAATTCTTCGCGCTCTAGCGCGTGAAGAAACCTGAGGGGGCGGAGGCGGCGGGGCCGACATTGGCGGGCGGCCGCGGTCCGGGCGCCTGGGCCGGGCGGGGGCGCTGCGGCGCCTGCTGGACGGGCGCGCGGCGCGGCGCATCGTCGAAGCCAAAGAAACTACCGAAGGATGACGGCGCTTCGGTGGCGATGACGGGTTTCGGCTTTTTCTTCGGCGCGGCCGGCGGCGCCATCACCGGAACGATGCCGTCCGGCCCGGTCGCCGCAGCGGTCGTGCCGCTCGTGCCTGATGTGGTCGGGGTGACTGCGGCCACAGGCACATCGCCCTTGGCCTGTTCGCGGCCGATCTCGCGGCGCGGCCAGGCGAAGTCGTCGGCGCGGCCGGCAGGCGCGGCGAGCGGCTCGCCCTTCACCAGCACGCGCGCCACCAGTGCATCGACACTCACCGGCTTCACGCCGGGGCCGCCGAGCAGTTGATCGGTGCCGACCGAGGAGGCGACCAATGGCACGATGGGGCCGGCCAGCGGACGCGGCGCTGGCGCGCCAGGCACGGCATTGAGGTCTGGCGTCGCAGGCTCGCTCGGCAGCGCGATCGGCGCGGAGCGGCCGGAGAGCAAACGGGTAATCTCGCGCTCGACGTAATGCGCCATCTTGCGGGCGCCGGCCTTGGTGAAATAGACGCCGTCGGCCGAACGCAGCCGGCGGATCTGGCCTTCGAAATCCGGGCCCTGCTGCAGGAAGCGGCCGGCCTCGTCGACGAAGCCGTCCCAGACATCAACATAGGTGATGCCGGCCTTGGTCGCGGCGTCGCGATAAAGATTGTCGAGATAGAGCATGTCGGCGGTCGCCTTGGTGCCGCGCACCGCCGGCAGGCCGACCCACAGCACGGGGACGCCCTTCGCCTTCACGACATTGATCATCTCCTCGATCTTCTTCGAGTAGAGCTCGCCCCAGCGCTCGTCGCGGAAATCGACCATGCCGCCGGTACGCGCGCCGCGCTCGGTGACGATCGAACCGGGATCGGGAATATCCGCATCGTCGGCTTCGGGCTCGGCCGGCTTGTCGCCGGGCTTCACTTCCGCGGCGCTGTCTTTCTTCTCGTCCTTCTTGGCGCCCTTCTTCTCGGCGGCCTTGTCGGGCTCGCGGATTGCGACGCGGTCATTGAGGCCGAGCATGACGACAATGGCATCGGGCTTCTCGGTGGCGAGAATGCCCTTGGCCGCTGCCGCCCAATCGGCGGGATCGCCTTTCGGCTGATAGCGCAGCAGGCCGGAGACGGTCTTGTGCTTGCGGATCACGCCCATGTCGGGCTGTTCGGCATAGGCGTCTTCGAGGCCGTAAGCGAGCCAGTCGGCCATGCTGTCGCCGAGCACCAGCACGTTACGCTCGGCCGGGGCATCGCGTTTTTCCGGCGAGGGTGCGCGCGAATAGTCCTCGCGTGGAGCGGCCCGCTTCGGCGCCTGTTGCTGCTGGAACGGCGCGAAAAACGGGCTGTCATTGCCGCCGCCGAACCAGCCGAAGCCGCCACCGCCGCCTTGCGGCACATTGCGCTGCGGACGCGGAGGAGGTTGCTGCGGACCGCCGAAACCGAAAAACTGCGCCGATGCGGGAGCCACGATGCCGATCAGCAGGCCCAATGCCACGGCAAGCACCATCAGCGTGCCCTTTTCGGCACGCCAGTGATCGATCCGCCATCTCGGCATATTGGGCTTCTGTGACATGCGCCTCGACCGCAATCGCGGGGTCCGCAGACCCGGGTTCCCGCTCGGCATACTACCGGATTCGGGCCGCAAGCGGGCAGCCGCGATCCCGCCATCAAGCGCCGCCCGGCGTTAACGTCAAGCAAATCCCGAAACTTTTAGCGGCAGGGTGAACGCCGTCAGGCCCGTATTACTTCCAGAGCCCCAAAGCCTGCCATTTCGCCGGCGGAATGACCGTTCCCGTCTTGTAGGTGAAATCCAGCACCGTCTTGTGGTCCGGCGTCGCCTTGCAGGTAAAGGCGACCTGCATCCATTTGCCGCCCGCGCGATAGGCGCCGCCCTTGGCGATCAGCGTATTGCCGAGATGCTGCGGCGGCATCAGCGCGTCGGATTTGGCGCGCTCGACGCGCGGGCCGCCCTTGCTGATCCGGCGCATCGCCTCGAAGTCGCAGACCTGCTCCAGCCGGGTCTTGGGATCGAGCTTGCCGAGGGCCGCCATGAAGCGGGCATCGCTGGCATGGGCCTGGGGGACGAGCGCCACGAGGCCGAGCGGAATAAGCAGGAATTTCATGCGGGAAGGGACAACACGTTTGGAAGGATGAACCGACGGGATGACATCCGCTTAGCGTGTCCGGAGGTTGCTGACTACCCACTCTGGGATGCGCTGCGCGCCCGGTCGCGCTGTGCGAGTCCCGGTCATGAATGGGGTCGACGCGCGCACGCGCCGTCTGTCCCGCGCCGCCGCGCAAGTTGGCCTTCCGGTGGTCCCCTTTGATGTGAGGGGGATAGAGCGCCGAAAGGCGCAACTTTGTAGTGACGCCGCAGGAGGCGAAGCTGTGGGTGAAGCTGCGTGAGCTGAAGCCGCTCGGCTTTCACTTTCGGCGGCAGGCGCCGATCAAGCACGTCGTCGTGGACTTCGTGTCGTTTCGTGAGTGTCTCGTCATCGAAGTCGATGGCGGACAGCATAATTTCGATGAGGCGGCGCGTCGGGATGAAGCGCGGGATGCGTTCTTGCGCGGCGAGGGATTTCGCGTGATGCGGTTCTGGAATTTCGAGGTGGATCGGAATCTGGATGGCGTGATGGAGTCGATAATCGGAGCTCTGGGCTCCCCCCACCCGGCCGGCCTTACGGCCGTCCACCCTCCCCACAAGGGGGAGGGATAAGAAAAGAGCCGCGGCAACTGAGTTGCGCGGCTCTTGAAGCGTGGTGTTTGAAACTGCGGCCCTTACCTCGGCAGCGTCGTCGTCCCCATCAGCGCCTGATCGATGGCACGGGCGCACAACCGGCCTTCGCGGATCGCCCAGACCACCAGTGACTGGCCGCGGCGCATGTCGCCGGCGGAGAACACCTTGGGCAGGGAGGTCGCGAAATCGGTCGTCGGGGCGCGGACGTTGCCGCGCTGGTCGAGATCGACGCCGAGGGTCTTCAGCATGCCTTCGTGGACGGGATGGACGAAGCCCATGGCCAGCAGCACGAGATCGGCCTGCAACGAAAACTCCGAGCCGGGGATCGGCTTGAACTTGTCGTCGACCTGCACGCAGTTCAGCTTGGTGACCTTGCCGTCGGCGCCTTCGAAGCTCTGGGTCAGCACGGCGAATTCGCGCTTGGCGCCTTCGGCCTGGCTCGACGAGGTCCGCATCTTCAGCGGCCAGTTCGGCCAGGTCAGGCCCTTGTTCTCCTGCTCGGGCGGAGCCGGCATGATTTCGAGCTGGGTCACGGACAATGCGCCCTGACGCAGGCTGGTGCCGATGCAGTCGGAGCCGGTGTCGCCGCCGCCGATGACGACGACATGTTTGCCACCGGCCAGGATCTCCTTGACGTCGCCGAGCGGCTCGTTGCCGACGCGGCGGTTCTGTTGCGGCAGGAAGTCCATCGCGAAATGGATGCCGTCGAATTCGCGGCCCGGGATCGGCAGGTCGCGGCCGTGCTCGGCGCCGCCGGTCAGCGCGATGGCTTCATATTCCTTGAGCAGTTCGGCGGGGTCGATGGCGCCGGGCGAGGTGCCGCCGACAGCCTTGCCGTAATGGAAGGTGACGCCTTCGCCTTCCATCTGGACCACACGCCGGTCGATGATGTGCTTTTCCATCTTGAAGTCGGGAATGCCGTAACGCATCAAGCCGCCGGCCTTGGCGAGTTTCTCATAGACATGGACGTCGTGTCCGGCGCGCGCGAGCTGCTGCGCGCAGGCCATGCCGGCGGGACCGGCGCCGATCACGGCGACCTTGCGGCCGGTCTTCACGGCGGAGACCTGCGGCTTCAGCCAGCCATTGTCCCATGCCTTGTCGACGATGGCGCATTCGATGGTCTTGATGGTGACCGGGTTGTCATCGATGTTCAGCGTGCACGAGGCTTCGCACGGCGCCGGGCAGATGCGGCCGGTGAATTCCGGGAAGTTGTTGGTCGAGTGCAGGTTGCGCGAGGCTTCTTCCCAGTTGCCGGTATAGACGAGGTCGTTCCAGTCCGGGATCTGGTTGTTGACCGGGCAGCCGGGCGTGCCGGGCTGAACCGAGCCGGTGCCGTGGCAATAGGGAATGCCGCAATTCATGCAGCGCGCGGCCTGATCGCGGGTGTCTTTCTCGCTGAGCGGAATGACGAACTCGTTATAGCCCTTCAGGCGCTCGGCAACCGGCGCATACTTGCGGTCGTGACGATCGATTTCCAGAAAACCCGTGATCTTGCCCATTACAACTGACGCCTCTGAACTCTTAAGTTCCAAATTCCGTCCTCATCCTGAGAAGCGGCCACTTGGCCGCGTCTCGAAGGATGCGTGATTTGTCCCTCATGGTTCGAGACGGCGCTGCGCGCCTCCTCACCATGAGGGCCTTTTCCTTACGCGCCGATCGCGATCTGCGGTTCGGCCTCGGCGCTTTTCGCTTTCAACTCGCGCAGCGCGCGGCGGTACTCGACCGGCATCACCTTGCGGAATTTCGGCAGCCAGGTTTTCCAGTCCGCGAGGATCATCGCAGCCTTGGCCGAGCCGGCATATTTCGCGTGACGTGTGATCAGCACATGCAGGCGCTCGATGTCGCTATCGAGCAAGTTGGCGAATACGTCCACCTTGCCATGGGCTTCGAGATCGCCGGAGTGGTGATAGGTGTTCTCGGCGATCATCTCTTCCGAGAGGACCGGTTCGAGTTCGACCATCGCCATGTTGCACAGCTTCGGGAAGTCGCCGGTTTCGTCGAGCACATAAGCCACGCCGCCGGACATGCCGGCCGCGAAGTTACGGCCAGTCTTGCCCAGCACCACGACGATGCCGCCGGTCATGTATTCGCAGCAGTGATCGCCGGCGCCTTCGACGACGGCCACCGCACCGGAGTTACGCACGGCGAAACGCTCGCCGGCGACGCCGCGGAAGTAGCACTCGCCCTCGATCGCGCCATACATCACGGTGTTGCCGACGATGATGGACTCTTCCGGCACGATGGCGGAATGCGCCGGCGGACGCACGATGATCTTGCCGCCCGAGAGACCCTTGCCGACATAGTCGTTGCCTTCGCCTTCGAGATCGAAGGTGATGCCCTTGCACAGCCAGGCGCCGAAGGCCTGACCGGCGGTGCCCTTCAGCGACACCTTGATGGTGTCGTCGGGCAGGCCGGCATGGCCATAGATCTTGGCCACCGAGCCCGCCAGCATGGCGCCGGCCGAACGGTTGGTGCTGTTGATCTTGGTGTCGATCTTTACCGGCGCGCCGCGGTCGAGCGCGGGCTGCGCCTGCTTGATCAACTCGCGATCGAGCACGGCTTCGAGGTGATGGTCCTGATCCTCGGTGTGATAGATTTTCTGGCCGGGCAGTTCGGGCTGGCGCACGAACAGCTTGGAGAAGTCGAGACCCTTGGCCTTCCAGTGCGACACGAGGGCCGACTGGTCGAGCATCTGCACCTGGCCGACCATCTCGTCGAAGTTGCGATAGCCGAGCTGGGCCATGATCTCGCGGACTTCCTCAGCGACGAAGAAGAAGTAGTTGATCACGTGCTCGGGCTGGCCGGTGAAGCGCTTGCGCAGCACCGGATCCTGGGTGGCGACGCCAACCGGGCAGGTATTGAGATGGCACTTGCGCATCATGATGCAGCCGGCAGCAATCAAGGGCGCGGTGGCGAAGCCGAATTCGTCGGCGCCGAGGAGCGCGCCGATGACGACGTCGCGGCCGGTGCGGAAGCCGCCGTCGACCTGGACGATGATGCGGCTGCGCAGCCGTTCACGAACCAGGGTCTGATGGGTTTCGGCAAGACCGATTTCCCACGGCGAGCCGGCGTGCTTGATCGAGGTCAGCGGCGAGGCGCCGGTGCCGCCTTCGAAGCCGGCGATGGTCACGTGGTCCGCGCGCGCCTTGGCGACGCCCGCGGCGACCGTGCCGACGCCGATTTCCGACACCAGCTTGACCGAGACCTGGCCTGTCGGATTGACGTTCTTGAGGTCGTAGATCAGCTGCGCGATGTCTTCGATCGAATAGATGTCGTGATGCGGCGGCGGCGAGATGAGACCGACGCCCGGGGTCGAGTGGCGGACGGCGGCAATCGTCGCGTCGACCTTGTGGCCGGGCAACTGACCGCCTTCGCCGGGCTTAGCACCCTGCGCCATCTTGATCTGCATCATGTCGGAATTGACGAGATATTCCGTGGTGACGCCGAAACGTCCCGACGCGACCTGCTTGATCGCCGAACGCATGCTGTCGCCATTCGGCATCGGCTTGTAGCGATCCGACTCCTCGCCGCCTTCGCCGGTGTTCGACTTGCCGCCGATCCGGTTCATGGCGATGGCCAGCGTGGTATGCGCCTCGCGCGATATCGAGCCGTAGGACATGGCGCCGGTGGCGAAGCGCTTGACGATGTCCGCGGCGGATTCGACTTCCTCGAGCGGCACAGGCTTGCGCTTCTCGTCTTCAGCCGTCTTGATCTTGAACAGGCCGCGCAGCGTCAGCAGACGCTCGGACTGTTCGTTGAGGATCTTGGCGAAGGCCCTGTAGCGGTCCTGCGAGTTGCCGCGCACGGCATGCTGCAGCAGCGACACCGACTCGGCGTTCCAGGCGTGATCCTCACCACGGCTTCGATAGGCGTATTCACCGCCGACATCGAGGGCGGTCTTGTAGATCTGGATCTCGCCGAACGCCTCGTTGTGGCGACGCACGGTCTCCTCGGCGATTTCGGCGAGGCCGACGCCTTCGATCTTGGTGTGGGTGCCCGTGAAGTACTTCGTCACGAATTCCTGACGCAGGCCGACGGCGTCGAAGATCTGCGCGCCGCAATAGGACTGGTAGGTCGAGATGCCCATCTTCGACATGACCTTGAGCAGGCCCTTGCCGATCGACTTGATGAAGCGCTTGACGATTTCGTAGTCGTCGAGCTGCACCGGCAGCCGGTCCTTCATGGCGATGATGGATTCGAAGGCCAGATACGGGTTGATCGCTTCGGCGCCATAGCCGGCGAGGCAGGCGAAGTGATGCACTTCGCGCGGTTCGCCGGACTCGACGACCAGGCCCACCGAGGTGCGCAGGCCGGTGCGGATCAGGTGGTGATGCACGGAGGCGCAGGCCAGCAGAGACGGGATCGGAATGCGATCCGAGCCGGCCATGCGGTCGGACAGGATGATGATGTTGACGCCTTCGCGCACCGCGGCTTCGGCGCGGGCGCAGAGTTCATCGAGCACCTGCTCCATGCCTGCCGCGCCGAAGCCGGCATGGAAGGTGGTGTCGAGGGTGCGCGAGACGAAATGCGACTCGGCAACGTCGGTGATCGAGCGGATCTTTTCGAGATCCTGGTCGGTGAGGATCGGCTGACGGACTTCAAGGCGCTTGGTGGTGGCGACGCCCTGCAGGTCGAACAAGTTCGGCCGCGGTCCGATGATCGAGACGAGGCTCATGACGAGCTCTTCACGGATCGGATCGATCGGCGGGTTGGTGACCTGCGCGAAGTTCTGCTTGAAGTAGGTGAACAGCGGCTTCGGCTTGCTCGACAGCGCCGAGATCGGCGTGTCGGTGCCCATGGAGCCCGAGGCTTCCTCGCCCTGCGATGCCATCGGCGTCAGCAGGATGGTGACGTCTTCCTGGGTGTAGCCGAAGGCCTGCTGGCGATCGAGCAGCGGCAGGTTGGAGCGCTGGCCCTTGGCCGCCGCGTCCGGGAGCTCTTCCAGAACGATCTGGGTGTGTTCAAGCCACTCGCTATAGGGATGACTTGCAGCCAGCGTCGCCTTGATCTCGTCGTCAGGGATCAGACGGCCCTGGACGAGGTCGACCAGCAGCATCTTGCCGGGCTGCAGGCGCCACTTGGTGATGATGTCTTCTTCCGGAATCGCCAGCACGCCCATTTCGGACGCCATCACGATGCGGTCGTCCTTGGTGACGAGATAACGTGCGGGGCGCAGACCGTTACGGTCCAGCGTCGCGCCGATCTGGCGACCGTCGGTGAAAGCCAGCGCAGCAGGGCCGTCCCACGGCTCCATCATTGCGGCGTGATATTCGTAGAAGGCGCGGCGCTGCTCATCCATCAAGGGATTGCCGGCCCAGGCTTCCGGAATCATCATCATCACGGCGTGGGGTAGCGAGTAGCCGCCCTGCACCAGGAATTCGAGCGCGTTGTCGAAGCAGGCCGTGTCCGACTGGCCTTCATAGGAGATCGGCCACAGACGGCTGATGTCCTTGCCATAAAGTTCGGACTCGATCGACGCCTGACGCGCGGCCATCCAGTTGACGTTGCCGCGCAGCGTGTTGATTTCGCCGTTATGCGCGACCATGCGGTACGGATGCGCCAGCGACCAGGTCGGGAAGGTGTTGGTCGAGAAGCGCTGATGCACCAGTGCCAGCGCGCTTTCGAAATCCTCTTCGTGCAGGTCGGCATAGTAGCTGCCGAGCTGGTCGGCGAGGAACATGCCCTTGTAGATGATCGTGCGACACGACATCGAACACGGATAGTAGCCGGCGAGACCGCGCTCGCGGCGCTGATAGATCGCCTGCGAGATCGACTTGCGGAGAATGTACAGACGGCGTTCGAATTCGTCCTCGTCGGCGATCTTGGCTTTGCCGATGCCGATGAAGACTTGCATGTTGGCAGGCTCGGTCGGCTTCACGCTTTCGCCGAGCGATGCGTTGTCGGTCGGGACGTCGCGCCAGCCGAGCAGCTTCAGGCCTTCGGCCTTGATCTGGTCGCCGATGATGCCCTGAATGACTTTCCGCCACGCGGTATCACGCGGCATGAACAGCGCGCCGATGGCGTATTGGCCAGGCTCCGGCAGGCTGAAGCCGAGTTCCGCAGTCTTGCGGACGAAGAACTTATGCGGGATCTGCACCAGGATACCGGCGCCGTCGCCAAAGCGCGGATCTGCACCGGTGGCGCCGCGGTGCTCGAGGTTGCACAGGATGCTGATCGCGTCAGACACAATCTGATGCGACTTGCGGCCCTTGATGTTGGCAATGAAGCCGACGCCACAGGCGTCCTTTTCCTGCGACGGGTCATAGAGGCCCAGCGCCGGCGGACGGTAGGTATGGAGTTCCGGTTTGATGGCGGTGTCTTTCACGTTAGCCGATTTGATAGCCGGGGCCGCCGAATGCGTGCCGGTTTCGATCAATTGGCGCTCGTGCTCTGATCCGCTCATCTTCGTCCTCTCAACCCCCGTCGGGGTTCTGCCACCCTTGTCGGCGCACCTTTGACGCTCGCGGAACCCGTTCGGGCTACCGCTCGCGCGTCTTGCGAGCCTCGTTTTCAGAATTCAGACTGGTGGTGCCCATCGTCCCCGGCGGCCACCCCATATCTCGCCTTAAAGGCATTTCGTCTCAGCAGGCGTGTTTTTTAGTCGCGACGCCTGCTTATGTTGCAAACCCCGTGCCGGATTTGCCACCAAAAATTGCGACAGTGATGCTGTCCTAACCAGGACTTTGCCAAATTTTTATGTAGCACACAAGCGCGCTTGAGTCCGTCGTCGCATAGCAACAACGCATGCCAAATTGTCCATGCCTCGAAGACACATTCAGCCCGGAGGTGCCGCGTTCCGGTCAAAGGCTGGCCCAAGGGCTGCCGGATTCAGCAGTGAGGTTGCGCAGTGCTCGTTAACGCCTGTGGCAGCGGTGCTGGCAGGCGAGCGAAGCGTGAGGTTCAGGAAGTTGAATACTCTCCGGGCGCGGGGGCGTCGAAGGAGCATGCAATGAAGGTACTTGTGGGATGTCTGGCCTCGGCCGGTCTGTTGCTGGCGAGCGGCGCTGCACAGGCGCAGGCGCTGCCGCCGATGCGCGGCGACGTTGCCGTTGTGGCGCAGGTATCCGATGTCGGCGGTCCCTATGCGGCTATGCCGCCCGTGGAATATGCGGAGCCGCGCCCCTATGGCGTGTTGCGCCGCGGTTATGATCTGGCGGTGCTGCCGCTGCGCGAGGTCTATTCGATCCTGCGTGAGGCCGGCTTCTCGGCCCTCGGCATGCCGCAGCAGCGCGGCCTCATCTACACGGTCTCGGCGATCGACCTCGACGGCGAGGACGGCCGGTTGGTGATCGATGCGCGCAGCGGGCGGATCCTGCGCTTCATTCCGGCCTACCGCATGGGCGACCGGATGAGCGAGGAAATCGACACGCGCTACGGCCCGCAGGGCGCAGTGCCGACCCTGCCGCAATATCGCCGCCCGCCGTTTACGGCCGGGACGGCAACGCCTGCACCGAAAGTCGCAAGCCGTGCAACGACGGTGCCGCTGCCGAAGCGGCCACCGGCGCGCGCGGTTGCGGCACCGGCTAAGCCTGTTACGCCAGCCGAGACCAAGCCGGTCGCAGTCAAACCACCTGAAACGCCGCCGGCCGCTGCGCCCGTGCAGCAATCGGCCGTAACTGAGCAGAAACCGGCCGAGACGAAACCGCCGGAAACGACGGGTGCTGCTCCGGCAACACCGGCCGCGCCCGAGAAGAAGGACGCTGTTGCTCCGACAATCGCTGCGCCGGCGACAGAAGCAAAGCCTGCGACACCGCCGGCTGCGGAAACGCCGCCGCCTGCCCAGGGGCTGGAATAGTCCGGGCCTGATCAAGAAAAAACGCCCCGGATTGCTCCGGGGCGTTCGTTCAACAACTACACTTACTTCAGTTCACATGCTTCAAGTACAAAGTCGCGGTTACGCGGCGACTTTCTCGGCCGAGCCGTCGACCACCTGCGGCGCGCTCACGGCGCCGGTGGAAATCGGAATGCTGCGCGGTTTCTTGGCTTCCGGGATCTCACGGACGAGGTCCACATGAAGCAGGCCGTTCTCGAGTGAGGCGTTCTTCACCTGTACGAAATCGGCAAGCTGGAAGGCGCGTTCGAAGGCGCGGGCGGCGATGCCACGATAGAGCACTTCGGCCTTGCTGCCATTCTCGTTGGCAGCCTTCTCGCCCTTGATCGTCAGCGTGTTTTCCTTCGCGACGATGGAGAGCTCGTTCTGCGCAAACCCGGAAACGGCGACGCTGATACGGTATTCGTTCTCGCCGGTGCGCTCGATATTGTAGGGCGGATAGCCCGGCGCTGCGTCACCTGTGCTCTGATCGAGCAGATTGAACAGGCGGTCGAAACCGACGGTGGAACGATAAAACGGGGTGAGATCATAGCTACGCATTGGATAGTCCTCCATTGAGCGACTGTTGCAATAACCCGCCCGCCATAAGGGCCGGGCTTTCGTGTCATGCAGCCTAGAGAGGCCTGCACGAAGCTGATATGGGAGGGGTCTGGCGGCTCGCAAGGGGGGCCGAAAGATTCGCGCCGACCTGTCTCCCGCCCTTGAAATCCCGCGTTTTTCGCCTACCGGTCCCCCGCCATGACGCTCGTCTCCATTCCCGCCAATCCCGTTCCCGAGGGTGCCGTGTGCGGCACCATCAAGACGCCGGACGGCGCTGAGCTACGTTTTGCGCGCTGGGCGCCGACGGGCGGGCGCAAGGGCACGGTCTGCGTGTTCAGCGGGCGCGGCGAATATATCGAGAAGTATTTCGAGACCGTGCGCGACCTGCGCGACCGCGGCTTTGCAGTGGCCATGATCGACTGGCGCGGGCAGGGGCATTCGTCGCGGCAGTTGCGCGATGGCCGAAAGGGTTACGTGCGCAGCTTCTCGGATTTTGAGATCGACGTCGAAACTTTCGTGCAGCAGGTGGTGATGCCGGATTGCCCGCCGCCTTACTTCGCGCTGGCGCATTCAATGGGCGGCGCGGTGATGCTGCGCGTGGCGCATTCCGGCAAGCGCTGGTTCGATCGCATGGTGCTGTCGGCGCCGATGATCGATCTGCCGGGCCGTTCGACCTCGCTGCCGGCGCGGTTGTTGTTGCGTGTCATGCGCTGGACCGGGCAGGGCGGCAACTACATTCCCGGCGGCAATGGCGAACTGGTCGGGACCTCGTCATTCCCCAATAACAAGCTGACCAGCGATCCGGTGCGCTATGCGCGCAACGCGGCGATCCTCGAAGAGGATCCGACGCTCGGCATCGGCTCGCCGACGGTGGCCTGGGCCGATACGGCGATCCGTGGGATGCACGGCTTTCGCGAGGCCAGCTATCCCGTGAAGATCCGTCAGCCGATCCTGATGCTGGCGGCCAGCAACGACCAGGTGGTGTCGACGCCGGCCATCGAGGAATTTGCCTATCACCTGCGTGCCGGCTCGCATCTGGTGATCGCCGGCTCCCGTCACGAGATCCTGCAGGAGCAGGATCGCTACCGGCAGCAGTTCTGGGCGGCGTTCGATGCGTTCGTGCCGGGCACGCCTCTGTTCAAGTAACGAAAGCCACTCATGCTCGGTATTCACGGCCTCTGGCTCTTCATCCTCTCCGGCATCCTGCTCAACATCACGCCGGGGCCGGACACGGCCTATATCGTCGGGCGCAGCGTGCAGATGGGTTGGCGCGGCGGCGTCGCGGCAGCGCTGGGGATCAGTGCAGGATGTCTGGTCCATGTCTTCGCCGCGGCGGTCGGATTGTCGGCGCTGCTGGCGGCGTCATCTTATGCTTTCACCGTAGTGAAATGGATCGGTGCGGCCTATCTGCTTTACACCGGCGTGCAGATGCTGCGTGCGCGGGCATCGACAGTTGCAACGAACGGCGCCGCGGAAAAGCCGCTGCTGTCGCTTCGGCAGGTGTTCTGGCAGGGCGCCTTCACCAACGCGCTGAACCCGAAAGTGGCGCTGTTCTTTCTCGCCTTCCTGCCGCAATTCGTCGACGTGGATGCGCCCAGCAAGGCGCTCGCCTTCATCGTGCTTGGGCTGATCTTCATCAGCACGGGCACGATCTGGGGACTCGGCACGGCTATTGTCGCTGCGAAAGCCGCCAGCCGCGTCCGGCGATCCGGTCAGGCAATGGTCTGGATCAACCGCGCCCTCGGCGGCGTGTTCATCTATCTCGGCATCCGCGTGGCGATGCTCGAAACACGTTAGTGTTTACTTCAGCACCGCGAAAGTGGCGGTGACGGAGAGATAGATCCCGAGCAGCAGCATCGCGATCAGGAACCAGCGGCGGAACTGCTCGGGCTCCATGCGGTCGCGGACCGCCTGGCCGATGAACATGCCGGCAAAGGCGGTGATCATTGCCACGATGCCGGGCACCGCCGTCGCGGCCGTGAGCAGACCGGCGCTGGTGAGGTTGAACGCCTGTGCCATCGTGGCGACCGTGAAATAGAGGCCGAGCGCCTGCACCAGTTCGTTTTTCTCCATGCCGATTGACTGCATGAACGGCATCGAGGGAATGACCTGCACCCCGGTGGCGGCGGAGACCACACCGGTCAGCACGCCAGCGATGCCGCCGACCCATTTCTCGTTTTGCGGCGCCGTCTTGAACTGGAATTTCACCAGCGTGACGATGGCATAGATCACCAGCAACACGCCGAGCACGATCGAACCGTATTTTGCATAAGGCCCGGTCATCAGGCTGCCGCAGAGCCAGATGGCCACCGCAGTGCCGATCAGCAGCGGCCACAGCCGGCGAATGATGTCGCGCAGATAGGGGCCGGCGAAGGTCTGCCAGATATTGGTGACGATGGCGGGCACGATGACGATGGTCAGCGCCTGCACCGGAGTCATGGTCACCGCCAGCAGGCCCATCGAGACGGTGGGCAGGCCGAGGCCGATGACGCCTTTGACGAAGCCGGCGAGCGCGAAAACAGCAGCAATCAGAATGAGCATGGAATCGATCATGGTGCGACACATTGACCGATCGGCCCGGCCGGCACAATCTGGAGGTTACGGAGATTGCCTTCGTTTAGAGCGAAGGCAGATACGGAGAGTGTCATGCATGCCGACCTTGTCGATCTCAGGCTGTTCGTCGCGGTGGCCGAGGCACGCAGCATCACCGCGGGTGCTGCCGCTGCCAATCTGGCGCTGGCTTCGGCGAGTGCGAGAGTCAAGGGGCTGGAGGCGACGATCGGCGTGCCATTGCTCAAACGCGGGCGGCGTGGCGTCACACTGACGGCGGCCGGCGAGAGCCTGCTCGGCCATGCCCGCATCGTCATGCAGAATGTCGAGACCATGCGCGGCGACATGGCGGCCTATGCCAATGGAATGAAAGCCAGTGTATCGATGCTGGCCAATACGGTGGGCCTGTCCGAACATCTGCCGAAGGCGCTAGCGAGTTTCCTGCGCGAGCACCCCAATGTCAGCCTCGAGGTCGAGGAGCGCGAAAGCGCCGATATCGCCCAGGCAATCGCTGCCGGCATCGCCGATTTCGGTTTCGCGGCCGAGCATACGCTGCCGGACAGCCTCGAACGTTTCACCTTCAACGAAGACCGGCTGATGCTGGTGACGGCGCCGCGCAGCGATCTCGCTGGCCGCCGACATATCGATTTCCATGAGATCATCGACCGCGACTTTATCGGCCTCACCAATGCGACCGCGCTGCAGAACCACATCGGCAAATATGCGGCGAAGCTGGGTGCGCGACTGCGCTACCGGGCGCAGATGCGGGATTTCGATGCGATGTGCCAGATGGCTGCGGCGGGGGTTGGGATTGCGATTGTGCCGGAAGTTGCGGCACGGCGCTGCGCACGGTCGACGGCGTTGGCGTTGATCCGGATTCGCGATCCCTGGGCCAATCGAAAGCTGGCGATCTGCTTTCGCAGCCTGAAGACGTTATCCCGTCCTGCGCAGCAGATGATCGAGCATTTGCGGGCCGCAGCGCGGGCGTAGCAATGCCAAATCAGGCGTTGAGGATCTTCAGCGCGGCCTCATGCACGCGCGGGTCGCCGGCGGCGACGATGCGGCCACCGTTCTGCGCGGGCTTGCCTTCCCACGTTGTCACCACGCCGCCGGCGCCGGTAATGATCGGGATCAGGGCTGCGATATCGTAGGGCTTCAGCTCGGTCTCGATGACGAGGTCGAGATGGCCAGCGGCGAGCATGCAATAGGAATAGCAATCGCCGCCGTAGCGCGTCAGCCGCACACCTTTTTCGACGTCCTGAAATTTCGCGCGATCGGCGTTGTTCATCAGCCGCGGGCTGGTCGTGAACAAAGTCGCGTCTTTCAGCGATGCGCAACGGCGCACGGCAAGCTTGCGGGTGGTGTTGTTGGCACCCTGGTAGCGCGCCGAGCCGCTGTCGCCGCTGAAGCGCTCGCCGATATAGGGCTGGTGCATCATGCCATAGACCGGTGTGCCCCGATGCAGCAGCGCGATCAGCGTGCCCCAGATCGGGAAGCCGGAGATGAAGGATTTGGTGCCGTCGATCGGGTCGAGCACCCAGACATATTCGGCGTCTTCGCGTTCGGTACCGAATTCCTCGCCAACAATGCCGTGCTGGGGGAAGTTGGCCTTGATCAGCCGGCGCATCACCGCTTCGGCAGCGCGGTCGGCTTCCGTGACCGGGTCGAAATCGGTGCTGTTCTTGTTGTCGATACTCAGCGAGGTGCGAAAGAACGGCAGGATGGTCTCGCCCGACGAGGTCGCAAGACGACCAATGAAGGCGTTGAAGTCGATGACCGTCACGGAGAGGTCCTTTGTTGCGGCTGCTGGATGGGGACGTGTCGCTTCCTATACAGCGCAGGGCAACGACTCGCATCTGCGGTGATCGAAATCTCTCTGCGATTCCCCTAAGCCACAGCACTGAATCGGATTGCGATTTCCCTAAGATTCCTGATGTCCGGCATCAGAAATTGGTCAATGAAATGAATATATGATCATTTCTTAAATAGGTCAAAGCTACTGTCATTTCTATATCGCGTTGATTTCGCTTGTAGAAATTATGACGCCTATGCCTGAATGGTGCGATCACCATGCGAAATTTGCATGGAAATTTGCCCGAAAACTCTTGCACTTGGTGCGTCGCGGCTGCATATTGTTGCGGTGCGGTAGCGCTTGCGCTATCGCTGCCCTCCTTGGGCGTTTCCTCCCTAGACTTGGACCGCTTGCTATCGCAAGCGGTCCTTTTTTCTTGTCGGAGGAGTTTTGCATCACGGCGTGCCGACGTGGCTGCCGGCGATTGTCTTTATGTCGCCTGGCCTGTTCGTCGCCTGGCACCCCGACAGCCTCGGGCCCATTGCGACGTCAGTCATCAAGCAAGACTTATTCGGCTGAGAACCTCAAGCCGGTGTCCACGTCGTGGCGGTTACTTCAGCGACCCGTTGATCTCGGTGAACTTGCCGTTGAGGTTGGTGCCGAGGCCGTTGACGACGGCGATGATGGCCAGCGAGATGCCGGCGGCGATCAGCCCGTATTCGATCGCAGTCGCTCCCGATTCGTCCGACCAGAATTTCTTGATCATGTTCTTCATGTTCTCTCCTGCCATTTTACGCGGTTCCAATCCGCGGAACCACGCTGGTGGGGATAACCTAAAGTTGCATTAATCCCGGTGGTAAAACTCTGCCCCATCTCTAAATCCAGCGAAAATTGACAATTTGTCGCACGAAATAAGCGCTTCCGTGACCCGGCGGTCACGGTTCCAAATACCCCGCCTGATTGAGTGACGGTCCGAACCCCGGCGAGACGTTCGGCCCCGGCCTATTCGGCGGCGGCCTGGAATGGGCCCAGGCTGTCCAGCGGGATCTTCGCCAGCGCATCGGCCAGGACGGTAAAATCGGCAGCAATCTGATCGAAGCGCGCGGTTCGCTCACGGCGGCGTTCGTCCATATAGATCGCCCGGTTCAGCTCGATCTGGATGGCGTGCAGCCCGCTGGCCGGGTTGCCGTAATGCTCGGTAATGAAGCCGCCGGCATAGGGCTTGTTACGGCCCAGCGAATAGCCGAGGCCGCCGAATGTGCCTTCGACCACCTCGGCCAGGATAGTGGCGCAGCTAGTGCCATAGCGGTCACCGACGACCACGTCCGGGCGGCGCGGCTCCTCACGGGAAATTCCGATCGAGGGCATCGAGTGGCAATCCACCAGGATCACCGTGCCGAATGTCTGGTGCGCCTTATTGATCAGGCGGCGCAGGGCGCGATGGTACGGCTTGTACAGCGCCTCGATCCGGGTGAGGGCGTCATCGACGTCGAGCCGCTCGCGGTAAATCTCCTGGCCGTCGCCGACCACCCGGGGAATCGTGCCAAGGCCGCCGGCGACCCGCATCGAGCGGGTATTGGCAAAACTGGGCAGCCGGCCGTTGAACATCCGCGGATCGAGCTCATAAGGCTCGCGGTTGACGTCCACATAGGAGCGCGGGAAGTGCACCCGGACCACCGGGAAGCCGTGATCGCTCAATCCCGCGATCAATTCGTCCATGAACGAATCTTCCGAGCGGCGCAGTGCCGTCACGTCGATGCGGGACGCACTGAGAAACTCCGCTGGATAGACCGAGCCGGAATGCGGGGAATTGAAAATGATCGGGGCGCGCCAGTTGGCCGGCTCGACGATCTCGAAGGGAGGCGACAGCTCACCGTCAAACTGGGTCATCGTCGCGCATCGTCCCTGCAGCCGCGTTCTTCGGTTTGCGCAGTCTGGCAGAAAACCGGCGCTTTGTGAGGCTGCATTGTCGATAACCGAAACAAGTCTGCCAAGTTAAAAACCTTCCGCAGGCGCGGCGATCACGAGAAACGCGCTCATTTGTTGTGTTTCACGACGTTCTGGCGCACCATCTTGAGACGCTTATGCACAGTCTGCGCTGATCACCTTCACCCGAAATTTACCAGACCTCGGGCTTAGTGGGCGAACAGGTCCTCTCATTCGGGTTCGACGTCCAACCGCCATGCACAAAATCCTTCTCGCAGAAGACGACAACGACATGCGCCGCTTCCTGGTGAAGGCGTTGGAAAACGCCGGTTTTCAGGTGTCGCACCACGATAACGGGATGTCAGCCTATCAGAGACTCCGCGAGGAACCCTTTGAAATGCTTCTAACGGACATCGTGATGCCGGAGATGGACGGGATCGAACTGGCGCGCCGCGCCAGCGAACTCGACCCCGACATCAAGATCATGTTCATCACCGGTTTCGCCGCCGTGGCGCTGAATTCCGACTCGGAAGCGCCGAAAAACGCCAAGGTGCTGTCCAAGCCGGTCCACCTGCGCGAATTGGTCAGCGAAGTGAACAAGATGCTGGCGGCCTGAGGGCAGCCCGCTTTCCTGGATTTCTTTCTTGGATTTCCTGCAAATGAGGCAAGGATTGGTACTCCGCCGTCCTTGCTTGTCCGGGTTTGACCCGTTATAGACCCCACACCCGTAACGACCGGTTCTTAGGGCGCGTAGCTCAGCGGGAGAGCACTTCCTTGACATGGAAGGGGTCACAGGTTCGATCCCTGTCGCGCCCACCATCAAGCCCTTGATTTGATTGAAGTTTTCAAATCCGGTCGAAGTCTACCCACACATTTACCCATACTTGCGCGGCGCTTCCTGACTGACCTCTGAGCCCAAGCCGTAGGAAGCTCTACGGGCGCCTTTGTTCTCTGCGGTCCATCGGCAAGGGCAAGGCGAAATGAAGCGCCCTAGGCGGCTGGGCCTCTATCAACCAGCTTTAGAGAACGAGGCGCGAACTGCTGTCGCGGGCGCCGCTCCGGGACACCAACGCATATCAGGTGATAATTTCGCGGAGAGGCTGCAACTGTTAGATTCGATCAACGAAAGATAGTAAGGCTGATTCCAAGCGGGAGGGGGAATCATGGCCTACAGAAATAAGACCTACATTGCCTTCGATGGCGATGAAGACATGGACTACTATCGGCTCATGACCGCTTGGAAGGCGCATGACGGTTTTTCGCTAGAGTTCAACAACGCGCATGATCTGAACACCGCACGGGACTCAAGTCAGGCTGAAAGCATTAAGCGACAGCTCCGCGTGCGTTTCGCCAATTCTAAGCTTCTCATCGTCTTGATCGGCGAGAAAACCAGATTCCTCACTAAATTCGTCCAGTGGGAAATGGAAGTTGCATTGAGTCTCGGCTTGCCAATCATCGCCGTCAATTTAAACGGAAGCCGGTCGAAAGATAACCTCTGCCCGCCGACAATCCGCGACGAGCTAGTTATATTTGTGCCCTTCAAGCACGACATAATCGAATATGCGATGGACCATTGGCCAAACGAACATAAGCTGCACAAAGGAGCGGGAAAGACCGGGGCATTCCACTACACTGACGCAGTTTATAAGAACCTCGGCCTATGAAGTACTTCTTTGAATCCGTTCGAACGTTTTCATACTGGAAGTACGCGCTTTTCTCTGGAGAAGCTGTCGCAAAGTTCTTTAGCGTAATAGGTCTGCTGTACCTTTGCGTGAACATTGCGGACCTTTTCAACATCTATAAGAAAGATCAGTATAGCCAGTACGGTTTCATCATTTTTATTTTTCTGGGTCTCGCATTTGTTCTTGCAACCAGAAGACCTGTCTCGCGGGTCGCATACAAGGTGCCAAAGAAGGACCTAACGGTTGAGGTCAAGATTGGCGATATCTTCAAAGCGACGGGCGAAACGATCATTAGCTCAAATTCAACATTCGACACCGATATGAGCAACGGCCTTATTGCGAGAAATAGTTTGCAGGGTCAGCTTGCGATCCAGTGTTTTGATGGTCAGACAACCGAAATTGATCGTCAAATTGAGCAGTCACTGCGAAACGAGAAGTTCACTGTCAACGACACAAGGCCGGGAAAGAAAAACGAGTATCCCATCGGCACGGTAGCTCGTGTGAATGCCCATGGGAAGAATTTCTACTTAGTTGCCATGTCCCATATGAATGAAAACGGCACGGCCTATTCCAGTCCGCGTATCCTCGATGAGGCTCTTGAGAGGCTTTGGCAGAATATGGCGGACAAGGCAGAGATGGCCGACATCGTGATTCCGTTGATGGGCACCGGACGCGGGCGCGTTCCTATGCCTCGGAAGAAGGTAATCGAGCGGATCGCTCAATCATTTGCGGATGCATCGGGGGAGCGGGTATTCTCGAACAAACTCACGATTATGGTGCGGCCTGAAGATGCGGCTAAGTTCTCTTTGAACCTTTTCCAAGTCAAAGATTACCTTGTTCAAAGCCTAAGTATTTAACATAGCCAACAAAGTGCGGCTTGAGTCATTAGCTCGCGGCAGTCGAGAACAGTTCAATTGACTTGCTAGCGACCCAATCCCGCGATCCTGCGGTAGGCGCGGCAAGCATTTGGTCAATCAGATTCCGATGCCAGACTAATCCGATGCTGGCGTTGTTTTCATCGTCAAACAGCCGTCCAGAATAAACACCCATAAACTCCGACGTCATAATGGAATCAACGTGCATCGTCCCGTCCCCGTGAGCTGCGGGGCCAAATACTTTTGCGAAGACAGGGGAGCCCGACATTCCTTTGGACGTTCTGCTATCGATTAGGAAGGCCGGTCGCATATTCCAAGGGACAATGATCTCGCTTGCGATGCTTCCTCTTTTCCAAACGGGAAAGTGCGCAGGATACCTATTTTCCTTTTGTGGTAGCGGATATCCCAGAACAAAAATTTCACTTCCTGAGAAATGGTATAGCCTCGGGTATGCGCGATCGTTGACGCACATCACACGAGATTTGTCCGGCAATAACGTCTCGCTCAATTCGAGAGCGACGATATCGACATTCCACTCGAACGCCGTCGGATGTTGTATCCAAAACGGGACGTGAAAATCCTGATACAATGAGATTTCGAATTTTGGCGCGTCCATCACCCGCGCATCGGCGCCAAGGCCCATAGCAGCGCCGTCGGCTACAATCGCTTTCGTAAAATATTGCACCTCGAAACGTTCGGGCGCCCACCCTCCGCCGATGGCGCTCCCGTCCATCATATTGCGGCCCGTTACTACGTGCCAGTTAGTAATCAGAAAAACTTTTCCTGCGTGGCGCCAGAAAAATCCGGTAGCTTGGCGAGGCACGTCGCCAACGCCTTTCAAATCTAAGAAACAAGTCGACAGAGACAGTGAATCGAAACGTGTCGCGTAGTCGGGAAGAACCATCTGCATTTGATTGCCCGTCTGATGAGCCCACTTATTTCAGCTAATGTGAAAGCTATAAGCGCCCGTCGCGATTTATCCAGAGTAAGCTTTAGTTCGACCTTGTCTCACGCCACGCGTAAAGCCGCGAGAAACCTGCGTCTGTAACTCGAATTCCAGAAACTCATTGGCAAGTATCAAAATGCGGATGGTGCTGCGCATGTCACCGCCGCACGCGGCGATAGCTTCATCTGTCGCCATGTCGAGACGTTCGGATTCCGAAAGGGAATCGATGGGCGCCGCTTCCGCCATGACCGCTGTTCCGTGTTGACTCTATGCCGGGCATGTTCTTATTTTGTTCTCATGGAGTCAACCGGAGAAAAGAGGCGCTTTCCGCCGCCGTGGACCGTCGAGTGCACCGGTGACACGTTCCGCGTGAAAGACGCAAATGGCGTCGTGCTCGCCAACGTCTATAGCCGCGACGACCTGATAAAGATGAAATGGGATAACTACACTTCGAATCTGTCTTCCGACGAAGCGCGCCGCATAGCGTTGGCAATCTCGCGCATTCCGACGTTTATGAATCATGAGCCTCGATTCCCCGAGCGGCGCAATGCAGAAGGGCCGTCGACCCATTGGCGGCGCTCACATCCGTATCACGTCGCCTTACAGGACGCTTATGTCCAAGAGAACTATGACGACATTGTCGAGTGTTGCCAGTTCAATCGCGTGCCCCTTGACGCTACAGGTGAAATCCTAGATCGCGGCGGCGTCAGGTGGCGGACCTATTGCTTTGCGAGACAGTTCGACGCCATTCGCTTCTGGGATAAATTCAACGGCAGCTGGATGCTGGGAATGCAATTTGTATATCCAGCGCGACCCGAAAACTTTCCAGCCATGAAGTCGGTCAACCGCAAAGGCGCGCTGTAGTGGACAGTACGTGTTCTCCATCGGCATTTCTCTATTAATGACGCATCCTGTATTCTACACTCTAGAAGGGCAGGAAACGAGCATATGTCTTTTACGGCGAACGTTCTTCGCGTTTTAATCGCATCACCATCCGATTTAGCAGAAGAACGGAAGGCAGCGATTGAAGCTGTCTATGAGTGGAACGCTCAACACGCTTTCGCCGAGTCGACCGTATTGCTGCCTGTTGCTTGGGAGACTCATGCGATGCCAGCGACGGGCGTTCGTCCGCAGCAGGCAATCAATGAACAGCTCGTTCACTCGTCAGATATTCTGCTCGGAATGTTTTGGACAAAGCTCGGAACAACCACGGGCGCTGCCGAGTCAGGTACCGTCGAAGAGATTGGCAAATTCGTTGCCGACGGGAAGCCCGCTCTTTTGTATTTTTCGAATAGACCAATCGATCCAAATAAAATCGATCTGAAGCAACACAGGCGATTGAAAGCATTTCAGGCCGCGACCTACACAACCGCGTTGGTCGGTTCGTTTGTTTCACCGGACGAACTTAAGACTAAGGCCTCTCGGGATTTATTGACACATGTTCGGCAGATGCAATTGCAAAAGCCGCTCCGCTCGGAAGCTCCAAACATTGTTTCGAAGTCAGACATTCGCTTGATTGTCGGCGAAGGCCGCTCATTCTTCGATGTGCCGAAACATAGTCTGTACGCCATGACTCGACGCTTTAGCCTGCGCGTCGAGAACACAAACCCGTCGAAGTCACTTTCTCAATGCCGAGTGCAAATCTTAGCGGTGACGCCCGATAGCGGACATCAATACCCACGTATACTCAAAACGGACTTCACCTTAGCTGCGGGAGATCACGTCAGCATCCCGATAGTGAGCTACGGGGAAGCGCGAGAGCCCGCAAAATTCAATTGTGCAGACTCGGTGATCGCACTTGAAGGCGCGGATCGGCAAGCGGCGCTACAAATCGATCAAGCAACCCGAATTTCGATCCGCGCTACTGCGCTTGATGCCGCCTATGTTGATTTAGATGTTTATGTATGGGTAGACCAGCGAGGGCACTTGCGTATTGCAGAAAGCGCCCCTCCAAAAGAATCGGTTGGCCGCCTCGTCGAGCGTGACGTTTGGCTAGCAGACGCGATTGCCAGAGCGTTTCGTGGGGAGTGGAAGCGGGTCAATGTCGACTTGACCGGGCCGGGAATCGGGGTCGGTGAATCGCAGCGTCTCTATGATCTTGTTACGAACGATATCAGGCAACTAGCATACGATGGAAAGTTGCCGGTCTGGGGCAAGCGTCACAACTCCGACCTTTGGGAGCCAATTGACCGCGAGTTTTGGAAAGACAACCAAGTCAACTACATGTCGATCATAGAAGACCACCCCGCTAAGATTAGAGTGCAACGGGCCGCAGATCATAAACGGAACGACGAATGGGAGTCTCTCATGACGAGTTGGCAGATGGTCGAATACCTTTGGCCGAAGTCAGACGACATTGATACGAGTAACGACGGCACATCTTAGAGTGAGTGTTTTTCTTTCGCGTTGGACATTGAGGGGCTATGGCCGACACGTCATTGATCTCGGGTTGGTTTCCAGTTGCGACTCTCGTCGCTGGATACGCACTGAAGTTTGTCTCCGATCTTGTTCAAAATCGGTGGAGCTTAGCTAAAGAGCGTGAGTCTCGCGAAGCGGCCCGCGCTGAAAAGCGCTATGAGCGGCGAAGCGCGTTCCAGCGTGAGACGTTGCTCGCGCTGCAAGAGGCGGCACAAAAACTAGGGAGGGCGACTGGTCAGACGAACTACCATGACGAGGTGGCTGCCAGCGAAGGGACGCCATGGCGAAAGAATAGGTTGCCTGACGAGCTAGATACTCAATATTTCGAAGCGCAAACGCAGGTCGCATTGCTGTCTGCGCGCGTGAGTGACGAGCAAGTACGAAAGCTCATTGCAGACTATAAGACTGAATCGGTTTCCGTGGTTCACTCGTCGAGTAGTGCCGTCGCCCATCAACATATTGTTCAGCTGATGGACGTCGGCGAAGTGTTGCATGAACGAATCGGAAAATTAATTCGGTCGATCGACGACGACGACGCCCCATAAGAAAGCCCCTAGCCGAATTCAGAAACAAATTCGGACTCCGATTCGCTCTCTGAATCGAAATCGCTCGACGACGGTTCGCTCTCGCTCTCCGATTCGCTCGACGGCTCGTCACCTTCTAGGATATCGTCCGCGTCGTGTGGACTCTCTGTCGGCGCGCCGTTGCCCGCGTACGCGCGAGCGCCGAGGTTGTGGAACAGAACCCAGCCGCCGCGCTGCTTCTTGTATAAGTCGCCGATTTCGAGATCAAACCAGACGTCGCCGCCTTGGCCTTTCGCGGCTGGCGGCGCGCCGAAGCCGAAGTCGAATCGGTTGCCGTCACGCCCCGACGAGCCGCGCGGGCCGGTCGGGCCACTCGGACCGCGCGGGCCGCGCAGGGTTGTTGTAACCTTCCACTTACCCTTGGTCTTGATCGAGACGTCCCTAGTCGAGGTGTTGAACCATTGGTCGCCGTCGCTGCCATCTTTGCTCGTCGGCGCCCGGTCGCCTTGAAGCCACGTTGATCCATTCTTGCCGTCTTTGCCATCGACGCCCCTAGGCCCGCGCTCACCCTGCTTGCCGGGGTCACCCTTCGGACCTTTCTCGCCGTCAGCGCCAGCCTTTCCACGGGGGCCGCGCGGCCCGTCGACACCCATGCGTCCGGCCGGACCGGGAACAAGGGAGGCAGGGGCGGCCTTTTTCTTCACAGGGAAACGCACACCTTCCGCGCGCGCCTCTGCCTTCGTCATGGGGCGGGCGAATGTCATTCCCGCTATACCAGTTCCGGGCATTATCTGATTTGTGGACCGCATGTGAAGATCTCCAGATTTACAGCACTAGTCGTGAGCCACCAGAAAGTCGGGATTCAAAATTCGGTCAACCAACAAACTACATCTCGCTTTCGCCATTGCAGCCAAGAGCAACGTCGTACGACGTAAAGCAGACGATGCGTTTGCCCATCTGGATTTGGGAATGCCCGCCGAGAAACGAGAGAGGGAGATGACGCAGCCGGGGCTCACGAAGCAGCAGCGAGCTACACAAGCTCCCATCGCTGAATGAGGCTTGGGGTTTAGGTCGGCATTCAACGGCGGCGAATGGAGTCCGATAATCCAAGGTGACGGCCCGACTAGCCGCAAAAGTTGAGAGAAGAATTTTCCTTTTGCCGCTACAGCGCCCGGCCCCTTTGGTGACAGGTGCGGCGATTTTCTAATCAAGATTCATAGAATCACATTGGCCCCTGAACTTGCCCGTGTAGCTCTTCAACGGCCAGAGGGACCCGCGATCTGAGGGGTATGGTCCTCGAAAGAAAAATCTTCTCTTTCGGAGTCCAATTGAAATCGCGTAAGCATGTTGAATGTGCAGCATACTTCGCATTATCTTTTATTAGAGACCGGTCCCGATTCGCAGTTGCAAAAGCAGGCCGCGAAATCCCTCTACGGGTGATAACGGGTAGTACGGGGTAGGTTTGCCCTATAGACTCTCGTCTCGTTCCCCCTTCTCGATTCCATACTTATCTAACGAGAACGAGGTAAAGAATAATGGTTTTGAACGAGACCGCAGTGTGTAGGGCAAACCTACCCCGTACTACCCGTTATCACCCGTAAACACTAAGGCGCGGCCACGCGATACAGATTGATTTTACGGGTCGTATCCTTTGAGGTTTCAAGACGGAGTCCGCCGACAATCTGTCTCTCATGGTTCTTTAGATACAGACCAAGGCTCTTTTTGTTGACGCGCGGAATAGCGGAGTCGATGACTTCCATAATCGAGGCGCCCGGCGCATCGTCCGTTTCGGTGATCGCTAGAAGCTCACCAGCGCTAAACCACTCGCTGCCCTTCACGGCCTGAATGGCGGCTAGAAGTTCGGTCAGCTCCGCCTTGACCGGGTCTTCGGCGGCGATATGCGACCGCGTCAAACACGGGTCCGGCTCATTGAGCCAACAGATCGCGCCGCGAACTAGCCGCGACCAATCTTCGAAACTGCCGAAGGGGGATAGCTTGTCGAGTCCTGGCCTTCCGGCTGCGACGAACGCACGCAGTACAGTGAGTCCCGCCGCCACTAACTTGACGCGGTTTGCCGGAACCCATTGTTTCAAGTCCATATCGAAGGAGCGACCCTCCGGGTTCTCGATTCCGGCGTCCATCCGACACAAGAGCGCGCGGCGCGTCATGTCGCCTTCAAACACCAGATTGTTGCCGCTCGCGGTCATCAAGACATTCGTGGCAACGGTCGCATTGCGGGAAAACCCAAGCATCCGCGATTGCCAAAACTGTTCGGTAAGGATGGTGCATAAGGCGTTGCCGCCGATGGGGCGCGTGACGTTATCAATCAAGACAACTTGGTCGCCCTGCATCAGCACACTGAAAATTCGTTTTTCGTCCTCCTCGGAGTTTGCGCCTTGGCTCATGGCCGTGACCTCATGGCCCGTTGCGATAACGGCAGCAACCTGCACGGCCAAGGTTTTGCCTGTGCCGGGGGTCGGGGCACTAAACCCGTGCATGGGCGCCGAAGGCAGCGAGCGGCGGACAAGGGCAGTCAACATTGCGGACAGCATCACGGACCGCGACGCGCTCTTGCCCTTGGGGCCGTCTGCAACGAACGGGAAGCCCGCCAAGGGGCGCTTGAGCAGTTTCAGCGCCGATAGCGCCTCGTCGCGTGAGGGCTTGTCAGGGATGGCCGGGAACGTCACTCCGCCCATATCCAGCAAAAGGCCGGACGCGTCGTCATATCCCTCGTCGGCAAGCAAAGAACCCTCGCGGCGCAACGTGGGCGTTTCGATGATTCCAGTCAGTGCCGGAATCTTCCATTTGTCCGGCCGGGCAATCATATGCTCGGCAAGGCGCAATGGAGCGGCGTGTTTTTTCTTGACGGCCGCCGCGCCGTTGGGAGCTTTCTTGACCAAGAAGAACTTCGCGTGTTCGATCATGTATTGGTTGAGGCGCAACGCCGTCACATCCTGAATCGTCAACGCGCCAGCGGCCCGGCGAATAGAGTCATCATCGCCCGATGCTCGCTCCATGCGAACGGGATGCACAAGGCGCTTGGCGGTTTGATAAAGCGGCGCGCCTCCGCACAGCATCGCCTCTTCGGCGTAGTCGAGCATCGCCTCAAGTTCGACCATGTCATACTTCATCGGCTTCGCCGCATCGAACTCGCCGTCATCTTCGAAGTCGCCTTCTATCGCGGCATCGACCTCGAACTCGTCGCCGCTCTCGATATGTTCGGCAAGCGATGCGTCACCATCTGCCCATTCATCGTTGGGGATGGCCTTGACGCCCTTGTATGGGATGGCGTTGGTTGCGCCCGCTTCGCGCATGTACATCTCAAGCGTACCGGCCTTGATGCCGTTCAACTTGGAGCGGTGTAGCGAGTCCCAGCGGCGGCCGATGATAGCAGCGTCGTTCTTGTACTGAGGGTCTGTAATCGACCACTCAATGAATTCAGAGCGCGCGTCGCCCTTAGAGGCATGATGACTCGCCATCATTATATTAAGCCAGCGCTTCTGTTCAGAAAATTGGCGCGCGTCGAGATGGTCAAGCATAGCGGCGATTTGCTGTTGATCGTATTCCCCGCCGCCTCGCGTCTGGCTGGTGACCTTCGGCTTGCGGATGAGCTTGAGCAGGCGCGTTGGGATTTCGGGCGCGTCCTCGATAGGTGGATAGTTCCTGTCCCAGACGTAGGGTTTCATCGTGTCTGGGTGTATCGAGCCGGGCGCAACGACCTGTCGCCCTTTGCTCTTGAATTCAACGCCTTGATATTCTTCGCCAAGGGAGTCGAGCACTGCGGCGCCGGTTGAGTTGAGGCAGTACAGATGCAGGCCGCCGCTACCCGTGACGACGCGAGGGAATATCGACTCGTCAATCCCATACTCTGCGAACAGCGTTGCATAGGCGACGTCGCCCCCGTTCCTTGGGTCTATGTCTATTACGATCTGAGTCTTGCGCAGACGGACTCCGATATTGCGCTTTTCGCGGACGCATCGCTCTATGACTTTCTCATTGTCATAGGTCGCCTTAGTCCAGTTTTTATCAATGGGGGCTTTGCCTATGGAGCGTGTGACTCCGTTCTTGGTCTTGGTATCGAAGGGCCTGTGAAGGGGGATTAAGGTGTACTGGTCGAGCGGGAGCTTTCGCAGCGCGGCCTCGAACGGGCTCATAAGTGTTCGTTGTGCCGGAGCACAGTTTGATGTAGACATAATCCATGCTCCACTAACGTAAGTATCTGCTCACGCCCGGCGCTCCAACGTCGGGCGTGATTCATTTCGCATCTATTGGCTAGACTCCATTCCATCGGGAATAGATTCCCGCGACAAAACTTTCATCCCGAAAATCGAGAGGCGCTTTGGCCTTGCGGCGGTTGTCGCCACCGCTGCAGCCTTCGTTGCATGCTTTGATAACGGCCATTACCCGGTCGGCCGGGACGTCGGAAGCCGTGCGCGCGCCCGATACCCGTTCAAGCAACTCACGCATGGAAATATGGCCGTGCTCGGCTTTGAATCGCACCAACGCCGTCGTCATTGTCGCGTCTGTCATATCTAACCCCTCCGATATCTGCCGTTTGATAAAACGATCCAAAGCGTGGCAAGCGATCTGGACCAGTTGAGAGAATGAGCCCCAAGGCGCAGGACAACACCTTGGGGCTCGACTCCGACCACCAACAAAGGAAACGGTCGGAGCATCGGCGACACCGCACGGGACAGGGGACCGCGTGCTGTGCGCCAATCGGAAATCAACCGAAGTCGTCGTTGGCTTCAGGTTCTGCGTCATCTGCTGTGAGGACCACCAAAGAGCCACGGGATTCGCCAGCGCTCGGTACCGTGCGCTTTTTCGCCTCTGTGTCTTCCTCGATTTCAAGCACAGCTAAGAGCTTGGCATTCAACCGCCGAGTGACAGGCAGGCCAGCGCGAAGGCACGTGAGATAGATTGCTTCCTCAACTCGATGGAGTTCGAGTAGCTGGGCATCAATCACCGCGAGCCGCTTCTCTCGCGCTGGGATCGACAGAGCCTTTCCGCCGCGTGTCTGATGCCTTAGGCGAGATTGATACTTGGTGACGATGGCATCGCCGAATAGCTCGAACATTATGGACAGGACTTCGGAAGCCGTAACCTGGCCGTCTCTGCTACGTGTCCAGATTGGCGACTGCTGCTCATAGCCGCGAGCCCCCCGCCGATATTGCAGCACGCGTTCTATCTGAGGTGAATGTCGCGCAGCGATACGCTTTACGCTCGCGGATAGTTTGGCCACACCTTCCTCATCTGTGAGGGGTTTGCCGAGCACCGCGCGTCTCTCTGCTTTCTTCCTGTCGATTGCCTCGCGCTGTTCGGTCAGCGCTTCGATGGTGGCAGGGCCGTCGTATTTCGCGGCCTTGTGCTTCCAGATTGTAGTTGCATGGCCTTGTAGCAGCTCCCATACGGGTTCGGCCGATAGTACCGGCTCCGGTTGCTCGTTGAGCTTCTTGATCTCTTCAAGCAGTTCGTTCTGATCAGCGACGTCCTTCTGATGCTCTTCAAGGTCGGCGCGCGTCGGCGCCCAACCACGCTCCCGGTCAAGGTTGAAACGAGCGATGGACGTTTGAATCTCGCGGCGAGCTTCAATGGTTGCCATGCGTTGGTCAGAACGGGAAAGCTGCTCGCTTCTGAACCTCTCGCCATCAGCATGGAGCATGCAAACTTTCGCCTGCACCTGTTCGGGCAGTTTGTCGTACGACTGCCTGACGGCGATGGGCAGGTCGCGAAGGACTTTGCCGCGTGCGGACTGTTTGATACTTCGCATAGTGTTGCCTTTCATCACTCAGTGGGTTGGCTGTTAATTACGCCGGTGCGCTGAAAGTGAAAGTCCAGAAGAATTGGTCTGAGTTATTATTTTTGAGCCTAATAATAGGTGAGAGATTATTAGGCTGTTCTATTCTCGGAGCGCAGATACCGCGCTCACGATTTCGGCCTTTTCGATCTCCGTCATATTGTCCCGAATTGCCCGCGCGTGTTCACTCACCCGCTTGTCTTGGAACGCTGCTATACTATTCAAGCGCCCCATCACGCCGACGTCCGAGGTATCGAAGCCCAGATACCTTGCAATTATTTTGACTGAAACGTCTTTACTCTCGTTGCTGATCATTCGTCGAAAAAAGAGGTGGTGGGCGAAATTGATAGCCTTTTGCAATGGCACAAAACCTACTGGCCGTCCCGGAGGTTTGCGAGTTTTCTCTTTCACGGATTGCAGTAGCGCCACTCGTTCATCAGCGGGCATTGCGACCAGTACGGATTGTAGTAACGCCGCCAGCTTGTCAGCCGGAAGTGCGATCAATTCAGCGACGAGGTGCGGCCTAACCATGGCGTCGCCTCGCTGCGATTGAGGCGGGGACTAACCGTCGGAGAACCATTGCCGCGCGAGCTGCGGTGTTCGCTTGATTCCAGTCAACAAGGCCCCCGCACGCATAAAGGGCCAGTGTCGCCTTGCTGTCCGAACGCGTTCGGAGTTTCTCCAAGGGGTCGGAAACGAAGCTTCCTGTATACGGAAAGACTTTTAGATAAGCGCCGCAAGTATAAGCGAGAAGATCGGGCTTCTGTCCCGGCAGAAAAAGCGAAATCAGATCGGGGGCACCACCGCGCGCAAATGGTTGGATGATGCCCAACAGCAATGCCGTTGCCACTGCGACTGCCTGACGATCAGCTAGGCCGGAAATGTCAGAATCGGTCGGTGCAGCGTCGGCAGCAAGCAGGCGTCGCGTCTGGCTTTGGACTGCTTGCTCGGCTTCGCGATTTTCGCACTCGGTGGCCTGTAGTGAGTCTGAGAATGAAGCCATCGTCAGCACCCCTCGCGAAAGGAGTCGATTTGTTCACCCGTAAGCCGCCGCGCACGGCCTGCCTTGAAGCTCTTGAGCCGCCCATTCTTCAACAATTCGAAGACGGTCGACTCAGAGACACTGAGGATCGCGGCTGTCTGGGCTACGGAGAAAGAGCGCTTCGCGAATGGGATTGCGTAGAGAGAATCGGAGGTCGAATCCGCATGGGGCTGCGACATGGGCGTAACCAATTCAGTACAAGCCACGGACTTAGCGCGTGGCTTAGATTTCTGAATGGTTGACCCGTGCCGGGGGGCAGACCAGATTTAGCAGTCTCGAAGGTCGGACCTTACGGGATGATCCCGTAGCTTCCACGCCAAGATAGCGTGCCGTTTGAAAATGCGAGTGGGAGGCACCCAGCCGCCTGCCATGGGCTGACAGTATTTGGCAGTCGAAACGCCCATATCCGTTGCGCACTAACCGGCGCTAAATGCGACTTGTACATCGATCAGCGAATTCGTCAATGTGCGCGTAATAGCCATGCTTAATGCGTCGTACGACAAGATTTGATAGTAGCCACTCACCGAAGGAAGTCGGCCCAAGCCTCCATGAGCGGTCGACGACGTTCAACCGCTCGGCCGCGCCGATAGGCTTTCTCGCTCTCGTCACCAAGCGTATGCGCTAAGGCATGCTCGACGATCTCACGGGGAAATTCCGTTTCGTCTCCCGCCCAATCTCGGAACGAAGACCGCAGGCCGTGCGGGGTGTAGCCCGGTGCAACGGCCTTCAGCGCGTGGGCCATGGCATTGTGCCCAAGCGGCTTGATTTCCTCATCGCCTTCTTTCTGTAAGCCCTCGAAGACGAACGGGCGGTTAGGCTTCAGCACTGCTTTTAATATCTCGATTGCCCGTGGCGAGAGCGGGACCGTGTGCGGCTCGCTCGATTTCATTCTAGCCGCCGGGACAACCCAGATTTTCGCATCAAGATTCACTTCTGTTGGGACCATCGAACGAATCTCATTGGTTCGCCCGGCCGTGAGAATCAAGAATTCCAACGCTAGGTTGACGCTGGTATCGGCGTCGATGTGGCGAGCCCGCAAGGCCTGCACCACGGTCGGAAGCTCCGCATAGGGCACGGCCGGATGCTTCCTGATCCGGAGCTTCCGCTTGGCCTTGGTGTCGCGGCCGAAGTTGGCTTCAAGATTGCCTCGCCAGCGGGCGGGATTTTCCCCCTGCCGATGGTCGGGCGTCGCGGCCTGCAAAATGGTTTCGATCTTGGCTCGAAGCTCCCGCGCCGATTTTGGTTTGGTGGCCCAAATAGGCGCCAGCACCGCCAGCACCTCAGTTTTGGTGATTGCGTCCAGAGCCATAGGAAACAGAGTGGTGGCATGCAGTTCTAAGAGCCGCCGCAATTCCTTCTCGCTGCGCGGATTTTTGAATCCTTTCGCATATGCGGGAAGCCAGTCCGTGAGGGCGAACACGCCGAACGTCTTTTTTGGGGCCTCTGCCTCCAAAATGGGCAGAGCGCGCTTTGCTTCAAGGGGATCGACGTCGGCCCGGAGGTCCGCTTTCAACGCCGCTGCGCGGTCGCGGGCGTCCTGTAGGGGCACCCCATGCGGCCCGGCGCTGCCCAAGCCCATCTCCCGTAGCTTGCCGGTTCCGCGCTGGCGATATCGGAAAATCCACGACCGCGAGCCCGACGCACGGACGGCCAAATAGAGGCCGTTACCGCCGTCGCTGTGCATGCCGGGCGGGGTCTTGGCGGAGTTGACGAACAGAACAGTAAGGCGACTCGCCGCCTTCCGGGGCTTGGCGGTCCTCTCACCCTCGTCAATTAAGGCCATAGTCCTGATCTCCTGTCGCGCCCACACTTTTACCCATACTTGCGCGCTGGATCGGGGCGGAGCAAGGCGGAGTGCGACGGAGTTCAGCAAAGGGGTTAACGGTATGTCGTACGACAGAAAGTCGTGGCAAATCAGACGGATGATCGAAAATCTCTAAACGATTCCAAGCTGTTCGAGCGCGTGGCTCTGAATCGGTATTCACCTCAGAAAACGCTTCGATCCCTGTCGCGCCCACCACGCACCTCACACTTTCGAAGACTGCCGGATTGGCGCCTTTTCAGGCGTCGGGAGACGTTTCTTTCCCTAATGCTCCGATTAGTGACAGTTTTATTTCGGAACCAGTCGTGTTCATGCCGTGACTCGGCTATAGCTCAATGGTCCAGCACTTTTCGACCGGAAGCTGATGCCAACGAAGACCCGGCCGGTAATCGGCGTGATCGGCAACGCGTATCGCATTGAGAACAGGTTCTCCGTCCAGGCGGTCGGAGAAAACAACCTTCGTGCGGTTGCTGAAGTGGCCAATGCCCTGCCGATGATGTTTGCCGGCACCCCCGACATCACCGATATCGGCCAGGTGCTCGATCTGGTCGATGGCATCCTGCTCACCGGCGCTCGGGCCAATGTCCACCCGACCCGGTTCGGCATGGAAGCCCATGCCCGTCACGAGCCCTATGACAATGGCCGCGATGCGGTGGCTCTGGCCATGATCGAAGCTTGTGTCGCGCGCGGGGTCCCGATCTTCGGCATCTGTCGCGGATTGCAAGAGATGAACGTTGCGTTCGGCGGTTCGCTGCATCCCGAGATCCGCGAGATTCCTGGCCGCATCAATCATCGCATGCCGCGGCTCGAGAGCGGCGAGATCCATCCCGATCCGGCGGTCGTATTTGCCGATCGCCACGACGTGCATCTGACCAGCAACGGCACCTTCGCCAGCCTGCTGGGGCGCGAGACCATCACGGTCAATTCCCTGCATGGTCAGGGCATCGATATCCCTGGCGAGCGAGTGGTGATCGAGGGTATTGCCGAGGACGGCACCATCGAGGCTATCCGCATTGCCGATGCGCCGAGCTTCGCGCTCGGTGTGCAATGGCACGCCGAATATGATCCGCAGATCAATCCGATCAACCGCACGCTGTTTCAGGCGTTCGGCGAGGCGGTGGCCGCTCGCAGGCAGCGTGGGGCCTTCACGGCTGCGGCCGCGCCGCTATCAGCAGGAATGCGCTGAGCGCGGCTGCGACACAAAGCACAGCACCCGCGACCGTCGCTGCGGCAAATGCGGTGATCAGCGCCGGCCCCTTTGCCGCCATGACCGATCCGATCAGCGCCGTGACCACAAGGCCGCCTGTGCGTGCGACCGCGCTGTTGAAGCCCGATGCTGACCCGGTGTGACGCGCATCGACGGACATCAGCACGGCCGTCGTCAGAGGTGCGACAGCGCCGGCCATGCCGATGGCGATGACGACCATGGCGGGGAAGACGCTGGTCCAGTAGCTGGTGTCGGGACCGATTCGGAGCGCCAGCAGAAAACCCATCGCCACAATCACCGGTCCCAGCGTCAGCATGATCCTCGGGCCGGTTCTGGCTGCGAGTGAGCCAGCGAGCGGTGATGTCAAAGAGATGACAAGCGGCAAGGGCAGCAGCGCGGCACCGGCCTGTGTCGCCGTGTAGCCGGCGGCTTCGATCAGGAGAAAAGGCATCAGGACGAACAGCCCACCGAGTGCGCCGTACAACAAGAATGTCAGCAGCGTCAGGCCGACGAAGCTCGCCGACCCGAACAGTGCGAGCGGCATCATCGCGCGTTCGCCCTTACGGCCTTCGATCCACACGAACACAAGCAAGAGCAGGAGTCCTGCGACGAGCGCGCCAAGCGTGAAACCCGTCCAATCATGTGACGTAGCTTCGGTCAGACTCCAGGTCGTCAGGCCAAGTCCCGCAGTCGCGAGGATGGCGCCGAGACTATCGAGCGGCTCGTCGCTGTCGTGTCGATCGCGGGGGATGCCTAGCCAGGCAAGCGCCATTGCCGCCAATGCGATCGGCACATTGATGAGAAAGATGAGATGCCAGCTGCCGATGTCGATCAGCCATCCGCCCAGCACCGGGCCGAGCGCGCCGGCGGCAGCGCCGCTGGCAGCCCAGATGCCGATAGCGCGGCCCTTGGCTTCGCCGGAAAACGTCTGGCCGAGGATCGCCAGGCTGTTCGGCATCAGCATCGCCGCGCTGACGCCCTGAAGGAAACGCGCGGCCAGCAGCAGAGGCAGGCTTGGCGCCACAGCGCAGGCCAGCGAGGCCAGCGCGAACAGGCCGACTCCGCAGATCAGAAGCCTGCGGCGGCCGAAGCGGTCGCCTGCTGCACCGCCGAGCAAAAGAAGTGCACTGAGCGGCAGCAGATAGGCATTGATCACCCATTGCAGGTCGACGGCATCGGCCTGAAAACTCGCAGCAATGGCCGGAAGTCCGACATTCACCACCGATCCGTCGATGAAGGCCAGGCTGGAGGCCAGAATCGTGGTGGTGATCACCAGGCCGGGATGGCTGATATCATCGATCTTTTCCGTGGCGCCGGCGGCGCCTGCGTCACAAAGCGCATGCAAGGCATTACTCATGACCGGGTTGTAGGGGGAACGGGAGCTCAGAACAAACCATTGTCCTCCGATCGGGCAATTCCGTTTTGGCCCCGATTGTGCAAGCATCCCGGGCGGTCGTGCCGGGGCGCTCGGTAAGAGAGTCGTCGGCGTGAGATCGGACTGTGTTGAGGAGAGGGACTATGAAACGATTTTTTCTGTTGGGGACCATGATCGCCGCGGCGGTCTGCACGACGCAGGCGGGCGCTCAGGAGCTCACCGGCACGCTCAAGAAGATCAAGGACACCGGCGCCATCACCATCGGCTTCCGCGATTCCTCGGTGCCGTTCTCTTATCTGGATGACAATCAGAAGCCTGTCGGTTTCGCCATGGACATCTGCTACAAGATCGTCGATGCGGTGAAGAAAGAGCTGAAGAACGACAAGATCGAGGTGAAGCTCAATCCGGTCACCTCGGCGACACGTATTCCGCTGATTGCCAACGGCACCGTTGACCTCGAATGCGGCTCGACTACCAACAATGCCGATCGCCAGAAGCAGGTCGCGTTCACCAATACGCACTTCCTGACGGCCAGCCGCTTCGTCTCGAAGAAGGCCGCCAAGCTCGACAAGATCGACGATCTGAAGGGCAAGTCGGTGGTCTCGACCTCCGGCACCACCAACATCAAGCAGCTTACCGAAGCCAATGCCGCGCGTAATCTCGGCATCAACGTCATTCCCGCCAAGGATCACGCCGAAGCATTCCTGATGGTCGAGACCGACCGTGCTGTGGCCTTCGTGATGGATGACATCCTGCTTGCCAGCCTTGCTGCCGGTGCGCGCGATCCGAGCGCCTATGTGATTTCCAAGGACGCGTTCTCGAAAGCTGAGCCCTACGGCATCATGCTCCGCAAGGACGACGCGCCGTTCAAGAAGGTTGTCGATGCGGCCACTGCCGAGCTCTACAAGAGCCCGGAAGGCGCCAAGATCTATGACAAGTGGTTCACGCAGAAGATTCCGCCCAAGGGCCTCAATCTGAACGTTCCGATGGGAGCCGAGCAGAAGAAGGCGTTCGCCAGCCCGTCGGATTCGCCTGATCCCGACGCCTACGCAGCCAACTAACTATTGCTTACCTCTCCCCGCTTGCGGGGAGAGGTCGTCTTACATCCGCGTAGCGCGTGTAAGATGGGTGAGGGGGAGGCAGCGAGTAAAACACTGGCTCCCCCTCACCCGTCTCGAACGACACTCGGTCGTTCGATCCACCCTCTCCCCGCAGGCGGGGCGAGGGAAGAAGCAATGGCCCGGCCATTGCATGGGTTTCTGCCTGAGGTTGCCAGGTTTTCGCGTGGACGGCGCGTGGGGGTGAATGCGTGAACTATAACTGGAATTGGGGAATCTTCTGGGATCAGACGCCTGATGCGACGGGGACCTATTTTGGCTCGCTGATGAGCGGCCTTCAGGTCACGATCCTGCTCGCACTCTGCGCCTGGTTCATCGCGTTCGTGATGGGCTCTCTGATCGGCATCATGCGGACCCTGCCTGCGCGCTGGGCGGTGTTTGTCGGCAATGCCTATATCGAGATGTTCCGCAACATTCCGCTGCTGGTGCAGCTGTTCATCTGGTTCTTCGTCATTCCCGAACTTTTGCCCGGCGATCTCGGCATCTGGATCAAGCAACTGCGCAATGGGCCGTTCATTGCGGCGATGCTCGGGCTTGGCTTCTATATGTCGTCGCGCGTCGCTGCACAGATCACCGCCGGCATCAATGCACTGCCCAAGGGCCAGCGCATGGCCGGCACGGCAATCGGCCTCACCACCTGGCAGACCTATCGCTACATCCTGCTTCCGCTGGCCTATCGCATCATCTTTCCGCCGCTGACCTCCGAATTTCTCAACACCATCAAGAACACGGCGCCCGCACTCACCATCGGTGTGCTTGAACTGACGGCACGGGCGCGGTCCATGCAGGAATTCTCGTTCCAGGTGTTCGAGGCCTTCTCGGCCGCAGCCGCCATCTACCTCGTCCTCAGCGCCGTCGTGACGATCGGAATGCGCATCCTCGAAAAGCGCCTGGCGATCCCCGGCTTCAACGAGGGGAAATAAGCGATGTTCAGCAATTTCGATTACGACGTCATCTGGCGCAGCCTGCCCTATCTGTTTCAGCAGGGCATGGCGTTCACCCTCACGCTGACGGCTATTGCGACGGTCTTCGGTCTCATCCTCGGCACCTTGATCGCGATGATGCGGCTGTCGTCCAGTGCCGTGCTGTCGGGCTTCGCCGTAAGCTACGTCAATCTGATGCGCTCGCTGCCGCTCGTGCTGGTGATCTTCCTGTTCTACTTCCTGATGCCCTATGTCGGACAGTGGATCATCCGCTCCGATCAGCCGGTACAGGTCGGCGCCTACGCCTCGACTATCGTGACCTTCACGCTGTTCGAGGCTGCCTATTTCTCCGAGATCATGCGTGCCGGCATCCAGTCGGTGCCGCGGGGGCAGGTGATGGCCGGTTATGCCATCGGCCTCAACTATCGCGAGGTGATGCGCCATGTCGTGCTGCCGCAGGCGTTCCGCAACATGCTGCCGGTGATCTTCACCCAGACCATCGTGCTGTTCCAGGACACATCGCTGGTCTACGTGCTGTCGATCACGGATTTTCTGGGTGCCGCGTCCAAGGTCGCACAGCGCGACGGTCGTCTCACCGAAATGTATCTGTTCGCGGCGCTGGTCTACTTCCTGATCTGCTTCACCGCCTCGTTCTTTGTGAAGCGCTTGCAGAAGCGCATCAGTATCATTCGTTAGCCACTTTCGCTTTCAGTCTTTGCCTCCAACTATCGGTCGCTCATCATGCCCATGATCACCATCGAAAAAGTCAGCAAGTGGTACAACCCGCAGTTCCAGGTGCTGAAGAACTGCACGACGGCCGTTGAGAAAGGCGAGGTGGTCGTCGTCTGCGGTCCCTCGGGATCTGGCAAGTCGACGCTGATCAAGACCGTGAATGCGCTGGAGCCCGTGCAGCAGGGCACCATCATGGTCGATGGACTGAATGTGACGACGATGAAGAAGGACCTGCCGAAGCTACGCTCACGCGTCGGCATGGTGTTTCAGCACTTCGAACTGTTTCCGCATCTGAAGATCGTCGAGAACCTGTGTCTCGGCCAGACCATCGTGCTCGGCCGCTCCGAAGATGCGGCGAAGGCCAAGGCCATGAAGATGCTGGAGCGCGTCGGCCTCACGGCGCATGCGCAGAAATATCCCGGCCAGCTCTCCGGCGGTCAGCAACAGCGTGTCGCCATCGCGCGCGCGCTGGTGATGGATCCGATCTGCATGCTGTTCGACGAACCGACCTCGGCGCTCGATCCCGAAATGATCAACGAAGTGCTCGATGTCATGGTCGAACTCGCCAAGGAAGGCATGACCATGATGGTGGTGACCCACGAAATGGGCTTCGCCAAGAAGGTCGCCAACCGCGTCATCTTCATGGATGCCGGTGAGATCGTCGAAGACGCGCAGAAGGATGACTTTTTCGGTCATCCGCGCAGCGATCGCGCGCAGCACTTCCTGTCGAAGATCCTCGCGCACTGACGCAAGAGCGGGCGCATACAGCATCGCGCAAGTGCCTCAAGTTTATGCAGATTCTTGAATGCTGCATGACGGGGCAATTAACGAATGTGTCAGAAATGGAGTGGTATCCTTCAACCGTGAGGGCGAGGGCCTGTTGGTCCGCTGATTGAACTCCACCGGAGCGATCGGGTCTTTGTCCTCACGGACAATTCCACGACGCCACGTTCTCAGCCTCTGCCCAATGCTTCTCTGACCGTCTTCCAACGACCCGAGCCGAGGCTGCGCGAGCCATGCTTGCGCGCGTCCTGACTTGGCCCTTCTCCGGAAAGTACATCGCATGATCAAGATCAACAGTGTCGGCAACAAATTGGGTCTTGCCGGTCTCGTTGGCATCTTGCTCTCGGCGGGCGTCGTCGCAAACCAGATGAGGACCGAGAGCGCGATCTCGGAGGTTAATCGTCTGGCCGATGTGCAGCAGAAAATCGCCGATAGCGCGATGGAGGCCGACGGCCAGATGCGCGCCATGCAGGTGGCCAGTCAAGGCCTGCGCATGGCCATCACGACACCCGAGATTGACAAGAACGCGGCCGAGATCAGGGCCGCCAAGGCTGCGCAGGACCGCATCATCGATGCCGCGTCCGCCCTGGCGACCAGGCAGGAATACAAGGACAATTTCGCGAAGATTAAATCGCTGACGTCAACCTATCTCGCCGCTGCCGACGAGATAGTCGGTCTGCAGAAGAAACTGCTCGAGCTCTATCGCAACCGCAACGTCGCCGTGATCGACTGGAACCGGCATCTCGACCAGCTGCGCCTCACCACTGCCGTGACCGAGGCGACGAACTGGCCTGAAGTCGATGGACAGCTCAAGATCGCGGACAATGCCATCAACGCTGTGCAGGCAGCCGCATGGCGTTATGCGTCGATGAATGAAGTCACGCAGAAGGGCCAGATCATCACCAAGGCCAAGATCCTCACCGATGCGCTGGCCAAGGCCAGCGTGTTCGAAGACAGCGAGCTCGTGCAGAGCGGCCTGATCCAGCTCGGCACCGACATGAAGAAGTTCATGACGGCCACCGATGAAGCGATCGGCAGTAACGACCAGAAGACCGATATCGTCCGCACCAAAATCACGCCCGCCGCTGTGGCAGCATCTCAACTGGTCGCGCAATCGGTCTCGTCGGCGAAGGCTGCGGTTGGAGAGGCACGGGCGCAGGCCGCCGAGGAAATGGCACGATCCGGCCAGGTCAATCTCGCGCTCGGCCTCGCGGTCGTGCTGGTGCTGATCTGCACGATGGTGTTCTCTTTCGTCGGCGTCGCACGGCCGATGACGCGCCTGAACGGCGCCATGGGCAAGATGGCGGCCGGCGATCTCGATGTCGTGATCCCCGGCGCCAAGCGGGGCGACGAAATCGGCGACATCGCCAAGACAGTTACGGTCATTCGTGCAAACGCCGAACAGAAGGCGCGCGATGAGGCTGCGGCGCGCCTCGACCAGGACAATCTGGCCGCGGCGTCGCGCAAGCGCGAAATGGTCGAGCTCGCCGGGACGTTCGAACGCGCCGTCGGCAATATCGTCGACAACGTCTCCTCGGCGTCGAACAGACTCGAGGAGTCCGCGGGCGCGCTGACGGCAACGGCCGAACAGGCCAAGGAGCTGACCGCTGCAGTCGTTGCTGCATCGGACGAGGCATCCACCAATGTGCAGGCGGTTGCGTCATCGACCGAAGAGATGTCGTCATCGGTCAACGAGATCAGCCGGCAGGTCCAGGAATCTGCGAATATCGCCAACTCCGCCGTGGCGCAGGCGCGCAAGACCAATGACCGCGTGGCGGAGCTTGCCAAGGCCGCGGCCCGGATCGGCGATGTCGTCGAGCTCATCAATACCATTGCCGGCCAGACCAACCTGCTGGCGCTCAACGCCACCATCGAAGCGGCGCGCGCCGGCGATGCGGGCCGCGGCTTTGCGGTGGTTGCGTCCGAGGTGAAGGCGCTGGCCGAACAGACCGCCAAGGCGACAGGCGACATCAGCCACCAGATCAACGGTATCCAGGCGGCGACCCAGGAATCCGTCGGCGCCATCAAGGAGATCGGTGACACCATCGGCCGCATGTCCGAGATCGCCTCGACCATCGCTTCAGCGGTCGAACAGCAGGGCGCAGCGACTCAGGAAATCTCACGCAATGTTCAGCAGGCAGCGCAGGGCACGATGCAGGTGACGTCGAACATCACCGATGTACAGCGCGGCGCCAGCGCGACCGGATCAGCTTCGACGCAGGTGCTGTCGGCGGCGCAGTCGCTGTCCGGCGAAAGCGCGCGGCTCAAGCTCGAAGTCGGCAAGTTCCTCGACTCCGTCCGGGCCGCATAAATTCATGCTTCTCCCATGATGGGGGAAGCCACAACGAAGACGGCGCCCCGTCGCCGAAGCCAGATCAGATCCTACCTAGGAAGCCAATGATGTCGCTGCTCAATCTCCGTATCCGCGGTCGCCTCTATGGTGGTTTCGGCGCGCTGGTCCTGTTTGGTCTCGCCAGTTCGGGATTTGCCGTCTGGCAGATGACGGAAGTTGGAACGCAGGTCGACTCCCTGAACATTCTTTCGGCCAACACGATCCGGGCCTCGGAGATCGCCTCCGAACTGCACGCGATCCGCGGTGCCGTGTTGCGCTATTCGTTCGATCAGGATGAAGCGGCGCTTGCGGATGCCGACAAGCGTCTCGCCGGCGTCACCGCCAGCCTGGACACGGTGATCAAGACCAGTCGTTCGGAAGAGCGCCGCGCCGCCTACCGCACCATCGAGAAGGACGTCGCCGACGTGAAGGCGCAGCGCCAGGCGCTTGGCGAGGCCATCAAGCAGATGGTCGCCGGCCGGGAAGTGCTGCAGGAAGCCGGCGACAAGCTGTCATCTAGCCTGCGCAAGCTGGTGATCAGCACGCGCAACACCATGTATGGCCAGGGTTCGACCAAGCTCGAATCCGATACGCTCATGGTGCAGATTGCGAATTGGCGCTTCTTCGTCAGCCGCGACGAGAAACATATCGAATCTTTCAAGGATCACGTCCGCATCGCGGAGCAGCAGATCGGCGAAATGGAGAAGATGCAGATGCCGCCGACGCTCAGCGCGTTGTTCGGCACCATCCGCAACAACCTGAAGAGCTACGCCGCCCAGTTCGAGAAGGCTGCCGCCAGCCTGCAGACGGCAGACGGCATCTTCAACAAGTCGATCAGCCCGACCGTCGTGAAAGCGATCGGCAAGGTCGAGACCATCAAATCCGACATCCAGCAGGTTCAGTCGCAGACCGTCGCCGCAACCAGCAACCGCATGTCGACGACGAGCATGCTGCAGCAGATCGTGGCCGGCGTCGCTACTGTGGTCGGTCTAGCGATCGCCTTCCTGATCGCGCGCGGCATTATTGGCCCTCTGTCGGGCCTGACGGCGGGTATGAAGCGGCTCGCGGACGGCGATTTCAGCGTGGTGCTGCCGGGTCTCGCACGCAAGGACGAGGTCGGCGACATGGCACGCGCAGTCGAGACCTTCAAGGTACGGGCCGAGGAGAAGGCACGCGCCGAGGCCGAAGCCAAGCTGACGCAGGACCAGCAGGCAGCGATTCAGCGCCGCCGGGACATGATCCGTCTCGCGGACGATTTCGAGGGCGCTGTCGGCAGCATCGTCGAGAACGTGTCATCGGCTTCGAGCCAGCTCGAAGAATCGGCGGGCGGACTGACTGCGACCGCCGAGCAATCTCGCCAGCTCACCGCCATGGTGGCCGCGGCCTCCGACGAAGCCTCGACCAATGTGCAGGCGGTGGCGTCATCCACCGAGGAGATGTCGTCCTCGGTCAACGAGATCAGCCGTCAGGTTCAGGAGTCGGCCAATATCGCCAACTCCGCGGTGGCACAGGCCCGCAAGACCAATGATCGCGTGGCTGAGCTTGCCAAGGCGGCCGCGCGGATCGGAGATGTTGTCGAGCTGATCAACACGATTGCCGGCCAGACCAATCTGCTGGCGCTCAATGCCACCATCGAAGCGGCGCGCGCCGGCGATGCCGGTCGCGGCTTCGCGGTTGTTGCATCGGAAGTGAAGGCGCTCGCCGAACAGACGGCCAGGGCAACCGGCGACATCAGTCACCAGATCTCCGGCATCCAGGCCGCGACCGAAGAGTCGGTCGGCGCCATCAAGGAAATCGGCGACACCATCGGCCGCATGTCGGAGATCGCGTCGACCATCGCATCTGCCGTCGAGCAGCAGGGCGCGGCGACGCAGGAGATTTCGCGCAACGTTCAACAGGCGGCGCAAGGTACGATGCAGGTGAGCTCGAACATTCTGGATGTGCAGCGCGGCGCGAGCAACACGGGTTCAGCGTCGTCGCAGGTCTTGTCCGCTGCGCAATCGCTGTCCGGCGAGAGCGCGCGGTTGAAGCGCGAGGTCGGCAAGTTCCTGGATTCCGTTCGCGCGGCATAGGACAAAACGTCACACGATCACGCGGGTTCGCCTGTCGAATAAAATACAACTCGCAAATAGCCCGGATGCGTCATCGCATCCGGGCTGTTTGTTTTGGTGAGTCAAACGATGACACGCGCGACAAAAAGTCATTCCACTTTAAAGCGTTTGCGCGGCTGAAATTAACCCGAAGTTCTCGCAACCTAACGATGATCGGATTCGAGATTGCCTCTTGCGTTGCGGGCGCGATTCGCGACGTGCAAGGTCGGCTATCAGTGGTTCTCCCAAGAAGGGCACGTCGCATGTCGCTATTCAATCTCCGCATCCGTGGCAGGCTGTATGGGGGCTTCGGTGCGCTCGTCTTGTTCGGGTTGGGCATGGCGGGTTTCGCCGTATGGAAGCTCACGGAAATTCGTGACGACGTCTCGGCGATGAATGCCCAGTCCGCCAATGCGATGCGCTCGATGGAGATTTCGGCGGAACTCCAGGCACTTCGCCGCGCGATGCTGCGCTATACATTCGATCAGGACGAGGCGTCATTCGCTGAAGCCGAAAAGCTGCTGACTCAGGTCGGTGGTGTGCTGGAGGAGACGATCAAGGCGAGCTCGGAGGAGCGTCGCGGAGTCTATCGCGAGGTCGAAAAGACGATCGCCGATCTGAAGAGCAAGCGAGTCGATCTCGGTAACACCGTCAAGGAGATGCTCGCCAGCCGCAAGGCGCTGCTTGCTGAGGGTGAAAAGCTTCAGGCCGACTTGAAGAAGCTCGTGCTCGCGACGCGTAGCTCGCCATTCGCACAAGGGGCGACCACCCTGCAATCCGAAACTCTGTTGGTTCAGATGGCGAACTGGCGGTTCTTTGCAGGTCGCGACCAGGACAATGTGACGTTGTTTGCCAACAGCGTGAAGAACGCGCAGCAACAGATCGCCGAGATGGAAAAATTTGATATGGCGCCGAGTCTTTCAGCGCTGTTCGAATCGATCAAGAAAGGCTTGGTCAGCTACTCCAGCGTGTTCGATAAGGCGTCCAACAACCTGCTGAAGATGGATCAACTCTATTACAACGCGATCACGCCGATGGTGGTCAGCGCCATCCGCAAGACCGACGGCATCAAGGCCGCGATCCAGCAGGAGGTCGTGAGCGCGACGACAGCCAATGAGCAGCGCATTTCCGGCACGATCACGCTGCAGCAGATCGTGGCGGGTGCGGCAACCATCACCGGTCTGCTGATTGCGTTCCTGATCGCGCGCGGAATCATCGGGCCGCTGTTGGGTCTGACGGCGGGCATGAAGCAGCTCGCCGAGGGCAATTTCGGCGTGGTGCTGCCGGGGCTCGGCCGCGAGGACGAGGTCGGCGACATGGCGCAGGCTGTCGAGACCTTCAAGGTCAAGGCGGAAGAGAAAGCCCAGGCGGAAGCCGAGGCACGGATCACGCAGGATCAGGCGGCGGCCTTGCAGCGCAAGCAGGACATGATCCGGCTCGCCGACGATTTCGAAGGTACGGTCGGTGAAATCGTCGAGGCGGTGTCGTCCGCGTCGACCGAATTGGAAGCCTCGGCCAGCACGCTGACGTCGACAGCGGATCGGTCGCAGCAGCTCACCACGGTCGTCGCGACGGCGTCGGAAGAAGCCTCCACCAACGTGCAGTCGGTGGCGTCCGCCACTGAGGAAATGGCGTCGTCCATCACCGAGATCGGCCGTCAGGTCCAGGAATCCGCACGTATTGCCAATGAGGCCGTGGACCAGGCTCAGAAGACCAATGATCGCGTCGGCGAACTGTCGAAAGCTGCCGGCCGCATTGGCGCGGTGGTCGAGCTGATCAACACCATTGCGGGGCAGACCAACCTGTTGGCGCTCAACGCCACCATCGAGGCTGCGCGTGCAGGAGACGCCGGCCGCGGCTTCGCAGTGGTCGCGTCCGAGGTGAAGGCGCTCGCCGAGCAGACCGCCAAGGCCACCGGCGAGATCAGCCAGCAGATCGCGAGCATCCAGACTGCGACCGATGATTCCGTCTCGGCGATCCGCGAGATCGGCACGACCATCGGCAAGATGTCGGAGATCGCGTCCACGATCGCTTCGGCTGTCGAAGAGCAGGGCGCGGCGACGCAGGAGATTTCCCGTAACGTGCAGCAGGCTGCGCAAGGCACGATGCAGGTCTCGTCCAACATCATCGACGTGCAGCGCGGCGCGAGCGAGACCGGCGGTGCGTCGTCTCAGGTGCTGTCGGCAGCGCAGTCGCTCTCGTCAGACAGCAACCGTCTGAAGCATGAAGTCAGTCGCTTCCTGAACTCGGTCCGCGCGGCCTGAGTTCTCCAACATCGCAATTCACTGGCTTGAGTAACGGTGCGTTCTCCGCACACCGCCACTCAAGCCGCTGTATGCTCCGAGAGAATTCAGGGCCTCGAAATATCCCGTGCAGGGCATCGCATGATGAGATTGCAATTTTAGATCGTTAATGCCTGAACTCGAACTCCATCACTGTCTGAAAAGTCCGAATTGCTCGACGACCATTGCGGTACCGGCTCAATTTGAGTGATGGCATCATCGGCGCGTTAACGTTTGTGTCAGAAGCGCGGTGGTAGGTTCCTGCCCATGAGCAGGTGATTTGATCGATCATCGAACGTATCGCCCGCTCATATGAGCCGATGACGCTTCTCGTTCAGGATCGGCTCACGCCAAGCTTCGCGTGCCCGTCGGATTGCCGCCGGGCTGCGCCAAAAATGACAACCGCTTAGCATTCGACCATTTCACGCGACGCCGGACTCCGTCCGGCGAAGGACGACCCGACTCATTTTTCTGCCACTTCATTCCCAGGGACTGTCATGGCCTTCATCCAGAATCTGCGCATTGGCACGAAGCTCGCGATTGCGTCCGGGCTCGGCATTATTCTCCTCGGTGTCATGATCTATATGCAGACGATGGGAAGCGCAGGCGTTCGCCAGTCATATCAGACGGCCGGCGTCTATCAGGGCATTGCGCAGAACGCTGCCGAGGCCAAGGCCTCGTTCCGCGGCATGCAGATCGGCGTGCGAGACTTCCTCGGGGCAACGAAAGTGGCCGATGTCCAGAAGGCCGCCGACTATTTCACGGCGCGTACTACCGCCGGCCTTAAATTTTCGGCTCAGATGCTCAAGCTTGCGACCGCACCGGACGAGCGCGAGCGCATCGGCAAATTCCTCGACATGATGACGATCCTCGGTAAGGGCGGCGACAAGATCGGCGTAATCCGCACAGATATCTTGAATCTGCAGGCGACGCGCAACGAAGCTGGCGAATTGTCTGCGGATGCCTCCGCGCGCATCACCGCACTGGGTGCGGAGATCGTGAAGCTCCGCACCGACGTGCTGCTACCCATGAGTGCAGAACTCGACAAGCTGGCCGATACGATCGTCAATCTGGCTAAGGAGAAGGTCGAGCAGCAGACGACCGCTGCGGCGAACGAGGCCGCTGCGACCGAGCGAGACTCGCTAATTCTCGGTGGTGTGGTCGCCCTGATGCTGATCGGGACCTGCGTGTTCTCGGTGTTCACCATCGGGCGTCCGATGCGCGCGCTGAGCCATTCGATGGAAGAACTCGCCGAGGGTAATTTCGGCGTGGTGTTGCCGGGCTTGGGCCGCAAGGACGAGATCGGCGACGTCGCTGGCGCCGTGGAGAAGTTCAAGGTTAAGGCACAGGAGCGCGCCCGCGCCGAAGCCGACGCTCAAAAGCAGCAGGAGCAGATCGCCGCCGAGCAGCGCAAGCGCGAGATGATCAAGCTGGCGAACGATTTTGAGGGTGCGGTCGGCGAGATCGTCGAAACAGTGTCATCGGCATCGACCGAACTCGAAGCGTCGGCGGGCACGCTGACGTCGTCTGCCGAGCGTTCGCAGCATTTGACCACCATGGTGGCAGCCGCTTCGGAAGAGGCTTCGACGAACGTACAATCCGTGGCATCGGCGACCGAGGAAATGGCGTCATCGGTAAACGAGATCAGCCGCCAGGTTCAGGAATCTGCGCGCATTGCCAGCGAGGCCGTGCAGCAGGCCCAGAAGACCAACGACCGTGTCGGCGAGCTATCCAAGGCGGCCAGCCGTATCGGCGACGTGGTCGAGCTGATCAATAGCATCGCGGGGCAGACCAACCTTCTGGCGCTCAATGCGACCATCGAAGCCGCCCGCGCCGGTGAAGCCGGCCGCGGCTTCGCCGTGGTGGCGGCCGAGGTGAAGACGCTCGCAGAGCAGACCGCCAAGGCGACCGGCGAGATCAGCATGCAGATCGGCAGCATCCAGTCCGCCACGGACGAATCGGTCAGTGCCATCCGCGAGATCGGCGTCACCATCGGCCGGATGTCGGAAATTTCGTCCACGATTGCTTCGGCCGTCGAAGAGCAGGGGGCCGCCACCCAGGAGATTTCCCGCAACGTGCAGCAAGCCGCGCATGGCACCCAGCAGGTCTCGTCCAACATTACGGATGTGCAGCGCGGCGCCAGCGAGACCGGGTCGGCCTCGTCGCAGGTTCTCTCGGCAGCACAGTCGCTGTCGTCGGACGGCGCGCGGCTAAAGGTCGAAGTCGCGCGATTCCTCAACTCTGTTCGCGCGGCCTAGGCCATGCGGGTTCAGAACTGATCATTCTACCGAGCGATAACAGGACGTCCAGCCATGCTCTCGAACATCTCTATCAAAGCCAAGATCACCATCGTTATCGCTTTTCTGCTAATCGCAATGACGGGGATGGGGGCGCTTGCTGTCAGCAAGATGCAGACGATTAATGCCAACGCGTCGGACATCCAGAAGAACTGGCTTCCAAGCGTCCGTGTGCTCGGCGGGCTGCGGGCGACGACCATCGATTACCGCAATCTGGTGCGCGCACACATCCTCGCAGCCAATGCTGACCAGATGCAGAAGACCGAGGCTGGTATCGACACCATCGTCAAGCGGGCCGCCGATGAGCGGATTGCCTATGATAAGTTGGTATCGAGCCCCGAAGAGCGCGCAATCTTCAACGATTGGAGCAAGGAGTGGGACAACTACGTATCACGCAGCCAGGAAATCTTTGTCCTCGATCGCAAGAATCTTGGCAAAGGCAGTCAGGAAGCCCATGAGCTCAATCTGAATGTGATCAATCCGCTGGGATCCAAAGCCGATTTTGCCCTGCGCAAGGCCATCGAATTCAACGACAAGGGTGCGGCAGCATCGGGACAGAAGGCCGATGAGAGCTATGGTTCGGCGCTGATGACGGTAATCGTGATCATTGCGGCGACCGCGGCCATCGGCATCGGTGTCGGCATTTATCTGGTCAAGGACGTGTCGTCGGGTATCGCTTCGATCGTGCAGCCGATGCAGGCGCTGAGCGCTGGCGATCTCACGGCGCATGTGGCGCATCAGGGCGAAAAGACCGAGATCGGCGCGATGGCCGACACGCTCCAGGTGTTCAAGCAGGCGCTGATCGACAAGCGCGCGGCAGATGAAGCTGCCTCTGCTGACGCCGAAGCCAAGATCGAGCGCGGTCGCCGCGTTGACAACATCACCCGCGAATTCGAATCGATGATCGGCGAGATCGTGGAGACCGTATCGTCGGCATCGACCGAACTCGAAGCCTCCGCAAGCACGCTGACCGCGACAGCCGAACGTTCCCAGGACCTGGCCACCACAGTGGCGGCAGCGTCCGAAGAAGCCTCCACCAACGTCCAGTCGGTGGCATCGGCCACTGAAGAAATGGCCTCGTCGGTCAACGAGATCAGCCGACAGGTGCAGGAGTCGGCGAGCATCGCCAATCAGGCGGTCGACCAAGCGCGGCGTACCAACGATCGCGTCAGCGAACTCGCCAGCGCTGCATCGCGCATCGGGGACGTCGTCGAGCTCATCAACAATATCGCCGGCCAGACAAACCTGCTGGCGCTCAACGCAACCATCGAGGCGGCGCGTGCCGGTGAAGCGGGCCGGGGCTTCGCGGTCGTGGCTTCCGAAGTAAAGGCATTGGCCGAGCAGACCGCCAAGGCGACCGGCGAGATCTCGACGCAGATTTCCGGTATCCAGGCGGCGACGCAGGAATCGGTCGGCGCCATCAAGGAAATCGGCGACACCATCGGCCGGATGTCCGAGATTGCCTCGACCATCGCATCGGCGGTGGAAGAGCAGGGTGCCGCGACGCAGGAGATTTCGCGTAACGTCCAGCAGGCGGCACAGGGTACCATGCAGGTCTCGTCGAACATCACCGACGTGCAGCGTGGAGCGTCCGAGACCGGCTCTGCGTCGTCGCAGGTGCTTTCCGCCGCGCGGTCGCTGTCATCGGACAGCACACGTCTCAAGAATGAAGTGGGCAAGTTCTTGAACTCGGTGCGCGCTGCCTGACGGGCTTGAATACAAGTGTACAGCGCAAAAAGCCGGCGCGTGAGCGTCGGCTTTCCTACGCGATAGTGTTGTTATGCGTGTGCGCCACACTCATTCGAGAAGTCATGCACAGGAAGCAGTCATGATGCACTGCTCCTTAACTTTATCCGGACAATCTCGATCACGAGATCGTTGAAAGCTATCGACGCTCGGCCGGCAGCTCCAATGCATGCCGTGTCTTCAAACCCAGAAAATGCCATTCGTGCAGTTGCGCGCCAACGGTCAAAAACCGAGGGACCATCACCTATGTTTGCCAGCCTGTCCATCCGCACCAAGATCACTCTTGTCGTCTCGTTCCTGCTGCTCGCCATGTCTGCAATGGGCGCGCTGGCCATCAAGCAGATGTACACCATCAACGGAGCGACATCCGACATCGTCACGAGCTGGCTGCCGAGCGTGCGCGCTCTGGGTGAAGTCCGCGCTGCAACGATCAGCTATCGTTCGGTGGTTCGTGGACATCTGCTTGCGACCGATGCCGCAGATACGAAGGTCCAGGACGACACGCTGGTGCGTTACGCCGAGATGCTCGACAAGGCGCGCAAGAGCTATGAGCCGATGATTTCGTCGCCCGAGGAGCGCGCGATGTATAGCGAATTCAGCAAGCTCTGGAGCGAATACATAGCGGCGTTGCAGCCGGTTCTAGCGTTGTCGCGCAAGAACGCTCGTGATGAAGCGCGAGATATGAACGTGAAGGTCAACCAGATTGGCTTCAAAGCGGACGAAGCCCTGCAGAAGGATGTCGAGCTCAACAACAAGGGAGCTTTGACAGCCGGAGAACTGGCGACGGACAGCTTTGGGGTCGCCATCAAGATGGTGATCGGTTCGCTCTTGTTTGCGATTGTTGTCGGTGTCGGTGCGGCTATCCTGCTGGTGCGCGATGTCTCCGCGGGCATTACGTCGATCGTGTTGCCTATGCAGGCGCTCGGCACGGGTGACCTGACTGCAAATGTTCCGCATCAGGGCGAGAAGACCGAAATCGGTACGATGGCGGATTCGCTTCAGGTGTTCAAACAGGCGCTGATCGACAAGCGCGCGGCGGATGAAGCCGCAGCGGCCGATGCAGAAGCCAAGATCGAGCGCGGTCGCCGCGTCGACAGCATCACCCGCAACTTCGAATCGATGATCGGCGAGATCGTGGAGACGGTGTCGTCGGCATCGACCGAACTGGAAGCCTCGGCAGGTACGCTGACCGCCACGGCGGAGCGCTCGCAGGAATTGACCACGACGGTTGCCGCAGCCTCCGAAGAGGCATCGGCCAATGTGCAGTCAGTGGCATCGGCAACCGAAGAAATGGCCTCGTCGGTCAACGAGATCAGCCGACAGGTGCAGGAGTCGGCTGCGATCGCAGGGCAGGCGGTCGATCAGGCACGCAAGACCAATGATCGCGTCGGCGAGCTCGCCAGCGCTGCGTCGCGCATCGGCGATGTGGTCGAGCTGATCAACAACATCGCAGGCCAGACGAACTTGCTGGCGCTCAACGCCACCATCGAAGCGGCGCGTGCCGGCGAAGCCGGTCGCGGCTTCGCCGTCGTCGCCTCCGAGGTGAAGGCACTCGCTGAGCAGACTGCCAAGGCGACTGGCGAGATCTCGACGCAGATCTCCGGTATCCAAGCGGCGACGCAGGAATCGGTTGGCGCCATCCAGGAGATCGGCGACACTATCGGCCGGATGTCCGAGATTGCCTCGACCATCGCATCGGCGGTGGAAGAGCAGGGCGCGGCGACGCAGGAGATTTCTCGCAACGTTCAGCAGGCGGCACAGGGCACGATGCAGGTCTCGTCGAACATCGTTGATGTGCAGCGTGGTGCAACAGAGACTGGATCTGCCTCGACTCAGGTTCTCGCTGCGGCGCAATCGCTGTCCTCGGACAGCACGCGGCTGAAGGATGAAGTCAGCAAGTTCCTGAACGCGGTGCGCGCGGCTTGATCATGGCTTGTAGGGCGGGCAAAGGCGCTTTTGCGCCGTGCCCACCGCAGCGCGTTCGATGATGGTGGTGGGCAGGCTGCGCTTTTGCCCACCCTGCAAATGCTGGGCGTTCTACCTCGTGTTAGCAGACACCAGTCCCGCGATGTCCATATAGGTGCGCACCAGCGGGGCGACGAAACGATGCGCCGATGTCTTGGACACCAGCGTATCTTGCAGGATTAGGTGATCGATGCCGGTATTGATGAAACACGCCATGGCATCGCGCGGGGTCTCGACGATTGGCTCGCCCTTCACGTTGAACGACGTGTTGAGCAGCACCGGCACGCCGGTGAGCGCATCGAATTCCTTCAGCAGCCGATAGAGCACCGGATTGGTGTCTTGCGTAACGGTCTGGATGCGCGCCGTTCCATCGATGTGCACAATGGCCGGAATCTTCTCGCGCCATTCGGGGCGCACCGGGGCGGCGATCAGCATAAACGGCGAATCCTGATCGCCTTCGAAAATCTCTCTGGCGCGCTCGGCGAGCACAATCGGCGCGAATGGCCGGAATGGCTGACGATGTTTCACGCGTGAGTTGAGGATGTCCTTCATCTCCGGCCGGCGCGGATCGGCGATGATGCTGCGATTGCCGAGCGCGCGCGGGCCGTATTCCGAGCGGCCCTGAAACCAGCCGATCACTTTCTGGTCGGCGAGCAGCCTGGCCGTATCGCGGCAGATATTGTCGCTGCGTACCGCACTGGTCTGCGCCTTGACCAGCGTGCGCTGGGTCGCTGCCTCGACGTCGCGATCTGTATAGGCACGGCCGGTGTAAGAGTGGGTCATTACATAAGAGCGCGGCTGCTTCTGTACCTCCAGCAGGCCGTAATAGGCGCAGCCGATCGCGATGCCGTTGTCGCCGGCGGCGGGCTGGATCCAGACATTCTCGAAGCCGGCTTCGCGGGCGATGCGGCCATTGGCGACGCAGTTCAGCGCGACGCCGCCGGCAATGCAGAGGTTCTTCGCGCCGGTCGTCTCGCGCAGCCAGCGCGCGCGGGCGAGCAGCACCTTCTCGGTGTCGTCTTGGACTCGCCAGGCGATATCCTCCCAATGCCGCATCGACGGATGGGTGTCCCACTTGCCATCGCTGTCGGCGATATAGGGCTGGTTGTATTCGGGGGTCCAGCGCGGCACGCTGAGCACGTTGTCGGTGATGTCCATCAGCGGCTTGACCTGGTCGCGGCGGCCATAGGGCGCGAGCCCCATCAGTTCACCGCATTTGTTCCAGTCGCCGAACACATAGGTCGACGCGCGGCTGTAAAGCGCCCCGAGGCCTGGCATGTTGTAGAATTCGTCGCTGAGGAAGCCGCGGTCCGGCTCCATCCAGACCTTCTTCAGGCAATCGAGCTGCGTACCCTTGAACGTGTAATAGCTCTCGGATTCCCGGGCGAGCTTTGAGCCCGGCTCGCCGTCCGGATAGGTCTCCATGACGTCGGAGCGATAGCTGCCGACGCCGTCGACGATCATGATCGCGCCCTCCTCGAAGGGGCAGACGGCGAATGCGCTATAGGCGTGCGCCAGATGATGCGAGATCGTTTTGACTTTGCCGGTGCGCGCCCGAAACAGCGGATGGACGCTGGCGTCCTGCCGTTCATATTCGGGCAGGAAGCCCGGCATGTCCTGATAGATCAGGCGGTCTTCCATCTCCGGAACCGGCAGGATGTAGCAATTGCTCACCACCAGGTCGACGTCGTCCAGCGTGATGCCTTCGGCGTCGAGGACGTAGTCGATCACTTCCTTGTAGAACCCCGTCGCGTGTTTCTCGCGGGTAATCCGCTCCTTCTCGATCGCATAGGCCAGCGCGCCGTCGCGCAGCAGGCAGGCGCTGACGTCGTGATCGTAGGTGTTGAGACCGAGGATGTAGCTGGGTTTGGGCATGAATCAGCTTCTGACAATTCGCGGGAAGGGACGAATGATGGGATCGAGCTGCTAACGCAGACGCGGCGGGTGGGGCTGACCGCATATTCGCAGTTGCGAGGTGCAGCGATCAGCATAGTGCGAGGCAATATGAAGAGAAGATGAACACAGGAGGACAAAAGCGAGGTGACGCGTGAAGGTGCGCATTCGTTCGTAGTGACAGCGTTGCCGGCAACTTGACCGCCGTTCGAGCTTGACCCTATTGTAAAGTTGTTCGTGCGTGCACGCCTTGTGATGGCCATATTACTATTCTGGTTTCAGCACCTGTGTGAATCAAGAATTGCTCACTGAACGATTTGAGGCCGGAAGCATTCTAAAGCCGTGCTTCTGCAGAATGGGAGTTCCTAAGAATGGCTCAAACCAAAACGACGCGCCATAATATCGTGACCCGCTGCCTGGCAGCGATGGCGCTTGTGTCTGTCTACTGTGTTGGTCTGATCGGCGCATCCACGGTGTTGCTCACCACGAGCAGCACCTCGGCCGAAGCCCGTGGCGGTGGTCGCGGTCGTGGCGGCGGCGGTTGGGGCCGTGGACGCGGTGGCGGCTTCTATCGTGGCGGCGGTCGTGGCTATGGTCGTGGCTATGGCTTCTACGGTGGACCGCGCTTCGTGGCGCCGGGCTGCTATTTCAGCCGTCGCTGGGGCCGAGTGGTCTGCCCGTACTAAGTCATAGGCGCTACGGCGCTGGATGAACGAGATGGAGAGGCGCGCCGGGTAACCGGGGCGCCTTTTGCTTTCCAGGCTCGCCTTTCTCCAGAAAACGGGCCTCTCCTTCGGGAATGATTTGTCGAAAGCTACCCTCCTTGCACAACGCTGAAGTCGCTTTTGGCATGCCATCTTGTGTTTTCTCATCCAAATTCCAATGTCGGCATGGCAAGCTTGCGCGCCCGCGCATGGCAATTCGGTCCTCCCACCCTGGAACCTTCATGAGCGCCCTGTTCTCTCCCTTCAAGCTGCGCGATCTCACGCTGCCGAACCGCATCGTCATTGCGCCGATGTGCCAGTATTCTGCCGAAGATGGCCGCGCCACCGACTGGCACATGATCCATCTTGGCAATATGGCCCTGTCGGGCGCCGCCATGCTGGTGATCGAAGCGACCGCCGTGGAAGCCATCGGCCGCATCACACCCGGCGATCTCGGCCTCTATAATGACGCGACCGAAGCCGCGTTGAGGCCGGTGCTGGCGGCAATCCGCAAGCATTCGAACATTGCCGTTGGCATGCAGATCGCCCACGCAGGCCGTAAGGCGTCGAGCCACGCCCCATGGGATGGCGGCCAGCAGGTCCCCCTCGACAAAGGCGGCTGGGTCGCCCAGGCGCCCTCGGCCATTCCGCAGAAACCCGGCGAACTGGCGCCGCAGGAGATCGACGTTGCCGGCCTCAAGCGCATCCGCGATGCCTTCGTGGCCACGGCGAAGCGCGCCGAGCGGCTCGGCATCGATGCGCTGGAGATCCACGCGGCGCACGGCTATCTGCTGCACGAATTCCTGTCGCCGATCTCCAACCAGCGCACCGACAATTATGGCGGTTCGCTGGAAAATCGCATGCGCTTTCCGCTCGAAGTATTCGACGCTGTGCGCGCAGCGTTTCCGGCCCACAAGCCGGTTGGCGTCCGGGTCTCGGCGTCGGACTGGGTCGAGGGCGGCTGGGATATCGAGCAGACCATCGTCTTCGCCAGTGAGTTGAAGAAGCGCGGCGTCGACTGGATGGATGTGTCGTCCGGTGGTGTCTCGCCGCAGCAGAAGATCGCGCTCGGGCCGGGTTATCAGGTGCCGTTCGCCGAAGCCGTGAAAGCGGCGACGGGACTGCCGACGATTGCGGTGGGGTTGATCACCGAAGCGCAACAGGCTGAAGACATCGTGGCCTCCGGCAAGGCCGATCTGGTCGCCATCGCACGTGGCATTCTCTACGATCCGCGCTGGCCGTGGCACGCGGCGGCGCAGCTTGGCGGTCAGGTACAGGCGCCGCCGCAATACTGGCGCTCGCAGCCATCGACGCAAAAGGCGCTGTTCGGCGATACGACGTTCGGCGGGCGCTAAACCACTTCAAGGCGCCTCACTTTCAACACCCACACATTGTCCCGCAAGTCCGGTGCGATGTGTGGGTGTTTGTCGTTGCGGTGCGTCCACTCCGCGAATGGCAGCCCTGCGGCAGCATCGTGTTTACATGACAGAATGTCGCACCTACACAGCGCAAAATTCTGCGCCGTAAAATAATCGTGGCATCCGGCGCTGCCCGCCTGTCGAGAGGAGCCCGCCATGGCCCGCCATTTTCTATGGCTTCTGCTGATCCCCTTCGTCGGCCTGCTCTGGGTCCCGTTCTACAACTTTCATGATCCGGTGCTGCTCGGCTTTCCGTTCTTCTACTGGTACCAGCTCGCCTGGGTGCCGATGACCGCCTTTCTGACCTGGCTCGCTTATCGGACTTACGCCAATGAAGACTGAGCTCGATATTCCCGCCGTTGCGGTCTTTCTGTTCTTCTTCGCGCTCGTCACCGTGATGGGCTTCGTCGCTTCGAAGTGGCGCCGCCCGAAAACGCTGGCCAGTCTCGACGAATGGGGCCTTGGTGGCCGCCAGTTCGGCACCTGGATCACCTGGTTTCTGGTCGGCGGCGATTTCTATACCGCCTATACGGTGATCGCCGTGCCGGCACTGGTCTATTCGGTCGGTGCTTACGGCTTCTTCGCGCTGCCTTACACGATCCTGGTCTATCCCATCGTGTTCATGGTGATGCCGAGGCTGTGGCAGGTCGCCAAGGACAACGGCCATGTCACTGCCGCCGACGTTGTGCATGGCCGCTATGGTTCACGCATGCTGGAAGCAGCAGTCGCCATCACCGGTGTCGTCGCCACCATGCCCTATATCGCGCTGCAGCTGATCGGTATGGCCACGGCTGTGAAGGCGCTTGGCTTCGAAGGCGAACTTCCGCTGATCGCGGCCTTTGTCGTGCTGGCGCTCTACACCTACTCGTCGGGCCTACGTGCCCCGGCGCTGATCGCCTTCGTCAAGGATATCATGATCTATATCGCCGTCATCGCGGCAGTGTCAGTAATCCCCGGCAAGCTCGGCGGCTATGCCGCAGTGTTCGACGCCGCCGATCAGGCATTCAAGGCCAAGGGCTCGGGCAGTATCCTGCTGCAGCCCAGCCAGTATGTCGCCTATGCCACGCTGGCACTTGGTTCGGCGCTCGCGGCCTTCATGTATCCGCATACGCTGACCGGTATCTTCGCCAGCAAGAGCGCCACGACCATCCGCAAGAACGCCGTACTGTTGCCGGCCTATACACTGATGCTCGGCCTGCTGGCGCTGCTCGGCTATATGGGCCACGCCGCCAAGTTGAAGCTCGCCAGCAATAATGACGTGGTACCGGCGCTGTTCCAGACGCTGTTTCCGAGCTGGTTCGCAGGCTTCGCTTTTGCGGCGATCGCCATCGGCGCGCTGGTCCCGGCAGCGGTGATGAGCATTGGTGCGGCCAATCTCTTCACCCGCAATTTCTGGAAGGCCTATGTCAATCCGCAGGTCGATTCAGCGGGCGAAGCAGCCGTTGCCAAGATCGCGTCGCTGGTGGTGAAGGTCGGCGCGCTGCTGGTCATCATCTATCTGCCGACGCAGTTCGCGCTCGACCTGCAGCTTCTCGGAGGCCTGTGGATCCTGCAGACGCTGCCGGCCTTGATCTTCGGCCTGTTCACCCGCTGGTTCACGGCGCTGGCACTGCTGACCGGATGGGTGGTCGGCCTGTTCGGCGGCACATATCTGGCCTGGACGGACGGCCTCAAGCCGCTGCACATGCTGTCGATCGGCAGCTTCCAGGCGACGGTCTATGTCGGGCTGATTGCCCTCGTCGCGAATATCGTGGTCGCAATGCTGGTCAATCTCGTGGTGCGGAAGCCGGTGGCAACGGCCGAGGCGGCGAGCACTTAAAGGCCTCGCTGTAAAGCCCGCGCGCGCATTGTTTCCGGCGCGCGCTGGCTTTATTGTCCGCGCGAATGCCCGCCATCCCTGTGCGGGACCGCCGGATGGAGCTTGCCTGAGTGACTGAATCGATGCGCATCGGCACGCGCAAAAGCACCATGGCGCTGGCCCAGACCGGAGAGATCGCGCGCCGGCTGGCGGTGGTCGCGCCGGAACTGGCCGTCGAGATCGTGAAATTCGAGCCGGTCGGCGACCGCGACCAGACCAGCAATCTCCTGAAGCATGGCGGCAAGGGCGGGGCTTTCGTCGGGGAGATTCGCGCGGCCGTGCTCAAGGGCACGCTACATGCGGCGATGCATTCGCTGAAGGACATGCCCGGCAATGAAGACACGCCGGGTCTCGTGATCGGCGCCACGCTGGTGCGCGATCCGCCGACCGATGCACTGGTGCTGCGCGAAGGCGTCAGCCTCGACGATCTCAAGCGCACGCATGGCAAGGGCTTCAAGATCGGCACCAACGCCGTGCGCCGCGCGGCCTATATTCGGCGGCTATTTCCCGAGATCGAGGTGATCCACTTCCGCGGTGCCGCCGATACGCGCGTGCGCAAACTCGACAATGGCGAAATGCAGCGGCTGCCTGATGGCGGCGAGGTCGGTCCCGCCGACGCGCTGATCATGGCGCGTTCAGGCCTCGAGCGTGTTGGATTGGCGAGCCGCATCGCACGTGATTTCACGCCGCAGGAAATGTTGCCGGCTGTGGGGCAGGGCATCGTCGCAGTCGAATGCGCGGCGCATGATTGGGCCTCGCGGCGTCATCTGTCACTGATCGACGACCCTGCGGCGCATCTGTCCTGCGATGCCGAGCGCGAGGTGCTTTGGGTGCTGAACGGGCACTGCAATTCGCCGATCGCCGGCTATTCGGTGATCTCAGGGCACGAGATGTCGCTGACCGCATCGGTGCTGGATGAAGCCGGCGGGCAGTTCATTGAGGTGACACGCATAGGGCCGGCGGATCGTCCGCGCGAGCTGGGGCGGGCTGTCGGGCTGGAGCTGCTCGACAAGGGCGCCGGCGCGCTGATCGAGGCCAATCGGCCGGAGCACTAGGCCGTTCGATACGACACTTTGCCCTCTCCACGTCATGCCCGGGCTTGACCCGGGCATCCATCCTTTGATGTACGACAGTGAAGTTGGATGGCCGGGTCAGGCCCGGCCATGACGGAGTGTGTGGCGACTAGCTCTCCGCCATCCCCACCGACCACAGTGCGAACGCATAGACGATCGCGATCTCATCCAGCCGGTTGAAACGCCCGGACGCGCCACCGTGACCGGCGCCCATATTCGTCCGCAGCAGCACCGGGCCTCCACCCGTCATCGTCACGCGCAGCCGTGCGATCCATTTCGCCGGCTCCCAATAGGTGACGCGTGGATCGGTGAGGCCACCCATCGCCAGAATCTTCGGATAGGCTTTCGCCGCGACCTGGTCATAGGGCGAGTAGGACAGGATGGTCTTGAAGTCGGCTTCGCTCTCGATCGGGTTGCCCCATTCGGGCCATTCCGGCGGCGTCAGTGGCAGCGTGTCGTCGAGCATGGTGTTGAGCACATCGACGAATGGCACTTCGGCAACGATGCCGGAGAATAGCTCGCCGGAGCGATTGGCGACGGCGCCCATCAGCATGCCGCCGGCGCTGCCGCCATGGCCAACGATGCGCTTCTCCGAAGTATATTTCGCTGATATCAGCGCACGCGCAGCCGCGGCGAAATCGTCGAACGAGTTCGTCTTCTTGTCGCGCTTGCCGTCGAGATACCAGCCCCAGCCCTTGTCGGCGCCGCCGCGGATATGCGCGATGGCATAGACGAAGCCGCGATCGACCAGCGACAGCCGGTTGGCGGAGAACGACGCCGGCATCGCCATGCCGTAGGAACCATAGCCATAGAGCAGCAGCGGAGCCTTGCCGTCCCGTGCCAGGTCCTTGCGATGTAGGATCGACACCGGGACTTCGGCGCCGTCATGTGCCTTGGCCATGATGCGCGTGGTGACGTAGTCAGCGGGGTTGTGGCCGGACGGGATCTCCTGACGCTTCCGCAAGGTGCGTTCGCGCGTTGCCATGTCGTAGTCATAGACTTCCGACGGCGTCGTCATCGAGGAATAGGCGAAGCGAAGCGTGGTCGTATCGAATTCGTAGCCGCCCATGGTGTCGAGCGAATAGGCGGCTTCGTCGAAGGCGATGGCGTGTTCGTCTTTGGTGGTGAGATCGCGAATCACAATCGATGGCAGCGCATTGGCGCGCTCCAGACGGACGAGATGGCCGGCAGTGAGATCCATGTCGAGGACATAGATGCCCTCGCGATACGGGATCAGATCTTTCCATTTGGCGCGCGCGGGCGATGTCAGCGGCGCCGTCACGATTTTGAAGTCGATGGCGCCATCGGCATTGGTCAGGATGAACAGCTCGTCGCCGCGATCGGCCAGCGAATACTGCACGCCATCTTCGCGTTTCGCCACGAGGCGCGGCGGCGCGTCTGGCGTGTTGAGATCAATCAATTGCTGCTCGGACGTTTCATGATCGCCGCCGGCGATGACGCAGAAGCGGCCGCTGGCGCTTTCATGGATGTGGGTGAACCAGCCGGAATCCTGCTCCTCGAATATCAGCCTGTCGTCGGCCTGTTTGGTGCCGAGCTTGTGTAGCCAGACCTGCATCGGACGATGATTGTCGTCGAGCTTCACATAGAAGAAGGACTTGCAATCGAGCGTCCACACCACGCCGCCATCGGTCTCCTCGACCACGTCGTCGAGATCACTGCCGGTGGCCCAGTCACGCACGCGGATGGTGAAATATTCCGAGCCCTTGACGTCGGCACTCCAGGCTTCCAGCGCGTGATCAGGTGAATGGCGGGCGCCGCCGAACTTGAAATATTTGTGGTCGGCGGCAAGCCTGTCGCCATCGAGAATGATGGTGGCCTCGCCGCCATCCCGCGGCATGCGGCCGAATAATTCATGCTGGCCGCCCTCGCGGAATTTCCGCAAATAAGCATAAGGGCCATCCGGCGACGGGACGCTGGAATCGTCTTCCTTGATGCGGCCGCGCATTTCCGCAACCAACTTGGTCTGCAGCGCCGCCGTGCCGCCGAGCAGGCTCCCGGTATAGGCGTTCTCGGCCTCCAGATAGGTGCGGATCTCCGGCTCCAGCACGCTGGGATCGCGCAACACCTCCTGCCATTTGGCATCCTTCAGCCAGGCATAGTCATCGGTCACAGTGATGCCGTGGGTCGTGGAGGAATGCGGATGACGCGGCGCAACCGGCGCGGGCATGGAGGATGTCTGCTTTGTCATGAACGCTCTTTTCGCGGAAGCCTGATCGGATATGATTACGGAACACGCGCGCATCGGCGCCTGCCCCGCATAATGGATATTCCATGGATATAGAGATTATCGACCGCCTTGCCATCCGCGATCTGATTGAAAACTGGGTAGTCTGGCGCGACGCCGGCGACTGGGACCGCTTCCGCACCGTCTGGTTCGACGATGGCCGCATGGTGGCCACCTGGACCCAGGGCACCGCCGACGAGTTCATCGCCATGAGCAAGGCCGGCTGGGCCAAGGGCGTCTCGATCATGCATTTCCTCGGCGCGCAGTCGATCGATCTGGCAGGCACCCGCGCAGTGTCGCAGACCAAAATGACCATCGCCCAGCGCGCGCTGGTGCACGGCGTCAATGTCGACGTGATGCTGACCGGACGCTTCTATGATTTCCTCGAAAAGCGCGACGGCAAGTGGGGCATGGTGCTGCGCCAGCCGATTTATGAAAAGGACCGCATGGATCCCGTCGTGCCCGGCGCGCCGCTGAAGCTCGATGCGGATCTGCTCGCGAGCTTCCCCGAGGGCTATCGCCATCTCGCTTATCTGCAGAGCCAGATCGGTTATCAGATCAAGCCAGACATGCCCGGGCTGCGCGGCGACGCGGTGGAGGCGCTTTATGCCAGTGGGAAGAAATGGCTGAACGGCGAAAAGCTGGATCGGTAGCCGCCTTACCCTCAGCCGTCATTGCGAGGCGCCTCTTGGCGACGAAGCAATCCAGTCTTTCCTTGTCGCTTTCTGGATTGCTTCGTCGCTCCGCTCCTCGCAATGACGTGGATAGTTGATAAAGAACAAAAAAGACTGGGAGAAACAACATGCCCGACTTCATCACCCTCGATGCACTGGTCCGTAACACCGCCGCATCCAAGCCGACCAAGATCGCCGTGATCGATGCTGATCGCCAGATCGACTACGCCGCATTCGACGCACTGATCGACCGTATCGCTGCATCACTGCAGGCCAGTGGCCTCAAGCCGCGCGACGCGATCTCCATCTGTGCGCTGTCGTCGATCGAATATGCAGCGGTGTTTCTTGGTGCGTTGCGCGTCGGTGTGGCGGTCGCTCCGCTGGCGCCGTCATCGACACCCACGGATTTCGCCGCAATGGCGAAGGATGCAGCGGCAAAAATCCTGTTCATGGATGACGCGACGGCAGCCTCCTTTGCGGATGCTGCGATCGATCCGTCGGTCCAGCGCATTGCGCTTGACGGCGGCAAGGCTGGAAAACCGTTCGCGCAATGGCTCGCGCCGGAAGGCGTGAAGCCCACGCCGGTGGCGATCGATCCGGAATGGGTCTTCAATATCATCTATTCCTCGGGCACGACCGGTACGCCGAAAGGCATCATCCACACCTGCTGGATGCGCTGGCGGCAATATGGCCAGCTCGATCCGCTCGGCTACGGGCCGGATGCGGTCACCGTGCTGTCGACGCCGCTCTATTCCAACACCACGCTGGTCTGTTTCAATCCGACACTCGCCGGTGGCGGCACCCTGGTGCTGATGAAGAAGTTCGATGCGCGCGGCTTCCTTGAACTCAGCGCCAGACATCGGGCGACCCATGCGATGCTGGTGCCGGTGCAGTATCGCCGCATTATGGCTGTGCCGGATTTCGACAGTTTCGATCTGAAGTCCTTCGTGATGAAATTCTCGACCTCGGCGCCGTTCGGGGCAGCGCTGAAGGCCGACGTGCTCAAGCGATGGCCTGGTGGACTAACCGAGTATTACGGCATGACCGAAGGCGGGGGCACCTGCGTGCTGCTGGCGCATGAACATCCGACCAAGTTGCACACCGTCGGCCAGCCAGCGCCAGATCATGAGATCCGCCTGATTGACGAGGACGGCAATTTCGTTGCCCAAGGCGAAATTGGCGAAGTGGTCGGGCATTCGCCCGTCATCATGCAGGGCTATCTCAACCAGCCCGGCAAGACCGCCGAGACGTTCTGGCACGACGCTTCCGGAAAGCGCTATGTCCGGACCGGCGATGTCGGGCGCTTTGACGAAGACGGCTTTCTGCAGCTAATGGACCGCAAGAAGGACATGATCATTTCCGGCGGTTTCAACATCTATCCGAGCGATCTCGAAGCCGTGCTGACGAAACACGACGACGTGCTCGAAGCCGCTGTCGTGGCCATGCCGTCGGAAGAGTGGGGTGAGACACCGCTCGCCTTCGTGGTGATGAAGGCGGGTGCCTCGGTCGATGCGCCGGGACTGAAGGCTTGGACGAATGAGCGTGTCGGCAAGTTCCAGCGACTCAACGATGTCGTGTTGGTCGATGTGTTGCCGCGCAGCGCCATCGGCAAGGTGCTGAAGCGCGAGTTGCGAGACCGCAAGCTGGCGGCGGATTTGTCGGTTTAGAGCACTGGCCTATCAGGTGTCGTCCCCGCGGAGGCGGGGACCCATAACCACGGTCAGTATGGTTCAAGCGGCAGAGTTATAGCCACAGCGTCTTTTCCAACTCTTCGGCGTGTATGGGTCCCCGCCTCCGCGGGGACGACGGCTGAGTTTGGGATCGCCGCCTCAATAATGCGGCGGAGGTTCATTCCGCGGCGCACCGCTGTTGCTTTCGGCCTCCTGCAGCCGCTCGCCGAGCGTGGCAACCTGCCGCGTCAGCATGTCGATCTGTTTCCACTGGGCGGTGATCGTCGTATTCAGCGTCTCGATCGTGTCGTCCTGATAGGCGACGCGAGTTTCGAGTGCGTCGATACGTTCGCGTAAGCCTGTCAGGTCTTTTGCGGTCTCACTCATCGGATGCGCTCTCCCGCAGCATCGCAAAATCTTCCGAATTGATCGGCAAGTCAGGCTTGATCGACTGGCTTTCGACGAGGCCATGACCGAGCGCGACGCGCTGGTCAAACACGAAGCATTCGCCGCGCCAGCGGCTCTCGGCCTCAGGGATCTCCTCGAGATATTTCAGGATGCCGCCCTTGAGATGATAGACGTCGGCGAAACCGCGCGAGAGCAGATACGAACTCGCCTTCTCGCAGCGGATGCCGCCGGTGCAGAACATCGCGATTTTGGTGTGCTTGGCGGGATCCAGCGTACGCGCGACGAAATCCTTGAACTGGCCGAAGCTTGCGATCTCCGGATCAACTGCGCCCTCGAACGTGCCCATCGCCACTTCGAACGCGTTGCGCGTATCGAGCACCAGCGTGTTCTCGTCGGCGATGAGATCGTTCCAGTCGGCGGCGTCCACATAGGCGCCAACCGTCTTGGTCGGATCCGTCTGGGGATCGCCGAGGGTGACGATCTCCTTTTTCAGCCGCACCTTCATGTGCAGGAACGGCATCAGGCTGGCGCGGGAGAATTTCAGCTCCAGATGGTTCAGTCGGCCGCTGAACATCACGCCGGTCTCAAGTTCGTGCACCAGCGTATCGATGGCGGCGTCTGTCCCGGCCACGGTGCCGTTGATGCCCTCCTCGGCCAGCAGGATCGAGCCTTTGATGCCGAGATTGACGCAGAGTGCGCGCAGCGGCTCGCGCAATTGCCGGAAATCCGGCAGCGCGGCGAATTGATAGAGGGCGGCGACCTTGAACATGGCGGGGGTTTACCAGCCGGACCCGCGAGGGGGAAGTCCGGGAACTCGCCGAAATAGCGTTGCCCTCAGGGCCTCGGGTCGGATGCTCCCCTGCGCAGGTATTGACCTATGTCATTCCCGGCGAAACCAGCGCAACGCGTAGTGCCAGAACGCAAAAAAACCGGCCCCTTACGGGACCGGCTTCTTTTGCAGCGTCACTGCGACCGACGGAGGAGTCAAAACTCCGCCGGTTGGAATTGGTTAAAGTTTGCGGTTCGCAAAATCCGACGCCTTGTCGGCGGCGTCCTTGGCAGCCTGCTTGGCATCGCCGACGGCCTTCTGCGCGTGGCCCTTGCCTTCCTGGATCAGGCCTTCGCCCTGCAGGCGGTCAGAGCCGGTCGCTTCACCGATGCCCTGCTTGGCCTTGCCGATGGCTTCGTTTGCGGTTCCCTTGATCTTGTCTGCGGTGGCACCCATGGGATACTCCTGTCATGTTGCAGACGCAGTTCCGAGACCATTCTCGATACGCGCTGCTTGAGCTTCGCAGAGACAATTGCCAGCTCAATTGAATGTTCCTCACTCCCGGGGCCGTGATGCCGCATGCGGTGGCAGCATTTCTTCGGAACCCAAGAAGGCATTGAAATGTCCGGTCACGGCCACGATCACACTCATCCGCACGATCACGCGCATGATCATTCTCACGACCATGATCCAGATCGCTGGAAGCACGACGGCATTCGCGTCATTCCCGCCGACAATCTCGATACCAACGTGCCATCGACCAAAGGCATGGACCGTGCGGCGGCTATCAATTTCGCGCGCGTCGGCGCGCAGAAACTGTGGGCCGGCACCGTGTCGATCCAGCCGGATGCCAAGACCGGTGCGCATCATCACGGCCATCTCGAAAGCGTCATCTATGTGGTGAAGGGCAAGGCTCGGATGCGCTGGGGCGATCGCCTGCAGTTTACCGCGGAGGCCGGCCCCGGCGATTTCATCTTCGTGCCGCCTTACGTGCCGCATCAGGAAATCAATGCCAGTGCCGACGAAGTGCTGGAATGCGTGCTGGTGCGCAGCGACGGCGAGGCGGTCGCTATCAATATCGACATCGAGCCGGTGGAGAAGCCGGAGACGGTGTTGTGGGTCGATCCCACGCATCCCGATGGGGCGGTGAAGAAGTAGTTATCTTACCTCGCCCCGCTTGCGGGGAGAGGTCGCTTTCCGCATGCGCAGCATGTGGAAAGCGGGTGAGGGGGAGTCAGTGTTTCACTCGCTGACTCCCCCTCACCCGTCGCGACAAGCTTCGCTTGCCGCGCCACCCTCTCCCCGCAAGCGGGGCGAGGGAAGAAGGCTATTTGATCTCGGGCAATCCCGGCGAGAACGCCAGCGCACTCTCGATCCACTTCGCTACGCGCAGCGTGCGCAGATCGTTCAGATAGGGGCCGACCACCTGCAGGCCGAGCGGCAGATGGTTCTTGCCGAACCCAGCCGGTAGCGACAGCGCGGGCACGCCGATCAGGGTCCATGGCGCGCAATATTCGGCATCGCCGGTATAGCTCAGCCCTTCCGGTGCTTCGCCGTAGGCCGGCAGCGTCAGCACCGCATCGTAATTCGTCATCTGCGCGGTGAAATCCGCACGCAGCTTCATCTGCAACGCCTTGGCCTTGAGATAGGCTGCCGCGCTGATGGCGCTGCCGGTCTCCACCAGCTTCTTTAGGTGATCGCTGGTCTTGTCGGGATAGCGCGCGACGAGATCGCCAAAGATCACCGCGCCTTCGGCGGCCAGAATGATGTTGATCGCGTCCCAGTTGCTGCGATCGAGTTCGGGCAGTTCCAGTTCTTCGATGACAGCACCCGCGCTGCGCAGTCGGGCAACGGAGGCTTCGAACACCTGTTGCTGTTCGCTCTCGGCCTTGGCGAATTTGGCAAAGCGCACCACCGCAAGACGCGGGGACGGCAGCGGCGGTACACCGCGCTCGACGGAGATTTCGAAACCCGGCACCGGCGCGCCATGCGGATCGCTGTCGCTGGTGCCTGCGATCAGTGACAGCGCATAGGCGACGTCATCGACCTTGCGCGCGAAGAAGCCGATGTGGTCGAGCGACTGGCTGAGGTGGTGTGCGCCGCTGCGGGGGATAGCGCCGAAGCTCGGCTTGAAGCCGACGACGCCGTTGAAGGCAGCGGGACGGATGATGGAGCCCAGCGTCTGCGTGCCCAGCGCCAGGGGCACGATGCCGGCAGCGACGGAGGCTGCCGAGCCGGAGGACGAGCCACCCGGTGTGTGCTTGCTGTTCCATGGATTGGTGGTCGGGCCGGGATGGCGCCAGGCGAATTCGGTGGAGACGGTCTTTCCGAAGATGGTGGCGCCGAGATTGCGCAGACGTTCGACGACCCATGCATCGGCCGTTGGCACGTGATCGGCATAGACGGCCGAGCCATTGGTGGTCGGCATGTCGGTGGTGGCGATGATATCCTTGACGGCGACGGGAATGCCGGAGAGCGGCCCTGGCTTGCGCACAGTGTCGGTGGGGAGGACCTCAAAGGCCTTCAGTATGGGCTCGGCAGCCTTGGCCTGTGCGAGCCGCTCCGATGCGTAGTGATCTGCCGCAGATGTATTGCCCTTGAACAGCCGCAGCAGGTCCAGAACCCCCGCGCCAGATGTTGCAGTGCGCGCGGTTGCATTCGTCATGTCGTGTCGTCCTGAACGTTTCTTCTGGGATCAAGAGAGGCGCGCAACCGCGAGGCTGCGCGCCTTCGATATTACTTCATCGCCAATGCGGGCTCGATATATTTCTTCACGACAAACTTTTCATAGTCAGGCTGGGCCGCGAGATTGCCGAGCGCGATCTGGGTGTCCATGGAGATCTTCAGCGAGGGTGCAGAAATATCGACGCTGTCCGGATAGACGCCGTCGGCCAGCATACGCTTGACGGCGGATTCAATCACGGCCGGATCCAGCGTTGGAAATTCCTTCTGCGCAATGGCTACGGTCTTGGCAGGATCTTTCTTCATGAAGCGCATCGCCATTTCCATGCCGTTGGTCACACGTTGCGCCAGATCCGGATTGACGTCATTGCGCGCCGTCACCGACGAAAATGCATAGGCGCCGTAGCTCTTCGGGAAGCCGTAGACCACCTTCATGCCCTTGGCGACCACCTGATCGAGGCCGGGTTCATACATCACGGCGACGTCAGCCTGCTTGGCGAGGAACGGACCCGGTTCGCTGCCGATCGCGACGGGGATCATCTCCACATCGGTCTTGCCGTCCATGCCATTCTCTTTCAGGAGCTTCAGGAACAGCGAGGTGCTGGTGGTCGGCATGGTGCCAACGACCACCTTCTGGCCCTTCAGGCTCTTGACGTCGGTGAACTTGAAATCCGGCGCGGTGGCGATCCACACCGCGGCTCCGTTGACCACATTGGCGATGATGCCAACCGGTGCGCCCTTGGAAGCGGCGATGGCTGTCCATTCCGGGCCATGGATCGAGAACTGTGCGCTGCCGGAGATCACCGCCGAGAGTGCGACTGTGGGCGAGCCTGCGGTTTCCTTGGTGAGGTCGAGGCCCTGCGCGGTGAAGAAGCCCTCATTAATGGCGACATAGAGCGGCAGGTACAGCATCGACTGGAAGGCCTGCGACAACACCACCTTCTTGTTCTGCGCCATCGCTGGCGTGGCGAGCAGGACTCCAGCCAGCGCGACCGCGCCGGTGATACGCTTCAACAACGACATAGAACGTCTCCGTTATGGTGGAAAGAGAGGGATTAAACCTGGACCTGATGCGAGGTGGTCGCCTGCTTCCACGGCAGCGAAGTGCGCTCGATGATGTCGATGACGTAATAGAGCACGAAGCCGAGGATCATCAGCGTGAACAGCCCGACCCAGACTGAGTTGAGGTCGTACAGGCTGGAGGCGAGGAAGATCATGTGGCCGAGGCCGCGCTGCGACGAGATGAATTCGCCGACGACGGCGCCGACCAGGCCGAAACCGATATTGATGCGGAAGGTGGCGATGATCGACGGCAGTGTGGATGGCACCACAGCCTTCCAGAACACCTGATGCTTGTCGGCGCCCATGGAGATCATCAGCGACTGCAGATCGACGTCGGCATCCTTGGCCGCCTGATAGGCTGCGATCAGCGCCACAAGCGCGGTGAGCGAGACGGCGAGTGCGACCTTCGATATCAGGCCGGTGCCGAACCACAGCACCACGATGGGCGCGAGCGCGATCTTCGGCACGGAATTGATGGCAACGATGAAGGGCTCGACCAGCTTTGCGACGAACACCGAATACCACAGTGCGAGACCGAACAGCGATCCGAAGATGGTGCCGATGATGAAGCCCAAAATGGCCTCGAACAGCGTGTACCAGGAATCCGACAGCAGTTCGCCGCTCAGGATCAGCTTGTAAAACGTGGCAAAGATGCCGGATGGCGACCCCATCAAAAATGCCGAGATGTAGCCGGCATGGACGCCGAGTTCCCATAGCGCGAAGAACACTGCGACGGCGAGCAGCTGCAACACCGCGCGGCCGAGCGTCGTGTCGAAGGCCGTTCGCTTCTTGCGGGACTTGCGCGGTGCGGTCTTCTTGCGCGCGGATGTGCCGGACATCACGAGGCTCATGAGGTTGTCTCCGTCTGGATATCGAGCTCGGCGCAAAGCGTCTTGAAATAAGTCGAGAATTTCACGTCGTTACGCGCGGTGATGGGCGAGGTTGCCTCGATGTCGATCTCATGCACGACCTTCACCCGTGCCGGGCGGCCGGACAGCACGACGACGCGCTTCGACAGCGCGACCGCCTCGTCGATGTCATGGGTCACGAGGATGACCGTCTTGTTGAATTTCTGGACTGCATCCTTGAGCACGCCTTCGAGATACAGCCGCGTCTGATAATCCAGCGCCGAGAATGGCTCGTCGAGCAGCAGGATGTCGGGATCCATGATCAGCGTACGGATCAGCGCCACGCGCTGGCGCATGCCACCGGACAGGGTCTTGGGATAGGCATTCTCGAAGCCGGCGAGGCCGAACTGCTTGAGATACTCGCGCGCCTTCTCCTCGGCCTCCTTCTGGTCGACGCCGCGGGTCTCCAGCCCGAGCAGCACATTGCCCATCACCGTGCGCCACGGAAACAGCAGGTCTTTCTGCATCATGTAGCCGACGCGGCCGCGCAGGCTTTCGATTTCCTTGCCGCGATAGGTGATAGTGCCGCCATCGGGCTCCAGCAGGCCGGCGATGATGTTGAAGATGGTCGTCTTGCCGCAGCCGCTGGGGCCAATGATGCTGACGAAATCGCGCTCGTTGATGGTGAAGGAGAGGTCGTCGAGCACATTGACGTCGCCGCCCTTGCCGGCAAACGACTTGCTGATGTTCTGGACGGTGAGTTGAACTTGTTTCGGCGGCATGATGCGGTTTCCTGGGTACCGCACATACGCAAGCTGCGTGCCATCTTGGGCGCGAAAAAGCCTCAAGCAATCGCGCAGGTTTTCTGCTGAGTGCTTGAGGCTTGAAGTGTTTTGCCCCGGCTTTGGGCAGGCTGGATTTATTCTCGGCGATAAATTGAGCAGGTGTGGCGAAGTGTATTTTTGGCGAACACTTTAGGCGACCTCGCGCTCCGTTCTCTCGTTCGTCATGGCCGGGCTTGTCCCGGCCATCCACGTCTTGTTCGCCTCGGCCAAGACGTGGATACGCGGGACAAGCCCGCGCATGACAGCTGATAGGTCCGAGATCAGCCCGTCACCGCCATCACTGCTTCCTTGATCTTCGCCAGCGCGTAGTTGCCGACCATGGCGGCGTCCACATGCGGCAGGTTCGGGAGCTCGTCAGGCGCCACCACGCAATCGACGATGGCGGGTCCGTCACAGGCCAGCGCGTTGGCGATAGCCTTCTTCAAATCACCCGGCTGCTTGGCCGTAAAGCCTTGCGCGCCGCAGGCGCGTGCCAGTGCCGCGAAATCCGGATTGGGGAATTCGATGGCTTCGCGGAAGGGCGCCAGGCCGATGCTTTCCGCTTCCAGCGTGATCAGGCCGAGGGCGGAGTTGTTATAGACGATGACCTTGATAGGCAGCTTGTGCTGCACAGCCGTCATGAATTCGCCCATCAGCATGTTGAAGCCGCCGTCGCCGGTGAGCACGATCACCTGCTTGCTGCGATCGAGGATCTGCACGCCGTTGCCCTGGCCGACGGACGTGCCGACCGCGGCATTGTTGAACGAGCCGATGATGCGCTGGGTGCCGTTCTGGCGGATCCAGTTGGCCGACCACAGCGTGTTCAGACCGGTGTCGAACACGAAGATTGCATCGGGCCGTGCGAGATCGCTGGCGATGCGCGCTACGGCCTGCGGGTGGATCTTGTTCTTGCTGCGGGCAGGATCGGCCTGCTTGTCGAGCATCTCATCCCACTTCTTGCGGGCGTGACTGGTCGTCTCGAAGAACTGGCCGTCGGTCTTGGTCTGCACCCTGTCCAGCAGCATCTTCAACGCGGGGCGTGCCGAACCGATGACGCCGAGGCTCGTCGGTGTGCGCCTGCCGAGCGCTTCGGCGCGCACATCGATCTGGATGACATTGCCCTTGCGCGGCAGGAAGTTGGAATAGGGATAGTCGGTGCCCACCATGACGAGCAGGTCGCAATCATGCACGGCGTTGTAGACGGCCTTGGTGCCGATCATGCCGAGCCCGCCCATCCATCGGACGTCATCGAACGCCATGATCTCCTTCCCGCGCACCGAATGCACCAGTGGCGCCTTCAGCTTATCGCTGAGCGCACGCAGGAGTTCGGCGCTGCCGATGGCGCCATGGCCGCACATGATGACAACGTTGCCGGCTTCGTCGATGCGGCGGGCGGCTTCCTGTATGGCGGCATCATTCGGCAGGATCTCGCCGCGTGGCACCAGCGTGGCAAGGCTCGCTGTAGCCCCTTCGGCTTTCGACGACAGCACGTCGACAGGCAGCGTCAGATGCGCGACGCCAGGCCCTGCATAGGCGGTGGAGATGGCCTGATGGATCACACCGGGCGCCTGCGCGGCGGTGGTGATGGTCTGGGTGTAGAGTGCGACGTCGCGAAACAGCAGGTCCGGCTCGGTGGTCTGGAAAAAGTCGACGCCTTTTGCGGCTCGCGCCATTTCACCAGAGAGCGCCAGCACCGGGGCGTGATCGCGCGCCGCTTCATAGAGACCGGCGACGAGATGCGTGCTGCCGGGCCCTGTGGAGCCAGCGCAGACGCCGAGTTTGCCGGTGAGCTTGGCCTGGCCAGCGGCGGCCAGCGCCGCGCCTTCCTCGTGCCGTACCCCGACCCACTCGATCTTGCTGCGCCGGACCGAGTCCGCCAAAGGATTAAGCGAGTCGGCGATCAGGCCGAAAATCTGCTGTACGCCAATCGTCTCAAGAACATGGACAATCTCATCCGCGACAGTTTTCGACATGGGAGCTCCGATTTCTAGAATTGGCTCTCCGCCGGGAGGCGGGCTGATGCAGCAATGCGGTCGGTCCAATTGTGATTGGAGCCGAATGGTCGCACTGCAGCAATAGCTGAACCGCGAAACGGTTTCATGATGGTCAATTAAGTTTGCGCAATGCTTGGAGAAATGCGCGATGTGTTGAACGTTTGTTACATGTATCGGAAGATCGGATCGCCATAGTCGATGGCCGGAAATACGTTCTTGTCGCTCCAGTAGTCCTGGTTGTGCTGCCACTCCTGCTTGTCGCCGCGCTTCGGCAACAGGTGCATGCCGCGCATGATGTAGCCCGGGTTGAAGTCCTCTGGATCGATCCAGGGCAGTAGCGGCATGTCGCTGTCCTCCGGCCGCAGCATCGGCGTCACTGTGGTCGTGCCGGTCTCTTCCATGTGCTTCAGGAGCCCGCAGACGAAGTCGGCCACGAGATCGACGCGCAATGTCCAGCTGGCACGGAGATAGCCGAAGATCCACACCATGTTCGGCACGCCGGTGAACATCATGCCGCGATAGGTCACAGTGTCGGAGAAATTCAGCGGTGCGTCATCGATGGAGAAGGCGATATCGCCGAGCATGTTGAGATTGAAGCCGGTGGCGGTGACGACGACGTCGGCGTCGATCGTCTTGCCTGATTTCAGCGTGATGCCGTGTTCGGTGAAGGTCTCGATCTCATCGGTGACGACACTCGCCTTGCCGGCCTTGATGCTCTGGAACAGGTCGCCATCCGGAATGAAGGCGATACGCTGCCGCCACGGCCGGTAGCGCGGCGTGAAATGTGTGGCGATGTCGTAGTCCTTGCCGAGATAGGCCTGTACGCCCTTCAGCAATTCCTCTTTCACCACCTCCGGTTCACTGTTCGTCCGCTTGGTGAAGGCCTGCTGATCGAACAGGATCTTGCGGCGGACGATCTCATGGACCCATTCTTCGTCGACATCCAGCTCGCGCAGCATCTCTGCCAGAGCGTTGGCATTGCGGCCGGTGATGAAGAAGGTCGGCGAGCGCTGCAGCATGGTGACTTCGGCACATTTATCGGCAATGGCGGGCACCAGCGTCGCGGCAGTCGCGCCGGAGCCGATCACGACAACCTTCTTGCCGGTGACGTCGAGATCTTCCGGCCAGGTCTGCGGATGCACTAGGCGGCCCTTGAACCGGGTCATGCCCGGCCATTGCGGCGTGTAGCCCTGATTGTGGTTGTAATAGCCCTGACACATCCAGAGAAAACGCGTGGTGAAGTTCAGCGTCTCGCCGGTGTCGTGACGGATGACGGTGAGCGTCCAGAGCTTGTCGGCATTCGACCAGTTGGCGGAGAGGATCTTGTGCTTGTAGCGGATATGCGCGCCGAGCCCGTTCTCGGCGATCACGTCCCCCATATAGCGCAGGATTTCCGCAGCGGTGGCGATGGGCGCCGATGTCCAGGGCTTGAAGCGATAGCCGAACGTATGCAGGTCACTGTCAGAGCGGATGCCAGGATAGCGATGGGTGTGCCATGTCCCGCCAAAGCTCTCCTGGGTTTCCAGAATCAGAAAACGCGTATCCGGATTCTGCTTGGTGAGATGATAGGCGGCGCCGATGCCGGAGATCCCAGCACCGACGACGATGACATCGACGTGTTCGGCTGCGTTTTCGACGGACGAATCTGTGGCGATTTTTCCCTGGGCGTTCATGGGCTCCCGATCTTTTTTGGCTCGCGCGCTTGGTGCGCGGATGCTTTTATGCGGCGATCCCGGTTTAAGGCCGGAGATCGCCGCGATCGGTATCATTGACGATCGCAGGGAATGCGCAAGCGGGAATTGCGCTGGAGAGGCGTCAGCTTTCTGCTGCAGGGGCCGCCGCGGGTGACTGTGCGCGTCTCGAGAACAGGATGCGCTGATACAGCCAGCCGATGGCTACCAGCACGAGGCCGAGGCACATGAAGGACAGCGCGCGATAGACGCCTGTCAGCGACGACATGTCGACTAGGAACGCTTTGAGGATCGTCAATGCGATGACCACGGCGGAGGCGAGCCGCGCGCGCTGCGAGTTGAACAGGATGCCGATGCCGAGCAGCACGACGCCAAAGCCCAGCCACGCGATCGACAGCGTATATTGCTCGGCATCGGTGATCGAAGCGTTGTAGAAAATCGGGCCGTGATAGATGCGGCGGATTTCCAGCGTCACATACATCAGGGCTAGCACCAGCGCGCCACCGGCGATGGTGTTGCCATAGGCCGGCTTGCGACGGCCGGCGACGGCATAGGACAGCAGCAGAGCGAGCACCGCGGGCAGAGCATAGCCGAGCAGCAGCAGGTTGAAGATTACGCCGCCGACATCGATACGCCAGATGCCGGGATTGGTGATGAACAGCAACCCGCCGAGACTTGCGACGCCGGCGAACAATGTCAGCAGCCCGGCACTGACGCTGTGCACGATGCTGCGGCTCCGCTCCCACAGGCGTTCCAGTCCGATTGCCATGGCCAGTGCGACGCAGACCTGCAGTGCGACCTCGGTGAGGCTTGAGGAGGACCGATAGACATCGCCGCCATTCACGAAGTGGCGGATCTCCATGAAGGCCAGCAACACTGTGAACAGAATCGCAGCGGATTCCACCATGCGCAGCGGCGCATCATCGCCGCGGCGGCGCATCAGGATGCTGGCGGCCCAGAACGATGCAGCGGGCACGCCGTAGCCCCATAGCAGCCAGTTGAAGATCGGCGTGGTGCCGACGAGATCTCCGACCACGCGCGGCTCCCAGCCCATCCGGGCGACGACAATGCCAGCGAGGATGGCTGCGAGCCAGCGCAGGAACGGGATCGGCCGCTGCATGGAGATCCAGGCGGTGCCGAGCGCCATCAGCGACAGGGCGATGGTGAGCCAGCCTTTCTCCAGTGCAAAGGTTAGCCCCAACGCCAGCGCGCCGAGTGTGCCGGTGGCGAACAGTGCGGTCGAGATCGCGAGACCCGGACGCTGTTCGCGCTTGCCGAGCAGTTCGGTGGCGGCTGCAAAGGCTGCGCCGATGACGATGGCGAGAATGGCGAAGGGGATCGAGCGGTCGAGATGCGCGATGCGGGCATAGAGCGCGATCAACAGCGCCAGCGGCGTGAACACGGCGGCGCCTGACCAGATCACCGGAATGACGGCACTGACGGAGCGGCCCTGTGCGAGAAAACCGAGTGCGCCGGAGCCAATGGCGAAGATGGCAGCGGACGCCAGATGCAACGACACCGAGCTTTCCACCGGGCTGGCGCCGATGCCCGCCAGTGGCCCGCCGGGCAGCACCAGCATGTCCAAATTGCCCTGGATGGCCCACTCCAGGAAGACCACGGCGACGAAGCCTGCGGCTACGGCAACCGCCGCGGTGGCCGCTTGTGCGTACCATGCGACGAACAGCGTGCCAGCGACGATCAGCGCGAAGGTCACCATGGCGATGTCGGCATGGAAGCTGGAGAGCACCACCAGCGTCGCGCTGAGCAGGCTCGCACTGAGCGCGCCCGACGAGATGCCTTCGATGCGGCCTTCTTCGGCCGGCGGACCATACAGGAAGCCGCAGACGACCAGCAGTGAGGCCAAGATGAAGCCGGCCAGGACATGGAACGCATGGGGCGCGAGTGCCGGTGTGCCGGCGTCGAGGCCCGGCAGGGTCCACAGCGTTGCGAAGACGATGGTGGTCAGCGCCAACCAGCGCCACAGGCGGATACGCGCGAGGCTGAAGGCAGCCGCCATGACGATGGCGAGATAGATATACAGCGCCCAGTAGTCCGGCTTGCCGGACGACACCAAAACCGGCGTGACGAAGGCGGCGGCAATGCCGAGGCCCGCGAGCGCCGGGCCGTGCAGCAATGCCGCGGCCATGGTGCACATGGCGACGATGCCGAGCAGGGCGAAGGCCGTGCCGGGGACGAGGAAGTTATACAGCGCATACGCCGCATAGACTGTGGCGAAGGCGACGGCAGTGCCGGCGGCCGTGAGGATCGCCGGAATATTGGCGATGGGCAGCGGTGCGATTGCCGAGAGGCTTTCCTTGCGGCGGGCGAATTCGCCGACGGCGAGCAGCGCCAGCGCGAACAACCCGCCGAGCAGCACGCGCACTCCGGGGCCGAGCAGGCCGGCCTCAATGGAATAGCGCACCATGAAGAAGCCGCCGAGTGCCAGCGTGAGGCCGCCGACCCAGACCACCCAGCGCGTGCCGATGCGTTCCTCGAAGCCGGGGCCAGCCGCAGGGGCTTCCACAGGCGCAGCGGGTTCGGGCGTAGTATGAGCAGGGACATCCGGCTGGATCGAGGGGGCAGCTTCGCGGGTCACCTCGGTTGGAGTCTCGGATACGGCAGGGGCGGATGCAATGTTCGGCGTGGTCGGTGTGAGGTCCGGCCTTGCGACGGCGGCCGGCGTTGCCGCCACGCGCGGCAGCGCCTCATAGGCGTCGACCCGGGCGCGCAGCACCTTCACTTCATTGCGCGCCTTGCGCGCGAAGATGAAGGCAACGATGGCAATCACTAGCGTGACGAAACCGAAATCATCGAACATCGACTATCAAACCTTCAGGAAGCAGGGCACACGCCAATCATGCCCCGGAACGGCGCCCGGGGACATGGCCATCGGTATGTGTTGTCGTGGAGAACTTTAGTTCACGCGCTGCGCGTAATTGCTGGAATTAATCCAGATCGAGGCGGAACGGCTTGCCGATCACGGTCAGATTGCCGGGGCCCATCTCGTCGAGCGCGCGGACCATGCGGCCGCCGCGGCCGAGCGCCTTGTCGGCAAGGGTCACGAGCAGGCGGTTGGGGGAGGCGATCGGCGAGGCCGCGCGGATGCGCAGCGCGATGTCGCGCTCGTCGCGGTCCGGATTGAGCATGCAGGCAGCGGCAAAGGCGCTGGCGGTGGAACGCGAGATGCCGGCATAGCAATGGATCACCAGCGGCGAGGCGCGATCCCAGCCACGGACGAAGTCCAGCACCTGCGTGATGTGGCCTTCGTTGGGCGCGACAAAGCCGTCCATCGCCTCGGTGATGTCGTCGACCTGCACCCTGAGATGATTGGCCTCGCTGATCGACGGCGGCCGCTGCACCTGCGCGACATTGGCCATGATGGTGAGCACGTGGCTCGCGGCCGTGTCCTTCACGGTGGGATGCAGATCGGCGAGCGAGCAGACGTGGATCATCGGGGAACCTTTTGTTGAGCGTCGTTATAACGCTCCGTTCTCTCCACGTCATGCCCGGGCATGACGGAGTTTACATTACGCCAGCAGCGCCTCAAACCTTGCCAGAAACCGCTTCTCAGCCTTCCCCGCCGACCACGGCGTCAGGTAATCTTCCACCATGGCTTCCGAGAGGCCGGGATCCTTGCCGAACAGACGCTTTGCCTCGGCTTCCTTGAAGCCTGCAAGGCGTGTGGCTTCCAGATAGGCGGCGCCCATATCGGCGGCCTTGATCTGTTTGGTGATCTCCGGTGTCAGCGCCGGCGGCAGGCCGAAGCGGATGTGGATGGCGCCGAGCAGGCGATTCTCGATCACCTTGTAGTCGCCGCCAATCACCGCCTTGAACGGCGAGATCATGTCGCCGATGACATATTCCGGCGCGTCATGCAGCAGGGCCGCGAGCCGCACGCGCTCGTCGGCGCGCGGCATCTGCTCGCGCAACACGGCCTCCACGAGGAGCGTGTGTTGCGCCACCGAGAAAATATGCGCGCCGTGGGTCTGCCCGTTCCAGCGCGCAACGCGCGCGAGCCCGTGGGCAATATCGGCAATTTCGATATCCAGCGGCGAGGGATCGAGCAGATCAAGCCGCCGGCCCGACAGCATGCGTTGCCAGGCGCGGGTGGCGACGTCGCGGGAAAATCTTTGGTCGAATTTCGATTTGGCCATCGGTTCTTGGTCTTGAGTTTCTTGTTGCTACTTCGCCTTGAGGCGCGGCTTGCGCTTCAGGCCCATGCAGGCCTCGTGGCAAAAGCAGGTCACGAGATGATCGTTGACCATGCCTGTGGCCTCCATAAAGGCATAGACGATGGTCGGGCCGACGAATTTGAAGCCGCGCCCCTGCAGGTCTTTCGAGATCTTGGCCGATAGCGGTGTCGAGGCAGGCACGCTGCCATGGGTCTTGAAATTGTTGACCAGCGGTTTGCCATCGACGAAGTCCCACAGATATTTCGAGAAGCCGGCGCCTTCTTCCATGATTTTCAGATAGCCTTTGGCGCTGAGGATCGCGCCTTCGATCTTGGCACGGTTGCGCACGATGCCGGCATCATTCATCAGCGCCTGAACTTTCTTCTCGCTGTAGCGCGCGATCTTCTCCGGCTGGAAATCATCGAATGCTTTGCGGAAATTGTCGCGCTTGCGCAGGATGGTGATCCAGGAGAGGCCGGCCTGGAAGCCATCGAGGATCAGCTTTTCATAGAGCGCGCGGTCGTCATATTCCGGGACGCCCCATTCAGTGTCGTGATAGGCGACATAGAATGGATCTTCACCGGGCCACGGGCAGCGCGTCTTGCCGTCGGCATGCGCGATCGCGGGTTTGCTCATGCCGAAATCTTCTTCATGCGGGGGTCTTCTTCGTGGCCAGTGCGCGCACCGCAGCGGCGTCGGCGAGATGAATGGCGATGTCGCCGGCTAGGAAAGCGGCATCGGCATCGAGCGCATCGCTGGCGCGGTCGGTGCGGATCATGGCGAGGCCACGGCCATCAGCAGACGAGCCCATGGTGCCGATCGGCTTGTCCGCAGCGCGGATTTCGGTGCCGGGGGCCGGCGCCGCGCCATCCAGCGTCACGCCGACAATGCGCGTGCGTGCGGTGCCGCGATGCTGCATGCGGGAGACGACCTCCTGGCCGATGTAACAGCCCTTGTCGAAATCGACGCCGGAGAGCTTGTCCATATTGGCTTCGTGCGGGAACGCATCGCCATATGCAAAGTCGGCGCCCCCCCGCGGCACACCGAGCCTGATGCGATGCGCCTCATAGGCCGACGCACCGACCAGTTCGGCCCCGACCAGCGCTGCCGTCTTTGCGGCGAGATCCGCCGGCACGAGGATGCGATAGCCGAGCTCCGCATTGCGCGGATCGGCGAAGGTCAGGTCCGGCTTCATGCCGGGCTCGCCATCCCACACCGCAAGCACGCCGAACGCGTCCGAGAGATTCTCTACCGTCACCTTGGCGCGCAGCTTGTAGAAGCCGAGCTTGGTGGCCAGCGGTTGTGCCAGTTCGCGCGGGCAGTCGATCAGGAGCCCGCCGCCATGGCCGGCCGGCGCTTCGGTGATGAGGAAGTCGGCGATGATCTTGCCCTGCGGCGTCAGCAGCGCGCCGAACCGCGCGGTGCCCGGCGTCAACACCTCGATCTCGGAGGTCACGAGGTTGTTGAGGAAACCGCGGGCGTCGTCGCCGGCGATTTTCACCACACCCCGATCGGGGAGAAACGCTGCTTTCATTGGGAAAATCTCGAAAAAATCCAATAAACGAGCCAGGAAACGAGGGTGAATCACGGCTGGCGGATATGACAGCCAAAGTTAAGCCGCTAAGATGCCGACAACAAGGCCCGCGCTCATCCTGCGCGGCATTCACAGGCTGTGACGAGACCAGATGACCCAGACATTCGATACGATTTTGAAGAACGGCACCGTCGTCAATCAGGACGGCGAGGGTGCGCGCGATATCGGCATTCGCAATGGCCGAATCGCCGCCATCGGATCGCTCGGCGCGGCCTCGGCCGCCGAAGTAATCGACTGCAAGGGGCTGCACATCCTGCCCGGCGTGATCGACACCCAGGTGCATTTCCGCGAGCCGGGCCTCGAGCAGAAGGAAGACCTGGAGACCGGATCACGCAGCGCCGTGATGGGCGGCGTCACCGGCGTGTTCGAAATGCCGAATACCAATCCGCTGACCATCGACGAAGCCACCTTCACCGACAAGGTGAAGCGCGGCCATCACCGCATGCATTGCGATTACGCCTTCTTCATCGGCGGGACCCGCGAGAACGTGCAGGATCTGCCGGAGCTCGAACGTGCGCCCGGCTGCGCCGGCGTGAAAGTATTCATCGGCTCATCGACCGGCGCGCTGCTGGTCGAGGACGACGACAGCCTCCGCCGCATCTTCCAGGTCATCAAGCGCCGCGCCGCCTTCCATGCCGAAGACGAATATCGCCTCAACGAGCGCAAGAACCTGCGCATCGAAGGCGACACCCGTTCGCACCCGGTGTGGCGTGACGAGACTGCGGCACTGATGGCGACGCAGCGGCTGGTCAACCTTGCGCGCGAGACCGGCAAGCGCATCCATGTGCTGCATATCTCGACGAAAGAAGAGATCGACTATTTGCGCGACCACAAGGACGTCGCGTCCTGCGAGGCGACGCCGCATCACCTGACCATGACGGCGCCGGAATGCTATGAGCGCCTCGGCACGCTGGCGCAGATGAACCCGCCGGTGCGCGATGCCAGCCATCGCGACGGCATCTGGAACGGCATCAGTCAGGGCATCATCGACGTGCTCGGCTCCGATCACGCCCCGCACACGCTTGAGGAAAAGAAGAAAGTCTATCCGGCGTCGCCCTCGGGAATGACCGGCGTGCAGACTCTGGTGCCGATCATGCTGGATCACGTCAATGCCGGCCGCTTGTCGCTGGCGCGCTTCGTCGATCTGTCGAGCGCCGGTCCGGCACGGCTGTACAACATCGCCATGAAAGGCCGCATCGCGGCGGGCTATGATGCCGACTTCACCATCGTGGATCTCAAGCGCACCGAGACCATCACCAATGACTGGGTAGCCTCGAAAGCCGGCTGGACGCCCTATGACGGTGTGAAGGTCACCGGCTGGCCCGTCGGCACCTTCGTGCGCGGCCGCCGCGTGATGTGGCAGGGCGAGCTGGTCACGCCGTCGCGGGGTGAGACGGTGAAATTCCTGGAGACGTTGAGGGCGTGATGGCGTGCGGCATTGCCGTATCGCTCAACTCTCCGCTGTCATCACCCGCGGAAGCGGGTGATCCAGTAAACGCCATCGGAGTGTGAAGCTGTGAAGCCAGTGTCTACTGGGTCGCCCGGTCAAGCCGGGCGATGACATTTGAGTCTGTTGAAGACGCCTGAGGATAACTGGTGCTTAGCCGTTACTGCCGTGCCAGTGTCAGCGAGAACTCGCCATTGCGCACGCGGCCCGGAAGACCCTCGACGAACTTCGCCACGGCGTCTTCGCCATAGGTGCCGACGAGCTCGGCAAAGGCTGCGAACAGGCTGGCCTGCGCGAGGCAATCGCCATCGACGCCGTCATGCCGTGCTTCCGCCCAGGCTTCGTTGAGATAGCTCAGCGCGGCCTGCTTCTGTTCCTGATCCGGTAGCGGATCGCGGGCGGGGCGGTACGACAATGATTCGCTCATGAAATTCCCAAAACGGTCTTCGGCGCTCATCAAAGCGAAGTGCGCCTCGCAAGTTCGAATCGAGATTTACCACGCGGAGCAGGTTCCGCGAGCGACATCTTTAAGAAAGGTTAACGACAGTGACTCACATTGTCCGACATTATGTTAACAGCGGGAACCGGCCATCTTGACCGGTTGAGGAAGCCTATGGACGCAAACAGTTTTTCGTCTTTCGCGAGTCCCGGCGACGCTGCGCGCGCAGCAGAGTTGCGCCGCGTCAAGGCGATCGCGGCGCTGGTGCTGGCGAGCTGTCTGGTGGTGTTCATAACGGCAAAAATCCTGCTGCCGATTCATCCCGCGTTCGGATTCGCTGCGGCCTTTGCAGAAGCGGCGACCATTGGCGGATTGGCGGACTGGTACGCCGTTGTCGCGCTGTTCCGTCGGCCGCTGGGTCTGCCGATTCCGCACACCGCGATCATCCAGGCGAATCAAAATCGCATCGCCGACAAGCTGGGTGAATTCATCGAGGTGCATTTCCTCGAAGCCGGGCCGGTCGAGGCCAAATTACGTGAGGTGGATTTTGCGAGTTTCGTTGCAGACTGGCTGAGCGACAAAAAGCGTAGCGCGGATCTCGCGCGTTTCTTGCTGCGGCTGTTGCCGGAGGCGATGTCGGCGACGGAAACGTCTGGTCTCAAAACCTTCATCACGCGCCGCGTGATGACCCAGCTGCAGTCGGTTGATCTCGCGCCCATCGCTGCCGGCACCATGCGCGGCTTCATCAGGGATGGTCGCCATCAGGGCCTGCTCGATAACCTGCTCGGCGCCATGCATGGCGCGCTGACCGAGCCGGACACGCTGGCTGTCATCAAGAACAAGATTCGCGACGAGCTGCCGACGTTGCTCAAACTCTATCGCGCCGATGCGTTCCTGCTGAAGCGCATCGTCGCGTCGGCCACGACCTTCTTTGACGATGTACGCAAGGATCCAGCGCATCCGTTCCGTGGTGAGTTCGACCGCATGCTGCTCTCCTTCGTCGATCGGCTGGAGACCGAGCCCGGCTTCACCGGCCGCATCGATGGGTTGAAGCGCGATCTGCTGGCGCGCCCCGAGCTTGCCGAACTTGGGCGTAATCTCTGGAACAATGCGCGCAGCTTCATCGAGCGCAGTGCATCGGGTGAAAGCAATGTACTGGCACATCATCTCGCCAATGTGTTCGTCGAGGCCGGCGCAGCGCTGCGCGCCGATGCCGAGATGCGCGGCGAGATCAACCAGGGCATCGTCGTGGTGCTGCGCACGTTCATCGCCGATCAGAAAAGCGGCGTGTCGGGTTTTATCGCCGACCAGGTGAAGGGCTGGGACATGCAGCAGCTGATCGGTGTCATCGAAGTCAATATAGGCCGCGATCTGCAATATATCCGCTTCAACGGTTCGCTGATCGGCGGGCTCGCCGGGCTGGCGCTCTACACGATCGAATATCTGTTGCGACTGCTGTGAGAGCAGTTCCGCATTGCGGAAGTGAGGCGCCGGAGGGGGTATCGGGATGCGCTTGAACTGCCACAAACCCGACCTTAACTTGAGTGAACTGATAGTTGCTTCGGTGCGTTGTGTGATTCCCTCCCTGTGAGGCTGCTTTCAAATCAATCGATATGACCGGCCAACGCGCCGGCGAGAGGAAATCAGATGTCGGCTACGGCCCAGGCGCAGCGTCCCCCATCGAAAACCCTGATGTTTCTTGAAGGCCGTGCGGTTCACGAATTCGGCGCCTTTCTCGGCGCGCTGCCGCTGCTGAATCTCGCGCCGCGAGGCGATGGTCATCCGGTACTGGTACTGCCGGGCCTTGTGGCCTCGGATGTTTCGACAGGCCCGCTCCGCACGTTTCTCAAGGGCCGCGGCTATGCCGTCAGCGGCTGGAAGCAGGGCCGCAATCTCGGTCTGCGCGACGGTGTGCAGGGCAGCATGGTCGAATTGCTGAAAGAGATGAACGAGACCCACGGCCGCAAGGTAAGTCTGGTCGGCTGGAGCCTCGGCGGCCTTTACGCGCGCCAGCTTGCCAAGATGATGCCGGACCGCGTCCGCTCGGTGATCACGCTGGGTAGCCCGTTTGCCGGCCATCCGAAATCCACCAATGCCTGGCGCGTCTATGAATTCGCCAGCGGCAAACGCGCCGATGACACCGACGACGATTTCGGTGGTTCGCTTGCCGATACGCCGCCGGTCCCGACCACCGCGATCTACAGCCGCACCGACGGCGTCTGTGCCTGGCAGGGCTGCATGGAGAAGCCGTCGGCGATGTCCGAGAGCATCGAGGTCGAGAGCAGCCATTGCGGGATGGGGCATCACCCCGCCGTCGTCTATGCAGTGGCGGAGCGTCTCGCGCAAAAGGAAGGCGCGTGGGCACCGTTCGATCGCTCTGGCTGGCGCAGCCTGGTCTATCCGGACCCTAACAGGTAAAGGCGCGTCAGCGACGCGCTTACTCTGCTGCTGTCGTCACGATCCTGATCTCAGATGTCAGTGTCCGGTGTACCGGGCACTTGTCAGCGATCTCCATGAGCTTTGCGCGCTGCTCCGCATCGAGCTTGCCGTCGATCGTGATGACGCGCTCAATCTGGTCCAGCATGCCGTCCTTGGTCTCGCATTCCTCGCAATCCCTGGCGTAGATCTTCTTGTGGTTCAGCGTCACCGTGACGTGGTCCATCGGCAATGCCTTGCGTTCGGCATAGAGCCGCATGGTCATCGCGGTGCAGGCGCCGAGCGCGCTGAGCAGCAGATCATACGGACCGGGTCCGGTGTCCTCGCCGCCGGCGGCGATCGGCTCGTCGGCGAGTATCTGATGCGGGCCGACAGTGATGACCTGCTGGAATTTGCTGGCGCGCGTCTCGCTCACCACCACCTTGCGCGGCTCTTCAGGCAGGCTCGCTACGGGCGTGACGGCGACCGCATTGAGATAGCGCCCGGCCCAGGCGGCGATGACATCGGCGACATAGATCGCGTCATGCTTTTGCGTGAGCAGATGATCGGCGCCGGCCAGCGAGACGAAGCTCTTGGGATGTTTGGCAGCGACGAAAATCTTCGTGGCGTTGTCGATGCCCACTGTGTCGTCGGTGGGCGCATGCATGATCAGCAGCGCCTTGTGCAGCCTGGTCACCTTTGTGATCAGATTGTGCTCGGCGATATCGTCGAGGAATTCACGCTTGATGCTGAACGGCCGGCCGGCGAGCTTGACCTCGACCTCGCCCTTTTCGCGGATCGCGTCGACATGTTCGGCGAACATGTCGGTGACATGCGCGGGATCGGAGGGCGCCGCGATGGTGACAACGGCCTTGGCTTCCGGCACCTGTTCAGCGGCGGCGAGGATCGCTGCGCCGCCGAGGCTGTGGCCGATCAGGATTGCCGGTGCCTGGCGTATTTCCCGCAAATGGTCGGCGGCCTTTACGAGATCGGCGATATTCGACGAGAACGTGCTATTGGCGAAATCGCCCTCGCTGGAGCCGAGGCCAGTGAAGTCGAAGCGCAGCACGGCGATGCCCTTGAGCGTCAGCGCCGCGGAGATGCGCCGCGCCGCGAGCACATCCTTGCCGCAAGTGAAGCAATGCGCGAACAGCGCATATGCATGGACAGCGCCATCGGGCAGGTCCAGCGCCGCCGCCAGCATATGGCCGGCCGCGCCGGGGAATTGAAAGCGTTCAGTTGGCACGGTGGGCTCCTGTCGTGACAGATGTCTCTTTCTACACCGATTCCACCCAATCAATCAGTGGTTACCCAACACCCGTGCGAGAATGAGGCCGAGCTGCTCTCTTCGCGCCGCGCCTCGGGTTGAACTTTAGTTCTGCGCGGCCGCTCGAGCACGCGCTTGCCGGCCTCCGATGTCGGTGCTAGATGTCGGGTCATCGTACAACTTTTGGGGTGCGCTGCCGCTACAAGCTGATGGACGCCGGGCCGGCACGCTCCTAGAATTGTGACAAGATCGACCCCGCAAAGGGGCGAACCAGAATAATGGCCAACGCGCCGCATCGGGAAATTCACAGGGAGGATTTCGTCCATGAAGAGAAGAGATGTCGTCAAAGGCGGACTGGCCGCGCTCGCGGTTGGCGCTACCGGTCTCGGGCGGTTCACGCCTGCGCAGGCGCAGGCCAAGATGGTCCTCAAGGCCTCTGACGTCCACCCGCTCGGCTATCCCACGGTCGAATCCGTGGTGCGCATGGGCAAGAAGCTGGATGCCGCGACCAGCGGCCGGCTCACCATCCAGATGTTTCCCTCCATGCAGCTTGGCGGCGAGAAGGAAGCCATCGAGCAGGCCCAGGTCGGCGCTCTGCAGATCGCGCGCATTTCCGTCGGCGCCGTCGGCCCCGTGGTCGATGACGTCAACGTCTTCAACATGCCGTTCGTGTTTCGCGATTCCAAGCACATGGAAGCGGTCCTCGATGGCGAGATCGGCACCGAGCTGCTGAACAAGATCACGGCCAATGAAAAAACCGGTCTGGTCGCGCTTGGCTGGATGAATGCCGGCTCGCGCAACATCTATAACAGCAAACGCCCGATCAAGACGCTCGCCGATCTCAAGGGTCTCAAGATCCGGATGATCGGTAATCCCTTGTTCATCGACACGATGAATGCGCTCGGCGGCAATGGCGTCGCCATGGGCTTCGATCAGGTGTTTAGCGCCATGCAGACCGGCGTCGTCGATGGGGCCGAGAACAACCTGCCATCCTTCGTGGCGCAGAACCACTTCCAGGTCGCCAAGTATTTCTCGATGACAGAGCATCTGATCATTCCGGAATTGCTGGTGTTCTCGAAGGCGTCATGGGCGAAGCTCACGCCGGACGATCAGGCGCTGCTGAAGAAATTCGGCCGCGAAGCGCAGCTCGAACAGCGCGTGCTCTGGTACGAGGCGGAGAAGACCGCGCTGGACAAGATGAAGGAAGTCGGCACCGACATCGTCACGTCCATCGACAAGCAGCCGTTCCGCGATGCCGTGAAGCCGGTGTGGGACAAATACGGCGCGAAATACGCCGAGATGACCAAGCGCATTGCTGCGGTGAGCTAGCGGCATGTTCTCAATGTGTCGTCCCCGCTTTCGCGGGGGCGACAGAATAGACCTGCGCTTCCGTCGCGTTACCTGAGGTCTTCATGTCTGACGTTGTTTCCAAACTGCCGGCTGCATCCAGTCATCACGCCGATACGGCCAGCCATGGTGCGGCTTACGCATTCCGCCGCGCCATGAACGCACTGTACTGGACCGGTGCCGTGTTTTCTTGCCTGGCGCTTGTGCTGATCTCCGCGATTATCCCTTGGGCTGTTTACACCCGCTACATTTTGAACAGCGCGGCGTCGTGGCCGGAGCCTCTGGCGGTGTTGCTGACGATAGCGGTGACTTTCATCGGCGCTGCCAACTGCTATCGTCAGCGCATCCACATGAACATGACGGTAGGTACCAACCTGCTGCCGCCTCACGCGCGTGTCGTAGCTGCTTTCATCAGCGAGTTGCTGATGGCTGCGGTGGCACTGTTCATGGTGATCTGGGGCATGAAGCTGGTGATGACCACCTGGGGCAATTCGGTGGATGAATTTCCCTGGTTGTCTGTCGGGATCACCTACATGCCGATCCCCGTTTCCGGCGCGATGATGTTTCTCTTTGTCGTCGAACGCCTGACCATCGGTCCGCCGCCGCAGGATGGCAGCGACGCACATATACCTCTCGACTAGTTTCGCCGATCAGCTCCAGCCAGAACAAAGAAAATCCGACATGGACATCGCCGTTCTTCTGCTCAGCATGTGTCTGTTCTTCGCCGTCGGCATGCCGATCGCCTTCGCGCTGGCGCTTTCGGCGCTGGTCGGTGCACTGTGGATCGATCTGCCCGTTGCAGCCGTGATGCAGCAACTCTCCAGCGGCGTCGGCAAGGTGTCGATGCTGACTGTGCCGTTCTTCGTGCTGGCCGGCGCCATCATGGCAGAAGGCGGCATGGCGCGCAGGCTGGTGGATTTTGCAGCCGTCGTGGTCGGCTTCACGCGTATCCGCGGCGGCCTATCCCAGGTCAATATTCTGGCTACGACTATCATGTCCGGGATTTCCGGCTCGTCGGTCGCAGATACGTCGGCGATTGGCTCGGTGATGATCCCGCAGATGGCGGCGAAGGGTTATCCACGGGTGTTCGCCACCAATGTGACGATCTCCGCCTCGGTCCAGGCGATCCTGGTGCCGCCGAGCCACAATGCGGTGATCTATTCGCTGGCGACCGGCGGCGTGGTCTCGATCACCAGCCTGTTCCTGGCAGGCATCGTGCCCGGCCTACTGCTTGGCTTCGCAATCATGCTGTTGTGTCTCTACTTTGCCTATCGCGATGGTCATCCGAAGGGCGAGCCGGTGCCAGTGAAGCAGGCGCTGAAGATGCTGGGGGATGCCACCTGGGGCATCGTCACGCTGGTGATTGTGCTCGGCGGCATTCTCACCGGCGTGTTCACGCCGATCGAGGCTGGCGCTGTGGCGTGCGTCTGGGCCTTCTTCGTCACGATGTTTATCTATCGCGACTATAAATGGTCCGAGCTGCCGATGCTGACCTACCGGACGCTCCAGACGGTGGCGATGGTGCTGACGCTGGTCGCGACCGCGTCATGCTTCGGCTATGTCGCTGCGATGATGCGGATGCCGGCGCATATGACGGAGTTCTTCGTCGCCATCTCGTCGAACAAATACGTGCTGCTGATGTGGCTCAATATCATGCTGCTGATCCTCGGCACGGCGCTCGATCTCGCGCCGCTGCTGCTGATCTGCACGCCGATCCTGCTGCCGGTGGTGAAGAGTTTCGGGATCGACCCCGTGCATTTTGGCATCGTGATGCTGCTCAATCTCGGCATCGGTCTGCTGACGCCGCCGGTCGGTACCACGCTGTTCGTCGGCTGCGCCATCGGCAAGGTCTCGGTGGACGAGGTGATGCGCGGGATCTGGCCGTTTTACTGGGTGATGTTCGCGGTCTTGATGCTGGTGACTTACGTACCGTGGTTCTCGATGGCGCTGCCGCACGCGTTCGGCTTCAGGTGAGCTACTGGACCGGATCGACTGACAACTGCTTGTAGCGTTCCTTGCCGTTCAGCAAATGCCGGCGCATCGCATCGCGAGCCTTGCGCGGCGAACGGGCGCTGATCGCATTGACGATGACTTGATGCTCCTTCTCGATGCTCTCGAGATAGCGCTTCTGCAATTCGACTTTGCCATCGAAGGTGCGGATGCTCTGGCGCGGGATGATAAGACCGCCAAGGAATTCCAGAAAACCGACAAAGCGCGCATTCTGCGTGGCGACAGCAATGGCGAAGTGGAAGTCAAAGTCCTCCTTCACCGCACGGTCGCCATTGGCGATGGCGCGGCTGAAGGTAGCCGCGGCCTTGGCAATGGCTCGGATCTGGGCAGCGGTGGCGCGCTCGCTGGCTATAGCCGCGGCCTCCATCTCGACGGCCGTGCGCAGTTCAAGAATTTCGATCACGCTGCCAAGCGAGCCCAGGCCGTCGGGGTCGATGGCATAAGGCTGCTGATCGGGCTCGCTGTTGACGAAGGCACCGGCGCCTTGCCGGGTGGTTACAAGACCCCGGGCGCGGAGTGCCGCGATCGCCTCGCGAACGACCGTGCGGCTGACGCCCATGGCCGCCATCATGGCCTGCTCGGTCGGTAGGCGCGCGCCTGCGGGCAAGCGGCCTTCGATGATCTGGGCAGCGATGCGCTCGACGACTTCCTCAGTACGGCGGCGCACGGGATTGAGCGGTCGCAGCAAAGGCGTGCCTGCGGCCCCATTGGTTGTCTTGCGCTTGGTGCGTGGCTTAGCTTGTCCGGTCATCGTACAACCGGGCTATCATCGCCGATGTCGCTGCGCAAGCTTGCGGCACGCGTCATTGCGCTGCACGCTTTTACATTGTTTCGAGTTCGGGGAGCTTGAGATCGCATTCGACCCAGGCGCCGTTAATGGTGAAGCGCTGGAACGGCGAGTTGGGCACCGGAGCCTGCAATGGGGCGAGGAACTGCGCGTCGGCGGGGCTGCGGAGGTGAAACTGGATATGGCTGGCGGAAAGGGCGTTGCGCGACAGCCAGATCATGCCGGAAAACAGCTCGATCAGCAGTTGTCCGTATTTATCGAGACCGGCACTCCCGAAGTCGTAGGTCGGCGACACGGTCATGAAACGGCAACGCAGCACGGGACCTTCGAATTTGGGCATCAGAAGTTTGCTGACCTGACAGAAGGCCTGCGGAACGGTGCCGTCGTAGAGACCGTACAACCCACCCTTGCCGCCCTGCATGACAGGGTCCAGCGCCGCGAAAATACCCTGGGTGTAAGTGGAGAAGTCTTCCTCGGCTGCCTCGGCAGCCTTCCGCCACTGCGACTTCAGTGAAGCCCAGCTTCTGTCGGCGTCGGTGATCGGCACGAGCCGCATCTCGAGGTCCCCCCGCCGATTTACACACGGCCGGATGCAACCCTAGCTATATACCCTCAAGATTTTGATAACGCGGGAACTTGGCGCCAGCGGCGTTTGCGCGCCAGCGGACGTCTACAGAGCGCGTTCAGGCGCCAGCGGACTGTAGTCCGGCTGCAGCTGCGGCCACGATCGACGCCACGACCTGCTTCCAGCTCTTCGACGACTGCGGGCGATGAGACGAGGCTTTGAAGCGCATGGTCTTGTCCGGTTTGGCCGCACATATTGCTGCGCAGCCGAGCGTCCTCAGGGACGACACCCGGAAAATCGTGCCTTGCGTGGGGGAAGTCGATCCCCCGGCAAAAATAGCAATACCCGCGCTGCTCTCGTGCCGGACGGCGGTTGGCTTGTTCTCTACCGGCAATGAACGGCAGTGAATTATTCTCGCTGCCTCAACCCATCGCGGGAGCTTGCTCCTGCACTGCCGCCGGCTCCTGGCAAACATCGACCCAACTGGCCCCGGTCAGTTCGGCCATCCGTGCCGGGGACATCCGCACCGAACTGTTGACCGAGCCCGCCGCCGGCCACACCTCGGCGAATTCCCTCAGCGACACGTCGCAGTAGACTTGTAATGGCGTTGCCAGGCCGAACGGGCAGACGCCGCCGAACCGGATGGCCGGTGAGGGCAACGACCTCGTCGGCCCCCAGCATGCGGGGCTTGCCGCCAAGTGCATCGCGTGCCTTCTTATTGTCGAGCCGCGCTGTACCCTTGGTCACCACCAGCACCACCCGGTCGCCGACCCGTACCGACAGCGTCTTGGCGATTTGGCCGGGTTCGACGCCCAATGCCTCGGCGGCGAGAAGGACCGTGGCCGAGCTTTTGTCGGTGACGGTGACGGATAATTCGGGGGCGTTGGCGGTGAGAAAGGCGCGGACGGACTCAAGGCTCATGATGCGGTCTCGGTGACATACCGCCACGCCCTCTCACATGTCGCCGACAAAGTGAAGTCACATCCGTGCATTGGGGAACTGGGGCGGCGCTGCCGCGCCATTCCCTCACGCCGGTTTTGACCTTATACGGGCTCTTGTCCGGCTGACCGTGCCGGGCGATGTTCTGGAGCCTACCCCTCGATGCTGCCGGCCTATGTGATCCATGCCAAGTCGTTGCCCGAGCGCACGGAGCATATCCAGCGTGAGCTCGACCGTGCGGGCATCAAGTTCGAGTGGGTGCTGGATTTCGATGCCGACGAGATCACCTCCGATGTCGATCGGGCTTATTTCGCCGAAGGCGCCGATCTCACGCTGCGGCAGAAATCCTGCGCGCTGAAACATGTCGTCGCCATGCAGCGCATCCGCGAGCGCGGCCAGGATCTGGCGCTGATCTTCGAGGATGACGCATTGCTGGTGCCGGATTTCTGCGACCAGTTGAAGCGCGTGCTCGATGAAGCTGAAAAGTGGCCGCGGCCGCGAATTCTGCATCTTGGCGCCGCGACCAATTTTTACACCCCGGCGTCGGAGTTGCGCCCGGGGCAGATCGTCTATCCCGGCAATCGCGTGCGCAATATGGAAGCCTATGTCCTGGGCGCGCCGGAGGCCTCGGCGCGACTTGACTGGATCGCGCGGCATCCCATGCACGAGCCTATCGACATCGCCTTTAACACCGGCGATCCTGCCATGGGCATCCCGTTCCTGTGGCCGGAACCGCCGCTGGCCGAGCAAGGCTCGCTTAATGGCGTGTTCAAGAGCTCGCTTGATCGCAAAGGGCATGCGCAATTGCAGCTGCGCATACAGTTTGCCGTGCAGAAATTCAGGCGGCGTTATTTGAAGCGGTGGTTGAAGCTGAAGTAGTTGGCGGCTTCCGGCCGGTCATTCCGGATGGAGCATTGCGCACCAGTGCGCCGAGCAATCCCACTGCCAGACAGTACAGCATCCCCTGCGTCACCGCCGAGATGTGGCTGTTGAATAAAGAGCCAATCACGTTCTGCAACACGACGGCCTGGCCGAGGATGCTTGCATAATCGCGCGCGAGAAAAAGTCGTGCATGCGCGATCCACATGGCCCACAGCAGCAGCCCGCCGATCAGGCCGACCTGCAGCACGGTATGAAGCGTTTGATTGTGCGGATCGGGCGTGGCCTGGCCATAGGGCGACGGCTTCGTCGCCTCCATGCTCTGATACAGCGGCTTGATGCTCCCGGTGCCGTGACCGGCGATGGGCGAGGCCTTCACGAAGCCGACTGCCTTGCTCCAGAAATCCAGCCGCGATGCAGTCGAGATTGTTTCGCCGCCTGCGGTCTGGCCGCTATTGGCGTTGATGTCCGAGTTGATCTCTGCGATCCGGCGCTGGGCTTGTGGCGAGGTCAGCAGTGCGATGCCGATTACGATCATGGCTGCGACCGCGACCATGGCGGAGCGTCGCCAGCCGCCGGCATGGATGACGAATAAACCGAGTAATGCGGTGGCCATGATTGCGCCGGTCTTCGACACATAGATCAGGAAAATGTCGGCAAAGAACAGAAGCGCGAGCACGATCATCGCGATGGCGCGGCGGGTGTCCTGCACCCAGATGCGCATCGCGCCGATCGCCAGAGCGAAGGCACAAAGCGCGAAGCAGCCGGATTGAACCGCGTTGTCCTTGAAGGGCACGCCGGGCGCCTTGAACCAGCCCCACGGTCCCGTGGGCCACAGGAACGCAGCCCATGACAGGGCGAGAAGACATATACAGGCGGCAAGAAAGCCATAAGCGATGTGTAACGCTTGTTTCGGCGTAAATACCGTTGCCATCACCAATGGGATCAGCAGCAGCTTGGCGTAGGGACCAACCCATCTGATCGCGCCGCTGAGCGGCTGCATCGACCAGAGCACGCCGACTAGGATCAGTGCGAACAGCGCGACCGGCAGATAGGCCGCCGGCTTCCGCAACGCGGCGATGAAACGATCGCGGTCGAGTGTCAGCAGCGCGAGCACTGCAAAGATCGACACCGCGATAGCCTGACCGCTGGTTGAGAACGGCAGCGAGAAGCCGGTGGCAATGGCAGCGATCTGCCGGGCATCCGAAAGTTTGCGCGGCAGATCGTTGTTCGTCATATGCCCAGGAGTTTCCGTGCGTTGTTCTTCAGGACCTTCGGACGCACCTCGTCGCGAATGTCGAGCTTGGCGAAATCGGCCATCCAGCGATCCGGCATGATCACCGGCCAGTCGGAGCCGAACAGCATCTTATCCTGCAGGATCGAATTGATGTAGCGCACCAGGATCGGCGGGAAGTATTTCGGCGACCAGCCGGACAGGTCGATATACACGTTGGGCTTGTGGGTCGCGACCGACAGCGCCTCTTCCTGCCAGGGGAAGGAGGGATGCGCCAGAATGATCTTCATGTCGGGAAAGTCGACCGCAACGTCGTCCATATACATCGGGTTGGAATATTTCAGCCGCATCCCCATGCCGCCTGGCATGCCGGAGCCGACGCCTGTCTGGCCGGTGTGGAACAGCGCGATAGCGCCGCCTTCCTGGATCGCCTCATAGAGCGGATAGGCCATGCGGTCGTTGGCGTAGAAGCCCTGCATGGTCGGATGGAACTTGAAACCCTTCACACCGTATTCGGAGATCAGCTTGCGTGCCTCGCGCACGCCGAGCTTGCCCTTGTGCGGATCGATCGACGCGAACGGGATCAGCACGTCGGCGTTCTCTTTGGCGATCTCCAGCATCTCGTAGTTGTTGTAGCGGCGGAAACCGGTCTCGCGCTCGGCGTCGACCGGGAAGATCACCGCGGCAATCTTCTTGTCGCGGTAATAGGCGGCTGTTTCCTGCACTGTCGGCGGATGCTTGTGCGGCGACTTGAAATACTCGGCCATGCGGGCCTGGAAATCATCATAGCCGTCGTCGGCGTGGCAGCCGCAGGGCTCTTCCGCATGGGTGTGGATGTCGATGGCGACCAGGTCGTCCGGATTGAGCAATTTCATGTCCCGCGTCTCCCGCATTTTCATCATTATCGTTGGCGGTTGCTCTAGCAAACCGGCCTGCTGAATGAAAGGCGCGGAACGCTGCTGACCTTAGCCGGTGGAGAAGGACTGTGTCCGGATATCCTGCGCGGTGCGGCGGAGCGGGATCAGGTATTTCTCCTTTGCCGTCGCCTCGTCCATTGTGCCCGAGATGGCATTCACGCTGATCGCCGCGACGACCCGGCCGCCGTGGTCGCGGACGGGGACGGCGATGCCGCAGATGGCTGGGTCGAGTTCACCATCGACCCAGCCATAGCCTTTGGCCTCGACGCGTTCGAGCTCGCGTTCCAGCAGTACGGGATCGGTGATGGTGCGTGGGGTGATATGTTTGAATTCGGTGGTGGCGAGATAGTGCGCACGCTGGTCCGGTGGGAGGGCCGCCAGCAGGACCCGGCCGAGCGACACCACATGGGCGGGCAGGCGGCTGCCGACGGCGAGATTGGCCGAGAGAATGCGCTGCGCCGGCAATCGCAGCGCATAGACGATCTCGGTCTCGTCCAGCACTGCCAGCGAGCAGGATTCACCGATTTCGTTGCGCAGGTCTTCCAAAGCGCGTTGCGCGTAGCCCCAGTAAGGCAGTGCATTGAGGTAGGAAAGGCCAAGCCCCAGCGCCCGCGGGCGTAGGCTGAAATAGCGACCATCGGCTTCGCAATATTTCATCACGATCAGCGTCGCCAGCATCCGGCGCGCCGTCGCGCGGCTGAGGCCCGCGATCGCGGCGACTTCCGAGAGCGTGTGCCGACCCGGTGGGCGACCCAGCGCTTCGACGGCCGCAAAACCACGGGCGATCGCCCGAACGAAACCGTCACTGTCTTTGGCCATGCACCATCCTACCGGTTCGGACTTGTCAGTCCCGGGAAACCGCGCCTATAGTTGTTCGTAAGGCGGCCATAAAGTTCGCCTGGTGAACACTAGTGGAGAAGGCGCTATGGCGCAAGCGGAAGTTTTTGAAACCGATTTCTGGAAGGACGCGAACCTGCGCAAGGTCTGGGACGAGATCGTCCCGGGCGAGCCACGCAAGACGCTGCCTTATGTCCTGACGAGGGAGGCGATCCAGCTTTATTGCCGCTCGGTCGGCGAGAACCACCCATTGTATTTCGACGAGGCTTACGCGAAGGCGTCGCCCTATGGCGGTCTGATCGCGCCGCCATCGATCCACATTCTGCTGATGTTCTCCTGCACGCCGGCTGACGACTGGATGCGCACACCTGGCACCGTCAATGCCGGCCAGTCCTGGAGCTACAACGTCCCGGCACGGCCCGGAGACACCATCACCCTGCAGGCCCGCGCGCTCGACAAGTTCATCAAGCGCGAGCGGCTGTTCGTGGTCCACGACAACGTGTTCTTCAACCAGCGCGGCGACGTCATCTGTTCTGGCCGCGGCCAGACCATTCGCCCGATGTGAGCGTGGCAAGGAGATCAACCATGACAACCAGCTTTGACAAACTCTCCACCGGCGACACCATCGACGGTCCGAGCTTCGCAGTGTCGCGCGAGTCGATCCGGCTCTTCTGCGACGGATCGCTCGACTACAATCCGCTGCATCTCGACGACAACTACATGAAGAGCTCGTTCGGCAAGACCAATTTCGGCGGCATCATCATGCATGGCATGAATAATTTCGGGCTGATTACCCGCATGCTGACCGACTGGGCCTATCCTGCGGGTGCAATCCATCGCCGTCTCGAAACGCGATGGGTCAAGCCGGTGAAGCCCGGCGACACGATCCAGCCGGTTGGCATCATCAAGGCCAAGCAGACCACCGAGAAGTCGCGCTGGGTGCTGATCGACGTGCTGGTGAAGAACCAGAACGACGAGAAGGTCGCTGTTGGCGAGGCGATGGTTGAATTTCCGCTGACAGCCTAGTGGCTCGATGCAACGGTGTGCGGCATAGTCCGCACGCCGAACAAGAACAGGCAAGGGATCGAAATGAAGAAGCTCACGAGGCTCGCCCTGTCGTGTCTGGCGATGACTTTTGTCATGTTGTCGGGCGCGCTGGCGCAGAATTTTCCAGTCAGTCAGATCAAGATCATCGTGCCGTTTCCAGCGGGGGGCACGACGGACATCCTCGCACGGTTTGTTGCGCAATATCTGGGCGAGAAGCTCGGCGTCACCACGATCGTCGAGAACCGGCCGGGCGCATCGGGCACGATCGGTTCAGAAGTTGTCGTGAAGTCGCCCGCCGATGGCAGCGTGTTGTTGGTCACGGCCACGCATCACGTGATCAATCCGAGTCTACGCAAGAGTCTGCCTTACGAGACACAGAAGGACTTCTCGCCGATCGCCCTGATCGCGACGGCGCCAAATGCGCTTGTTGTGACCAGGGACTTTCCGGCGAAGTCGGTTGCCGAGTTGATCGAGCTGGCGAAGAAGCAGCCCGGCAAGCTGTCTTTCGGATCGGCCGGCGTCGGCGGTGCCAATCATCTGTCGGGTGAATTGTTCAAGCAGATGGCTGGAATCAATATCGAGCACATCCCTTACAAGGGCGCCGCGCCGGCGATGAACGACCTGATCGGCGGCCATATTCCGATCATGTTCGATACGTTGCCGACCGTTTTGCCTGCTGCCGAGGCGGGCAACATCCGTGTGCTCGCGGTCACCAGTCTCACCCGAGCGGCCTCGCTCCCCAATGCCCCGACCCTTGATGAGGCCGGCATAAAGGGGTTCGAGGCGACCGCCTGGTTCGGCATGTATATGCCGCAGGCCAATGGCAGCCCGGCCTATACGAAGCTGGTCGCGGCCATGAAGGAGATCCTGGCGGCACCCGCGACCCGCGAGAAATTCGCCACCCAGGGCGTCGAGCCGGGCAAGCTGACGGGAGCTGAATTCACGGCTTTCGTCGATTCGGAGATCAAGAAGTGGGGCGCAGTGGTGAAAACCGCGAATGTTCCGCAAGAGTGACCCGCACGGGTGAGGGTCCGGTGACTATTCCCGGACCCTCACGCCACCAAAATACCTGCAAATATCGATCCGATGGTCGCCAGATGCCTGGATCGGATTGACAGTCCGGCGCCCGATGGCTTAGAAACCGCGGGTCCCGGGCGACTTGGTCGCCAGCGGGTTCAAGCTCATTTTCGCTGATTTCGGCCTGCTGCGCACGGCCTTTGACGTCAGTATCGCAAGCTATCAGGATTGACCGATGAAAGTCCGTAACTCGTTGAAATCGCTGCGTGGTCGTCACCGCGACAACCGCCTGGTCCGCCGCAAGGGCCGCGTCTACGTGATCAACAAGACCCAGCGCCGTTTCAAGGCTCGCCAGGGTTGAGTTGCTGAGCGGCCGGCATTTTGCCGGCTGGCCTCACGACATCACAGGTGTTTGACGCGCTGCTGCTTTGCAGCGCGTTTTTTCGTGTCTAGACTTGTGGCATGGCATTGAGAATCCCGGCCGCAGGTTTTGGAATTCTGCTGAGCGCATTTCTGGGCGCAGCACCCGTCTACGCGCAGGTCAAAGATCCGCAGATCGTGACCCCGGATGCGCCGAAGAAAATTCCCGAGCCACCCGCCAAACTGCCGAAGGTCAACGCCGACAAGACGCGCGGCCTTGATTTCCTGTTTGGTGCGCTGAAAGCGGCGCCGGACGAAGCCAGTGCCAAACACGTCGAAGGCCGGATCTGGGCCCTGTGGTCGCAGACCACGAGCGACACGACCGCGCTGTTGATGACCCGCGCCAAGACGGCACTGGACGCCAAGCAGGTCGATCTGTCGCTGCAGTTGTTGAGCGCGGTGGTGAAGTTGCGCCCCGATTACGTCGAGGGCTGGAATCGGCGCGCGACGCTGTATTACCTGCAGAACGATTACACCCGGTCGCTGCAGGATATCGAGCAAGTGCTGATACGCGAACCCCGGCATTTCGGTGCTCTGGCAGGGCTCGGCATGATCATGCAGGAGCTGGGCGACGACAAGCGTGCGCTTGATGCGTTCCGCAAGGCGCTTGCGGTCAATCCGCATCTCGAAAAGGTGCCGGAGCTGGTCAAGACCCTGACCGAAAAGGTCGAAGGCCGCGATATCTGAAATTCCTTGAAGGTCGGGGCGCTCGCGGGACATCGCGGGAACATCGCCCTGCTTTGATGCATCCCTGCTGCCCGCGATGGAAAAACAAGACATCGTCGCCGGGGAATCAAACTTCTGACACAGGAAACGGGCGAAAAGGGCGTTTTCCGAGCCACAGGAAGGGACACCTTTTGGCGCCGAAGTCATTTCCGCTATTCGCTTTGCTATGTGTGTTGATGGCCGCACCGATGGCTGCTGTGACCAGCCCTGCACTGGCGCAGAAAGCCGATGCGCCGCCGGCGCCTGCAGTTTCGACGCTGTCCCCCGATCAGGCCAAGGCTGCGCTCGACACATTGCAGGACGACGTCAAGCGCAAGGAGATGATCCATACGCTGCGCGCGATCGCCGCGGCGACACCCGCATCGCCGGAGAAGAAGCCTGCCATTCCGCTCGACGCCGACAGTCTTGGCGCGCAATTGCTGGTGACGATTTCCGATCAGCTCGGCGATATTACGCGCGAGGTCTCGACAGCCGTGCAATCGGTCACGCGCTTTCCGGCCCTATGGTACTGGCTGCAGCGCAGCGCCAACGATCCCGCCACCTATCATCTCCTGTTCGACATCGCCTGGAAGCTTGTTGTCGTATTCGGCGGTGCGCTGGCAGCGGAATGGCTCATGGTCTGGCTGCTGCGCAAGCCGCAGGCAGTGCTCGAGGCGCGCATTCCTTTCGTCGCCCGTGCGCCGTCCTCGCTCATCGAACGTGCCGATCCACAGTCGTCCACGGCCGACTTCACCGAGGCGCCGGATCTCAACAAACGGCGGCGCAGCCTGACCCGGGCGTGGCAATCGCTGCTGCGGCTTCCCTATGTGGTCGGGCGTCTTCTCCTCGAATTGTTTCCGATTTTCGTCTTTACCGGCACAGTATCGCTGCTGCTCGGCACCCAGATCGGCGATGCCGGGATCACGCGCCTCGCGATCCTTGCGATCGTAAACAGCTATGTGGTGGCGCGCGCCATCATCTGTGCGATGCGCGCGTTGTTCGGGCCGCTCGCTCTGTTCAGGGTGAAGGAGGAGACCGCAGCCTATCTCGAAATCTGGACGCGTCGCATCGTCGGCGTCGGCGCCACCGGCATCGCAATCGCCAATGTTGCCCTGATGATGGGTCTCTATCGCTCGGCGCATTTCGCGCTGATCAAGCTCGTGATGCTGGTCGTGCATCTGTTTGTTGTCGTCATCGTCCTGCAGTGCCGGAAGCCCGTTGCCGATGCACTCCGCGCGCCGATCGGCGCTACGGGCTTCCTGAGCGCGATGCGCAATCGCCTCGCCAGTCTCTGGCATGTGCTGGCGATCGTCGTCGTGATGGCGGCTTGGACCATCTGGGCGCTCAATATCCAGAACGGTTATTCATTGCTGCTGCGATACATCGTCGGCACGGTCATTGTCGCGCTGGTGGCCCGGCTCGTCTCGATGATTGCGCTGAGCCTCATTGATCGCGGTTTCCGCATCAAACCGGAAATCCTGCAGCGCTTTCCGGGTCTTGAGACGCGTGCCAATCGTTATCTGCCACTGTTGCGCAAGGTCGTCGCAACGATCATCGCGGTGATCGGCCTCGTTGCCTTGCTGGAAGTGTGGGGCGTCAATGCCATTGTCTGGTTCTATGGTGGCCAGATCGGCAGTCGGGTCGTCTCGGCTGTCATCACCGTCGGCATCGCTGCCATTGTCGCTGCGGTTGTGTGGGAAGGTAGCAATGCGCTGATGGAGCGTCAGCTCGCGGCGCTGACGCGCGATGCTCATTTCGCCCGCGCGGCCCGTCTGCGCACGTTCCAGCCGATGCTGCGTACGACATTGCTCGGCGTAATCATCGCGGTGGTTGCGCTCACCGCGCTGAGCGAGATCGGTGTCAATGTTGCGCCGCTGCTCGCTGGTGCCGGCATCCTCGGTATCGCTATCGGCTTCGGTTCGCAGAAGCTGGTGCAGGACGTGATTACCGGCTTGTTTCTGCTGCTGGAAAGCACCGTGCAGGTTGGAGATAACGTTACGGTGTCGGGTCTGTCGGGTGTCGTCGAGAACGTCTCGATCCGTACCATCCGGCTGCGTGCCGGCGATGGTTCGGTTCATATCATTCCCTTCAGCGCGGTGACCACCATCACCAATGCCAGCCGCGGTGCAGGCAACGCGGCCGTCAGCGTCAGCGTCGCTTACAAGGAAGATACCGACCGCGCCGGCCAGTTGCTGAAGGACATCGTCGAGCAGATGCGCAATGAGGCAGCTTTCAAGCCGCTGATCCGCAGCGATCTCGAATTGTGGGGCGTTGACAAGGTCGATGGTTCGATGGCGACGATCGTCGGGCAGATCCGGTGTACCGATTCCGGCCGCTGGGCGGTGCAGCGCGAATTCAATCGCCGCATGAAAATCTGCTTCCAGGAAGAAGGTATCGAGATCGCGTCACCCGGACAGACCGTCCTGATGCAGTTGCCTCCGCCGACCACTGAAGCTGCAGAGGACAATGACGCAGATATCGAGCAGAGCAAGTCAGCGCAGCGCCGCGCCGGCTAGTGATTGTCGCTGCAGCTCCGGATTGAGCAAAGTTGCGGCTACGTGCGGCGCAATGGCAGCCATATTCGCCATCTGGCCACGCGGCCTCTCTGGCAGATGGACGAGCCGGAAGACAAGAACGAACCAGAATAGGCGCGTTGGTCGATCTAGTGCAGGACGTTATTGCCGGGCCGGATAGCACCGAACTGGGGTGAAGCGGCATAGAGTTGCTGCAATTCCGCTTCCAGTTGCTCGTTGACCATCAGCAAAGCCTTGAGCGCGCCGCGCAAGTCGCCATTGCAGGTAGAAATGATTTCGTCGATCACAGCATCGGTTGGGCGGGCCGTCATGGAACTATCTCCGGTTCAGATCATGGCGTCAGTCCGCCGCCTGATCGTGGCGATAACCGGGCGGGAACGAATGCGTTCCTGTGGATAGCGTGGACAGTCCTTGCAGGCCGCTCGTCGCGATCACCGTGGCAAAGCCGCCAAACGCCCCCCATATCCACAACATTGTTTCCCGCCACGGGCCTTTCCTCAGTGAGAAAATTTGTGATTGTGCTGCTCGCGCTTCTCGTCGTTCCCATCGTTGTGTCGGCAGCCAGATACTGGATGGGTGATCGCTCGGTCGATTGGCAGAGCGCGGATCGTTCCAGCGCCGGCCTGTTGCCACCGCCCGCCGCGCATCCCGAGGCGCTGGTGCGCGTCTTCGCGGCGCGGACCGTGCGTTGGCGCGGTATCTTTGCGGTCCATAGCTGGATCGTCTTCAAGGAGAAGGGCGCGTCGCGCTACACCCGCTACGATTATACGGCGTGGGGCGAGCCCATTCGCCTGAATGGATTTGCCGCAGACGGCCGCTGGTTCGGCGACGTGCCGACCGCTATCGCCTCCGCCGACGGCGATGCCGCCACCGCCATGATCCCGAAAATCCAGGCGGCCATCGCGAGTTACTCCTGGCGCGCCTATGGCGACTATCGGGCCTGGCCCGGGCCGAACTCCAACACATTCGTCGCGGCCGTTCTGGCCGCCGTGCCGGAATTGCGGGTGGCATTGCCGCCCACCGCCATCGGCAAGGATTTTCCCTATGCCGGCAATGCCTTTGGCTGGACACCCTCCGGGACCGGCGTGCGCGCCACGCTGGGCGGCTATCTCGGTGTCACCGCAGGCTGGGTCGAAGGGGTCGAGCTCAATCTGCTCGGTGCCGTATTCGGCCTCGACATCCGCCGGCCCGCGATCAAACTGCCGGGCATTGGTCGTCTTGGCGTCAGCGCGTAAATGGCGCGCGGCGCGAAACCCACAGGGTACCGCCGCGTAGCTGGATCGTGCACAAAATTTCCCGGATATCGGCGATGATATCAGTCACTGTGGTGGCGGTGCTATGCGTGCTGGCCGTGGCCACGCAGGTCGGCGTGCTGGTATTCGAGCGTAAATATCCGCCAACGGGTGAGTTTGTCGACGTCACGAGCGGCCGTCTGCATGTGGTGCAGATCGGACCACGCGATGCATCAGGCCCGCCGATTGTCCTCATCCATGGCGCCACGTCGAATATGGAAACCATGCGGCTGCCGCTCGGCAATATGCTGGCAGAAAAACACCGCGTTATCCTGATCGACCGTCCCGGCTTTGGCTGGAGCACGCGTGACGATTTGTCGAACTCTTCTCCGGCGATGCAGGCGAGGATGATCGACGAAGCGCTTGAAAAACTCGGCGTCGATCAGGCGATCGTTGTGGTGCATTCGCTTGCCGGCGCACTCGGCGCGCTGATGGCGCTGGACTATCCGCAGCGTTTCGCAGGACTGGTCATGCTGGCGGGTGTCACTCATCCCTGGCCCGGTGGCGTTGGCATCTATAACGAGGTCGTCGCCACTCCGGCCATTGGCAAGCTGCTGGCCTATACGATTACGCTGCCGCTTGGCTATTTCCTGACGGATATGGGCGGACGCGCAGTGTTTGCGCCGCAGCCGATGCCGGAAGGCTATATCGCGCAGACCGCGACGCAACTTGTACTGCGGCCGCGCAACTTCCTCGCCAATGCCTGGGATCTGGTAACGTTGAAATCTGCCGTCATGGCGCAGGCATCGCGCTATGCCGATATCAAAGCTCCGACCGTCGTGATCGCAGGCTCTGCCGACACCATCGTATCGCCGGAGATTCATTCGCGTCATTTCGCGAAAACCGTGCCGGGCGCCAAACTAATCGTGCTGCCGAACGTTGGTCATATGGTGCAAAACGCTGCGCCTGATCTTATCATGGGGGAGATCGAGGGCATGATCTCGGCCGCTGACACAAAACCGAAGGCCGCCTTGCGCTAACCTCCCGTTCGATCGACTTCAAACCAAATTGAGGAGAATTGCATGACCACGACTTTCGGTTCGGCCAAATGGCAAGGTGGCATCAAGGACGGCAAGGGATCGATTTCCACCAAGAGCGGCGCGCTCGCCGACTATCCCTACGGTTTCGCCAGCCGCTTCGAAGGCAAGCCGGGCTCCAATCCTGAAGAGCTGATCGGCGCCGCCCATGCCGCCTGCTTCACAATGGCGCTGTCTCTGATCCTCGGCGAAGCCGGTTTCAAGGCTGACAATATGGAGACGAAGGCCGACGTGACGCTGGAGAAGCAGGGTGACGGCTTCGCCATTACCAAAGTGCACCTCACGCTCTCGGCCTCCATTCCCGGCGCCGACAAGGCGAAGTTCGACGAACTCACCGCCATGGCAAAGGCCGGCTGCCCGGTGTCGAAGGTGCTGAACGCAGAAATCACGCTCGGCGCGACGCTGGTGGGTTAAGCCTCAGGCGGCGGATACAATCTCTCCCGCCATCGCGGGGAGAGGTTGTATCCGTGAACTACATATCCGCGTCGTTTGGCCCGACATAAGCGATGCGAACCATGTTGGTCGCACCTGGTGTGCCGAGCGGTACGCCAGCGACAATGATGACCCGCTGGCCGGCCTTGGCGAAGCCGTCACGAAAGGCGATGCGTCCGGCGCGATCGACCATGTCGTCAAGGTCCTTCGCATCCTCCGCCACCACGCAGTGTACGCCCCACACGACCGATAGCTTGCGACCGGCGGCGAGGTTCGGCGTGATCGCTACCACCGGCGGCTTCGGCCGTTCACGGGCGACGCGGACGGCGGTGGATCCTGAGCTGGTCCAGCAAATGATCGCAGACAGGTCCAGCGTTTCTGCGATCTGTCGTGCCGCGTCCGCAATGGCGTCACCGACGGTCGGCTCGGGTTCGGGGCGCTGGGCCATCAGTACGGTGCGATAGGTCGGATCGCGCTCTACTTCCTCGCCGATGCGGTTCATCGTCGAGACGGCTTCGACCGGGAATTTGCCGGCGGCGGATTCGGCCGACAGCATAACGGCATCTGCGCCTTCATAGATGGCCGTCGCGACGTCGGAGACTTCGGCGCGGGTCGGTACCGGGCTCTGGATCATCGACTCCAGCATCTGCGTGGCGACGACGACGGGTTTGCCGGCGCGGCGCGCCATGCGCGTCATGCGCTTTTGTAGACTTGGTACCCGTTCCAGCGGCAGTTCGACGCCGAGATCGCCGCGCGCCACCATCAGCGCGTCGGACGCTTCCAGAATGGAATCGAGACGGTCGATCGCCTGCGGCTTCTCGATCTTCGACATGATGGATGCGCGGCCGCGCACCAGCCGCTTGGCTTCATGCACGTCCTCGGCGCGCTGCACGAAGGACAGGGCTATCCAGTCGATGCCGGTCTCGAGTGCGGCTTCCAGATCCAGGCGGTCCTTCGGCGTCATGGCCGACACCGGCAGGTCGGTATCGGGCAGGCTGACGCCCTTGCGGTCGGAGATGCGGCCGCCGACCACCACGCGCGTCACCGCGCGGTCGTTCGATGTCTCCTCGGCAATCAGCCGCAGCTTGCCGTCGTCGATCAGCAGCGCATGGCCCGGGCGAAGTGCAGCGAGAATTTCCGGATGTGGCAGGTGCACGCGGGTGGCGTCGCCGGGGGCAGGATCGGAATCCAGCACGAAGCTCTCGCCGTTCTTGAGCTGCACACCGCCTTCGGCAAAGGCGCCGACGCGCAGCTTCGGGCCCTGCAGATCGACCAGAATGCCGATCGGGCGGCCGTAGCTGCTCTCGACATTGCGGATGGTCTTCACCAGCTCGCGCATCTTGTCATGCGGCGTGTGGCTCATATTGATGCGGAACACGTCGGCACCAGCCTCGAACAGCTTGCGGATCATCGCGCTGTCCGAGGAGGCGGGGCCGAGCGTGGCCAGAATCTTGATGCGGCGTTGGCGTCTCATTGTTTGCCTCCCGGCGGTACTGATGGCGGCAGGGTCGTTGACCCGCCCGGGGGCGCGCCACCTGGCGTGTTGGGCAGACCGGGGAAGCCCGCGCCGGGTGCGCCCGGAGGCGGTCCGGTCGGCCCCGGAATGCCCGGCAGCTTCGGCGGTTGTTCGTTGGTCTCGGTCAGTTGCACCGTCCAGGCGCGCTGTTCGCCGGTGTCGACCTCGAAGAAGCCGGTCCGGTCAAAGCCGCGTGCGAGGCAGTTTTCGGTGCCCTTGATGGTGAATTCCTTGTCGCGGGAGCACATGAAGGCCTGACCCGACCACTCACCACCCCGGTCGTAGTCGAGTGCGTAGATATAATAATACCGCGCAACCAGGGTTCCGCGCAGCAAGGTCTCGCAGGCTCGCGACGAGACATTCCACCAGCCCTCGGTGGTCCAGCCTTCGGCATCCTTGTAGCCCAGCGCGATCCCGACCCGGCTCGAGGTGTTGTTGCACAGCCGGAAATCAGCCGCCGCGGGGCTCGTCCACAGGCACGACAGGGCCAGCGCCAGCACCGGCAACAGGCCGGCGAGGGGGACGCGTCGAAAGGGGCGGGAATGGGAATCTCTTGCGGTCATGCGGCGAAGCTATCTCAATTCGTTGACGATTTCGCTTGACCCGGCGGGCCTGTCAACGGTCGCGGAACCAATTCTGTCCCGCCAGGCGGTTTGCGTTGTGATATGGCAAAATCTGTGACAGCGCCCATGTTACACGAAGACGACAGGCCGGTATCGGGTGCAACAGCGAGACCATTCATGGCGATTGACGACAAGATCCAGACCGAACTCGAGGCCGCCGCCTTTCGCCGGCTGGTAGACCATTTGCGCGGTCGCACCGATGTGCAGAATATCGACCTGATGAATCTGGCCGGCTTCTGTCGGAACTGCCTGTCAAACTGGCTGAAAGACGCTGCCGACGCCAAGGGCGTGGCGATGACCAAGGATGAGAGCCGCGAAGCGATTTACGGCATGCCTTACGAGACCTGGAAATCGCTGCATCAGGCCGAGGCCAAACCCGAACAAATTGAGGCCATGAAGAAAGTGCACAGCGGGCACTGACGATTTCTCGTCTTTTTGAGGCATGAAATCAAAGCTGTGGGGGCGCTGTGGATGACCGCGAAGGCGCCTTGACGCGAGGTGCCGTGGTCTTGAGTGTCATTTCCTTAAGATTAATGCGCGCATAACGCTGCGCACTAAACCCACCCCATATCCGCTTAAAGCAACATCAGTTCACCAGGAGTTTTCGATGGCCACCTCTGCTGCGTCCGTGCTGGACGATCAGGCGACACATTCTTTCGCCAAGGATCAGCTCAAGGCTATCGTCGAGCGTATCGAGCGCCTTGAAGAAGAAAAGAAGACGATCTCTGACGACATCAAGGACGTCTATGGCGAAGCCAAAGGCAACGGCTACGACGTGAAGGCGCTGCGCACCATCATCCGCATGCGCAAGCAGGACGCCAACGAGCGCGCCGAGCAGGAGACGATCCTCGAGACCTATCTGCAGGCCTTGGGAATGCTGTAAGGCGCTTAGCGCGCCAATACTCAGCCAAACACTCAGGTGTCATACGCGGGCAAAAGCGCGAAGCGCGTCTTCGCGCTAAACGACCCGCGTATCCATCTAGCCACAAAAATAGCGATGGATGGCCGGGTCAAGCCCGGCCATGACACCATTGTAGTCTGAGAAATTGGCGCGCTTAACGCAGCGACGCCGTGCGCATCACAAAAGCTGTCGTCGCAAGCGAGGCTGTTGCCGAGCCGGTGAAGCGCTCGCAGACCAGACCGAGCTGCGGATCATCCGAGAAAGTCATTGCCACCACCGCCTGCGGCTTGACGAAGTGCGCGCGCAGGATGGTCATGTCGCCGTCGCCCATCACTGAGGCTGACATCGACGTGGTGGCGCTCGGCGCGAGGATCATTGCGCGCATCCAGACATGGTTGTCGGGAATGACTGCTGCGGTCAGGCGGGTCGCTACGGTGACGGTGCTGTTCTGGCCTTGAGCGCCCTTCGCGACGACGGTCGTGATGTTATTCACCGCCATCGGGTTCTTGGCCACGGAGGCCGGACGCATGCTACGTGGGATCGGCGCGCTCGCGGCAACGACATTGGCGCGATCGACCGGGGAGTTAGCCGGCGGCGCATAGGCCATCGCCTTGGCGAAGCTGGACTCGGTGGCGGCCGGCTGCGGATCGACCACATTGGCCAAGGCCTGCCGTGCGGTGATCGCGGCGACCTGCTGCGGCGTGGCCTGTTTCGGCGCCGGCATATCATCCCAGAAGCCGCGGGCATTGATAATATCGGCCGGCGTCTGCGGCCGGTTGTCGGTCTTGGCTGCGGGCGCCGGAATCGGTGCCTTCGGGCGCGGTACCGGAACGGTCTCGGTGTCGGCCGATGCGAGCTGATAGGTTGCTGCTGCGGCCGGCTTGGAGCGCGGCATCGGAATGGGGTCCGAAGACTTCGCCTCAGCCAGCTTCGTTTCAGCCAACTTCGTTTCGGCCTGCTTCGTATCGACCGGTTTCGCAGGCATCGCGGCGGCCATCATGCCCACAGGCGACGGCTTGGCGGGTGCGATCGCGGCTGCTGCGCTCTCGTCTTCGTCGTCATTCGACTTGCCACCACGGAACAGCGAGGCGAACAGGCCCGGCTTGCTCTTGGCAAAAGCTGCACTGTCGCCATCGCCGCGCTTCTCGATCTCAGCCATCGCCAGCTGATAGCCAGCCAATGGACGGCCGTCGGTGGGGAGATGCACGGTGCGGCCGTCGGGGAAGACGCGCGCCAGTTGGTCATGCGTCATGCGCGGCCAGTGACGGATGCTGCCAGTGTCGAGATGCACGAAAGGCGAGCCGGAGGTCGGATAGAAGCCGACGCCGCCGCGCTGCAGGCGCAGGCCGGCAAAGCGGATCTTTTCCAGCGCCACGCCGGGAATGAAGAAGTCCATCGCGTGGCCGAGCATATGCTGGCTGGCGCGAGCGACGCCGGACGAGCGGCGGCGGAGCATGGCGTTGGTGGTGGGAGAGCGATAGGCGGAGATAATCTGGATCGGCGCCTTGCCGTCGACGTCGCGGTAGACCTCCCAGAGGATGTCGAACAGGCGACGATCCATGTTGGTCTGGTCCTGGCTGCGCCAGTCGCGGAGGAAGTAGTTGATCTTCTTCATCGCGTCGTCGTCGTAGCGGCCGTTGCGCTTGAACGTGACGGTGAGGTCTTCGCCTGAATGGGTGTGGTGGAACGAGAGGGTGCGGGTTTCGTCGAGAGCGGTGGCATTATGGACGGAGCTGGCGCCTGCCATCAGCAGAACTGACGCGAGGCCGGCATGAAAGCCAGCGCGCGATGTTCGCAATCTCGTTTTGCGTGCGAAACCGCTCAGCACGTATGAACCCACCCAAGTCGACAACTCTCTCGCTACCCCATGCGGCGACAGAGAGTGAACGTACTCTTAAAACGGGAGGGTTAACCGAGATTTACAACCCATCCCCCCAAGCGGGCTTTTCAGCCAGCCATTAAACTTAACCCATTGAGTATGGCGAAAAATAGCCCGCTGCCGGGTTCCAGATGGACGATGGTTAATCTGGATAAAGGGCGAAACGTAAAAAGGGCTCCACCGGAAGGTGAAGCCCTTGATAAGTCTTCAGAATATTAGCGCCGACGTCGCAGTTTAGCGAGTTACCGTGCGGCGCGGCTTCTGGCCGGGTACCACCGGTTGAGGTGCCGGGGGACCGCCGCCGAACAGGCGCTCGAAGAAGGACAGGCCGCCATTGCTGGCCATGCGCGAGCCGTTGTCGTTGAAGGCCACGCCTTGCGGGATATCCGCGCGCGGGCGCGAATAGCTCGGCTGGGCCCGGGCAACGACCTGTTCCAGATCCTTGTTCTTGCCGCCGCGGAGCAACTGCATCATCTGCGCGTCGCGTCCGTAGATATCCTTGCGCAGCTGCAGCTTGCCAGCGTCATCGACGAAGGCGGTCTGGTAAGTGATGTTCACCGGGATCGGCGTCGGGAATTTCAGATCGATCTCGCTGCGGCCATACATGCCGCGAACCTTCTCCGGCGTGTAGTGCTCGTTCGGCATCGTGATGTTCAGCAGCGTCGCGGCGTATTGATCCGGATTCTGCACGCGCATGCAGCCGTGGCTGAAGGCGCGCTCGTCGCGGCCGAACAGGTTCTTGTCCGGTGTATCGTGCTGATAGACTAGGAACTTGTTCGGGAAGTTGAAGCGGATGCGGCCCAGCGCGTTGGCTTCACCGGGGGGCTGCGCAATGTGGATGCTGCCGTCGGAATTGCGCGTCAGCTTCAGGCCCATGCGGTCAAGCACCGTCGGGTCCTGCTGCAGAGCGGGCAGGTATTCGTTGTAGATGATCGACGGCGGCACGTTCCAGGTCGGGTTGACCGTGATGTACTTCATCGTTTCGGTCATCAGCGGCGTAGCGTGATTGCCCGGCTTGCCGACGACGACGCGTGTGGTCCAGACCTGCGCGCCGTTCTGCATCACTTTCAGCGTATAGTCCGGGATGTTCAGCATCACATAGGCATTGCCGACTGGGGACGCGCCGAGCTGGCGTGGCAGCCAGCGCCAACGCTCCATGTTGACCAGCACCGTATCGATGTGGCGGTCGCGCTTCGGCGAATTCATCGCGCGCACGGTCGCCTCGTCCAGTACGCCGGTGGCCTTCAGATCGTTGCTGGCCTGATACTTGCGAACGGCTTCGGCGACGGCAGCGTCGTATTTGGTCTCGGCCGGAGTCTCGACATTGAGGCGCGCGCGCAGCAACGGCACGCGCGGGTCGTCCATCACGGTCGGGTTCGGATTTTTCTTCGTGGCCTTGGCGAAACGCAGAGCCGGGCCTTCGCCGATCGGCTGTACCGGCGTTGCGGTTTCGCCGCGCAGTTCAGCGAGCTTCTTCTTCAGCTCCTGATAGCCCTTGTGCGGCGGGTTGTAGGCGTCGAGGGCTGCCGAAGCGTTCTTCGCCGTCGAGATATTGGCGAGAACTTCCGCCGGGTCGGTCGGATGCTCCGGATACATGATGTCGCCAGTCACCTGCGACCAGTGCATGCGGCCGCTCTGTGCCTGGCGGGCATAGTCGAGCATGCTGGCGGTGAGCTTCAGCTCCGCCTCGGCGAGCGCATCGGGCGTATTCGCCGTGGTGAAATCCGGCACCGGATAGTCGGCGGCGTCGAGGCCGTCAGAAGCGGCGTCCTTGAGGCGCGCAATGACGCCCTTGGCGGCAGGAGTCGTTGCGCCGCCCTGGGTCCAGATCGGTGCGAAGTCACGTGCGGTGTAGAACTTCTCGACCGCGGCGCGCTCGCCCTTACGGTCGAAATAGCGCGTGGACTTGGCGACGAACATATCGCGCAGTTTCTCGGCGACGGGCTGATCGCTGGACGCAACGGTGGTCGCGGGCTTGGCGATGTCCTTGACGACATCCTTCGGCGGCTCAGCTGCGGGCGCAGGAGGTGCTACAGCAGTCGCAGCCGGCGGTGTCGCAGCGGCGGGCGCGGTTACAGCCTCGCTGGGCTTCACATCCGCAGGCGCTTGCGCGGCCTCGGTTGCCTTTGGCGTATCGGTCGAGGTCGAGCCGATGGTCTTCTCGGACGTCCGGGTCGCGTCCGGCACGGACGCGGTGGTCTCGGCCTTCGGTACATCAGCCTTGAAGTCGGCGGCGGTCGGCGGGGCTACGTTGGCGGGTTCCGGGCGCGGCACCGCCGCATCGATGGCGAGTTCGGAGACACTGTCGCGGGGCGCTGCGCTCTGGGCAGCAGCTGCGGCGCCAGCGGAAACCGTCAGGAATGTCGCGGCCACGGCCATCAGCACGCGGTCGAATCCCGAGCGGCCCTTGGAATAGTCTCGCATTCTCGCACCTCGTTAGGTGAGCTGTTCCGGCATGGAACAGTTCTAGTCTGACATCATCAGCTTCGGTTGAAGCAGTCGCGCTGTTTTGCCTGCTCGCTCCGATTCAGAGCGCTTCCTGTGCAGACGATACACGCGCCCGGCACAAGCGCTAGCGCTTGTCGGACAAGTCACAACAAACTGACCTCAACCTCCCCGGTTTGCAACGCATACCGAGGTTTCACCGATGCTTTTGACTTTGTGTGTCACCAGACCGCAACGGTTCAAGTTCCATAGCGATCGCAACAACATGTTCAATCGCGTGGGAGGCGAGAAGTTCAGTTCGACGGTGCGGAATCCGCAATCGATGAATCTTTCTCCGCTGCCTCATCGAGCTTGCGGTAGAGCGTCGACCGGCCGATTTTGAGGCGCCGTGCGACTTCCGACATCTGGCCGCGATAGTGCGCAATGGCAAAGCGGATGATCTCGGATTCGAGCTCTTCCAGTGCCCTTACCTCGTTCTCCGCTGTCAGCATGGACAGGCTTCCGGCGGCGAGCGATATCGGGGCTGCGTCGATGCCCGGTACCATGGTCGGCGCCATCGTGTGGAAGACGGGGTCTACAATCAGCGGCGCGACTGCCGATGCCACGATCGATGGAGCGTACGCGGTCGTTTGCGGGAAGTCGGCCAGTCCGAGTTGATCGCCTTCGCTCATCACCACGGCGCGGTAGACTGCATTTTCCAGCTGCCGGATATTGCCCGGCCAGTCGAGCTGCGTGAGCATCGTCATGGCGTCGCCAGTGATGCTGGTAATCGGCCTGTTCTCCTCGGCGCAGAAGCGCGCCAGGAAATGCCGCAGCAGATACGGAATGTCCTCGCGGCGCGCCCGCAGCGGCGGCACCGTGAGCGGCAGCACATGCAGGCGATAGAACAGATCTTCGCGGAATTGCCCGGCTTTGACGAGATCGAGCAGCTTGCGGTTAGTGGCCGAGATGATGCGGACGTCGACCTTGACCGGCTTGCGCCCGCCAACGGCCTCGACCGAACCTTCCTGAAGCGCACGCAGCAGCTTCACTTGTGCCGATAGCGGTAGCTCGCCGACTTCGTCGAGAAACAGCGTGCCGCCGTGCGCCTCGACAAACTTGCCGAGATGCCGGTCGGTGGCGCCGGTAAAGGCGCCCTTCTCGTGGCCGAACAGGATCGACTCCACGAGGTTGTCGGGAATGGCGCCGCAATTTACGGCCACGAACGGCTTGCTGCTGCGTTCGCCCGAGCCGTGGATGGCGCGCGCGATCAATTCCTTGCCGACGCCGGACTCGCCTTCGATCAGCACGGGAATCGTGGAGGTCGCCGCCTTGCGTGCGGTGCGCAGCACGGCGTCCATACCGGCATTGCGTGTGACGATGTCGGCAAAAGTGAGCTTGCCTTCGCGGCTGTGCCTGATGCGCTGCAATTCGCCTTTCAACGCACTGGTATTGAGCGCATTGCGCAGGCTCACCTGCAGACGTTCGACGCCGACAGGTTTGACGACGAAATCATGCGCGCCGGCGCGCATGGCGGACACAACATTCTCGATACCGCCATGGGCGGTCTGGACGATGACGGGGATGCTGAGGCCGCTCTCGCGGATCTTGTCGAGCACGCCCATGCCGTCGAGGCCGGGCATCATCAGGTCGAGGACCAGAGCATCGATGGCGGCCGCTTCGGGATCAATCAGCCGGGCCATGACAGCGTCGCCGCTATCGACCGTGATGGCCTCATAGCCGCAGCGCTGCACCATGTTTTCGAGGAGGCGGCGCTGGACGGCGTCGTCATCTGCGATGAGGATTCGTTCGGCCATGGCAACTCCAGAGCGGGTATGTCCCGATTTGAGCCACCATGGCGATCAAAGCCTTAATGCTTTCATAACACCGGGGCGAGGTAAGCCGTCGCATAGGGCCAGACTTCGCGGGCACCGCGATAGATCATGTCACCCGCCACATAGAGAATGATGGCGAGGCCGACATAGGCGATCCAGCGGTGCTTCTGTAGCAGCTTGGCGATGAAGGAGGCGGCGAGACCCATCAGCGCGATCGACAGCACCAAGCCGAAGATCAGGATGCTCGGGTGTTCACGCGCGGCACCGGCGACCGCGAGCACGTTGTCCAGCGACATCGACACATCGGCGACGGTGATCTGCCAGATAGCCTGGCCCAGCGTCTTGCGCGGGCCGTTGGCCGTGCCATCGGCATTGAGCTGGTTCTCGAGCGCGTCGAGATCGTGCTCATGCCCGGCGCGCAATTCGCGCCACATCTTCCAGCACACCCACAGCAAGAGGATGCCGCCGGCCAGAAGCAGACCGATGATCTGCAGCAGTTGGACGGTGATGCTGGCGAAGCCGATGCGCAGGATGGTGGCGGCGATGATGCCGATCAGGATGGCTTTGCCGCGCTGTTCCTTGGGAAGGCCGGCGGCCGCAAGGCCGATCACGATGGCGTTGTCGCCGGCGAGAACCAGATCGATCATCACGACCTGGAAAAGTGCAGTCATAGCTTCAGCGGTGAAGAACTCTGTCATGTGGGCCACTCCGTATGAACGTCCAGTCCGACATCACAGTTCGGGTGAACTGCCAGAGGGGCCCGGGCCAGGACGTGCTTGTTAAAAGTCGTGTTTACATGCGGGTTTGATCCCGCGGTTGATCCGATCCGTTACTCGGGTTGATCGGAGAGGGTGACAAGCCGAACCATCTGGTCGGGCTCAATGAGGATGCTGATTCCGACCCCGATGAAGGTCAGGACACCGGCGACATCGAACCAAGTCGCGCGCCGCGCGAAGTTCCGCGGAATCAGCGCGCCACCGGCCATCAATGCTGCAAGTGCGAATAGCAGGGTGGCGACCATCGGCGCCAGCGCATCGAGCGAGACAAATGCGCGCAAGGCCAGTGCCGCGGTCAGCGCCAGCAAAAGGGTTGCGGCAAACAGCTCCTTGACCCGGTGAGGGGCAGGAGGCGCATACTTGCAGCCGATGCTGTTGCGATCCGTAAAGGCCATCGTTGTCCTGTCGGGTATCGTTTCATCCCGTCCGCAACGTTCTTGCAGCTCGATAGTCGTGCTACAGGAAGTCGTCAGATCTCTAATTCATACTGGATAGTTTCGTAATCATGAAACGTGGCGAAAATCAAGAGGATTTCGCTGGAGTGCAGCGCGGCAAAGCCTTGCCGGAAGCGCGGCAGTTGCGAAAACAGGCTGGGGATTGGCTGAAGGCGCGGCGAGCGGAAGCCGGCTTGTCGCAGGTCGATCTCGCCGCAAAACTTGGTCTCAAATATTACACGTTCATCTCGCAGGTTGAGAACGGCTTCAGTCGGGTGCCCACCGAAACGATGGAAGCATGGGCCATTCAGCTCGGTCTGGAGCCGGCCGCCTTCGCAAAACATTTGCTGGTCTATTACGAGCCGGAATTGCACCGGCTGCTGTTTGGAGCACCCAAATGAACGTCATCGCATTTCAGCGCAAACCGCTGCAGGGCGCGTGGAGCGAGACCGAGCTCGCAACGCTTGCCGACACGATCAATCTCGGGCATCGCGGCCGCGAATGGGAGACTGGCATCACTGAGAACGGCGATGCGCAGCTCTATCTGCTGGGACCGCAGCCGGAGCAGGCCTGCGAATTGTGCGTATCGCGCGTGGATGGCCAGTACATTCTCGAAGACGGCACCGGGCGCTTGTTGTTCGAGCATCGCAGCCTGCCGCTGGTGGCGGCGCATGCCCGCACTGCGCTGCGCGGGACGCGATGGTGGCTTGTCGCACGGATTGTCATGGTGTGGTGTACGATTCGCCATATGCTTCATGACGAGATCGAACCCTTGATGACCGAGGGCGAAGAACTGCTTGTCCATTTCGCTCCGCAGCTCGCTGCTTTCGTGTGACGGCTGCATCCAACCGAAAGTATTCATGACGAAATCTGCGACTGCCCAGACTGCCAAGCCTGCTCGAAAGACCGCTTCTCGCAAAACTGTTTCGCGCAAATCCGCTCCGGCCAAAAAAGCGGTGAGCAAGCTGGCGTCGAAATCATCGGCCAAATCGCCGGGGGGCAAGCTGCCGGAATGGAATCTTGCGGATCTCTACACGGCGATCGACGCGCCGGAGATTGCCGGGGATCTCGACAAGATTGACGCCGAATGCGCGGCATTCGAAGCCGATTACAAGGGCAAGCTCGCGGAAGAGACGGCTAAGCCCGGCGGTGGTGTGTGGCTCGCGGGCGCTGTTCGCCGTTATGAGGCGATTGACGATCTCGCCGGCCGGCTCGGCTCTTATGCCGGTCTCGTCCATGCCGGCGACAGCGTCGATCCTGCGATTTCGAAATTCTACGGCGACGTCTCCGAGCGCATCACCGCGGCGTCGGTGCATCTCCTCTTCTTCGGCCTCGAACTCAATCGTGTCGACGATGCCGTGATCGAGCAGGCGATGCAGACGCCCGAACTTGGTCACTACCGGCCGTGGATCGAGGACAGCCGCAAGGACAAGCCCTATCAGCTCGAAGACCGCGTCGAGCAGCTGTTTCACGAAAAGTCCCAGACCGGTTATGGCGCCTTCAACCGCCTGTTTGATCAGACAATCGCGGGGCTTCGCTTCAAGCTCGGCGGCAAGGAGTTGGCGATCGAGCCAACGTTGACCATGCTGCAGGACCGCGCGCCGGCCAAGCGCAAGGCGGCCGGGCAAGCGCTGGCGAAAACCTTCAAGGCCAATGAGCGCACCTTTGCGCTGATCACCAACACGCTGGCCAAGGACAAGGAAATCTCCGACCGCTGGCGCGGTTTCCAGGACATTGCGGATTCCCGCCATCTCAACAATCGCGTCGAGCGCGAAGTGGTCGATGCACTGGTGTCGTCGGTGCGCGCGGCCTATCCGCGGCTGTCGCATCGCTACTATCAATTGAAGGCGCGCTGGTTCGGCAAGAAGAAGCTCGCCCATTGGGACCGCAATGCGCCGCTGCCATTCGCGCCGACCGGCACAATTCCATGGTCGGACGCGCAGGACATGGTGCTGACCGCCTATGGTGCGTTTTCGCCAGACATGGCCAATATCGCCAGGCGCTTCTTCACCGATCGCTGGATCGATGCGCCGGTGCGTCCAGGCAAGGCGCCCGGCGCCTTTTCGCATCCGACCACGCCGTCGGCGCATCCCTATGTGCTGATGAACTATCAGGGCAAGCCGCGCGACGTGATGACGCTCGCCCATGAACTCGGGCATGGCGTGCATCAGGTGCTCGCTGCCCGCAACGGTGCGCTGATGGCGCCGACACCGCTGACGCTGGCCGAAACCGCCAGCGTGTTCGGCGAGATGCTGACCTTCAAACGGCTGCTGTCGCAGACCAAGAGCGCCAAGCAGCGTCAGGCGCTGCTGGCGGGAAAGGTCGAGGACATGATCAACACCGTGGTCCGGCAGATCGCGTTCTATTCATTCGAGCGCGCTGTTCACACCGAGCGGCGTCACGGCGAACTCACTGCGCAGCGGCTTGGCGAGCTTTGGCTCAGTGTGCAGACTGAAAGCCTCGGGCCCGCGATCGAGATCAAGCCGGGTTACGAGAATTTCTGGATGTACATCCCGCATTTCATCCACTCGCCGTTCTACGTCTACGCCTATGCCTTCGGCGATTGTCTCGTGAACTCGCTCTATGCAGTCTACGAGAACGCCCAGGAAGGTTTTGCAGAGCGCTATCTCGCTATGCTCGCGGCCGGCGGCACCAAGCACTATTCCGAACTGCTGAAGCCCTTTGGTCTCGACGCCAAGGACCCGGCTTTCTGGGATGGCGGCCTCTCGGTCATCTCAGGGATGATCGATGAGCTGGAAGCGATGGGGTAGGGTGGGCGTAAAACATTTGTTGAACGGGCATCTGAAAAGGTGTATTCTGGCATTTCTCAACTAAGTTTAGGGTGTTCGCCATGAATGAGATGCCTCGCAAATCCGCGACAGCAGAGGGCGAGTTTGTTCAGATCAAGAAGATCGGCAACTCTCTCGGCCTCATCTTGTCGAAGGATATTCTCTCTCGCCTCAAGTTGAGCGAGGGCGACAAGCTTCATATCGTCGAGCAGACTGAGCGGGGGATCAAGCTCTCGCCGTACAACCCGAAGCACGCCAAGGCGATGGAAATCGCTCGGCGTTCGTTCAGCACTTACGCTGACACTTACAAGGCACTCGCAAAATGAGTGAGCCGGTTTGGCTCGATGTGGAGATCCTCATCGATCTCCACTCCGAGCAACTGGCGCTTTTCGGTGGTCCTGAAGGCATTCGCGATCAGGGAATGCTTGAGTCGGCGTTGGGGCGGCCTGTCAACAAGTTTGCGTATGGTGAGACTGATCTCGCCGCGCTTGCAGCCGCTTATGTCTTTGGCATCGCGCGCAATCATCCCTTTGTCGATGGAAATAAGCGCGCGGCCTTTGGTGCAATGATCGTCTTTCTGGGTCTGAACGAGATCGATTTTCTTGTCGCGCCCGAGAGCGCCACGGCCATGATCCTTTCCGTTGCGGCGGGCGAAGTCAGCGAAGCGAGTCTCACCCGATGGATTCGCGATAACTGGCCCGCATAATGCCCGCCTAATGCACTGCGGTATGCAAAGATTGCCGTGGTATGCCAGCAACCGTTGCTCTCCATATCCAATTGCGCTAATTCCGTGGCAACATACGAAATTCGAGGCGGGAGACCCTGATGTCCGATCACAGCGAAGTCGCTTACACCACGGCCGATGGCAACGACTATCCGGCGCATGAGCAGACCTATGAGGGCTTTCTCATGCTGGTGAAGTGGGGCACCATCGGCGTCATCGCCATCGTGGCCCTGATGGGCATCTTCCTCACCTGATCTATCGCCGATTGCGCCGCCCGACACGGGTGGCGTCCTGTCCTGTTTGCTCACGCGCGTGCCTTGCGCCGCCGGAGGCCCCATGAAGATTGCCGTTGCCAAGGAAATCGATCCGTCCGAACCGCGTGTGGCGATCTCGCCCGACACGGTGAAGAAGTTCAAGACGCTCGGCGTCGATGTGGCGATTGAGCCTGGCGCCGGCATCAAGTCCAGTCTGCCCGATTCGGAATACACGGCCGTGGGCGCCACCATCAGCGCCGATGCGGTGAAGGATGCCGACATCGTCATCAAGGTGAAGCGTCCCGAGGCGTCCGAACTCGCCGGTTACAAGCGCGGTGCGCTGGTGATCGCGATCATGGATCCGTATGGCAACGACGCGGCGCTGAAGGCGATGGCGGATGCCGGCGTGTCGGCCTTCGCGATGGAGCTGATGCCGCGCATCACCCGCGCGCAGGTGATGGACGTGCTGTCGAGCCAGGCCAATCTCGCCGGCTACCGCGCTGTCATCGAGGCCGCGGAATCCTTTGGCCGCGCCTTCCCGATGATGATGACTGCGGCGGGCACGATCCCTGCTGCGAAGGTGTTCGTGATGGGCGTCGGCGTCGCCGGCCTGCAGGCGATCGCCACCGCGCGCCGTCTCGGCGCGGTGGTCACCGCCACCGACGTGCGTCCCGCTACCAAGGAGCAGGTGGAAAGCCTCGGCGCAAAATTCCTGGCGGTCGAGGATGACGAGTTCAAGAACGCGCAGACCGCCGGCGGCTACGCCAAGGAAATGTCGAAAGAGTATCAGGCCAAGCAGGCCGCGCTCACCGCCGAGCATATCAAGAAGCAGGACATCATCATCACCACGGCGCTGATCCCGGGTCGTCCGGCACCGCGCCTGGTCACCGCCGAGATGGTGGCGTCCATGAAGCCCGGTTCGGTGCTGGTCGACCTCGCTGTCGAACGCGGTGGCAATGTCGAAGGTGCCAAGCCCGGCGAAGTCGCTGACGTCAACGGCATCAAGATCGTTGGTTATACCAATGTCGCCGGCCGCGTCGCCGCCTCGGCGTCGAGCCTCTATGCGCGCAACCTGTTCTCGTTCATCGAAACGTTGGTCAACAAAGAGACCAAGGCGCTCGCGGTGAACTGGGACGACGAACTGGTCAAGGCAACGGCCTTGACCAAGGACGGCGCCGTCATTCATCCGAACTTTCAGCCGAAGACCGCTTAAGGAGCGCTGCCATGGATCATGCCTCGCTGGTCAGCCCGTTCGTCTTTCAGCTCTCGATCTTCGTGCTCGCCGTGTTCGTCGGCTATTTCGTGGTGTGGTCGGTGACGCCCGCGCTGCATACGCCGCTGATGTCGGTGACCAATGCGATCTCCTCGGTGATCGTGGTCGGCGCACTGCTCGCGGTCGGCGTCAACATGGTCGGCAGTGGCGGCGCCTTGGCGCGCGGCTTCGGCTTCGTCGCGCTGATCTTTGCATGCGTCAATATTTTCGGCGGCTTCCTGGTCACGCAGCGCATGCTTGCGATGTACCAGAAGAAAAAGAAGTAAGGGCAGCCCGATGAACGCCAATCTCGCCGCACTGCTCTATCTCGTCGCGGGCATCCTCTTCATCCTGTCGCTGCGCGGGCTGTCCAGCCCGGCGTCCAGCCGCCAGGGCAATTTCCTCGGTATGGCCGGCATGGTCATCGCCGTGGGCACCACGCTGGCCGCGCATCCGCCGGCCGATGGGCTCGGCTGGGTCCTGGTGATCCTCGGTATCGCCATTGGTGGCGGCATCGGCGCGGTCATCGCCAAGCGCGTGCCGATGACCTCGATGCCCGAACTGGTCGCGGCCTTCCACTCGCTGGTCGGCATGGCCGCTGTGCTCGTTGCCGCCGGCGCGTTCTATGCGCCGGAAGCCTTCGGCATTCTCGATCCGGTCACCAAAAAGATCGTCGGCGCCAGCCTCGTCGAAATGTCGCTCGGCGTCGCCATCGGCGCGCTGACTTTCACCGGCTCGGTGATCGCGTTCGCCAAGCTCTCCGGCCGCATGAGCGGCTCGCCGATCATCCTGCCGGCGCGTCACATCATCAATATCGCGCTCGCCCTGGCGCTGGTGTTCTTCATCTTCGGTCTGGTCCGTTCGGGCAGTGCGGTCGACTTCTGGCTCATCACCGTCATCGCGCTGGTGCTCGGCGCGCTGCTGATCATCCCGATCGGCGGCGCCGACATGCCGGTCGTGATCTCGATGCTGAACTCCTATTCCGGCTGGGCAGCTGCCGGCATCGGTTTCACGCTGGGCAATTCGGCGCTGATCATCACCGGCGCGCTGGTCGGCTCGTCCGGCGCGATCCTGTCCTACATCATGTGCCACGCGATGAACCGTTCCTTCATCTCGGTCATCCTCGGCGGCTTCGGCGGCGAGACCGCGGCGGCCGGTGGTGGCTCGGGCGAACAGAAGCCGGCCAAGCTCGGCTCGGCGGACGACGCAGCCTTTATCATGAAGAACGCGCAGAAGGTCATCATCGTGCCCGGCTACGGCATGGCGGTGGCGCAGGCGCAACATGCGCTGCGTGAGATGGCCGATACGCTGAAGAAGGAAGGCGTTGAGGTGAAATACGCCATTCATCCGGTGGCAGGCCGTATGCCCGGCCACATGAACGTGCTGCTGGCGGAAGCCAATGTGCCTTACGATGAGGTGTTCGAACTCGAGGACATCAATTCGGAATTCGCGCAAGCTGACATCGCCTTCGTGATCGGCGCCAACGACGTCACCAATCCGGCGGCGGAAGACGACAAGACTTCGCCGATCTACGGCATGCCGGTGCTGCAGGTCTGGAAGGCCGGCACCGTGATGTTCATCAAGCGCTCGCTGGCGTCCGGCTATGCCGGCATCGACAACCCGCTGTTCTATCGCGACAACACCATGATGCTGCTCGGCGACGCGAAGAAGGTGACGGAGAACATCGTCAAGGCGATGTAAGTCCCGCCCTGATGACCTTCATCAAAACGCCCGGCTACAAGCCGGGCGTTTTTTTGTTTGAAAGGTCAGCTCGCAGCGTCTTCCTTTGGCAAGCGATACAGCGCGCACAGCTTGTTGCCGTCGGGGTCGCGCAGATAGGCCAGATAAAGCTTCACGCCGCCTTCGCGGATGCCCGGCGGCTCTTCGCAGGTGGTGGCGCCATTGGCGATGCCGGCGGCGTGCCAGGCATCGGCTTCTTCCTGCGATTTGGCGAGAAAGCCGATGGTGCCGCCATTGGCAGCGCAAGCAGGCTCGCCATTGATCGGCTTCGACACCGAGAAAGTACCCGTCTTGGTCCGCCAGAAAACCCGGTGGCGATCGACGGCGCCGGGCGGGACGCCCAGCGTGCCGAGCAGCTTGTCATAAAACGACTTCGCGGCTTCGAGGTCGTTGGTGCCGATCATGACATGTGAAAACATCTCGCTTCCTCTCCCACTTTCTTGCAAACTCACCTTCAGGTGATACGCAACTATACGCATCATATGCAGTTTGGCGAGACGGCATGATCCCGCCGCGCAATCGGTTTTGTGGGTCTGCAATAGCGGCGTGTCGCTTGCTGCCGAACCCGTTTTCAATCAGGACACTTGCTTGATGTCAGCACATCCCATGCCCAGATCGTCCTGGATTTTCCCTACGTTGGCCGTTCTGCTTTTTATCGCGACGTCGATTCCTTCGCTCGGGATCGGATTCACGGAGACGACTGCTGGCATTGTGTTCGCGGTTGTTCTGCTGGTCATCTTGTTCGGCACGGTGTTCGCCGCCGTGCATCATGCCGAAGTCATCGCACACAAGATCGGCGAACCGTTCGGCACGCTGTTGCTGACATTGGCCGTGACCATTATCGAGGTGGCGCTGATCGCCTCCATCATGCTGGGTGACAAGGCCGTTCCGACGCTGGCGCGCGATACTGTCTTCGCGGTGGTGATGATCGTTTGCAACGGGTTGGTTGGCATCTGCATCCTTGTCGGAGGGTTGCGTTACCGAGAGCAGGATTTTCAGGTCACGGGCTCGAATATTTATCTCAGTGTGCTGATTGTGATGGCGACGATCACGCTGATCCTGCCGAATTACACCCTGACCACTCCGGGACCGTTCTATTCGAACGCACAGCTCGCCTTCGTTAGCGTCGCCACCATCATGCTCTATGCGGTGTTTCTCTACACACAGACCATTCGACATCAGGATTACTTCGTTGCAGACGGAAGTAGCGAAGGTGCTGCAGGCGGGCATGTTTCCAACCGTCTTCTGGCCGTCAGCGCCGTTTTGCTGCTGGTCTCGTTGCTGGCGGTGGTGCTGCTGGCGAAGAAATTCTCGCTGGTGGTGGACGCCGGTATCGAACGGATCGGTGCACCGGAAGCTTTCGCCGGCATTCTCGTGGCGCTGCTGATCTTGCTGCCGGAAAGCGTCGCCGCCATTTCTGCCGCGCGTGGCAACGATCTGCAGAAGAGCATCAACCTCGCACTCGGCTCATCGCTCGCCACTATCGGACTGACGATACCTGCGGTTGCGGTGGCGGCCTATGCATTAAACAAGGAACTGGTGCTCGGTCTCAGTGCGCAGAAGATGGTGCTGCTGGTGATGACGTTCGTGCTGAGCATGCTGACCTTTGGCACCGGACGCACAAACATCCTGTTCGGGCTGGTTCACTTGGTGGTGTTTGCGGTATTCATCTTCATGGTGTTTGTGCCGTGACCACTTTGGAGAATGAGACAATGCTCGCTGCCCAGTCCGATGTTCAGCAGGACACGCCCGAAGTTCGCGTCACCGAATGGCGACTCGCGCCTGGCGCGGCGACTGGTCACCACACCCATGGGATGGACTATGTGATCGTGCCGATCACCACGAGCGTGATGACGATCATTGCGCCGGACGGCACCCGTTCGCAAGCGCCGATCACGACCGGCAAATCCTATTTCCGCAAGGCAGGCGTCGAGCATGACGTTCTGAATGAAACCGACAAGGAAATCGTGTTTCTCGAGGTCGAGGTTAAGAAAGCTTAACCTTGTCTGCCTCCAGCGGCTGCCGGTTCATTGTGTTTAGCCTGCTGAGGACGACCTGAAACAATTCAATGCGACGGATTGGAACTTTGCCTTCGATCCGTCGCGATTGATCCCTGAATCAGCCTCAAATTCCCAGCATGAAGCAGCTTGGGGAAGAGGCCGGTCCATGCTGCACAAGTATCTCTCGAAGTTCACCATCGATATCTTGCCGTCGATTCTGGCGACGATCGTGGGTGCCTACATCGTCAATCACTACATCATCCCGAAGGCGAGCCCGGATCGGCCCGCTGCGGCTGTCGCATCGACGCCTGCCGAGCCGAAGCTTGACATTAAGGCAGCGACAGCCAAGCCCGCCGAGAATTCTGCCGACCTCGCCAATCTGCCCGAATCGGTCCCGACCAAGGCCGGCGACAAGCCGGTGGTCGAGAAGGCCAGCATCGAAAAGCCCGAGGCGGCCACGACACCCGAGCCGCGCCGCCATCAGCCGGCATTGCGCGAGAAGGCAGCGGCCAAACCCGCGCCGGCTCCGGCCGCGCCTGCGCCAGTCCTTGCCACCGTGGGCACTGCGCCGGCGGCGAATGCCAGCGCGGATGAACGCCGCGACGCCAACGATCTCGCCCGTGCTGCCATCGAGCGCCTGAATCGCAGCGAGCCGCGACCCCAGGAAGCTGCCCGTGCGCCTGAGACTCCGCGTGCACCGGAGGCGCCTCGGGCGCAGGAAGCCGCACGGACTGTTTCCCCTCCGTCGATGCAGCAGCTGCCACCGCCGATCGTGGTGGCGACGCCAAGCGTCGAGAAGCTTGATCCCATGCCCTCGCAGGCCGAACGCCCCGAGGTACGTCGCATTCGTCCGCCCGGTGACATCCCGACGCCGCAGCCGATGGATCTGCAAGCGGATGCTGCTGGCACACCGCGATCTGAGCGCACCAACGTGGCCGAAGATGTGCTGTCTGCGGCAAAGTCGGTGTTCAATTCGGTGATCCCGCGCCCGTTCGAGCGGTAAGGGAAACGGTGGATTTTCCGCGCTCCGCTCTCACGCATGCAGGGCGACGTCGTATTGGTATCAGCCTGACCCCTGCCAGCTTTAGCTAGCCCGCGCGTCCACCCATGCGGGCGAGGCCGCTCCGCGCTGCATCGTCCTTCGGGCGCAGCGCGACAGCGCGGCTGTAGGAGTCTGCGGCCTTGGCCCTGTCGCCAAGCTTCTCATAGGTCGCGCCGCGGGTCAGCCAGACCTGGGCATTGCCCGGTGCCACCTGCGAAGCCTCGTCGAGATCCGCTGCGGCTTCCTGATGTTTCCCGAGGGCGAGATAGCATTGCGCGCGGCCGAGCAGGGGATCCGCCTGCTGCGGCGTCAGGCCGTTGGCCGACGTAAAATCCGCGATGGCAAATTCATATTTCTTCTCGGACTGATAGAGCAGCCCGCGTTGGTAGAAGGTCTGCGCACTGTGCGGATCGAGGTCGAGTGCCTGATTGAAGGCCAGCAGCGCGTCATCGGGTTTGCCGGATTGTGCGAGCGCCTGCGCGCGTGCAGCGTGGATCTGTGCATCCTGCGGATTGGTCTTGCCGGAATTCGCGGGCGGCGGGGGCGCCAGAGCCGTGGTCTTCGGTTCGTCCTTGTCAGACCCCGGTGTTAGTGACGACAGGTTGAACGAGCATCCGGTGCCGCACAGACCCGTAACGATAAGGGCAATCGCGGTAAGGCCGCGGGCGCCGAAGCGGGACGGGGACTCGCGGACGGGACATTCCATGCAGGGCCAATCTCACGCAGCGACCAATGACCTATTGGTAGCGCGACATCGGGCAAAATGCACCCGATCAAGACCAGCGCGCCAAAGAAGTAGTTCGCGCAAAAAAGCAACTGCGCAAAAAAATAACGCGGGCTTTGGCCCGCGTTATCAAACTCGGTGGATGAAGTGCGCTTAGCGCGCCGGACGCGGAGCGCCCGCGCCGCCAGCGCCGGGACGGCCGCCACGATCGGCGCCAGGACCCGCGCCGAACACCGGCTTCGGCTTCATCGGCAGCAGGCCTTCGCGCTGCAGCTTCTTGCGAGCCAGCTTGCGTGCGCGACGCACAGCCTCAGCCTTCTCGCGAGCCTTCTTCTCAGAGGGCTTCTCGTAGTGACCGCGGAGCTTCATCTCGCGGAAAATACCCTCGCGCTGCATCTTCTTCTTCAGCGCCTTGAGAGCCTGATCGACGTTATTATCGCGAACGAGAACCTGCACGCGGCATCCTCTTTTCAATTGATCGGATTTGAATTTCGGTAAAGTGAAGGGCCGACAAAGGCCATGCCCTTAACCTCAAGGGCGCCGATGTACCAGATGAAATGGCGAATGTCCACCTTGCGGCGCCGTCATTTTAACCTTCTGGGCCGGGAAAATAACCTATTTTTTCCGAATTTTCCCGGGTGGGGATAGGGCAGGTTCCCTGTCTCGACAGGTATTGGAGCACGGACGCATAATTCCCGTGGCGACTCAGCCGGGACGCCGATTACGACCGGAGAGCATCATGAATGGGAAAAAATACGCGGCCGAGCTGATCGGCACCTTTTGGCTCACATTTGCAGGTTGCGGCAGTGCCGTAATAGCGGCAGCATTTCCGCAGGTCGGTATCGGTCTCGTCGGCGTCTCGCTGGCCTTCGGCCTCAGCGTCGTGACCATGGCCTATGCCATTGGCCACGTTTCGGGCTGCCATCTCAATCCTGCGGTCACCGTGGGTCTTGCGGCGGGTGGACGTTTCCCCGCCGGCCAGATTCTCCCTTATGTGATTGCGCAGGTCGTCGGTGCGGTTGCAGGTGCGGCCGTGTTGTATGTCATCGCCAGCGGCGCTGCCGGTTTCGACCTTGCCAAGGGCTTTGCGTCGAACGGCTACGGCGATCATTCGCCCGGCAAATACAGCATGGTCGCGGGCTTCATCATGGAAGTGGTGATGACCATGATGTTCCTGTTCATCATCATGGGCTCCACGCACGGCAAGGCGCCTGCGGGCTTCGCGCCGCTGGCGATCGGGCTTGCGCTGGTGATGATCCACCTCGTCAGCATTCCAGTCACCAACACGTCGGTGAATCCGGCGCGCAGCACCGGGCCGGCATTGTTTGTCGGCGGCTGGGCACTGCAACAGTTGTGGCTGTTCTGGGTGGCACCGCTGGTTGGCGGTGTTCTCGGCGGCGCGATCTATCGCTGGCTGAGTGACGAGCCCACCGGTGTGGTGGAAGGTAAGGCGACCACCTGACATGAGGCGGTGAAGCCGGCGTCGTTACGTCGCCGGCTTCACTTCAACCACGTGGCCCATCTTGCGGCCGGGCTTCGGCGCGCCCTTGCCATAGAGATGCACGGTAGCGCCGGGGACGGTAAGCCACTTGCCGTAGTCGAGAATGTCGTCGCCGATCAGGTTGATCATGGTGACCTGGCCGTGGCGGACGGGTTTGGCGAGCGGCCAGCCGGCGATGGCGCGGATGTGCTGTTCGAATTGCGACACTGAGGCGCCATCGAGCGTCCAGTGGCCGGAATTATGCACGCGCGGCGCAATTTCGTTCACGACAAGCGTCGCGCTGTCCTTACCGGGCACGACAAACAGTTCGACGGCAAAGACGCCGACATAGCCCAGCGCAGTGCCGATCTTCTCGGCGATCTCGCGTGCCTTCGCGGCAAGCGCGTCAGAGATGTGCGCGGGCGCATAGGAGAATTTCAGGATGTGATCGCGGTGCTCGTTTTCGGTGACGTCGAAACATTCGACGTGACCGTCGGCGCCGCGTGCAGCGATGACCGAAACCTCGCGTTCGAACGGCACGAAGGCTTCAAGGATCGCGGAATTGGTGCCGAGATCCTTCCAGACCTGATCGAGATCGTCACCCTCGCGGATGATTGCCTGGCCCTTGCCGTCATAACCGAAGCGACGCGTCTTGATGACAGCTGGCAGACCGATCTTCTTGACCGCTGCATGAAGCTCGCCAGCGTTCGCAACGCCTGCGTAACCCGCCGTGCCGATACCCAGTGACGTTACAAAATCCTTCTCGGCCAGGCGGTCCTGCGTAGTCTGCAGGATTGTCTGTGCGGGCAGAACCGGGCGCCGCGCGTCGAGGATCATCGCGGTGGCGGCCGGCACGTTCTCGAATTCGTAGGTGATGACGTCGCAATCACTGGCGAACAGTTCGAGCGCCTCGACATCCGCATATTCAGCGCATGTCGCGTTCTGCACGACATCGAAAGCCGGCGAATCCGGATCCGGTGAAAAAACCTGACAGCGGAGGCCGAGGCGCGCTGCGGACATCGCCAACATGCGACCGAGCTGGCCGCCACCGAGAATGCCGATCGTATCGCCCGGCTTGAGAACCTTCGTCACCACAGCGCTCACGCCGCACCTTCCGGCTTTTCAGCCACGGCATCGGTCTGCGCCTTGCGCCAGGCGGCGAGCTTTGTCGCCAGTGCTGTATCGTGCAGCGCCAGCACGCTCGCTGCGAGCAGTGCCGCATTGATCGCGCCGGGTTTGCCGATGGCCAGCGTGCCGACGGGCACGCCGCCCGGCATCTGTACGATCGAATAAAGCGAGTCGACGCCGGATAGCGCCTTGGATTCCACGGGCACGCCGAATACCGGGAGTTCCGTCAGCGCCGCGGCCATGCCGGGCAAATGCGCAGCGCCGCCGGCACCGGCGATGATGATCTGGAAGCCCGCCGCCTTGGCGCCCTTGGCGAATGCGACCAGCCGGTCCGGCGTACGGTGGGCCGAGACGATGCGCGCCTCATGGGATACGCCGAGCGCGGTCAGCGTTTCGGCGGCGTGGCGCATGGTTTCCCAGTCCGACTGGCTTCCCATAATAATGGCGACGGGCGCGGTCATTCCGTATTTTCTTTCGCGAATCCAGAAAGATAGGCTGGAAATACAATGTCGTCCCCTTGCGTGGCAAGGAGCGTGGCAAACATGATCTCGTCTTGGTGAAGACTGGCAAGCCTTGTAACAAATCCCATGCAAAAGAAAACCCGAACGCCTGCTGCAAAGTCGGTCAAACGTTCCATGAAGCCGGCAGTTCGGGGTTCCAAAGCGTTGGTGTCGCTGCCGAAAAGCCGCGCGTCGGCGGCAGCGCTCACGATTCGGCGGCTGGAAGCGCAACTCACACAGGCCGAGGCGAAGATTGCCGAATTGCGAGCTTCGGCGGAAACCGACTTCCTGCTCGACATTCTCAACCGCCGTGGATTTGCCCGCGAGCTGACCCGCGCCGTGGCGATCGACCAGCTCACTTTCGTCTTCCGCGACATCAACGTATCGGCTGGCGCCTCTGCAGGCGTCGCACTGCTGGGTCCCGATGTCGATGGCGAAGCCGCGTTGGTTCAGGCCGACAGGGCGATGTATGTGCGCAAGACCGCGCGACGCGCGAAAGTGTAGTTAGTCGATTGTCGGCGTTGGCGCCCTTACAGCGCGCTGAGGTCGTTTGGCACTTCGCCAAAGGCGCGGATCACCTGGGCGTCGCCGAACTCGCCGATCATCGGATCGCCGGTACGGCTGAAGGCCAGTGCGCCGATCGAACCTGGCGCACGGGACAATAGTTCGGCGCGGCGGATGGCGCCGGATGCGCTCTGACATTCCTCGGCGGCACCGGCGGCCGGCGAACCAGAGTCGTCGTGTAGGAAGGGCAGTGCGACATAATAGGTGATATCGGCCATGGTGCCCTCACGAGTCGATTGATCTCGGCACGAGAATGTTCTTATTTTGTTCTTATTGTCAAGTTTCGACAGCGCCTCGTTTGCAGTCGCCCCATTCCGCTCCTGTCAGGCCGCAATAGCTGGCTTGCGCGTTGCGAGCGTCACGTCGGCCAGCGCGAGCGCCATGGCGATCAATTCGCGGAGCCCAGCAGTTTTCACCACGCCACAATGCGATGCTGGCCAGAATTAAGTCTGGCTGTCGTGCCTACGATGCCGCGCGAAAAGAGCGGCGGCCGTCGCGAAGCAAGGTTTTGACGACGGGCGAGTTCAACGCCCAGCCTGCTGCATTCACCGCGAGTTAAAGAAAGCCGATCCATCGATCATCGCGCGTTGAGTTCGCAGTCCTGGCCGTTCTTCAACCCACAGCCACAGCGCGACGCGTTGTCTCAGGCAATAATATCCGGGGTGATCTGGTCTTCGATAAAGGAGATCCGGTCTTTCAGCTGAAGCTTCCTCTTCTTCAACCGTTGCAGTCGCAAAAGATCGGGTGCCGGTGAATGTTGCAAGGCATCGATAGCGGCGTCGAGGTCGCGATGTTCCTGCTGCAATCGGGCGAGTTCTAACGGGAGTTCGCGATCTTCGTCGTCGTTCATGTTTCTAGCTGACTGGATTCGCAAGTCATTTGCGAGGAATTTCTAGGATGACTATCGCCGGTGCAGGCGCACCACGCAAGCCGTCCGGTTCCATGTTTTTGCGGCGCGATCAGGTCACGATTCGTTTCACACGATACCTGAAACTCAAAATACACTTTTCAATACCTATCGACAGATGTCCACTGTCATGTAGAATTCATCGTCCAACCGAACGTATCCTGAGGTTCAATCCTACCGAGGAGTTTTCGAATGGCACTACAGGCGCATCTCGTCGAACTGGAACGCAAGCACAAAGTTCTCGAAAGCGAATTGCACGAAGCGCTCGTGCACCTGTCTACCGACGATCTCCGCATCGTCGAACTCAAGCGTCGAAAACTGATGGTCAGGGACGAAATCCAGCGTCTCAAAAACGGGGCCAGCGAAACGGTGCACTGATCAACGGCTGCACTGATCAGCGAACGATAAATCACAGCATCGACATCGTCGTCTACGTCACTGCTTTCGCGTAGGTGCGATGACGTCTTCCCCTCATCCCGCGATAGGTTTGCGACGAAGCTCCAGTATTCGGTTGGCCTGGATCGCTTCGCCTGCAACCTTTCGCGTTCAATGTCCCGCCATCTCAGCCACGTAGTCCGCGATGGCCAGCGATGATGTCAGCCCCGGTGACTCGATGCCGAACAGGTTGATAAGGCCCGGCACGCCATGGGTCTGGGCACCCTGGATCATGAAATCCTGCACCGCGACTGCGGGCGGCACGATCTTCGGCCGCATTCCTGAATAGCTTGGCATTAATGCGCCGTCCGGCAGACTTGGCCAGTAGCGCCTGATAGCCGGATAGAACCTCTCTCCGCGTGCCGGATCGACCGTGTAGTCGATGTGATCCACCCACTCGACGTCAGGGCCGAAACGCGCCTGGCCGGCCAGATCGAGCGTCAGATGCACCCCGAGGCCGCCCGGTTCCGGCACGGGATAGATCAGCCGCGAGAACGGTGCTTTCGCATTGCAGCTGAAATAACAGCCTTTCGCCAGATAAGCGGGCGGTATCAGGTCGAGCGGCATGCCGTCGAGCATGCGGGCGATCGCGGTTGCGGACAGGCCTGCGGAATTGATCAGCATGTCGCAGGCTAGTGTCATCGGAGCTTCGCCGCCGACATCCAGTTCGAAACCGTCGGCGGTGACCCGGCCACGTTCCAGGGGAGCGAGGAATGCGAAGGCCGCGCCCGCGGCTTCCGCTTCACCGCGCAGCGACAACATGTAGCTGTGGCTGTCGACGATCCCCGTGGAGGGGGACAACAGCGCGGCTTCGCAAGCCAATGCCGGCTCCAGCGCCCGTGCCTCTGTCCCGGATAATTGCTCGAGATCAGCGACGCCATTGGCTTCGGCATGCGCTTTGATCGACGCCAGTTTGGCGATCTCCTCCGGACGTGTGGCGACGATCAGTTTCCCGGAGTTGCGATGTGGGATGCCGCGATCGCGGCAATAATCATAGAGCGCCTGTTTTCCAGCGACGCAGAGCCGTGCCATCAGGCTTCCGGCCGGATAATAGATGCCGGCATGGATGACCTCGCTGTTGCGCGACGAGGTCACGGTACCGATCGCGTCCGTGGCCTCCAGCACGATGACCTCGCGTCCCGCTTCCGCCAGTCGCCGGGCGATCGCAAGACCCACGACGCCGGCGCCCACCACCACGCATTCAACCTTGTCCATGTCGCGTCCGATAGTTTGCTGCGCCGGTCAGCTGCGGTTCGACCTTGCGCATGTGGCGCATTAGTAAAACATTAAGCATCACAGCTAATTACCACCAAATTTCGCCGCATTCTGCAGGTGCGACGATACGCATTTACCTGATCCACATACCTGTAACCAAACACTCACGCTGCGAATACGCGGGTGTGTAATGACTGGCAAGATCGGGCGATCAGACAGCAAGGCGGCAGTGTCCGTCATCGCAGTCGCGTGCCTTCTCGGCAGCATTGCCGGAGCCCACGCAGAATCCCCGGCGGTTCATTATATCAGTGAACTCGACCCGCAAATGATCTGGCAGATCCTCATCGGTGGATTTGTCGCGCTGGCATTTCTCGCCGCCATTGTGCTGTGGGTCGCCTCGGCGCTGCGAAATGTGCGTCGCGAGCAGCAGCGTCGCAATGCGTTTGTCGGTTCTGCCCTCAATCATCTCGGCCAAGGCATCGTGATGCTCGACGACCAGAAGCGGGTCGTGTTTTGCAACGATCGCTATCTTGAGATCTACGACCTGACCCGCGCCGACATCACCAAGGATATTACCGGTCCGGGATTGCGTGAGTTACGCCGCCAGCGTGGCAAGCTCGATCTGACCACCCAGAGCTTCTACGAGCAGACTGTTTCCGCCGGCGAGTACATTGCCGAAATGCCCGGCGGGCAATCCGTTCACGTCAAGTTCAGCCGGCTTCCCAATGGCGGCGCCATTGGCATTCATGAGGACTGCACCGAGCAGCGTTTCCTGCAGCGCGAGCTTGCGACCACCAAGCAATTCCTCGAATCTGTCCTTGATCACGTCCCGATCTGCGTCGCGGCCAAGACCATTGACGATGGCCGCTACATCTTCGCCAACCGGGCTTTCGAGACCTTCTCTCGGCTCTCGCGCGATAAGATCGTCGGCAAGCGACCGGATCAGATATTCTCCGCACAGTCTGCGAAAGCGATTGCCGAAGCCGATGCCCTGGCAGTGGAAACGCGCAGTCAGTGTCGCAGCGAGTTCAATGTGGAGATTGGCTCAGACCTCCGCACGCTGGATAGCAATCGCGTGATTGCCTTTAACGAACGCAATGAGCCGGCATTTCTGATTGCGCTGTTCGAGGATGTGACCGACCGCAAGTCGCTGTCCAAGGAACTGGAGAACGCCAAGAAATTCCTTGAGACCGTGCTCGACAACATTCCTGTGTCGCTGATGGTGCAACAGATCAGCACCGGTCGTTATCTGTTCGCCAACCGCGGCGCAGAGGTCATTTTGGGTCGCAAGCGCGAAGACGCTATCGGTCTGACCGTTCCCGAAATGCTTCGCCCGGAAGAAGCGAAGCTGATCGTCAGCCGGGATCAGGCCGCGATCAGGGGCCGAACACCGATTGCGGAAGAGCATCCGATCAGCACGCGCGACGGATTGCGGCTGTTCCTGACCCGGCGGGTCACAGTGCTCGACGAAGCAGGCGAGCCGCAATATCTGATCAAGACCCACGAAGATGTCACCGACCGCCGCCAGACCGAGGCGCGGATGGCGCATATGGCCTATCACGACGGCCTGACCGATCTGCCGAACCGCCCGGCCTTTTTGCAGGCTCTGTCGCAGATGATCGATGCCTGCGGCGAAACCTCCGAGGAATTCGCCGTGCTGTCGATCGATCTCGACGGCCTGAAGGAGGTCAACGATGTCTTCGGCCATGCCATCGGCGACAAGCTGCTGGTCGAAGTGTCGCGTCGCATCGATTCAGCCGTAGGCGGCGGCGTTGTGGCGCGGCTCGGCGGTGACGAGTTCGGCGTAATCATCGACGGCGCGCAGCCCGCGGCTGGGCTGTTGATCGCAGAGCGGATCGCCGCGGCCCTTGCGGAGGAATTCCCGATCGACGGCAAGTCGGTGCGTACAGGCGTCACCACAGGCATTTCGCTGTTCCCGCGCGATGGCCATGACCCGGCCGCGTTGCTGGCGAATTCCGGCGCGGCGCTGTTCCGTGCCAAGTCGCAGTCGCGCGGTTCGATCAGCATCTTCGAGCCGCAAATGGACCAGCAACTGCGCGATCGCCGCGTGCTGCATCAGGACCTCTCGGCCGCGATCCGCAATGGCGAATTGTCGCTGCACTACCAGCCCCAGGCACGCGCCGGCCAGACCGTCGTCGATGCCGACATTACGGGCTTCGAGGCACTGGCGCGGTGGATTCATCCGACGCGCGGTTTCGTGCCGCCCGGAGACTTCATTCCGTTGGCCGAAGAAAGTGGCCTGATCGTTGAGATGGGTGAGTGGATCCTGCGCCAGGCCTGCCTTGAGGCCGCCTCGTGGCCGGTCCCGCTGCAGATCGCGGTCAATCTGTCGCCCGCGCAGTTCATGCATGGTGATCTCGTCGGCCTCGTGCATTCGATCCTGCTCGAAACCGGCCTGCAGCCCGGTCGCCTTGAGCTGGAAATCACCGAGGGTGTGCTGATCGAGGATTTCGATCGCGGCGTCGCGTTGCTGCGGCGGTTGAAGGCGCTCGGCGTGCGCATCTCTATGGACGACTTCGGCTCCGGCTATTCCTCGTTGACCTATCTGCAGGCATTCCCGTTCGACAAGATCAAGATCGACCGCGCTTTCGTGATCAATCTGGGGCTCAATCCGCAGTCCGCCGCCATCGTGCGCGCGGTCATCGGGCTGGGCCATGGCCTCGACGTCGCGATCGTTGCGGAAGGCGTCGAGACCCACGAGCAACTCTGCTTCCTCGCCAGCGAAGGCTGCGACGGCGTACAAGGCTACTTCATCGGGCGTCCTGCCCCGATTGCGCAATATGCCGCGCTGGTCGGACGGATTGCCGCCGCTGCGCCCGCCGCGCGCATGGTCGGTTGAGCGACAGGCCGTTGCGAAGTGCTGATGTTGTTGAGCCCGCGGCGTTCCGCGGCTAGCTTGCGGTTATGACGAATCTCACTGCGACAGTCGCGGATCCGGCGGCCAGCGATGCGCCGGTCATCGCCTATCCCACGCCCTTGCTGCGGATCGACGGCGTCACCAAAAAATTCGGCGCGCATAGCGCAGTGGACAATCTCTCTTTGGACATCAAGGCCGGTGAATTCTTCGCGCTGCTCGGCCCGAGCGGCTGTGGCAAGACCACGTTACTGCGCATGCTGGCAGGTTTCGAAGCGCCGGACACGGGCAAGATCGAGTTGAACGGCGAGGATATCGCCGCGGTCTTGCCGCATCAGCGGCCCGTCAACATGATGTTCCAGAACTATGCGCTGTTTCCGCATCTCAACGTGCGCGACAATATCGGTTTCGGTCTCAAGAGCGCTGGCTTGACGCGTCTCGGCATCGATACGCGGGTTGCCGAGATGGTGGCGCTGGTCAAGCTCCAGGGACTGGAGAAACGCCGGCCGGATCAATTATCGGGCGGCCAGAAACAACGCGTGGCGCTCGCCCGGGCGCTGGCGCGGCATCCGCAATTGTTGCTGCTCGATGAGCCGCTGGCAGCTCTCGACAAGAAGCTGCGCGAGGAAACCCAGGTCGAATTGATGGCGCTGCAGCGCCAGCTCGGCACCACCTTTGTGATCGTCACCCACGATCAGGAGGAGGCGATGACCATGGCCGACCGTATCGGCGTCATGAATGACGGTCGCCTGCAACAGGTAGCGACACCGCGACAGCTTTATGAGGCGCCCGCATCGCGCTGGATCGCGGAGTTCGTCGGCGACATCAACATCATCGAGGGCGGGATCACGCACCGTGACAGTCATCGCCTGACCATTGCAGGCCGCGATGTAGGAACCCTGTTTGCGATCGAGCCGCGACAACCTGTCGGCGACGCGGTCATCTGCGTTGCGATCCGCCCGGAGAAGATCCGGTTGTCGCGTCGCGGGCCGGCAACGGACCTCGTCAATAGCGGCGCCATGAACAGCCTTGAGGGTGTCATTTCCGACGTCGGCTATCTCGGCGGTCGCTCGCTCTACAAAGTGAAGCTCGACCGTGGAGCCACATTGCGGGTCGCTCTCGCCAATACGGCGCGGCTCGATGTCGATGCCTATTCGATCGGCGAGCGCGTTGCGGCATGGTTTGCCCCCGATGATTGCGTGGTGCTGGTTCAATGAGCGCGCGCCGCATCTTCACGGCGCCGGCGCGGCTCGCTGCCATCCCGCCCTATGTCTGGATGATGCTGTTCTTTCTGGTGCCGTTCGGTTTCGTGCTGAAGATCAGCCTGTCGCAGACAGCGATTGCGCAGCCGCCTTATCTGCCGGTGTTTGGTCTGTCCGAAGGAATCGCCGGGCTAAAGGCCTCGTTTGCGGCGCTGTCGCTGGATAATTTCCGGCTGCTCGTTTCGGACAATCTCTATCTCGCATCCTATCTGCGCAGCGTCCTCGTCGCCGTCGTGTCGACCTTGATCTTGCTCGCGGTCGGTTATCCCATCGCCTATGGCATGGCGCGTTTGCCGCGACGCTGGCAGGGCATTGCGATGATGCTGGTGATCGTGCCGTTCTGGACCTCGTTCCTGATCCGCATCTATGCCTGGATCAACATCCTGCAGCATGACGGCTTGCTCAATAAGGTCCTTCTTGCGCTGCACGTCGTATCGACGCCAATCGTGTGGCTCTCCACCGACAGTGCGATGTATCTCGGCATCGTCTATTCCTATCTGCCTTTCATGATCCTGCCGCTCTATGCCACGCTGGCGAAGCAGGACCCGTCGCTGATCGAGGCCGCCGCCGATCTCGGCGTCTCGCGCATCGACGCCTTCTGGCTGGTGACGGTTCCCTTGTCCCTGCGCGGCGTCGGCGCCGGTGCACTGCTGTGCTTCATTCCGATCATGGGCGAATTCGTCATTCCCGATCTGCTCGCCGGATCGAATTCATTGATGATCGGCCAGACGCTGTGGCTCGAATTCTTCACCAACAAGGATTGGCCGGTCGCCTCTGCCACTGCCATCGTGTTGCTTGGACTGCTGTTGATCCCGTTATTGGTCTATGACCGGCTGCAGCGCCGGCAGTTGGAGGCGCGCTGATGGCCGTGCATCCGCTCCGCCTGTCGCGCTTCAATGTCACGTCGCTGGTGCTTGGCCTGGCGTTTCTCTATCTGCCGATCGTCATTCTTGTCATCTACTCGTTCAACGCCTCGCGGCTGGTGACGGTGTGGGGCGGTTGGTCGACACGCTGGTACACCGAATTCTTCAACGACCGTGCGATGCTCGATGCTGCCTGGATGAGTCTCCGTGTGGGTGTCGTGTCGGCAACACTGGCAACGCTGCTCGGCACTTTGGCCGCGATAGCGTTGACGCGTGGTGCGGGATTTCGCGGCCGAATGCTGATGTCCGGGATGCTCTATGCGCCGCTGGTGATGCCCGAGGTGATTACCGGCCTGTCGCTGCTGCTGCTGTTCGTGGCGCTTGATGCCGGGCGCGGCTTTGTCACGGTGACTATCGCCCACACCACACTCACCATGTGCTTCGTCGCCGTCGTGGTGCAATCGCGCCTCGCGGGGATTGATCGCAGCCTCGAGGAAGCGGCGATGGATCTCGGCCGCGATCCGCTCCGCGCATTTATAGCCGTCACGTTGCCGCTGATCTGGCCGGCCATTGCAGCGGGCTGGATGCTGGCCCTCACGCTGTCGCTCGACGACCTCGTCATCGCCAGCTTCACGACAGGGCCAGGTTCGGCGACGCTGCCGATCCGGATCTATTCGGAGGTGCGTCTCGGCGTGAAGCCGGAGATCAATGCCATCTGCACGCTGATCGTCGGCTTCATCGCCGTAGTCATCGTGCTGGCATCGCTGGTGTCGAAACTATCGAGCGCCCGGGGCGAAAGCGCCGCGCCGTTGTAGGGCAAAAAGTTAGTTCGCCTTTGGTGCTGCATCCGCAGGCGCTGCCGCCGCAGGTGCATCGGCGGGCTTATCCGGCTCTGCTACCGGCGCCTGTTTGGGCACACCCGTAAAGCGCTCGATCACCGAGCGTACGGCGTCGCGGGTCTTGCGATCCTTCACTGCATCCAGCAAAGGCGCCGCGCCCGGCGAACGACGGATCAGGCTTTCCGGATCTGGGAAGATCAGCGGATCGTCCCATGGGCCCTGGATCACGAAAGGCAACTCGAAGCCGCCGGTGCCGTTGGTTGCCGGATTGAGACTGGCAATGCCCTTGAAATCATATTCGCGCGCCGGCACCGACGCGGTACCGGTCAGCGTCAGTTTCGCAGCGGGACCATCGATCCGGATATCCTGCGCGGTAGCGATGCCGTCGTTGAATTTCACGGACATGTTGAGCGTGTTGAACGGCGTCGAACCCGAGCGGAAATTGCCGGCGCCGGACAGCGGACGTCGCTCCAGTCTTTTCAAAAGCTGTTCGACGTTGAAGCCGCTGATGGCGCCGTCATGACCGGTCAGCGTTGCGTTGCCGTCAAGCGATTGCGCGAGACCGAAGGGCGATGAGCCCGAGGCCTCCAGCATCATGCTGAGATTGCCGCGTCCGGTGAGTTTGTTGACGCCGAACAGATCGCTGGCACAGGCCTGCAGATCGACATCGCTGAACTGGAACTGGGCCTTCACATCGGCCACGGCATCGGAATGGGCAACATTGAACGAACCACGGACGATGCCGCCATACATCTGTGCCTCACCCACCGACAGCGCCAGTGTACCGCCGCGCAGATTGGCGCCGAGCGCGGTGCGGCCGAGCACTGAGGACCCCACTGTGACCTTGGCGGCCGACAGGCGCATGTCGAGATCCGTGGTGGACAGCGCGTTCAGATCGAACAACTGCCGGTTCCAGTCACGGGCGCCGGAGGCCAGAAGTCGCACGGTGGACACATAGGGCGTGAAGTCGAGCGCGCCGGCAGCCAGCGTCGCCTGCAGCGTCTGACGGCCGGTGTTGCTGTAGGTCATGACGCCTTCGGCGCTGTTGCCGTCGAGTTCGACATTGACGTTGGTCAGCGCGATCGACGGGCCGACCAGGCTGGCGCGCGCTTTCAGGGCAAAGCGGCCGAAACCGCCAGAGCCGGGGGGCGCCTGACCGACCCAGCGCAGCGCATTGCGCAGCGACAGGCTGTCAGCAGTCAGCGTGCCTTCCATGACCAGACTGGCCTTGTTGGCGACGGTGCCGTCGAATGCCAGCTTGATCGGCACACCGGCGATGCGTGCCTTTACGCCGGAGCGCTCACCGGACAGTGCGGCAATGAAGTCGCTGACGCTGAGGCTGCCGTCGATGCGCTCGCCGCGCCAGTCGAACTGGCCGGTTGCAGCGAATGAGCGTGAGATCGAGGGCCAGGCCAGTGAGAGGTCGATGTCGCCGAGACGCTCGGTGTTGTGCGGGTCCTGATAGTGCAGCACGCCGTCCTGGATGCGGATCTCGGAGAAGGATAGTGGCTGTTCAGCGCCCGGCCTCATGGTGCGGGCGATGGACTCGATAAATGGAGTCCAGTTGCTTTCGCCGGAGGCCTCGCGGATCACGCGGATACGTGGCCGCAGCATCATCATGTCGGCGATCTCGAACCGCTGCAGCAGCAGCGGCAACAGCCGCAGATTGGCCGTCAACACGTCGACCGTCAAAGCGGGATCGATCGACCCGCCACCTTTCAGGCCAACATCGTGAAACGAGACATAGCTCCCCGGAAAGACCGAGACATCCACCGCGCCGTTGACGACGAAGTCCAGCCCGGTCACGGCCCGGATCTGGGCCTCCACGGCATGACGCAGCGTATCGCGGTTGAGCAGCCACGACATGGCGAACAGCCCGATCACTGCAACACCCAGGAGCGCCGCAATCGGCATCCCCAGGCGTCTTATTCCTTGGGCACTCGTCAATGAACTATCCGGGTTGGTTGGTGGTCACACATAGCGGGGCGGCATCCATGTGCGCCCACGTCCAAGGTCCTCAATTTGAAGGGTTTTCTTGACGCTTTCAAGGCCATAGCGGGGGTGATGGGGTCGCAGTCCCCCGCGATTGACCTGCCGCGGAGTTTCCGCCTAATAATCCACGACATAGCCGCCCGCGCCCGCTGGGTTCTCAGCGCATTCCTGCATCAGGTCGATTCCCATGAACAAGGTCTACCCCGACGCCAAATCGGCACTCGACGGCATTCTCAAGGACGGCATGATGATCATGTCCGGCGGCTTCGGCCTGTGCGGCATTGCCGAGGACCTGTCGGACGCATTGCGCGATTCCGGGGTCAAGGACCTCACCGTGGTGTCCAATAACGCCGGCGTTGACGGCATCGGCCTGTCGCGCCTGCTGGAAACCCGCCAGATCAAGAAGATGATCTCGTCCTATGTCGGCGAGAACAAGCTGTTCGCCCAGCAGTATCTGGCCGGCGAACTGGAACTCGAATTCTCCCCGCAGGGCACGCTGGCCGAGCGCATCCGCGCCGGCGGCGCCGGCATTCCCGGCTTTTACACCAAGACCGGCGTCGGCACGCTGATCTCGGAAGGCAAGCCGACCATGGAATTCAACGGCGAGACCTACATGCTCGAGCGTGGTCTGTTTGCCGACATTGCCATCGTGCACGCCTGGAAGGGCGATACCGCCGGCAACCTCGTCTATCGCAAGACCGCCCGCAACTTTAACCCGATGATGGCGACCGCCGCCAAGATCACCATTGCCGAAGTCGAGCATCTGGTGCCGGCCGGCGAGATCGATCCGGATCACATTCACACCCCCGGCATTTTTGTGAAGCGCATTGTCGAGGTCGGTACCGGCAAGAAGCGGATCGAAAAAGTCACCTCGCGTCAGCGTCCCGCGTAACCGCCAAAAGCAAAAACAGGAGAGAACGATGGCTTGGACCCGTGATCAAATGGCAGCGCGCGCGGCTAAGGAACTGCGCGACGGATATTACGTCAATCTCGGCATCGGTATTCCGACGCTGGTGTCGAACTACATTCCCGAAGGCGTGGACGTTCAGCTGCAGAGCGAGAACGGCATGCTCGGCATGGGTCCTTTCCCCTATGAGGGCGACGAAGATCCGGACCTCATCAATGCCGGCAAGCAGACCGTCACCGAACTGCCGGAGACCAGCTATTTCTCGTCGGCGGATTCGTTCGGCATGGTCCGTGGCGGCCATATCGATCTGTCGATCCTCGGCGCCATGCAGGTCGCCCAGAATGGCGATCTCGCCAACTGGATGATCCCAGGCAAGATGGTGAAGGGCATGGGCGGCGCGATGGACCTCGTCGCCGGCGTCAAGCGCGTCGTCGTGGTGATGGAGCATTCGGCCAAGGACGGCGCCAAGCTGCTGAAGAGCTGCAACCTGCCGCTGACCGGCGAGCGCGTCGTCGACATGGTCGTGACCGATCTGGCAGTGTTCACCATCGACAAGCACGGCAACGATGGCATGGCCCTGATCGAACTCGCCGATGGCGTGACGCTCGATGAGGTGAAGGCCAATACCGAAGCTGAATTTCGGGTCGCGCTGACCAACACCTGAACGATTGCGCGCTCCGAACGTTGACATGATGCCCGGCCCCGTGCCGGGCATTCGTGTTAGTATCTGCCTTTTCATCTCTTTAGTTGAGCATGATCGTTCGGAAAACCGGTTGCCACTTTTCCGGGTCATGCTCTAGGAAGCCGACATGCGCGCCAGTCTCGAAGACCGTTTCTTCCTGCTTCTGATCGTCGTGGTCACGTTGGCCTTCGGCTGGATCATGAGCTCGTTCTACAGCGCGATCCTGTGGGGCGTCGTCATCGCGATCATGTTCGCGCCGATGCATCGGCGACTGGAGCGCCGGATGCCGAAGCATCCAAACTCGGCCGCCTTGCTCACCGTGGGATTGATCGTGCTGATCGTGATCTTGCCGCTGACATTGGTTGGCGCATCGCTGGCGCAGGAAGCGGCTGTCGTTGTCGGCAAGATGAAGTCGGGTCAGTTCAATCTCGGCACGTTTCTGCAGCAGATACTCGATGCCGTCCCGCAATGGGCGAGGGGACTGCTGGATCGCTTCGGCGTTGCCAATCTTGGCGGCATGCAGGACAAGCTGACTGAGGGCCTCGTCAAAGGCAGTCAGTACTTTGCATCGCAGGCGCTGAACATCGGTCAGAGCACGTTCGACTTCATCATCAATCTCGGCATCATGCTCTACCTGCTGTTCTTCCTGTTCAAGGATGGCGAGGCGTTGTCGCAGCGTGTGAAGAATGCGATCCCGCTGCGGCCGGAGTTGCGCGATGATCTGATGGAGAAGTTCACGGTGGTGATCCGGGCCACGGTGAAGGGCGGCATTCTGGTGGCGCTGGCACAGGGCGCGCTCGGCGGGCTGATCTTCTGGATCCTTGGCATCAATGCTGCGTTGCTGTGGGCGGTGCTGATGGCGTTTCTGTCGCTGTTGCCCGCGGTGGGGGCTGGCCTCGTCTGGATGCCGGTCGCGCTCTATCTGCTGGCGACGGGCTCGGTCGTTCAGGGTGTGATCCTGATCGCCTATGGATTTCTCGTCATCGGTCTGGTCGACAACATCCTGCGCCCGATGCTGGTCGGCAAGGACACGAAGCTGCCGGACTATCTGGTGCTGATCGCGACGCTCGGGGGCATCGATGCGCTGGGCCTCAATGGCTTCGTCGTCGGTCCGGTGATTGCTGCAATGTTTGTTGCCGGCTGGGCGATCTTTGCGGAGTCACGCAAAAGCGGTCAGGTCCCGATCGCGTAAGCGCGTTACACCGGCCCCTGAGGCACATCTGCAAAACGTGTCAGCCAGACCACGGGGCCGATGCTCGCGGCGACGATGAGAAGTGCGGCCAGGGCGCCTTCTTCAAAGCTGCCACGGCTCGCATGTTGATAGATCGAAGTTGCCAGCGTTTCGACATTGAGCGGTCGCAGCAGCAACGTGGCCGGCAGCTCCTTCAGACAATCGACAAAGACCACGATGACGGCGCCGAACAATGCCGGACGCAATAGCGGCAGTTGAATCACGCGCAGCGTGGTGACTGCCGGTGCGCCGGCGGCGCGGGCGCTGTCGTCGTAATCGACGGGGATGTGCTCGAAGCCGGCCTTGATGAAACCGGTCGGCACCGCCAGGAACCGGATCACATAGGCGATCACCACGGCGGCGCCGGAGCCGACCATGACAAGCCCGGGCGAAGCGAGACTGAGCCATCCGGCGAGCTTGCTGAATCCATTGTCGATGAACAGCACCGGCGTCAGCAGACCCAGCGCCAGCACCGTTCCGGGCAGCGCATAGCCGGTCTGGGCGACAGCGACCGACAGGTTGATCAGCCGCGAAGCACGCCAGCGCTGAGCGACGATCACCACGAGCCCGAGAAGCAGCGCGGCTCCCGTGGCAATGGCGGCCAGCGCAATGGTGTGGCCGGCATCGCGCCAAACTGTCGTTTCCATCGACAGCAGACCGCGACGCAGGCTTTCACGCAGTAGATAGAGCAAGGGCACGACGAAGCCGAGCAGGGCAGGGAGGAGACAGGCGGTGAAAGCAAGCCATCCGCGTGCACCCGTCAAAGGCGTGCGCGGTGCCAGTCTCGGATTCTCCGAAGAGAATTCCACGCTGCCTTCGCGGCGGCCGAAGCGCTCGATGGTGATCAGCACCGCGACGATGGCCAGCATGAACAATGACAGCTGCGCAGCACCTGCAAGGCTGCCGCGGTTGAGCCAGGTCGTGAAAACCGAGACGGTGAGCGTGCGAATGCCCAGATATTCGCTGGCGCCGATATCGTTCAGCGTTTCCAGCGATACCAGTGCGAGGCCTACAGCAAGGGCGGGGCGCGCCATCGGTAGCGAGACCCGGCGGAACGTCGTCCAGCGATCGGCACCGAGTATCTTCGCGGCTTCAGCAAAATCGGCGCTGCGATGCTGGAACATCGCGCGGGCAGAGAGATAGACGTAGGGATACAACACGATGCCGATCACGAAGATGCCGCCGGGCAACGAACGCAGGCCCGGCAGCCACTTGATGGCATCTGGCAACGACATTGCCGTTGCCAATGCGCGATGGACGAGACCCAGTGGCTCGAACAGGTCCACATAGACGTAAGCGGCGAGATAGGTCGGAATCGCGAGCGGCAGCGGCAAGAGCCAGAGCATGAGCGTGCGGCCGGGGAAATCATGCGCAGAGACCAGCCATGCGGTGCCGGCACCGACCGCGAGCGTAACGATACCGACGCCGATCAGGAGGGCTGCAGTGTCGCGCAGCGCCTGCGGCAACACATAGGCGATCAGATGCTGCCAAAGCTCAGGCTCCGGCTGCAGCGCCAGTAGCGCGATGCTGATGACAGGCGCAGCCACAAGGAGCGCGGTGGCAACTGCGACGAGAATCGCGAGCGCTTCGGTGCGCGAAGGCCTCACGGGCGTGCATGCCCACGTGGGCACTCTCCGCATGTCATCCCCGCGAAGGCGGGGATCCATACCCCAAGGAGAAGTAAGTCAGAAATTGCCGTAGCCACAGCGCCCTACCGAGAGTTCGGTGCGTATGGGTCCCCGCCCCGTGTGCGCTGCAGGCACACAGGGCGGGGACAACATACTGATAGGCTGTGCATCATCGCAGCCTACGGAGCAATAGCCGGGCTCAATTATCAAACCCGACCTTGTCCACCAGCGTCGACGCGGCTTTGCGGTTGGCGGCAATCTTGGCGATGGGCATCGGGTCGGCATTGAGCTTGCCATAGCCCGCGATGGTCGGATTGATCGTGATGCCGGCGCGCACGGGATATTCGTAATTGGCGTCGGCATAGACCTGCTGGGCATGCTCGCCGGCGAGCCATTCGATCAGCTTCATGGCATTGGCCTTGTTCGGCGCATGTTTGGCAAGCAGCACGCCGGACAGGTTCACATGGGTGCCGCCGCCTTCGAAGGTCGGCAGGATCACTTTGGTGGCTTCCGCCCACGGCTTCTTGTCGGGATCGGCATTCATCATCAGCGCCCAGTAATAGGTGTTGCCGATACCGAGATCGCATTTACCGGCTGCCACATCTCGCGCGGTCTCGCGGTCGCCGCCCGAGGGCTTCTGTGCCAGATTGGCCTTGACGCCGCGCAGCCATTCTTCGGCCTTGGCCTCGCCGTGCTTGGCGACATAGGCGGCGAACAGGCCGTTATTGTAGATGTGCTGGCCGGAGCGAATGCAGATCTTGCCCTTCCACTTCGGATCGGCCAGTTCCTCATAGGTGATGGCGTCCTGCTTGACGCGATCCTTCGACGCATAGATCACGCGGGCGCGCATCGAGATGCCGGCCCAGTGGCCGTCGGGATCGCGATATTGCGCCGGCACGACCTTCTCGATCACCTCGGATTTCATCGGCTGCGTCACGCCCGCCTGCACGGCCTCGTCGATGCGGCCGATATCTACCGTCAGCAGCACGTCCGCCGGGCTGTTGGCGCCTTCGGCCTTCATGCGTTGCTCGAGGCCCGAGCTCGCCGAGATCACATTGACCTTCACGCCGGTGTCCTTGGTGAAGGCCTCGAAGATCGGCTGCACGAGCTTGGTCTCGCGATAGGTATAGACATTGACTTCTTCGGCCGCCTGCAGTGCGGATGAGCCAAGGGCGGCGAAGAGGACGGCGGTGGCGAGGGCGTGGTGCTTGATCATGAAATGGCTCCTGCAAGGGGCATATCGACAATGTCAGGTGGAGTAGCGCAGTGGGCGTTCGAATGTCAGTGACTGAACGTCGCGTGACAAAAGATTAGATTGATTCCAGATTCGAAAGTGGGCCGCAGATAAGCAATGGCTTACCTGCGGCCCGCGATGCTTAGTCTCAGAAATTGGCTGTTGCCGACAGTCTGAACACGCGCGGCGAGCCGGGCGTAATGTTGTTGTTGCCGTCAGCCGTGGCGAAATAACCACGATCGAACAGGTTCTCGATGTTCAGCTGTGCGCGCCACATCTCGTTCAGCTTGAAGAACACGGCCATGTCGACACGGGTCCATTCTGGAAGCAGGACGCTGTTGTCGGATGACGCATAGAAATTGGTGTAGTGGATCACACCGACGGCCGCGGCCCATTGCGGGGTGAACTGGTACTTGTTCCACAGCGAGAAGGTATTGAGCGGCACGAGCCCAACGCGGTTGCCGGGCAGTACTGTCGTCGAGTTCGCACCTGTGATCTGGGCGTCCGTATAGGCGTAGCCACCCGTCACCTGCCACGCATCGGTGATGTAACCGGCCAATGAGGCTTCGAAGCCGCGGGTCTTGGTGGCGCCGCTTGTGATGAAGAAGCCAGCATTGTTCGGATCAGCCAGACGCTGGTTGGTCCGGTTCAGGTCGTAGACTGCAGTAGCGAATTGCAGGCGCGGATGAATATCCCACTTCAATCCGACTTCGTTGTTCACGAACTTCTCAGGCTCGGCGATCACGAGGCCTGGTGAGAGCGTGCTGAACTGGTCACCCGAGCTCGGCAAGTAGGATACTGCATAGCTGTAATAGACCGAGACGTTGTCGACCGGCTTCACGATTATGCCGGCGCGCGGCGATACAAGGTCGTCGGTACGGGTCTGGATCGCGCCGGTACGGCGATCGCGCGACGACAGATCGAAGTGATCGAAGCGCAGGCCGCCGATCAGCTGCAGATAGCGGGTAATCTCGATCTGGTCCTGAACATAGAGGGCGCCGAGGTTCAGATTGTAGGTGTTGTTGGCGTCTGTCGCGGTGTTCCGGAAGGCGACGGGGGAAATACGCGTCGGGCTTCGGGGATCTACAGGTAGGCTGGTCTGCGTCGTGTCGCCGTTGAAATAGCCGCTATTCCGGAAAGCAAGGCCGCTCTGATTGCCGACTTCGCCGCCGAACACTACGGTGTGGCGGACCGGGCCGGTGTTCACGCGGTAGGTGAAGTCCGTCTGGTTAAACAGATTCTGGCGATCGGTCTCGTTGTTATAGGCGCTGAGATTGATCGAGGTACCGGCGATGTTCACCGCGCCGCCCGGATAGACGTTTTGATAGAATTTCCGGTAGTCCGCGAATTGCGATGAGTTCTTTACCGTCAGTCCGTTCTCGAAATCATGCTCGATCACGGCATTGGCGATGTTGACGTCGGCAACTGCGTAGCTCGCATTTGGATTGCCAAAATAGGTCGAAGAGGCGGTGTTGTAGGCGAATTGCGGTAGCGCGCCGCCGGGGCGGAGCTGCGAGGGAATGCCGCGGTCGACGGTGCGGTTGTCGTGCAGATATTCGTAGCTGAGCTTGACCTTTGTTGTGTCGTTCGGCGCAAAGGTGACTGTTGGATTGAAGCCGTAACGTTCGAGATTGACGAAGTCGCGATAGCTGTCGGTGTTCTCGTAAAAGGCGTTGAAGCGTACTGCGAGGTCCTGGGTCACGGCCTGGCCGATATCGACAGAGGTGCGGCCACCTGGATAGGAGCTGCCACCCACGGTCACTTCGCGGACGGTCGTGCCATCGGCTTCCTTGAGAACGCGATTGACCACGCCGCCGCCGCCGCCGCGGCCGAAGATCATCGCATTCGGTCCCTTGAGTACCTCGAGGCGCTGGAGGTTATAGAAGTCGCGGAAATACTGCACGTCGTCGCGAATGCCGTTGGTGTAGAAGTCGGCATTGCTGCGCTGACCGCGGATCACAAGGTCGTCGCGATGCGACTCGCCCTGATGATAGATGACGCCGGGGACATAACGGACGGCCTCGCCGATCGATGTGAAAGCCTGATCCTTGATGAAATCCTTGGTCAGCACCGATACCGACTGCGGCACATTGATGAGCGGTGTGTTGGTCTTGGTACCGCTCGAGATGCTTTGCGTGATGTAGCCGACCTGACCGGTGCGGGCGTCCTGATTGTTAACGACCGGCGGCTGGCGAACCGGCTGCGGCGTAACGGGGCGCGTCCGGGCGACGCGGCCGGATGCGGTGCGCTGCGGCTGGGCGCGGCGGACGCGCGGCGCGCTGGGAGCATCCACTTGCACCGGCGGCAATGTCGACGCGCCGGAATTCGCGCTTTGTGCGATGGCTGGCTCTGCGATGCAAAATCCCGTCGCGATCATGGCTGCCGCGCTCGTCGAAATCAGAAAAGCTTTGCGCGCCGCCGTGCCGCGCTCCCCGATAGAAGTCCTGGAAGTCATTACTACGCCCCTGAAATATTCTCCGCTCATGCAAATGCCGGCGGTCCTTGTGCTTCCTCGGAAACACTTGGACACATCTGCAATTCGGAGTATTAGGCGCGAATTAGATGGCGTTTAGAATAAATCGAACTTCGAGGGATATGCCCAAGGTGTGTGATCTACGCACCAATGGCGTCTAGATAATTTGTAATCGTTCTAAACGAGGAGCGGCGGCTAGCCTGCGCCAAACGATTGGTCACTGGACAAGCGCTGCAATGCGCGTAGGCGCCGCAGTCACCGACACCTGGGATAAGGGAATATCGGGATGCCTCCGATGTTGTCTGACTGACTGGCTTTCCGAATGTCCCGCAGGCACGAGATTGAATGATGCGCGTTCTACTGATCGAAGACGATGCCATGTTCGGCAAGGCGCTGGTGCGCGGCCTGAGCGAGAATGGCATGAGCGTCGACTGGGCGCGCAATGGCCGCGATGGCTTCGCCGCGATGGACCGGTCGGAATATGCGGTCGCTCTGATCGACATTGGCCTGCCCAAGATGTCCGGCCTGGACGTGCTCAAGGCGAAAAGAAAAGCAGGCATGACCACGCCGGCCCTTATCATCACCGCGCGGGATGGCGTGTCCGATATGGTGGCGGGCCTCGATCTCGGCGCAGACGATTACATCGTCAAGCCGTTTGAACTGCCGGTACTGCTCGCGCGCATACGCGCAGTCACGCGCCGCGCCAATGGCCGCGTGGTATCGCTCATGACCTCCGCGGAGATCACGCTGGATCCATCGACGCAGGTGGCGACGTTCCGCGATATCAAGCATCTGCTGTCGGTGCGCGAATTTGCAGTGCTGCAGGCCTTGATGGAGCGGCCCGGGCAGATCCTGTCGCGCAGCCAGATCGAGAGCCGGATCTACGGTTGGGGCGAGGAAGTCCAGAGCAACGCAGTCGACGTGTTGATCCACGGACTGCGCAAGAAATTTGACAAGGATATTGTCCGCAATGTCCGCGGTGCGGGCTGGATGGTGACCAAGGAGGGCGCATGACGTCGTTGCGAAAGACCGTGATGACTTACGTCACGGGACTGCTGATCTTGGTCGGCGTTGCTGCGGCCGTCACGTCCTATTATTTCGTCAAATACGAGGTGAACAGCTTTCAGGACAACGCTCTTCACGAGGTTGCGCTTACGGCGGGCATGGTGTTCCGGCATGATATCGAGCCGCGGATCGATGCCGAGCTGGAAGACCAGTTGGTGATCCAGATCTGGGATCAGTCGAAACAGCCCATTCACCGTTCAGGCCCTTCGGTCGATATCCCGTTTCAGTCGGAACTCGGCTATGCCGACGTGACCGCGGGTGGAGAGCGCTGGCGCGTGTTCAGGTCGCGCGACGCGACGCATGCGATCCAGGTCGCGCAGCGCTGGAGTGCGCGCGAGGAAGTGGCCGCCTATGCGGCGGCGGGGGCGGCGGTGCCATTGATCGCCGCCATCCCGATTGCGTGGCTGATGATCTGGTGGGCCGTGAAACGTGTGTTGTCCGGGCTTGGAACACTATCGGCTGATATCGGCCAGCGAAGCGCAGATGCGAAGGGCGCGCTCAGCTTGACAGGCGTTCCGGTCGAAGTCGCTCCGCTGGTGGCAGCCATGAATTCGCTGATCGAGCGACATCAGACCGCGCTGGAGACACAGCGCCGCTTCGTGTCAGACGCGGCACATGAATTGCGGACGCCGCTCGCGGCGCTTCAGATCCAGATCGATAATCTGCGGGCACGGGAACTCAATGGGCCTGAGCGTGAAATCGCGCAGGATCTACTCGACGGGATTCGAAGAGCCTCTTATTCGGTCAACCAGTTGATGACCATGGTTCGCGCCGATGCCGGCATCGAAAGCGAAGCCGAAGTCGTCGATGCGGAGGCCTTCGTGCGGCTGGTGGTGTCCGGTTTCGTGTCCATCGCCGAGGCCAAGGGCGTCTCACTCGTGATCGAGCCGGGGACGCGTGATGAATTGAATGTTCGTGCCGCCGATCTCCGGCTGATTGTCTCGAACCTGCTCGACAATGCGGTGCGCTACACGCGCGCCGGCGGCGCGGTCAGCATCAAGGCTGAGCGCCAAGGCGCGGATTTCGTCATCGAGGTGATCGACAGCGGATGCGGAATACCGGAATCCGCCGTGCCGTATCTCTACGATCGCTTCTTCCGTGCGGCGCCGATGGATATCGATGGCACGGGGCTCGGATTGGCGATTGCCCGGACGGCGGCGGATCGTAACGGCTTCAGCCTCGATATCGCAAACCGCGACGATGCTCAGGGCGTCAGGGCTGCCGTCTCGATCCCACTCGGAGACGTGTCGAACGAAGTCAGGCAGTTCGAAGCCGCGTAATCGCGTTACGCGTCGTCACCTGGAGCGGCATCAGCGAGCGCACGCAATGTCTCGGGTTCGCGCAGCACGATGCGCTGCCGGCTGCTTTCGATCAGCCCGCGCTGTTCCCAGGTACTGAGCGTGCGGCTCACGGTGAAGACCGTGGCGCCGGTCATCTCAGCGATATCCTGACGACTCAACTGGAAATCGATCTCGATGCCTTGTGCTGTCTTGCGGCCTGATTGGTTCGCCAGTCGCAGCAGGGCGTGAGCAACGCGCTGCTCGACCTGCTGGGTCGATATCTCGACCACGCGCGTATGAGCCTCCTGCAACCGGCCACCGACGGTCTTGAGCGTATTGGCGGCGAGGGCGGGATAGTCGGCAACCAGCCGCGTCCAGATCGTGGTGGGCCACACCAGAACTACGCTGTCATCCACCGCCGTTGCGGTTGCCGGATAAGCCGTCAGTCCCATCGCCTGACCGATCCCGAAGATCTCGCCGGTCGCGACATAGCGCACGATCACCTGTTCGCCGGCGGGCGTCATCTTGGTCGCGCGGATATGGCCATGGAGCAGCAGATAGAACGAATGGACGTCCTCGCCCTGCTCGAAAATCACCTTGTTCTTCGCGACGCGGATCGAATGCGCCTCGCGCAGGATCGCCTCGCAGGCTGCGGTGCCGAGACTCTCGAACAGCGGCAGATGCGCGACCATGGAGCTGTCGACCGCCGACATGCGTTCTCCGTCAAATTCCCGTTCCGGCCACTTCTAGACCGTGATTGCGGGCGTCGATCAAGCGGAAGTTTGCGCTGGCGCAATGTCGAGGCCGGGCGGCAGGCCTAATTTGGCGCATCCGGCTGAAATGACCGGAGTTTACGGAGAAATACGATGCGCAAGGCTCTTATGCTTGCAACCGCCGCCGTCCTTTTCGCTCTGACAGGCGCCGCTGGCGCTGCGGAGGTCGAGGTCAAAATGCTCAACAAGGGCGCTGACGGGGCCGCCATGGTGTTCGAGCCCGCATTGGTCAATGTGCAGCCCGGCGATAGCGTGAAATTCGTGTCGACCGACAAGGCGCACAGCGTTGAATCGGTCAAAGGCATGCTACCCGCCGATGCGACGCCCTTCGTTGGCAAGATGAGCCAGGACCTCGTGGTGACCTTCGACAAGCCCGGCGTCTACGGCGTGAAATGCGCGCCACATTACGGCATGGGCATGGTGGGACTGGTGGTGGTCGGTGCGCCAACCAATGCGGCCGAAGCCAAGGCGGTGACCCATCCCGGCAAGGCCAAGACAGCGTTCGCAACGTTATTCGAGAAAGTCGCTGCGAACTAACACGCCCCAAACGGGAGAGTAACGATGACGCTTCTTCGTGTTCGTGCCATCGCCGATTGGCCGTTGCTCTCGGCCGGCTTCCGCCCCTTTTTCCTGCTCGGGGTGTGTTATGCCGGTCTGGCCATTCTGGTCTGGATGCCGGCCTTCCATGGCCGGCTGGCGCTGGCCACCGGTTTTGCGCCGCGCGACTGGCACATTCACGAGATGCTGTTCGGCTTCATGTCGGCCGTGGTCACCGGCTTCCTGTTCACGGCAATTCCGAACTGGACCGGCCGGTTGCCAATCCGCGGCTTGCCATTGCTCGGGCTGGTCGTCCTCTGGATCGCGGGACGGATTTGCCTGACGTTTTCGGCCTGTACCGGCTGGCTCGTGGCGATGCTGGTCGATGTGAGTTTCCTGACGCTGGTCGCTGCCGCTGCAACCCGCGAGATCGCGGCGGGCCGCAATTGGCGCAATCTGCCGGTGGTCGGCATCGTCGTCTTCCTGCTGGTGGGCAACATCGCCTTTCATGTCGAAGCTCATCTTGCCGGGGCCGCAGATATCAGCATCCGGATCGGCGTCGCGGTCGTGGTATTGCTGATCTCGCTGATCGGCGGGCGGATCATTCCGAGCTTCACCCGCAACTGGCTGGTGCGTGAGAATCCCGGTCGGCTTCCAGTGCCGTTCGCACGTTTCGACATGGTTGTCATTGCCGTCAGCGCCGCCGCGCTGCTGCTGTGGATCGTGCGGCCCTTTGGCGAATTAACGGGAGTGGCTCTCGCGCTGGTCGGCTTGCTGCACATCATGCGTCTTACGCGCTGGGCCGGCGATCGCACCTCGCGCGAGGGCCTGCTGCTGATCCTGCATATTGGTTACGCTTTCGTGCCGCTGGGTTTTCTGCTGAATGCCGCAGCGGCAGCAGGATGGGTCGCGTCCAGCGCCGGCCTGCATGCATGGATGGCGGGCGCGGCCGGCGTCATGACGCTGGCTGTCATGAGCCGGGCAACACTGGGGCATACTGGCCAGGCACTGCACGCCTCACGCACCACGCTGATGATCTATGCTGCCGTCATCGTGGCGGCACTGGCGCGGATCGGCGCCGTGATCGAGCCCGCTTACAGTCCGCCGCTGCTCCATGTTGCAGCATTGACGTGGGTCGCGGCCTTTATCGGCTTCGCCGTCTCATTCGGTCCGCTGCTGATCGGCTATCGCAAGCCACGCCGTTCCGACGCGGCGGTGGCGCTCAGTCGCTAAATCGGTGAAGGCCGCTCAGGCTTTCATTGCTGCATTCGAAAATGCCACCTCGATCAGCGTGCCCGAGCTCGGCGCGGTCTTGATCTGGAAGCGAGCGTTGTTGGCCTCGACGAGGGCCTTGGTCAGCGACAGGCTGACACCCGAGCTCTCCGAAGAATCAGCCGGCGTCGCACTCCGGAACGGCTCCATCGCGGCGGCGAGTTCGTTGTCGTTGAGGCCGTGACCGGTGTCGCGGACGCGCAGTACGATCTCACCGAAGTCCGACAATGCGGTGGAGACGATCACCTGACCGCCGGCATTGGCGAGATGGATCGAGTTGCCGATCAGATTCAGCGTGATCTGCCGCAGCGCACGGGCGTCGGCAACGACGGTCGGCAGCAGATGCGCCAGCGAGGTACGGATGATGATGCGGCCGCGATTGGCCTGCGGCTGCATCACCGCGACGCATTGCTCCACCATCTCGTTGAGGTTCTGCGTGGTGAAAGCGAGGTCGATCTTGCCGGTCTCGATGCGTGACAGATCGAGCAGATCGTTGACGATCGCGATGACGCGTTCACCCGAGGCGCGAATGTCTTTCATGTATTCGACATAGCGCTCGTTGCCGAGTGGGCCGAAGCGCTGGTCGACCATCACTTCCGCGAAGCCGATGATGGCATTCAGCGGTGTACGGACCTCGTGGCTGATCCGCGCCAGCACATCCGCCTTGGCTGTTGCCGCACGATCGGCCTGGCGGCGTGCATTCAGCAGTTCGGTTTCCGTCTTCTTCGTCTGCGTCAGGTCGCGGAACACGGCAAAGAAGTTCGGTCCATCCGTGCGCGTGCGGCCGATGGTCATCGACAGCGACACGAGGCCGCCGGCGCGCACCTGGCCCAGGGCCTCACGGCCATGATCCATCAGGCTGGCCACGCCGGATTCCTTGACGCTTGCGAGATAGTCCTGCACCACGCGGCGGCTTTCTGCAGCAAACAGGTCGGTCAGATTCCGCTGCGTCAGTAATTCGCCGCTATAGCCGAACAGTGCCTCGGCGCTGCGGTTGCAGGAATTGATGTTGCCTTCGGCGTCGAACATGATGACGCCTTCGGCCGTGGTATCGAGGATCGTGGCCAGATCTTCGGCATCGATATGGCCCGCGGGCAATGGCGCGTCCGCAACGGGCGCAGCGATCGTAACAGGGGCGGCGACAGGCTCTGCCTTGGGCGGAGCGAAAATCAGCGCATGCGCCGGTTCGTTGTCCCATGAAATCGTGTACAGGCGCGCTTCGGCAGGCACTGTGTTGCCGGACTGGTCACCGCCCGAAATGGTGACGGCGGTGCCGTCATCCGAGGTACTGGCCGCAGACGAAACATCAGCTCCGACATAGAGCGCATCGAGGCCACCTGCTTCTTCCAGTGCGTTCAGGCTTGGATAGTTCATCCGGGCGAGGAAGGCGGGATTGGCGAATAGCAGGCGATCGAGGCGATAGATCAGGACGCCGACCGGCATCAGGTCGAGCAGCACCTTGTCGCGCATCATCTCGCCGCGTGGTGCAGCCGGTGGCGTTGTCAGCCAGGCAGCCTGTGACACCGCCTCAGTTGGCTGAGACAAGGTCTGGGCAGCCGTCGGTGCATCGTCCGTCTCGCTGTCCGCTTCCGGTGTGTTCGTGCTCGTGATCAGTCCCGTTTCCGACTCAAGCCGCGCCGACAATTGCCGCGCAAGCTCGTTGAAGGCGCTGTTCTCGACAGGCGTCAGTGCCGGCGATCTGGGATCGCCTGGTCGAAATGGCACGACGTTCTCGGGTGGTTGCACGGTGCTGTCCGGTGTGATTGGCGGTGGTGTCTGTTCTGGTATCGGGTTGGTGTTGAGGGCAATCGGTTCATCGAGACTGTCGCCGACAGGGCCGGCCTGCGCGACATCGGCGGATAATGGTCGGGGCGGTGGATCGCCGATGTGATCATGTCGACGTTGCTCGGCGAGCCGCGTCATTCCATCGAGATCGCGGCAAACACCGAAACCGCGATAGCCGGTGAAATTGCGCTCGCGATCGAACAGCGGCAGGCCAGAGAGTTCGACAGGCAGGCGGCCACCGCCATCCACCGGCCAGAGCAGCGTGATGCCACTCCATGTCTGCTGCGTGGCCATCGCCTTGACGACGTGGCTGTCCGGATCGAGGTTGAATTCGGCTGTCAGATCGTTCCACTTGTGGCCAAAGCTTGCCGCTGTGCGCGGGCCGATCAGGTGGATGAACTCGTCAGAGTTCAGTGTGAAGCGCTTCTCCGCATCGATCTGCCATACGAAACGGAGCGGCGTCGTGCGCGGCTCGATCTCTGGCAGTGCAACGGATGTAGGTTGGTCGGCAACGGCTTCGACAGCGGGCGACTGCGCATCAGTCTCAGCCGGTGCGTCGGCATGTGCGATGGTTTCGGCGATCACCTCTTCGAGATGTACGTCGCGATCGATCTCGGCTTTTTCCGGCTCGATCGGAGCGTCGATGTCGATGGCGTTTTCGCTCGGGTCTTTTGCCCCGGTGGTCTCATCGAATTCGACGAAGAGGTCGCTCGGCTCTGCAAGGGCGCTCTGTGGTTCAACGCTGGCTTCCGGCTCTGCCGGAGCCTCGAGTTCTTCTTCGCTCGGTGCCGGATGCACAGCGCCCGGCGCGATCAGCGCCACCAGTCCGACATCGGCGCCGCTGCCCACGCGCTGCAGTACCATGCGGCCAAAACCGATAGGCGTTTCGATACGGCCGTCCTTTAGCGCGCCGTCGCGCGCATGATCGAGGCCGGCATCGGAGAGATTGCGAAAACCGAGCAGCGCCCGAGCCATTTCGTTGGCGCCGACGAACAGGCCGTCGCGTGCAAAGGCGGCGATCGGGGTGTCGATTCCCTCGACGAGATTTTGCAGCCGTTCGACCAGCGGCATGCCGCGGCCACCGAGCGGTTCCGCTGCGACAACGAGAATGCCGCTGCCGCCATCGGGAAATTCAAGCTGCGAGCAGGCGCAGGTCATCAAACTGCCCAACGCCGCGCCGAAGCCGCGCAGGCGCTCCAGCCGCATTGCGCCACTGGCCGGCAGCCGTGAGCCGAGCTGGGCTATCTGGCGGCGATGGATATCGGCGGGCCCGAAAGTCCTGGCAAACAGGTCAGCTGCATTACGGGCGCCGAACAGTCGCGCGCCGACCGGATTGGCCCACAGCACACGGGAGCCGTCGCGCGACCACAGCCAGACCGGCTGGTTGCTGGTGGCGTGTACGGCCAGCCGTGCATCGCCAACGCCCCGCAACTGAAAATCCGCATTGTTCATCGGCACTTCATGACTGACTCGTTGGGCGCCCGTCCGGTATCCGCGTCACAGATTGCGGGCCAAACGATGACATCCTTAATAATTCGTTAGTATCGCCCGCGCGGACGCGCAGGTCCACGTCCCCCGCCCATTCCAGCAGGCCAAAGCAGCAATAACGTTAATCCGCTCCGAGGGTTCGGCATTCTGCCGAACGGAGGGGCTGGGCCATGCGTTGGCAGTTGCAAAACAAAAACAAAGGTCCACGATGGGATCGGACGAGGACGGGACGCCGCGTCACATCGGCGATGCCAAGCTCGGCTAGATTGCAGTGGGCGACACGGGAGACGGGGCCGTGGATGGCTTCGTCAATGCAAAATGGAGCGGGACATGACCGACCAATTCGAAATTCCGAAGGAAATGCGCGCAATGGCCGAAGCCAGCTTCGACCAGGCCAAGCAGGCATTCGAGAAGTTTCTGGCCAGCGCCCAGAGCACGGCGTCGTCGATCGAAAACCGCGGTGAGACCGTGCGCGCCGGCGCCAAGGATGTCAGCACCAAGGCGATCGCCTATGCCGAGAAGAACGTCGCCGCGTCGCTGGATTATGCCCAGCAATTGCTGCACGCCAAGGATCTCGGCGACGTCATGCGGCTCCACAGCGAATACGTGCAGTCGCAGATGAAGTCGTTGGCAGAGCAGGCCAGCGAAATGGGCCAGATCATGAGCCGCGCTGCCATGGACGCCGCCAAGCCCAAGAGCTGACCGACCCCCGCGCTCTCCGTTCTGCAATCAATGGTTGATATTGAGCGAGTTCCATGACGTGGGCGCGCATTCGATCCGGGTCTCATGCGATTCTGCGGTGCAATATTCTGTTGCGCCGCACAATTCCGACATGATATTGCGGTAACCACAATGACGCATCGCTGATGGCGATGCCGCTCTGTTTCCCGCCAGCTGATGAAAGGCACCGGTGCCTTCCGCAGCCTCCACGGGTTTATTGATTTCACCCCCCACCACGAAGGATGCACGCTATGGCCGAATCGACCGATCCGTTCTCATCTTCCGTTATCCCGTTCCAGGTGCCGGAGCAGGTCCGCGCATTCGCCGAAAAGGGCGTTTCGCAGGCGCGCGAGGGTTATGCCAAGTTCAAGGACGCTGCCGAGACCCATAACAGCACGGTTGAAGCTGTGTTCGGCACGGCCACCAAGGGCGCTGCCGAATATTCGGCCAAGCTGCTCGACATTGCCAAGACCAACACCAATGCGGGTTTCGACTTCGCCCAGTCGCTGATCGGCGTGAAGTCGCCGTCGCAGGCGATGGAGCTGTGGACCGCTTTTGCGCGCAGCCAGGTTGAAACCTTCACGGGTCAGACCAAACAGCTGGCCGAACTCGGCCAGAAGATCGCCACCGAGACCGCCGAACCGATCAAGACCGGCGCTTCGAAGCTGTTCCAGCCGGCCGCCTGAGCCGATCGCACCGCCAAATAATCGAAAGCCCGGGCCGCAAGCCCGGGCTTTTGTTTGCGCCAAAAATCATCATCGCGGCCTTGCCAAAGTGATGCGTTGCACCTAGTTTCCCGCCTGTTCGGGACCCCCTGATTTTGGGGCCGGTCAGGATGCAGTTGTAGCTCAGTTGGTTAGAGCGCCTGTTTGTGGAGCAGGAGGTCGGTGGTTCGAGACCACCCAACTGTACCATACAAATCAATCATTTAGCCGATTCGAACCTAGCTGTTGCTTTGCGCTGCGGCAATGTCTGACCGCTTGGGTCGGGCCGGTAATGCCGGCGCGCCGGTCAGATCATTCAGCGTGCCCACGATCTGGCTCGGGGCTGTAGGGTTTCAGCACAAACAGCCTGCCTTCGGGCAACTCGACGTCGTAAATGCCCGCGTGTTCCGCCAAGCCGGTCGTGGAACTCGATTGCCATCGTTCCGTTGGCTTCCCAACGACAGGGAGGCAATCATGATCGACGCTGATATCAGCAATACCGCTATTGCGATGATGTGCGACATCGCGCGCGCCTCTGGGCCCGATCTCAATGCCGAAAAACGTGCCGTGCTTGACGGGCTGATTGCTCAAGGGCTTGTCGAGGTAATCGATCAAGCCAAGCCGGCAGCGGGGCCGAAATTTAGGATCACGTTGAAAGGGCAGCAACTCCTTGACGAGCGCGGCGTTGGCGTCAATGAGGCCTGATGCGGGTTTCTGCGTTGCTGTTACTTGCCTTTGCAGAGGACGTCGCTGACCCCGCCGAGAACCGCCTTGGTCCAGATTGCATAGCCGGCATCATTCAGATGAACGCCGTCGGTTGTGTATTTCGCCGGCATGGACGGGATGGTGATAAGGCTCGCGCCAGCATCGCCGGCGATGGTTGGCAGCAACGCGTTGTAGCTGTCGATCGCCTGATCGTTGATGCGCGCACTATCGGATTTGCCGGCTTCAACAGGTGTCACCGTCGCGATGGCCATTCGTGGAGCCGTGGATTTTAGCGTCGCGAGCAAAGCGAGATAGTTGGTCCTGTATGAGTCCGCCTTCACAGGGACCGCAGCATCGTTGAGTCCGAGGGAGACGACGACCATGGCGGCCTGCTTCCCGCCAAGTGCTTTTGTCAGCATGGCATCGAGACCGCTCGATGTCGTCGATCCGTCGATTCCGGCATTGACGATGGGCCGACCGCAGACGGCACGGGGGAAGGCTGCGCGTTTGACGATACTGTCGCCGAGGATGATGACGGGATCATCGACCTGTTTCAATGCTGCCCTGATCAGAAGTGGGCGCGGCGGCGTCGCGTCATTTCCTTTGGGCCATGCCGCCCAGCCGCACAATCCCACGAAGCCGATAATGCCAATACGGGTCCAGTTCATGATCGTGGACCGCCCGCGCAGGTTCGGAGTATCGCTTTTGTCTCACTGTTCATCTTGGACCGTCTCTCGCACGAGGTCGCGACGGGGCAACGGCGCCGCGATGTTCGGGAGAAACTACAGGGCTGGCGCGAAGGCAAGCCCGATCCCCGTCACGTCCACCTTGCCAAGCTGGCAATCGTCTCCGACACTCCCACGATAACGTGCAACCAGGGGGGACTAATGTCGGTACGTCCAGGGATTTTGAGCGGGTCGCTTGCCATGTCACTCATGATCGGCGCGTCGTTCTTGGCGACGCCGTCGCAAGCCTATACCGACGATCAGCAACAGCTCTGCACCGGCGATGCCTTTCGGCTCTGCAGTGCAGCCATTCCTGATGTGGATCGCGTGACGGCCTGCATGATCCAGAAGCGGGCGCAATTGAGCCCGGGCTGCGCGCAATTCTTTCGGGCAACGCCGGTCAGCGCGCGCAAACCCACGGTCAAGTCGCGAAGGGCGAAAAAACCGACTCGTCCGAGCTGATCAGGCTTCGCTCTCACGTGAACCGACGTTTAGTCAGCGTGCAGAACGGCGTGATCTCGCCGAGTCGCTGCACCCTGACGCCATCGATCGTGGCAAAAAAGTGAACCCGTGACAAACTGACACGTTGGGTATCACGACACGAAACAACATCTCCAGACCACGAGGAACGTCATTTTGAGCAGCGAAACCAATATCGACTACAAGGCCGAGCTCAATCGGCATTTGGCCTGGTTCGAAACCAAACTTCCGCCCAGACCGGCGCGATTTGTAGGTTGGTTGCGCAAGCCCTCATCGAAGCTCGTGCGATTCCCGCTTGGCATTTTGCTGATTATCGGCGGGATTTTCAGCATTCTTCCTGTGCTCGGCCTCTGGATGTTGCCGCTCGGACTCATCCTCATCGCGCAGGATATTCCGCCGCTGGAAAAACCGGTGGCGCAGTTTCTCGGTTGGCTTGAGCGAAAGTGGATCGAACGTCAGCGCGCGAAGGGCATTGCTATCGAAGGCCCGGACTCAACTCGTTCCAACGGCGCTGATAGCAAGGTTTGAGCGTCTGACTTGATACCAGAGTGCGACAAAGTGGCGACAAGCGTACTACACCTGACTCATTTCGGGCCTGTTGCGCCGCACTGTGTGACTCAAAAACCAACATTCCAAACAAATCAGGCACATATCCTTGAATTACGCGTAAATATGACTTTAACGAATCAGCAGACTGATTCATTTTCGCCTCCTGGGGTCAATCTGGAGGCCAACATATGAACGTCATAGTTTTCGCATCGCGTAAAGGCGGCTCGGGGAAGAGTACCCTGGCTGCACATCTTGCTGCTCAAGTTCATAAATCAACGAAGCCTTGCTTGCTCATCGACGCGGATCCGCAGGGTTCGTTGACGCTGTGGCACAAGCTGCGGGGAACAAATGAACCGCCGCTGAAGATCGCAAATCGCAGCGTGACCGAAATGGTTGCCGCCGCGAAGCGTGACGGTTTCGAATGGGTGTTCATCGACACGCCGCCGAATACATCGGCTGTGGTCGACGATGCCATCAAGAACGCAACCATGGTGATCATTCCAGCGCGTCCCGGCGTGTTCGACGTCGATGCCGTGCAGGCGACGATCCAGTCCTGCCGTTCGGCCCGCAAGCCCTATGCGGTTGTCATCAATGGTGCGCCGGCACGCCGTGACGATTCCGAAAGCCGTATCGTGACGATCGCCCGCGAAGCGCTCGCCAAGTTCAAGGCTCCGGTGTGGTCGGGTCAGATCACCAACCGTGCAGATCTCCTGCTCGCGCTTGGCAACGGCGAAGGCGCCCGCGAATATCAGGCAGAAGGTCGCGCAGCCAGCGAGATCGGGAAGCTGTGGGCGGCGATCGAACGTTCGATCAAGGCTATTCGCGGCAACGGATCGGCGACCGGCGCGATGCACAAGCAGGCGGCCTGATAGCCGTTCTGCTCTTTTGACCCCAGAAAAAGCGCGCGAGACCTTCGCGCGTTTTTTGTCGTTGGTATGACCGCGACGGTGGGGTGTTCACGCCTATGCTGAAATGGCGATATCTCCGGCGGGTGAAGTCACCCCTTGGGTGACTTCACGGAAGTTGTCTATGTCAGCCGGACGGCCGAGCAGATAGCCCTGCGCCTCGTCGCATTTCTCGTCGCGCAGGAATGCGAATTCCGCTTCGGTTTCCACGCCTTCGGCGAGCACCGGTAGCCCAAGCCCGCGGCCGAGGCCGAGGACGGCGCGCACGATTGCTGCTGCCTGGCTGTTGGTGTTCACCGACCTGATGAATGATCCGTCGATCTTGATCTTGTCGAAAGGGAATGCGCGCAGGTTCGACAGCGACGAGTAGCCGGTGCCGAAATCATCCATGGCGATGTGAACGCCGAGCGCCTTGATCCGGCGGAGTGTCAGCAATGCGCGATCGAAGTCGCGGATCAGCGCAGTCTCGGTGATCTCCAGTTCGAGCCGATGCGGGGGCAGGCCGGTTTCCAGCAAGACCTCATGGACGGTTGCGACAAAGCTATCGTGGTGGATCTGAACCGCCGAGACATTGACCGCGATGGTCAACGGATGCTTCCACGTCGCCGCTTCACGGCAGGCGGCGCGCAGCACCCATTCGCCGATGCCGAGAATGGCGCCGGTGTCTTCCGCAATCGGAATGAAGATGTCGGGGCGAATATTGCCGCGGACGGGATGGTTCCAGCGCAGCAGTGCCTCGAAGCCGATCACACGGCCCGACTCCATGGTGCCCTGGGGCTGATAGACCACTTTCAGCTGATTGGCATCGATGGCGTTGCGCAGATCGTGTTCGAGCAGCCGGCGGTCGCGCACGGCTTCCCCCATTGCAGGTTCGAAGAAGCGCCATGTCGCGCGGCCTTCGGATTTGGCGCGGTAGAGCGCGGTGTCGGCGCAAGCGAGCAACGTGTCGCGATCACTGGAGTCGTCGGGGCAGAGTGCGATACCGACACTGGCGGTGACGCTGCCGAGTTCGAAGGTGGCATCCTTGCTCCGGAACGCTTCCAGTATCCTGTCGGCGAACTGACTCGCAGCTGCGGGCGAGGTCAGGTTCGGCAAGAGAATGGCGAACTCGTCGCCGCCAAGACGCGCCATCATCTCGCCTTCGCCAAGCAGGGCGGTGATGCGTGCCGTTACGCTCTTGAGGACCTTGTCGCCGGCGGCGTGGCCGAACAGGTCATTGACCTGCTTGAACTGATCGAGATCCAAAGCGAGTACGGCGAGCGGGCGGTCCTTGGATAGTGTCGCAATCTCCTGATCGATTCGATCATGGAACGTGCCGCGATTGGGTAGTCCGGTCAGGGAGTCGTAGTGGGCGAGATAGCGGATGTGCTGTTCGGCCTGCTTGCGTTCGCGGAGGTCACGTACGGCGATGACCTGATGCGGCTTCCCCGCAAAGTCGATTCCACGCAGGATCAATTCAACTGGGATCGTCTGGCCGTTGCGCTGTCGCAGATTCGCTTCCACCGATTTGTCAGGCTGGCTCATGATCTGAGTCCGCGTATCGCCATCGGGGAAGCAGTCTTGCAGACGCCCGCCAATCAGCAATTCAGCGGACGATCCCGCCAGCGCGGCGAAGGACGTGTTGACCGTGACGATCGTGTCGTCGTCGCACACCAGCAAGCCTTCGACGGCAGCATTGGCGAGTCCGCGCATGCGGTCGGCTTCGAGATCGGAGCGGCGGTGATCACGGATATCCAGCACGATGCCGGCCAGCGCCAGGCCAATGATGGCGAAGCTGATCAATGAGACGCCAAGTGCGAGCCATCCGGCGGGGATGGTCAGCGGCGAGACGGCGATGGTCGGATCCGGGGTGATCGTGACCGCGCTCATCGCCGTGAAATGATGACTGCAGATCGCGAGCGTTAGCAGCAGCGCGCCGCTGATCTTCCAGCGCAGGGTGGTGCCATGCAACCCTACCGGAAGCGCGATCGCACCGAGCACGGCTCCCAATACGATCGAGACGATGACGAGCGTCATATCCCAGTCGATGCGCGCCTGAAGTTCGAAGGCGGCCATGCCGGTGTAATGCATCGCCGCGATGCCGCCCGCGACAACGGCGCCGCCGATCCAGAGGCCGGCACGAAAATTCGGGATCAACGATACGGCGAGGCCGGCGCCGGTCAGCAGCAGCGCGGCGATCAGCGAGACGACCGTAAGTACGATATTGTAGCCGCTCGGCATCCCCGGCGAGAATGCCAGCATCGCTACGAAATGCGTGGCCCAGATGCCGAAGCCCGTGGAGATCGCGGATACCGCGAGCCAGACGAGGCGCATCTGGCCTGTGGCGCTTCGCGCATGACGGAGCAGGTTGATCGCAGCGAGGGACGCGATCGCGCAGATGATGGCCGCGAGTCCGACGAGCCTGAAATCATGGGCATTGGCGATGCAGTTATAGATCGTAAGCATGTACAGATACCGCGAGCGGGATTACCGCAATTGCGCGGGACGTTAGATATAAGTACGTAAAGACACGTAAATACCGGCGATCGGCGCTATTAGATCGCCTCGTGCGCTATCGCTGCGCATGCTTATCCAGTCGTAAATTTTGCGGATATTCGCCGGCCCTTGATGACCTAAAGGTGTGGTCGCATTTCAGCGCCACCCTCACCGGGCAAAAACCGTAACGACTGATCAACCGTCTTCTAACATCGTGCCCGCACGTCGCATTCGCGTCACCGGTCGACGCGGCTGACCACGTCCATCAACTCGGCAATCTTGCGGCGTTGATCGGCCTTGTCGCCTGACGAGATCGCGTGCTCAACGCAATGAGCGACATGGTCGCGCAGGATCTCTTCCTCGACGCGTCGCAACGCTGCGCGGGCCGCGGCGATCTGCGTAACCACATCGATGCAATAGCGGTCGGCCTCGACCATGCCGGCCAAGCCGCGGACCTGGCCTTCGATCCGTTTGAGGCGTTTTAAACAGGACGTCTTGATCTCGCTGCGCATGAGGTCCATATACCCCCATAGGGTATATGTTTCAAGAGGCGAGGTCACGGTGGCAGAGACAACTCACACGCATACGGGGCACGATGCCCATGCCGGTCACATGCATGGCGCATGCTGTTCGCATGGTCACCATCACGCCGAGGCTGCGCCGACCAAAGTGCTCGATCCGGTCTGCGGCATGACCGTCGATCCCGCGACCGCCAAGAACCGCCTGATCTATCAGGGCCATGAGTATTTCTTCTGCAGCGCGCGCTGTCGCGAGCGTTTCAACGCCGATCCCGAAAGTTTCCTGATGCCGAAGGAGCCCGCGCCGCCCGCGCCAGCCGGCACTATCTATACCTGCCCGATGCACCCGGAGATCCGTCAGGAAGGACCCGGGAGCTGTCCGATCTGCGGCATGGCGCTGGAGCCGGAGCAGGTCTCGCTCGACGACAAGCCCGATCCTGAACTGATCGACATGACCCGGCGCTTCTGGATCGCGCTGGCACTGACATTGCCCGTGTTCGTGCTGGAGATGGGCGCGCATCTCGGCCTGATGCAGCTGGTATCGCAGACCACATCGAACTGGATCTCACTCGTGCTGGCGACGCCCGTGGTGCTGTGGGCCGGCGCGCCGTTCTTCGAACGCGGATGGCGCTCGGTGGTGACGCGCAATCTCAACATGTTCACGCTGATTGCCATGGGTACCGGTGTAGCGTGGGTCTACAGCGTTGTGGCTACCTTCGCGCCTGGTTTGTTTCCCGACGCGTTCCGCGACCATCACGGTGCTGTGGCGGTCTATTTCGAAGCCGCTGCGGTGATCACCGTGCTCGTGCTGCTCGGACAAGTGCTCGAGCTGCGTGCACGCAATCAGACGTCAGGTGCGATCCGCGCGCTGCTCGGTCTCGCACCGAAGACAGCGCGGCGCATTGGCAAGGACGGTGATGAGGACGTCGCCCTCGACGCCATTGCCATCGGCGATTTGTTGCGGGTGAGGCCGGGCGAGAAAATTCCCGTCGATGGCGTTGTTACCGAGGGGCGTTCGTCGGTGGATGAATCCATGGTGACCGGCGAGTCCATGCCGGTGAGCAAGGCCGAAGGCGCGCGCGTCATCGGCGGCACCGTCAACCAGAGCGGCGGCCTCGTGCTGCGGGCCGACAAGATCGGCCGCGATACGATGTTGTCGCGGATCGTCGACATGGTCGCGAAGGCACAGCGCTCGCGCGCACCGATCCAGCGTCTCGCGGATCGTGTCGCCGGCTGGTTCGTGCCGGCAGTGCTGGCCGCGGCGGTGATTGCATTCATCGCCTGGGCGACATTCGGCCCGGAGCCGCGGCTCTCGTTTGCGCTTGTTGCTGCGGTCACCGTGTTGATCATCGCGTGCCCCTGTGCGCTCGGTCTGGCAACGCCCATGTCGATCATGGTCGGCGTCGGTCGCGGCGCCCATGCCGGCATTCTGGTGCGTGACGCGCAGGCGCTGGAACGCCTGGAAAGCATCGACACCATTGTGATCGACAAAACCGGCACGCTGACGGAAGGCAAGCCGAAACTGGTGAGCATCACGCCGGCGGAGGGATTCAACGAAAGTGAGATTCTGCAACTTGCTGCAAGTATCGAACGTTCCAGCGAGCATCCGTTGGCGCAAGCCATCGTCAATGAAGCAAAGCAACGCAATGTGGTGCTGAGCGATGCCAGTGACTTCGCCTCACCGTCCGGCAAAGGCGCGTCGGGTGTGGTCAATGGCAAGCGCGTGGCGCTGGGCAATGCGATGCTGATGGACGAATTGAAAGTGGATACGACGCGCACCGACGGCGTTGCCGAGCTGGCGCGGCAGAACGGTGCGACTGCCATCTTCGTTGCCATCGATGGCAGCGTCGCCGGTGTGATGGCGATTGCCGATCCCGTAAAGCCATCGGCGCAGGACGCCTTGAAGAAGCTGCGCGCCGACGGCCTGCGGATCGTCATGCTCACCGGCGACAATGCGACGACGGCTAAAGCCGTGGCAAAGACACTGGGTATCGATGAGGTCGAGGCGGGTGTGTTGCCGGAGCGCAAGAGTGACGTGGTCACACGTCTGCGCGGCGAAGGCCGCCGGGTCGCCATGGTTGGCGATGGCGTCAACGATGCGCCGGCGCTGGCTGCTGCGGATGTCGGCATCGCCATGGGCACGGGGACCGATGTGGCGATCGAGAGTGCTGGCGTGACACTGCTGACCGGCGATCTGATGGGGCTGGTGCGCGCGCGCGAACTATCAAAGGCCGTGATGAGCAATATCCGTCAGAATCTGATTTTCGCCTTCATCTACAATGCGGCCGGCGTGCCGATTGCGGCCGGTGTGCTGTATCCGATCTTCGGCATCCTGCTGTCGCCGATGCTCGGCGCTGCAGCGATGGCGCTGTCCTCGGTGAGCGTGATCGGGAATGCGCTTCGGCTGGCGAAAGTGAAGCTGGACTGACAGTTCGCGGGCGCAAAAAAAAGCCGGACTCAAACGAGTCCGGCTCTGAGGTATTGGCCTCGAGAGGCCGACACAATCACCTTCCAAGAGGGATTACTGAGACTTCGCACCACTGGAGGAGGGGGACAAATGCGCAGCGCAAAATCTCAGCGTCTGAGAAGTATGATCCCTGAAGGTGGCATGCAGCAACGCATCACTTGGCATGTCTGACATGCTGGGAAGCGTGGGCATATCTGCCCTGAAATATTGCGGGTTAGGACGGCCAGCGCTGCGCCTTGCTGACGATGAAGTCGCGGAACACCTGCACACGGGCGACCGTCTTCAACTCTTCGGGATAGACAAAATAAGTGTCGAGTTGAATCGAGTCCGACTCGCTGAAGAGCTGAACGAGACGATCGTTTTCTTCGACCAGGTAGTCCGGCAATGCTGCAATGCCCAAGCCCTGCTGGCAGGCGCGCATCAGGCCCAGAATATTGTTGACCTTGAAGTAGGGTTCGCGCGGGCCGGAGCCGTTGCGCCCGGCATCGATCAGCCAGCTGCGGTTTTGCAGGTGCGGGGACACCTGGGCGTCGCTGAGCATGATGATGCGGTGCCCGTCGAGTTCGTCGAGGGTGCGCGGGGTGCCGAAATGCTTGATATATTCCGGCGAGCAATAAGCGTGGAATCCCATGGCGAACAGCTTGCGCTGGATCAGGTCCGGCTGGGTTGGCTTGCGGGTGCGGATGGCCACATCGGCCTCGCGCATCGACAGGTCGAGTTCCTCATCGGTGACGATCAGCGAAATGCGGATTTCCGGATAGAGCGCGGTGAACTCGCCAAGGCGCGGGATCAGCCAGTTGATGCCGACGCCCGGGGTTGTGGTGACCTTGAGGTCGCCGCTCGGCCGCTCGCGGCTGTCGGTCAGCTTTGCGCGGGCCGCCTGGAGCTGCATGAACACGTCATGGGCGGTGCGGAACAGCAGGTCGCCCTGTTCGGTGAGGATCAGGCCGCGGGCGTGGCGGTGGAACAGCGAGACCGCCAGTTCCTGCTCAAGCGCGCTCACCTGTCGTGAGACTGCCGATTGCGACAGGCCCAGTTGCTCGCCTGCATGCGTGAAGCTCCCCGCTTCCGCCGCCGCGTGAAACACCTTCAGCTTGTCCCAGTCCATATCTGTAAATCCGTCGCGGGTTCGTTTGATCATCATTCGGCCGCTGCGCGGTCATGAGCATGCGCGGCAAGATAGCGTTCGGCTTCGAGGGCGGCCATGCAGCCCATGCCGGCGGCGGTGACCGCCTGCCGATAGGTTTCGTCCGCCACGTCGCCGGCGGCGAACACGCCGGGCATCGAGGTTGCGGTGGAATTCGGAGCTACTTCGACATAGCCCGAGGGCTTCAGCTTGATCTGGCCCTTGATGAGTTCGGTCGCGGGCGCGTGGCCGATGGCAATGAAGACGCCGTCAGCTGACACCTGAGTGATGGCGCCGGTCTTGACGTTCTTCAGGCGCACATGGGTGACCTTGGCCGGGCCTTCGGTGCCGCAGATCTCGTCGAGCGCCGAGTCCCAGACCACCTTGATCTTCGGGTGCTTGAACAGTCGCTCCTGCAGGATGCGCTCGGCGCGGAAATGGTCGCGGCGATGCACGATGGTGACCTGCGAGGCGAAATTGGTCAGGAACAAAGCTTCCTCGACGGCCGTGTTGCCGCCGCCGACCACGATCACTTCCTTGTTGCGATAGAAGAATCCGTCGCAGGTGGCACAGGCGGATACGCCGCCGCCCTGGAATTTCTCTTCCGACGGGATACCGAGCCAGCGCGCCTGTGCGCCGGTGGCCAGGATCACGGTTTCGGCGAGATAGACATCGCCGCTGTCGCAGGTCAGGCGGAACGGACGCTGGTTCAGATCCATGTCACTGACCAGATCGGTGACAATCTTGGTACCGACGTGTTGAGCCTGCTTCTCCATCTGCTCCATCAGCCAAGGGCCCTGAATGACGTCGGCGAAGCCCGGATAGTTTTCGACATCCGTGGTGATGGTGAGCTGACCGCCGGGCTGGATCCCCTGGATCAGGACGGGCTCGAGCATCGCGCGTGCGGCGTAGATAGCGGCAGTGTAGCCAGCCGGGCCTGAGCCGATGATGACGACTTTGGCATGGATGGGGGCGGCCATGGTCGAGTCCCTTTCTGAAGGGAAATTGGTCATTGCTGAGGCGAAATGTGCCGGCGAACACGTCGCTGCGGCGTCGAAAGTCTTGTCTGCTAGTGTAGAATATCTGGCGAGCCATGCAAGAATTGCAATTCGTCCCGGCAATTTTTCCCCCGGAGACACTTAATTTCTGCGATGCACGCGCAATAAAATTGCGCAAGTTGCGGCTCCTGCGCTAAGAGAGTTCAAACGGTTTGTTTGAATACCAGCCAGGATCCGCGCCGCGTGCCGAAAAGCCTAGACGACATCGACCTCAAAATTCTCAGCGAAATCCAGGCCGACGGCCGAATCACCAATGTGGAACTCGCCAAGCGCGTTGGCATCTCGCCGCCGCCCTGCCTGCGCCGGGTCCGGACCCTGGAAGAGGCTGGCTATATCCAGGGCTACCGCGGGTTGCTGGATCCCCGATTGCTCGGTTTCGACGTTACCGTGTTTGCCTCGGTCCACCTGTCGAGTCAGGCCGATGCCGATCTCAAGGCGTTCGAGGATTTCGTCCGCAAGGAGCCATTGGTGCGGGAGTGCTGGATGCTATCGGGCGAGATCGATTTCATCCTGAAATGCGTGGCGCCCGACATGGCGACCTTCCAGGATTTCGTCGGCCATCTCACGGCCGCACCGCATGTCCGCAACGTCCGCACGTCCTTGGTCTTGCAGAACTCGAAATACGCTGCCGCGGTGCCGCTTGAGCTGAGGGCCGCGGATTAGCAGTACTTTCTAAGAGCGAAGGGCGCTGACCGTGAAGTCAGCGTCCTTTCTTTGTGTAGGATGGGTAGAGCGAAGCGAAACCCATCACCTGAATGTGTGCACCGATGGGTTTCGCGAAGACGCTCTACCCATCCTACCGTTCAATCAGTTCTTCTTGCGCAGTATCGCGTCGAGGCTGATCGGGCCTCCGCCTGACGTCGCAAGATAGAGGCATGAGAAGCAGAACAGGATGGCAGCGGTGCCGCCGTTCAGCAGCGGCAGGAAAACCGGATCCGCGCCTTTAAACATGTGGCCGAGGAAGTAAGCGAAAGCCATTTCACCGGCGAGGATGAACGCAACTGGGCGCGTGAACAGGCCGAGCAGCAGCAGCGCACCGCCGACGAGTTCAAGCGTTGCCGCGACCTGGATCAACGGCGGGATATTCGCGAAATAGGGCAGAACCGGAAATTTGAAGATCTTGGCGATGCCATACTGCAGCAGCAGCAGGCCGGTGATGAAGCGGAAAAGGCTTAGTGCAGCAGGCTGAAATTTAGCGAAGGCTTGGTCCATGTCATTAGTCCCCCTGTGATGACCATCGTTTCTAGCATTACTGCAATGCAAAATGCTGGTCACTCTCGTGTGAAAACACGTGAGCTGTGGAAGTATTCCAGAAGTTTTCGTGAGTAGCGATGGCTGGATACCGCAATCAGGGGACAATAAAAAAGCCGCGCATCATGCGCGGCTTTCTTGTTTCGCGTTGAGCGCTGTCGATCAGCGCCACTCGACCTTGGTGATCTCATAGGCCTTGGCCCCGCCGGGAGCGACGACTTCGACCGATGCGCCTTTGCTCTTGCCGATCAGCGCACGCGCCAGTGGCGAGGTAATCGAGATGCGACCTTTCTTGGCATCAGCCTCGGGCTCGCCGACGATCTGCCAGACCGCCTTCTTCTCGGTGTCCTCAGCGATCAGCGAAACGGTCGCGCCGAACTTGATGGTATCGCCGGACAGCTTCGAGATATCGATGATATCGGCGCGGGCGAGCTTGTCTTCGATATCGCTGATGCGGCCTTCATTATGCGACTGCTCTTCCTTGGCGGCGTGATACTCGGCATTTTCCGAGAGGTCACCATGGGAGCGCGCTTCGGCGATCTGCTCGATGATCCGCGGACGGTGCACCGACTGACGTTCCTTCAGCTCGACCTCCAGCGCAGCGTAGCCACCTGCTGTCATCGGGACCTTCTCAACCATTCTCTTCGTCCTCTAACGTCATGCGGAACGCGGCGGCGCGCGCATGAAACCATTCGTTCTGCAAGATGTCGGCTTGGCTGCGCTTGCAGCCAGTTCAGACGCCGGCTTCGAGTGCCGAAACAAAACAAAGACGCGACCGGTGAGTTCCGGTCGTGCCTTGCCTAGCTGATCTCGTCGGACCTGCAGTCCGCCCGAATTCAGGCTTCGGAAAAGTAACTCTGCAATGTGCGGACCTCAAGGTCCCCGCCCAGATAGGCCCGGACGCCCTGTGCAGCCGCCACGGCACCCGAAAGAGTGGTGTAATACGGTACTTTATGCAAGAGGGCAGCCCGCCGCAGCGAGCGGCTGTCGGCCAAGGCCTGCGGCCCGTCGGTGGTGTTCAGAACCAGCTGAATCTCGCCATTGGTGATGGCGTCGACGATGTGTGGCCGGCCTTCCAGCACCTTGTTGATCTTCTCGGCGGGGACGCCGTTGTCGACCAGGAAGCGCTGGGTCCCCGACGTCGCGAGCACCTTGAAGCCGTTCGACGAGAGCAGCTTCACGGCATCGAGAATGCGCGTCTTGTCGCTTTCGCGCACGGACACGAATACGGTGCCACTGCGCGGCACGCGGGTGCCGCCGCCGAGCTGGCTCTTGGCGAAGGCGATTTCGAACGAGCGGTCGATGCCCATCACTTCGCCGGTGGAGCGCATTTCCGGGCCGAGCACCGTATCGACGCCGGGGAAGCGCGCGAACGGGAAGACCGATTCCTTGACGCCGACATGGTCGAGCTTGCGCTTCTTCAGATTGAAGTCGGCGAGCTTCTCGCCGGCCATGATACGCGCGGCGATCTTGGCCACCGGCATGCCCATCACCTTGGCAACGAAAGGCACGGTGCGCGACGCGCGCGGATTGACTTCGAGCACGTAGATGTCGCGATCCTTGACCGCGAACTGCACGTTCATCAGTCCGACCACGTCGAGGCCGAGGGCCATGTCGCGGGTCTGGCGTTCGAGCTCGGCGATCATGTCGTCGTCGAGCGAATGCGGCGGCAGCGAGCAGGCCGAGTCGCCGGAGTGAATGCCAGCTTCCTCGATATGCTCCATGATGCCGACGATGAAGGTATCCTTGCCATCGCACAGGCAGTCGACGTCGACTTCGATGGCATCAGACAGATAGCGATCGAACAGCAGCGGATTGGTGCCGAGCACCGTATTGATCTGGCCGGTCTTGTCGTTCGGATAGCGCGCCTTGACGTCGCCAGGCACCAGCTCCGGCAGCGTGCCGAGCAGGTAATCGCCGAGCTGGCTTTCCTCGCGGATGATCTGCATCGCGCGGCCACCGAGCACATAGGACGGACGCACCACCAGCGGCAGGCCGAGATCGGCTGCGACGAGGCGGGCCTGTTCGACCGAATAGGCGATGCCGTTCTTCGGCTGCTTGAGCTTGAGCTTGTCGAGGATGCGCTTGAAGCGATCGCGATCTTCGGCAAGATCGATGGCATCCGGCGAGGTACCGAGGATCGGCACGTCGGCGGCTTCCAGCGCGCGTGCGAGCTTCAGCGGGGTCTGGCCGCCGAACTGCACGATCACACCGTGCAGCGTGCCGTTCTGACGTTCGGTGTCGATGATCTCAAGCACGTCTTCGGCAGTCAGTGGTTCGAAATACAGGCGATCCGCAGTGTCGTAGTCGGTCGACACGGTTTCCGGATTACAGTTGACCATGATGGTCTCGTAGCCGGCGTCGGCGAGCGCGAAGCAGGCGTGGCAGCAGCAATAGTCGAACTCGATGCCTTGGCCGATACGGTTCGGGCCGCCGCCAAGAATGATGACCTTGTTCTTGTCCGACGGCTGACTCTCGTCAGCGAAGGCGCCGGCGAAGGACGACTCATAGGTCGAATACATGTAAGCGGTCGGCGAGGCGAATTCAGCGGCGCAGGTGTCGATGCGCTTGAACACCGGTCGCACATCGAGCGAGCGGCGCAGTGCCTTGACGTCGGCCTCGGTCTTGCCGGCGAGCACGGCGAGGCGCGCGTCGGAGAAGCCCATGGCCTTCAGCGTCCGCATGCCGAAGGCGTTGGCGGGCAGGCCATTGGCCTTCACCTTGGCTTCCATCTCGACGATGCCGCGCATCTCGGCGAGGAACCACGGATCGATCTTGCAGGAGTTGAAGATCTCCTCATCGGTCCAGCCCAGACGCATGGCCTGGCCGACCTGCAACAGACGGTCCGGCGTCGGCGTGCCGAGTGCAGCACGGATGGCATTCTTGTCGTCGCCGCGGCCGAGATCCTCGATCTCGATTTCGTCGAGGCCGGTCAGGCCGGTTTCAAGTCCGCGCAGCGCCTTCTGCAAGCTTTCCTGGAATGTGCGGCCGATGGCCATCACTTCGCCGACCGACTTCATCGACGTCGTCAGCGTGCGCGATGCGCCCGGGAATTTCTCGAAGGCGAAACGGGGAATCTTGGTGACGACATAATCGATCGTCGGCTCGAACGACGCAGGCGTTGCGCCGCCGGTGATGTCGTTGGCGATTTCGTCGAGTGTGTAACCGACGGCAAGCTTTGCCGCGACCTTGGCGATCGGGAAACCGGTGGCCTTCGAGGCCAGCGCGGATGAGCGCGACACGCGCGGATTCATTTCGATCACGACCATGCGGCCGTCGGCAGGATTGACGCCGAACTGCACGTTGGAGCCGCCGGTCTCGACGCCGATCTCGCGCAGCACCGCCAGCGAGGCGTCGCGCATGATCTGGTATTCTTTATCGGTCAGCGTCAGCGCCGGCGCGACGGTGATGGAGTCACCGGTATGCACGCCCATCGGATCGAGGTTCTCGATCGAGCAGATGATGATGCAGTTGTCCTTCTTGTCGCGGACGACTTCCATCTCGTACTCTTTCCAGCCGAGCACTGACTCTTCGATCAGCACTTCGTTGGTCGGAGACGCGTCGAGGCCGCGCTCGATGATGTCGAGGAATTCTTCGCGGTTATAGGCAATGCCGCCGCCGGTGCCGCCCATGGTGAAGGACGGGCGGATGATCGCGGGCAAACCAATTTCAGACAGCGCCATCAGCGCCTGGCCGAGAGCGTGCTCCTGATAGCGCTTGCGGCGGTCGCCTTCATGCAGCACCCACTGCCGCTCGTGCTCGGCCAGCGCGTCGCCCGTCAGCTTGGCTTTTTCGGCCTGGTGCTGCTCGCGATACTGCTTCTTCAGCGCGGATGCATTGGCGAGCCGCGACTTCGGCGTCTCCAGGCCAATCTTCGTCATCGCCTCGCGAAACAGCTGGCGGTCTTCGGCCTTGTCGATCGCTTCGGCGGTGGCGCCGATCATCTCCACGTCGAACTTCTCCAGCGTGCCCTGCTGGCGCAGCGACAGAGCGCAGTTCAGCGCGGTCTGGCCGCCCATGGTCGGCAGCAGCGCAAAACCCTTGGAGCGGTCGCCGCGCTCTTTTTCGATGATCTTGGCGACGATCTCGGGTGTGATCGGCTCGATATAGGTAGCGTCCGCCAGTTCCGGGTCCGTCATGATCGTGGCCGGATTGGAATTGACCAGAACGATCCGGTAGCCCTCTTCCTTGAGCGTCTTGACGGCTTGCGTGCCCGAATAGTCGAACTCGCAGGCCTGGCCGATCACGATAGGACCGGCGCCGATGATCAGGATGGTGGATATGTCGGTGCGTTTTGGCATTTAAACTCGCGGTGGTGACAAATCGGCACAAAAAAAGGGCGCGCATACGCGCGTCCCTCGGGCCCGGGCGCCAAACCAGCCATTGACCCCTCAGGGAGCCATAGGCCGATCCTCGCGCGCGGCTGTCTTTAGACCACTATAACGGGGCGGGGAAGGCTTTTGAAGGTGCCATCAACCGGCAATTTGGGCCGGTTTCGGGCGCTTCAGAAGGTGTCCGGCGAGGACGAGCGCGAGGGCTGCCGCCTCGGCGCAGCCGCCGATCCAGCCGAGGTGGTTGGAGCTCAATGTCGACAGCACCACGCCGCCCAACGCGCTGCCGCCGGCAAAGCCGATATACATGGCCGAGGCGTTCAGCGAGAGCGCGATGACCGAGGCTTCCGGCGTGATGCGCACGAGATGTGCGACCTGTCCGGGATAGAACATCCAGCCGGCAATGCCCTGGGTAAAAATGAAGACCAGAAACAGCACGCCCGCAGTGGCGGGCGGCGCGAATGTCAGGGCCGCCGATTGCAGCGTCAGTGACAGCATCATGCCGATCAGGCCCAGCGTCGAGGTGCGGAGCGGCCCGATACGGTCGGACATCGTGCCGCCCAGGGTGTTTCCGATCGCCGCAGCGACGCCAAAGACCAGCAGTGCCAGACTGATCCCGTTGGCGTCAAAGCCGAGTCGGTGCAGCGGCACAGCCAGATAGGTGAATGAGGTAAAGCCCCCGAGGCCCCACATGCAGGTCACAGCAAGGGTTTTCAGCACTTCGGGATGGCGCGCGACGGCAAGCCTCTGACCAAGTGTGGCAGCAGCGCGTGGCAAACCGCGGGGCAATCCCAGCAGCAGCCCGGCCAATGCGACGGCGCCGAGCGCTGCGACCATCACGAACGTCGACCGCCAGCCAAAATGACTGCCGACCCAGGTTCCGAGCGGCACGCCCAGAACCGTCGCCACCGTCAGGCCGGAGATCACCAGCGACGCGGCGCGGCCACGGCGTTCCGGTGCAGCGATCGCGATTGCGACGGCCATGGCGGTCGGCATGCACAGTCCGGCGCCCACGGCCATCAGCATGCGCGACAGCAGGAGAGTGCCGAATGTGCTGGCAACGGCCGCCAAAAGATTTCCGACGATGAAACAGACCAGCGCCAGCGAGACGACGGTGCGGCGGTCAAAATTGCTGAACAGCACAGCCAGGATCGGCGAGCCGATGGCATAAGTGATGGCGTAAACGGTGACCAATTGTCCCGTGGCCGCCAACGTGACATTCAGGTCCGCTGCCATGATTGGAAGAAGACCAGCAATTACAAATGCTTCGGTCCCAATCGCAAATGTCGCCAGGGCCAGCCAGAAGACGCTCATCGCCACATCCTTAGTTCAATCTTCGTTGAACTATTGATGCGGCAATGCAAAATGTCAAATGGTTCAAGAAATATTGAACATTGCGACGGCCGGTCGGAATCAGTATTGAGGAGCCATGAGCCGCATTCTCCCGCATCCCACGCGCGAACAGATCGAATTGCCTGGCGTGATGGATTGCCTGAGCGATCCGATCCGGCTGGCGATCGTCTACAATCTGGCCAAACGCGAGAAAGAGGTCGGTGAGTTGCGCTGCGGCGACTTTTACGGCCTCAGCGGCAAGTCCAATCTCGCCTATCATTTTGCGAAACTGCGCGAGGCCGGCCTGATGGAAACGCGCGCGGTGGGGACGGCGAGGTTGATGAAACTGCGCCGCGAGGATCTCGAGAGCAGGTTTCCGGGTTTGCTGGATGCGGTGCTCGCATCGGCCGAGCGCGATGCCGAGCGCCTGCAGCTTCCGGTGCTGGAATTCACCGAAGCCTGACAGCGCCGACCCACTGGTAAATGTCTGAAAGGTTGGAGGCCCAGCCTGGACTTGAACCAGGATAAAGAGCGATGCATCGCCCCCGCGTAGACATTTCCGCCACCGGGCCGAGCACAATGTTACCGATCACGGGGTGGCGATCCACCTCAAGTTTTGTAAACCGTCTGTTAACCTTAATCGTCCGTTTGCCCCAGCCGATGCCTCAGAATGCGTGGTGGGCGACGAAGGTCATGCGCGAGGAATTGTGGCCGATATTGACCGGCGCCCGCGACGCCCGGAAACCGGCCGCGGTCAGCTTGGCCAGCATCTCCGCCTCGCTGTAGCGCTGCAGGCCAACCTTGGTGCGCAGCTGGCGGTAGTCAGAGAGGGCCGTGCGAACAAGCCCAACGAACGCATCCCACAGAAAGCCGTGTTCCCGGGCGAGCTTCAGCAGCGCCATGACATCGGTCGTCATGCCGACATCGGGCTGCAGGATGTCGCCGACCACCAGCTTGCCGCCAGGCGCCAGCAGCCGCTTGATGATCGCAAAGGCATCGTCGAGTTCGGGGCCTGTCATGTACTGAGCCACCGAATTCATGACAGCCAAGTCGATCGACTGCGCCGTCATGTTGCGCAACTCTTCCAGCGACCGGACCCGGATTTTGGTGTTGGGCGCGAAGCGGGCGACCAGTCGGCCGCGAACGCCAGGCGCGGGCTCTGCCAGGATCAGCTTGCTGCAGGCATTGGCCACTTTGGCGGCCGAGAGTGCTTCGCCACAGGCGTAGTCGAGCACGACGGCATCCTGAGAGGCGATGTAGCCAATGATATCGCGAGCGATGACCTCGAAATGCACGTCACGATGCAGCTTGCTCGCATAAATCGTATGCGTGGAATCGTAATAATCGATCCAATCTTCCATCGTCTGCCCGGCCCGATTGTTGTTCCCGTGTCGGGAACCCCTATATTTGTGATGCGTTGAAACGGTCTAGAGCGTTTTCAGGCGCGTGGGAAACCGCCTTTCCTTCAAGAACCGCAGTTTTCGGAAATTTGCAGTGCTTTCCGTCAAGACCACTCCGATTTTTCCTGAAATCTTCCGCCCTGACGACAACCCTCCAGCCATCAAATCATCCGACACGGGAAGGTAAGTAACGTGAGCACCAAGACATCGAAAATCGCTGCCGAAATGAATACCCCGACTGACCTCTCAGCCGACGCCGTGGAGAAGGTGGCCAAGGCGCTGAACGGGTTGCTCGCCGACGCTTTCGCGCTTTACCTGAAGACCAAGAATTTTCACTGGCATCTCAGCGGCCGCCACTTCCGCGACTATCACCTGATGCTCGACGAGCAGTCCGACCAGATTTTTGCGACGACGGATCCGTTGGCGGAACGCGTGCGCAAGATCGGCGGTCGCACGCTGCGTTCGATCGGCGAAGTCGCCAAGCTGCAGACCATCAAGGACAATGACGAGGCCTATGTGCCGCCGGTGGAGATGCTGCGCGAGCTGATGAACGACAACAAGAAAATGGCAGCGGCGATGCGCAAGGCCCACGAGGTCTGCGACGACGCCAAGGACATCGCCAGCGCCAGCCTGCTTGAAAACTACATCGACGACACCGAGCGCCGCACCTGGTTCCTGTTCGAGGCGTCGCAGCAGGAAGGCGGCAACGAGGCGTAAGCTTCGTTCCCGATTGAATGCGTCAAAGCGCCCGCTTCACAGCGGGCGTTTTCATGTGGAGATGCCGTTGTTCGGCACCAGGCGCAGGGTCGCGGTTATTCAGGCTGAATGCCGAGTTCCTGAATCGTCTTGCCTGTGGCGACAAGCTCGGCGTCGAAAAAGCGCTTCGCGCCCGCAGGCGTCACCACGTCACCGGAGGCGACATCGAAGCCGAGCACGGGCGCGCGCTCCTGCACGTCCGGCGATTTCAGTGTCTGCGCAATCTCGGCACTGAGTTTGTCGACGATCTCGGCAGGTGTCCCGGTCGGAGCCATCATCATGAACCAGCCTTGCAGATCCGCGCCCTTCAACGTCTCGGCAATTGCGGGCACATCCGGCAATGAATCGACGCGCTTGTTGCCGGCAATGGCGAGTGCCCGCAGCGTACCGGCCTTGATGAAGGACTCAGCCACCGATGCGGACTGGATCGTCACCTGGGTGCGTCCGGTCAGGCTGTCCTGGATCGCGTTGGTGATGGTGTTGTAGGGGACCAGGACGAAACTGGTGCCCGCCTGCTTGTTGATGGTTTGTGCGATCAGGCCGGAAATGTTGCGCGCGCCGTCGACCGCCATGCTCAGGGAGCCGGGAGCGGATTTTTCAAGCGCGATCAATTCCGCCAGCGTTTTGGCTTTTACTTCGGGATTGACGAGCAGCACGTGGTTGCTCCGCGCCACCATCGCCACCGGCACGAAATCCTTCACTGGGTCGTAGGGCAGTTTCTTGAACGTATAGGGATTGGTGACCAGCGCCGCCGACGTCGCGAACAGGAAGGTGTAGCCGTCGGGGGCGGCGCGCGCGACCGTCTGTGCGCCGACGAGGTTCGCGGCGCCCGGCCGGTTCTCAACGATGAACTGTTGTCCGAGCGCGCGGGAGAGTTTTTCGGCGACGATACGGCAGAGCACGTCCGGGCTGTTGCCCGCCGCCTGCGGCACCACGATCGTCACCGGCTTTTGCGGCCACGATTGCGCATAGGCGGGCAGCGAGAGGCAAAGAATGCTGCCGGTCAACAAGATACGACGGGACAATGTGAGCATGGACTTCCTCCTGAAATGGATGGCCTGCGATTTCTGATCGCTTGTTGAGGCGCGCTTTCGAACGAGCGGGTCTTTGTCGTGAGAAGCAGACCGCGGTGCTGGCGGTGCGGGCTGCCGCTTGCATCAGGCCTCGTCGGCCACGCCGTTGCGCAGCACGCCGAGCCGATCGATCTCGACTTCGACGATATCGCCCGGCTTGAGCCAGAGCGGAGGCGTGCGCTTGGCGCCAACGCCGCCCGGCGTGCCGGTGGCGATCACGTCGCCCGGCTCAAGGCGGGTGAAGGACGAGCAGTATTCGATCTGCCGCGGGATATCGAAGATCATCTGATCGATGGTGGCGTCCTGCACGACCTGGCCATTGACGCGGGTCTGCAGTCGCAGCGGCGCCACGTCGCCGAGTTCGTCCGGCGTCATCATCCAGGGGCCAAAGCCGCCGGTCTCCGGAAAATTCTTGCCGGGCGTGAACTGATGGGTGTGACGCTGGAAATCGCGCACGCTGCCTTCGTTGTAGCAGGCATAGCCGGCGATATGGCTCCATGCATCGGCCTGCGAAATGTATCGTCCGGGCTTACCGATGATGATGGCGAGTTCGCCTTCGAAGTCGAGGTGGGTCGAGACCTTCGGGCGGATGATATTGGTGAGATGGCCGGTCTGGCTGTTGGCAAAGCGGCCGAACACCGTAGGATTGTCGACTTCGGCGCGTCCGGTTTCCTTGCGGTGCATCTCATAGTTCAGGCCGATGCAGAGGATCTTGTCCGGATTTGGAATCACGGGAAGCCAGGTGATATCAGCCGTCGGGATACGTTTGGCCTTGTCGGCTGCATCACGCACCACGGACAGCGCGTCGGCTGCAATGACGGATTTGAGATCGGGATAGCGCGCTCCAAGAACCGCGCCGATGTCGAGCGCCTCGTCGCCCTCGATCACACCCCAGGTCTTGCTGGTGCCGATCTGAAAACTTGCCAATTTCATCGTGATGTCCTCGCTCTGGAAGCTGTGTGTCCGTGGGGAATGTTGGTGTGGCGACGCTGTGCGGCCGGTCTGATCATCGGAGCCGCTCCGCAAGATCGGTGAGTAGCGCGTCGAGCGCGCTGGTCTCGCTGGCGACGCCGAAGACGTAGTGGTCGGGCCGCACGATTGCGGCGCGACAGTCGTGACGGTCGAACCATGCGGCGAGAACGCCGTCCTCTTCAGTAAGTACGTCATCAGCGGCGGGGCCGATACGAATTGGCCTGATGTCCAGCCGAGTCATGATCGCTTGCAGATCGGGACTGAGCTCCAGTTCGTTGCGCATATCGAGCACAAGCCGCCATTCGGTGCCGGCGACGCTATCGAGACGGCGCCGTCCTTCTGCAGTCCTGATCCAAGGCTGGGGGAACAGCGTGCCGTGTGCCGTGTGGAGGGGAAATGCCAGCAGTCCCGTCTGCAATGGCGGCACGATTTCCTGACGGGTGATGGTGCGGGGTTGGCCGCCACCCTCCGCAAGAATGCGCTCGTCGCGTGCTGCTGCGGCGTCGGGATCGCGTTCGCAGATCACATGGCCGATGGCCTTGATGCGGGAAGTGAGCTGGCGCACATGCTCGCCGCGCTCCTCGCCGTAGCTGTCGAGCAATTTTGCATTGGATTGTCCGCGGAGTACGCGGTCGAGCTTCCAGATCAGATTGCCGACATCGCGGATGCCCTGGCACATACCCTGGCCGATGAACGGCGGCTGCTGATGCGCGGCATCGCCGGCGAGGAAGATGCGGCCAAGCCGCCATTCTTGCGCGACGAGCGCATGAAACCGGTAGCTCGCAGCACGCCACAGCGTGGCATCATCAGGCGTAATCCAGTGCGCGAGCAATCGCCAGACCTGCGCGGCCGTTTCCATCTCGCGCGGATCTTCGCCGGGCAGCAGCATGATTTCGAAGCGGCGATGATTGCCGGGGCCGATGATGAAGGTCGTGGGCCGCGACGGATCGCAGAATTGCGCTGCGGTCTGCGGCAGCTTGCTGAGGGAGGCGTCGTTGACCTGAAGATCGACGACAAGCCAGGGCTCATCGAAGACGAGATCCTCGAATGCGATGCCAAGCTGTTGCCGGGTGCTGCTGGAGGCGCCGTCGCAGGCGATGACGTAGTCGGCGGTGACATCGCGCGTCGTACCGCGATCGTCGCGCAAATGCAGTGTCACTCGATCGGTCGATTGCGTGAAGCCGAGCAGTTCGGTGCCCAGCTCGACCTCGACGCTGTCATAGGCCGCGGCATGTTCGCGCAAGGCAGCTTCGACCGGCGGCTGCGTGAACACCATGCTGGGCGTGTAGCCGAGCGGATAGGGCTCCGCGACCATGTCGATGCGGCGGATCAACTGCCCTTTGGCGCCGAAATGCTGGGAAGCGGGGAACGGAGCAACGTAAGGCAGCACGCGCTCGGCAACGCCGATATTGTCGAGCAGGCGCAGGATCTCGTGATCGATCGCGATCGCACGCGGCTTGTCATAGACCTCTAGCTGACGGTCGATGGCCAGCGTGCGGATGCCACGGTCGCCAAGGAGGCTGGCCGCGATGGCGCCTGACGGACCATGACCGACCACGACGACCTGAAAATCATTCCGTGTCTGCTCGGATGAAACCGTCACGCGGCACTCCCGTCGGCGTAGCCAATGGCGGTCTGTGCCGCCTTGACGTGATCGGCCTTGGGCGGTGCGATACCCCAGTGATCGGTGCGGCCGGGTGGCCAGACCCATTCCGCCGGGCCGCGCACGACATAGCTGTCATCGACCTGCAGAACTTCGGCGGTGTATTCGATGACGATCCCGACCGGATCGATGAAATAGGCAAACACATTGTCGCCGGGGCCGTGACGGCCGACGCCCCAGGCAATGGGAAAGCCGGCGTCGATCATGCGGCCCGAGCCGCGCATCACGGCTTCGAGATCCGGCATCAGGAAGGCGACGTGATTGAGTCCGTTCGCCGCAGCGTCGGCGATGACGATGGCGTGGTGGTCGCTGTTGCAGCGAACGAAGGCCATGATCTTCGAGCGGTCGGTGAGACGAAAGCCGAGTGCCTGCTCGTAAAATGCGGCGAGGCCATCAACATTGCTGCTGTTGATGTTGACATGCGCGAGGCGTGTCGGACGGTTGGCCGATGACGGAGCTTCGGCATGTTGCAGGTCGCCATGAACGAAGCGAAGCACGCCGCCACCGGGCGCGCGGATGGTCATCAGTGTACCCCCATCTGGTGCCGGATTCGGAGCTGGGCCTGAGAGCAGCGTGGCCCCGTGTTTCACGGATGCTGCGGCGATCGTTTCGAATTCCGCATCCGAATGCAGCCGGAACGTGATGGCCCTCAGCGCAGGGCGATCGCCCTGCCGCAAGGCGACGACATGGTGGTCGCTGCCGCTGGCCCGCAAGTAAGTGACGCCTCCGTGGTGTGTCACGAGGTCGAGTCCCCACACAGATGTGTAGAACTGTTCGGATCGCTGCAGATCCGGCGTGTCGAGATCGACGCTACGCAGGGCTGTGATCGGGAAATGGGTCATTGCGAAGCCTGCTCGTCAAGGCCGAGGAAACGTCTTGCATTGCCATGAAGGACGAGATTGCGCGTAGCGCCGTCGGCGATCGCCGATGCGGCGCGCGTTGCCGGCGTGCGATCGTGAAATGCGAACGGGTAGTCTGTGCCGAGCATGATCTGCGTCGCGCCGAACTTGGCGATCAGATGCAGCAGCGTCGGGTCGTCATAGACCAGCGCGTCGTAATAGAGCCGGCGTGCCTGCAAGATCGGCGATTCCTGGATGCTCTCCTGCAGCACAGGAAATACCTGATATCCCTCCTGAAGCCGCGGCAGCAGCGAGGCGAGCGTGCCGCCGCCGTGGCTGAACGCCATGCGCAGGCGCGGGTGGCGCAGCAAGAGGTTCGAGGTGATGACGGATGCCGCGGCAAGGCCGACATCGGTCGGATAGGCCAGTACCTGCTGCAACTGCGCGGGGCCGACGAGGCGATCCATGCCGCAAGGCCGCAGAGCATGGACGAACACCGCCATGTCGAGCTTCTCGACCTCGGCGAAGAATCCGTCGAAGTCGGGAGACCCGATCGGCTTGCCGTTGATGTTGCTGCCGATCTCGATGCCCGCAAAGCCTAGTTCGTGCTTCAGCCGATGCAGCTCGGCAATGGCGCGGTCGATGTCCTGCAGCGGTACCGCGCCGAGGGCGACGAGGCGGCCACCGGAATGCATGACCATCTCGGCCATCTGGTCGTTGATGTAGCGGAGGAGATCATTCACCGCTGCGGGCTCCATCCAATAGGACAGTAGCTCCGGCATCGGCGAAATGGCCTGCACGCCGAGTCCCATCTCCGCCATATCCGTGACGCGCTTGGCGACATCCCAGCAGCGATCCGACACCGTGCGATAGATGCGGCCGGCCATCATCACATGCTTGTGGCAGGGTTTGGCATCCGCCATCGACGGCCAGTCGGCCGGCACCGCCGCGCCCAGGTAGGAAGGGAAGGAGGACGGCACGACATGTGCGTGGACATCGATCCCGCAGCTGCATGGGGAGATGGCGCTCATAGGCACTGTGGTCGGGCAGTGCGCGGCTGGACAGCTGCGAAAACTGCCGATGCCTCAGGCGCTTGCTGAGCCTTGCCAAACATTGTCGCGCCTCCCGCCAGTCATCTCTCAGGACCTTGGGGAACTAATATCTATAGAAATCGGCTCGTACAATAAAAATTTATAGATTTTTCTGAAATCAGAAAAAGTGTATAGAAATCGAAGCTGACAGGCAGATGATTCCGGGATTGAAGCACGTGGACACAACCTCACTGGAATTGGCTTCGCCGCCGTCCTCGACCCAGGCCAGCACGGTCTATGACCGGTTGCGGGAGGACCTGCTGTCCGGACGGCTCGAGCCGAGCCGGAAACTCCAGATGCGTTTCCTGACCGAGCTGTATCAGACCGGTCAGACGCCGCTCCGCGAGGCGCTCAACCGGCTGACCGCCGATGGTCTGGTGGAGTGCCGCGAGCAGCGCGGATTCTATGTCGCGGATATCAGCCGCAGCGAACTGGCCGAACTGACCAAGACCCGGTGCTGGGTCGAGAGTCTGGCGCTGCGGGAATCCATGGCGGCCTCGACGCCGCAATGGGAGGAGCAGCTTCTGCTCGCGCAACATCGCCTCGGGCGAACCCCGCGCTCGCTCAATGCCGAACACTTCGAAGACAATCCGGAATGGGAGCGGCTGCACCGCGTCTATCACCGCACCTTGATCGGGAATTGCGGTTCGCAGTCTCTGATCGCGTTCTGCGGACAACTCGCCGACCAGCTCTACCGCTATCGGCGTCTGTCGATCCGCAAGGCCTTCCCGTCACGCCATGTGACGGACGAGCATCAGGCGATCATGACTGCAGTTTTGAGCGGCGATGCGGACCACGCCGTGGATCTGCTCACCGCGCATTACAGGCAGACCGCTGAAGTCATTCTCCAGGACAAGCAGATCTTTTCTGAACTGCACGAGGGCGAAGACGCCGCATCGTAGAGGGCACGGACGCAGGCCCAGCCAACACCTCCGCGGGCATGAAAAAGGCCTCGCGACGCATGCAAGGCCTTGGAAACATGTCTGCAAGATTTGGTAGGCAGAAAATTTGGTAGCGAGGAGTGGACTCGAACCACCGACCCCAGGATTATGATTCCCGTGCTCTAACCAACTGAGCTACCCCGCCACGGCATCCGGAGGGGACAAATTGTCCCCGGCGAATGCGCGGCATATAAGAAGTCGAGGGACTCGATGTCAAGCAAAGTAGCGCCTGAAATCGGTGCCTGAATAGATGTTCCCGCAACCCGGCCGCCGATTTGGAGATCGGGCAGCTATCGCCGCCCGATCAGGCACTTATGGCCACGTCTAGCCGCCGTCGAAGGCCTTTTTCAGGGCGGCCAGATCGAGCTTGACCATGCCCATCATGGCCGTCATGGCACGCTTGGCGCCCTCGCCATTCTCGCTGGCAAGCATTTCAGTAAAGCCGTTCGGCACGATCTGCCAGGGCACGCCCCAGCGGTCGTTGATCCAGCCGCAGGCATTTGCCTTGCCGCCATTTGTCAAAATGGCGTCCCACACACGATCGACTTCGGCCTGGTCTTCGCAATGGATGGTGAAGGACACGGCCGTGCTGAATGTGGCGGGGCTGCCGCCATTGAGGCCAATGAAGCTTTGGCCGGCCAGCGTGAAGCCGACCACCAGCACGTTGCCTGCTTTGCCGCCGGGATAATCGATCGGGGCGCGCTGCACGCGATCGATGGAGGAATTGGGCACCAGCGAGCAGTAGAATCTGGCGGCTTCCTCGGCCTCGGTCTCGTACCAGATGCAGGGTGAGATCTTTGACATCGCTGCTATCCCTCTCTCGATCAGGCCTGAGCCATCGCAGATTGCGCGGCGGCCATATCCATCCACATCACTTCCCAGATGTGACCGTCGGGATCCTCGTAGCTGCGGCCATACATGAAGCCGAAATCCTGCGTGGGTGTTGGATCGGCGCTGCCGCCCGCACCCACGGCCTTCGTCACGAGACCATCGACTTCGTCGCGGCTGTCTGCGGAGACGCAGATCAGCACTTCGCTCGAGGTCTTCGCATCGACGATCTTCTTCGAGGTGAACTGGCGATATTTGTCGTGCGTCAGCAGCATCGCGTGGATGGTGTCGGAGAACACCATGCAGGCGGCGGTGTCGTCGGAGAATTGCGGGTTTTTGGTTGCGCCGACCGCCTCATAGAAGGCGACCGCGCGGGGCAGGTCGGTGACCGGCAGGTTGACGAAGATCATTTTGCTCATCGGATGGCTCCTGTGGGTATACGCTCTGGGTGTTCTCTTTGGTGACTGTCCCGCTTAGGACGCGTGGGCCTGCCGCGATCCGACATCACCGACAAAATTTTCTCAGTTATTTTTGCAGGCGGAATTTCTTGTCCGCCGCGATCAATATGTCAGCCGGGCGATCTCCGCGTGCAGACGGAATGTCGCATGGCTCATCCTGATTGCGAATTGCGGCGGCGGTGAAATCATCGTTGATTGCCAAAGACGCAAGACGCGTTCGCAGTCGGGTCCGAAACATGTCCTTTTCCTGGGTTTGTTCCGGGCTAGACTGAACGACAATAAAAATACAGCGGGTCCGGGCATCACCCCCGGAATCGCAGAGGGAGAAACACATGTTGCAACGCAATCGCCTTGCTATGTCCGCTGCTGTCGCGCTCATCGCGGCCGCCACCATGTTCGGCGGTGCAGTCCAGGCGCAGGACTATCCGACCAAGCCGATCACACTGATCGTGCCATGGCCCGCCGGTGGCTCCACCGACATCTCGATGCGCGCGATTGCAGACGCCGCGTCGAAACATCTCGGCCAGCCGATCGCCATCGACAACAAGGGCGGCGGCGGCGGCACTGTCGGTCCCGCGACCATGGCGGCGGCTGCGAAGCCGGATGGCTACACGATCTCGCAGATTCCGATCACCGTGTTCCGGCTGCCGCTGATGCAGGAAGTCTCGTGGAATCCGGACAAGGATTTCAGCTACATCATCCATCTCACCGGCTACACCTTCGGCATCACCACCAATGCGGAGTCGCAGTTCAAGACCTGGAAGGACGTGGTCGATTTCGCCAAGGCCAATCCCGGCAAGGTGACTTACGCGACGCCGGGTACAGGCACATCGCTGCATGTCGGCATGGAGCAGATCGCGGCACTGGCCGGCATCAAGCTCACGCAGGTGCCGTTCAAGGGCGGTGCTGAAACCAATGCTGCCGTGCTCGGCAATCACACCATGCTGCAGGCGGATTCCACCGGCTGGCGGCCGCTGGTCGATGCCGGCAAGCTGCGTCTGTTGATGGTGTGGACCGACAAGCGGTCGCCGAATTTCCCGGATGCGCCAACGCTGAAGGAGAGCGGCTATCCGATGGTCTATGACTCGCCGTTCGGCATCGCCGGCCCGAAGGGCATGGATCCGAAGATCGTCGCCAAGCTGCACGACGCCTTCAAGAAGGCCATCGAGGATCCCGCCGTCATCGCGACGCTGGCGAAATACGACATGGTGCCGAACTACAAGAACACCGAGGACTACAAGAAATTCGTTGTCGAGGTCACCAATTCCGAGCGCAAGGTGATCGAGGGAATCGGGTTGGGCAAGAAGCCGAATTGATCGTCGAATAGCGACGTCAGGCGCATGCGATGGGGTTCATCGCATGCGCCTTCATTTCATGTCGATGTCTCGGGACAGAAACGATGACTGACCAAACCCGCCCGCCATTCCGGCTCAACAATTCAGAACTCTGGACCGGCGTGCTCGGCATTGCGCTTGGCGTGTTCGTCATTCGCTCCGGCCTCAAGCTGAAGCTCGGCACCATCAACGATCCCGGCTCCGGCTTCATGCTGTTCTATATCGGCCTGCTGATGTGCGCTTTCGCGCTCACCATCGTTCTCGCTTCGGTAACGGAAGGCGGACCGACCTTTGGCTCGCGATGGGAAGGCGCAAGCTGGGGCAAGCCGGGCGCGATCATCGTCATCCTCTCGGCCTATGCTTTCGCGCTCGAGCCACTGGGCTTCCTGATCTCGACCATCCCGCTGATGCTGGTGTTGCTGCGCGTCATCGATCCCGTGCGTTGGACGCTGGCGATCCCACTCGCGGTGCTGGCGCCTGTTGGTGTGTGGTGGGTGCTGAAACGCGGCCTGCTGATCCAGTTGCCTTCGGGCATGTTTGAAATCGGCTGACGGGAAACACGGATCATGGATGTTCTCGTCAATGTCATGCACGGCTTCGGTGTCGCGCTGCAGCCCGTCAATATTCTCTACTGCTTCATCGGCGTCTTCATCGGCACCCTGGTCGGCGTGCTGCCGGGCATCGGGCCGATCTCGGCGATGTCGTTGCTGCTGCCGGTGACGCTGTCCGGCACGCCGGAATCCGGCATCATCATGATGGCCGGCATCTATTACGGCTCGATGTATGGCGGTTCGACCACGTCGATCCTGGTCAACATTCCCGGCGAAGCGGCGTCCGTCGTCACCTGTATCGACGGCCACCAGATGGCGAAGCAGGGCCGTGCCGGTCCGGCGCTCGGCATCTCCGCGCTCGGCTCCTTCATCGCCGGCACTTTCGCGCTGGTGATGCTGATGCTGGTGGCGCCGTCACTCGCCTCGGTCGCCATTGCGTTCGGCCCCGCCGAATATGCCAGCCTGATGGTGCTCGGTCTCGTGGTGCTGACCTTCCTGACACAAGGCTCGATGGCCAAGGCGTTGCTGATGGCCTGTATCGGCATCGTGCTTGGCCTCATCGGCCTCGACAGCATCACCGCGCAGCCGCGGCTGACCTTCGGCCGGATCGAACTGATCGACGGCATCGGCCTCGTGCCCGTGGTGATGGGTCTGTTCGGGCTCGGCGAGGTGCTGCTCAACACCGAGCAGGTGATCAAGCGCGACATCATCAATGCCAAGATCACGCAGCTTCTGCCCAACAAGGAAGACTGGAAGGCCAGCGCCGGGCCGATCGGACGTGGCACCATCCTCGGCTTCTTCCTCGGAATCCTGCCGGGCGGGGGTGCCGTGGTCGCGTCCTTCGCGTCCTATGCGCTGGAGAAGCGGCTGTCGAAACATCCGGAGCGCTTCGGTCATGGCGCGATCGAAGGCGTTGCCGGACCTGAGGCCGCGAACAACGCGGCAGCGGGCGGTGCCTTCATTCCGCTAATGACCCTAGGCATCCCGCCGAATGTGGTGATGGCGCTGCTGCTCGGCGCTTTCGTCATTCACGGGCTGCAGCCCGGTCCGCTGCTGATCACCCAGAACCCCGGACTGTTCTGGGGCATCGTTGCCAGCATGTATATCGGCAACCTCATGCTGCTGGTGCTGAACCTGCCGCTGATCGGCATGTGGGTGAAGCTCTTGAAGCTGCCCTACAACGTGCTGTTCCCGCTGATCATCCTGTTCACGATCATCGGCGTCTATTGCAGCAGCAACAATGTGTTCGACGTCTATGTGATGATCGGCTTCGGCGTGATCGGCTACTTCATGCGCAAGTTCGGCTACGAGCCTGCGCCGCTGGTGCTGGCCTTCGTGCTTGGCCCGCTGCTGGAGAACAATCTGCGGAAGTCATTGATCCTGTCGCAAGGCAATCTCATGACCTTCATCGAGCGGCCGATCTCGGCAGCGTGTCTTGCGCTGGCAGTGGTGCTTCTGATCGCCCCGCTGTTGCCTGCACTGCGTAAGAAACGCGAGATGGTCGCGCTCGACGAGGGCGCGTAGCCGGGAGGCATTTGTCATGGACACCGAACTGGCCAGGACATTCCTTGCTGTTGTGAGTGCCGGGAATTTCGTGACCGCGGCGGAGAAGCTGCATGTCACACAGTCCACGGTCAGCGCGCGCATTCAGACCCTGGAGCAGTTGCTGCGCGTGACGCTGTTCGTCCGCAACAAGGCCGGTGCGACGCTGACGCCGGCAGGCCGCCAGTTTCAGAAACATGCTTCCACGCTGGTGCGAACGGTGGAACATGCGCGGCAGGATGTCGGCATTGCGAAAGGCTTCAGCGGTACGCTGACCGTCGGCGGTCGCATTGGGCTGTGGGAGGAGCATCTGCTCCACTGGCTGCCGCTGATGCGCGCGAAACATCCGGATATCGCGATCCGCGCCGAGAGCGCTCTCGAAGCCGAATTGATGCAGGGCCTCGTCGAAGGCAGGATCGATATCGGCGTGATGTATACGCCGCAGAGCCGGCCCGGTCTCAAGGTCGAGCAGTTGTTCGATGAGCAGCTCATTCTGGTCTCGACCAGCACGCACAGCGCGCCGGAGCCGCAGTCGGGTTACGTCTATATCGACTGGGGCCCGGAATTCTACGCACGCCACATGGCGCTGTTTCCGGATTTCGCCGGGCCATCGCTCACCGCCAATATCGGTTGGCTCGGGCTGCAGCATGTGCTGGAGAATGGCGGCTCCGGATATTTCCCGCGCCGCATCGTTGCACCCCAGCTGAAGGCTGGGCGGCTGCATGCCGTCGCCGATGCGCCGGAATTTTCGATGCCAGCCTATGTCGTCTATCCCGGCGATCGCGACGATGCGATCATCGCCGAAGCCGTCGCACTCATGCATCGCCTCGCGCATGACGCGGCCAACAAAAAGCCCGCGCCTGCAGGGCAGGCGAGGGCGCCGAAACGTCCGGCAAGGCGGACGTGATGCGGGGGGCAGGCGCGGCTAGGTGCCGGACGGATATCCCGATGTCGCAACGATGGCCGCGATCTGATCGGCGCTGTGCCGGGAACGCTTGGTAACTGTCAGGCGTGCGATGATCGCCGCAGCAAAGGCGAACAGCGCGAGAGCGACCGATACGTCGGGGTGGATGATCGTTTTCATGGTCGGCTCCTGCATGATCGAGGGGCGGCATCGCTCCTCGGGTTCCTTCGAGCCTAGGACTGCTATAAATTTTGACAAACGAATATTATTGACGTTTGCAATCGAATTTATCGATTTTAAATCGACCCGAGCCGAATGACGTCGCAATCGTCGGAAGGACGGCGTCTTGCACTTTGCGGAATGCAAAGATTCCGAGGCAGACACCCGCGGCCACTGCAACAAGGATGTGATCATGCGCGCAGCCGTCAGTGCTGCTCGCGATTCAAACTGCGTGCGAGAAACAGGATATCGCGATGTGCTCTGAAGCAGAGCTGGCCGTCGACGTTATCGCCAGCGCGCTCGTTGCAGTGAGACAAGGCCGCCGCGCCTAACGCATGCGATGGGATGCAATTGATTCAATGCGAGGACGAACAACGCGCGCTCGACAAATATCAGCCGCAGATTCGTCCGATTAAAGATTCACGCTCCGGCGAAATGAGTGGGGGCTGCATCATGGCGTTTGTCGGACCTGAATTTCCCATCAATTCCACCACCGCCAATGACCAGGCGGGCGCAACCCAAACGCTGTTGTCCGACGGACGTATTCTTGTCACATGGACGGCGACGGACGCCAGCGGTCATCAGCCGCATACAATTCAGGGCCACTATTTGTCGGCGGACGGTACGCCTCAAGGACCTGATTTTCAGATCACGATCGATCGTAGCGGGGATCCGGGAGCGCCTTCGGTCACCGCGCTCTCCGACGGCCGCGCCTTTGTCGCATGGCAGTCCTATATCGCCGCCGACAATGTCACCGAAGTTCGCGGCACCCTCATCGATGCGGAGGGGCATCCCGTTGCAGATATGGTGGTCAATTCATCAACTGCGATTTCGCCGCAAATGCCTTCCGTCACGACGCTTGCCGATGGCCAGATCTTGCTGACCTACGTGTCCGCAGACGGCGGGGATCCGAAATATCTTGGCGATATCCGCGGGAGGATCCTCCACGACGACGGCACCGTTGCTGTTGACGACTTCACCGTGAACACGACCACCTGGGGTACGCAATATGATCCGAAGGTGACGGCGCTGCCCGACGGGCGGGCGTTCGTCACATGGAGGTCGTACGATCCGGACGAGGGGCGCTACAACGTTTCCGGCCAGTTCGTGAACCCCGATGGCAGCGCGAGCGGGCCGGACTTTCGCATCGTGCCGGGAGCCCAGTTCAATCAGAGCGACGCGTCTGCCGCGGTTCTCGCGGATGGACGCATTCTCGTGGCCTGGACCGCGCAGGAACCGGATGGTGACAGCAACATTCATGCGCGCCTGCTGAACCCGGACGGATCCGTGGTTGTGTCCGATAATATCGTCAATGCGAATTTTGACGGCGGTCAGGATTCCCCGTCGATCGCCGCGCTACCGGATGGTCGCGCCGTCATCATCTGGCACGCCACCGATCCCGTCACCGGAGCCAGTGATCTCTATGGTCGCCTGCTGATTCCGGGCGCTTTTCCGATCGGCAACGATTTCCTTGTTAATTCGACAGGTGGCCTGGCGGAAACCGGACCGCATCTCCTGACATTGTCAGATGGACGTATTCTCGCGACCTGGACCTCGTTTGAGCAGGGACCGGCTGCAGACGACATCCACGGCCGCATCATGTCGTTCAACACGATCACGAATGGTACGCCGGGCGATGACGTGCTCCCCGGCACCGCGGATAACGATATCATTCACGGCGGCGATGGTCGCGACACGATTCATGGCGCGGCGGGAAATGACGTTCTGCATGGCGACGGCGGCAACGACTTTCTCTACGGCGATGCGGGCAATGACTTTCTGTTCGGCGGCGATGGTGACGACCGCATGTGGGGCGGTGACGGCAATGACATTTTCGTCGGCGGCAAGGGCGCGGATGCTTTCGCCGGCGCGTCCGGCATCGATACGGTGCGCTACGAGACATCGTCTGCCGGTATTCATGTCGATCTGACACTCGGTACGGGCAGCGGTGGCGATGCGGCCGGTAACAGTTTCAGTTCGATCGAGATCGTCATTGGTAGTCGCTTCGACGACACGTTGATCGGTGACGGTGCCGCCAACACGTTGTCAGGCGGCAGCGGCAAGGACGTTCTGAACGGTCGCGACGGCAATGACGTGCTGGACGGCGGCGAAGGCAACGATGCCCTGACCGGCGGCGCGGGCAATGACATCCTGCACGGCGGTGCCGGTAACGATCAGCTTTGGGGCAATGCGGGTGACGATATCCTCGCCGGCGGCGCAGGTGCCGATATGCTTGCCGGCGGCGCCGGCAACGATACGGCGGACTACAGCACGTCGATTGCCCAGGTGAATATCAATCTGGCGACAGGTGTCATTCAATGGGGAGATGCCGAAGGTGACCGGCTCAGCTCGATCGAAAATCTGATCGGGAGCGGGACCATGGACCTGCTGACGGGTGATACAGGCGACAATCGCATTTCGGGTGGCGGCGGTAACGATCTGATCGATGGCGGCGGCGGAAACGATAGTCTTGATGGCGGCAGCGGCAACGATACGCTCACAGGCGGGCTCGGCGCCGACATCTTGACCGGTGGAGCTGGCGCGGACAGTTTTGTATTCAAAGCTGTGCAGGACAGTCTGCCCGGAGCTGCCGATCAGATCGCCGACTTTTCGTCGATCGTCGCAGACACGGCCGACTGGATCGATCTGTCGGCAATCGATGCCAACAGCAAGGCCGCCGGCGATCAAGCGTTCGCCTTCGTCGGAAGCGCTGTTTTCACACATATCGCCGGCGAATTGCGCTTCGCCGATCATCTTCTTCAAGGCGATGTCGATGGCGATGGTGCGGCCGACTTCGCGGTTCAGGTGAACAGCGCTGTCTTGAAGGCAGATGACTTCGTCTTGTGATGTCCGCGATGTGAGTGTCGTCGCGCGGCCACCGGCGTCGCGGCCGCTTTCGCGTTACGCTGCGGTCGACGTCCGCGACGTGACGCCCGGCATCAGCTGAAACGGTTGCTCGATCACGATGCTCGGGCAACCCAGCGACGCCGCGACCTGGCTGGTCGAGGCGACCACCGCATGGTCGATCTGCGAGCCGGGAATCTGGGCCACGATCAGCTGCGCGATACAGAGTTGTTTGGTGCCGCGCAGGTCGAGGTCGACCCGGTAGGCAAACAGCGCATGGACGATATCGCGCCGGTCGCGGATCACGATCAGCCCGTTGTCGCCGCCATCGGCATCGGTTCGCCGGCGCACGAAATCCAGCCATGCATCCAGCGTAACGCTGGCATCGTGCAGATAGACGAGCGGATAGGCCGCGCGGGCATCTGCCCAAGTCATTGGTTGCGCCTGATATTCCTCATTCATCGCCGGATTCCCGCATGGCCTGCGAAATTGGCGGGGATGGGTTGGTCCGGCATTGATATGGGTCAAAGCGTCCGCGATTGATCCATGTCAAATGGTGTAGAGTGATTTTCAAGACCTGCCACATATGACCAAACCGAAGATGGACAGTGCCATGACCTTCGCGGAACCAGCGGCCGAGACCTGTGCCGGAGAGCGCGACTGCAAGCACGGCCGCAGCACCAACGGCTGCGACGATTGCAAGGTGCGCCTGTTCAGCGTCTGCGGCGCATTGGAACCGGCGGAACTCGACGAACTCGATCGCCTCAGCCAGGTCAAGAATTTCACGGCCAAGACCATGCTGTTCGATCAGGGCGCGCTCGCCGGTAGCGTGTTCAACGTCACCGAAGGTATCGTCCGGCTCTACAAGTCGCTACCCGATGGCCGTCGCCAGATCGTTGGCTTTGCGCTGCCCGGTGATTTCCTGGGACTTGCGCTGATGGACCGCTACGGCGTCGCCGCCGAGGCCGTAACGTCGGTGCGAGTCTGCCGTTTCTCCCGCGCCCAGTTTCTCAGCTATGTTGATGGCAAGCCGCATCTGCTGCGCCGCCTGCATGAATTTGCCGGCCATGAACTCAGCCTTGCGCAGGACCAGATGCTGCTGCTCGGGCGCCGCACGGCTGACGAGAAGGTCGCCGCCTTCCTGCTGAACCTGCAGGCGCGCTATGGCCGCATCGGCGCGATGTCGGTCAACGTGCCGCTGCCCATGAGCCGCCAGGACATTGCCGACTATCTCGGCCTGACCATTGAAACCGTCAGCCGCACCCTGACCAAGCTCGCCAAGGAAAAGACCGTGCTGGTGGTGCCCGATGGCGTGCGGCTGCTGTCCACCGACCGGCTGGATCAGCTCGCCGCGGCGTAATGCGGCGCTGCATTTTGATGCAGCTCAAGGTGAGCGTGTCCTGCCGCGCTCACACTCTTCTCCGTCACTCAAGGAGAAGAGATATGCCTTTCGACAGTATGCTGGTTGCCGCCGCCGTGGTCACGATGTTCGTCTGCTTAGCTCTGCCGCTGGCCTGGGTCTCGCGCCGAACCTTCGGGCATTCCTGAGCCCTTCGGCAGCCTGCCTATGCCCCTCATAACCGGCTGATTTGTCCTCCAAAACATGCCATGAGTCCTGACCCCCGCGACGGTTGCGCCGCGTCTGGGCTCTTGGTGTGCGAAGGAGAACAAATGGCTGCTCATGTGAGTCCGCAGGCCGGCAAAACCATCGATCCATCCCTGCTGGTCAACGTGCCTCGGCTGGTGACGGCCTATTTCGCCGGCAAGCCGGATCCGTCCATCCCCGCCCAGCGCGTCGCCTTCGGGACCTCCGGCCATCGCGGCTCCGCGCTCCACAATTCCTTCAACGAGAACCACATCCTCGCGGTCAGCCAGGCGATCTGCGATTACCGCAAGGGTGCCGGCATCGACGGACCGCTGTTCATCGGCATCGACACCCATGCGCTGGCTGAACCGGCGCTGGTCAGCGCGCTGGAAGTCTTCGCCGCCAATGGCGTGCATGTGCGGATCGACCAGGACGACGGTTATACGCCGACGCCGGTGATCTCCCACGCCATCCTCACCTACAACAAGGGCCGCTCGTCTGGTCTGGCCGATGGCGTCGTGGTCACGCCGTCGCACAACCCGCCGGAAGACGGCGGCTTCAAATATAATCCGCCGAACGGTGGCCCGGCCGATACCGACATCACCGGCATCATGGAGAAAGCTGCCAACGGCTTCCTCGAGAACGACATGGCTGGCGTCAAGCGCATCCCGATCGCGCGTGCGCGCAAATCCGAATTCGTGAAGCGCTACGATTTCATCACGCCCTATGTGACCGACCTCGCTGATGTCGTCGACATGGAGGCGATCCGCGCATCAGGCGTCAAGATCGGCATCGATCCGCTCGGCGGCGCCGGCGTGCATTACTGGCAGCCGATCATTGAGCGCTACAAGCTCGATGCGACCATCGTGAATACCGCGATCGATCCGACCTTTCGCTTCATGACGCTGGACTGGGACGGCAAGATCCGCATGGACTGTTCATCGCCCTATGCGATGGCCAAGCTCATCGGCATGCGCGACCGGTTCGATGTTGCTTTCGCCAACGACACCGATGCCGACCGTCATGGCATCGTCACCCGCACCGGCGGCTTGATGAATCCGAACCACTATCTCGCGGCGTCCATCGACTATCTGTTCGCGCACCGTCCGAACTGGCGCAAGGATGCGGCGGTGGGCAAGACCATCGTCTCCAGCGCCATCATCGATCGCGTGGTGAACAAGCTCGGCCGCCAACTGGTCGAGACGCCGGTCGGCTTCAAATGGTTCGTGAACGGTCTCGTCGATGGTTCGTTCGGCTTCGGCGGCGAGGAGAGCGCCGGCGCGTCGTTCCTGCGCAAGGACGGCACGGTGTGGACCACCGACAAGGATGGCCTGATCCTCGGCCTGCTCGCCGCCGAGATCACCGCGGTGACGAAGGAAAATCCGAGCCAGCGTTTCGAGAAGCTGACCGCCGAATTCGGTGTGCCTTATTACGAGCGCATCGACGCGGCGGCCACGCCCGAGCAGAAGAACGTGCTGAAGAAGGTCACGCCGGAGCAGATCGGCATGACCGAGCTCGCCGGCGATGCCGTGACCAAGACCGAGAGCAAGGCGGCCGGCAACGACCAGTCCTTCGGTGGCATCAAGGTCTCGACCGCCAATGGCTGGTTCGCCGCGCGGCCGTCCGGCACCGAGGACGTCTACAAGATCTATGCGGAGAGTTTCCGCAGCGAGGATCATCTGAAGCAGATCCAGGCAGATGCGCAGGCGGCGATCTCGAAGGTGTTTGCCAAATAGCTCGTCATTCCGGGGCGCTCGCCAGCGGCGAGCGAACCCGGAATCTCGATATGGGAGTCTCCACGGAGCCAAGCCACTCCGGGATTCCGGGTTCGCGCGCGAAGATGCGCGCGCCCCGGAATGACGAGTATGTGGTTTCGGCCAGTGGTCTAATGCCCGCTCGTCCGCCACTTCAGCAGTCGCGCCTCGACCATCGACATCGCCAGCGCGGTGACATAGCCGATCACGCCGAGCAGGATCACCCCGGCGAACAGATCCGGCGAACGGAATGCGCGCGCCGAGAGCAGCACCCAGTGGCCTAATCCATCGAGGCCGGCGAGGATTTCGCAGACCACCGCGAGGATGAGCGACACAGTCAGGCTCAGCCGCATGCCGGAAATGATATCGGGGCTGGCAGATGGCAGCGCTATCTTGAAGATCACGGCAAGGCGCGACATGTGCAGCGAGCGCGCGACCTCATAGAGACGCGGCTCTACTGCGCCGAAGCCGTGGACGGTCGCAAGCAGCATCGGCCAGATCGCGCCGAAAGCGATGACGAAGAGTGCCATGCCCTGGGTCAACCCGAACAGAGCGATGGCGACGGGAATGATCGCCGATACGGGCAGTGGCCGCAGGAACTCCAGCGACGGGGCGACATAGCTGCGCATCGCCTTGGACGAGCCGATCATGGCGCCGAGTGCGATGCCGACGACCGATGCGACCAGCCAGCCATAGAACATGTGTTCGAGGGTGCCGATTGTCTTGTCCAGCAACGTGCCATTGCTGAAGCCGCGCATCAGCGCGGCCCATGCGCGATCGGGGCCGGGCAGGAACACCGGCGAGACCAGTTTCAGATTGGCGATCAACTGCCACAGCGCGATCAGGCCTGCAGCCACGGCGAAGCTGGCAAGGCGCCAGAGGGTGAGTGCCCAGTTCATCGGACCTCTCCCGCCAGCGCCGCGGGGCCAAACAGATGCTGCTGCGCTGCCAGTAATCCGGCATTGAGCGCATAGCCGATCAGGCCGATCCACAGCAGATAAGCGAGCATCAGATCCGGGCGCAATGCTTGCTGCGCAATCATGATTCCGGCGCCCAGCCCGATGGGATTGATCGCGATTTCCACGGTGACGGCGACGATCAGAGCAATGCCGGCCGCCAGGCGAAAGGCCAGAAAGATGCGCGGCAGTGCCGCGGGAATGATGATCTTGCGGACGCGGTCGCCTGGCGACAGCCGCAGCGCGCGGGAGACTTCGATCAGCCGCGGCTCGATGCTGCGCACCGCAGCGCGGCTGAGGATCAGGATCGGCCACACACAGGCAAAGGCGACGATGACAATTTCCATGCGATAGCCGAAGCCGAGCGCGATCAGCGCGATTGGTAGCAGCGCGATGGAGGGGACCGGCCGCAGGGATTCGATGGTGACTTCCATCAGCCGATCCAGCGGCTGGAAGATACCGAGTGCAATTCCGAGGAACAGGCCGATGGCGCCGCCGACCACGAGGCCGGCAAAGGCCGAAGCCAGCGTGTCGCGCGTCGCCGCCAGGATGGAGCCGTCGCCGACCGCCTGAAACAGCGCCAGCGCCACGGCGCTCGGCGGTGCCAATGCATCGCTATGGATATCGACCGAGCGCGCCCAGATTTCCAGCACGATGAGCAGGCTCATCGGAAGGATCGCCGCTTTCAGGCGCTCGGACCTCATGCTTCCGACGCCTTGATGAAGTCGAACAATTCGCGGCGCAACCGCAGGAATTCCGGGTTCTCGCGCGTGGTCAACTGATCGCGCGGGCGCGGCAGGTTGATCTTGAGATCGATGCCGATGCGGCCGGGATGCGGCAGCAGGCCGACCACGCGGTCGCCCAGATAAATGGCTTCTTCGAGATCATGAGTGACGAAGATCACCGTGGCCTTGCTGGCATCGAGCAGTGACAGGACCTCGTCCTGCAGCCCCTGCCGAGTCATGGCATCGAGCGCGCCGAACGGCTCGTCCATCAGCAGCGCTTTCGGTTCCTGCGCCAGACATCGTGCGATCTGCAGCCGCTGCTGCATGCCGCCGGACATCTCGGCAGGATATTTCGCGGCGTGATGGGGCAGCCCGACTTTCTTCAGCAATTCGTCGATGCGGGCCGGGCGCTGGGCCTTGGGCATGCCGATGGTTTCCAGCGCCAGCGCGATATTGCCGGCGGCGGTGCGCCATGGCAGCAGCGCCTTGCCGTAATCCTGAAACACGATGGCGACGTCGCGCCGCGGCGCGCGCATGGGTTCGCCGTCGAAGCTGACATGTCCGGATGTCGGCTGGTACAGGCCGGCGGCGAGGCGAAGCGCCGTGGTCTTGCCGCAGCCGGAGGCGCCGATGATGCAGAGGAACTCGCCGGGCTTCACGTCGAGGCTGATGTTTTCGATAATCGTCTTGCCGCCGAGATCCAGCGTGACATGGGAAAACGCGATCTGCGACTTTTCGGGTTGGGCGGACGGCATGTCCTTGCGAAGGGCAATGGATGTCATCGCGCTCAATCTCCCTGTCCGGGCGGATAGACGAAAGCGAGCGTCGAGTGCAGATGCGACGTCAGCATGGCCTGCGCAGGACCGGTTTCGCGCGCAAGCACGCGATCGGCCAGAAGCTGATGGGCTGCGACAAAGCGGCTGCCGCTGTCGAAGCCGCGCATCATCACCCTGCGGTAGCGATAGGCCTGATCGTAAAGTTCCGAATGCGCCGCGAGCAGGCGCTTCGAATTGCAGGCCGCCAGCAAGGCGGTGTGAAACCCCTTATGGAGCTTGTCGAAGTCCGGCGCGCCCTCGCGGAATTCATCGCCGGTCCGGTCGATATGCTTGCGCATCTGATGCAGCGCGCCGAGGATGCCGGCCTCCCAGGCATCGTCGCCATGTTCGATGGCGAGCCGCAGCGCTTCCATCTCCACTACGCTGCGCATCCGTGTGATGTCGGCGAGATCCTCCCGGCTGATGTCGGCGACGCGAAAACCGCGCTGGCCGATGCCGATAATAAGGCCACGTGAGATCAGGCGTGACAGTCCTTCGCGCATCGGCGTGGCGCCGATCTCGTAACGCTGCACCAGATCGACGATGCCAAGCCGCGTGCCTGGCGCGAGATTGCCGGCAATGATGTCATGCTGAAGCAGTGTCGCTGCACGCTCGCTCAGCGTATCCGAGCCGGATACGTCGATTGGACTGCTAAGGGGCTGGCCCGTCATTCAGTTCGACCTATTTCAGAATCAGTTTGTTGAGATCGAGTTTGGTCTCCAGCATTTTCTGCGAGGACATGACGTCGATCCACCATGCCAGTTGCTCGGGCTTCAGCACCGGCTCCGACTTGTTCGGCGGCGATGCCTTCACCAGTTCGATGGTCTGTTTGGTGAATTTGGCAATTGCGGTCGAGGTTTTGTCCTTATCGCTGTTCACGATCGCCGCACCTTCGGCGATGGCAGCGCGAAATTTCCTGACGGTGTCGGGATTCTTCTCGGCCCATTCGCGCGAGGCCGCATAGAAGATGATCGGCTCTGTGCGCTCGAGCTCCGACGCGTAACGCGCGCCGATGCTGCCGCTGCCGGCCGCCAGCATGCGCGATACCGTCGGCTCGGCGGTCAGCACGGCATCGACACCTCCGGACTTGATGATGTCCGGCATGGTCGGGAAGGTTACTTCGACGAAATTGACCTTCCTGGGATCGACACCCTTGTCGACCAGCCATTTGACGAACAGCACGTGAAGAAACGCACCGAGGCCCGGCGCGCCGACCTTCTTGCCGATGAAATCCTTCGGCTCCTTGATCGTGATGCCGTTACGCACGAAGGCGGTGATATTGGCGTTCGATGTCGGGCTCATCACCGTTGCGCCGGCGACCGCGACGAGATCGAGGCCGCCGTCGGCAGCCTGCAGGAAGACGGTGGAGGTCGGGCCGCCGATCTGGATCGAGCCGGACAGAATGGCCGCCGGGATATTGGAGTTGATGCCGATGGGGATCATTTCGGCATCGAGCCCGTGCTTCTTGAAGATGCCTTCATCGACCGCGACCATCGCCGAGGCGCAGTCCGTTGTTGCAGTGCAACCAATCTGGAGCTTGGTCTGGGCATGTGCGGTGCCCGTCACAGCGAGCGTGGCCAATAGGGCTGTCACCATCCACCTGGTCATCGTCGTCTCCCTCACCCGAGCATTTTTCGATCGTGAAGCAATCTTTGCGATCGCCTCTTGTTTATCGATATTTTTTTTGATCATATATTTTATCGAAGAACAAAAGCAAGTGGGAGACGCCAGTGAAGCTCGCGACATTTCGTGCCGGCGGCCAGCAGGATGGCCAAGCCAGGGTCGGTATCGTTCACGCCAACGATACCAAGCTGTTCGATCTTGCCAGCGCCGCGGCCCGCGATGGAGGCAATCCGGCCTTCGACTCGATGCTGGCGCTGATCGATGCCGGTGAGGCTGCACTCGATGCGGCGCGCAATGCCCTCGAGAAACACGGCAGCGACGCCTCGCTGTCGGTGAATGTCGCTGGCACAGACATTCTCGCGCCGCTGCCTGAGCCGCGGCAGATGCGCGATGGCATGTCGTTTCCGCTGCATATCCGGCAGTCGCCGCGTGGCCAGTTGAAGCTGGCCGCCCGTGCGAAGGGTGACATGGAAGAACTGGCACGGCTCGAAGCCGAGCCACTCGGCGAATTGCCCGAAGTCTATCGCCGCCAGCCGATCTACTACATCACCAACCGCTTCAGCGTGCGCGGCACGGGCACCACGGTGAAGTGGCCGCGCTACAGCAAGGTCATGGACTACGAACTCGAATTCGGCATCGTCACCAAGAACAAGGGCGCCAATATTTCCGCGGCCAAGGCGAAGGATCACATCTTCGGCTACACCATCTTCAACGATTTCTCGGCGCGCGATGCGCAGCGGCTGGAGATGGAAGGCCGCCTCGGCCCGGCCAAGGGCAAGAGTTTCGATGGCGGCAATGTGCTGGGCCCGTGGATCGTCACCCCCGACGAGATCGGCGATCCCTACAGACTGAAGATGGAATGCCGCGTCAACGGCAAGGTGCGCTCGTCCTCGACCAGCGAAGGCATGTTGTTCTCCTTCGAGGAAATCATCGCCCATGTGACGCAGGACGAGACGCTGATGCCTGGCGAATTCATCGGCTCCGGCACCGTTGGCAACGGCTGCGGCCTCGAACTCGGCTGGTATCTCGAACACAATGACGAGATCGAACTCGAGGTCGAGAAGATCGGCGTGCTGAAGAACAAGGTCGTGCGGCAGGACGTGTGAGGGTTGTTGAGGCACTGACCTCTCACCACGTCATGCCCGGGCTTGTCCCGGGCATCCACGCCTTCGGAACGAGCGACGCAAGACGTAGATGGCCGGGATAAACCCGGCCATGACCACAAACCAAGAAACAACCAATGAGGAAATCCCATGCCCCGTCGCCTCATCGACATCTCCGTTCCCCTGCAGAATGACGTCCCCGCCGATCCGCCGGGTAATCATCCCACCATCAATTATGTCGATCATCAGCAGGGCCTGCCGCGGATGCTGCAGTTTTTCGACGGGCTGAAGGCCGAGGATCTGCCGGACGGGCAGGGCTGGGCGGTCGAGCTGGTGCAGCTCTCGACTCACAACGGCACGCATCTCGATGCGCCCTATCATTTTCATCCCACCATGAATCGCGGCGAGCGTTCATGGACCATCGACGAAGTGCCGCTGGACTGGTGTTTGCAGCCCGGCGTGAAGCTCGACTTCCGGCATTTTCCGGACGGCTATGTCGCGACGGCCAAGGACGTCGAGGACGAGCTCAAGCGCATCGGCCATACGTTGAGCCCGCTGGAGATCGTCGTCGTCAACACCTCCGCCGGCGTCAAATACGGTCAGCAGGATTACGTCATCTCCGGCTGCGGCATGGGCTATGAGGCCACCATGTATCTGCTGGAGCGCGGCGTGCGCCTGACCGGCATCGATGGCTGGAGCTGGGATGCGCCCTTCGTTTACACCGCGAAGAAATATGCCGAGACGAAAGATGCCAGCCTGATCTGGGAAGGCCACAAGGCCGGCCGGCATATCGGTTATTGCCATCTCGAGAAGCTGCACAATCTCGAACAACTGCCGTCCACCGGCTTCATGGTGTCGTGCTTCCCGGTGAAAATCGAGAAGGCATCGGCGGGGTGGACAAGGGCGGTAGCGATTATTGATTGACGCGAACTGCCCGGGCCCTTGCTCGGAGATGTACTGACAGACTCCGTTCTCTCACAACGTCATGGCCGGGCTTGTCCCGGCCATCCACGTCTTGGCAGCGTGTGCAAAAGACGTGGATGCCCGGGACAAGCCCGGGCATGACGGCGTGTTAAACGGCCGCTTCATGCCCAAAATACGCCCGCTCCAGCCGCTGCGGCAGGTGCGCTTCCGTTGTCGCAGCTTCCAGCACAATACGCCCCTGGGACAGCGCATAGACGCGGTTCGCCGCAGCCAGCGCTTTCTCCACCAGTTGCTCCACCAGCAGTACGGCGGTGCCTTGTTTCTGCAATTGCGCGATCACCGTCAGCACGCGGTCGACCAGCACCGGCGAGAGGCCCGCAGAGGGCTCGTCCAGCATCAGCAGCCGTGGTCGCCGCACGAGACCCTGTGCCACCACCAGCATCTGCTGTTGTCCGCCTGAGAGCGACGCTCCGCGCTCGTGGCGTTTCTCCGCGATCTCCGGAAAGAACGACAGCGCCTCATCGACACGCGCGTTGCGCTCGCCGCGTGGCAGGTCATAGGCGGCGAGCAGCAGGTTTTCGGTCACCGTTTGCTGCGTGAACACGCGGTGGCCCTCGATCACATGCACGAGGCCAGCACGCGCCGCCTCGCGCGGCGTTCCGTTGCTGATATCGCGGCCGTCGAAGCGCACGCTCGCAGCATTGACCGGCAGCAGGCCGGAGATGGCGCGCAGCAAGGTCGACTTGCCGGCGCCGTTGGGGCCGAGCAATGTGACCACTTCGCCGGCTGCGATATGCAGGTCGATGCCATGGAGCACGCGGATCTTGCTGTAGCCGGATTCCATCGCGGTGACCTTGAGCAGCGGGTCAGCCTCCGAGGTAAGCACTGACGACCTCCTTGTGAACGCGGATTTCGGCGGGGGTGCCGGCGGCGAGAATCTTGCCGAGGTTCAACACCGTGACCTGATCGCAGATGTCGAAGATCAGGTCGGCGTGATGTTCCACCAAGAGTACGCCGGTGCCGCGGCGGCTGATCGCCTTGATCAGTGCGCCCAGCCTCGTGATTTCGTCGCTGGAGAGGCCTGCGGCAGGTTCGTCCAGCAGCAGGAAGTCAGGCTGCAGCATCAAGGCGCGGGCGATCTCGATGAAACGCAATTCGCTGTGTTGCAGGCGGTCGGCGCGGACGTCGGCGAGTGCTTCCAGCCCGACCACGCCAAGCATCGCGCGCGCCTGTGCGGCGAGCTTGCGTTCGTCGCGATGATGCCGCGGCAGCGACAGCAGCGCCTCCGCGAATGTCGCTTCGCCCTCGATGGTGCCGCCGACCATGACATTCTCGAGCACCGAGGCTTCGCCGATCACGCGCGGCGTCTGGAAGGTGCGGGCGATGCCTTTGCCGGCGCGCAGTTCCGGCATGCCGGGCGGCAGCGCGTCATCGCCGAGCGTAATCGTGCCACCCTTGGCGGCGTAGTAGCCGGAGATCACATTCAGTGTGGTGGTCTTGCCGGAGCCATTGGGCCCGATCAGGCCGTGGATCTGGCCGGGCTTCACATCGAGATCGAGGCCGTCGATGGCCCGGACATTGCCGAAGGTGAGGACGACTTCGCGCAGTGTCAGCGTCTTGGTGGTGGCCGTCTTGCGCAGCACCTCGGCAAGCCCCGCAATGCGCGGCACGATAGCGCGGTTGCTGGCAAGCGGCCGGCGGCTCTTGAAATCCAGCAGCGCCGCGATGCCGCCGGGCATCACCAGCACGATCAGCAGCAACAGCACCGCATAGAGAAAGGTCGACCACGCCGCGAGAGAAGCTGCGATCTCCGGCAGGATGGTGAGAATGATGGTGCCGAGCATAGGGCCCAAGATCGAGCCGCGGCCGCCGATCAGGATGGCGATGAAGAACAATACCGAGAGATCGAAGGTGAAGGCATCCGGGGTGATATAGGTCTGCAGGCTGGCGAACAGCCCGCCGGCAAAGGCCGCCATCGCACCGGCGAGCAGGAAGATCGACACCAGCAGCTTCGGTTTCGAAATGCCGGTGGCTTCCGCCGCCACATCCGCATCGCGGATCGCGATCAGTGCGCGGCCAAACCGGCTATAGGCGATATTGGCGCTGAGCCATGTGGCCACCGCCGCGAAGCCGATGCACAGATAATAAAAGCCCCATGGCGTGTTGAACGGCGCGGAGAATTCCGGGCCGACGATGCCGATACCGCCGCCGGTGACGCTCTGCCAGGCCAGTGCGATCTGCGTCACGATGGTGGCGAAGCCGAGCGTGGTCATGGCGAAATAGAAGGTGCGCAGCCGCATCGCCGGCAGGCCGACGATGACGCCGAACACCGCGCCGACGCAACTTGCGATGATCAGGGCGCCATAGATGGGCACCGGCGGCAACACATTCCCGGCAGCGAGCACGCTGGTCGTGTAGGCACCCAGCGTCAGCAGCGCCACATAGCCGATGGCAAGATGACCGGCGAAGCCGACCACGAGATTGAGTCCGGCGACCAGCACCCAGTAGATCGCGGCACGGGTGCCGATCAGTGCCCAGTAGTCATTGCTGACGAAAGGCAGGATCATCGCCAGTGCGAACACGCCGAGGAACGGCAGCAGTGCCGGCAATACGGAGTGTCTGGTCGTGGTCTCGCGCGATGTCGGAATATCGGTGATCGCCGTCATCACACCCTCCGCGCCGTTGCGGAGCCGAACAGGCCCGAGGGCGCTGCCAGCAACACGATGATGAAGATCGCGAACACCGCGACCGACGAGAAGATGCCGCCGACCAGGAAATTCGCCGCCTGCTGGAACAGGCCGAGCGCGAGGCCGCCGATCAGCGCGCCGCGATTATTGCCGAGGCCGCCGAGCGCCACCGGCACGAAGCCGTAGAAATTCAGCAGCGCACCATTGGCGAAGAAGGCCAGCATCAGCTCGCCGCCGGCGAAGCCGGCCACGCCGCCGATCACGCCGGCTAGGGCATAGCTCGCCACGCGCAGGTTACGCTCCGGCAGGCCGAGCGCACGCGCCGCAAAGTTGTCTTCCGCGATGGCCATGAAGGCGTGGCCCACCAATGTGCGGCGATAGAGATATTCGAGGCCGAGAATGGTGAGGCCGCAGGCCACAACAGGGAGCCAAAACTTTTCGTCCCACACGCCAGTACCGAGACCGACGATGCGCGGGAAGGGCTGCGGCTCGGTGCCCCATTTGATCGCGGTGAGCTGCTGGATCATCAGCGCCAGTGCCAGCGTCGACAGCACGTAGAGATGCTGTTCGAGGCTTTTCAGCACCGGCCGCACCGCGACGAATTCCGTGATGACGCCGATGATCGCACAGGCGACCAGCGTCAGGGCGAAGCCGACCAGCGTAGGCATCCCCATTTTCAGCATGAACAGCGAGCCGAACACGCCGCCAAGCATGGCGAGCTGTCCGGCGGTGAAGCTCATCACCCGCGAGGTCGAGAACATCGTGTTGTAGGTGATGCCGACGAGCGCATAGATTGCGCCCGCCGCGAGGCCTGAAGCTATGATCGAGCCGAGCATGTGTGTCGTCCTCGCGCCGGCTTACGAGTAGCCGGGGGCGAGGGCGAAGGTGCCGTTCTTGGCGGAACGCGCTTCCGACATCACGATCTCGTCGGTCGGATAGCCGTTATGCTGGGTGGGTGAGAACGAGTAGTTGCCGAAATAGCCGGGATATTTCGACAGCGAGTTCCAGTATTTGACGATGCCCTCGCTGTCGGTCGATCCGCTGGCTTCGACAGCCCTGGCGATCAGCTCGACGGCGTCGATACCGCCCGCGATCCACCACAGCAGCGTGTCGTTGAGCGGCACCTTGGCCTTGTTCAGGCGATCGACGAGATCCTGACTCTTCGGCGGCAGTTTGCCGGCTGAATCATAGCTGCAGCTCTTGTAGCCGATGGCGTAGACCTTCTCCCAGTTGGCAGGCTTCTCGATCAGGCTGGCGAGTTCGCCGGATGCCAGCGACGGATGGCCGACAAAGGCAACGTCCCAGTTCATCGATGCGCGGGTGTTGAACATGCGCGCTTCCATGCCGGTGGAGACGCTCCACACCACGATGACCTGCGCAGCGGCATTCTTGGCGCGCAGCATGTCCGGCGTCATGTCGGGCTGTGTCGCGTCGATATTGGCGCTGTAGACCACGTCCGCGCCGTCTTTCTTGAAGGCCTCGACCGAGGCTTTCACGGCGGTGACGCCGTAGCCCGTGGTGTCGCCGATTACGGCGATCTTGCTGACTTTCAGCACCTTGAGACAGTAGTTCCTGACAGCGTCGTCCCACTGGCCGTTCGACGGCGCGATGCGGAATGCGGCGGGAAATTTTGCGGGGTCGATCAGCGTATCGACGACGCAGGGATGCAGATCCGGCATCTTGGCGCGCGCCATCAATGGCGTCGTGGCCAGTGCCTCGCCGGAATTCACCGGCCCCCAGATCGCATGGACCTTGGCCTGGCTGATCAGTTCCTGGGTGGCGTTAACGGCCTTGGTCGGATCGCCTTGGGTGTCGCGGGTGATGATCTCGATCTTGCGACCCTTGACGCCGCCGGCGGCATTGATGGCCTCCGTGGCAAATGTGACGCCGCGGTTGAAGCCGACGGTTGGCGCCGAACTCGGTCCGGTCATGGCCGCGAGCCAGCCGATCTTGATCGGTTCGGACGATTGCGCAATGGCGGGACGTGCGAGTGGAAAACTTGCTGCGCCGAGTGCGCCGGCGCCGCCCAACAGAATTCCACGACGAGAAATGCTCATCTTGACTTCCTCCCTGTGTTTTCCCTTTGCGGTGCCTGTCATTGATGCAGGCATCCGTTTCGTCCGCCCGGTCGTTGCCGGATGATGTGTGTGGGTGATGTCGTTGGTCGGTCAGATACTCCGGATCGTCATGACATATGCCGATGTTGCGCGGTGGCAGAGCGCGACGCGCAGATCCATCTCCATCGCCTCAGGCTGACCTGTCGCGGTGGCTTTGGCAATCGGCTTGTGATCTTTGACGATGGCAAGGACGTTGCCAAGGGCCTGGCCGTTGCAAGTCACACGGTGCTGCTCTGCAGTCTCGCTCGTCTGTTGCAACGCAATGATGCGCGGCCGCCGTCAGGTCGCGCTGAAGCCGCCATCTGCCGATAACACATGGCCGACGATATAGCCGGCATCGTCGGACGCGAGCCACACCACGGCTTCGGCCACTTCATGCGGCTGTCCCATACGCCGGATCGGCAGGCCTGCTGCGACGGCCGACATGTCGGCGATCCCCGAGGCCAGCATCATGTCGGTGACGACGCGGCCCGGTGCCACTGCATTGATGCGGATGCCGCGCGGCCCGCATTCCATCGCTGCCGAACGCATCAGTGAGATCACCGCGGCTTTCGATGCGGAATACAGCGCGAGACCGGGATTGGGATTGCGGATGCCGCTCACCGAAGCATTGATGACGATGCGGCCGCCGCCATTCAGTTCCATGGCCTGGATCTGGTGCTTCAGGCCAAGAAACACCGAGCGGACATTGGCGTCGAACACGGTGTCATAGACCGCCTCTGTCTGCTGCTCGACCGGCGCTCGCCGTTCCTGATAACCGGCATTGTTGAAGGCCACGTCGAGCCGCCCGAAACGGGACATCACAGCCTGCACCAGGCTGGCGACCTCGGCCTCCTCGGTCACATCGGTGCGGACGAACAGCGTCTCGGCGCCGAACCGGCTGCAGTCTTCGGCGGCGGCCTGTCCCTCGGCCTCGCGACGGCCTGCGATCACCACTGCAGCTGCGCCTTCCTGCGCCATCAGCAGCGCGGCCGCCCGGCCGATGCCGGTGCCGCCGCCGGTCACGAGGCAGATGCGTCCGGCCATGCGGTCGCGGGGGCGGAACTGGGCAGCACTGGTTGTCATGGTCATTCCTTGCACGGATCGTGCTAACACGGGCGTTATTCGTCGCCAGCAATATAGTTGTATCATGCAACTATCGTCAAGGAGCCTGCGATTGTCCGATATTGACGCCGATTTGATTGATAACATCCGCGCTGCGTCGCGTCTGATGGTGCGCGAACTCGGTTTCATGCAGGCAACGGTTGCAGCGACCGACTATCCGCCATCGGCGGTGCATACGCTGCTCGAGATCGGCGCGCGCGAGGCGATGACCGCGGTCGAATTATCCGCGTTTCTCGGGCTGGAGAAATCCAGCGTCAGCCGGATGATCCGCAAGCTGATCGACGCCGGCGAGCTGAAGGAGGCCGCCAGTGCCGGCGACGGCCGCGTCAAGCGGCTGCTGCTCACGGCCAAGGGGCGGCGGACCCGCGAGGCGATCGAGGCCTATGGGCAACGGCAGGTCACCAATGCCTTGCAGCAACTGGCTCCGGCCCAGCGTCAGAAGGTGGCCGAAGGTCTCGCGCTCTATGCCGAGGCGCTGGAAGCGCATCGGCTGGCAGACGCACAGACGCCGGACCGGACATTGGCCAGGCGGTCTTGAACCGCTACAGTCGAATCCGGCACACTCGACCGGCTTGACTGGTTCGCATCGTGCAAAAGTAAGTCGTGCCAAAGCAAAAAGAAACAGGGATGGAATTATGCCGGGCCACAAGAAGACCCCCGATCAACTCCGCAGCGCACGCTGGTTTGCACCGGACGACCTGCGTGCCTTCGGCCATCGCTCGCGCGCGATGCAGCAGGGCTATGCGCCGGTGGAGTGGGCCGGGCGCCCTGTCATCGCGATCCTCAACACCTGGTCGGAAGCGCAGCCCTGCCACATGCATTTCAAGACCCGCGTCGATGACGTCAAGCGCGGCATCCTGATGGCCGGCGGCTTCCCGATGGAGCTGCCGGCGTTGTCGCTGTCGGAGAGCTTTCTGAAGCCGACCACCATGCTCTATCGCAACATGCTGGCGATGGATGCCGAGGAACTGTTGCGCGGCCATCCCGTCGATGGCGTCGTGCTGATGGGCGGCTGCGACAAGACCACACCAGGACTTCTGCTCGGCGCCACCAGTGCCGGCTATCCCGCGATCTATCTGCCGGCCGGCCCGATGCTGCGGGGCAACTGGAAGGGCAAGACGCTCGGCTCCGGCTCCGATGCCTGGAAATACTGGGACGAGCGCCGCGCCGGCAAGATCTCCGACAAGGAATGGGTCGAGGTTGAGGGCGGCATCGCCCGCAGCTACGGCACCTGCATGACCATGGGCACGGCATCGACCATGACGGCGATTGCCGAGTCCATCGGCATGACGCTGCCGGGCGCATCGTCGATCCCCGCTGCAGACGCCGGTCACATCCGCATGGCCAGTGAATGCGGCCGTCGCATCGTCGAGATGGTGTGGGAGGATCTCACGCCGCAGAAGATCCAGACGCGCAAGGCCTTCGAGAACGCCATCACGGTGGCGATGGCGATGGGCTGCTCGACCAATGCGATCATCCATCTGATCGCGCAGGCGCGCCGCGCCGGTCAGGATATCGGCCTCGACGATTTCGAGATCGCCAGCCGCAAGGTGCCCGTGATCGCCAATGTGCGCCCGTCCGGCGACAAATATCTGATGGAGGATTTCTTCTATGCCGGCGGCCTGCCGGGACTGATGAGCCGCATCAAGGACCATCTGCATCTCGACGTGATGACCGTCACCGGCAAGACGCTGGGTGAGAACATCGCCGGCGCTGAAGTCTATAACGACGACGTCATCCGCACCGTCAAAGATCCGATCTATGCGGAGGGTGCGTTGGCGGTACTGAAGGGCAACCTCGCGCCGGATGGCTGTGTCATCAAACCGTCCGCCTGCGAGCCGCGCTTCCTCAAGCATACCGGTCCGGCACTGGTGTTCGACGACTATCCTAGCATGAAGAAGGCGATCGACGACGAGAGCCTCGATGTCACGGCCGATCACGTTCTGATCCTGCGCAATGCGGGTCCGCAGGGCGGGCCGGGCATGCCGGAATGGGGCATGCTGCCGATCCCGAAGAAGCTGGTGAAGCAGGGCGTGCGCGACATGGTGCGGCTATCCGATGCGCGGATGAGCGGCACCAGCTACGGCGCATGCATTCTGCATGTTGCGCCGGAATCCTTTATCGGCGGTCCGCTGGCGCTGGTCGAGAATGGCGACATGATCACCCTCGACGTCGATGCGCGGACGATCAATCTCGACATCTCCGATGCCGAAATGGAAAAGCGCCGCGCGGCGTGGAAAGCCCCGGAGCGCAATTACGAACGCGGCTATGGCTGGATGTTCACCAAACATATCCAGCAGGCCAATGAAGGCTGCGACTTCGACTTCCTGCGTACCGACTTCGGCGCGCCGGTCAAAGAACCCGTGATTTATTGAGTGAGTGATCCCATGACCAAGCTCAGCGACGCGACCCGCGCCAAACTCAAGACCATCTCCACCGCCACCGTGGCCACCGCGCTCTACAAGCGTGGCTTCCGCAATCAGTGCATCCAGGATGTCCATCCGCTCGGACCGAACCAGCCGACACTGGTGGGCGAGGCCTTCACGCTGCGCTACATGCCGGCGCGTGAGGATCTCAATAAGCTCGACGTGTTCCGGGATCGATCGCATCCGCAGCGCAAGGCGGTGGAAGACTGCCCGCCCGGCGCGGTGCTCGTGATGGACAGCCGCAAGGATGCGCGTGCGGCGTCCGCAGGCGCGATCCTGATCAACCGTCTGGCGCAACGCGGCGTTGCCGGTGTCATCACCGATGGCGGCTTTCGCGATTCCGCCGAGATCGCCAAACTCGGCTTCCCGGCCTATCACCATCGTCCGAGCGCCCCGACCAATCTGACGCTGCATCAGGCCATCGAGATCAACGGTCCGATCGGCTGCGGCGATGCGCCGGTGTTTCCCGGCGACGTGATCCTCGGCGACAGCGATGGCGTCATCGTCATCCCCGCGCATCTTGCCGACGAGATCGCCAACGAGGCCTTCGAGATGACCGCCTTCGAGGATTTCGTCACCGAACAGGTGCAGAAGGGCAAGGGCATCTTCGGGCTCTATCCGGCGACCGATGAGCAAACGCTGGTGGATTTCGCAGCGTGGCGGAAAGAGAAGGGGCGGTAGAGCGCGATCACGGCGTGCATCGCGTCAGGATGGAACCAGAGGCGGTTCTTGGCTTTGTCTTGGAGAGATGCGCCGGTGCGCATCATCCATCACTCAGCCGGAAAGAGACGCTATGCGCAGCCTCATCGTCGCGGTCGGACTATCGCTGCTGGCGCAGGGCGCAGCCCTCGCCAGGGATTCCGACAAGCCGTCCAGGGCTTTCAATGCCGAGACGATCAACGCCGCCAATTTCACCGGCAAGCTGCCGCCCGACGAGAAGCTCAGCCCGCTGGCGGTGAAGCTACAGGTGCTGCTCGACCGCGCGCATTTCTCGCCGGGCGAGATCGACGGGATGTTCGGCGACAATGTGGAGAAGGCGCTGCTGGCTTTCGCCGAGGCTAACAACCTGCCGCCCGGCAAGGTGCTGACACCGGAGATCTGGACCAAGTTACAGGCCGCGTCCTCCGAACCGGTCATGACCGATTATGTGCTGACCGAGAAAGACGTGAAGGGTCCATATCTCGACAAGCTCCCAGTCAAGATGGAGGAGATGAAGGCGCTCAAGAAACTTGACTACACCAGCGCTCGCGAAGCCCTCGGCGAACGCTTCCATATGAGCCAGGATCTGCTCGAGACGCTCAATCCCAAAGCAAAGTTCGACAAGGCCGGTGAGACCATCACCATCGTCAAGCTCTCGGATCGCAAGCCCGACAAGGTCAGTCGCCTTGAGGTCGACAAGGTTCGCCAGACCGTGAAGGCCTTCGCCAAGGACGGCGCGTTGCTCGCCTTCTATCCTGCCAGCGTCGGCAGCGACGAGAAGCCGACGCCATCGGGTGCACTGAAAGTGACGTCGGTTCACGCCAACCCGGTCTATCGTTACGATCCGAAATACAAGTTCAAGGGGGTGGAATCGTCGAAGCCCTTCACCATCAATGGCGGCCCCAACAATCCCGTCGGTGCCATGTGGATCGGCCTGTCGGAGAAGAGTTATGGCATCCACGGCACGTCGGATCCCTCCCGCGTCAGCAAGAGCGATTCCCACGGCTGCGTGCGTCTCACCAACTGGGACGTGGAGCGCCTCGGTGCGTCCGTGAAGAAGGGCGTGGAGGTCAGCTTCGTCGACGGCAAGCAGGCGGCGAAGTAGTGCGCGTCCTCCTCGTCATTCCGGGGCGTGGGCGGCGCCAGCCGCACGCGAACCCGGAATCCCGGAGTGTTTTCCGCTGAACATGCTGGGATTCCCCGCCACTCCAATTGGAGTGGCTGAGGTTCGCGATACACCGCCTTCGGCGTCTCCTCGCGCCCTCAGGCAAACCAATTGGTTTGCCGGGGAATGACAGTGTGGGGCGGCAAGCCGCACCTAAACATTTTTTCCTATCTCCCGTTGACAACATCTTCGTCAGGTATATATTCCCCTCCGTCCTGCCCCACCGAGAGGGGCGATCGCGATCGTCACGTTCGCGGGGTGGGATGCGGTGGACGCCGGAGATGCGGCGTCACGCGGTTCATGGGGGACGTCTGTCTTCGGGCAGGACGGATCTGCGCCAGCACTGCCACTGGCAAGGAGACGGCCGGCCTTGGGATGGACAAACCCCTGGACAGTGTGACGGACGACCAAAGTCAAAACGTGTCCGGCCTATTCGCTTGAGGCTCCCTTCCCATCGCCTTGGGACTTTAATTCGCGATCGGAGCGTTCGTCGAGGCAAAGTGCAAGCAACCGAAAAAACACCGCATGCGGAACGCCGGGCAATCGCTCGACGCCTCCGAAAGTCCTGATGCACACTAACCTGCGGAAGACCGCATTCGCATCAGGCCCAAGGGTGCAACGGGCACCCGGCGTTCCGCACGCCCTCTCACAGGGGCAGGGAATGCGAGAGACGACGGCGCCCCCGCGCCGCAAACAATGGGGGCGATGACGCATGTCTGAAGAGTAGTGGCTGTTTGACAGTTGAATCTGAACTAGCGTGACACGCGAACGCCAAAACCAACGCCGTCATGCCCGGCGCATGCCGGGTATCCACGCCTTGGCAACAAAAGAAGACGTGGATGGCCGGAACAAGTCCGGCCATGACGAACGAGAGAGTGATGCGTAGGATGGGTAGAGCGCAGGCGCGTTTGCGCCGAAGCGAAACCCATCAATTGCAAGCTAGGAAAGTGATGGGTTTCGCGGAGTTTATCATCGGGCGCGCTTTGCGCGACCCGTTGGCTCTACCCATCCTACGAGTTGCGCGGGGTGTTATCCGCGATAATCCCGCACCCGCTTCACCATCTGCTCCACATGGGCGATCGGCGTTTCCGGCTGGATGCCGTGGCCGAGATTGAAGATGAAGCGTCCGCTGGCATAATTCGCCAGCACGTCATCGACAGCGCGATCGAGCGCGGCGCCGCCGGCGATCAGTACCAGCGGATCGAGATTGCCCTGCACGGCGACGTGGCTCTGCACCCGCTCGCGCACGAATGACGGCTCGGCGGCCCAGTCGATACTCACCGCATCGACACCGGTGGCGCCGACATAACTCGGCAGCAGCGCGCCGGCGCCGCGCGGGAAGCCGATGATCTTCGCATTCGGCACCTTGGCGCGCACGCCGGCGATGATGCGCTTGGTCGGCTCCACCGACCAGCGCTGGAATTCCGCCGCGGGCAGTATGCCGGCCCAGGTATCGAAGATCTGCAGCACATCGGCGCCGGCGTTGAGCTGGCTGAGCAAGTAAGTGATCGAGTTCTCGACGATGGTGTCGATGATTTTCGCGAAGGCCTCGGGATGTCGATAGGCCATCATCCGCGCAGGCGCCTGATCCGGCGTGCCCTTGCCAGCGACCATGTAGGTCGCAACGGTCCATGGCGCACCGCAGAAGCCGATCAGCGTAATCTTGGGATCGAGCTGCGCGCGCACGCGGCGCAGCGCTTCGAACACCGGTTCGAGCCTGGTGAAATCCGCTTCGGGCGAAAGCGTCGCAACCTTCTCGGGCGTATCCAGCGGATCGAGCCGCGGGCCTTCGCCGACCTCGAAACGCACGGAACGGCCAAGCGCATAGGGGATCACCAGAATATCCGAGAAGATGATCGCGGCATCGAAGCCGAAACGCCGGATCGGCTGCAGCGTCACTTCGGTGGCGAAATCCGGATTGAAGCACAGATCGAGGAAACCACCGGCCTGCGCGCGGACCTCGCGATATTCAGGCAGATAACGCCCGGCCTGTCGCATCATCCAGAGCGGCGGCACCGCCTGGCGCTGGCCGGCGAGGACATCGAGGAACGGCTTGCGGGGCGTGGACTGGGTCAAATGCTTGGGTTCCGGAAACTGGTGCCGAAAGGCATGATTTTGCCGCCTCTGATACACCGCCGCTTCGCTCTTGGCGAGGCGCGGCAATTCCGCAAAACCGGGCGATTCACCTCACGTTTTGACGCATCTCAAGGTGTCATCGCGCCGCAGGCGGCATATAGACTGTACGAACATCATGAGCGAAAAGACCATGAACATCATGACCCCGATCGTCAGTCCAGAAATCGAACAGAATCGCACCCGTGCCAAGGTCTGGTTCGAATCCCTTCGCGACCGTATCTGCGCCGAGATCGAGGCGCTGGAGCGCGAGGCGCCGCAGGCGCTGTTCCCGGGCACGCCGGCCACCTTCACCTACAAGCCGTGGACCCGCGCGACGGGCATCGGCGGCGGCGTCGGCGGCTTCCTCTCGGGCGGCCGGCTGTTCGAGAAAATCGGCATCCATACGTCATCCGCGAACGGCAAGCTGTCGCCGGAGATGGCGCGGCAAATGCCGGGCGGCGGATCGCAGCTCGATTACGTCTCCAGCAGCATCAGCCTGATCATGCATCCGCGCAGCCCGCGCGTGCCGACCGTGCACATGAACACGCGCTTCCTGTCGACGGCAGTGGGCTGGTTCGGCGGCGGCGCGGATCTGACGCCGATGCTGCCGGAGCAGCGCAAGGTCGATGCGCCGGATACGATCACGTTTCACGATGCGATGCGCGGCGCCTGCGATGCGCATGACCCCGCTTACTACAAGAAGTTCAAGGCCTGGTCCGACGACTACTTCTTCCTGCCGCATCGCGGCGTGGCGCGCGGCGTCGGCGGCATCTTCTTCGATCAGCTCAACACCGGTGATTTCGAGAAGGACTTCGCGTTCACGCGCGATGTCGGCTCCGCCTTCCTCGATGTCTATCCGCGCATCGTGCGTGCACGGATGCAGGAAGCCTGGACCGAGGAAGAGCGCGCGCAGCAGCTCGAAACGCGCGGGCTCTATGTCGAGTTCAATCTGCTCTACGACAAGGGCACGATGTTCGGCCTGCAGACCGGCGGCAACGTCGAGAACATTCTGAGCTCGATGCCGCCGCTGGTCAGCTGGAAGTAATTTCCTTCTCCCCGCTTGCGGGGAGAAGGTGTCTTGAATGACCGAAGGTCATTCAAGACGGATGAGGGGGAGCCAGAGAGTGAAACACTGGCTCCCCCTCATCCGTCTTCCACATGCTTCGCATGTGAAAGTCGACCTCTCCCCGCAGGCGGGGGGAGGCTAAGAAGCCACCTGCTCCGCTTCGATCGCACCCTGCACGGCCCAGGACAGATCCGTGTTGAGCTGGAACGCGACCGAGCCTTCATCGATGATCGCCTGCGGATTTGTCGCGCGCTTGCCGGCTTCGTCGAGCGCGTTGCGATAGTCCGACTTCAGCACCGCCAGATCGGCATAGGCCGGGAAGTCGTAGAACGACAATTCCTCCGGCGCGAGGCCGGGCTTCTTGGCGAGCAGGCGCTTGAGAATCTGACCGCCGGAGAGATCGCCGAGATAGCGCGTATATGCGTGGGCAATCAGCAATTCGCCGTCGCCCTTGGCGGCATCCGCGATGCGCCTGGCATAGGCTTCGCCAGCAGGCAGCATCGGCACAGCGGAGAAATCGCCATCGCACAGCACATTGAGATCGGCTTGCATCGCCGATGCGCGATCGAGCCGATACTGGGCGAGTGCGGCGAGCACAGGCGTGTCGCGATGGCTCTCAAGTCCGGCTTCCAGCGCCTGATAGGCCGCCAGCAGGTTCCGTTGCAGCAAGACATAGCCCTTGCGGCTGACGTCACCGCGCAACATGTCCTTGATGATGCCGGAGCGCTCGGCTTCGGTGTGAAGCACCTTGGTGCCGAGATAAAGGGCGGTCACGACGCTGACGGGCGCAGTGCTATCTGCCGAGGCAGCAGGCATTGAATTCTCCGATGACTGATAAAGGGATGTGTTGGCGCTCGGGCTGGTGACACCATATCACCCTCGCTGGATGCCACAAGGTGAGGCCGGGTTTGTCGCTATAGCATCGCGCGGCTGCGGGACTTGCGGCGTACCGGCGCAGATTTGCCGGTTTCCGTCGCAGGCAGGAACTGCGCGCCCTGTGCGGCGAGGAATGCGCGCATCGCCTGCGCCGGCGGCAGCAGCACCTTGTCCTTGCGGTTGAGCACGAACCATTGCCGGATGATCGGCAGGCCGATCACGTCCAGCATCACCAGTCGCCGCTGCTCCAGTTCGGTGGCCACCGTATGCGCGGAGATGAAGGCGATGCCGAGCCCGGCCATCACGGCCTGTTTGATGGTCTCGTTGCTGTCCATCTCCATGCCGATCGTGGCGCGCAAGCCTGCGCTCTCGAACAGTTGCTCCATCAACCCGCGCGTGCCCGAGCCGGGCTCGCGCGTCAGGAAAGTCTCGCCTCCAAGATCGCTCATGGAGAGGCGTGCCTTGCCCGCGAGGCGATGATCGCTCGGCGCGATGATCACATGCGGATGATCGCCGATCAGGTTCACATCCATGTCGATCCCGGCCGGCGGCCGGCCCATGATCGCGATATCGAGATCGTAGCTACGCAGACCTGCGATGGTCTCCTCGCGATTGCCGACCGTCAGCAAGATCTCGATCTTAGGATGGAGCTTCGCGAAGGCCGAGATTGCGAAGGGCACGAAGTATTTCGCGGTGCTGACGGCGCCGATGGAGATGCGCCCGCCGGTCTTGCCGGCCATCATGTCCAGCGATGTCGCGCAGGCGGCCATCGCCGCCTCGATCCGTTCCGACAGCGCCAGCACCTCGCGGCCGGCATCGGTCAGGACCATTCCGTCGCCGGTGCGCTGGATCAGCGGCAGGCCGGCGAGGCCTTGCAGGTTGCGCAGTTGCAAGGTGACAGCCGGCTGTGTCAGGCGCAGCTTCAAAGCTGCCGCCGTAATGCTGCCGCTGGCGGCGACGGCGGCCAGTGCACGCAGCTGGCGGATCGAGATGTCGCGGAAGCGCTTCGTCATATAAGGAAAACTTTCGCCGCCTGATTTTTACGAAAGTTCCTTTATTTGGCCCAGCCGGTCAATATCTGTGGGCAAAATGGCCCATTTCTGCCATTCCCGGGCCTTCCGGACACGGCCATGTGCCAGAAGAAGCCCAGTATTTTGCGGAGATTGCGATGACCGACCACATGCCCCTGTCCCGATATACGGCCGACTATGCCGGACAGGACCCGCTGCAGCTGGCCGTGGCTGCTGCGGTCGATGCCTTCGCCAAGGCCTCCATCGAAATCTCCGACCTGATCGGCTGCGGTGCGCTGGCCGGAATTACCGGCGAGGCGCAGGGTGCGCAGAATGCCGATGGCGACGTGCAGAAGGATCTCGATGTCCGCGCCGACGAGATCGTTCGTGCCGCGCTGAAGCCGGTGTCGTGGGCAGCGCTCGCCTCCGAGGAAGCCGAGACGGCGGATATTCGCGACGGCGGCGGGCTGCTGGAGATCGCCTACGATCCGCTCGACGGATCGTCGAATATCGAAACCAATATGACCGTCGGAACGATCTTCTCGATCATGCCGACGTCGAAGGACGCTGTGCCGTTCACGCAGAAGGGCAGCGCGCAGATTGCTGCCGGCTTCGTGGTCTATGGTCCGCAGACATCGCTGGTCCTCACGCTTGGTGATGGCGTCGAAATCTTCACGCTCGATCGCGCCGCTGGGAGCTACAAGCGCATTCGCCAGCGCGTGCAGATCCCGGCTGAGTGCTCGGAATATGCCATCAACGCGTCCAACCATCGCCACTGGGAAGCGCCGGTGCGCGACTTCGTCGAAGAGTGCCTCGCCGGCGTCGATGGCCCGCGCGGCAAGAATTTCAATATGCGCTGGATCGCAGCCTTGGTCGCCGAGGCCTATCGCATCCTGATCCGGGGCGGCGTGTTTCTCTATCCGTCCGATGCGCGCAAGGGCTATGCCGATGGCCGGCTGCGTCTTGTCTATGAAGCGCATCCCATGGCCTTCATCGTCGAACAGGCCGGCGGCGGCGCGACCACGGGCCGTACCCGTATTCTCGATCTTGCGCCGACGGCAATCCATCAGCGCGTGCCGTTGATCATGGGTTCGATCAGCAAGGTGAGACGTATCGAGACCATGCATCTCGATGTCAGCGCGGGACAAGCGCAAGCTGCAGCAGAATAGATAGGGCCTGCACTACACATCCTGTTTTGATCCATTCAAAACATGACAGGCTTGAGGGCTTCTAAGGCCCGTGGTCCCGAAACGGGTTGAGCATGACGCGACCGCGGCCTAGACAATCGCAGGGGTCGCAAAGGATACGCGCATGCTTCCGCAGCAGGTCAAGGTCTCCGATATCACCGACGAGAATTCGGCACAGACCTATCTCAATCAGGCCATCATGACGACGTTCTGCCGCGTGCTGGACAGTTCGCGTCTGGCGCCCGATGTGGTGATGCGCCTTCTGGCCACCGCGATCGGCTCGACCTATCGCGAAGTTGCTGCTGCCCATCAAGACGGCCAGTGCCCCTGCGGGTGGCGCCCTGCGCCGGATGCCGATATCGAGGCCCTGCGATCGTCGCTTGAAGACGCAGCTGCGCCGAAGATGGCCGACGATCTGCACAGCATGGTGATCGCCGGTCGGGCATAGCCGTCAGTCGATCTGCCCTCAAATAAGGCCGTATTTGCGCGAAGTGAGCCACTGCGATGACCGCAGATGGCATTTTTGCGCCTGTTCCGCTCTCCCGATCACGTGATTGGGCCAGCGCGATCGACATATGGCAATCCCTTTAAACCTAAACTACTTTGGCCCGATCCTTGAATGTCGAGGAGATCGCGATCGGTGCAAAGTGACCTCATGACATCCTCATCCGCTGCAGTTCTCGACCACACCCCGGCCAATTCGACCGTCTGGCGCGAAGTTGCACGCGCGATCGCCGATATCGGCGCCAAGCGCTGCTTCGGTCTCGTCGGGGGCGCAAATTTCAAGGTGACGCTCGGCCTCACCGAATTCGGTGTCGAATTCGTTGCTGCGCGCCACGAAGGCGGCGCGGTAAGCATGGCCGATGTGGCGGCGCGTCTGACGCGCGACCTGACCATCGTCAGCGTAACGGCCGGGCCGGGTTTGACTAATGCGATCACCGGCATCGGCGAAGCCGCCAAGAGCGACACGCCATTGCTCGTTCTCGCAGGCGACGTGGTGCTTGGCGACAAGCAGTCGGCATTTGCCTTCAATCAGTCGGAACTCGTTCACGCGGTCGGCGGCGAATGGCGGCAGATCATAGATGCACAAAGCGCTTACGCCTACACCTGGAAAGCAGCCTCGGTCGCTCTGCGCGAGCGCAAGCCGGTCGTGCTCAGCCTGCCGATCAATGTGCAGGAGATGTCGGTCACGGCAACGATGGGCAAGAAGCATTTGCCGATCATGCCGCGTATCACGGTCAATCCTGCGAAGCTGGAAGAACTTGTTGCAACGATCCGGACATCGAAACGTCCGCTGATCCTCGCGGGGCATGGTGCGGTCGTGGCCGATGCGCAGCCGTTACTGGTTCAACTGGCCGACAGACTCGGCGCGTTGCTGGCGACGTCTTTGCAGGCGCACGGGATGTTTTCCGGTCATCCATGGAATCTGGGTGTGGCAGGTGGCTTCTCGTCGAAGGCGACGGCTGAGCTGATCGCGCAGAGCGACATGATCCTCGCCTTCGGCATGTCGCTGAACATGTGGACCACGAAGAAGGGCAAGCTGATTTCGGACTATGCCCAGCTCGTGCAGATCGATGTCGAGAAGGGGCGCATCGGCGTGCATCGCCCGGTCGATCTCGAACTCGAAGGCGATGCCTCCGCTGTGGCCACTGCCGTGTTGCAGGCGTTTGATAAGGCGCCGCCCAGCGAGGCCGGCTGGCGCACGCCAGAGGTTGCCGCGGTGATGACCGCCAGGGGCAACCATAATCTGGCCTATGACGACACCAGCACTGCCGACCACATCGATCCGCGCACGCTGAGCAAGGCGATGGACGATATCCTGCCGAAGGATCGCACCGTCGTTGTCGACGGTGGACATTTCGTCGGCTGGGTGACGCGTTATATTTCCGCGCCCGATCATAAAGGCTGGTGCATTCCGATCGCGTTCCAGTCCATCGGCCTCGGCCTTGCCGGCGCGATCGGTGCGGCAGTGACGCAGCCGGAGCGGCTGACAGTGCTCGCGGTCGGTGATGGCGGCTTCCTGATGTCGATCGCGGAGCTTGAAACTGCCGTCCGGCTGAAGAAGCGCATCTGCATCTTCATCTATAACGACAGCGCCTATAGTGCCGAAGTGCATCACTTCGGGCCGGAAGGCTACAACGCCGGCATGGCGCAATTCCCGGTGACCGACTTTGCGGCCATCGCGCGCGGATATGGCGCCGATGGCGTGGTTGTGCGGACGCTCGCCGATCTCGATGCCGTGAAGACCTGGGTCGCCGATGGTGCGCAGGGCGTCTTCATTGTCGATGGTCGCATCAATCCGAAGCTGATTGCGGATTGGTACAGCGAAATGTTCAGCGGCGCGAACTTGTAATTGGCCTTCTTACCTCTCCCCGCTTGGCGGGGAGAGGTCGGCTGAAGCGCGCGGAGCGCGTGAAAGCCGGGTGAGGGGGAGCGCATGATACACTTAAGCGCAAACCACTAACTCCCCCTCACCCGAAGGCTCCGCTGCGCTCGCCTTCGACCTCTCCCCGCAGGCGGGGAGAGGTTATGCCGCGGCTTGATTCGTTGCTTCAACATTCCCCAACCATTCTTTCGCAATCGTCAGATCCGCCTGCGAGAGCTGATGGCCAACCGGAAGCGTGCGGTGCTGCACATCGGCACCCGCTTTTGCCAGCATCACTGCAAGCCGCTGCGAATTGCTTGGCGGGATGATCGGATCGGACTGGCCCGACACGATCAGCGCTGGCGTGCCGGCGAGATCGGCAACAGGCGCCTCACGTAGCGGCACCATCGCCCGCAACAATATGCCGCCGGCCAGCGCCTCGGGTCGCAACAGCATCATCGCCGCGGCGATATTGGCGCCGTTGGAATAGCCGAGCGCGATCGGTGCTTTGAGCCCGTAGCGCTTGCGTGCTTCGGTGACGAAGTCCGCGAGCTCGTTGGCGCGTCTGACCACGTCGTCCTCATCGAATATGCCTTCGGCGAGCCGGCGAAAGAAACGCGGCATGCCGTGTTCCAGCACCTGGCCGCGCGGCGACAGCAGTGCTGCGCCCGGCGCAATCACCTCGCCGAGCGGGAGCAGGTCGCTTTCGTCACCGCCGGTGCCATGCAGCAGCAGGAGCGGCGTTGCCTCGCGCCGGTTGCCCGGCGCGAAGCGATGGATGTGGGACAGGTTGTTGCTCATGACGCCACCTTTTCCGTGTCGAGCACCGGCAATACGCGCTCAATCTCGCCGCGATGCTTTTCCAGAAACGCGGGCAGTTTCAGATGCTCGCCGAGGGATTCGACGGGCTCGTCCACGGCAAAGCCGGGGATGTCGGTGGCGATCTCGAACAGCACGCCGCCGGGTTCGCGGAAATAGACCGAGCGGAAGTAGTTGCGGTCCTTCTGCTCCGTCGGCTGCTGGCCGTGGGTCTTCACCAGCTTGTTGGCCATCACCTGTTGATCGGCGTCATCGACGGCGCGGAAAGCGATGTGATGCACCGAGCCGCGGCCCTGACGACCCGGCAGGAAACCGCCGGCCTCATAGATGTCGACAATGCCGCCTTCGACGCTGTCGGTGCTCAGGCGAATGATCGAGCCTTCACGCGCGGTTTCCTTGAAGCCGAACACGTCGGTGAGGATCGCGCTGGTCTTCTCGGCCTTCTCCAGCAGAAGCGTCACGCCATGGAAGCCGCGGATCGCGTGCTCCGCCGGAACGTCGCCATTGCTCCAGCCGGGCTCGTTCTCCGCGCCGGCAACGCCGACCAGAGCGAGGCTCATGCCGTCCGGATCGGTGAAGGGCAGCACGGCTTCGCCGAAGCGCTTTTCGAGCGCCTCATGCGCAATGCCCTTCTCGATAAACCGATGCGTCCAGTAGCCGAGCGAGCGGGCAGGGATCCGGAACGAGGTCTGCTGGGTTTGGCCCACGCCGCCGCGGCTGGGGGCTGCATGTTCCCACGGGAAAAAGGTCAGGATGGTGCCCGGCTTGCCGGTCTCATCGCCGTAGTAGAAGTGGTAGGTGCCCGGATCGTCGAAATTGACGGTCTTCTTGACGAAGCGCATGCCCAGCGCGCGGGTGTAAAAATCGAAATTCCGCAAGGCGTTACCGGCGATTGCGGTGACATGGTGGATGCCTGACATGGTCTGTCTCCTGGTTGGGAAGGCGTCTCGTCTTCCGTTGCCGGGATAATTGGGTCATCCTCGTTCAAAGACAATCTGGCCATTTGTGACATGACTGTCTATGAATCGGAGACAGTCAGGAATGCCCCATGGATAAGCTCAACAGCCTGCGCGCCTTCGTCAAAGTCGTCGAACTCGGCAGCTTCTCCGAAGCAGGGCGGCAGCTGCGGCTGTCACGCTCGGCGATCTCGAAATATGTCGGCGAGCTCGAACAGGACCTCGGCGTGCAATTGCTCAACCGCACCACGCGCCATGCCAGCGCGACCGAGAACGGTCAGGCCTATTTCGAGCGCGCGCTGACCATCCTCGCCGATCTCGATGCCGCCGATCAGGCGGTGGCGCAGGCGCAGTCGACGCCGCGCGGATTGCTGCGCGTCAATGCGCCGATGTCGTTCGGCACGCTGCAGCTCGGGCCTGCCATTGCCGATTTCATGGCGCAGTGTCCGGAGCTGCAAATTCAGCTCGTACTCTCGGACGATCAGGTCGATCCGATGCAGGGCGGCTTCGACGTGACCTTGCGCATCGCGGATCTGGAATCGTCCAGCCTCATCGCGCGAAAAATCGTCGCCATCGATCGCGCGGTTTGCGCGTCGCCGGACTATCTCAAGCGACATGGCACACCGAAGCTGCCGGAGGATCTGCGCAGCCACGCGCTGCTCACCTATGGCTTCCTGCTCACGGGCAATCAGTGGAAGCTGACCGGCAGGGATGGCAACGATCACTGGATCCAGCCGAGCTGGACGCTCTGCGTCAACAATGCTGAAGTACTGCGCGATGCCGCGATCAAGGGCAGGGGCGTCGCGCTGCTGCCCACCTTCATTGCCGGCGACGCGTTGCGTGCGGGGATGTTGCGCAGTGTACTCTCCGCCTATAAGGCGCCGCCGCTGACGCTCTATGCGATCTATCCGCCGACGCGGCACCTCGCCGTGAAGGTGCGCCTGTTCATCGATTTCCTGGTGGCGCGCTTCAGCGGCGTGCCGGAGTGGGATGAGAAGCTCTAGCGCCAGATCGCACGCATGCGGGAATTGATATCCATGCGCACACCCTGCGCCGCCGCGCGCGCGGGATCAGCGGCGGCCACTTGCGGCCAGGTTGTGCGCTCGAACAGGCCGAGCAGCGCTTCCGGAATGAAGCGGGTGCGCGACGCATAGACGTGGCGGTCACCTTGTGCGTGCTGGCCGTGGGTGAAGAAACGCTGCGGTACCATCAGATGCAGATCGTCCTTGGCGCGCGTCATCGCCACATAAAGCAGCCGGCGCTCTTCCTCGATCTCCGCTGATGTCCCGGTGCCCAAATCCGACGGCATGCAGCCATCGACCACATTCAGCACATAGACAGACTTCCATTCCTGCCCTTTGGCGGAATGGATGGTCGAGAGGATCAGGTAGTCCTCGTCGAGCAGCGGCACGCCGGACTGATCGCTGGTCGCGTCCGGCGGATCGAGCGTGAGTTCGGTGAGAAAACGTTCGCGCGACGGATAGCCTGATGCGATCGCTTCGAGCTGGATCAGATCGGCGCGGCGCGTCAGCGAATCTTCGTGAATGCGATCGAGATGCGGCTCATACCAGCGCCGCGCCAGTTCCAGTTCGGCGGGCCAGCCCGCACGGCGTGACTTGATCTCGCTGATGACCTCGACAAAGCCGCGCCAGTCGGCTGCTGCGCGGGGCGGGGCCGGCGCGTGAGCGAGGGCGTCGATCGGATCGCGTGCCGCGATCATGTGATCCAGCGCGCGCTGTGCGGAAGCTGGTCCCACACCGGGTAGCAATTGCATCAGCCGGAAACCGGCGACGCGGTCACGTGGGTTCTCCACGAAACGCAGCAGCGCCAGCATGTCCTTCACATGCGCGGCGTCGAGAAATTTCAGGCCGCCGAATTTGACGAATGGAATGTTCCGCCGCGTCAGCTCCACTTCGAGTGATCCGCTGTGCGACGACGTCCGGAACAGCACGGCCTGTTCCTTCAGCTTCATGCCGCCTTCGCGATTGTCGAGCACACGCGCAACGATGCCGCGGGCCTGATCGGTCTCGTCCCGGATGGTGACGAGTTGCGGCTTGGCGGAGGAGACGCGGTCGGTCCAGAGATTTTTGGTGAAGCGCTCGCGCGCAAGATCGATCACGCCATTGGCCGCTGCTAGGATCGGTTGCGTGGATCGATAATTGCGGTCGAGCGTGATGATTTGCGCGGGCGGGCTGAACTGCCCGGGGAAATCCAGAATGTTGCGTACGGTGGCGGCGCGAAACGAATAGATCGACTGCGCGTCGTCGCCGACGACGGTGAGGCCCGCCCCGTTGGGCTTCAAAGCCATCAGGATCGCCGATTGCAGGCGATTGGTGTCCTGATATTCGTCCACGAGCACGTGATCGAAGCGACCGCCGATATCGCTAGCCAGTAGCGGTTCGCTCGCCATCTGCGCCCAGTACAGAAGCAGGTCGTCGTAATCGAGCACGTTCTGCTTCTGCTTGGCTTCGACATAGCTGGCGAACAGCTCGCGCAGCTCGGCTGACCACGCCGCGCACCACGGATAGGATGCGCCGAGCACCTGATCGAGTTCGGTCTCGGAATTCACGCAGCGGGAATAGATCGCGAGGCATGTGCCTTTTGTCGGGAAGCGCGTCTCGGTTTTGGAGAAGCCGAGTTCGTGCCGGACCAGATTCATCAGGTCGGCGGAATCCTCGCGGTCGTGAATGGTGAAACCGGGATCGAGTCCAATTTGTTCGGCATAGTCGCGCAGCAGCCGCGCGCCGATGCCGTGAAAGGTGCCGGCCCAGGACAGTGCGTCGGTCATGACGCCGGCATTGTCGCCCATCACCTTGCGCGCGATGCGCTCGACGCGGCGGCTCATCTCGCTGGCGGCGCGCCGCGAGAATGTCATCAGCAGGATACGGCGCGGATCGGCGCCGTTGACGAGCAGATGCGCCACGCGATGGGCGAGGGTGTTGGTCTTGCCGGAACCGGCACCGGCGATGACCAACAGCGGAGCAGACGTGATGCTGTTCCCATGCGGGAACACGCCATGCTCGACGGCACGGCGTTGTTCTGGATTGAGGGCGTCGAGATAAGAGGCTTGAGCGAGCAAGGCGTGTATCCGAGGTGACGAATCACGCTCGCTGATTCCCGCTTTGTTCGCAATGGAAGAGCGGCGTGCCGAAGCGCGCCGCCGGAAGAATTACGCCGCCCGCACTTCGCGGAGGAACACATCGACCTGCGTGCGGAGGTCATCGCCGTTGCGTGACAGGTCCGCGGCCGACTCCACCACGCGCGACGCGGCGAGGCCGGTCTCGCGGGCGGCGTCATTGACGCCGGCAATGTTTTGCGAGACCTCGCCGGTGCCGCGGGCGGCTTCGGCGACGTTGCGGGCGATTTCGAGCGTGGCTGCGCCCTGTTCCTCGACGGCGGCGGCGATGGCGCTTGCGATCTCGCTGACGCGGCCGATGGTCGAGGTGATGCTTTGGATCGAACCCACCGAGAGCTTCGTGGCACTCTGAATCGCTCCGACCTGTGCCGAGATTTCGTCCGTTGCCTTCGACGTCTGGGTGGCCAGTGCCTTCACTTCGGAAGCGACGACGGCGAAGCCGCGGCCGGCTTCACCTGCGCGGGCCGCTTCGATGGTGGCATTGAGTGCGAGCAGGTTGGTCTGCGCAGCGATCTCACTAATCAGCTTGACGACGTCGCCGATCTTCTGCGCGGCCTCCGCAAGGCTCTGCACTTCGCTATTGGTGACGTTGGCCTGCGATACTGCATCGCCGGCGACGCGGGCAGATTCGTTGACCTGCTGTGCGATCTCGCTGATCGAGGCATTGAGCTCCTCGATAGCAGCGGCGACTGCCTGAGCGCTCTGCGTGGCCTCCTCGGATGCTGCCGCGACAGCTGCGGTCTGCCGGGTCGATTCCTCGGCGGTGGCCGCCATCGATTGCGCGGTTGTGCGGAGTTCGCCGGCAGCCGAACCAACGGCGGTGACTACGGTACCAACGCTGCCCTCGAAGCGCGAGGCGAGAGCACTCATGGTGTGGCGGCGATCAAGCTGGGCGCGCTCGCGCTGCTCTTCCTGGGCGGCGCGCAGCTGCTCGGTTTCGATCAGCCCGGTCTTGAAGATTTCGACGGCCCCGGCCATCGAGCCGATCTCGTCCTTGCGGCCTGCACCCGGCACCGCGATCGTGTGATTACCGCCCGCAATGGTCCGCATCGCAGTTTCGAGTGCGCGGATCGGCTTCGCCATCGATCGGCCCATGAAGGTTGCGATGGCACCGGCGAGCAGCAGCACGCAGGCAGAAATGATGGCCAGCCAATTCAGCGAGGATCGCATCAGGCTGTGATATCCGCTGGTATCACGGGTGATTTCGAAGACGGCGATGTTGTCGCCCGAAAAGCTCTTGATTGCGCCGAAGGTCGTGGCAACGGGCTTGTTGTCGAGTTCGCCATATTGGGTCACAACTTCGCCGGCAAGCGCGCGACGCAGCATATCGACACCCGGAGCAGCCGACTTCAGGGTGGACGCCAGCGTCTTGCCGGCCTGGCCGTCGATCTGGTGAATGCCGACATCGACACCGAAACGCGACTTCATGGTGTCGACGAAAGTCTTGCCGAACGGAGCGCCGACATCGATCGTGCCGAGAATGGTATCACCATCCATCGCCGGTGCTACGCCAAAGACGTTGAGCGCATCACGGCCGGGCTCGATGCCGCCGACCGACTTCTTGCTGGTCATCGCCTGCACCACCATCTTGCGGCGCTCGGAAACGTTGTCTCCGAAGGTGCCGGGATTGTGGATGCGGGCGAAGCTGATGGCCGGCGGTGTTTGAATGGTGATCAGTTCGAGGCCGCGCGGCTTGATACGCTGATGGGCCTCCTTCAGATTCGCGAGCGCACTGGCACGATCGTTCGCCTTGATGGCGTCCTTGATCGGCTGTGACGACGCGATCGACTCAGCAACTGCGAGCAGCGTGCGCGTTTCGGCATTCAGGGCTGCCGTGAGATTGGCGTAGTCATCATGCGCTTCGCGACTAAGGGCTGTGTCGATGATCGCCTGTTGCTGCCACATGCTGAAGGCTGCGAGCGCACCGCACGATCCGGCAGCGACGAGCGTGATGGCGACAATCATACGTGCTGAAATAGAATTGAGTGCTTGCATCGACATGCCCCTTGGACCGCGGCAAGCAATTTTGCTGCGGCACTGAAATTCCACGTGAAAATAGGGAAGCCGAGTGAAGGAGCCCTTAATTACCTCTGATGTGTAGGTATCCTGGTATCATGATTCCATTATGCCGCAGCAGATTTGGCTTCGGGCGATGCCAGCATCAGTCGTGATCGAATGTGCGAGGATACTAGTGGAGCCGAGACGAGCCATTCCCCGGCGCAAGGCATCGGTCCACGTGCGAGAGAAGAACCGCCGATTTGAGGGGCTTCTGGAGGCGACAGACGGCGCCGAGCTCGGTGGACATCGCGAGAAAATCGGGCGCGGACACGCCTGCCGGTGAGGCCGCGTGACCTGACATGACGATGATCGGGATCTCCGGGCGGCACCGATGCGCCAGCTTCATCGTCTCCAGCCCGTTCATCCCGGGCATGAAGATATCGATGATGAGCAGATCGAAATCGGCGTTGCGGAGAATGTGGCGCGCGCGCGGACCGTCGCTCGCGCAGGTGACGCGGTGGCCTTCGCGCTCAAGCATCAATTTGGTGAAGATCTGAATGACCTTGTCATCGTCGACGATCAGGATGCTTGCCATCTGCCGGTCCCCCGGATGCCGTCGCGCCAGTGCGGAGCATGATTGTCTGGTTACGCACGCATCGCTACATGCCACGTTGCAAATGTGGCTTCTCGTTAAACGCCGCATCGAGCAGCGACCTGTGGACCTGAATATGTCCGTCATAGCTGACGAAGCCGAGCTTGCGAAACTTGTTCATGAAGAAGCTGACGCGCGACCGCGTGGTGCCGATCATCTCCGCCAGCATTTCCTGACTGATGTCGATATCGATGGGATGGCTGGCGCCTCCCTCGCCATAGTGAGCGAGGATCAGCAACAGGCGCGCGAGGCGCTTCTCGCTTGAATTGAACAACTGATCGATCAAGTCTTCTTCGATGCGGTTGTTGCGCGACAGAAGATAGGCGACGAAGAATTCTGCGAAAGCCGGCTCGTCGCGCAGATGGGCGAGCATCACCGACTTGTTGATGGTAACAATCGTGCAGTCTTCCATCGCCGTCGTTGTGACGGTGCGCAGCGGATGACCATTCAGGCAACCCTCACCCAGGAACTGTCCGGGTTCGAGCAGGCCGACGACAGCTTCCTTGCCTTGTTCGGACAGGACCGTGAGCTTGATACGTCCGCTCAGGATGTAGCAAACAGAATCTGCCGTCTCACCCTGACAAAAGATGTTCTGGTTTTTCTTGTAGTCGGTCGTAACCTTTCCGATGCCGGGACAGGTCAGAAAATACGGCGCATCGAACTCGGCTACAGCAGGGACCTTCAAGGCAGCTAGCCGTGTCATCGCGAATCTCCGGAGATCAATCTTTACAGGTCAGCGTAAATCTATTCAGGGTTGTATTGTTCCCGCCAGATCTAGTTAAATTGCCGGCATAAAGATCACAAACGCACATGCGTGAGCGGGAGGATTGATGGGGTCATCAATCCCGATGTGCACATAGATACCACCAGGCGCGTGAGGTGGCGTAGTTACGTCATCGGATTCACTGCCCTGAAACAACTTCCCTCCATGTTGCTACGCAACTTAACGCGCAGATCGTCTGTCATGTCCGCAACACACGCTGCCCTCGAATTGCGAGGGTTAACGAAACGTTTCGATCGGCCAGCTGTCGACGGACTCGATCTCACGGTTCGTGCTGGCGAGTTCTATGCGCTGCTGGGTGCCAACGGAGCCGGCAAGACGACGACATTGCGCATGGTCGCGGGATTGCTGCGTCCCGATGCCGGATCGGTGTCGATACTTGGTATCGACGCGCTCGCCGATCCCGTTGCAGCGAAACAGATCATGGCCTGGGTCTCCGACGAGCCGATGATCTATGACAAGCTGACGCCGCTCGAATATCTCGAATTCGTTGCCGGTCTATGGGGCTGCGATGCTGAAACGGCAGAGCGCACGTCGCATGAATTGTTGGCATCGCTAGGTCTTGGTCCACATCTGCATGAGCGATGCGAAGGCTTCTCCAAGGGCATGCGCCAGAAGGTGGCGCTGGCTGGTGCGCTGGTGCATGGGCCTCGGCTGATCATTCTCGACGAACCTTTGACCGGGCTCGATGCCGTGTCGGCGCGTCACGTCAAGGGCCTGTTGCAGGATCGCGTGCGCTCCGGCTGCACAGTGATCATGACCACGCATATTCTCGAAGTCGCCGAGCGCATGGCTGACCGGATCGGTGTGATCGCCGCAGGCAGGCTGATCGCCGAAGGTACGCTTGCCGAATTGCGTCAGCAGAACGGACAGGGCGACACCAGCCTCGAAGACATGTTCGTGGCGCTGGTGGACGGCGCGCCGGTTGCCGCATGACGCCATCCGCCAGCGTGATGTGGTTTGCCGGCCATGAAGTCCGGCTGGCGTGGCGAGAGATGCTGGGCATGCTCACGGCGGGCCGTCGCTGGCGTCCGCGCAGCGTTTCGCTTCTGCTGATTGTCTTCGTGATCTTCCTGCATTTGCCGGCTTATGCGGTGGTCGGCCGTTTCGCAGATGTGCAGACGCCGCTCGATCAATCGACGGCGATTGTCATCACCGCCAGTATCTTCCTCGCCTGGGCGCTCGTTTTGTCACAGGCGATTGAGTCCGTCACCCGCGTATTCTACGCGCGTGCCGATCTCGATCTCATCATGTCGTCACCGGCGCCGCTCACCAACCTGTTCTCCGTCCGCATCGCAGCCATCGCATTGACGGTGACCCTGATGGCGCTGTTGCTGGCGACGCCTTTCGTCAACGTGCTGGTGATCGGCGGCGGTGCGCGTTGGTTTTCCGCCTATGCCGTCGTCATTGCCATGGGCCTTTCTGCATCGGCATGCGCCATCGCCATCACCGTCGGATTGTTTCAGCTCTGCGGTCCTGCAAAGACACGACTGGTCGCGCAGATTATTTCAGCTGTGACGGGCGCAGGTTTCGTCATCGCATTGCAGGTTGCGGCGATTCTCTCTTACGGCACGCTGTCGCGTTTTGCCGTACTGACCTCCGATGCCGCAGCCGCGTTTGCGCCGGAGGCAGACAGCGTGGTGTGGTGGCCCGCGCGCGCGATGCTTGGCGATATCGCAGCACTGGTGCCGCTGCTGGCGGCCGGGTTGATCCTGCTGGGAAGCGCCATGGCAATCTTCTCGCCGCGCTTCAGCAACTACGTGGCCAGTGCCGTGCCATTGGCGCAAGTTCGACGCAAGAAAGTCGCAAGACGGTTTCGACCGGGCTCTCGACGTAACGCCTTGCGCCGCAAGGAGTTTATCCTGTTGTGGCGCGATCCGTGGCTGGTCTCGCAAACTCTGATGCAGCTGCTGTATCTGTTACCGCCAGCCCTGATGCTGTGGCGCAGTTTCGGCGAGGGCGCGGGTGCCTTCATCGTGCTGGCGCCAGTGATCGTGATGGCCGCGGGTCAGCTCGCCGGCGGCCTGGCCTGGTTGACCATCTCCGGTGAGGACGCCGCGGATCTGGTGACGACCGCACCGCTTCCGGCAAACACGATCATCACGGCCAAGGTCGAAGTCGTGCTGGTCATCATCGCTGTCGTGTTCACGCCAATGGTCGTGGGTCTCGCGCTGGTCTCGCCGCGGCTGGCGGCAGTGACAGCGCTGGCGACCGTCGTGGCCGCGGGATCGGCGACAGCCATCCAGCTCTGGTTCAGGGTGCAGGCACGGCGCAGCCAGTTCAGGCGACGTCAGACGTCATCGCGCATTGCGACCTTCGCCGAAGCCTTCTCGTCGATCGGCTGGGCTGCGACGGCGGCGCTGGCACTGGTGCTGCCAATCGCCTCAGTGATCGCAGGCGCCATGACCGCGGGCTTGATGGCGCTGACGTGGAAGATCAGTCCTGTCAGGACCTGAAACGACAAAGCCACCCGCGGACACGGATGGCTTTGAAATCAACGATTGGCTCGAAACAACGATCAGGCCACCATCGACATCGGCGCGATGGCGGGGGTGGCTTCGCTAAAAACCTCTTCCGTGACCACGATAAAACGCACCAGCGGCGTCGGGCCGAAATTGGTGGAGATCGCTACGTCAGCAGCGTCGCGACCGCGGGCCATCACGATGCGCCCGATGCGCGGATGATTGTGACGCGCATCGAACGTGTACCATTTGTTTCCGAGATAGACTTCGAACCAGGCGCTGAAATCCATCGGCGCGGGATCGATGGGCACGCCGATATCGCCGAGATAGCCGGTGCAATAGCGCGCCGGAATGTTCATGCAGCGGCACAGCGTGACGGCCAGATGGGCGAAGTCGCGGCACACGCCGATACGCTCTTCATGACCTTCAAAGGCCGTACGATCGTTGCGGGCGTGGTGATAGCCGAACTCGATGCGCTGATGCACGTAATCGACAATGGCCTGGACGCGCGCTGCGCCATCCTCGATATGGCCGAACAGCGACCAGGCCAGATCGGACAGCTTCTGCGTGTCGCAATAACGGCTGCCGAGCAGGAAGACCATGACATCGTCAGGCAGTTCGCCAACCGCCTGCAACGGCCCTGATGGCGGAGCCGCATCCGGCAGTCCGCTATCGGAGATGAGAAAATCATTCTTGATCTCGATCAGTCCGGGCGGTGCGACGATGCGCGTGCAGGTATTGCCGAACATGTCTAGATAGTCATGCGCCTGTACGTCGTGGGAAAACTGGATGCGATGTGGGCTCTGCAGATCCTTCGCGCGCGAAGGATGGATGCTAAGCATCAGGATCATGGGTGTTTCCTGCAAACACTGGAAAGCGATGTCGTAGCCCGCGCGAATCTTCACTTTTACGTCTCCACTAGCTCGGCAAATCCGTAATTCATCGTTGCCAGACAAGTGTAGTCACCAAACATCGTTCCGAGGTTCAGTGACAGGAATGTGCAGAAAATGTGGGCAGCGAGGCCGCACCAGCCCCGCTGCGCCATAAGCTATTTCTTCAGGGACAACAGCAGCAGCGAGCGGGCAGTTACCTGATACATATGGCCGAACGGGAAATCCTCGCCGCCCTTCGTATCGGGAATGTTGGTATCCACCAGAAGTTCCCATGCCTGTCCGCCAAACGCCTCGGGCATCGTGAAATCGACCAGTCCTTCGAAGCCGTTCAGGATCATCAGCATGGTCTGATCCTCCGCCGGCTTGTGAATGCCGGTCTTCTGCGCACGGCCGTCCAGCAGCATGCCGAAGCATTTCATGTTGCCGTCTTTCCAATGTGCGTCTTCCATCGGGCCGCCATTGGCGTTGATCCATGTCACGTCGCGAACATCGAGGTCGGGATCGTGTTCGCCGGTCAGGAAGCGGCTGCGACGCAGGACCGAGCAGCCGCCAAGTAGTTTGATGAGCCGCTTGGTGAAACCGAGCAGGTCCTTGCCCTCGGTCGTCAGGCTCCAGTCGAACCAGGAAATCTCGCTGTCCTGGCAATAGGCATTGTTGTTGCCGTTCTGCGTGCGGCCGAATTCGTCGCCGCCGAGCAACATCGGCGTACCCTGAGAGAATAGCAGCGTCGCCAGCATATTGCGCTTCTGGCGTTCGCGCAGGGCGATGATGGCCTTGTCGTCGGTCGGGCCCTCGACGCCGCAATTCCATGAGGCGTTGTTGGAGGAGCCGTCCTTGTTATTCTCGCCATTGGCCTCGTTGTGTTTCTCGTTGTAGCTCGCCCAATCGTTCAGCGTGAAGCCGTCGTGAGCGGTGACGAAATTAATGCTGGCCCAGGCGCGGCGACCCTGATGGTTGAACATGTCCGCAGACGCGACGAGACGCGGTGCCAGAGCCGAGACTGGCGCTTTGCCGCGCCAGAAGTCGCGCGCAGTATCGCGGAACTTGTCGTTCCATTCCGCCCAGCCGGGTGGGAAACCGCCGACCTGATAACCACCGGGGCCGATGTCCCAGGGTTCGGCGATCAACTTCACTGTCGTCAGCAATGGGTCCTGATCGACGGCTTTCAGGAAGCCGCTCTGTTCGGTGAAACCGTAGACTTCGCGCGCCAGGATGGTGCCGAGATCGAAGCGGAAGCCGTCGATATGCATCTCCCGCACCCAGTAGCGCAGGCTGTCCGCCACCATCTGGATGACGCGGGCATTGGACAAATTGACCGTGTTGCCGGTGCCGGTGTCGTTGATGTAATAGCGCGGCTTGTCCGGCATCAGCCGGTAATAGCTGGCATTGTCGATGCCCTTGAACGACAGGGTCGGGCCAAGCTCGTTGCCTTCAGCGGTGTGGTTATAGACCACGTCGAGGATGACCTCGAGCCCGCCGGCATGCAGCGTTGATACCATCTCCTTGAACTCGCGCAGGGAGTTCGGCACGTCTGAGGCGTAGCGCGGATCGGGTGCGAAGAAGCCGATGGAATTGTAGCCCCAGTAATTCACCAGCTTCTTGTTCAGCAGATAGTCGTCATTGATGAAAGTATGGATCGGAAGCAGCTCGACCGAGGTGATGCCGAGGCCGCAGAGATAATCCACCACAGGCTTGCTGCCGAAGCCGGCATAGGTGCCGCGCAGCTTCTCGGGCACGTCGGGATTCAGCTTGGTGAAGCCCTTGACGTGGGTCTCGTAGATGATGGTCTGGTCCCACGGCACCGGCTGCCGGCCGGCCTCGCCGGCCCAGTCGAAGTCGCGGTCGACAATCACGCATTTCGGCATGAACGGGGCGGAGTCGCGTTCGTCGAAGGTGGTGTCGTCGCCGCTCTCCATCTTGTAGCCGAACACGGCTGGATTCCATTCGAGCTGCCCGGCATGGGCACGGGCATAGGGATCGAGCAGCAGCTTGTTCGGATTGAAGCGATGGCCCTTTTCCGGCTCATAGGGGCCATGGACGCGATAGCCATAGAAAGTGCCGGGGCCGACGTCGGGGATGTAGCCGTGAAACACCTCGTCGGTATATTCCGGCAGCTCGATTCGCGTTTCCTTGTCGCCGTCGAACAGGCAGACCTCGACCTTGGTGGCGTTGGCCGAGAAGAGCGCGAAGTTTGTGCCCTTTCCGTCCCAATGCGCGCCAAAGGGATAGGGGAGACCTTCTTCGACTACTCTGTGCGTCACGATTGCCCCACTGTCTGGTGATGAAAATGCGCGGGATAACTGCGCCGCCGCATTTCCGTTGCAATGCAAACAGGCTGTTTCGGAATATATCTTGGCCTGCGAGGGTCGCTAGCCCGGAGTTTTGCTTATGACCGACGTCTCCCATCACAAACGCATCGCATTGCTGGGCGCGCCAGTCGAAGTCGGGGCCTCGCAGCGCGGGACTTTGATGGGGCCGGCGGCCATGCGGACGGCAGGCCTGGGGGCGCTGCTGGAAGAGCTTGGCTTCGAGGTGGAAGACCACGGTGACCTCATGCCGCCGTCTGTGCCTCTGTCGACCGACACGCCGCCGGAGAATGCCAAGCATTACCGTGCGATCCAGAGCTGGATCCAGGCGCTGAGTGCGCGCGCCTACACGCTTGCCAAATCGGGCGCGCTGCCGATCTTCGTGGGCGGTGATCACAGCCTGTCCATGGGATCGGTCAATGGCGTGGCGCGGCACTGGCACGAGCAGGGGCGCGAACTGTTCGTGCTGTGGCTCGACGCGCATGCCGATTACAATACGCCGCACACGACCATCACCGGCAACATGCACGGCATGTCCGCGGCCTTTCTGTGCGGCGAGTCCGGTCTGGATGGACTACTCGGCGCTGAGCCGCGCGCATCGATCACGCCCGATAATCTCGACCTGTTCGGCATCCGCTCCATCGATAAGCTCGAGAAAGAGCTGGTGCACGCGCGCAAGGTGGCCATCGCAGACATGCGGCAGATTGACGAGTTCGGTGTTGGCGTCCTGATCCGCCGCGTCATCGAGCGGGTCAAGGCGCGCAACGGCGTGTTGCATGTGTCCTTCGATGTGGACTTCCTCGATCCCGCGGCAGCGCCCGGCGTTGGCACCATGGTGCCCGGCGGCGCCACCTATCGCGAGGCGCATCTGATCATGGAGCTGCTGCATGATTCCGGGCTGATGTGCTCGCTGGATGTCGTCGAGCTCAACCCCTTTCTGGACGAGCGCGGGCGAACGGCACGGGTGATGGTGGAGCTGGTCGGCAGTCTGTTCGGGCAGCAGATCACCGACCGGCCAATGCCCAGCAACGCAATTATACCGCCCGGCTAGCTCGCGGTCGGCAAAACCTCGATTGGTTCCGGGTCTTTGCGCGCGTTACGCATGATCGTTTTGTTATCGTCTCGGAACTAACCCTGCAGCGCGGGATTGCTCCCTCATGGTTCACACACGAGGAGCACGTCATGATTAAGCATCTTGCCATCATCGCCGTTGCTGCGGCGGGCATCAGCAGCGCAATTCCAGCAAAGGCCCAGGACATCGGCGTCGGCGTCGGTCCGGGAGGCGTTACGGTCGGCGCCGTCGGCCGCGACCGCTATCGCGACGATTATGACCGCGGTTACTACCGCGATCGCCGTGACCGCAACGAGACCGTGATCATCAAGCGCAGCCGTGATCGTGACCGTGGCTATTACGATGGCGGCGTCGAACGTCGTACTGTCATCGAACGCTACTAATATTGCGCCGAACGAGAGCGGCCCTTCCTCGGAAGGGCCGTTTTTTCGTGCGTGATGGAAGCCTCAGAACATTGAGTGACAGGACCATGGCAACTGCAGCGACAGTCTGGTGGCAGGCCGGCACCATCTATCAGATCTATCCGCGATCGTTTCAGGACTCCAATGGAGACGGTATCGGCGATCTCGCGGGCATCGTCGGCCGGCTTCCTTATCTGCGGCGGCTCGGCATCGACGCGATCTGGCTGTCGCCGATCTTCCCGTCTCCGATGGCAGACTTCGGCTATGACATATCAGACTATATCGGCGTCGATCCGATCTTCGGTACATCGGCCGATTTCGACGCGCTGGTGGCTGCGGCTCACGGTCATGGTCTGAAGATTATTCTCGATCTGGTGCCGAACCACACCTCGGATCAGCATCCGTGGTTTGTCGAAAGCCGGTCGTCACGCGATAATCCCAAACGCGATTGGTATATCTGGCACGATCCGAAGCCGGACGGCAGCGCGCCGACCAACTGGATGTCCGAATTCGGCGGCAGCTCCTGGCAGTATGACGAGGCCACAGGGCAATATTACTATCACGCCTTTCTCGACAAACAGCCGGACCTGAATTGGCGCAATCCTGCTGTTCGCAACGCCATCTATGAGGTGATGCGGTTCTGGATGCGACGCGGCGTCGACGGCTTCCGCGTCGACGTGATCTGGCATCTGATCAAGGACGAGGAGTTTCGCGACAACCCGACAAATCCGAATTTCACGGCCGGGCGCCCGCCACACGAGGCTTTCCTGCCGCTCTACTCGACCGATCGGCCGGAGACGCTGGATGTGGTCGCCGAAATGCGCCGCGTTGTCGATGAATTCGACGATCGCGTGCTGATCGGCGAGATCTATCTGCCCTTCGATCGGCTGGTCGCCTATTACGGCAGTGACCTGTCGGGCGCTCATCTGCCGTTCAACTTCGCGCTGCTCTCCGCGCCGTGGAATGCTTTCGCCATCGGCGAATTGATCGCGCGCTACGAAGCCGCGCTGCCGCTCGGCGCTTGGCCGAACTGGGTGCTCGGCAATCACGACCGGCCGCGCGTCGCCAGCCGGGTTGGCATGGCTCAGGCGCGCGTCGCCGCGATGTTGTTGCTGACGCTGCGTGGGACGCCGACGCTATATTATGGCGACGAGATCGGCATGAAGCAGGTGCCTATTGCGCCGGATCAGGTTCAGGATCCGTTCGAAAAGAACGTGCCTGGGATTGGTCTCGGCCGCGACGGATGCCGCACGCCGATGCAATGGGGTGCCACCGAGCATGCGGGTTTCACGACCGGCGAGCCCTGGCTGCCGCTGGACACGGACTACCACCATCAGAATGCGGCTGCTCTCGCGGCCGATCCCCATTCGATCCTCAGCCTCTATGTGAAGCTGATCGAGTTGCGCAAGCACATGCCAGAACTGGTGTTCGGCGGCTATGAGCCTGTAGACGCTGCGGGCGATGTGCTGGCCTATCGGCGCGTCTATGACGGGCAGACGGTTCTGATCGCCCTCAATCTGAGTGGCGGGCCCGCGTCATTGCATGTCGGGGCCGGCGAAATATTGCTGGCGACTGGACTGGATCGCCATGGCGAGAATGTCTCGGGCGCGCTGGAATTAGCAGGAAACGAGGGCGTGATGGTCAGGCTGCGGTAGCTCAATCTCCGCTGTCATGGCCGGGCAGAGCGCGAAGCGCGGCTTCGCTAGATATCCAGGCCATCCACGTCTCCTTGCTTGAGGCTAAGACGTGGATGCCCGGCACAAGGCCGGGCATGACGGCGTTAAGGTTGATGGGCCGCCGCTATCAGTCCAGACCGATCGTGGTCAGGTCCTGGAACCAGTGCTGCGCCTGTACGAACTTCTTCACCTTCGGCGACAGCGCATGCGGGTTGGTGTCGTGAACGACCCAGACCAGCACGGCGTCGTCGACGATCTGCGCATGGGCTTCGGCCAGCAACTCGTCCTGCTTCTTCGGATCGAAGGTGTTCTTGGCTTCGTCGATCAGCGCATCGACCTTCGGGTTCTTGTAGCCGCCCCAGTTCACGCCGACCGGTGCGATCTGGCCGGAGTGGAAGAAGCGCACGATAGCGTACAAGGGATCCGAGGTTACGTAAGCGATGTTGTTGGACGTGATGCCCTTCATGCTGTCGTCGGCCGCACCCTTGCGCCATGCGGTGTAGAGCACCTCGAGTTCGACGACCTTGAACTCGACCTCAACGCCGATTTCCTTGAAGCTCTGCTGCAGGAATTCGTTGATCGGCAGCGACAGCATCTGGCCGGTGCCGCCATTGGCGATGATGAAGGTCGCCTTCAGCGGCTTGTCCGGACCGTAGCCGGCTTCCTTCACTAGCTTCTTGGCTTCGGCAAGATCATACTTAATCTTGAACGTCGGCTTGCCGAACCATGGGCTCGATGGGTCGACCTGGCCGATGGCGGGCTTGGCGAGACCGTTCATCAGCGCAACGACGGCATCGCGATCGATGGCGAGGTTGAGTGCCTTGCGCAGGCGGACGTCGGTCCAGGGCGATCCCGGCAGCACGCTGAGATGATAATTCCAGACATGCGGCGTGACGTTGTCGACGATCTTCATACCGGCGCCCTTGAGCTGCGGCACAGCGTCGGGAGCAGGGGTCTCGATCAGATCGACCTGACCGGCGAGCAGCGCGTTGGTGCGGGTGAGGGCTTCCGGCATCGGGACGAGCACGAGCTTGTCGGCTTTCGGAATGCGCTTCTTGTCCCAATAATCCGGATTCTTGCTGAGCTCGGCGAGCTCGCGCGGAACGAGCTTGGTCAGCTTGAACGGGCCGGTGCCTGAGGGCTGCGACGCGAACTTGTCCCAGTCCTTGCCGACCTTCTCATATTGAGCCGGGCTGGAGACCAGGAACCACAGCATCTGATAGGGGAAGAAGCTGTCGACGCTCTTGGTGGTGATCTCGACGGTGCCGTCATCGATCTTGGCGTAGCTGGCGACGGAAGGCAGGCGGGTCTTTACCTGCGCGCTCTGGCGCTTGTCGAATTGCGGCGCCTTCTCGTTCAGCACCTTGTCGAGATTCCAGATCACCGCATCGGCGTTGAAGTCGCTGCCGTCGTGAAACTTGACACCCTTGCGCAAGATGAAGCGCCACTTGGTCTTGTCGGTGTCGTCGACCTTCCATTCGGTGGCGAGGCCGGGAATGAGTTTGCCGGGACGATCGGCGACATCCATTTCCCAGGCGACGAGCGGATCGTAGATCGTGTAGCCGGTGAACTGGTAGCCTCCGGCGCCGCGATCAGGCTGGCCTGTGGTCAGCGGCACGTCCGCCATCGAGATGCCATAGCGCACCACCGTTTCGGCTTGCGCCGGCGCGGCTGCACCTATGGCCGCGGCGATGGCCGCAACAAATAACGAGCTTCGAACGCGCATAAACCAGACTCCGTATGGTGGGATATTGTCTGCCAGATACGTGCAATCCTGATGCCAGATTGGGCAGGCGGAACGGTCGGTGTGTGCTGGTGTGCTGCAGTGCCGCAGTTTGAGTCATTGCGCTGCAAGGTTGCAGGCCTTGGCACAAGCGTTGCATAAGAATTAGCCAGTTTAGAACAAACCAACACTGGCCAAAGCCAACGTGTCATCCAAAGCCAAGAGGGACTGATTACGATGCGTATCGAAAAGCCGACAAAGAGCCGTCTCGCGGCAGCAATCACCTTGCTGACGCTCGCTACGGCCCTGACCTTGCCACAGGTGGCGCGCGCCGAGACGGTGCTGCGCATCGGCATGACCGCTGCCGATATTCCGCGCACGCTTGGGCAGCCCGATCAGGGCTTCGAAGGCAATCGTTTCACCGGCAATACGATGTATGACGGCCTGACCGGCTGGGATCTGTCGTCCGCGACCAAAGCGAGTGTTGTTATCCCGGCGCTCGCCACTGAGTGGGCAGTGGACGACGCCGACAAGAAGAAGTGGACCTTCAAACTGCGTCCCGGCGTCACTTTCCACGACGGTTCGGCCTTCAATGCGGATGCCGTGGTCTGGAATGTGGACAAGGTGCTCAAACAAGATGCAGTCCAGTTCGACGCCAGCCAGGTCGGTGTGACCGCCTCGCGCATGCCGACCCTGGTGTCCGCGAAGAAGATCGACGACATGACCGTCGAACTGACCACCAAGGAGCCGGACTCCTTCCTGCCGATCAATCTCACCAACCTCTTCATGGCGAGCCCCACCAAGTGGCAGGCGCTGTTCGACAAGGCTGAAGGCGCCGACGCCAAGGCCAAGTCGCAGGCCGCATGGGCGGCCTTTGCGCGCGAGGCCTCCGGCACCGGCCCGTGGAAGATGTCAAAGTTCACGCCGCGCGAGCGTCTCGAACTGGTGAAGAACGACGCCTACTGGAACAAGGACCGCGTTCCGAAGACCGACAAGATGGTGTTGCTGCCGATGCCGGAAGCCAACGCACGCACCGCTGCGCTGCTGTCCGGTCAGGTGGATTGGGTCGAAGCGCCGGCGCCCGACGCGGTCAAGGAAATCACCGCGCGTGGCTTCAAGATCGAGAAGAACGAGCAGCCGCATGTCTGGCCGTGGCAGTTCTCCCGTGCCGAAGGCTCGCCGTGGAACGACATCCGCGTCCGCAAGGCCGCCAATCTCTGCATCGATCGTGAAGGCCTGAAGGATGGTTTGCTCGCTGGCCTGATGGTGCCGGCAAGCGGCACTTTCGAGCCGGGGCACCCCTGGCGCGGCAAGCCGAGTTTCGAGATCAAGTATGACCTGAAGGCTGCACAAGCGCTGATGAAGGAAGCCGGTTACGGTCCTACCAAGAAGCTCGAAGTGAAGACCCAGACCTCGGCGTCCGGCTCCGGCCAGATGCTGCCGCTGCCGATGAACGAATATCTGCAGCAGGCGCTGGCGGAGTGCTACTTCGACGTCAAGCTCGACGTCATCGAATGGAACACGCTGTTCACCAACTGGCGCCGCGGCGTCAAGGATCCCTCGGCGAACGGCTCCAACGCCACCAACGTCACCTATGCGGCGATGGATCCGTTCTTCGCACTGGTTCGCTTCCTGCAGTCGTCGATGGCGCCGCCGGTCTCGAACAATTGGGGCTTCATCAACAATCCAAAGTTCGATGAACTCGTGACCAAGGCACGCACCACCTTCGACGCGACGGCACGTGACGCGGCGCTCGCCGAGCTTCATGCTGCTTCGGTCGACGACGCAGCCTTCCTCTACGTGGCCCACGACGTCGGTCCGCGTGCGCTGAGCCCGAAGATCAAGGGCTTCGTGCAGCCGAAGAGCTGGTTCGTCGACTTCTCGCCGGTGTCGATCACGCCGTAAGCAACAAGTGAATATCGGCCGCACATTGTGCAGCCGATATTCGCACGAACCTCTCCACGTCATGGCCGGGCTTGACCCGGCCATCCACGCCTTCTTCGCTGCAAAGACGTGGATGCCCGGGTCGAGCCCGGGCATGACGAACGAGGAGGCAGAGTTTCTGAATCGAAGGTGATCAGTGTTCGTCTACATCGCGCGACGCGTCGTCTATGTGATTCCTATCGTCCTCAGCGTGGCGCTGGTGTGTTTCCTGCTGGTGCACATCACGCCCGGCGATCCTCTCGTTGCCATTCTTCCGGCTGACGCATCGCAGGAGCTGGCGCAGCAACTCCGCGTCGCTTACGGCTTCGATCGCCCGCTACCTGTTCAGTTCGGCCTTTGGCTGTGGCGCGCGCTACACGGCGATCTCGGCAGCTCCATCGCCACCGGACGTCCTGTTCTGGCGGAGGTGATGAAAGCCGTCGGCAATACCGTGACGCTGGCCATCGCCGCGGCCGCCATCGGTTTCACGCTCGGTTTGTTTTTCGGGCTGATCGCCGGCTATTTCCGCGATACCTGGATCGACAAGGTTGCGACCTCGATCGCCATCGCCGGCGTCTCCGTGCCGCATTATTGGCTCGGTATGGTGCTGGTCATCATCTTCTCGGTGCAGCTGAACTGGCTACCTGCTGTTGGCGCAGGGCCGGGCGGTTCGGGTTCATGGGCCTGGGACTGGGAGCACATCAAATATCTCGTGCTGCCGGCGATCACGACCTCGGTCATTCCGATGGGCATCGTGACCCGCACGGTGCGCGCGCTGACCGGCGATATCCTGTCGCAGGATTTCGTCGAGGCGCTGCGTGCCAAGGGCTTGCAGGAAACCAAGGTGTTCCGTCACGTCATCAAGAATGCGGCACCCACGGCGCTTGCTGTGATGGGCCTGCAGCTCGGCTACATGCTCGGCGGCTCGATCCTGATCGAGACCGTGTTCTCCTGGCCTGGTTCGGGGCTTCTTTTGAACTCCGCCATCTTCCAGCGCGACCTGCCGCTGCTGCAGGGCACGATCCTGGTGCTGGCGCTGTTCTTCGTGTTCCTCAATCTTCTGGTCGATATCGCGCAGGCGTCGATCGATCCGCGCATCAAGCGGAGCTGACCATGCTGGATATCCTCTCATGACCGCGATGACGGACACTGCACTGCAGGCGGCGCCTGCCACCAAGGCTCGCGGCTATTGGGCCACGGTGGGCCGCCGTATCGTGCGCGACAAGGTCAGCATGGCCTGCGCGTTCATTCTGCTGCTGATCTTCCTTGCGGCGATCTTTGCGCCCTATCTGCATCTCGCAGATCCCTATCAGGGCTCGATGATCCGCCGTCTGCGTTTCATCGGCACACCCAACTATCCGCTCGGCACCGACGAACTCGGCCGCGACATGCTGGCGCGCCTGATTTATGGCGGGCGACTGTCGCTGCTGATCGGTATCCTGCCGGTGATCCTGGCCTTCTTCATCGGGACGGGGCTTGGCGTTGTGGCCGGCTATGTCGGCGGGAAGCTCAATACCGCGATCATGCGCACCGTCGACGTGTTCTACGCGTTCCCGTCGGTGCTGCTGGCCATTGCGATTTCCGGTGCGCTGGGTGCCGGCATCGTCAATTCGATCGTGTCGCTGACCATCGTCTTCGTGCCGCAGATCACGCGTGTCGCTGAAAGCGTCACGACCGGCGTGCGCAACATGGATTATGTGGAAGCCGCGCGTGCCTCCGGCGCGAACGCCTTCACCATCATGCGGGTGCACATGCTCGGCAACGTGCTGGGTTCGATCTTCGTTTACGCGACAGGGCTGATCTCGGTGTCGATGATCCTCGCTGCCGGCCTGTCGTTCCTCGGCCTCGGCACCAAGCCGCCGGAGCCGGAATGGGGTCTGATGCTGAACACGCTGCGCACCGCGATCTACGTCAATCCATGGGTAGCAGCACTCCCCGGCGCGATGATCTTCGCCGTGTCGATCTGTTTCAACCTGCTGAGCGACGGCATGCGCAGTGCCATGGACATCCGGAACTGATGGCATGAGTGATATTGTAGAAGAAATCGACAAGCTGGAGCCGCTGGAAGACATCGGCGGTGTTGCGCAGCCGTTGTTGCAGGTGGTCAGCCTGACCAAGCATTTCCCCGTGCGCGGCGGGCTGTTCGCGCCGAGCAAGACCGTGCGCGCGGTGGACGATGTGTCGTTCGCCATCGCCAAGGGTGAAACCGTTGGCATCGTCGGCGAGTCCGGCTGCGGCAAATCGACGACGGCGCGGTTGCTGATGCATCTAATGCCGCGCAATTCCGGCGATATCATCTATGACGGCCGCACTGTCGGGCGCGAGCTCTCGTTACGCGAGCTGCGCCGCGGCATGCAGATGGTGTTCCAGGACAGCTATGCCTCGCTCAACCCGCGTCTGACCATCGAAGAATCGATCGCCTTCGGACCGAAGGTGCACGGCATGGCCGATAAGGCCGCGCGGCTGCTGGCGCGCGAACTGCTCGGAAAGGTCGGTCTGCGGCCCGAGACGTTCGCCAATCGCTATCCGCATGAAATCTCCGGCGGCCAGAGGCAGCGCGTCAACATCGCGCGTGCGCTGGCGCTGTCGCCGCGTCTCGTCATTCTCGATGAAGCGGTCTCGGCGCTCGATAAATCGGTCGAGGCACAGGTGCTCAACCTGCTGGTCGACCTCAAGCGCGAATTCGGCCTGACCTATCTGTTCATCAGCCACGATCTCAACGTGGTGCGTTACATCTCCGACCGCGTGCTGGTGATGTACCTCGGCGAGGTCGTTGAACTCGGCCCGGTGGATGAGGTCTGGGACGGGCCGGCGCACCCCTACACGCGCGCGCTCCTGGCCGCGATGCCGTCATCCGATCCCGACAAGCGCACGGAAACGCCGCCGATCACCGGCGACCCGCCGAACCCGATCGATCCACCGTCCGGCTGTCGCTTCCACACACGCTGCCCCTTTGCCGAAGCGATGTGCGGCGAGGCCACGCCGAAACTGACTGAAATCACTGTGACCGGCCATCAGGCTGCCTGCTACATGGCGATCCCGGGTTCGGGCCACAGCAAAGCACCTGCCGCAGGAGCGCACTGACATGACCAAACCGACTGCCAAGCAGATCAAGGCGCTGACCGAAGTCAGCGGGCTTCCCGCGTCCGACGAGGTTGCGGAGCGCATCGCTAATTCGATCGGCCCGGCCTTTGAAGGCTTCGCGGCCGTCGCCGGGACCCTGCCGTTTGATCTCGAGCCCGCGACCTTCCTCTCTGTTCAGAATACGAAGGCTGCCAAATGAGTGTCACCGAACCCGCATTGCTGTCGCTGACGGAAGTCGCTGACGCGATCGCCACGAAGAAAATTTCGTCGCGCGAAGCTACGCAGTCCTGCCTCGATCGCGCTGTGAAGTCTCAGCCGAGCCTCAACGCCTACATGTCGATCGAGGCCGATGCAGCACTGACGGCGGCCGATGCAGCCGATGCCGCGCTCGCTAGGGGGCAAAGCCGCGGCGTACTGCACGGCGTGCCGCTGGCGCACAAGGACATGTATTACGACGAGGGACACGTCGTGACCTGCGGCTCGCATATCCGCCGCGACTGGGTTGCGACTACCACGGCGACATCGCTGCAGCGCCTGAAAGACGCTGGTACCGTGCGGCTCGGTTCGTTGCAGATGGTCGAGTTCGCCTACGGCCCGCTTGGCCATAACGTGCATTACGGCGCCGTGCACAATCCCTGGCATGTCGATCACGTCACGGGTGGTTCGTCGTCGGGTTCGGGCTCGGCCGTCGCAGCGCGTCTCACATTTGCGGCGCTCGGCTCCGACACCGGCGGCTCGATCCGTCTGCCGGCACATTTCTGCGGCGTCTCCGGTTTGAAGACGACGGTGGGTCTCGTCAGCCGCGCCGGCGCGATGCCGCTGTCGCAATCGCTTGATACGGTTGGCCCGCTGGCGCGCACTGTCGAGGATTGCGCGCTGCTGACCGGTCTGATGGCTGGTGCCGATCCGCTCGATCCAACCACCAGCACGCGCCCTGTGCCGGACTACATGGCGGCGACGCGTGCGTCCGCCAAAGGCATGACGGTCGGCATTCCCAAGGCGTTCTATGTCGACGATCTCGATGCCGATACCGCTGCGATCCTGCAGAACACCATCGCGACGCTGAAGGATGAAGGCATCAAGATCGTCGAAGTCGATCTGCCCAATCAGGGTCAACTCACGGCGGCCTGTCAGTTCGTGCTCGCGACGGAAGCCGCGGCGATGCACAAGCGCTGGATGATCGAGCGCCCGCAGGATTATGGCGTGCAGGTGCTGATGCGGCTGCAGAACGGTCTCGCGATCACCGGCGTCTCCTATATCGAGGCGCTGCGCTGGCGCGGTCCGGCACTTGCGGCCTATCTTGCTGCGGTGACCGGCACTGATGCGGTGCTCGCTCCGGTCTCGCCTGGCGCGGCTCCGACCATTGCCGAGACCGATGTCGGCAACAGCTCGGGTGCTGAAGCGATGATCCAGCGCCTGACGCGCTTCACGCGCCCGATCAATTATCTCGGTCTGCCCGGTCTCTCGATTCCGGCGGGTTTCACCAAGTCGAAACTTCCGGTGGGCATGCAGCTGATCGGTCGCCCGTTCGATGAAGCGACGTTGCTGACCATCGGTGCGGCGTTCCAGCGCGCCACGGACTTCCACAAACAGTGCCCGGAGTTGGCATGAGTAATCTCATCGAGGTTCGCAATCTCAACGTCCGGTTCGGCGGCGAACGGACCGTCTATGCGGTGAACGATCTCAACCTCACGCTCGGCGAAGGCGAGGTTCTCGGCCTGCTCGGCGAGTCCGGTTCGGGCAAGAGCGTCACCTTGCGCGCGCTGATGCGGCTGCTGCCGAAGAAGCGCACGCAGATCACTGGCACGGTCAATGTGCTCGGCAAGGACGTGCTGGCACTCAACGATGACGAACTCTCGGCATTTCGCGGCCAGACGGTGTCGATGATCTTCCAGGAGCCGGCGCTGGCGCTGGATCCGGTCTATACGATCGGCCAGCAGATTGCCGAAAGTGTGATGCGGCACGAGGGGAAGAGCCAGGCCGAGGGCGTGAAGCGCGCGCTCGAAATGCTCGAAGTCGTGCGCATTCCGTCGGCCAAGCGTCGCCTCGATGCCTATCCGCACGAGATGTCCGGTGGCATGCGGCAGCGCGCAATGATCGCGCTGGCGCTGGCCTGCAAGCCGAAGATCCTGCTCGCGGACGAGCCGACCACTGCGCTCGATGCCACCGTGCAGATCCAGATCCTGCTGCTGCTGCGCGAGCTGCAGCGCGAATTCGGCATGTCGATCATCTTCGTCACGCACGATATCGGCGTGGCCATCGAAATCTGCGATCGCGTGGCCGTGATGTATGCCGGCCAGATCGTCGAGCAGGGCACGCTAAGCCAGATCGTACGCTCGGCCGTGCATCCCTATCCGCAGGGGCTGCTGGCCTCCACCGTGCACGGCGCCAAGCGCGGGGCGCGTCTGGAGACGATTCCGGGTACGCCGCCGTCGCTCGACAAGCCGCCGGTGAATTGCTCCTTCGCGCCGCGCTGCAAATTCGCCCAGCCGCGTTGCGTCGAGGCGGCGCCGCCGAATGTCGAACTCGCCGACAATCGCGTGGTGCGGTGTATTCTGGCGGAGCAGGCGGCAGCGGCACTGCCGGCCTGACGCCTTCTTACCCCGCCAAATTCTTCAGCAGGAACGTCAGCGCCGTCTGCGCGAAACTGTGCATGTTGCCGGAGCGGTCGTTGCTGCCGGTCTCCAGCGTCATGACCTCGTTTCGCGGGCCGGCGACGGCCATGCAGCTATGGCCTGCGGCGTCGCCATAACGATTGCCGGAGGGGCCGGTGGCGCCGGTTTCCGACAGGCCCCAGTCACAGCCGAGGCGGGTGCGGATCTGCGTCGCCAGCAGTTGTGCGTAGGGCTCTGAAGACGAGCGCATGCCCGGTATCCGAAACACGTCATCGGAAATATCCATCAATACGCGCCGTGCATCGCGCGTATAGATCACGCCGCCGCCGATGAAATAGGCGGAGGCACCGGGCACTGCGAGCAGTGCAGCGGAAATCAAACCGCCGGTCGAGGATTCAGCTATGCCGATGGTCTGCTTGCGCGCGATCAGCTCAATGGCAATCTTCTCGGCGAGGGGAATGAGATCTCTCATGACTTCTTCCCCCAAGGTTTTGACCAGGGCCTGATCCACGGCTTCTTCGCCAGTGACCCATAGACAGCGCGAATGAAATTCTTGCTGGCGGTCTCGTTCGGTGCCCATTTGGCGTCGAGATCGGCAAATGGCTTAGCCGCCAGAACCTCGTCTTCCGTCTTGCCCTCCTTGATCAGCTTGGCCATGCGATCGCGCGCCGTCACCAGCATGGTGCGATAGTCGACCAGCGCAGCCTTGTTCGCCAGCGGACCGTGGCCGGGAACGATCTTGGTGGTGTCGTTCGCCAGTTTCAGATAGGCGTCGGTCGCTGCAATTATGCCCTTGATATTGCCGCCGTTGAGAACGTCGATATTGGGATAGCGGCCATTGGTGAATGTATCACCGGTCGCAATGACATTGGCGCTCTTGAAGTAGACATAGGTGTCGCCATCGGTATGCGCGTTGTCGGGATGGCGCAGTTCGGCGATGCGGCCGCGCAGGCTGAGCTTGAGCTGATGCGTGTAGGTGTTGGTTGGCAGCGCCGCCTTCGGCGCGGGCGGATTCTGTGCGCCGGTCAGGAAATTCGTGGTGCCTTTTTTCAGGCGGGTTCTGACCTTGACGTTGGCAACGATGGTCGCGCCTTCGTTGGCAAAGGCCTCGTTGCCGCCGGTATGGTCGCCGTGGAAATGCGTGTTGACGAGATACTTGACCGGCTGCGGTGTCACCGCGGCGATGGCCGCCTTGATCTTGTCATGCAGCGGGGCAAACTGGCTGTCGACGAGGATGGCGCCCGATTTGGCCGTGGCCAGCGTCATGTTGCCACCCTGGCCTTCGAGCATATAGACGCCGTCACCGAGGTCGGTGGTTTTGATCTCGACCTTTGAGAAGTCGGGCGGCGGCGGTGCTGCCGGCGGTGTGGACGCCTGCTGTGCGAGCGCAGGCGTCAGCGCCAGAAGGGTGAAAACCGCAGCCAGTGTCGTCCGATTCATCGCAAGCTCCATTTCGAAACAGGCCAGACTTCTAGCATGTTTCGGATGGCGATCTGCTCGCGAACACGTGATGTCGACAATGCCGATCAGCGGCCAGGACGGTCACGTTCCGGCGGGACCTGGGAGAGCAGCCAGTCGCGAAAAGCCTTGAGTTTTCGCGAGTCCGAAGAGGCCTCGGGCGACACCAGATAGAAGCCGGCATCGGCGGGCATGCGCATGTCGAAGGGCACCACCAGCCGGCCCTTGGCGAGATCGCCCTCCACATAGGTGGTGCGGCCGATGGCGACGCCGAGGCCGTCGATCGCAGCCTGCAGGGTCATGAAAATCATGTCGAAGGTCAGGCCCGGCTGTTTCGAAATATCGGCCGGCAATCCAGCTGCGGTGAGCCAGAGTCGCCAATCATCGTCATAGCCGCCGCTCGAATGCAGCAGCGTATAGTCCGCGAGATCCTGCGGCTTCAGCAGCGCCTTCTTTCCGGTGCGAAGCGCCGGGCTGCAGACCGGAAACAGATCATCCGCCGTCAGCCAGTCGGCGCGGAGGCCAGGCCATTGGCCGCGACCGTAACGGATCGCGGCATCGACATCGCCGCTCTTGAAATCGACCATGCTTGTCGACGTGGTGATGCGCACATCGATATCGGGATGGGCTCTCTGGAACGCTGAGATGCGCGGCAGGAGCCATTTCGATGCCATCGATGCGAGCGTGCTCACCGTCAGCACGTGGTCGTTATCGCGGCGCTTGAGCCGGTCTGTGGCAAGACGCAGATCGTTGAAGGCCGCGCGTACGCCGGGCAGATAGTCGTGTCCCTGCGGGGTGAGTGCGAGCGCGCGGTTCTGCCGAATGAACAGCTTGAGACCAAGCTCTTCTTCCAGCCGCTTGATCTGATGGCTGATCGCCGTCTGCGTGACGTTCAGCTCGCTTGCCGCATTGGTGAAGCTCAGATGGCGTGCGGCGGCTTCGAAGGCGCGCAGCCCGTTGAGTGACGGCAACCGGGTGCTCATCCGTGCTCTCTCCCCTGGCGATTCACCCTTCGTCCCATCCATGAGTTTGTCTCATGTGACGCGGTGCACAATGTCGTTTGTGCAATGTGAGAATGAAGCCGATATTTCCTAAGTAAATTTAGCTTCAGGAGAGCAAAATGTCTACTTGCACCCACGAATCGATGACAAATCATCATGCTCCACTCAGTGTGGCGACGATCGCCGAGACGTTCCACGTCTGGCGAGAGCGCGCCCACCAACGCCGCGAACTGGCGCATTGGAGCGAGCGTGACATCCACGACGCCGGCCTTTCGGTGGGCGACGTGATGGCTGAGGCCAGCAAGCCGTTCTGGCGCGCGTAAGGACGGTCCGATCGTCCGGGAGGAACTGTCATGCAACATCTCAACCTCGATGACCTTGGTCAGTATTCCGATGTGGTGTTGTCACGCAGCGGCGCTGCGGTGACAGTTCGGTTTGTCGAGCTTCACGATGCGGACGCGTTGCAGGCCTATTTCCGCGGCCTGTCTGTGCGGTCGCGCTACAATCGCCTGATGGGCGCCGCCAGCGAATTGCCGGCGGGGCAGCTCGACAAATTCATCCATGTCGGTGAGGCCGACAGTTTCTCGGTCGTCGCGACGGTCTCGCGCGATGGCTCGGAGACCATTGTCGGCGAGGCCCGCTACGCGTTTGATGAAGCGACGTCTCGTTTCGAACTGGGCCTGTCCGTAGCTGATTCCATGCAAGGGCAGGGTATCGGCCTGGCACTCATGTCCAATTTGGAATGCCGTGCTGCTGCGCTCGGAGCCGACCAGCTCTTCGGAGATACATTGCGCTCAAACGAGGCAATGCTCGCACTGGCCCGCAAGGCCGGCTTCACATTCGCGCCGACGCCGGGCGATTGGAAGCAGGTGCGCTTCGTAAAGCAGATCGATACGGTGCCAACCGCAAACCTATGCGCGGTCTGGCGCCTCGCAGCGCAATCCCTGCAGCCGATACTTGCCTAAGCGCGGCAACGCTCGCCACTGTCAGGCAAGGTATGATGCGACGAAGCAATTCAATCCCTCTCTAGCTCAGGATTGCTTCGTCGCATCTGCGTGTCCTGAAGACAGCGCCTATGCCGTTCCTTTCGCGAAGTCTGTCGATGTGGCGACATCGCGCCACGTAGCCAGTTCCTTTTCGACAAAAGCATGCTTGCTCTCGATCCGCGCAACCGTGTCGCTGCCGAGCGGCAGACGGATCGGAGGAGTCTTGGCAGCTGCAAGCTGCATGAAGGCCTTTGCCAGCTTGCTGGGATCGCCGGGTTGCGCATGGTTGACGTCGGCGGCGTGGCCGCGAGTCTTGCCGACGGTGGCGTGATAGTCGCCGATCTCCAGCGCGGTGCGCACCAGCGAGTTATCGTCCAGAAAGTCGGTGCGGAAGAAGCCGGGCTCGACCACCGTCACATGGATGCCCAGCGGCGCGACTTCGGCGGCCAGCGCTTCACTGATGCCTTCGACCGCGAACTTGGTCGAACCATAGACGCCCCAACCCGGAAAGCCTGCATATCCGCCGACGGATGAAATGTTCATGACATGACCCGAGCCCTGCCGGCGCATATGCGGCAGCACGGCACGGGTGACGCCGAGCAGTCCGAATACGTTGGTGGCATAGAGACGTTCGACTTCCTTGGCACTGGCTTCCTCGATCGCGCCGAGCAGGCCATAACCGGCATTGTTGACCAGCGCATCGATGCGGCCGAATTTCTTCACAGCCTGACCTGCGGCCTCGTGGGCCTCGGTCTCGCTGGTGACATCGAGCCGTGTGGCCAGCAGGCGCTCATGGGTGCCGAGACGTGCGGTGACAGCATTGGGATCGCGGGCCGTTGCAACGACGGCATCGCCCTGAGCCAAAGCTTCCGCAGCGATGAGGGCGCCGAAACCGCGGGATGCTCCTGTGATGAACCAGACGCGCATGGTGGTCTCTCCTGTGTTGGCCCCGCGTTAGTGCAGGGCTGATGGGCAACACTTAGCGGCTCGCCAGAACTGAAATAATCCTCTATTTATTCCATGTGTTCATGAGCTAGATTCAATAATGAGCTTGATCGGCCCGGCTGACCTCGCGACCTTTCTGGCGATTGCCCGGCATCGCAGCTTTCGCAATGCCGCCGTTGAACTTGGCGTGTCCGCCTCCGCGCTGAGCCACGCCTTGCGCGGCATCGAGGAGCGTCTTGATGTCCGGCTGGTCAATCGCACCACCCGCAGTGTCGCGCTGACGGAGGCGGGTGAGCGGTTGTTCGCGCGGGTCAGTCCGGCATTCCAGGACATCAATGATGCGCTGGAGGACCTCAATCATTTTCGCGGCAAGCCGGCGGGGACGTTGCGCTTCAATGCCGCCCGGCAATCCGCACAACTCGTGCTGCTGCCGATCGTCACGCGATTCCTGAAAGCCTATCCGGAGATCAATGTCGAGATTGCCGTGAATGACGGTCTTGTCGACATGGTCTCTGCCGGTTTCGATGCGGGCATCCGCTTCGGCGAAACCGTTGCGGCGGACATGATCGCGGTGCCGATCGGCCCGCGGCAGCGATCGGCGGTCGTTGCGTCACCCGGCTTCCTCAAGCAGCACAAGCTGCCGCAGACGCCGCATGAGCTGAAAGATCTGCCGTGCATCCGCTATCGCTTCTGGGGTGGCGCGCTCTATCGTTGGGAATTCGAGCGCGGCGGCATCGAGGTCGAGATCGATGTCGCGGGCGCGCTCACACTGAACGATCAGGATCTGATGGTGGACGCCGCGCTGGACGGAGCCGGACTGGCTTACGTGTTCGAAGGGCAGGTCGAGGAGTTGATCGCCAAGCGCAAGCTGGTGCGGGTCCTCGCCGACTGGTGTCCGGCCTATCCCGGCTTCTTCATGTATTATCCCAGCCGCCGACAACTGCCGGCGGCATTGCGGGCCTTTGTCGATTTTGCCAAGACGCCGGCTTTAGTGAAGTCGAAGGTTTAGATGCGCATCAGTTGCCTTTGAAGTTCGGCTTACGCTTCTCGATGAAGGCTTGCACCGCCTCGCGGTGATCTGCCGTCATGGTCGTGCGGATCAGGCGTTCCGCCTCGTGATCCCGCGCCGTGGTGAAATCGAATGCGAGCGCTTCGTCGAGATTGTCCTTCATGTAGCGCAGCGCCAGCGTCGGTCCCTGGGCCATGCCACGGGCCATGGCGAAGGCTTCGTCCTGCAGCCTGTCGTCAGGCACCACGCGGTTGAACAGCCCGATGGCTTCGGCGCGGCTTGCCTCGACTTTGTTGGCTGTGAACATCAGCTCGCGCGCGCGGGCCGTGCCGACGAGGCGCGTCAGCAGCCAGGCGATTCCGTAATCGCCGCTGAGACCGACGCGCAGATAGCCAGTCGAGACGAAAGCCGATTGCGCAGCGATGCGGATATCGCAGGCCATGGCGATGGCAAGGCCGGCGCCGGCAGCGGGGCCGGGCAGCGCGGCGATGGTCGGCTTGCGCACGGCGACCAATGCACCGGTCAGCAGGCGTTGACGCTCCTGCAGGTCAGTGACGCGCTCGTCGAACGACATCTCCAGCACCGCCTGCTTGCGATGCGCGCCCATGCCCTTCACGTCACCGCCGGAGCAGAAGGCCGTGCCGGCGCCGGTAATCAGTAGCGCACCGACATCAGGATTTTCGCCGCAGGTGCGGATCATTGTGCGCAATGCGGGCGTGAGATGATCCGACAGCGAGTTGCGCGCTTCCGGTCGGTTCAGGGTGATGACGGCAACGCGCTCGCGGATCTCGCACAGCAGCTCACCGGTGCCGGTGTTGATGACCTGTACGGCTTCACTCATGTGTCTCGCCCCCGCTATCGCGTCAGAATTTTTCGACCCATGGACGGATTTCGAGCTCCGAACTCCAGGCACTGCGCGGCTGCTGTAGCACGTTCCAGTAATTCATGGCGATGGCATCGGGGTCGAGCATCGAGTCCGGCCTGTCCGCTGGCTCAACGCGGACTGAACTGCGAATGCCGCCATCGATGACAAAGTGGGCGATGTGGATCCCTTGCGGTGCAAACTCGCGGGCCAACGACTGCGCCATTCCGCGCAACGCGAACTTGCCCATGGCGAAGGGTGCCGATTGTGCGAAGCCTTTGATACTCGCGGAGGCACCAGTGAACAGGATGGCGCCGTGCTTGTTGGGCAACATGCGCTGCAATGCCTGTTGCGCGACCAGAAATCCGCCGAAGGCGCTAACGGCGATGGATTGTGCAACATCGGGAGGTGCGAGCTCGATGAAAGGCCCACGGGCGCGTTGGCTGGCGTTGTAGACGACGATATCGGGCGCGCCGATCTGGCGTTCGACATCTGCAAACAGCTTGGCGACATCTCCGGCCTGGGTCGCGTCGCAGGCAAAGGCCTTGGCGCCGGTCTCCTGGCACAGCGCATCCAGCTTGCCGGGATTGCGGGCGGCGAGTGCGACGCGGATGCCCTGTTTGGACAGCAGCCTCGCCAGCGATGCGCTGATGCCCTCACCGACGCCGACGATCAAAGCGGTTTCGTAATGCGGAATTTCCATGGATCAAATCTCCGGCTGGGGCACTTTATTCGCTGGCGCGGCAGGCGCATGATGAAGATGGAAACGCAACTGCCAAACACAAGAGGCCGTCATGAACGCCCACGCCCAGATTGCCGCCAATCTGATCGCACCCGACACGTCCGGCATGAATTTCTACCGGGCCGATCCGGCACTGACCGATTTGCTGCGTATTCATCTGCCGGAGGATCTGTTCAACCATATCGAGCCGCATCTCGATCGGCTGGGCGGTCTTGTCGGTGGGCCGCTCGATGAAGCCGGGCGGATGGCCGACAAGCATGGACCCGTGCTTCACCAGCGCGACAAGTTCGGCCAGGACGTGCAGTGGGTCGAATATCACCCGGCCTATCGCGAGCTTGAGAACGCAGCTTTCGGTGAGTTTGGCATTCACGCTTTGTCGCATCGCAAGGGGATCATGGGCTGGCCCTCGACCTATCCGGTGACAGCCAAGCACGCCTTTACGTTCCTCTTCAATCAGGCCGAATTCGGCATGGGTTGCCCGATCAATGTCACCGATGGCGCAGCGAAATTGCTGTCGAACTACGGCGACGATGCGCTGAAGGCCAAATATCTCGACAGGCTGACGCAGACCGACATGAGCAAGCTGACCCAGGGTGGTCAGTTCATGACCGAGAAGGAAGGCGGCTCCGACGTCGGTAAACTGACGACATCTGCCGTGCAGGAGGGCGATCACTGGCGGCTGTATGGCGAGAAGTGGTTCTGCTCCAATGCCGATGCGAAAGTCGTGATGCTGCTGGCGCGGCCGGAAGGCGCGGTCGGCGGCACCAAGGGTGTCGGCCTGTTCCTGATGCCGCGGACGCTCGATGACGGCACGCCCAATCACTACCGGATCGTGCGCCTGAAGGACAAGCTCGGCACGCGGTCGATGGCATCAGGTGAGATCAAGCTCGAGGGCGCTATCGCTTATGCCGTCGGCAAGCTCGATCGCGGCTTCGTGCAGATGGCCGAGATGGTGAATTCGTCGCGCCTGTCGAATGGCGTGAAGTCGACCTCGCTGATGCGCCGCGCCTGGCACGATGCGATGGCAGTCGCGCGCGGCCGTGTCGTGTTCGGCCAGCGCATCATCGACATGCCGCTGGCGCGGCGGCAGTTGATGAAGATCATGGTGGCGACCGAGCAGGCGTTGTCGATGAGCTTCCTCACCGCGGATGCGCTGGACCGTGCCGAAGCCGGCAGTCAGGATGCTGCAGCGCTGCTGCGGATCCTGACGCCGACGCTGAAATTCCGTGCGACGCGTGACGCGCGCAAGGTCTGCGGGGATGCGATGGAGATGCGCGGCGGTGTCGGTTACATTGAGGAATTCGCCACCGCGCGGCTGCTGCGCGATGCGCATCTCGGCTCGATCTGGGAAGGCACCGGCAATATCGTCGCGCTCGACGCGCTGACGCGTGCGGTGGGCCGGCACGGTGCCGAGGCTGCGCTTGCTGCCGACTTGCATGCGCGGCTGGACGATTCTCCGAGCGTACCGCAGGCATGGCGCGATCGGCTGCGTGGCCTCGCCGACCGTGCCATCGGCTTCGCGCGTGAGGTTGCCGCACGGTCGGATAACGAAGGCGATGCCCGCCGCGCAACGAGTTCACTATATCATGTGGCCAGCGCCATCGCGATGACATGGGAAGCGCACCGCATCCACGAACGACGTGGCGACGCGCGGCGCCTGCTGCTGTCGCGCCTCGTGATCGATCATCGCCTGATGACGCCCGATCCGTTTGCTGTGATCGAAAGCGAAACGCAGAAACAGATCGTCGCGCATCTGCTGGGTGAGCGCGATGTCAGCATGGAGGAGGCCAGTCGGCTGATGCTGGGCTGACCTGATCGCAGGGACTATGAGCGCGGACCGTTGTCTTTCAGGAACTTGAGCAGCAAGCGGCTGACCTCTTGTGGTTGTTCCTGCTGCACCCAATGGCCTGCGCCGTCGATCAGGTGCATCGCGCGCATATTCGTGCAGGCGCTGTTTTGCATCGTCTCGATGGCACCGGGGCGCTGATAGATGCCCCAGTCCTGCTTGCCCGAGATGAAAGCTGAAGGGACGTCGATGGTGCGCCCGGCAAACGTCTCGTAATCTGCACTGAACGCGCCCGTCGTATTGCAGCGATACCACTGCAATCCACCCTGGAAGCCCGTGCGCGCATATTCGCCGGCATAGAAGGCCAGTTCATTGTCCGGCAGCCATTTGCATGATGCGATCTGTTCAGGCGTCGGCATCTCTGCGGCCACGGTCTCGGCCATGGTCTGGTCGCGGTCCATCACATAATAGGTCGGCAGCTTCGCCAGCTCACTCGCGGTCCAGCCTTGCAATGGAGTGGGCGTATTGCCCGGCCAGTCCGCACTCTTGTGATGATAATAGGCGCGCAGGAAATCATGTACGCCTTGTGGCGCATGTTGCATATGAGCGTTGGCATCGCGTGTGGCGTAATACCACTGATAGTGGATGCGCGGCCGCGGCAATGCCGCGAGGTCGCGATGCACGGGATCATCGGTCTTTGGCGGTGCCGGCTGATCGGCGGTGCCGAAAGGCAGCGATGGAGGTCCGGCAAAGGGCGCGCTCATCAGGGCAACGGATCGGAATACATCCGGCCGCACCAGCGCGCACCAGGCTGCGACCGAGCTGCCATAGTCATGTCCGACCACCGCATCGACATGGCGATAGCCGAAGGCGGCGACGAGGCCGACCGCATCGCGCACGAGGTTGAGCAGATTGAAGGGACGCAGATCGCCATCATAGTCTGCGCTCCAGCCGGTGGTGCGGCCATAGCCGCGTTGGTCCGGCGCAATCACGTGATAGCCGGCCGCGGCGAGCTGCGGCATGACCTTGCGCCAGCTAAAGGCCAGCTCGGGAAATCCGTGCACCAGCAGGATGCAGGGCCGGCCTTTGGTTTCGAAGCCGGCCTCCAGTACATGCACGCGCAAACCGTTGATGTCCTCGACAAAACGCGAGCGAATTCCAGCCGGCAGAATGTTGGGATCGATGGGTGTCACGTCGCCTCCATGCTGCACTTGTGCGGCAGCGTGAGTGCACTCCAGCGCAAGCACCGTGAAAAGACAACTAGCGTTTGAAGCGGGCCACCAATTCGATATGGGGCGTATGCCGGAACTGGTCCACGGGTGTGACGCTGTCGAGCTTGTAGCCGCCATCGATCAGGATCTTTGCATCGCGTGCGAAGGTCTGGACGTTGCACGACACGGCGACGACGACGGGGATCTTGCTTGCCGCGAGCCGTTCGACCTGTGCCTGCGCGCCCTGGCGCGGCGGATCGAACACGACAGCGTCGAAGTCGCGCAATTCCTGCGGCACCAGTGGACGGCGAAACAGGTCGCGCATCTCCGCCTTGATCGGCTTCAGGCCCTTGGTGTCCTTGATGGCCTGCTGCAGCGAGGTGATGGCGCCTGCATCGCTATCGAAAGCTGTAATCTTCGACTTGGTGGCCAACCGCAGCGCAAAGGGACCGATACCGCAGAACAGATCGGCGATGTTTTTCGCGCCCTTGCACAGCTGGAGCACAAGCGCCGCCAATGTCTCTTCACCGGCCGCGGTGGCTTGCAGAAATGAGCCCGGCGGCAACGTAACCTGCGCGTTACCCATTGTGACCACAGGCGGCACGCGCATCAGCACGAGTTCGCCATGTCGTGTGAGACGTGCCAGTTTGTGCGCCTCAGCAATGCGCGACAGCGCTGTGATGATCGCGGTCGGCAATGGCCCGGTGCCGCGGACGTCGATATCGAGTCCGTTACTGGCCGCTGTCACCTGAATGTCTAGCGGCTTGCTGACCGGCTTCAACACCTCGGCCAGCGCGCGCGCGGCATCGAGCGCGCCATCCAGTGCAGGATCCAGGATCGGGCACGCGTCAATGGCGATGATCGCGTGGCTCGCGGATGCGGCAAAGCCGACACGCAGCTCGCCATCACTGCCACGCCGGGCATGCAACGTTACGCGGCGGCGGCCGGCGCCATGAGCATCAACGATCGGATCGACCGGGCAGGTGATCTTCGCTTGTGCCAGCGTGTCGATCACGATCTGGCGCTTCCAGGCCTGATAGGGATCGGGCTGCCAGTGCTGGATGGCGCAGCCGCCGCAGCGCGTGAAGTAGGTGCAGAACGGGTTGATCCGTTCCGGGCTGGCGGTGTCGATCTGCAGCAATCGTCTACGCTCCGGATGTTCGTCGTCGCGTTCCGTCTCGACGATCTCATGCGCCAGCGTGTAGGGCACGAACAGCGGCACGCCGCCTGTGAGGCTGACGCCGTCGCCGCGCTGGCCGACATCATCGATGGTCAGGTGTTCAGCCACGCCGGGCACCCATGAAGAACTCGATATTGCCGTCACCGCCGGTGATCGACGACGGGAAGACCTCGATATCGGTGCAGCCGAGCGTCCTGGCAAAATCGGTGATGTCGTCGCAGATGGCCTGATGCACGGCAGCGTTCTTGATGATGCCGCGCTTGGATTGCTTCCGGTCGGCCTCAAATTGCGGCTTGATCAGCGCCAGCAGGCTCATCGGCGCCGCCGCGAGTGACAGCGCGACAGGCAGCACCGCCTTGAGCGAAATGAAGCTGACATCGATTACCACGACGTCTGGACGCGCCGGCAGGCGCTTGTTTTCATAGCTGCGGATATCCGTTTCTTCCATCGAGATGATTTTCGGATGGCCGTGCAGCGATGGATGAAGCTGGCTGTGCCCGACATCGATGGAGAACACCATGCTGGCGCCGTTGGCGAGCAGCACTTCTGTAAAACCGCCGGTGGAGGCGCCGACGTCGAGGCAGACGTGGTCCTCGATCTCGATCGGATATAGATCGAGCGCGCCGGCCAGCTTGACGCCGCCGCGCGAGACCCAGGGATGCGCCGGTTCAGCCTCGATCGCGGCGTCGAGCAGCAGCGGTTCTGACGCTTTGGCGACCGCTTTGCCGTTGGCCTTCACAAGCCCCGCTTCGATGGCGGCTTGCGCACGCGCGCGGCTTTCGAAAATTCCGCGGTCGACGAGAAGCGTATCGGCGCGTTTGCGCGGCGCGGCAGCAGTGTTCTGAGATTTCGTCATGGTCAGTACGATGCAGCAAGTTTCAAACAGGCTTCGAAGCTCGTCAGATCCTGCCAGAGATCATCGGGTGCTTCACGGGGGACGATCATGGACGCGCCATAGAGATCGAGCGCGTGGACCATCATCAGATTGTCGGCGAGGCCGAAATTTTCGACGGTGAGCCCGTTCGCATCGACCAGATGGCCATCCTGATCGGTGATCTCCGTCATACGGCGGACGCGGTCGAGATAGAGCGCAGGGTCGTTGCAATAGCCGAAGCAGAGCTTGCCGTGCCCGGCCATGTAACCGAGCTCGAACACCGTGCCGGCATCGGCGCTGGGACCGCGGAACGGCGTGAGATTGGCGATGATAATGTCGCAGTGGTTCATCATCGCTTCGTTGCCGTGGAAGATCTGGCGCGAGGCGTCGCCGGCATTGATGTCGATGGCGTTATCGAGCGGGAAGAACCCGTGCGCGCCGTAGCGCTTGCAGAGCGCGACCTTCTGCCGGCCGATCTCGGCGGCATTGGGCAGGAACACGTCGGGGCCTGCGAGATAGATATTCATGAAGTCCCCGTCTCATGGTGAGCCGCGCCGACATTGACGAGCCAATTCAGACGAGAACGAGGCAATCCGGCGGTTCCTGCCGAATTGCCTCGTCGTATTCTCTTCGCAATTGCAAACGCGATGTCGCGTTCAACGACAGATCAAGCGAGCTTGACGGTCTCGGCCTTGAAATCCTTGCCGAGGGTCTCGAACACCTTCTTGACGATCCCCTTGGAGTCCAGACCCGCCTGGGCATACATCGCTGCCGGCGTGTCGTGATCCTGGAACATGTCGGGCAGCACCAGCGAACGCATGCGCAGACCGCCGTCGAGCATGCCGTTGTCGGCGAGCAGCTGCATCACATGCGAGCCGAATCCGCCAATCGAACCTTCTTCGACGGTCAGAAGGATCTCGTGATCGCGGGCGAGCTTGAGGATCATGTCAGTGTCGAGCGGCTTCATGAAGCGCGCGTCGGCAATCGTGGTCGACAGGCCGTGGGCGGCGAGTTCGTCGGCAGCCTTCTCACATTCGGCGAGGCGCGTGCCGAACGACAGAAGCGCAACCTTGCTCCCTTCGCGGACGATGCGGCCCTTGCCGATTTCCAGGGGAATGCCGACTTCCGGCATTTCGACGCCGCGGCCTTCGCCGCGCGGATAACGCAGGGCGCTCGGTGAATCGTTGATGGCGACCTGGGTCGCGACCATGTGGACCAGTTCGGCCTCGTCGGAGGCGGCCATGATGACCATGTTCGGCAGACAGCCGAGATAGGCATTGTCGAATGAGCCCGCATGGGTCGCACCATCCGCACCGACCAGTCCGGCACGATCGATGGCGAAACGCACGGGCAGGTTCTGGATCGCCACGTCGTGGACAATCTGGTCGTAGCCGCGCTGCAGGAAGGTCGAGTAGATCGCGCAGAACGGCTTGTAGCCTTCGGTGGCGAGGCCAGCCGCAAAGGTCACCGCATGCTGCTCGGCGATGCCGACGTCGAAAGTGCGGTTCGGGAACGCCTTGTTGAAGATATCGACGCCGGTGCCCGATGGCATGGCCGCGGTGATGGCGACGATCTTGTCGTCCTTCTCGGCTTCCTTGACGAGGCTCTGGCCGAACACGTTCTGATAGGCCGGGGCGTTGGGCTTGGACTTCGACTGGGTGCCGGTGGCGACGTCGAATTTGACGACCGCATGATATTTGTCAGCGGCGGCTTCGGCCGGACCGTAGCCCTTGCCCTTCTGGGTCACGACGTGAAGCAGGATCGGGCCGGTCTCCATGTCGCGGACGTTCTGCAGCACGGGCAGCAGGTGATCGAGGTTGTGGCCGTCGATCGGGCCGACATAATAGAAGCCGAGCTCTTCAAACAGCGTGCCGCCGTTGACCATGAAGCCGCGCGAATATTCTTCGACGCGCTCGGCACGGTCAGCGATCAGCTTCGGCAGATGCTTGCCGAGCTGCTTGGCGGCATCGCGCAGCGAGCGATAGGTCTTGCCCGAATACATGCGCGACAGATAGGCCGACATGGCGCCGACCGGCGGCGCGATCGACATGTCGTTGTCGTTGAGGATGACGATCAGGCGGGAATTCATCGCGCCTGCATTGTTCATGGCTTCATAAGCCATGCCGGCCGACATCGAACCGTCACCGATCACGGCGATAACGTTGTTCTTGCCGCCGGAGAGGTCGCGAGCCACCGCCATGCCGAGGCCGGCGGAGATCGAGGTCGAGGAATGCGCGGCGCCGAACGGATCGTATTCGCTCTCGCTGCGCTTGGTGAAGCCGGACAGACCACCGGCGGTGCGGAGCGTACGGATACGGTCGCGGCGACCGGTGAGGATCTTGTGCGGATAGGCCTGATGGCCGACGTCCCAGATGATGCGGTCGCGCGGCGTATCGAAGACGTAGTGGAGGGCGGTGGTCAGTTCGACAACGCCGAGGCCGGCGCCGAAGTGGCCGCCGGTGACGGACACCGCATCGATGGTTTCCTGACGAAGCTCGTCGGCAACCTGACGAACCCGCTCGATCTTCAGCTTCCGGAGATCTTCCGGAGTCTTGATGGTATCGAGCAACGGTGTCTTACTAAAATCGGTCACGGCACTATTCCAATTTTACATGTCCGGGACTGCGTCTGGCTTCGGGGCCGTCGCGTTTCCGCGCGCCCACCGGACAACCGCAGCCTCCAGAACCGGGAAGCCTGTTTCGAGGCCTTATAATGGGCTTCGATTTTTCAGTGTGATATCTAACATGCTTGGCGGCGACTTCATCTGATCATTTTTGCCAGATGAATGAAGCGCTTATCTACGTTAACGGCCGGCGTTTCAGCCTGCTCGTCAGCGCATAGTCCTAGTCCCTTTACACCAAAGCGATGGCCAAAGCCAATCGCTGTGCCTGCGGGGGTGGCAGCACAAAGGCGCTATGGACATTCGCGCGGTGTGCCTAGCCGATGCGCCGGGCGACCGGTTCCGTCTCATGGGAACCCGTGTGGGTAGGGCTCTTCGCGCCCAAATCGAGCTTTTTCCATGCGTTTTCGCGGGTAGTAGGGGTGCCATCGACCAACGCCAAAGTTGTGGCCGGCTGACTGACACGCCCCCGGAGAGGCACAGGCCCGCAAACGATCATGAAGAAATCGTAGGCATGTGGCCGCTCATTGGCCATGACGAACTGGAAGTGCACCCGGAAGAACTTCCAGCGGAACCGGTTGTAATGTTCCGGGCGGATGATTTCGCGGAACCGGACGGGGACGATGGTTGGATTCCGCCGGGCCGGGCCGGCGTCGATCCCGTGACCGGCGATGGGATCGAACGGAAAGAAGTTCATCACGTCCTTGCGGGATTGGCAGTCGATCCAGTCGATGGAAGGCTCCACGGCCAGCAGCCGCAAATTGTCGCGAAAGCCTTGTGCGACTCTATGGAAGCCGACGATCGGCATATTGCCGCCGAGCGTCAGCAGCACGACGCGAGGGCCGTGGCTACCGAGTTCCGGATCGAGTTTCAGCGCGCGGGCGAGGATTTCGGAGCCAAGGAACGAGCCGGAGCTGTGACCGACCAGCACGATTTCCTGCGCTTTGGTAGACTTGGCGACCTGGACCAGATGCTGCGCGAAGCGGTCGATCCGGGCATCCCAGTCCGGCCGGTTGCCGTGGGAAAACTGCCAGGTGAAGATCGTGTCGGCCATCAGATAGAGCAGATACGTGTGCTTTTCGGTGTATTTCAGCAGCGAGCCGAGGACGGCCACAAACACCGCCGCAGCGCCGCAGCCCACCAGAAATCCGTGTATTCCAAGCGCCTGCAGCCCTAACGCGAACAGCCAGGCGATGCCCGCCGACCAGATCGCTCCGTTGAGCAGCAGGACGTGGGGCCAACTGATGAAGGTGGCGAAGCGCCAATGCGCCTTCCAGAACCGGCCCATCGTGCCGGAGAAGACGAGGCCCCAATAGATGGCGATGGCGTGGATCAGCGTGCGCCAGATCGGCACGGCCAGATCGCGCTGGATCATGTCCTCCCAGCGCAGGAAATCGTAATCGGTCGTGGTCTGCCAGCCGTCGCCGGAGGTTTCGATGCGCCAGGAGGCGGATTCATGCGCGAATTCGCCGTCCGTATGACCTTTCGGCCGGCTGACGGAGGTGGTCAGGCCATAAAGCCGGCCGAACTTGCGCAGTTCGGTCCGAAACATGCGGTAATACTGCGAGAGTCCCCGCGGATCGTATCCCTGCACATAGATGACATGACGGTGCTGGACGCGCACGCTGGTTCCCCGGACTGACGGCGGACTATAAACAGGCCGCGCCATGCGCCAAGCGCTAATTCGGCCGCGGGATGATGCGAGGTCTCAGCCCGCGCGATTTCCTACTGGACGTCCAGCGGTTCGGTGCCGACCGCTTTGCCGTTCGAATCCGTGGTGATCTTGTCCACGCGGGCTTCAGCCTGACGCAGCAACTCGTCGCAGCGCCGTTTCAGCGCCTCGCCGCGCTCATAGATGGCGACCGACTCTTCCAGCGGCACCTTGCCGTCTTCGAGGCGCTTCACGATCGATTCCAGTTCTTCGATCGCGGTCTCAAAGGTCAGCTTCTTGACGTCAGCATGGGTGTTCTCGGCCATTCGGTTTCCCGTGTGCGTATTTTGGAAGGACGGAGTCAAAGATATGTTTGAGGGCGTATTGTGGCGGGTAGGTTTTGCGACCTGCGCCCCTTTCAGCGCGATGCCCCCATCAGCGCAGAAACATGGGCCGCGGCCGATTCTTTCAAGCCCTGCAGATCATAACCACCCTCGAGTACCGAGACAATGCGGCCACCGGCGGTGCTGTCGGCGAGATCCATCAGCTTGCGTGTCACCCAGCCGAAATCCTCGGCGTCGAGATTGAGCGACGCGAGCGGATCGCGGCGATGCGCATCGAAGCCGGCGGAGATGATCAGCAGTTCCGGTGCGAATTTCTGCAGTTGCGGCAGGATGAGATTGTCGAAGGCAGAGCGGAATTTTGCACTGCCGTCGCCGTCATGCAGCGGTGCATTGACGACCGTGTCGTGCTCGCCGCGCTCCTGGGATGCACCGGTACCGGGAAACAGCGGCATCTGATGTGTCGAGCAATACATCACCGTGGGGTCGGCCCAGAAAATGTCCTGCGTGCCATTGCCATGGTGGACATCGAAATCCACGACAGCCGCGCGGGTAATGCCGTAGGTGCGCTGCGCATACCGCGCTGCAATCGCGGCCTGATCGAAGAAGCAGAAGCCCATCGGCTTGTTGTGTTCGGCATGATGGCCGGGCGGGCGGGTCGCGACGAAGGCATTGCTGTGCTCGCCTTTCATCACGGCGTCGGTCGCCGCGATTGCGCCGCCGACGCCGCGCATCACCGCTTCCCAGGTGCCGGGGGACATCGACGTGTCGCCGTCGAGATAGACGAGGCCGCTGCTCGGCGCGACATGGCGCAATTCATCGATGTAATGATTGTCATGACAGAGGCTGACGACGTCGAGATTGCCCTCCGGCGCTTCGCCCCGCACCAGCGCGTTGAAGCGGTCTTCGCTGAGTGCCTGCGCCACCGCGCGCATACGGTCGGGGCGTTCAGGATGGCCGGGCGGGGTGAGGTGATCGAGCGAGGCCGGATGGCTTAGAAGAAGTGTCGTCATGCAAATGGTCCGCAAGCGCAGGGTGCGCTGGTATGATGAGACGATAACCTAGCCGGTCAGGTCAGGTTCCGATAGGGGGGGGCATCGCTGGTGCGGTCGTCCCCTAACAAAGCTACCGATCAGAATTATGGATCGCTTTCTTCACATTCGATTCATGTCGTTTCATCGACACCGCCTGACGCCGCGGAATTGAAATGCGCGTTAAGTCGCGGCTGCTATCGGTGGAGGCCGCGGCATTCTGCGGAGAAGGTGCGCATATTCCCTCGTCGGACTCCGCAGTTGCGCTCGCGTCTGGGGTGGGTTCGTACGCGATGAGTGAATCGAAATATCCAAGGCGCGTACCCCATCTCTTGCGTTCGGTGTGGCCGTTCGTTGCCATCGTCTTGCTGCAGGCATTTCTCGCCGGCACCAGCATCCACATCCTGTCGTCGGTCCGCGCCTATGTCACCGGCGAAAGCCGATGGTCGAAGGGGCAGATGGAGGCGGTGCATGCGCTCAGTCTCTATGCCGAGACCGGCGACGACAGATATTATCGTCGTTATCAGGCGAGCATCGCCGTGCCGCTTGGGGATCTCATCGCGCGCCGCGCGCTCGAACAGCCGGTGCCGGATCTGCGGGCTGCCTATGACGGATTCCTGCAAGGCGGCAATGATGCCGCAGACATCCCCGGCATGATCTGGCTGTTTCGCAATTTCAGCAAGGTCGTCTATCTCGCCCGAGCCATCGAGACCTGGCACGCCACCGATCCCGTGATCCAGAATTTGGTGGATACGGCCGACGCCATTCACGCCAGCGTCACCGATGGCAAGGTGGGATCGATGCGCCTCGCAGCCCTGAAGGCGCAGATCGACCAGATCAATGAACAGACCTCGCCGCTGGCAGTGGAGTTCTCCCGGCGTCTCGGCATCGGCTCCCGCGCCATTCAAGGCATTCTGCTGGTCGCCAATGTGTTCACCGCGGCGCTGTTGATCCTGCTCGGCATCTGGCGGACACGTAATCTGCTGATCCAGCGTCAGCGCTTCGAGACGGCGCTGAAGATCGAGAAGGAGCGTGAGCAGAAATACATCTCACGTCTCGCGTTCCAGGCCTCGCATGATGCACTGACGGGGCTGGCGAACCGCCGCGAATTCGAGCGTCGGGTCCAATACGCATTGCCGCGGATCGACGCTGATGCGCGGCCGCATGCACTGATGTTCCTCGATCTCGATCAATTCAAGATCGTCAACGACACCTGCGGCCATGCTGCCGGCGATCATCTGCTGCGGCAGGTCTCGGGCATACTGAAAAAACATCTGCGCCCGGACAATCTGTTGGCCCGCCTTGGCGGCGATGAATTCGCCGTGCTGCTGGAACGCTGCGAGCCGGATCGTGCGGCGGCGACCGCCGAGCGATTGCGGCGGACGGTGGAGGAGCTGAACTTCGTCTGGAACGGACGTTCGTTCAACGTCACCGTCAGTATCGGCCTCGTCTGTATCGCGCAGCCCGAGGTGACGCTGGAAGAGGCGCTACGCGCGGCCGATGCAGCTTGTTACATGGCCAAGGAGAAAGGCCGCAATCGCGTTACACTGCATCAGCCCAGCGATTCCGAATTGCTGCAGCGGTTCGGCGAAATGAACTGGGTACAGCGCATTCACGATGCGCTGGAACAGGATCGCTTCTGTCTCTATGCCCAGAAGATCATTCCGCTCAGCGAGCGCGAGGATGGCACTCTGCATGTCGAACTGTTGTTGCGGCTGCGCGACGAGGCGGGGCAACTGGTTGCGCCCGGCCATTTCATTCCCGCGGCAGAACGTTATGGTTTGATGACGCTGATCGATCGCTGGGTGGTCAGGAATGCGTTCATCATTCTCGCCGCGCGATTGGTCGAAGGTGCGACGCCGGTCTCGACCTGCGCCATCAACCTGTCCGGCGCGACATTCAAGGATGAAAGCTTTCTGGACTATGTCCGCGAGCAGTTCCGTATCTATCGGATACCGCCGACCATCATCTGCTTCGAGATCACCGAGACAAGCGCCATCGCCAATCTCGCCGACGCCAATAAATTCATCCAGGCGCTGCAGCAGATCGGTTGCCGCTTCTCGCTGGACGATTTTGGCAGCGGCATGTCGTCCTTCGCCTATCTCAAGCACCTGCCTGTGGACTATCTCAAGATCGATGGCTCCTTCGTCAAGGACATGCTCACCGATCCGATCGACCGTGCCATGGTCGAGATGATCAGCCATATCGGCAAGATCATGGGCAAGCGGACGGTGGCCGAATTCGTCGAGAGCGACGAGATCATCACGGCGCTCACGGAGATCGGCGTCGACTTTGCGCAGGGCTATGCGGTGGGCAGGCCGGAGCCGTTCGATGTCCATAGCGAGATCGACCGGAGGAACGTGGCGTAGAAGGTGGAGCGGTTGAATTTCATGATCGTCATGGCCAGATGGCGCGAAGCGAGCTTCGCAATAATCCCAGGCCTCTCCCCACGTCATGGCCGGGCTTGACCCGGCCATCCATCTTTCTTGTGCGACGGTGTGCGGGCCAAGCTGGATCCCCGGGTCAAGCCCGGGGATGACACCTGTGGGTGCGGCGCCGATAGCGCGTCGCGCCGTCGCAGATTCAACTGTCAAACAGCCACGGCTCTTCAGACATGCGTCATCACCCCTGTTGTTTGCGGCGTGGGGGCGCCGTCGTTGCTTGCATTCCCACCCTCTTGCGAGAGGGCGTGCGGAACGCCGGGTGCCCGTTGCACCCTTGGGCCTGATGCGAATGCGGTCTTCCGCAAGCGGGAATGCATCAGGACTTTCGGAGGCGCCGAGCGATTGCCCGACGTTCCGCCTGCGGTGTTTTTTCGGTTGCTTGCACTTTGCCTCGACGAACGCTCCGATCGCGAATTAAAGTCCCAAGGCGATGGGAAGGGAGCCTCAAGCGAATAGGCCGGACACGTTTTGACTTGGTCGTCCGTCACACTGTCCAGGGAGTCTGTCCATCCGAAGGTCGGCCGTCTCCTTGCCAGTGGCAGTGCTGGCGCAGATCCGTCCTGCCCGAAGACAGACGTCACCCCCAAACCGCGTAACGCCGCATCTCCGGCGTCCACCGCATCCCACCCCGCGAACGTGACGATCGCGATCGCCCCTCTCGGTGGGGCAGGACGGAGGGGAATATAAACCTGACGAAGGTGTTGTCAACGGGAGATAGGAAAAAATGTGCGGGGATGTAAGAGCCCGCCCCCGCCCCACACTCGTCATTCCGGGGCGGGACCGGCGCCGAAGGCGACGGGACTGAACCCGGAATCTCAACGTTGAAGTCTCCGTAGAGCCAAACACTCCGGGATTCCGGGTTCGCGCTCTGCCGGCTTCGCCGGCGACGCACGCCCTCAGGCAAACCAATTGGTTTGCCGGGGAATGACGAGCTTGGATCGAGATTCCGGGGCCGGGGAATGACGAGCCATGATGATTCCGGAATGACAGCCTGGGGCAGACAGACGTTCCGCTAATCCACTCGCGCAATCCGCCCCAGCGGCATCGGCGACACCGGGCTGTTGGCCTTCATGTAGGCATTCAGCGCATCGACATCATAAACGCCGACCAGCGGCTCCTTGCCCTCTTTCAGCACCGTGAAGCCATCGCCGCCGACGGCCAGAAAGCCGTTCACGGTGACGCGATAATTTGCTGCGGGATCGATCACCTTGCCATCCAGCATCATACGCTCGGGTGGAACGCGCTGGCCCGCTGCCGCCGTATTATCCCAGGCATAGCTGAAGCCTTTCGAGACCTGCAGGATGCGCGGCCGGCTCGGCGTGTTCCATTGCTGCTCGAGCATCGCCTTGATCTGCGCGCCTGTGAGCGTCAGCGTCACCAGTTGATTACGGAACGGCTGTGCCGCGAAGACGTCGCCATAGGTCACGCTGCCGTCGGCCGATTTGGTGATGTCGGCGCGGATGCCGCCGGGATTGGTAAAGGCGATCACGGCAGCGCCGAGATTGCCGGCCGATGTCGCGGCGAGATGTGCGTCAGCGATGATATCGCCAAGCGGGCTTTCGCCGGTCGTCATGTCGGGCATGCGCGACAGCGTTGCGGTGATCGATCCCGCAGGACGGCTGGCGATCGGCGCGGCAACCTTGTCATAGGCGGCGAGCAAGGCGGTCTGCGCGGGATCGGCGGGATAGGTCGCCGTGCGCACGATGACATTGTCGGCCTTGGCGCTGATGACATCGCGCGTCGTACGGTCGAGCTTGAGGTCGATGGTGGTGACCAGCGTGCCGTATTTGTCGCCCGAGGTGACGAGCCGTCCGTCGATCTGGCAGGTATAGGCGCGGTGCGTGTGGCCGCTGACCACGACGTCGACCGCCTTGTCGAACTTCTTCACGATATCGACGATTGGTCCGGAAATACCCGGGCATTCATTGTAGTCGCCGGTGGGGAAGCCGCCTTCATGGATCAGCACCACCATGGCCTCGACACCCTTGGCCTTCAGTTCGGGCACCAGCGCATTGACGGTGTCCGCTTCATCCCTGAATTCGAGACCGGCAATGCCGGGCGGCGCCACGAGGCCGGGCGTACCTTTCAGCGTCAGGCCGATGAAGGCGACGGGAATGCCGTCGAATGTCTTGATCTGATAGGCCGGCAGCAGCGGCCGGCCGGTCTTCGTATCGATGGTCGAGGCGGCGAGATAGTTGAACGTCGCGCCGGCAAACGGATGCGGGCCTTGGCAGCCATCGACGGGATGGCAGCCACCGTTCTGCATGCGCAGCAGCTCCTCGCGGCCTTCGTCGAATTCGTGATTACCGACCGAGGCGATCTCAAGGCCCATCATCGATAGTGCCTCGATGGTCGGTTCATCATGAAACAGCGCGGAGAGAAACGGGCTGGCGCCGATCAGGTCGCCGGCAGCCACGAATACGCTGTTCGGCTTGCCGGCGCGGAGTTGCTTCACCAGCGTCGCCATATGCTCGGCACCGCCCGCGGGGATCGTGATCTTCTTCGTCCTGTCGGCGGGATCGTCGATGGCGATGCCGCCGGGGGCAGGGCGCAGATTTCCGTGGAAGTCGTTGATGGCAAGGACGGTGACGTCGACGGGGGTGGGGGATGTCTGGGCGAGGGCGGTTGCGCCACACGCAAGTGAGATCAAGAGAGCGAGAGATGCGATGCGCGCCGTCTTAACCTCTCCCCGTGCTTTACGGGGAGAGGTCGGATCGCTCTTGCGATCCGGGTGAGGGGCGGCGCAAGGGCATTGCCATTCGGGAGAGCTATCGGGTCGCATGATTTTGAGCATCTTGTATCGATGATTGAAGACTTTGGCGTCTCAGTGCGACAGCGATGTGATCCGCTAGATCTCCATCGATGCTGGCATGGTGCCATGCCCCTCACCCGCCGCGAAGACGCGGCGACCTCTCCCCGTAAGCACGGGGAGAGGTTAGATCACCCCTTCTTGCGCGCGAAGAACGCCTTGAACGCCGCGCTCGCTTCCTGCGACTTCATGCGCTCGCCGAACAGATGGCTCTCCTGATCGATGCGCCGCGTGAGATCCTCGGGCGGGAGCTTCAGCAGCCGGCGCGAGATTGCCACGGCTTCCACCGGCAGTGCGCAGATTTCGCGGGCGACCTTGCGCGCTTCGACTTCGGTGTGACCGGGCGGCACGATTTCGTTGATGAAACCGGCGGCCTGGCCATCTTCCGCCGTCATCGTGCGGCCCATCACCAGCGCGGCGAAGGCCCGCTGATGACCCATGGTACGCGGGAACAGCAGGCTGGAGGCGGCTTCCGGCACCAGGCCGAGATGAATGAACGGCGTTGAGAAGGTTGCGGTGGTCGAGGCCAGCACATAGTCGCAGTGGAACAGCATGGTCGTGCCGATGCCGATGGCAATGCCATCCACCGCGGCGATGATCGGCTTGGTGTTCTGCGCCAGCGAATACAGAAACTTCACGGCGTTCGACGCGCGTGGGGACTCGGCCTTTTCGGCGCTGTCCTTCAGAAAATCCTGCAGGTCGTTGCCCGCGGTGAAGGCGCCGGAGCCGCCGGTGATGATCATGCAGCGGATATCGGGATTGTTCTGCGCGGTGTCGATCGCGTCCGACATGGCGTGATACATGTCCTGCGTCAGCGCGTTCTTCTTTTCCGGCCGGCGCAGCGTGATCACGCGCGTGGCCTCGTCGTCGGTCACGATCAGATGTTCGGTCATGTCAATCCCTTGCAGCTCCTTGCAGCGCCCCGCAAAAAGCGCGGCTGGCACGTTTCCTCTGCCGGATATTACATCAATCCGCTGCGGCCGATATGGAGGGCGATGGTTTATGCCAGCAAAACGGCATCGGCCGACATCACGGATTCACTGGAGTCCATCACGGTGCGTTCAAGCGAACCAGCCTGCACCGCAACATTCTCGGCGAAGAACCGCGCCAGTGTGACATAGCGCGTCGCGTCGCTGCCGCCGTCGATGTCGCGCGCTGCAAGCGCCTCATTGGCCAGCATGCAGCCGCCGAGGGTGGAGCCGAACAGCCGCAGATAGGGCGTGGCGCCGGACAGTGCGTCGTTTGGCGCCGAGGCTAGCTTCTCCAGCAGCCACTTGCTCGAACGCTCCAGCGAGCCGAGCGCGTCGCGGAGTTTTGTGCCGGTGGTGCCGAAACCGGGATCGTTGGAGGCCTCCACGCGCGACACGATGCCGCCGAGTTCATCGAGCAGTGCCCATACCGCTTCGCCGCCTGATGCCGCGAGTTTTCGCGTGACGAGATCGATCGACTGGATACCGTTGGTGCCTTCATAGATCGCGGTGATGCGCGCATCGCGGTAGTGCTGCGCAGCGCCGGTCTCCTCGATGAAGCCCATACCGCCATGGATCTGCACGCCCAGTGACGTCACTTCATTGCCGATATCCGTGGAGAAGGCCTTGGCGATCGGCGTCAGCAGTGCGCCGCGTGCCGCCGCTTCGGTGCGCACCTTGGCGTTGGGCGAACGCGCGGCGACGTCGAGCGCCACGGCGGTCGCGTAGCAGATGGTGCGCGCTGCGGCGGTGAGCGAGCGCATCTGCATCAGCATGCGCTTGACGTCGGGATGCACGATGATCGGGTCCATGCCGGCCGTCTTGCTGCCGATGCCGCGGCCCTGCTTGCGCTCCTGCGCGAAGGCCAGCGCCTGCTGATAGGCGCGGTCGGCAATGCCGACGCCTTCAAGGCCGACGCCGAGCCGGGCCTGGTTCATCATCGTGAACATGCACAGCATGCCGCGATTTTCCTCGCCGATGAGGTAACCAACGGCGCCGCCCTTGTCGCCCATGGTCATGGTGCAGGTGGGGGAGGCATGCATGCCGAGCTTGTGCTCGACGCCCGACGCATGGATATCGTTGCGTTCGCCGAGCGAGCCGTCGGCGTTGACGAGGAATTTCGGAATCAGGAACAGCGAGATACCCTTGGTGCCGGCGGGCGCATCGGGTAATCGTGCGAGCACGAAATGCACGATGTTGTCGGTCATGTCGTGATCGCCATAGGTGATGAAGATCTTGGTGCCGGAGATGCGATAGCTGCCATCGGCCTGACGCTCGGCGCGCGAGCGCAGCGCGCCCACATCGGAGCCGGCCTGCGGCTCGGTGAGCTGCATGGTGCCGGTCCATTCGCCGGTGACGAGCTTTTCCAGATAGATCTTCTTGAGCTCATCGCTGCCATGGGCGTCGAGCGCTTCGATGGCCGACAGCGTCAGCAACGGGCAGAGGCCGAAGGCGATGTTCGACGCGCTCCAGATCTCGGTGCAGGCGGCATTGATCGCCAGCGGCAGGCCCTGGCCGCCGAAGGCTTCGGGGCCGGAGACGCCGTTCCAGCCGGCGGCAGTCCAGCGCGCATAGGCATCGGGCCAGCCGGGGGCGGTGGTGACCTTGTTGTCGGCAAGCTTGATGCCGTTCTTGTCGCCCACGGTATTGAGCGGCGCCAGAACGTCACTGGCAAAGCGGCCGGCTTCTTCGAGCACGGCAGCGGTCATGTCGGCGTCGAAATCGCCATAATGCCCGGCTTTCAGGGCCGCCTGCAGGCCGGCGCCATGATTCAGGGCCAGCAGCATGTCGTTGATCGGTGCTCGGTAGGTCATGGCATCTCGCTCCCGGAAATTCTTTCAGCTTTCCGCCGTCTTCCCACGAAACGGGCAGCTCCTCAACACGCCAAAGGGCGCATCCGGGGCTCTCTGTGGCTGGGGCGGCAAGATCCGAGCCTCCGTATGGGGAAACGAAATCCGCCAACTTCTGCTGCAATATCAATGGCTATCTTGAAGCTGACTTGTGCGATACGACGCATTCATGTTGATGCGGATCAAAAGCTGGGCCCGGAACATCAAGACGGACACGCATGCCGTCTATCTCGCCGCGCGCGATCCGCGGGTGCCGTGGTTTGCGAAAGTTCTCGCGATCGCTGTCGCCGCCTATGCGCTGTCGCCGATCGATCTCATTCCGGATTTCGTGCCGGTCCTTGGCTATCTCGACGACCTGATCATCGTGCCGCTGGGTATCTGGCTCGTGGTGGCGCTGGTCCCGGGCGAGGTGATGGCCGAGTACCGGATCAAGGCGCGCGAAGCTGCGGAACGCCCGACCAGCAGATCGGGCATGATCGCCATCATCGTGTTGTGGCTCGCCAGCGCACTCCTGCTCGGGTGGCTCGGCTATCGCTACTGGACGCGGACCTGATCGCCCACGCCCGTCAGAACCTGACCTTCACACCGGCATAGAAGGCGCGGGGCCGCGCCGGGCTGACCGAACGTGCGTCCGTGAACTGGGCGCCGCCATTGGCAAAATTCGGCACCGAGTCGGTTTCGAAGAAAGTCCCGTATGTCGAATAGCGTCGGTCGAGGATGTTGTCGACGCGGGCGAAGACCTGCACGGATTTGTCGATCTGGTACGACGCGTGGGCATTGAACACGGTATAGGCTTCAAGTTTCGGTGCCTGGTTGGAATCGTCACCGACGAAATACTGGCTGCTGACGAACAGCGCATCAGCCCCGACCTTGAAAGCGTCAGTCAGTGCATAGTCGAACCCGGCCTTGACGCGGTGACGCGGGATCGCCGGGATCTGGTTGCCGGGCAGGATCTGGACGTTGCCGTCGTCATCCTTGAACGGGCTGTTCGATCCGATCGCGAGCGGATCAAGGAAGCGCGCATCGACGAAGGCATAGCTGGCATAGAGCTGCAGGGTCGGCGCACGCAATGTGACTTCCGCCTCGATGCCCTGCCGGCGCGTCGAGCCGACATTCTGGAAATAGCCATAGCCTTGCAGCACCGGGCTCGGGATTGCGAGAATGTCATCGGTGTTGGTGGCGCGGAAGGCGCCGAGCTTCCAGCCCAGCGTGCCCGCATTCAGCTCCTTCGTGCCACGCAGGCCAGCTTCTATCGTATGTGAAACCACCTGCTTGAGCGGCGGGTCGGAGATCAGGAAGGCACCGACGATGCAGGGATTGGCGGGGTCGGCGCAGCCGAGTTCCAGCGGGGTCGGCGCGCGGTTGGCTTCCGAATAGCCGGCATAGGCCGTCAGCTCAGGCGTGATCTTGTAGGTACCGCCGATGATCGGATTGAAACGGTTGAAAGTGTGGTCACCGTTGAGCGCGGTGCCGATCTGATCCTCAAGCACGATCTGCGCCGTGTTGAAGCGGCCGCCGCCGGTGATCGAAAAGGCATTGGTCACATCGAAGGTGTCGAGCGCGTAAATGCCGCCATAGCGATTGGTGGTGCGCAGCGACACCGGGCCGATCGCGATCGGATCGCCGGACTGACCGAGGGCAATCCCGCTGCCGGTGACGATGTAATCCGGGCCGATCGTGCCGAGTTCGGCGCTGGCCGTGAAATGACTGGCGCTGGACGAATAGCTGGCGCCGACGACAAAGCGGTTGTTATGGCCGAACAACTGATCGGTATTGGTCGCCTGCAGGGAGCCGCCCACCGTGGTCGAGCGCGTCGAGGTACGATCATTCTCGCCAAGAACCGCGCCGGGCGCGAAAGGATTGGCAATTTGCGCGCCGTTCAGGCCGTTGGCCGGCGTGTCGTCATCGCCGAAGCACAGGAGGGTCGGATCTTCGCAGGGCTGGGTGCCGGTTGGATTGCCATCCTGGGTCTTGTTCCGGAAGAATCTCAGATGCGCCGACGCCTCCACCGTCCAGGTCGGCGTCGCCTCGACCTTTCCCGTGAAATTGAGATAGCCGACGCGATTGTTCGAGGTCTGCGGCGTTGTATAGGTGGCGCCATAATTCTGCTGCAGCAGTTCGACCGGAACGGTCGCCGAGGCGCCAAACTTGTTGTTGGCGACGCCCATATTCAGGTGAAGCTCGCTGCTGTCGCTGCGATAGCCGACATCGCCATAAAAGCGTCGGACGTCCGATGTCGCGAAGTTGCGGAAGCCCTTGTCATGCAGGCCTTCGAGCGCGCCATAGACGGCGAAGCCCTCGACCTGCTTGCCCCATTGCGCCGAGCCCTGGATGCGGCCGAACGAGCCGCCCATCGTGCTGAGCTCGGCTCCCTGATAGTTGAAGCCGTCCTTCATCTGGATGTTGACCGCGCCGCCCAGCGCGTTGAGGCCGAAGGCGGGATTGTTGGTGACCACGCTGACCGAGCGGATTGCCGCGGTCGGGATCAGGTCCCAATTGACGGTGTCGCCGAAGGCTTCGTTGATACGCACGCCATTCTGATAGACTGCGAGCCCCTGCGGCGTGCCAGCCACCGGCGATGCCACGAAGCCGCGAAATTGCAGATCGGGCTGGAAGGGATTGCCCGCGACTTCGTTGATCAGAATGCCGGGCACTTGCTGCTGCAGGGCATCAGTAACGTTCAGGGAATTGGCACGTTCGATCGCGCGCGCATCGACATAATTGATACTCGCCGTGACCTTGTCGATGTCGATGCCGGAACGCGACGTTGGCGTGGTCGGATAGACGTAGACCGTACGCGGCCGCTCGGTGACCCGCTGGGTGGTCTGACGCCGCGGGCCGCGTTTGCTGGCGGTGGCGGGGGCGGACACCACCACCGGAGGCAGCACCTGCGGCTCTCCAGGTGGACTTTGCGCAAAAGCCGTTTCGGAAACCGGTAGAAAACCCGTCGACAGCGAAGCCACGACCAGCACTCTTACGCGCATCTGTTTCACCCCATTCCGCGTCGGCGCTCTGATGGCACCGTTCGGTAGCGTGATACTAGCGAGTGTGAGAGGCTGCGCTATCTGCAAATGTCGAAATCCGTCTCAGTTATTTTCCCGATAAAGTCGGGACAAATTCCCGATCGCGCGTTACAGGCGGATTTGGCAGCGGCTCCGTCACGGGAATGATAGCCTCGACAGTCACGCCGTCCACGTCAGATCTGACCGTGAGCGTCCCGCCCAGGGCCCAGACCCGCTCTCTCATGCCGACCAGACCAAAGCCGCCATTGCGATCAGGATCGAGGCCGCGGCCATTGTCACGCACGCGGACCAATACATTGTCATAGTCAGGCTTCGCCGCCGCCCCCATCACCGGTTCGATGACTACGCTCACGGCAGAGGCTTGCGCATGGCGGAACACATTGGTGAGTGCCTCCTGAACGACGCGATAGGCGGTTAGTTCGGCAACCTCACCAAGCGGAGCAAGCGTCGGGGATATCAGGCTCTCGATAACGACCTCCGGATGGGATTCGCGCCAGAGACGCAGCAAGACCGTAATGGCACCGGACAAACCGAGATCCGTCAGCCCGACCGGCCGCAATCGTTCGAGAATGCGGCGATTGAACTGCTGCAAGACATCGACCTGCGCCAGAATGGCAGTGCCATGCCTCGACAAGGCACCTGTGCCCGACGGATCGTGATCGGCAAGACGCATCACTGCGCCGGCATGGGCGCGCAGGGCGAACAGATACGGCCCGAACTCGTCATGCAGTTCGCGTGCGATATCCTTGCGCTCGATATCCTGCAGCGAGACGGCCCGTTGGGCCAGACGCCGCCGGTCCTCGAGCACATCGCCCAATGTGGCAGCGAGATGATTGAGCCGGATGCAGAGTGCGGCGAGTTCCGGTGCTCCCGTGGGGGCGACGCGCGCCTGATAGTTCCCGGCTTCGATATCGACCATGGCCTGCGACAATGCATCGAGCGGCGCCAGCGCCCGCCGAACGACCAGGCTCGTGACGACGAACAACACCATTGCAACGATCAGACTGAGTGCGAGCTGGGTGACGATGCCGTCCCATATCTCCCGCATCTCGTCATCGGGATGGGACGTGATCAGCAGCGTCTGCTGTTTGTCGCCAACCATCACCGACACTGACTCCGATATCCGCGCGGGATGGATCAATGATACGAACCACGATGGTGGAGAACCTGCGCCGTCGCTCCGGTCATGCCCGTCACTCTTTGGGGACGGCATGTTCCCGTCGCCTTGCCTGATGATGCTGACATGTCGCAATCGATTGAGATCGGCGACAATTTTATCGAGCCGCGCATTCGGATCCGGCGCTTCGTTCAGGCTGGTTCCGATACTTTCGATGACTTCACGTGTCAGCCGGATCACGCTCTGGTCCTCGGCCTGGACGCGTGGGCCAGCTTCCAGCGCGAGCCGCACGACATTGGCGACCAGGCCAAGAGCGAGCACGAGCGCCACCAGAAGATTGATCCGCGCGCGCAGCGAAAGATTCTGCCACATGACCATGCTTTCACTCGCATCTCGCCTGCATGCCGCGACTATGAACTTGACAGCGAAATTCGACGGCGATCATATCGGATCGAGGCGACCTTCGATTGTCAATCATGTCACTCCAAAGGCGCGCGGCTGATGCAGCGCAGCAATCGAGGAGCAGGTCGAGACTTGCTAACAGAGTTTCTGGCCGACAGAGTTTACGGGGTTAACCCATGCGCGTTCTGATCGTCGATGATCACCCCATCGTCACATCGGGTTGCCGCGCGGTGTTCGCGGACGATCCGGAGATCGAACTTCTGGAAGCCTCCGATGCCGCCAGTGGGGAGCAGGTTTTCCTGACCGGGGACCCCGATATCTGCATCATCGATATCAATCTGCCGACAGTGTCCGGATATGAACTGGCGCGGCGCATTCTGCTGCGCGACGACACGATGCGCATCATCATGTTCAGCATGAATGACGACCCGATCTTCGCTGCCCGTGCGATCGAGAGTGGCGCCAAGGGCTATGTCTCCAAGACCGGCGATCCACACGATCTGCTGGAGGCCGTCTACGAGGTTGCGCGGGGCGGCGTGTATCTGCCACCGGCGATGGCGCGAAGCCTAGCCTTTGCCGGACCTGCGCTGACGCAGAGCCCGCTGTCGAAGCTGAATTCGCGCGAGATGGAGATCCTGCGACTGCTCGGTGCCGGCAAGAGCCTTGCCGAGATTGCATGGATGGTTCACGCCTCCTACAAGACGGTCGCCAATACATCGTCACTCATGCGGCAAAAGCTCGGCGTCCGCAGCTCAGTCGAGCTGGTGCGCTTCGCCATCGAGCGTGGCATCGCCTGACCCGGCGTTCCTGACCAGATATCACCCGTTTCGGCGATGTCGCATCGCTGCCGCACCCAACCTGTAGAGTCATGACCATGCAGACAGTTTCGCTCAATCGATCATATGGCGGCACGCAGGGGGTCTACAAACACGCCAGTCGGGCGACCGGAACTGACATGACATTCTCGGTCTATGTGCCGCCGCATCAAGACGGCGCCAGGCTGCCCGTGGTCTGGTATCTCTCGGGCCTCACCTGCACCCACGCCAATGTCACCGAAAAGGGCGATTTTCGCGCCGCATGCGCCGAATTGGGGCTGATCTTCATTGCGCCGGACACCAGCCCGCGCGGTGCCGATGTTCCCGGTGACGCCAACAATGCCTATGACTTCGGGCTGGGCGCCGGCTTCTACGTCGATGCCACCCAGGAGCCTTATGCGCGCAACTATCGCATGTGGAGCTATGTGACCGAGGAGCTGCCGCAGCTCGTGGCCAACCAGTTCCCGATCGATAGCAGTCGTCAGTCGATTCTCGGCCATTCCATGGGCGGGCATGGCGCGCTGACCATTGCGCTGCGTCATCCCGATCGTTACCGCGCGGCCAGCGCGTTCGCGCCGATCGTGGCGCCGTCGCAAGTCCCGTGGGGGATCAAGGCGCTGGGCGGCTATCTCGGCGACGACAAAGCGGCGTGGCGAAAGCACGATGCGGTTGCGCTGATCGAGGACGGCGCGCGATTCCCCGAATTTCTGGTCGATCAGGGCGACGCCGACAATTTTCTGACCGAACAATTGCGGCCTGAACTGCTGCAGAGCGCTTGCGCAAAGGCTGGCATTCCGCTGACGCTGCGCCACCAGCCCGGCTACGATCACAGCTACTATTTCATCTCGACCTTCATGGCCGATCATCTGCGCTGGCACGCGGCGCGGCTTAAAGGGTGAGCAGCGGCTTGCGTTACTGCGGCTGCGGGGCGCCGTAATTCGGTGCGAGCAGGCGGTTGCGCACCAGATAGCTCGTCGCGCGCGACCAGCTTTCGTCGGTGTTGCCGCGCAGGTCAGCGCTCATGGTGGCGACCAGTCGCCCGGTGTGAACATTCCGCAGGGTGATGTTCATATTGAGGATCAGGTTCGAGACCTTCTGTACGAGCCCCGTAATGACGAGGTCGGCACCGATCTGCTGCGCGAGTTGTACGTCACAGCCGCCGCATGCCTGCAAGTTACGGCCTTGCGCCGCAACATTGAGGGATGACATATCCAGCAGCTCGAAACGGCCGGATTGCTTCATCTCCTCGCGAAGCTGGTCGGCAGCATGGAGCAGTCTTGCCTGCTCGTCGCTGCGGCGTCCCTTCACCTCGCCTTCGAGGCTCGTATCCAGCCATTCGAAATTGAACACCGCCACTTTAGGCGCTGCGGCGTGAGCCGTCGCTGTCATCATCAGTAACAGCACGGTGATCGATAGGGCTCTCATCGCGGACCTCGCATCATTAAAATGCAACGCGTCGGCAGAATCCGAGGTTGCAAGCTACGATAATTGGTTCATGTTTCAAGCACGAGACCCTTCACCGGCGCCAAGCCGGGAAGGAGTAGCCGGAGGGAACATGATACGGTGGTTGATCGGCGCGATCAGTCTCTGCGCCGTGACGTCGTCTGCGCTGGCGGCCGAACCGCTGACGATCAGCATCGGTTATCTCGGTCAGGCCGGCATCAAGGCAACTCTTTCGCTGGTCGAATTACCGTCCGAGAACGATGGCATTGCCGGTGCGCGGCTCGCCATCGAGGACAACAACACCACGGGCAAGTTCCTGAAGCAGCAGTTCGGGTTGGACGAGGTCCGTGTGAAGGAGGGCGACGATGTCGCCGGAGCCGCTCGCGATCTCGCTGGCCGCAATACCTTCATCGTTGCCGATCTGCCGCCCGATGCATTGCTGCTGGCGGCCGATGCGGTGCGTGACCGCGGCGGCATCCTGTTCAATGTGGGTGCTGCCGACGATCGGCTGCGCGAGGCGGACTGCCGGGCCAATGTGATCCATATTGCGCCGACGCGATCGATGCTGGCGGATGCGCTGGCGCAGTATCTGGTGTGGAAGCAGTGGAAACGCTGGCTGCTCGTGATCGGCTCGCATGACGACGATCGACTTGAAGCCGACGCCTATCGCCGGGCCGCCGCGCGGTTCGGCGCAAAGATCGTGCAGGAACGTGTGTTCGAGGACACCGGCGGCGCGCGACGCACCGATAGCGGCGTCACATTGATCCAGCGCCAGATCCCGGTCTTCACGCAACAGGCACCGGCCTATGACGTCATGGTCGCCGCCGACGAGAGCGAAGTCTTTGCCTCCTATTTGCCGTATCGCACCTGGGATCCGCGGCCGGTCGCTGGATCGGCGGGTCTGGTGCCGACCAGTTGGCATGCTGCACAGGATCAATGGGGTGCCGTGCAGATCCAGAACCGCTTCACCAAACTGAATGCGCGCCGCATGACAGCGCGCGACATGCAGGCCTGGCTCGCGACCCGCATGATCGGTGAAGCCGCATCCCGCACAAATTCGGGCGATGGCAAAGCCATTCTGGCGTTTCTGAAGTCGCCCGATTTCTCCATTGCCGGCTTCAAGGGGCAGCGGCTCACGATCCGCGACTGGAACCTGCAGCTACGCCAACCGATCCTGCTGGTCGACGGGCGCATGGTGATCTCGGTCTCGCCGCAGGAAGGCTTCCTGCATCAGGTCTCGGAGCTCGACACGCTCGGTATAGATCGTCCGGAAAGCAAATGCAGGCTGCAATGATGATGAACAAATCGAAGATGCTGTGTCGTGTCTGGCTGTGTGGAGCGGCGGCATGGCTCGTAACAGCAGCGCCTGCATCGGCCTTTCTCGCTTATGTGTCGAACGAGAAGAGCAACACGGTCTCGGTGATCGACACTGATAGCTGGACCGTCACTGCGACCATCAAGGTCGGTCAGCGTCCGCGCGGCATCGAACTGACGCGCGATGGCAAATCGGTACTGGTCGCGGTCGGCGACGATGACACCATCCAGATCATCGACGTTGCCAGCCAGAAGGTGGTCGACTCGCTGCCGTCCGGTCCTGACCCCGAGCTGTTCACCCAGGATGCCGCCGGCAAGGTTCTCTATGTCGCCAATGAGAACGACAACACGGTGACCGTGATCGATCTCGAAAAGCGCGTGCGCATGGGCGACGTGCAGGTCGGTGTCGAGCCCGAAGGCATGGCGATCAGCCCTGATGGCAAGATCCTGATCAACACGTCCGAAACCACCAACATGGCGCATTTCATCGACACCGCGACGCGCGAGATCGTTGCCAATGTCCTGGTCGACGCACGCCCGCGCTTTGCCGAATTCAAGCGTGACGGCTCGGAACTGTGGGTGTCGTCCGAGATCGGCGGCACCGTGTCCGTGATCGATCCCGCCAAGCGGGTCGTGACCGACAAGATCGAGTTCAATATTCCCGGGCTGCGGCGCGAAGCCATTCAGCCGGTCGGCATCGGCATGACCCGGGATGCCAAGACCGCCTTCATAGCGCTCGGCCCCGCCAACCGGATCGCCATCGTCGATGCGGCGACCCACAAAGTGATCAAGTATCTGCTGGTGGGCCAGCGGGTCTGGCACATGGCGTTTACCCCCGACGAGAAATATCTGCTGGTCACCAACGGCGTCTCCAACGATGTCTCGGTCATCGACGTCGCGGCGCAAAAGGTCATCAAGACCATTCAGGTCGGCGAATTGCCCTGGGGCGTCGCCATGGCACGGCCATGACCACGATCGACACATCGCGCCCTGAACAGCTCGCGCACGACGCGCCGGAGCCGATTGACGCGCCGGCGGTCACGCCCGCTCTGTCGGTCGCAGGCATCAGCCATTGCTATGGTCGTCGGCAGGCGCTCTCGGATGTCTCTTTCAATGTCGCGCCGGCGAGTTTCACGGCTCTGCTCGGCCTTAATGGCGCGGGCAAGAGTACGCTGATCGCATTGATCACCCGGCTGTTCGGCATTCAGGCTGGGCGGATCGGCGTATTCGGCCACGACATCAGCGATACGCCGAGCGATGCCTTGCGGCTGCTTGGTGTGGTGTTTCAGCCACGTACGCTCGATCTCGATCTGTCTGTCATGCAGAACCTGCTCTATCATGCCGCGCTGCAGGGTATCGCGCGGCGCGAGGCCCGCTTGCGCGGCGACGAGGTGATTGCGCGCATTGGTCTTGCCGACCGGGTGAACAGCCGGGTGCGCGATCTCTCCGGCGGACAGATGCGACGTCTCGAGATCGCCCGCGCACTGCTGCACCGGCCGCGGCTGCTGTTGCTGGATGAAGCGACCGTTGGCCTCGACGTGCAGGCGCGCGCCGATATTCTTGCGCATGTCCGGATGCTGGTCGCGGAACAAGGCATCGGCGTGCTGTGGGCAACACATCTGTTTGACGAGATTGCCGCCAGCGACGATCTCGTCGTGCTGCATCACGGTCATGTGCTCGCGCGCGGTTCCGTGACGCAGATCCTCGGCGAAACCGGCGCGCCCAATTTCGACATGGCTTTCCGGGGTATGACCGAGGCGGCCGACCGACGCGGGAGGTCATCGTGAGTACGACATTCGTCACGCATGAGCGTCGCAAGCTGGGCTTCGGCAACTATGTCACCTGCCTCAACGGCATCCTGTGGCGGGAGGCGCTGCGCTTCCTGCATCAGCGCGAACGTTTCGTTTCGGCACTGGTGCGTCCGCTGGTCTGGCTGTTCATTTTCGCCGCCGGCTTTCGGCAGGTGCTTGGTATCTCGATCATCCCGCCTTACGAGACCTATATTCTCTATGAGGTCTATATCGCGCCCGGCCTTATCGCGATGATCCAACTGTTCAATGGCATGCAGTCCTCGTTATCGATGGTCTATGACCGCGAGATGGGGAATATGCGGACGCTTCTGGTCAGCCCGCTGCCGCGCTGGTTCCTGCTGGTGTGCAAATTGCTGGCCGGGACCGTCGTCTCCCTGCTGCAGGTCTATGCGTTTCTCCTGATTGCATGGTTCTGGGACATCGCTCCGCCGCTCATCGGCTATCTCACTGTTCTACCGGCACTGATCCTGTCCGGATTGATGCTGGGATCGCTGGGCATGCTGATATCGTCGCGCATCAAGCAACTGGAGAATTTTGCGGGGGTCATGAACTTCGTGATCTTCCCGATGTTCTTTGCGTCGTCCGCGCTTTATCCTTTGTGGCGCGTGCAGGAGGGCAGCCCGATGCTCTATTATCTCTGCCTGTTCAATCCCTTCACCCATGCGGTCGAACTGATCCGCTTCGCGCTCTATGACAAGGTCAACTGGGTCTCCCTTGCCGTTGTCGCGGGCTGTACCGCTGTCTTCACCATCGCTGCAATCATTGCTTACGATCCCGGCCGCGGCTTCGCCCGCCGGGCACCAGCCGGGGGCGAGACATGAACAGACCGATCGGCATCATCACAGCACTCTTGTTGATCTGGTCGGGCACTGCGCAGGCCGCCGATCCGCGTTATCCCGACTGGCCGTGCGTTCAGGCCAAGGTGCCGGAAATCTCGCTGGCTGCCGTCTGGGCCGGACCGCCGATCGACGATGTCGCCAGCGCCTGGAAGGACGACGCCGAGGTCAGCGCGCTTGTCGAACGTCTGGCGACACGGCGCGTACCCGTTGAGGAAGCGCAGAAGGCGATCACGGATTTTCTGTCGCGATCGCCGGACAAGGCCAGGTCAGGCAAACTGATCTTCGCCGGGCTGTTCGACAGTCTGAACGCGCAGCGCGCGACAGTGCTGGCCGGTCTCGAACGCGTCACGCGCAAGCAGCGCGAAGCGGCCGATCGGGTCCGCGCCGACACGGCCATGCTGCAGACGCTGCAGAGTGCGTCACCACCCGATCAGGCGAAGATCGACGAACTCAACAACAAGCTGCTATGGGAAGCCCGCATCTTCGACGACCGACGTCGCGTCGTCACCTTCGTCTGCGAGGTGCCGACGCTGATCGACCAGCGGCTGTTCGCGCTTAGCCGCACCATCCAGCAGGAGATGGAATAACATCGCGTGCCAGGGCGTGGACTCATTTGAGTGTAGCCAAATTCGGATTGATACGAGCTTGACGAACGCCAGATAGTTGGCTGCGAGTTCGTCGTATCAGGTCGCGACGCGCCGATATTGCTCCGGTTTGGACGCTCGAAGCACGTCTAGGCCGGTGCCTTCAACCGGCAAAGAACGGAGGACCGTACTTCCGCGATCACCCCGTAAGCGGACATATCCCGGACATGCCAAAATCGACGTGAATGATCGAACTCGGACATGGCGGCCTGTCCCTACAGCGACCAACGTGCTTTGATGATCACTATCGAAGCGTCGCGACCTCTTACCTTGCCCGCACCGGCAATCCATGTCCGACATCCAGCAGCTGAAAGCATGTCCAGGTCTCGTGTCCGGCGGCTTTGAGGGGGAGCGAGCTTGAAGCAGATCGGCCTTTTCGAAATGCGCCGGTTGGAGGCGTTGAGCAACACCATCTTCGGCGTTGCGATGACGTTGCTCGCCTACGATCTGCCGAAGGCCAGCAGGTTCGCAAAAGCGCCGGCCTGGATGGAGCTTGTGGGTGCCTACGCACAACCTGTCATCGCGCTGATGATCAGTTTTATCGTGGCCGGCGTGTTTTGGCTCAGCCATCATCGGCGGCTCACTTTCGCGCCGGAAGGCAGCCGCGGCGAAGTCTTCCTCAATCTGATCTTCCTGCTGTCGATTGTCATGCTTCCGGTGACGAATGGACTTTACGGCGCGTATCGGCTCGATAGTGTCGTCGCAGTAAGCTACGGCTTCCATCTGACAGTCATTGCCAGCTTAAACGCGCTGCTATGGGCTCTGGCGCTGCGAGGTCGCCGCAATTCCGAGTTGCTGGCAATCGCGGTCTTTCCGGTCTTTGCACTCGTGCTCGCAACGGTGATGGCCGCCGTCGCTCCATTCGTTGCGCAATTCATGTGGTGCCTGGCCTTTGGCGCGCCTCTGGCGGGCTGGTTGGCGGCCCGGCGCTGGCCGCCGAGAACGAATTAGCCAGCTCGATCTCTGCCAAGGCTTCCTCGTATGCAATGGCTAGCCGCCCCGCGATGGGCGTCTGCCGTCCGCTCCAAGTTTATGGGGTCACGCCCTAGTTCGCCTGCGGCCGTGGTTCAGGCTGCGCATCCGCCAGCGGTAGATCCTCCAGCTCCCAACCGTCGGTGCCTTCCGGATACCAGACGACATTGCTGTAGCCATAGGACAGCGCGCGCTTTGCGGCATTCCACGACATCCAGCAATCGGCCTGACAGTAGATCACCAGAAGCGCAGCACGGTTGCCGGCCGATGCGCGCGCGAGACCATCCCGCAGATAGGCCTCGGTCTCGGCGGCCAACCTGCCGTAGCCGGTGTCGGGTAGCCACAGGCTGCCCGGAATGTTGTGCCGCGGCTTGTCGCGCCAGACCGTTTCCGGCGGCAAATTGGCCGGCTTCGGCGGACGCGGCATGACATCAATGAAGGTGCCACGTTTGTCGCGCCAGATCGCCTCGGCGTCTTTCGTCGTGATGACGCGTCCGCCTTTCAGCGTTGCCGGCACCGGCGTGCGATAATTGTCGGTGCGATAGTCATCGGGCTCGGGGACGATATCCTGGGCCTGGGCCGTCGTGACCATCACCAGTGCCATCGCGAGAAGGATGGCGTAACGCATGGTCACGGCGCCTTGGCCGCCGCCTCCGGCCCGATCGGACGATTGTTCTCATCGAGAATGGGAACACCAAAATCGAGCAGGACCTTGTTGATGGCCGGCTGGTTTTCCTGAATCAGCCGGTTGAGCTGCCGCTTCCAGTTCTGATCCGCGGAGCGCACGCCCATGCCGATGCGATAGACGAGCCGGGGGCCCGTGGTTTCCTTGACCAGCGGCGTGACATGAAGCGGAGGATTGGCGTTCTTGGCGTAGAAGCCGGCCATAGGCCCCCACAGGATCGCAGCGTCGATATCGCCGGATGTGAGATCCTTGATCATGGCCAGTGCCGATGAATCGATGCGGGTATCGATCACCAACGGATAGGGCTTCGCATTCACCATCAAGCCGTTGACCGCCATATTGGTCGCGGGCGGCGTCCCCGCCACGATGCCGATATGTTTGCTCTTCAACCTGGCGTCATCCAGCGTCGTGACGTCATCGAGACCTGCGCCGGTCTTCGACACCAGGGCATAGGCCGTCCGGTAATAGGGATTGGTACCCTGGACGAGGTCGTCGCCCTGCGGGAAGCCCATGATGACATCGCAACGATGCGCGCCGAGAGTCATGCGAACAAAGCCCGTCGCCTGCGGGAAATAGACGTAATCGAGCTTCTTGTTCAGCTTGGCTGCGAACAGCTCGGCTAGCTTGTTCTCCAAGCCCTCGCCCTTCTCGTTCGAGAACGGCATGTTACGCGGATCGGCGCAAACACGCAGCGACTGTGGATCGACCAGTTCGATCGAGAGATCATCGGTCGCAGCAGTCTGGCCAAGCGCGGTGCATATGCCCTCAAGCAACAGCGCACTCGCAAAGAGCGACGTGAGTAGCGCGCGACGTTTTTCGGATCGTTCCGCTCTGTGGTGCATGCGCTACCTGCCGTTCACATTTGATGGGTGACACGACAAAAACCTAGGCCTCTCGTTTTAAGCGTGCAAGATGCAATGGGGCGCTTCCGATGTTGCGCCGCACTTTCCGGATGATTGCAGAATCGCTGCTTGCCCCGGAGTGATATGGAGATGCAAATGACATCTCGCTTTGCGATGCATGTAGCGCTCATCATGCTGGCAATGCTCGCATCTGCTCGCGCGCAACAACAGACTTTGGCGATCAGTGAAATCGCGCCGGGCGTCTTCATGCATCAGGGGCGCATCGCCTTGATGTCGTCGGACAATGACGGCGCCGTCGCCAATATCGGCGTCGTGATCGGCGATCGGGCGGTTGCCGTGATCGACACCGGGGGCAGCGTGCGGGAAGGGCGACAATTGCTGGCTTCCATTCGCGCACATACAGACAAGCCCATTCGTTACGTCATCAACACCCATGGTCATCCCGATCATATGTTCGGCAACGCCGCCTTCGTCGCTGACGGAACCGAGTTTGTCGGTCATATGAGGCTGCCGCAGGCACTGGCCGCACGCGGGCAGTATTATCTCGACGCATTCAGGCGCAGCATGGGCGACGCCCTGATCGATGACGTCCGTATCGTACCGCCCACCCGGCTCGTCGATGGAGAGCTCGTCCTCGATCTCGGCGGGCGCACACTTATCGTGAAAGCCTGGCCCACCGCCCATAGCGATAGCGACGTCACGGTATTCGACACGGCGACGAAGACGTTGTTCGCTGGAGATCTGGTCTTTCTCCGCCATATTCCGGTGCTCGATGGCAGCATCCAGGCATGGCTCAAGCTGCTGGACGATCTCGCGGCGCTGCCGGCCGAACGCGTCGTTCCCGGCCATGGTCCAGTGAGCGATTGGCCGCAAGCCCTCGCCGCTGAACGCCGGTATCTCGAAACACTCGCGTCCGGTATCCGGAAGGACGTCATCGATGGCAAACCGATCGCGGAAGCTACGAAACACGCGGCAGAAGCCGAGCGCGGCAAATGGGAGCTTTTTGACGACTACAACGTCCGCAACGCAACTGCAGCATACTCACAATTTGAATGGGAATGACCGCCGGTTGGGGTAGTATCAAGCGCGTCGCTTCTTCCCTTGCGAGGGCCGTACCATGCCGGAATTTGCAATCCGCAGCGTCTGTGCCGCCATCCTGCTGAGCGCCGTACTCAGTCCGCATTCTGTGTCCGCGGCCGGTCCGGAGCCTTACGATCCATGGCCGGGGCTGGTGCAGGATATTTTCGACAGCCGACCGATGGAAGACGGCAGCAACCTGATCGCACTCGAGATGCCGACGCGCGCGGAGGATGCTGCCATCGTGCCGGTGACGTTGCGCCTCAAGCCGACATTCGACGCACGCTCGCGGGTGGTGACGATCACGCTGGTGATCGACCAGAACCCGGCGCCCATGGCCGCGAAATTCAAGCTCGGGGCCGACGCAAACGTCTCGGAGATTTCCACCCGTGTTCGAATCAACAATTACACCAACGTCCATGCCGTCGCGGAGACCAGTGACGGCAAACTCCATGTGGTGCAAACCTATGTGAAGGCATCCGGTGGCTGCTCTGCGCCGGCGGCGAAGAATGCCGAAGAGGCCAAGGGCCGGTTGGGCCAGATGCGCTACAGGGAGTTTGCTGGAGCGCAAAACGAGGAAAAAAGCGGTACGCGCGAGGCGCAGGTCATGATCGGCCACCCCAATAATTCCGGCCTGCAGATGGATCAGGTCTCGCAACTCTATATCCCGGCCCTCTATGTCGACCGGCTCCAGCTTTGGCAGGACAACAGCCCGGTCCTGTCGGTGGAGGGCGGGATCTCGATCTCCGAAGACCCGAATATTCGATTCACTTACGTCTCAAATGGCGCAAAGACGTTCCGCGCCGAGGCCAAGGACACCGATGGACATCAGTTCAGGCATGAGTGGAAGGTCAATGGCTCCGGCATGTAACGCAGCGCATCATGCACAGCATAGCGCTAGAAGCAGCGCACCTCAGCCTCGGCCTGGGCACGCCTGACGTCATTGATGGCGCTGTTAGCCTGCTCCGAGGTCCGGAACTGGGCGCTCAGATTGCCCCGCACCTGCGACATGCTCAGCGCCGTTTCCGCCGTGATATAGCGGGTATAGGGCACCAGCGACGCCACGACATCGATCGAGCACGAGCATTGCTCGATCGACTGCCGGGTCTCGCCATTCGCTTTCATGCAGCCGAAGACATATTCGGCGCGCGCGGAGGTCGGATAGTCATTGACCTCCGCCGCCCTTGCCGATCCCGACAAAACGGCAACGGCCGCAAGCGTGACGAGATATCCTGTCATTCGATCGGGTCCCACGAGAGCCTCGCAAAGCTGGCGAAGACGACTGGCAAACTATACTAAGAAAACGAAACGGCTCAATAAGCCGAACAGATATGGAGGGGACATGTCACGCGCATCTCTATCGATGGCTGTCATATTGCTGCTCATCGCAGGCCATGCTCATGCCCAGGGCAAAGCCGGCAAGGGCATCCGGCTCTGGAACCTGACGACATCGACCATTACCGGGTTCCAGCTATCCCCGGCAGGAAAGCAGCAATGGAGCGCCAACCTGACATTGGCGGACAAGGATAAGGAAGTCGATCACGACGAGCGGCTGCGCATCACGGGGATAGAGCCCGGCAGTTACGACGCCAAGGTCAGCTATTCCGAGGCGCGCCAGTGCGTGGTCAGGAATATCGAGATCAAGGCCGATGCGGTATTCTCGATTGCGGACAAGGACCTGCAGGACTGCAACAAGTAACGATCATGCCTTGTCATGGCTATGCGGATATTCGCAGCGCCACTTCACCGCGGTCCATTTCGGGTGTTCGCCGATCCACTGGGCGATGTAGGGCGGCGCTGCCATGGCGCATTGATGCAGTGAGAAGTCTGCCGTGAACGACAGGTTCCGCTCTTCGCAGGTGTTCGGCGACATTACCGCGCAGACTGTCAGGACCAGATTGATCATATTCATGTCGGCATCCCAGATCGTACCGGACGATAACATCTGAAATACGCGCCCGTCAGCGCGAAGTTTCGGCGATTTCCAGGCTAAAAATTGATCCCGTAAACCAGACGGGCCTGGTGACGCTCAAAACTGACCAGATCCAGCGACGATCCCGGCACCTCGGAGCGGCCCCATACTTGCGTGCTCCAGCTGGCAGTCAGTCGTGATCGGTCCGAAAGCTGGACATAGGCGGTTGGCCCGACGAACAGCGCCTGACCAGCCAGTTCGCCAAGGCCGATCCCTTCATATCGGCGCATATAGCGCGCCTCGCCTCCGAGAAGGATGCCGGGGCGCACCTGCATCATGACGCCGAGCGCCGCTCCGATGCTCGCCTCGCGTTCCCGCGTTCCAGTATCGACATAGCGCGTCCATTCCGGCTGATAGATCAGATTGAGCGCCGCAACAGCAACGTCAGGGACGATCTCCCGATCGAAGGCCAGCGTGAGCCCAGTGCCGTAGCTCCTGACCCGCGCTGCGCTCGTTTCGTCGATCCCGTTGAACTGTGTGTCGATCGCGAGCGTCATGCCGACGGGGGCCGTCTCGCGATCAAGAAATCTGTAGCGGAAATCCAGCGATGCCCCCTGCCAGGCGAGCGTGCGCTGATCGGCGAATCCGGGAACGCCAGTGATCCGATGGGCCGAGAAACTGCTGCCGATCTCGATGCGAATGTCCTTGGCGGGAACGAACTCCAGTTCGAATTCCTGCTCGCCCGCGCGATAGCGACCGCCGGATTTGCCGAATCGCCCGGTCGTCTCGCTCTGGAATTCCCGCTCGCCCACCCGGCCGACGTCACTGCCGATCATGAAGCCGAAAATATGCTCGGTATCGATGTCACCGGCCTGAGCGCTCGGCACGGCCAGCGTGCTGAATGCAAGAATCGCCGCGTAGACTGTCCTGACGCCGCGCTGCACCTGCATCCAATCCTGTCATCGAAGAGAGGCGTATATATAGAGATAATGCACCGCGCGAGCCTAGTCGAAATTGGCCCAGCCGCGAAGACGTCTCTGCGATTGACTTGAACATCGCACCAGGATCGGTTGCTATACGCATGCGGCGCGCCGTTAGTGCCAATAGTCAGGGAAGGATATGTCCATGGCGAGACTCCTGGTCCTCTACAAAACACCGAAGAAGCCCGCAGCCTTCGACAAATACTATCAATCTGTACATATCCCGCTGGCAAAGAAGATTCCGGGGCTGAGACACTATGGTGTCAGCACAGGGGGCGTCACAACGCCGACGGGTGACAGCGATATTCATCTGGTCGCCGCGCTGGATTTCGAAACGGTTGCAGCGCTCAAGCTGGGCCTCGCCTCGCCGGAAGGGCAGGCTGCAGCAGGCGACCTCGCGAATTTTGCGGATGGCGGCGTAGAGCTTCTGATTTTCGATACGAAGGACGCCTGACAGCCGCAACGCGGGTTCAGCGGCCTCTGCCCGGCTCACAAACCGCAGTCTGCGAGCCGGGAGAGATCGATCAAGACGATCAATCTGTTACTTACGGGCCGCGCAGGCGTACATGTTGATTTCCATGCCGACCTGCACTTCCACGATCTTCGGAGTCTTCCAGCTCATCTTGGTCTCCTCAGAGTTTGCGCGATGATTGCGCCGCCGCACGATAAGCAGTGAGGCGACGTCTTTCAACTTAACTCATCAGGTTGCGGCGCGAAATGTGCACGTGCAACCGAAGTGAAACTACACTTCCTCGGTGAGAGCAGGCCGCTGATGGCCGTGATGCGCTTTGTGTATCGCGGATGGAGCCACGCCAAAATATTTCCGGAACACGCGACTGAAATGCGAGGAACTTGAGAAGCCCCAGGAAAATGCGACGTCCGTGATCGTCTTTCCGTTCTGCGCTTCCAGTTCCTGCCGGCAATTCTGCAGCCGCGCCTGCCAGATATAGTCGCTGACAGTTATCCCGCGGTCGCTGAACAGCATATGCAGATAACGTTTGGTGCAGTGCAGTGCGGACGAGATCTGATCGATGCTGAGCTCGGGGTCCCGCAAATGTTCCCGAATGAAACCCTGCGCGCGGACATACATGGCTTCCGGCCCGACACGATCAAGCGTCATGTCGACTTCGCGCAGCGGCAACAGCAACAGATCAATCAGTGAATCGGCAACACCGATGGCACTGTTTGGCGATAGTCTGGTCGCTTCGTGGAAGGCGGCCTGTACAAATTCGTGTGCGATGCGCCCGGTGCCGGCGCGCGCCGACAGTTTGCAGGCGGCCAGATTTCCCGCACCGAGGCCGCGCTCATGCAGCAGCTCCTTGGGCACGATCACGACGTCATGGCGTGTGAAGGCCGGGCTGACGATGGTATGCGGACACGACACATCATAGACGAGGCAATCGCCGGGCCCGATATCGATCCGGCGACTGTCCTGTTCGAAATGCGAAACGCCATAAGTTTGGAACACGATCTTCACGTAGGGATGATCGCTTTGCCGAATTCGCGGGGCCGCGTGGCCGATTCGGTGCTGGCTCGCCTCGATGTGACACAATTTCAGCCGCGAAACCGATGTGCAGCTGATCAGCGCATCGAATGTGGATGCTTCCAGCGGATCGATGTCAAAACGCCCGCACAGATCGGTCAGGGCATCTGACCAAACCTGGATCTGCCTTGTCGGCGTCAATCCGGATGTGCTGAGAGAACTAAGCGTATCGGACATGAACAATTCACCGATGAAAGGTCGTCACGTAACAATTCGTCACGAGACGGAACTATACTTACAGAACGAAGCACATATCGAACGAAGCACATATGGAAAAATGTGCGAAACAATATGTAACGGCACAGCCCGCAGCTCGTGAATTGTGGTCAGAGTAACTCACTTCTCCTTGTCGATCCTCTGACTCGATACCAGCCCCGTCAAGTGAAACATCACCCTTAGGTCGCAGTGCGGCGATCCGTGTGCAGTGCGAAAGGCGTGGTCTTTCCAGATACCGTTCAGGTTTTTCGTCAATGTACGAGAAAATTATCTTGCACGGGTTCTCTGTCGAGCAAGCCTGCTTCGCTCTTGGGCAAGTACGCAGCAGCGGATCTTGCTACTCATAGATACCAAAATGAAGCTGGGCCGCTTGACGAGACCCGGCATTATGTCTGGGAGGACATCACGATGCGAAAGGTGCTGCTTGCGACCTGTCTTGGCACAATGGCGGCCTCTGCCGCGAGTGTTGCCATCGCCAATGATGAACTGACAAAGATGGCGCAGAACCCGAAAGACTGGGTCATGCCAGCGGGCGACTACGCCAATACGCGCTATTCGAAGCTGAACCAGATCACGGCGGCTAACGTCGGCAAGCTGCAGGTGGCCTGGACCTTCTCTACCGGTGTTCTGCGCGGCCACGAAGGCGGTCCGCTGATCATCGGCAACATGATGTATGTGCATACGCCGTTCCCGAACAAGGTCTACGCAATGGACCTGTCGCAGGACAACAAGATCGTCTGGAAATATGAACCGAAGCAGGATCCGAACGTCATTCCGGTGATGTGCTGCGACACCGTCAATCGCGGCGTTGCCTATGCGGATGGCAAGATCTTCCTGCACCAGGCCGATACCACGCTGGTCGCACTCGACGCCAAGACCGGCAAGGAAGTTTGGACCGTCAAGAACGGCGACCCTGGCAAGGGTGCAACGGGCACGTCGTCCCCGCTCGTGGTCAAGGACAAGGTCCTGATCGGCATCTCGGGCGGCGAATTCGGCGTTCAGTGCCACATGACTGCCTATGACCTGAAGACCGGCAAGCTCGCTTGGCGTGCCTTCTCGGAAGGACCGGACGACCAGATCATGGTCGATCCGGAGAAGACCACCGCGCTCGGCAAGCCCGTCGGCAAGGACTCCAGCATCAAGACGTGGCAAGGCGATCAGTGGAAGATCGGCGGTGGCTGCACCTGGGGCTGGACCTCCTACGATCCGGAGCTGAACCTCGTCTATTATGGCTCGGGCAATCCCTCGACCTGGAATCCGAAGCAACGGCCGGGCGACAACAAGTGGTCGATGACCATCTTCGCGCGCGATGCCGACACAGGCATGGCCAAGTGGGTCTATCAGATGACTCCGCATGACGAATGGGACTATGACGGCGTCAACGAAATGATCCTCAGCGATCAGCAAATGAACGGCCAAAACCGCAAGCTGCTGACGCATTTCGATCGTAACGGCCTCGCTTACACCATGGACCGTGTCACCGGTGAATTGCTGGTTGCCGAAAAATACGATCCGAAGGTGAACTGGACCACCGGTGTCGACATGAACAAGTCGTCGCCGACCTATGGCCGCCCGAAAGTGGTCGATCAGTACTCCACCGAGAAGCAAGGTGAAGACGTCAACACCAAGGGCGTCTGCCCGGCAGCACTCGGCACCAAGGATCAGCAGCCCGGAGCCTATTCGCCGGATACCCAGCTGTTCTATGTGCCGACCAACCATGTCTGCATGGACTATGAGCCGTTCAAGGTGAACTACACCGCCGGTCAGCCTTATGTGGGCGCGACGCTGTCGATGTATCCGCCTCCGGGCGAAACCCATATGGGTAACTTCATTGCCTGGGACAACAAGACAGGCAAGATCGTCTGGTCCAACAAGGAACAGTTCTCGGTCTGGTCGGGAGCGCTCGCCACTGCCGGTGGCGTGGTGTTCTACGGGACGCTGGAAGGCTACCTGAAGGCGGTCGATGCCAAGACGGGTAAGGAACTCTACAAGTTCAAGACTCCGTCTGGCATCATCGGCAACGTCACCACCTACGAAAACAATGGCCGGCAGTATATCGCCGTCCTGTCAGGCGTCGGCGGCTGGGCCGGCATCGGTCTCGCAGCGGGTCTGACGGATCCGACTGCCGGTCTCGGTGCCGTCGGTGGTTACGCAGCTCTGACCAACTATACCGCACTCGGCGGCGCGCTGACGGTCTTTGCACTCCCACAGTGAACTGACGCATCAGTCACCGGCGCATGGCTTCGTCCATGCGCCGGTCTTTTCTGAAATCGAATGCCGAGGACAAGCTATTGCGTCACATCTGGTCTGTCATTGCCACGATTGTTGTCGTGGCCTCTGGGAATACGAGCTTCGCCGAGAATGCCGGCGATCCGAAAGCCGTTAAATCCGAAGACGGCAAGTATTTGGACAAGGAGGGCAATCCGACCTTCAACGTTTCCGCCGATGGCACCATCGACTGGTACACATATTCGGGTTACCGGCGCTATCACTCGGAATGCCACGTTTGTCATGGCCCGGATGGGATGGGATCGACCTACGCACCGGCACTGAAGGACTCGCTGAAAACGATGAGCTATGGCGACTTCCTCGGTGTTGTCGCCAGCGGTCGCAAGAATGTCAGCACGTCGCAGGAAAGCGTCATGCCGGCCTTTGGCGATAACACCAATGTCGCCTGTTATATGGACGATCTCTACGTCTATCTGCGTGCGCGCGCCAATGATGCAGTCGGCCGTGTGCGCCCGGGCAAGCGTGAGGAAAAACCCGCAGCCTATACCGAGGCCGAGAGCGCCTGCATGGGGAAACCACACTGATGCGGATCACAAGCGATCCGCTGACCTGCAGTGCCGGATGACGCGGGCTCGGACCGCACGGGACCGGATGACGCAAGATCAAATGACCGAGGGAGTTGAGAATGAAGACCCGCGCCGCAGTCGCCTTCGAAGCAAAGAAACCGCTTGAGATCGTCGATATCGATCTCGAAGGGCCGAAGGCAGGCGAAGTTCTGGTCGAGATCAAGGCGACCGGCATTTGCCACACCGATGCCTATACGCTCGATGGTTTCGACAGCGAAGGCATCTTTCCTTCCATCCTCGGCCATGAGGGCGCAGGTATCGTGCGTGAGGTCGGTCCCGGCGTAACCTCGGTCAAGCCCGGCGATCACGTCATTCCGCTCTACACGCCGGAGTGCCGGCAATGCAAAAGCTGCCTGAGCCAGAAGACCAATCTCTGCACCGCGATCCGCGCCACCCAGGGCAAGGGCGTGATGCCGGACGGGACCTCGCGCTTCAGCTATCAGGGCAAGCCGATCTACCACTACATGGGCTGCTCGACCTTTTCGAACTTCACGGTGCTGCCGGAGATCGCAGTGGCGAAGATCCGCGACGACGCCCCGTTCGACAAGAGCTGCTATATCGGCTGCGGCGTCACCACGGGTGTCGGTGCCGTGGTCAATACGGCGAAGGTCACGCCGGGCTCCAATGTCGTAGTGTTCGGCCTTGGCGGCATCGGCCTCAACGTCATTCAGGGCGCACGGATGGTCGGGGCCGATAAGATCGTCGGCGTCGACATCAATGACGACAAGGAAGAATGGGGCCGCCGCTTCGGCATGACCCATTTCGTCAATCCGAAGAAGGTCGATGGCGACATTGTTCAGCATCTGGTGGGGCTGACCGATGGCGGCGCCGATTACACCTTCGACTGCACCGGCAATACCACGGTCATGCGCCAGGCGCTTGAAGCCTGCCATCGCGGCTGGGGTGTCTCCGTTGTCATTGGCGTTGCGGAGTCCGGAAAAGAGATCGCGACCCGGCCATTCCAGCTCGTCACAGGGCGCGTCTGGAAAGGCACAGCCTTCGGCGGCGCGCGCGGTCGTACCGACGTTCCCAAGATCGTCGACTGGTACATGAACGGAAAGATCGAGATCGATCCGATGATTACGCATGTGCTCAAGCTGGAAGAGATCAACAGGGGATTCGATCTGATGCACGAAGGAAAATCGATCCGATCGGTGGTCGTGTTCTGAATGCAAGCTGCAACACCAGAGTGCCAATACAACAATGCTTCACACAAGTGACGCATCATACCAGGAGGATAGACTGATGACTGTTCATATCCACCCGTCCGTTGACGGCGGTGTCAAACAAGGTTCGGGCCATTTTGCCGGCGGAACGCTGGTCTGCAAATGCAGCGACAAGCCGGTCAAGGTCAGCGTCAAAGGTGACGTCGCTCATAATCACGCCTGCGGCTGCACCAAGTGCTGGAAGCCGAGCGGCGCGACGTTCTCCGTCGTCGCGGTGGTTCCGCGTGAAAACGTCACCGTACTGCAAAACGGCGACAAGCTGCGCATCGTCGATCAGGCCGCAACCATCCAGCGCCATGCCTGCACCGGATGCGGCACCCACATGTTCGGCCGCATCGAGAACAAGGGCCATGCATTTTACGGCCTCGACTTCATACATCCCGAATTGTTCGAAGAATCCGGCTCGGCCGCGCCGGGCTTCGCCGCTTTCGTCTCGTCGGTGATTGAATCCGGCGTGAAGCCGAGCGACATGACCGCAATACGGTCGCGTCTCAAGGAATTGGGACTCGAGCCTTATGATTGCCTTTCGCCTGCGCTGATGGATGTCCTCGCCAATCACGTGGCAACGGCCAAAGCGGCCTGAGTCAACACAGCATATGAGCATCCGCCGGTGGCGACATGTCGCCACCGGCGTTGCTATTGGTAGATTTGCCCCGGCAAGGGGCTTCGACTTTGTGGGTCACCCGAATAATCGCGCTTCGGCCTCGCTGCGATCGGCCCGCTGCTTTGTCGCGACAATACTCACAGCATTGACTGCACGAAGGAAGAAGGAGAGCCCGTAAGGGCCCGTCATGCTCCTTCTTTCACCAGGCACGGGGTGTGGACGCGCTAAGACGAAGGTCATCCCTCACCAACTCTGCCAACTGGCCTGCAGAATGTCCGGATTTGAGCAACAGCAAGGTCCCTACCTCGCGATTAAATTGACGCCACGATTGTCCAACAAGATCCCCGGTATATGAGCTTCAGGCTCAAAGAGTGAGCATTTGTCGAACGCTTCGGCTTCCTAATTGAGCAAAAAAACGCGTTTCGGCAAATCCAAAGAACAGCGGCGGTTTTTCCTAATTTACCCGAAGATGAGGCACGGCTAGCTTTCGTTCAGAGCGGCAGAGAAGAGGTTTGACTTAGTGCATGGAAGCCTGGTCCCGATGGCATCGACATCACCCTCTGCGAGCGATGCAGTAAAGCTGCATGCTCAGGGTATCTGCAAATTCTATGATGCCACAGCAGCGCTGAATCCGATCGAACTTAAAATCTTCACCGGCGAACTGCTCACACTTCTTGGACCGTCGGGCTCCGGCAAGACGACGCTGCTGCAGCTCATCTCGGGCCTCGTGAAGCCGAGCAGCGGTCGGCTGATCATCGATGGCCGAGATCAGACCGATCTGGAGCCCTACAAGCGCGATATCGGCGTCGTGTTTCAGAACTACTCACTCTTCCCGCATCTGACGGTGCAGGAGAATATTGCATTTCCGCTGCAGATGCGCGGGCAGTCGGACCGGGTGTCCGCAACGCAGGTTGCCGGTGCGCTCGACATGGTCGGGCTTGAAAAGTTCGGCAAGCGCTTTCCGCACGAATTGTCGGGCGGACAGCAGCAGCGCGTCGCGCTGGCCCGATGTCTTGTCTATAAGCCGTCGCTGATCTTGATGGATGAATCGCTCTCGGCGCTCGACCGCAAGCTCCGCGAGGCCATGCAAGTCGAGATCAAGCGGATCCACCGGGAGACCGGCTCGACGATCGTTTTCGTGACTCACGATCAGGAGGAAGCGCTCGCGCTGTCCGATCGCATCTGTCTGATGAATGACGGTGCGATCGAGCAGCTCGGAACGCCGCTCGAACTGTATGACAAGCCGAAGAGTATTTTCGCGGCGACATTCATCGGGACGTCGAATGTCATCAGTGGCGAAATGGTAAATGCGACGCAGATCCGGTCGGACATCAGCGACCGGGCCATCGATATCGGAGGCACGCCCAAGAATGCGACTCCCGGTCGAGTCTGCAGTGTTGCGATCCGGCCCGAATATGTCCGCATCGGCGACAGCGGGGCAGGCCTCCTGGACGGCACGATCATCGAGCAGATCTACGCCGGCTCCGAGACGCGCATGATGGTCGAGTTGCCGCATGGCTCGGTCTTCACGGTCCGCGTTCCCGGCGGCGCGCAGCGTGGTCGGCTGGGCGAACGCGTCTCGTTAGCGTGGGATTCCCAGCATATTCGCATCCTCGAGAGCTAGCCTACCAGGATGCCACCCATCTTTTCATCCGAGTCGACCATCAAGGAACACCTCATGAAGCGCACCACGTTGAACCGACGCACGCTCCTCAAGGCCACCGTCCTCGGAGGTAGCGCGCTGGCGATGCCGTCGATCCTGACAAAGTCAGGGTTTGCGGCCGAGTCTCTCACCGTCGCGGATGTCGGGGGCGCGGCCGGCGACGCGATTCGTGTGGCCTTCTGTGAGCCGTTCAAGAAGGAAACCGGCATTCAGGTCGTCAATGTTGCGCATGACCCGGATCCCGTCACGCAGTTCAAGCTGATGGTCGATACGAAGACCTATCTCTGGGACGCCTGCATGATGATCCCGGATTACATCTTTCGCCTTCAGGAGGGAAAGAACTATATCGCACCGCTTGATCTGAAGGATGAAACCGGAGATTTGGTCCCGGGCATGCTGACCGAGAACTGGCTCGGCTTCTCCGTGTTCGGCATTCTCATGGCCTACAACACCGAGAAATTCGGCGACAACGGACCGAAAAGCTGGCCCGATTTCTTCAACACTGAAAAATTCGTCGGCCGGCGTGGCCTCTATCGCGCGGGCTGGGGCTCGCTGGAAATGGCGTTGCTGGCAGATGGCGTCGCGCCGGACAAGCTCTATCCGATCGACGTCGATCGCGCGTTCAGGTCGCTCGAGAAGATCAAGAAGAACGTGTCGGTCTGGTGGACCAGCGGTGCGCATAACACCCAGATACTGCAGAGCGGTGAGGTCGACATGGCCGATACCTGGTCGGGGCGCGTGTATAGCGCGATCCAGGGCGGCGCGAAGCTCACGCCCGTCTGGCAGGGACTGTATTCGGTGGATGGCTGGGCCATGCCGATCAATGGCCCCAAACAGTCGCTGGCCAAGGAATTCATCCGCTTCTGCATGCGTCCGGACCGGCAGGCCGCCTATTCGAATCTAGTGGCGAATGGCCCGACCAATAAGAAGGCCTTCGACTCGATCGCGCCGGAGCGCGCGAAGATCCTTGCGACCAATCCGGCGAACTTCGCCGGTCTCGTGCCCTTGGATCCGCGCTGGTGGTCGCAATCCAACAGGCAGATGGTCAAGAAGCGCATGGACGAATGGTTGCTCACCTGAGCCGAGTTCGCCGCAACGTCCAACCTCGCTAGTGTGAATTCGAATTGGTACTGACGATGACATCCAAAAAGCAGATCGTTCTATCGGCGCTTGTCCATCCGCATGGGATCTATAAGGGCGCCTGGCGGCATCCGGACGCCGAGGCCGGTCGCGTCAATGATGTCGAATACTACAAAGAGGTCGCGCAGCTCTGCGAGCGCGGTTTGCTCGACCTCTTTTTTATCGCCGATACGCCTGCGGCGCGCACCGACAATCTCGACATCTGGACACGATCGCCGCTGTTCCAGAACGTAATGGAGCCAGTGACGCTGCTTGCAGCGCTGGCCGGCGCGACGTCACGGATCGGCCTCGGGGCGACGGTTTCGACCAGCTTCTTCGAACCCTACAATATCGCGCGGCAGTTCGCGTCGCTCGATCACATCACAGGCGGACGCGCCGCCTGGAACGTGGTGACGTCGGCTAATGACTATGCAGCCCGCAATTTCGGCCTCAACCGGCTGCCGCCGCATGGCGAGCGCTACGCCAAAGCGCGCGAATGCCTTGAACTCGTGAAATCCTATTGGGACACCTGGGATCAGGATGCGTTTGTCTTCGACAAGGAGAAGGCGATCTATTTCGATCCCAAAAAGTTTCACACCGTTGATCACAAGGGCGCATATTTCACGGTGCATGGCGGCCTCAATATCGCGCGACCGCCGCAGGGGCATCCTGTGATCATCCAGGCTGGCGCATCTGAGAGCGGCAAGGAGCTGGCCGCGCAGACCGCCGAAATCGTGTTCGGGACAGGCGCCGAGCCCGAGGCTGCCAAGGCGTTCTACAGCGATCTCAAGGGCCGGATGCCGAAGTTCGGCCGAGATGAATCGCAGCTCTTCGTTCTGTCCGGATTGAGCACGGTGATTGGCCGGACCCGCGAGGAAGCAAAGGAAAAATTTGAATATCTGCAGTCGCTGGTTCCGGTCGAAGTGAAGGTCATGGCGCTCAGCAATGATCTGGAGGTCAATCTGCTCGATCTGCCGCTGGACGAGCCGGTGCCCGTCGATCGCATTCCGGCCTCGTCCAATCTGCACCAGGCCTATTTCAATCAGATCGCGGACATGATCCGCGGCCAGAAGCTCACGCTGCGCGAGATGGCCAATAAATATACCAGGGGGTCGAAGGCCATGTGCGCCACGGCCAACGAAGTCGCTGACTTCATGGAGAGTTGGATCGAGCAGCGCTGTTGCGACGGCTTCATGCTGTCGCCTGCAGTTGTTCCGGGTTCGCTGAAGGAGTTCATTGATGAGGTCGTGCCGGTCCTTCAGGAGCGCGGCATCTACAAGACGGCTTACAAGGGGAAGACTCTGAGAGAGAATCTCGGGCTCTATCCCGTCGCCAACAAGAATTCGCTGTAGCAGTCAGCGATCGGGGGGGGACGTGACGTCGTTAGACCTATCTTCAGAAATCCTCTCGGTGACGGAGAAGCCGAGCTTTCGTTTCGGACCTGTTTGGCTTGCCTTGCCAGGCGTGGCATTCCTGCTGATCTTCTTCCTGTGGCCAACGCTGCACATACTCGTGTCGGCCATATGGGGAGGCGACAGCGGCTTCTCTTTGAAGGCCCTGCTGGCGGTCTTCACATCGCCATCCTACAGCCGCGTCATGACGACCACATTCACCGTCGCCATCCAGGTGACGGTGCTTTGCGTGCTGATCAGCTATCCGTTGGCCTACTGGCTAAGCCGGCATTCGGCGAGGCGCCAGCGATTGATGATGATGCTGATCCTGCTGCCATTCTGGACCAGCGCTCTGGTCAAGAACTTTGCATGGCTCGTCCTGTTCGGCCGGAACAGCAGTTTTGCGCAGCTCATCATGTCGATGGGCGGAGCCGGCGATCGGCTGCTGTTCAACAAGACGGTCGTGCTGTTTGGCATCGTACACACGCTGGTGCCGCTTTGCGTTATCGCAATGATGCCGACACTGAACCAAGTCAACAAGTCACTTCTCTCGGCTGCGACGACGCTGGGCGCGAGTCCGACGCAGGCATTCTGGCGGATCTTTCTTCCGCTTTCGATGCGCGGCGTAGCGACCGCCGGCCTGATGATTTTCATCACGTCGCTCGGCTTCTTTATCACCCCGTCGCTGCTCGGCAGCCCGCGCGAGACGATGGTGGGGCAGTTGATCATCGAGCAGATCAACGAATTGCAGAATCTTCAGCAGGGGAGCGCGTTCGGTGTGATCCTGCTCGCCGGGGCGATCATCGCAGTGGTGCTGTTCGACCGCGTATTCGGTCTTTCGGGCATGGGGGGCGGCAGCGGGCAATCGCAGCCGGACAGCCGTGTCCGTCGCTTTGGCCTCCGGCTCGCCGGCCGCATCGGCAACATCTTCGACCCGGTGGCGCGCAGCTATCGTAATACGTTTCGTGGATTGCCGGGATCCCGCCTGCTCGGATTGTACAGTTTGCTCGTGATCGCCATCCTGCTCGTCCCCGTGATTGCGATCATCCCGATGGCGTTTACGAGCGGGAGCTTCCTTGCCTTTCCGCCGCCTGGCTTCAGTCTTCGCTGGTTCGACACTTATTTCGCGTCGCCGATCTGGATGGCTGCCACCGCGCGGTCGTTCGGAATCGGCGTGGCTTGCGCGGCGCTGACGATCATGGTGGCGGGGACCGTTGCCTTTGCGGTCGTCCGCTCGGGAAGCAGACTGGCGGGCGCCATCTTCATCTTCTTCATGTCGCCGATGATCGTGCCGCATCTCGTCATCTCGATAGGCCTGTTCTACCTGTTCGCACAGATGTCGCTGATCGCGACAGATGTCGGCCTCGTGCTCGGCCACAGTGTGATCGCAACGCCCGTCGTCTTCATCATCGTCCTGTCGACCTTGCGCGGGCATGACTGGCGGCTGGATGACGCGGCGCTCACGCTCGGGGCCTCACCTCGCAAAGCATTTTTCAGGATTACGCTGCCATTGATCAGCGGTGGCATCGTTGCGGGGCTGATCACGGCCTTCCTCATCTCCTTTGAGGAGTTGACGATCGCGCTCTTCATTGGCGGTGGTCTGATCACGACGCTCCCCAAACAGCTTTGGAGCGACATCTTCCTCCAGATCAACCCGACCCTAGCGGCTGCGTCCGTTGTCGTGCTGGGCGTTGTGACGGTGCTGTTCCTGCTGATGGAGGTCATCAGCTATTGGCGAAAGCCGGCTTGACCGCGCCCATCGGGACAGGTGTATAAAAAGCGAGCATCGGATCGCGGAAGCCTGGATGCGAGCGTCCGGGCCTGCTTGGAAACACTCGCATCGACATGGCGGCCCGTAACGCCGATGGCAAGATCGCGGGTTCGCAATGCGTTTTACGTTAAGACAGCTGGAGTATTTCGTGGCTGCCGGGGAGACGGGCAGTATTACGCTCGCGTCCGAACGCATCAACATATCGCAGCCGTCGATCTCGACGGCCATCTCACACCTTGAGAAAGAGCTGGGCGTCCAACTGTTCGTCCGGCATCACGCGCTCGGTCTGTCGCTGACGCCGGCCGGGCGAAGTCTGCTCCGGGAAGCGAAGAACGTACTCAATCAGGCCGAGCAACTCTATTCGGTCGCCTCCGATGTCGACGGGCAGGTCCGTGGCCAGATCACGGTTGGCTGTCTGGTGACACTGGCGCCGATGGTCATGCCGGAACTGGCGCATTCGTTCACCACCGCATTTCCGGATACCCAGATCAGGCATATCGAACTCAACCAGGAGCAACTTCTCGAAGGGCTGCGCTGTGCCGAGATCGATGTCGTCATCACTTACGACCTGCAGTTGCCATCGGGGATCGCATTCACGCCGCTGGCGCAGCTGCCCGTGCATGTCGTGGTCAGCGAGAACCACCGATTTGCATCCAGATCGGCCGTATCGCTTACCGAGCTCATCGACGAGCCGTTGCTGCTGCTGGATCTCCCGCTAAGCCGCGAATATTTCCTCGCTTTGTTCATGGGCGAGGGGTTCGAGCCGCGCATCGGCGGACGTTCGGCATATCAGGATGTCATTCGCACGATGGTTGCGAATGGCTATGGCTATACGCTGGCCAATGTGAGGCCGAGATCTGATACGGCGCTCGACGGCAGGAAGGTCGTCCGGGTGAAGCTTGTCGGTGAATACCGCCCGATGGTGATCGGCGTCGCGACACTGGCGCAATTGACCAAGTCGCGCCTGATCGAAACGTTTCAGGCGCATTGCCAGGCACTGATTTCCGAGGACTACATACCCGGCATGGTGGCCCCCGGCGTCGATCATCCGTTATCCGGAAAGAAGTGAGCAGGGCGCGCCGGCTCGCGCCGATCCTGCCCGGTTCAGGATCAATGCTGCCAACTATGCAGGCATGCCTCGGAAAAGCGGAAGGTGCCCTTCGCGAAAGCGAATTAGGCCGAAACCGGCAGGTTCAGTAAGCTCAATCACAAGTCCAGCGCATCCGCCGAGTAGCGTTCGAGCCGCATCATTCAGATGTGATGACAAACGTCCGGTCTTCGGTGCGCGCCGTTGGGTCGCCTCTTCACAGCGTCGATCAACGTTGGCGCGTCGAAGCCAGAGCCTCGACAGACTATCGTCGCAGCCCGCGGCGGTGCGCAGCATATGTTTCGCAAATCGGAGACAGTCATTGACCACCGAACCGAATGCTTCCAACGAACGCCAGCTGAGAATTGACCTCGCGGCTGCCTTCCGCCTGTTTGCAAGGCTGGGCATGCACGAGGCTGTCGCCAATCATTTCAGCGCGGCAGTGTCGAGCGATGGTCGCAAATTCCTGATGAATCCGAAGTGGAGACACTTCTCGCGAATCAAGGCCAGCGATCTCGTGTTGTTCGATCTCGATGCAGATGGCTCGTTCGGAGGTCAGGCATCCGTAGATCCAACCGCGTGGTCGATCCACAGCCAGATGCACAGCCTGCTTCCGCAGGCGCGCGTCGTGCTGCATCTGCATCCACCCTTCGTCACGACCATCGCCACGCTGGCCAATCCTGACATCAAACCGATCGACCAGAACACGGCGCGCTATTTCAATCGTGTCGCTTTGGATGCCGCATATTCCGGAATGGCCGACAGCGAGCAGGAGGGCGCGCGTCTGGCAAAGCTGCTGGGCAACCGCTCGCGCCTGATGATGGGAAATCATGGCGTGATGATTGCTGCGAGGACGGTCGGTGAGGCGTTTGACGACATGTACACCATCGAGCGTGCGTGCCAGACCCTGGTGCAGGCCTATGCCACCGGTCAGCCACTGAACGTGCTGCCCGACGATATCGCCGAACGCACCGCACACGACTGGGAAGGCCTTACCGATTTTTCCGAAGCGCACTTCGCCGAAATGAAAAAGCTGCTCGATGCGGAAGATCCGTCCTACGCGCATTGAGCGTTCGTCGTTATGCGTCGATCGGTGCGCGGAGCCTTCACATCGGTCGAGCCTAAGCACTGGGAAGCCAAATGATAATGTTCGCGTGCTGGTGCGTTGCTTCAGCATCGATGCGTGGATGATCCGGCCGTGGAGCGTTTCGGGCGGTCAGAAGTGGATACAGGGATGCCGATCGAGCGCGTAGACACGATTGTGGTGGGCGGAGGCCAGGCTGGTCTCGCCATGAGCGAACATCTGGGCATGGCGGGCGTGCCGCATTTGGTGCTCGAACGACATCGGATTGCCGACCGCTGGCGGACCGCCAGATGGGATTCGCTGGTGGCCAACGGCCCCGCATGGCACGATCGTTTTCCGGGGATGGAATTTCCCGGTGCGCATCCCGACTCGTTTCCAGGCAAGGAAAGCGTCGCGGATTATTTCGTGTCCTATGCCGAAATGATCGCAGCGCCGGTGCGCTGCGGCGTCGATGTGACATCGGTCGAACGGATGGCCGGACAGCCGGGATTCATGGTCAGGACCTCCGCGGGCAATTTCGAAGCGATGAACGTGGTCGCGGCGACCGGACCGTTTCAGGTGCCGGTCATTCCGCAGATCGTTCCGCAACGCGCAGACATCATCCAGCTGCATTCCAACGACTATCGCAATCCCGGCCAGTTGCCGGAAGGCGCCGTCCTGGTCGTTGGCGCAGGCTCGTCCGGCGGCCAGATTGCCGACGAATTGCTGCGTGCGGGCAGGCGCGTCCATCTGTCGGTCGGGCCGCACGAACGTCCGCCGCGGGCCTATCGCGGTCGCGACTTCTGCTGGTGGCTCGGCGTGCTCGGAAAATGGGACCTGGAAACGAAGCAGCCGGGCACCGAGCACGTCACAATTGCGGTGAGCGGCGCGCGTGGCGGCCAAACCGTCGATTTCCGGCGACTGGCGGCCGAAGGCATGCATCTCGTCGGTTCGACGGTAATGTATGATCAGGGCAAGGTGCTGTTCGCGAATGACCTCGCCGACAACATCGCCCTGGGCGATGCGTCCTACAGAAGCTTGCTGGACGAGGCCGATGCCTATATCGCGCGGTTTGGACTGGACTTGCCGCCTGAGCCGGACGCGCGCATCGTCAGGCCCGATCCCAACTGTGTGACCGATCCGGTGCGCGAACTGGATCTCGCAGCAGCCGGCATCACATCGATTGTCTGGGCCACGGGTTTTGCCACCGACTATAGCTGGCTGAAAGTCGATGCATTCGACGCGGTGGGCAAGCCGAAGCACCAGCGTGGCGTGTCTTCCGAACCCGGGATCTATTTTCTGGGACTTCCCTGGCAGTCGCGCCGTGGGTCTGCATTCATCTGGGGCGTCTGGCATGATGCGAAGCATCTGGCGGACCGCATCTCAACGCAGCGGCGCTACACCGATTACGATACATCGGCGCGACGCGCGGTCGGGCACGCAAGCTAGTCCGTACTGGCAGGCTCCGGAGCAGGTTCGTCGCAGTGTCGACAGGGCTCGCGGTTCAGGCCCTGGCGGGACCAGAATGGCTCGTGGAGATCGACGGTACGGCAGTTATTCCGGAACAGGCGGGGCGGAGGGCTCCGTCCGCGCGCGCTTCTCGACATGATCGATGAGCGAGTAGTCCGGTCACGGCACGCATGTATCTTACGCGCTGACGACCAATCGTCAGCTAGCGTTGCAACCGGATGCCGGGGCCGATCGCGGGGCGATGGGCACGGCAGACCGATAGGCGCGGTTCGCGTAGATCAGAGGCGATCCCTCTGTGGCGAGGGCAACGTCCTGGACTTCGCCGAAGAAAACGTAGTGGGTGCCGATCTTCTTCCACGATGACAGGGTGCAGCTGAAGGCGACCAGTCCATCGACCGCACGGGGAGAGCCGTTGACGTCGGAAGCCCATGTCGCGCACGAGAATTTGTCGCCGTCCCCGGTGGTCCATCGCTTCGCAAAACAGTCCGAAATGCCGGATTGATCGTCCCGCAGCAGGTTGACGCAGAACACGCCGTTCACCTTGATCGCTTGGGCGGTCGCACTGGTCTCGTTGATGCAGACGAGCAAGGTTGGCTGTGGCGTGTCGGCCGAGACGGACGACATTGCCGATACCGTCGCGCCCTGGCGGCCAGCCGTGCCATCCGTCGTTACGATACTCACGGTGCAGGCCGCATTGCTCATGCCGGCCAAGAACTGATCGCGCAGTACCATGGTTATGGACCTCTAAGGAGCTGACCGCTCGGAGCGAGCGGTATCCTTCACGAGCACCCTTGAGCTGCTCGCCGCCGATCCGCGGATGCGTATCTTGCTCCCTAGAGTTGCCCAACCCATGACTGCGATAAATTATCGGTTTTGAGAGCGATGCTTCTGATTTTCAAAAGTGCCAAGTTGCGGTAGCCAAACGGGCGTGTGGCCGGTGCATCTCTCATCGTGAATTGCAGAAGCTAATGCAATCATACCAGGGTCGCTGGTCGTCCTTGTACGCGCGAGCGCCGCCGATCATCTTTCCATCTAACCGATCGATGTAAACTGCGGAGCCGATGGCTCGACGCCGCTTCTGGCGCGCAGCCGTCATTTGGTGAATACGATCTGCCTGGTAAGAGCCCCGCCGCCCATTAATGTGGCAGCTCTGCCCAAATCATGGGAGCGGACGATCCAAATTATTGTACGTCCCGGGACAAGCTTTCTGCGGACATGCGCCCGTAGGCTTCTTCGAGGTTAGGAACATGGTTCAGGCCATGACAACGTCGAAGGAGCGATCGAATGGTCAAGTTGCATTTTGCTGACATCCGTAGGCTTTGGCCTGAAACGGGCGCGATGATCGGATGGCGTGCGGCGGCAGTGGGCGCGCTATTGGCGGTCGGCACCTTTGTTCCGATGTCGGCGCAGGCGGCCGTGCCGGCGGCTTGCGCCGAGTTGCAGGCGAAATATCCGGACTGGAAAGGCAAGACACTCGTCAACGCCATTAATCCGCATACACCGGGCTATGAATCGATCGATCCCAAGGATCCCAACAAATATATCGGTTTCGATATCGATCTCGGTGAGCAGATCGGCGAATGCCTTGGCTTCAAGCTGACCTACAAAGCTGTGACCTTCGCGACCTTGCTGACCACGCTGGCATCGGGCCAGGCGGACATCGTGATTTCCGACATCTATGCCACCGAGGAGCGCGCCAAGGCCGCCGATTTCATCACCTATTCCAAGGTGTTCGACGGCGTGCTCGTCGCCAAGGGTAATCCGAAGAAGATCACCGGTATCAACACCTCGCTGTGCGGCACGGCTGCGGCGGAAAACACCGGCTATGTCGAAGTGCCGCTGATCCAGGCGCTGGGGCCGGAATGCAAGAAGGAAGGCAAAGCGGAGCCGACCATCCAGCTCTATGACAACAATGCCAACTGCATTCAGGCGATCCTTGCCGGCCGCGCCGACACCTATATCAACGACGTCAACACCGTCGACAACGCGGTGAAAGCCTATCCGGACAAGCTCGAGAAGGCGGTCGCGGTGACGATCCCCTATCAGGTCGGCATTGCCGTGCCGAAGGACAAGCCCAAGTTCCGCGATGCGGTGAAGGCCGCACTCACCGAGATCTACAAGTCCGGTGATCAGCTCGCACTGCTGAAGAAGTGGAAACTCGATCCGGAAAACCTGATGGAGCCCGGCCTGCTGACGGTGAAGTAACGCCGGCCCGCAAGCAAGGATCACTCTCACGTAAGGGCTTTCTGCCTCCATGGAGCTGTTCCTCCACTATCTCAGCATGCCGTATATGATCGAGGGCATCCAGGCGACCTTGCAGGTCACCGCCCTCGGTCTGTGCGGCGGGCTGATCCTCGGTGTGATCCTGGCATGGATGCAGCTCAGCAGGTTCAAGCCGCTGGCATCCTTCGCCCGGGTCTATGCCGTGATCTTTCGCGGCACCCCGCTGATCCTGCAGATGGTGTTTGCCTATAACGCCCTGCCGCAGATCGGCATCAAGCTTCCCGCCATTCTCGCAGCCGGCCTGGCGCTGGCCGGCAACGAAGCGCCATTCATCGCCGAGATGCTGCGCTCCGGCGTGCTCGGCGTTGACCGCGGTCAGGTGGTGGCCGGTCAGGCGCTCGGCATGACCCCGGGCGTCCTGATGCGCCGGATCATCGCGCCGCAGGCGATCCGGTCGATGATCCCCGCTTTCGGCAACGAAGCGGTCAGCGCGCTGAAGAATTCGTCGCTAGCCTCCGTCATCGCCGTGCAGGAGCTGACGCTGCGCTCGACGCAGCTAGCGTCCTCGACCTTCGATTTCTTTTCGATCTTCTTCGCGTCCGGTTTGATCTATCTGCTGCTCACAGCGGCGATCGCCGGCATCCAACTGCTTCTGGAATGGAAGTTCGACCTCGATCGCACGGCGAAGCAAACTACATTTATGCGCTTCCTGCCGTGGTACCGCGCCCCGGGTATCGACGATCCCTTGGTTCCGGATGCCGGCGCTCCGCCGGAAATCCTGCCCGACGGCGGTGTCGCCGAACTGCCGCCGCCGCGGATGCGGCCGGAACGCGCCGATCGCACCAAACGCGCGGAGATGCTGGCGCGCAACAATGTCGCCGTCGAGGTCTCCGATCTCCGCAAGAGCTACGACAGGAATGTAGTGCTCGACGGCGTCGACATCACGGTCAGGATCGGTGAAGTGATCGCGCTGCTCGGACCAAGTGGCTCCGGCAAGAGCACGCTGCTCCGCTGTATCAACAATCTCGAACTGTGGAACGGCGGCGCCATCAAGGTCGCCGGCCGCCAGCTCGGCTTCAACGCGCATGGCAAGCCGCTGTCGCCGCGGCTGCTGGCGAATGCCCGCGCCGAGGTCGGCGTCGGCATGGTGTTCCAGCAGTTCAACCTGTTCGGCCACCTCACGGCCAAGGAAAACATCGCCGGTCCGCTGCGCTGGGTGCACGGCGTCGCGCGCGCCGATGCCGAGCGCCGTGCCGATGAACTCCTGGCGCGCGTCGGTCTCAGCCACCGCGCCGATGCGCTGCCACGGCATCTGTCCGGTGGCCAGCAGCAGCGCGTTGCCATCGCCCGCGCGATCGCACCCAATCCGAGCGTGCTGTTGCTGGACGAGCCGACCTCGGCGCTCGATCCCGAACTGGTCAATGAAGTGCTCGAAGTGATCCGCCGCCTCGCTGTCGAGGACGGTCTGACCATGATCATCTCGACGCATCAGCTGCGCTTTGCCAGCGAAGTGGCCGACCGCGTGGTGCTGCTCGCCGGAGGCGCGATCATCGAGGAAGGCCCAGCGAGTGAAGTCCTGACCAATCCGCGCAATCCCGTCGCGCAGCGTTTCCTCAATGCGATGGAGGCGGAAGTCTCGTGATCGCCGCGCCTGTGAAGTTCGTCCATTTTCTACCGAGGGCCTCAGCATGAAGCATCATCTTCTTCCAGTGTCGCCAAAGACCGTTCACTGGGGCTATTTCAGCAAGGTGGTCACGCCCGCGCTGACGCTGAAGTCGGGCGACCGTGCCACCATCGAAACGCTGACGCATCATGCCAATGACGATTACGAGCGCATGATCGAAGGCGATCCCGGCGCGGAGAGTGTGTTCAAATGGACCCGCGAGCACAAGGCCGTCGTCCGCCGCGGCTCCGGCCCGACGGAAGGTCCGTTCATCCGCGGCTCAGGCGAAGGCGTCGGCGTGCATCTGCTCACCGGGCCGGTGGCGATCGAAGGCGCGGAGCCGGGCGATGTGCTGGAAGTGCGTATTCTCGACGTGCGCCCGCGGCCGGCCTGCAAGGCCTGCTATGCCGGCAAGTGCTTCGGCTCCAACGTCGCCGCCAATTGGGGATTCCACTATCACGACCTGATCGAGGAACCGAAGCCGCGCGAGGTCGTGACGATCTTCGAGCTCGATACGTCGGGCGAGCCGTTTGCCAAGGCGGTCTATAATTATGTCTGGACGCCGCAGATCGATCCCGATGGCATCCTGCATCCGACCATCGATTATCCCGGCGTGCGCGTCGATCACGCGACCATCAGGAAACGCGATAACATCCTGCCCAATGTGAGGGTGCCGGCACGGCTGCATTTCGGCACCATGGGCCTCGCGCCATCCGAGGAGGATTTCGTGTCGTCGATCCCGCCGAGTTATACAGGCGGCAATATCGATGACTGGCGCGTCGGCAAGGGCGCCAAGATGTTCTATCCCGTGGCGGTGCCCGGCGCGTTCTTCTCGGTCGGCGATCCCCATGCCGCGCAGGGCGACAGCGAGCTCGGCGGCACGGCCATCGAGACCTCGCTGACCGGCGATTTCGAGTTCATCCTGCACAAGCATCGTGACCTCGGCGGTACGCCCCTCGAAGGCCTGACCCATCCGATGCTGGAAACGCCCGATGCCTGGTCGGTCTACGGCTTCACCTTCCCGAACTATCTCGCCGAACTCGGCGCCAATGCACAGCTCGACGTCGCCAATCATTCCAGCCTCGATCGGGCGATGCGCGATGCGTTCCGCAAGCTCAGGCGTTTCCTGATGACGGTGCACAAGATGAGTGAAGACGAGGCGATCTCGCTGATGTCGGTCGGTGCGGATTTCGGGGTGACGCAGGTGGTCGATGCCAATTGGGGCGTCCATGGCACAATCCGCAAGAATGTCTTCCGTTGCGACTAAGCGGATGAAATTGCACTGAATTCGGCTATGAGGATGATAGCGCGGTGATCGGGGAAGTTGCAGGGCAGGGCGCTGCGTCCTTCGGGATGGCACGGAGGTTGCTTCGCTTCGGCTATGAAGGTCGATGCATGAGCCTCCGTCCGTTCACCAGTGAATCCTATTCTGAAGACGACCGTCCCGAAGCATGGCGCGACGTCCTGAGTTCGATTGGCCTGCAGCCGACGGCTGCAACGACCACGCATCACGGCCACGCCACCGCGGTTCGTCGCACCTTCGAAGGTATTGCACTGGCCAAATTGTCTGCTGGCGCGCAGGCGATCTCGCCCCTGTCGGATCTGGCCAGCGACCATCCCCTGGTGCTGCTGCCGCTTGAGGATGGCGTCGCGCTGAAGACGGCCGCCGGACATCAGATCGTCGCCGTCGGGCATCTGCTGCTGTTACCCCGCAAGGGCGATTGGAGCGTATCGTTCCAGCGCGACATGCGCGCGGTGGTGCTCTCGGTGACGTCCGATCCGCTGCACAGTCGCCGCGCCAGTGCACCCGCCATCGCCGATGTCCAGATCGTAGGCCCCGGCGGCTTCGGAGATGTGTTCGCGCGTATGATGGAACAGGCGGCCCGCAACCTCGAAACATTATCCGATGCCGAATGGTCGGCGATCGCACAAAGTCTTGCCGATCTGTTGCCGACCTTTACACGTCAACTGGCCGAGCCGATGGCCGATCTCAGCGGCACGGCGACCAAGGCTGCGACCTTGCATCGGCTGTGCCAAACCATCGAGCGACGCCTCGACGATGCGGATCTGACGCCGGCCAAGGTGGCGCAGGCCGAGGGCATCTCCGAACGTTATCTGCAGAAACTGTTCGAAGGCACCGGCAGCAGCTTTACGCATTACCTGCGCGAACGCCGGCTGCAGCGCACCTGGGCCGATCTGTCGAATCCGTCCGAGGCACATCACTCGATTTCCGAGATTGCCTTTCGTGCCGGCTTCAATGACTCCGCGCATTTCAGCCGCACGTTCCGTCACCGCTTCGGCCTGTCGCCGCGCGAATTCCGCCAGAATGAAGCCGAGCGCCTGACGGCATCGGCGACGGCGGCGGGACAACGCGGCTGGCCGCAGGAAGCGCTGGCGCAGTTGCGCAGCCAGCACGCGCCATCGACCGCGGGGAAGATTGCGCAGCCGGCGCCGGCCGCGACGATCACGCACGGCATCACGGATGCTTCGAAGAATCAGCGGCATCATCATCTCGCCGCCGATGCATCTCGCGTGCACTGGGGCTATTTCAGCCGCTCGTTGCCGCCGCAGATCGAGATCAATTCCGGTGACACGATCACCATCGAAACACTGACGCAGCACGCGTCCGACGATCCCGAGCGGATGATCAAGGGTGATGTCGGCGCTGAAAGCGTGTTCCGCTGGACGCGCGATCAGAAGAATGTCGATCGCCGCGGTGCCGGTCCGATGGACGCCTCGATCTATGGCCGTGGTGCTGGCGAGGGCTTCGGCGTCCACATTTGCACCGGGCCGGTGGCGATCAAGGACGCGCAGCCCGGCGACGTGCTGGAAATCCGCATCCTCGACATCGTGCCGCGCGCCAGTCGAAATCCGGATTTCGACGGTCAGGTTTTCGGCAGCAGTGTCGCGGCATGGTGGGGCTATCACTACAAGGAATTTCTCGCCGAGCAGAATGCGCGTGAGGCGGTGACGATCTACGAAATTCTCGATCACGACGACGTGCCATATGCGCGCGCGCTCTACTCGTATCGCTGGGAGCCGCAGACCGATCCGTTCGGCACCGTGCACAACACCTACGACTATCCGGGCATTCCGATTACGCCGGCCTCTGTGCGCCGTCGGCATGACGTGCTCGACGGCATTCGCATTCCTCTGCGTCCGCATTTCGGCGTCATTGCCGTGGCGCCGCGAGAAGCCGATCTCGTCGATTCTGTGCCGCCAGCCTATTTTGGCGGTAATCTCGACAATTGGCGGCTCGGCAAGGGATCGACGGTCTATCTGCCGGTATCGGTGCCCGGCGCATTGCTGTCCGTCGGCGATCCCCATGCCGCGCAGGGCGACGGCGAACTCGGTGGCACGGCGATCGAATGTTCGATGACCGGAACCTTCCAGGTGGTCTTGCACAAGAAGGGCAATCTCGCCGGCCAGGCGTTCGCCGATCTCACTTATCCGCTGATCGAGACCGAGAGTGACTGGGTGCTGATGGGCTTCAGCCATCCGAACTATCTCGCTGAATTCGGCGCCAAGGGGCAGAGCGAGGTCTATGCGACCTCGTCGCTCGATCTCGCGATGAAGGACGCCTTTCGCAAGATGCGGCGCTTCCTGATGAACATCAAAGGTCTCACCGAGGATGAGGCGATCGCGTTGATGTCGGTCGCCGTCGACTTCGGCGTGACGCAGGTTGTCGACGGCAATTGGGGCGTTCATGCCATTCTGAGCAAGCGGGTGTTCGATCACACGTCAAAATCATAAGGTCCAGGAGACGCGCTGTTGCAATTTCACATGATCTCCGGCGGGCCGAAGCCGGTCGCGCCGTTCAGCCATGCTGTGGAGGCCGACGGCTTCGTGTTCGTCACCGGGCAGATGCCGGACACGCCGGCAATGCCGGGCGTGCTGCCCGATGGCATCGTGGCACAGACCGAAGCGGTGATGGAAAATCTGCGCGTGGTGCTCGCGGGGCTCGATCTCGGCTTCGAGCACATCACCATGACGCGGATCTATCTCACCGAATTCAAGCGCGACTACGTGGCGATGAACGAGACCTATCGCAGCTATTTTCCGCCGGATCGTTTGCCGGCGCGGACCTGTGTCGGCGTCACGGGCCTCGCTTATGACGCTCTGATCGAAATCGACCTAGTTTGTCGACGGCCCAGATAATGGTCGGTGCGAAGAGATGGAAAACCTAGTTCGCCTTTTCGATCAGGCTTTCCAGCAGGCGCTTCAGGTCGGCCGTTGCCTTGTTGCCGTAGTTCTCGGCGATATGGGCTTCCTGGCTCAGCGCCAGCGAGTTCAGCCGCTGGGTCAGTGTCTTGCCGCGGTCGGATATGAACATCACCACCTTGCGGCGGTCGTCGGGGTCCTGCACCCGGTAGACCAGTGCATCAGACACCATCCTATCGACCATCTTGGTCAGGGTCGGATGATTCAGCAGAACCGCATCGGCGAGGTCGCCCATGGAGTGGCCCTTACCGTCAGACAGCACTTTCAGAATGCGCCACTGTTCGACCGGCACGCCTTCCTTCTTGAAGCGAGCATCGAGCTGGCGATTAATCTCCCGGTTCGCCTGCGCCAGCAGATAAGCGAGGTGTTCGGTGATGGGCGTGCTCGGCGATTTGGCCACGGCTGGGAGACTTTGCTGGAAGGGGTGATGAATATTAAGCGACTTTGCCTGATCCATATGCACGGGAATCGTTGAATATTCAATATTTTCCTCTACGATATTTTCTTTCGCACGATTTTACTGCCGATAAATTGACGCCGCACCGCCGCTGACAACGTCGAAAGGAGAGCGACATGCTCTCGTCACTGCAGATTGCAACAACCGGCGCGCTGCCGATGCCGGCGCCATGGTTGCTGAAGGGCTTTCAGGACAGCGGGGAAGGTCGTGACGCGATTGCACGTCCCGATCTGTTTCCGCGGCGTCGCAATCGCGAAAAGCTGCGCGTCGTCAATTTTATCGGCCTGTCCGGCCCGGCCGGGATCTGGGGCCTGGCGGGCACCAATAGCATGATGCTCGCGGCATCGGAGATCAATCGGCGCGGCGGCATTCTCGGGCGCGAGATCGAGCCGGTGTTTCATGACGCCGGCGGCGATATCGATGGCGTTGTCCGCACGGCAGCCGACATGATCGCGGCTGGCGATGTCGATGTCATCATGGGCTCGCATATCAGCGCGGTCCGCGTCGCGTTGCGCAAGGTGATCGCCGGGCGCGTGCCCTATATCTATACGCCTGTCTATGAAGGCGGAGAACGCACGCCCGGCGTGATGGCGATCGGCGAGACGCCGCGCGATCAGTCGCGCCCGGCCATCGAATGGCTGGCGAATGAAAAGAAGGCGAAGCGCTGGTATCTGATCGGCAGCGATTACGTCTGGCCGTGGCTGGCCCACAAGGCCACCAAGACATACATCGCCGGCGCCGGAGGGCGCGTGGTGGGTGAGGAATTCGTTGCGCTTGGCGAGCAGAATCACGATGCCCAGATCGCCCGTATCCGGGCCGCCAAGCCGGATGTCGTGGTCATCTCGCTGATCGGCACCGACAGCATCGTGTTCAACCGCGCCTTCGCCGAACATGGTCTCTCGTCGAAGGCTCTCCGACTGGCGGGGGCCATGGATGAAACGCTGCTGCTCGGCATGGGCGCGGATAGCTCCGAGGGGCTCTATTGTGCATCGGGCTATTTCGTCGACCGTGCGTCGGCGGCGAATGATGCATTCCGTGCGCAATATGAAGCATCGTTCGGACGCTGTGCGCCTGTGCCGGGATCGGTCGCGCAGTCGAATTACGAGGGGCTTAGGTTTCTCGAATCCGTGGCGACCAAGGCGGGCTCATTCGACGTCCGGCCGATGCTGAACGCGGCGTCCAGCGTGGCCTATCACGGCGCCCGCGGTGAGGTCAGCATGCGCGGCGGGCGGGCGAAAATGCCGATCTATCTTGCCGAAGCAGACGGTCTGGATTTCAGGCTCATCCGGACATTCTAGGTCAGTCGCAGACCCGATCAGGACGATCCCGAAAAATAATACTTGAAAAGGAAAATATTTCTCTTTCTAATGATGCGTGAAAGGCGACACCGTCGTCGCCTTTTCGGTGTGGGCATCCCCGAAGAAATACCGCGCCGGTTGCATCGTGGATATCAGGAGAAATCATCGTGGCCGTTTCACTTCCCACTCCCGATCAACTCCTCGCCGTCGCCGATCAGTGCGGCCTCGCGCTGTCCGATGAGGACGTCACCTCGTTCCGCGCGCTGATGCAGGGATCCGTCGATGCCTACAACGTCGTGGCGGCGATGCCCGACGAAGTACCCGAAGTGAAATATCCGCGTACACCTGGCTATCGGCCCGCGCCGGAAGAGAACACGCGCAACGCCTGGTATCGCAAGTCGGTGGTGAAGGGTGCGCCCAGCGGCAAGCTCAAGGGCAAGACCGTCGCGCTGAAGGACAACATCATGCTGGCCGGTGTGCCGATGATGAACGGCTCCTCCACGCTGGAAGGCTATGTGCCGGATTTCGACGCTACCATCGTCACGCGCATGCTGGATGCCGGCGCCGAGATCATGGGCAAGGTGCATTGCGAATCCTTCTGCATGTCCGGCGGCAGCCACACCAATTCGACGGGTAACGTGCATAACCCGCACAAGATGGGCTATTCCGCCGGCGGGTCTTCGTCCGGCAGCGCCGTTGTCGTGGCGCTTGGCGAAGTCGACATGGCAATCGGCGGCGATCAGGGCGGCTCCATCCGCATGCCGTCGTCCTTCTCCGGCACCTATGGCATGAAGCCGACCTGGGGTCTGGTGCCTTATACGGGCATCATGCCGATCGAGATTTTCGTCGATCACACCGGCCCGATGACATCCAATGTCGCCGACAATGCGCTGTTGCTGGAAGTGCTTGCCGGCGATGACGGTTATGATCCGCGGATCAAGTCGCCGGAAGTGCCGGAATACACCAAGGCGCTCGGCGCCGGTGTCAAGGGCATGAAGATCGCCATCGTCAAGGAAGGTTTCGAGCAGCTCGGCGCCGAGGACGCGGTCAACCGTAGCGTTCGCGAAGCCGCCAAGCGCTTCGCCGATCTCGGCGCGACAGTGGAGACGATCTCGATCCCGATGCATCTCACCGCGGCGGCGGTGTGGACCCCGATCGGCACCGAAGGCATGACGCAGACCATGATGGTGGGCGACGGCTATGGCCTCAGTCGGTCGGATCTCTATTCGACGTCGCTGATGGACGCCCATCGCGGCTGGCGCGGGCAGGCGGATTCGCTGTCCGAAACCACCAAGCTGCTGCTGCTGTTCGGCACCTATATCAACAATAATTTCGGACCACGCTTCTACGGTAAGGCGCTGAACATCTCGCGTCGCGTCACGGCTGCCTATGACAAGGCGCTGGCGAGCTATGATCTGTTGCTGATGCCGACCACGCCGATGAAGGCGACGCCGCTGCCGGGTCCCGGCGCGCCGCGTGAAGAAGTCGTCGGCCGTGCCTTCGAGATGATCTCCAACACCTCGCCGTTCGATATCTCGCATCACCCGGCGATGTCGATTCCCTGCGGCATGGTCGATGGTCTGCCCGTCGGGCTGATGCTGGTCGGCAAGCATTTCGACGAGATGACCATCTATCGCGCGGCTCATGCCTTCGAGCAGTCCGCCGATTGGAAGACGATGTGAGGCATCCATGCAGAAGCGAGGATCGGTGATCACGCATGGATAATCTGATCATGGCGGTCTTCGAGATCGCCAGTTTCGGGGCGATCGTCGTGCTGGTCGTGCTGGGGCTGGGGATCATCGCCAGCATGATGGGCATCTTCAATTTCGCGCAGGGCGAGTTTGTTCTGCTCGGGGCCTATGTCACCTACATTGTTCACACCGCGGGTTTGCCGGTGTGGCTCGGTATGGTCGCGGCACCATTTGTTGTCGGCGCACTGGGCTTCGTGCTCGAGCGGCTGATCGTCCGGCGCTTCTATGCTGCGCCGATCGTCGCCATGCTCGGTACCTATGCGCTCGGACTGATCATTCGCGAGATCGTGCGCGGCCTGATCGGTGGGCTGTATCTCTCGGTGCCGGAGCCGGTCGGCGGCTCGGTGGCCATCGGCGGCATGCATTTCTCAACCTGGCGTCTGGTGATCATCGTGATCACCGCGCTGGTGATGGCAGGGAGCTATCTGCTTCTGGCGCGCACTGCGTTCGGCCTGCGCATCCGCGCTTCGCTGGAGAACCCGGCGCTGGCGCGGGCCTCCGGCATTTCGACCAACGCAATCTATGGTGCGACTTTCGCGTTCGGCGCGGCATTGGCGGGACTGGCCGGTGCGCTGATCGTCCCGGTGTTCACGCTGTTCGCCGATCTCGGCATTCGCTTTCTGATTCAGGGCTTCGTCGCCGTCATGGTCGGCGGCATCGGCTCTTTTGCAGGTCCGGTCGCCGGCGCCGGCCTGATCGGCACGCTGAGTGCGGCGCTGCCTTGGGTGATCTCGCCCGTTATCGCCGATGTCGCCGTATTTGTGCTCGCCATCATCTTCATCAAATTCCGGCCGCAGGGCCTCGTTGCAGGAAAAGGGGTTTAGTCCAATGTCTCAAGACGCCAACACTCTCAGCCGTCGCCGCTTTCTCGGCAATGCGGCGCTGTTCGGTACGGCCATCGCCACTGGTGTCGGCAGTTGGGTGATCCGGCCGGACTGGGCCAACGCGGCTGCCGGACCGATCAAGGTCGGCGTCGGTACCGATCTGACCGGGCCGATGGGCTATGCCGGCAATGCTGACGCCAATGTGGCCAGGATGGTGATCAAGGACATCAACGATGCCGGCGGCCTGCTGGGCCGGCCGCTGGAGCTGTATATCGAGGACACCGCGTCCAATGAATCCGTCGCGGTCGGCAATGTCCGTAAGCTGATCCAGCGCGAAAAGGTCGATCTGGTCATCGGTGGCATTACCTCGTCGATGCGCAACGCCATCAAGGACGTCATCGTCTCGCGCGGCAAGACGCTCTATATTTATCCGCAGCTCTATGAGGGCAAGGAATGCACGCCCTATCTGTTCTGCACCGGACCGACGCCGGCGCAGCAATGCGATGAATTCATCCCCTGGCTGATCAAGAATGGCGGCAAGAAGTTTGCGCTGCCCAGTGCCAATTATGTCTGGCCGCATACGTTGAACGTCTATGCACGCAAGGTGATCGAGGCCAATGGCGGCGAGGTCGTGTTTGAGGAGTATTACCCGCTCGACCAGATCGACTTTTCGTCGACCGTGAACCGCATCATTTCGAACAAGGTGGATGTCGTCTTCAACACCGTCATTCCGCCAGGTGTCGGGCCATTCTTCAAGCAGCTCTCCGAAGCGGGATTCCTCAAGAATGGCGGGCGGCTCGCCTGCGTCTACTATGACGAGAACACGCTCAGCATCAATCAGCCGGCCGAAATCGAGGGCCTCGCAAGCTGCCTCGATTACTTCAAGGCGCTGACGCCGGAAGATCCGTTCAGCGCCAAGCTGCAAGCCGCCTATGAGAAGCAGTTTCCCGGCAACTTCCTGTTTGCGGCTGGCAGCGCCGCGACCGGCACCTATCGCAGCCTGAAACTGTGGGAGGCGGCCGTCAAGGAAGCCGGCAGTGTCGATCGTGATGCGGTTGCCAAGGCGCTCGACCATGCCAAGATCGCCGAAGGCCCGGGCGGTCCGGCCGAGATGGTCCCCGGTCAGCGGCACTGCAAGATGAAGATGTACACGGCGGTGGCCAAGGGCGGAAAGTATGAAGTCGTCGCGCGCAGCGCCGGTCTCGTCGATCCCAAGGAATGCTGAGTCGATAATCCGAACCTCGCGGGAGTGACCGATATCACTCCCGCTTCTCTTTCTCTCATGCCGGCGACCTGATGACCGAGATGACGCCACTCTCTGCCGTATCTCCGACGCGAGGCATCAGCGCATCGCGCCAATGGCGCGTGCTGCCGATGATCGAGATCGCAGTGCTGGTCATTGGCCTGCTGCTGCCGCTGGTGCTGCAGGACTATCTCACCGTCTACGCCACGCGCGTGCTGATCCTCTGCCTGTTTGCGCTGTCGTTCGATCTGGTCTGGGGCTATGCCGGCATCATGAGTTTCGGCCAGGCCGTGTTTTTCGGCTCTGCCGGGTATGGCGTGGCGCTGCTGGCGCGCGATCTCGGCATTACGTCCATCCTGCTGGTGCTGCCCGCCGGCCTTCTGATCGGCTTTGCCTTTGCGTTGCTGCTCGGCGGCTTTCTGCTGCTTGGTCGCCATCCCGCCAGCGTCATCTTCGTGGCACTGGGCACGCTGACCGGCTCTTATGCCTGCGATCGTCTGGCGCGGGGGTGGTATTATCTCGGTGGCCAGAACGGCATTCCCTCGATCCCGCCGATGACAATTGGCAGCTATGAGCTCACAGAGGGACCGGCCTATTACTACATGGCCATCGGCTTCCTGATCGTGGTCTATCTGCTCTGTCGTTTCCTGATGCGCTCGCAATTCGGCCTCGCGCTGGCCGGCCTGCGCGAGAACGAACAGCGCATCGCCTTCTTCGGCTACAAAGTGCAGCACCTCAAGGCGATCATCTTCTCGCTGAGCGGGGCTATCGCGGGGCTCGCCGGCAGTCTCTATGCGTTTCACGAAGGCTTCGTCTGGCCCAACATGCTGGGCGTCGTGATTTCCACCCAGGTGGTACTCTATGTGTTGTTCGGCGGCTCCGGCACACTGATCGGTGCTGTGATCGGCACGGTCGTCATTGAGGCTGTCAGCTTCTGGCTGTCGAACAGCTATCAGGACATCTGGCCGATCATTCTTGGCGTATTGCTGCTGCTGGTCATCCTATTCCGGCCCGCAGGACTGGTCAGCCTGTTGTTGTCAGAGCGCGAGCGCGTCGGCAGCTTCGGCCGTCCGGGGAAGCGATAGTCATGGCGCTTCTGGAAGCAAAAGGCCTCATCAAGATATTCGGCAAGCTCACGGCGCTGAACGGCGCCGATCTTACCATCGCCCACAATGAGTTTCACGGACTGATAGGTCCCAATGGCTCCGGCAAGAGCACGTTAATGAAGTGTATCGCCGGCGCCGAGACACCGACGCAAGGCACCGTCACTTTCGGCGGCCACGATATCACGCAGGCCTCGCCGGCGGAGCGCGCCCGTGCCGGCATGAGCCTGAAATTCCAGATCACCAGCGTGCTGCCGGCTCTGACGCTCTACGACAACATCCTGCTGGCATTGCAGGCGCAGACATCGCTGCTCAATCTCGCGCTGTCGCGCACCCGCGGCGTGCTGCACGACAAAGTCATGGCGATGCTCGAACAGTTTCGCCTCGTCGATCGCGCCCACGAACCGGCATCCGCTCTGTCTCACGGCCAGCAGCAATGGCTTGAGATCGCCATGGCGCTGGCGCCCGAGCCCAAGCTCCTGCTGCTCGACGAGCCGACCGGCGGCATGAGTCTGGAAGAGCGGCGCGTCACCGGCGAATTGCTGCAGCCGATCAAGGCGCGCTGTTCGCTCGTCATCGTCGAGCACGATCTCGATTTCATCCGCGATATCTGCGACCGCCTCACGGTGCTGGATCAGGGCCAAATCCTGCAGACCGGCTCGGTGCAGCATGTGCAGTCGTGCCCCAGAGTCCAGGAGGTCTATCTCCGCCGTGCCTGACGATAAATTCCTCGATATCCAGTCGCTCGACGCCGGTTACGGCCGCAGCCAGGTGCTGTTCGGCGTTACGCTCAGCGTGCCGTGGCGCGGCGGCGTCGCCATTCTCGGCCGCAACGGTGCCGGCAAAACCACGCTGATGAAGGCTATTGTCGGTGAGTTGCCGGTGCTCGGCGGTGCGGTGAGCCTCGATGGCCGCGATGTCGGCAAACTGCCGACCGAGCAGCGCATCCGCCGCGGCGTCGGCTATGTCCCGCAGGAACATTCGGTGTTCGCGAAACTCTCGGTGCGGGACAATCTCGCCGTCGGCGCGCTGACCAATCGCGACAGCGGGGCAGTCAACCGCGTGCTGGAGATTTTCCCCAAGCTCGGCCAGCGGCTCGATCAGTTTGCCGGCACATTGTCCGGCGGTGAGCGCAAGATGCTGGCGATCGGGCGCGCCATGCTGTCCGATCCCAAAATCCTGCTGCTGGATGAGCCGACTGAGGGCGTCTGGATCGGTGTCATCGAGGAAATTACCGAGCGCCTGATCCTGCTGGCGAAGGACATTGCCGTCGTCATCGTCGAGCAGCATCTGGATCTCGCGCTTCGGGTCGCGAGCCGCGCTTACGTGCTGGATCGCGGCCGGGTTGCGCTGACAGGTTCGGCCGGCGAGATTCGCGACGATCCACGATTGTTGCAGTATTTGGCGCCTTAGAACCAAGCGAGATCGTTGGCACCTACTTCTTTTTGCAGCCTTCGTTGCAGGGTGAATAATGTCCGCGTTTGGCGCAAAGCGGACATCATCATGAAATGCTTCTGATGCCGAGTTGCAGCCGCTCCGTTTACTCAGAGGTTTAAAGTGACATCATAAATTCCGTGATCTTCTGTGTCGGCCATGACTTCGAAACCCAGCTCTCTGCACATTTGAAGCATGATCGTGTTTTCGCGCATGATTTGGCCAACGATCTGTTTAAGCCCTTCGGAGCGGGAATACTCAATAATCAACTGCATCAAAGCCCAACCGAGCCCTCTGCCTTTGAGGTCCGATTGAAGGAGGATGGCATATTCACCGGAAACGCCGTCTTCTTTGCGATGCATTCTGACGACGCCAAGCGGCTCCTGGCTCGCCTCATCGAACGCGATGAATGCCATGGCCTTAGCGTAATCAATCTGCGTCAAGCTTACAAGAAACGGGTGGGAGAATTCCTTGATGGCACCAAAGAAGCGAAGCCTGAGATCGCCCCTGTTGACGCGAGAGAGAAGCGTCAGAACCGAAGGTTCATCCGCCGCCGTGATCGGCCGCGTAAAAATTCTCCAGTCAGAATTGAGAACGAGATGTCGCTCCCATTCGACCGGGTAAGGACGAGTTGATCCACCGACCGCGTTCATGTGTGGCTCGTGGCCTGATCCTGCATTAAAAACCGCCCTGCAGCTTGGCAGAGAGTACCTTCAGAATACCTTCGTAAGTGGTGATCATCTTCTTGTGCCGATCGACTGTCTCGGCCGTTATGTCCTGCCAGTCGCCACCGGTGGCGCGCTTGCCGATCTGCAGTTCGCCAGCTTCCATAGGCGACATGTGCTCGTGGCATTCGTCCAGAGCTTCCCTGATGCCATGCGCGTATGTTTCAAGATTTATCATGGGGACCTCGTTGGTTATATGGTGCAGACGGGTAGCCCGTCGAATGTCTCTCGGTAGTTTGAAGGAGACGGTGTCCTAGGCTGAATCGGAGAGGCCATCAGCTAGGTTCCTTACGCAATAGCGCGCGATGACCAACTCCTCGTTCGTCGGAATGATCCGGATTTCGACACTGCTATGCCTAGTGCTGATGCATGCGGATCCTGCATCGTTTTCGTCTGAATCGAGGGCGAGACCTAACCAGCTCAACTGCTCGCAAACGCGCCGTCGAATTTCCTGCGCGTGCTCGCCAATCCCGCCGGTGAAGATCAGGCAATCCAGACCATGAAGACTGTTGACCATCATCGCCGATTGTCTGGCGATAGAATCCACGAACAGATCGATGGCTTCGGAGGCATACGGGCTTTCACTTGCGAGCAGTGCTCGCATGTCGCCTGATAGTCCCGACACTCCAAGCAGCCCGGATTCTCGATAGAGCAGGTTTTCGAGGTCGGTTGCCGACATTCCACGCTGTTGTTGTAGATAGAGGAGCACGCCGGGATCAATGGCGCCGCAGCGGGTCGCCATCACCAAGCCGTCGAGCGGCGTGAAACCCATCGTGGTGTCGATACTGCTGCCATCGCGCATGGCGCATAGGCTGGCGCCGCTGCCCAGATGTGCGACAACGCATCGTTTCCCGTCGGGAGATGGTGAGAGTTCCAGGAATCGTTCGGCAATGAACTCGAATGATAGGCCGTGAAATCCATAGCGGCGGATGCCGACGTCATGGAGCTGGCGTGGAATGGCAAAGCGGGTGGCGGAGGCGGGAAGTGAGTGGTGGAACGCCGTGTCGAAGCAGGCAACCTGGGGCAGTTCCGGCCGTTCGGTCATGATCGCACGTATCGGCGATAGACAGCGTGGCTGATGCAGTGGCGCCATCGGTGTCAGCTTTTCAAGCTCATTGACTATCGATCCCGTCAATCGGACCGGCGCTGCGAAGGCCAATCCGCCATGGACCACGCGATGACCAACTGCAACCAGATCGTCACTGGCAAGGTAGCCATCGATCCAATTCAACGCATCAAGCAGCAGTTCTTCTCCGTGGCCGTCCGCGACTTTGCGATGCTGATCATAGAGAATGGCCCCGTCGGTTTGCTTGATCGTCAGGCGGGGCTCGGCGTCGTGCTCGTCCAGACTCCCCCGGCAGAGCAATCTCGGCTCTCCATCTGATACGATATCGAATAGCGCAAGCTTAATGCTTGAGGAGCCGGAATTCACGACAAGGACGGCATCAGGCATCGCTTGTCCTCAGTCGGCGGTGTGCTTGGTGAAGTGGTCTGGCCAGCTCCAATCGCGAATCTGCGGCATGTCTTCGCCATGGGCGCGCACATAAGTTGTGTGCTCGAGCAGCTTGTCGCGAAACTGCTGCTTGATCGCCGCTGCTGTGATGCCGAGGCCAGGAACGCGTTCGATGACATCGATGGCGAGATGGAAGCGGTCGAGCCGGTTCAGCACCACCATGTCGAACGGCGTGGTCGTCGTCCCTTCCTCCTCGAAGCCGTGTACATGCATGCCGGCATGGTTGGCGCGGCTGTAGGTCAGGCGGTGGATCAGGTTGGGATAACCGTGAAAGGCGAAGATCACCGGCTTGTCCCGGGTGAACATGCCATCAAAGTCGCGGTCATCCAGTCCGTGCGGGTGCTGTGTCTTGGGTTGCAGCGTCATCAAATCGACGATGTTGACGACGCGGACCTTCAAGCCGGGTACGGCTTGACGCAGCAGATCCACCGCTGCCATGGTTTCCAGGGTAGGCACGTCGCCACAACAGGCCATCACGACGTCTGGTTCGCTGCCTGTATCTTCGGTGCCAGCCCAAGGCCAGATACCGATCCCAGCGTCGCAATGGGTCGCAGCTTCCTCAATGCCGAGCCATTGCGGCGAGGGTTGCTTGCCGGCAACGATGACGTTGATGCGGTCATACGTCCGAAGCACGTGATCGGTGATCCAGAGCAGTGTGTTGGCGTCCGGCGGGAAGTAGATCCGGACGATGTCGGCCTTCTTGTTAGCGACCAGGTCGACAAAGCCCGGATCCTGATGACTGAAGCCGTTGTGGTCCTGGCGCCAGACATGGGATGTCAGAAGATAATTGAGAGAGGCAACGGGGCGTCGCCAGGGCAGCGCCCGGGACACTTTCAGCCATTTGGCATGCTGATTGAACATTGAATCGACGATGTGGATGAAGGCCTCATAGCAGGACATCAGCCCGTGGCGTCCGGTCAGCAGATAGCCTTCCAGCCAGCCCTGACATAGATGCTCGCTAAGCACTTCCATCACCCGGCCGTCCTGGGCGAGATGGACATCGTACGGCTCGATGCCCTCCATCCAGACGCGCTCGGTCACGTCAAATACGGCGTCTAGCCGGTTCGACGCTGTTTCATCTGGACCCATGATGCGGAAGTTGCGCGCATCGGCGTTCAGCTTGATGACGTCGCGCAGGAATTGCCCCATCACGCGCGTTGCTTCGCCTTCGGTTCCGCCGGGATGGGGAACATCGAGGGCGTAGGCGCGGAAGTCAGGCAGCTTCAGCTCGCGCTTCAGCAAACCGCCGTTGGCATGGGGATTGGCTCCCATGCGCCGGCGCCCCTGCGGCGCCAGAGCCTGCAACTCAGGTAGCAGCCGACCGGCGTTGTCGAACAGATCATCGATCCGGTAGCCGCGCATCCATTCTTCGAGCAACTTGAGATGTTCGGGATTGCCGCGCGGGTTGACAATCGGTACTTGGTGAGCGCGCCAGAAACCTTCGACCTTCAGGCCATCGACTTCCTTTGGGCCAGTCCAGCCCTTTGGACTGCGCATGACGATCATGGGCCATTTCGGCCGATCCACCATTGCGCGACCGTCACGAGCGGAAGCCTGGATCGCACGAATCCTGTCGATGGCGCGCTCCAGCGTGTGTGCCATCAGCGGGTGCATCATGGCGGGATCGCTGCCCTCGACGAACATCGGCTCATGACCGTAACCATGAAACAGATGGCGTATTTCGTCGTCGCTCATTCGCCCCATCACAGTCGGATTGGCAATTTTGTAACCGTTGAGATGAAGAATGGGCAACACCGCGCCGTCATGCGTCGGGCTCAAGAACTTGTTGGAGTGCCATGACGCGGCGAGGGGGCCTGTCTCCGCTTCTCCGTCTCCGACGACACAGGTGACGATCAGGTCGGGATTGTCGAGGGCCGCGCCATAGGCGTGCACCAGCGCATAGCCGAGTTCGCCGCCTTCATGGATGGAACCGGGAGTTTCTGGAGCCGCATGACTGGGAATGCCTCCCGGAAACGAGAACTGTCGAAACAGTTTCTGCAGTCCGTCTTCGTCCTGGGTAATGTCCGGATAGACCTCGCTATAGGTACCCTCCAGATATGTATTTGCTACCATCCCCGGGCCGCCATGGCCGGGGCCGCAGATATAGATCATGTCGAGGTCGTGGGTTCGAATAACGCGATTCAGGTGCGCGTAGATGAAGTTTAGCCCAGGCGTGGTTCCCCAATGGCCGAGCAGCCGGGGCTTGATGTGGTCCTTGCGCAACGGCTCGCGCAGCAGGGCGTTGTCGAGCAGATATATCTGACCCACCGACAGGTAATTTGCGGCGCGCCAATAGCGATCAATCAATTGCACCTCGCCGGTACTGAGGAAAGCTTCTCCATAACGTGGCATATGCTGCACCTTGATCCAGTCGCCGCGCAGCGGCAAATATTGCCGCCAATATTCGCAATAGCTTTGCCGTAAATTTCAGCGGCTTGCGGGCGAGTCGCCGTGCAATGTACCGATCTTGAAGTGTTTCTTTGCGTAAGCGACGATTTGGCCATCGGTGGGATGGTCAACGGCCTCGACGCCGACAATGCGGCTGCCGATATGCGTATGCGCTCGCAGATAGGTCGCCAGTTCGGTTTTCGCCTGCGCCGGACCAATGATCAGAATCTCACCGGCATCACTCACCGCGCCCGCCACGTCTTTCATCAGCCCCTTGTCTTCGTGGACATGACCGCTTCCGATTTCGTTGGCCTTGTGATGAATGTGGCGTGTCTCGAATGTCGGATGGAGATCGAGTTGATCTGTCCCGGTGAGGCCGACATGGAATATCTTCGCTTCGCGATGGTCGATCCAAACGACCGCATGATAATGATGCATCCTGTTTCCCTGTTTGCGATTTGCTTTCGCGTCTAACTTGCTCTTGCAGCCGTGTTATCCTCTGCAGAAGCGAGGTACATGCTTGCTGTTGCGAAATATCGTCGCAGAACAGTACGGCAAACGGCGAGCGGCCGTTTGACATACGTCAAACAGCCGTCACGTCAGAAACGATCTAATTGAAAAAGACCAAAACGCGTGTGATGACCTCGTTCACTTCATCCAAACCGCCAGAGCGGCGGAAGTTCCGAAGATAAGTTATAAGCCGACGATAAACGGAGTTTCGTTCCGGTGATCATGCAGAAGGAACTTATTTGTATGATGCGAGGGCGATCCGTGTCACCCAACATGTGGCCTCCACTTCAACCCGCGTGTCGTCCTGCTGACGACGCTCGATGGCACCTCCACTGGCCTATTTTGGCATAAGCGCAGGAGATCGTCGTGATGAGTGCACCTTTGCTGATAGCCAGCGCCAGTGGCGATGAGCTCGAATTACGCCCAACAGGAAGTTGGACCGTCGTCAATGCGGCAACTCTGGAGCAACTATCTGCCAGCATAGCGCCGCAGCTCGCGCGGGCACGGTCGGTAACCGTGAACATGTCCGGCGTCCGGGAGCTCGACACGTTGGGCGCTTGGCTGATCGAGCGATTATCGCGACATTTGGCCAGCGGCGGCCAACGCGCGCACATTGTGGGAGCTGCAGAAGATTATATCGATCTGATCGAGGAATTAAGACAGGTCAATCGACGACGCAATCCGGGTCCCACAGAGCGTAACTCCATCGCCGACAGATTCGAAATGCTAGGTCGGGCGGCGCTGGCGGCAGTTCTAGATCTGTCGACTTTCCTTCAAATGCTCGGCGCGATTTGTCTGGCCGCTGTCGGTGTGCTTCGACGTCCGAGATCGTTTCGGCTGACATCACTGGTTTATCAGATCTATCGGGTCGGCTGGCAGGCGCTTCCAATCGTGGTGCTGATTACATTTCTGATCGGCGCCATTATCGCGCAGCAAGGCATCTTCCACTTCCGCAAGTTCGGCGCGGAGGCTTATGTGGTCGATATGGTCGGGATCCTGGTGTTGCGTGAACTGGGGGTTCTGATCGTTGCAATCATGGTCGCCGGAAGATCCGGGAGCGCCTACACCGCTGAACTGGGCTCAATGAAGATGCGCGAGGAGATTGATGCTCTATCGACGATGGGTCTTGATCCGGTCGATGTGCTGATCCTGCCTCGCGTCGTCGCGTTGATCGTCGCATTGCCGATCCTAGCCTTTGTAGGGGCGGTGGCGGCGCTTTACGGGGGAGGCCTCGTCGCCTGGTTTTATGGGGGGATGTCGCCGGTAACATTTATAGCCCGGCTACATGAGGCGATTTCGGTGACGCATTTCGAAGTGGGCATCATCAAGGCGCCATTCATGGCGCTGGTGATCGGGATCGTCGCGTGTAGCGAGGGGCTTCGCGTGAAAGGTAGCGCTGAATCCCTAGGCAAACAAACAACGACGTCTGTCGTGAAATCGATCTTTCTCGTCATCGTTCTCGACGGACTATTCGCGGTGTTCTTCGCATCGATAGGAATGTAGCGATGCAGGAGACAGACACGCATGTTGCCATCCATGTTGAGGACCTAGTTGTCGGTTTCGGCCGCCATATCGTCATCGATCGTCTTTCACTCGATGTTCGGCGCGGCGAAATCCTGGGGCTTGTCGGTGCCTCCGGTGGCGGGAAATCGGTGCTGATGCGGACCGTGATTGGTTTGATTGAGCGGAATAGCGGAAAGATCGAGGTCATGGGGAGCGATATCGGTCTGACGCCCGGGCGCCGGACAAGGGATGTCGCTGCAAAATGGGGAGTGCTGTTTCAGCAGGGAGCACTGTTCTCGTCACTTACGGCATTGCAGAACGTCGAGTTTCCGCTTCGTGAGAATGCAACGCTCTCGGACGAACTCATGGCCGAGATTGCGAATGCCAAGCTTGAAATGGTGGGTCTCGCACCTGAGGACGGTGCTAAGTTTCCATCAGAGCTTTCCGGCGGCATGACAAAGCGAGTCGCGCTTGCACGCGCATTGGCGCTGGATCCGGCCATCGTCTTTCTCGATGAACCGACTTCCGGCCTTGATCCTATCGCGGCGGGCGATTTCGACACGCTGATCAAGACGTTGCAGAAGACCCTGGGACTGACGGTCTTCATGGTCACGCACGATCTCGCCAGTCTGAACACCGTTTGTGATCGCGTTGCGGCCCTGGCTGATGGAAAAATCGTCACGATCGGACCGATGAGCGAGCTGCTTCGATCCGAGCATCCATGGGTTAAGGCTTATTTCCATGGCAAGCGCTCCCTCATGCTCCAACCAAAGGCGATTTGATATGGAAACGCGCGCTCCTTTCGTCATCGTCGGCGCATTCGTTCTCGCAGCTATCGCTGCGGTGTTCGGCTTTATATTCTGGCTGCATAGCACCGGAAATTCAGGTCCGCGGACTGCCTATCAGATTCAGTTCGACGGCTCTGTGCCGGGTCTGCTGGTGGGTGCCGCGGTGCTCTTTAACGGCATTCGCGTAGGGGAGGTGACGCGTCTCGATTTGGCGGCCGATAGCCCCAGTCGCGTCAATGCAAGCATCTCGGTTGTGAACACCACTCCCGTTCGCAGTGACACAAAGGTGGGATTGGACTTCCAGGGACTGACGGGGGTGCCGGTAATCGCATTGGAGGGAGGTAAAGTGTTGACGAATTCCGCTCCCGTGACGATGCTGGTAGCCGAACCCGGCGCTGGCCGCAGTATGACACAAGCGGCACGCGATGCCCTTGGGCGGGTCGACGGCGTTCTGGCGGACAATGCCGCGCCGCTCAAAAGCACGATCTCCAATCTTCAAGTGTTCTCAGAAGGACTCGCTCGCAACACTGGAAAGCTCGACGGAATTGTCAGCGGTCTGGAGCGAATGACCGGCGGCGGCGCTTCTCCGGTATCTAAGGTGACCTATAATCTTCACGCTGCTGTTGATTTCCCGGCACCAACCAAAATACTTAAGGGGCAGTTCGCGATACCCGAGCCAACAGCTGTCGTCCTTTTGCAGACGCAACGATTCTTGTTTTCGCAGCCCAAGGACACGGCGGCCTTCCCCGATGCGCAGTGGGCAGACAGCATTCCCAAGCTCATCCAGGCCAAGATCTTGGAGAGTTTTGAAAACTACGACGTAACGCATGCACCCACGCGGCCGCTGGACGGCGTTCAGCCCGATTATCAGCTTTTGATTGATGTCAGACGATTTGACGTTGGGCCCGATGAAACGCCTGCGGCAGAGATTGAGTTGTCTACAAAGATTTTGGACAAGGATGGAAAGGTCATGGCTTCACGGATATTTCGCCAGAGCCAGAGGATCGAAAAGCTGGATGCACCAGGAACCGTTCGGGCTTTCGACTCCGCTTTCTCAAGCCTTGCCAAAGAGCTCGTCTCTTGGACTACCCAGAGTTTCTGACTTCGGAATCAGCAATGGTTGGCTTGTCCGCTTTTGGCGCAAAGCGGACCTTCATTCGTAAATCCGAGCCCTTGTGGAGGGGGTGCCGTTGGTGCAGGCCGTGATTGCAGATCGCTGATACGCCCGATGCCTCCAGGCTCCGGATCTCTTCGAAGAGCTGAGGTAGAGGTCCGGATCTCGCGTATTGCGTGAGCCTGTATTGCGATCGAGATTTTAACGTGCTGGAAGCGTCTTGGCTCCGATCTCAACCCGTGTGCAGGGCGCCTGGCGAGCTCGGCCATCGGGGTTGTACGGGCGATGTGGACGTCCAGCCTTCCGTGCTGCTACTTGTTCGGTCGCATTCATCTTGATCGTTTGTCCGGGCCCCGTTTCGCATGCAGAATTCCACTGGCCAGAGGAGGCGGATGTCGCTGGCGGGCATCCGTCTCGACCGGGCTTCGTCAGTGGCATTGCCCCAGCAAATCGCGGCGCAGATGCGCGACGGGATTCTGCACGGGACGCTGCCGGCGGGCACCCAGTTTCTCGGCTCGCGGGAGATTGCGCGCGAGCTCGGTTGCTCGCGCATGGTGGTGCTGAGTGCCTGGGACATCCTCTATGCCGAAGGCTATCTGGAATCGATGCCGCGCGGCGGTGTCTCGGTCGCCGCAGTCAGCCGCAACGCGGCATCGCCGGCGGGCGCGTCTGCGGATACGTCTCGTATCGCCGGTCCCATCTCTCAGCGCTGGCAGTCGCTGATTGGCTTCACCTACGAGACTAATTGGGCGTCCGATTTCAGCCCCGGTGCGCCCGATATCTCGACCTTTCCGTTCGGCGACTGGGCTCGGTTGCTGCGTCAGACGTCGCTGCACCCCGACAAGGAGGTATGCCTCGATTTGTCCCCCGCCGGGCTTCCCGAGCTTCGGCGCGAGATCGCGGACTTCCTCGGCGCGGTACGTGGTCTCGTCTGCACGCCCGAGCAGATCGTCGTGACCTCGGGCACTTCCAGCGCGCTCGACCTGTGCAGCCGCATGATCCTCGATCATGGCGACGAAGTCTGGGTGGAGGAACCCGGCTTCGTCGAGGCGCAGTGGTCGCTGACAGCGGCGGGCGGTAAACTGGTGCCGATACCGGTGGACGACAAGGGGCTGTGCGTCACCGAGGGCATTCGCCGCGCGCCGAATGCGAAGCTGATCGTGGTGACGCCGTCGCATCAATATCCGCTCGGCGTCAGCATGGGGCTCGAGCGGAGGCTGGAATTGCTTGACTGGGCCAATCGCAACGATGTCTGGATTGTCGAGGACGACTACAATTCCGAGTTCCGGCATCAGGACAGTATGATCGCGTCGCTGAAGTCGCTCGACCGCGAGCAGCGCGTGATCTATCTCGGCACCTTCTCCAAGATCATGATGCCGAGCTTGCGCCTGGGCTATATCGTCGCGCCGGAGCGCTTCGTCGAGATCTTCACCAAGGGCCGTGCGCGTATCGACGTGCACAGTTCCGGCATCGGCCAGCGCGCGCTCGCCGAATTCATGCGCGAGGGCCATCTGCTGCGCCATCTCCGCCGCATGCGAAAAGTCTATGCGGAGCGGCAGAAGGCCCTGATGGATGCGATCCGTCAGTATTTGCCTGATGATCTCACCGTCGCTCCCTGCGCAACCGGTCTTCATCTCGTTGCTCTGTTCACCGAGCGCCTGAAGGCGCGGATGAGCGATGTGGAGGCGGCACGGTTGTTGAAGCAGGCGGGTCTCCACGTGCAGCCGCTATCGCAGAACCATCTGGAGACGCCGATCTATGCCGGCCTCGTATTGGGCTACGGCAGCCTCAAGCCCACCGATGCGACGCGCCTGATCGCGAAAATGGCGCAGATTCTCGGTGTGAAGCCATCTGCAGCGAAAAAATAATCCGATCCGCCATATGCGTTTCCCGGCAGTGGTCACGCGCCCGCGAATTGATCAATCTTCGGCGGGATAGCTCCCTTGCCGCCGCGTAGGTGCGATCTCGTCGAGCCATCGATAGCGCGACAACCGCCGCACGTCCTGCATCTGAGCGGATAGGCGCGTCGATGAGATCGTTGCTGCATTTGCGTGCAGCGCTTGCACTGTAACAAAGCACCTTGGCGCCTCGCTCGTGCGTTACCCTGCGTCCGGCAATCTGGCCTAGTCGTTTCCAGCGAGTCTGGCTCTATCCCGATGCGCGCGATGCGCCAAGATTTTGCAGAACGAGGTTCGACAGGGGACGGTGGCAGATGATGGCTGATCGCGGGCGTTTGTTGAGATTGACGGGCAGCGTGCTGCTGATGGCGCTCACGCCAGCGGCGGCACAGGCGCAGACGCGGGCCGAGACGCTGCGTCAGGTGACTGGCAACAATATCCCGACGCTGGACCCGACCACCCCGGGTGCGACACGTGAGGCCTTTGGCGTCTCGACCAGCATCTATGACCGCCTTGTGGCCTTCGATCGCAAGCGCGACGAGAACGGCGTCTGGGTGTTCGATCGCAGCAAGATCCGCGGCGAACTGGCCGAAAGCTATGAGGTCAGCCCGGACGGATTGAAGATCACCTTCAAGCTGCGCGATACCAAGTGGCACGATGGTACGCCCGTCACTGCAGAAGACGTGAAATGGTCGCTCGATCGTGCCGTCACGGCCAAATCCATTGCCGCAGGGCAAATGGGCACGGGATCGCTGACCAAGGCCGAGCAGTTCGCAATTGTCGATGATCGTACGATCACTGTAACACTACCCAAGGCGGATCGTCTGGCGCTGGCCAATCTCGCCACGCCGCTGGCGCCGATCTTCAACAGCAAGCTCGCGAAGCAGCACGCGACCGCCGAGGATCCCTGGGCGCAGGAATGGCTGAAGACTAATACCGCCGGTTCCGGCGCCTATACGGTTGAGATGTTCAAGCCGGGTGAACAGTTGATCCTGAAGCGTAACGACAACTGGAAGAGCGGCCGTGACGGCAAGCTGCCTTACTTCAAGCGCGTCATCGAACAGACCATCGGCGATCCCGCCACGCGAGCCAATCTGATCGAGAAGGGCGATGCCGACATCGCCATCGATCTGCAGGCCAGCGACGTGCCGTCGCTGCAGCAGCGCGGCAAGGTCAAGGTGGAGTCGTCACCGCAGACCAACGGCTTCACCATGATTGCCTTCAACACGCAGATGGCGCCGTTCGACAATCTCAAGGTCCGTCAGGCCATCGCCATGGCGCTGCCCTATAACGACATGTTCAGCGCAGCAATCTTCAAACGTGGCTTTCCGCTATTCGGTGCATCGTGGACGTCGCCGCCGAATGGCGATTTCCCGCAGCCGATGCCGGCGAAGACCGATATGGCCAAGGCCAAGCAGCTGCTGACCGACGCCGGCTTTCCGAACGGCTTCAAGACCACTTTCAGCATCAATGTCGGCTCCGCCGCCGTCACCGAGCCGATGGCGGCGCTGCTGAAGGAGGCGCTGGCGAAGCTCAACATTGAGGTCGACGTGCAGAAGCTGCCGGACTCGCAGATGTCGACGCAGATCACCGAGAAGAAGCTGCCGTTCTTCACCGAAGGTTCCACCGCCTGGCTGCCGACCACCGATTACTTCTTCCGCAATTTCTTCACCGGTAACCAGCGCTGGAATTACAGCTCCTGGAATGACGAGCTGGTGGTGAAACTGGCCAATCAGGCTCGGTTCGAGCAGGATCAGGCCAAGTATGACGAGATGGGCAAGCAGATGATCGCGGAATACGTCAAGGAAGTGCCGCTGGTTCTGCTGTGGCAGGCCAATCAGGACGCCGTGATGATCCCGCAGCTCGACGGCTACACCTACTGGTTCCACCGTCAGGTCGATTTCCGCGATCTCGCCCGCAAGTAAGCGAAGACGAACGACCCGGCGATGTAGCCCTTGTGCTGCATCGCCGGCCCTGAACGAAAGCGGGACCAACGCGCGTGACGAATATCTGGGAAATCGGAACCGACATCGGTGGCACCTTCACCGATATCATCGCCATCCGGCGCGACACGTCAGAGACGCGGATCGCGAAGGTGCCGTCGCGCCCGCACGCGCCGGTGCAGGCGATGCTCGAAGCCATCGAGGCTGTTGGTCTGCGCAAGAGCGACGTGAAGCGCTTCATTCACGGCACCACCCGGATCACCAATGCAATTGTCGAGGAACGCCTGCCCAGGATTGCGTTGATCGCGACGAAGGGGTTCGAGGACGTTCTTGAGATCGCACGATATCGCCGCCGCGATCTCTATCGCCTGGATATCGCGCCAAAGGCCAAGGCGCTGGTGCCGCGTGAGCTGTGCTTCGCGCTCGACGAGCGCCTCGATCACGAGGGTCAGGTGCTGAAGCCACTGGCCGAAGCCGAAATCGAGCGCCTGATCGCCTGGCTGAAGGAGACCGGCGTGGAAAGCGTCGCCGTCTCGCTGCTGCATGCCTATGCCAATCCTGTCCACGAGCAGATGCTGGCCGAGCGGTTGAAGGCCATCGTGCCGCATGTCTCGCTATCGCATGAGATCAATCCTGAGGCGCGCGAATATGAGCGCACGTCGTCGACGGCGTTCAATGCAGCGGCAATGCCGATTGCAGTGGAATATCTGAGCGAGCTTGAAGAGCGTCTGCCCATCGGTCCGGGCCTGCAGGTCTTTCATTCCGCCGGCGCGATGATCCCGATTTCTGCCGTCAAACGCCGCCCGCTGGTGATGGCGATGTCCGGCCCGGCCGCCGGCGTCGCGGCCTCGGTCAGCATCGCGCGCCAGCTCAAGAAATCCCGCGTGCTCACTTTCGATATGGGCGGCACAACAACCGATGTCTGTCTGATCGTCGATGGCCAGGCCGAGATGGCCGACGGCAAGATGCTTGGCGATCGCCCGCTGCGTCAGCCGATGCTCGCGGTGCATTCCATCGGCGCCGGCGGTGGCTCCATCGTGCGCGCCGGCGCAGGTGGTCTGACCGTCGGGCCGGAAAGTGCCGGCTCCGAGCCGGGCCCGGCCTGCTATGGCCGTGGCGGCACCAAGCCGACCATCACCGATGCCAATGCGCTGCTCGGTTATCTCAACCCTGAAACCAAGCTCGGCGACCGCATCGGCATCGACGTCGATGCCGCAGCCCGCGTCATCGAGCCGATCGCGCAGGGCCTCGGGCTCAGCCTTACCGAGACCGCGCTCGGCATCATCCGCGTGGCGAATGCCACCATGGCGCGGGCACTACGCCGCGTGACGGTGGAGCGCGGCATCGATGGTCGCGACTGCACGCTGCTGGCGTTTGGCGGTGGTGGCCCGATGCATGCGGCGGGTCTCGCCGAACTCTACGGGATCACAGAGGTCGTGGTGCCCGCTGCGTCCAGTGCCTTCTCCGCGCTGGGATGTCTGACTGCCGATTTCAGCTTCTTGCAGCAGCAGACGTTGCGCGTTGCGCTGGATAGCATCGATCCGGCCAAGGTCACGCAGCGTATCGAAGCGCTGGTCGAGCAGACCCTCGTGCCTCTGCTCGCCAATGCGATCCCGCGCGATTCCATCCAGATCGAACTGGTCGCGCTGATGCGCTATGCCGCGCAGGCCGATGCGATCCCCGTACCTTTCACGATGCCACTCGATGTTGATACATTGCGGCAAGACTTTCTCGTCAAGCATCGCGAATTGTTCGGCTATGCGACCAGCGAGAGCTGCGTGATTGAATCCGTGCGCGCGCAGGCCCGCCAGCCCTCGACCACCGAAGTCAGCCGTCCAAAGACGGCGCTGCGCACCATGGCGACTCCCAAACGCCGCTGTTCGTTCGATGGCGCACTGGATGTGATGACCGATGTGATCGATCGCAGCGCGATGACCGACACCATTATTGGCCCTGCGATCATCGAAGATGCCTGGTCCACCGTGGTGCTGCCGCCGCAATGGCAGGCGACGCCGGACAGCAACGGCAATCTCTATCTCGCGAAGGTGGCATCATGAAGCTCGACCCGTTTGCCGTCGAAGTGATCCGCCATGGCCTGTCGGCCGCAGCGGAAGAGATGAGTCTGGTGATGACACGCTCGGCGCGTTCACCGCTGTTGCGCGAGGCCGGCGATCTATCCTCGGCGATCACCGACGCGCAGGGCGAACTGGTCGGGCAGGGCCGTGACATCCCCGTGCATCTCGGCGCCATGGCCTATACGATCCGCGAATTACTGAAAGTCGTGCCGGCTGCGACGCTGAGCGAAGGCGACGTGCTGATCTACAATCTGGGCGCGCTCGGCGGCAATCACCTCAACGACGTCAAGGTGGTGCGCCCGGTGTTCTTCGAGGGCGACATCGTCGCTTTCGCCGTCAGCCTGGCGCATTGGCCGGACATCGGTGGCACATGGCCGGGCAGCTATCTCGCCAAGGCTATCGATACCTTCCAGGAAGCACTGCGGATTCCGCCGATCAGGATCGCCACGGCAGCAGGCGTCAGCGATGCCATCGTCCAGTTCCTCAAGGTCAATGTCCGCGATCCCGAATCCTGCGAGGGCGATTTGCTCGGCCAGATCGCCTGCACACTGGCCGGCGAAAAGCGCATCGTCGAATTGTGCAAGCAGCACGGCAAGGCAATGTTTGTGGCAGCGCTGTCGCGGCTGCACGATCTCTCCGAAGCCGAGATGCGCGAAGCCATTCTCGGGCTACCTGACGGCGTCTATGAAGGGGAGGATTTCCTCGACGACGGCGGCCCAGGCGACGAGCCGGCCCGTATCCATGTCAAGATCACGATCAAGGGCGACCAAGCGACGTTCGATCTGTCCGGCAGTTGCGACCGGGTCTCGAATTTCTGTAACACCACGTCCTTCATCGCGAAATCTGCGGTGGCCTATAGCGCGCGTATCATGAGCGGGCGCGATATGCAGCAGAATGGTGGCGCGTTGCGTCCGCTCACCATCATCACCCGGCCGGGCTCGATCTTCGAACCCGGTCTCACCGCGCCGGTGGCGGCCGGCAATCACGAGACGTCGCTGCGCATCGTCGATGCGATCTTCCTGGCCATGCAGGATGTGATACCGGAGCGGCTGTCGTCGGGCGGCGCCACCACGTCCGGCATGCTCTCTTTCGCCGAGCCGCGGCAGGATGGCTCCTGGAAGATGCTGTACGAGGTCCATGCCGGCGGCGAGGGTGCGCGGCACAATCGCGCCGGCTGCGCCGCAACCCGCGTGCACCTGACCAACACCTCCAACACGCCGGCCGAGGCCATCGAGGCCAACTACAATATTCGCGTCGAGCAGCAGGCGATCCGCTGGGGCTCCGGCGGGGCAGGCGCCTATCCGGGCGGCGACGGTGTCGTGCGCAGCTACCGCATCCTTGCCCCCAGCATGCATCTGACCAGTTGTGTCGAGCGCAAGATTATTCCCCCGTTCGGTTTGAAGGGCGGCGCACCCGGCAAGACCGCGCGCCTCACGCTCACGCGCGGCGGCGAGGTAATCGACGTTGAGGGCAAGTCGAACCTCGTGCTGCAACGGGACGATGTCATCACCATCGAGATGTGCGGCGGCGGCGGCTATGGCCACGCGTGATGCACCTCCGCAAGTGCAAGAAGGATAATCGATGAGCAGACTTTTGCGGACGGGCCTCAATGCCGGCGACAGCGCCCCTCTGACCGTGGTCGGTGGCGAAGGCGTCTATTTCCATCTGCAAGATGGGCGTCGCCTGATCGACGGCAGCAACACCGGTGGCGGGCTCGGTCATCGCCACCCGAAAATGGTGGAAGCCATTCGTGCAGCCGCGGATACGCCGGTAGTGAATGAGGGCTGGACCTGGATTGGCCGCGAGAAAGCCGCGGACGATCTGATCGGCACAGCCTTTGCGGGCGAGGAGGACTGGGTCGGCGGCGTGCGCTTCTGCATCAGCGGCAGCGAGGCTAACGACATGGCGCTATCGTTGTGCCAAGCCCTGTCGCAGAAGACGGCATTGGCGACGCGCGAGCGCGCCTATCACGGCCTCGTCGGTCTGTCGCGCAGCATGACCGTGCAGCCGCACTGGCATGGTGGGCTCGCCGTGCAGGCCGGCGGTTCGCGTCTGCCCGCCCCGATGGCGCCGGTGAAGATCCTGCCCGCACCTGACGGGGCGATCTATGGCGCGCCGCTCAGCAATCAGCCGGTCAAGGACGTGCTCGCCGATGCTGGCACTATTCTGGCGGATACAGCGGCGACCATCATCGACTACACGCAGGGCGGCAATTACTACGACGGCGACTATCAGGACGAAGTCGCTGATCACGCCGCCAAGGCGAATTCGATCTGGATTGCCGACGAAGTCGTCACCGGCGCCGGCCGCTCCGGCCGCTGGTTCGCTTTCCAGGGCGCCAAGAGCCGTCCGGATATCGTCACCATGGGCAAGTCGCTCGGCGGCGGCGCTGCGGCGGTCGCTGCCGTGATCGTGTCCAAGAAGATCGTTGAGCGGCTCAAGGGATCGAGCTGGCAGAACTACGGCACGCTGCGCGGCCATCCGATCAGCATGGCCGCCATCAGCGCCTATCTGAATGTGGTGACGGAAGAAGACATCCTGGCGCGCGTGCGTGCGATGGAAGCGTTTTTCAAAAAACGCCTGCTTGAGATTGCGCGCAGTCATCCAAGCGTCAGCCGCGTCGCGGGGCAGGGCCTGCACTGGACCGTTGAACTGCACGGGCCCGACTGGCGTTCATGGGCCGCCGACACCAAGGAAAATCCGATCGCCTCACGCGTCGCCGCACGGGCCATGGAAGCCGGAGCCGTGATCGGCACCAGCGGCGAGCAGACCTCACTGTTCCTGGCGCCGCCGCTGATCATCAGCGAGCAGGATGCTGAGCGGCTGCTCGCAGCGCTCGACCACGGACTCGAACTTGCCGACCAGGAACATGCGCGTTCCGGCGGCCTCAACTGACATACACGACAACAGAGACTTGAAGATGCAAGACGAACAGGACATCCGCGCCGTCATCGCCGGCTATTTCGAAGCGCTGTATCACGGTGATGTTGCCGGTTTCCGTCGGGTGTTGCACCCGCAGGTGCGGCTGTCCTCGGTAACCGATGGCACGCTCGTCAATCTCGATCTCGAAACCTATATGGGCATGGTTGCCGCGCGGCCGTCATCGGCGTCGCGGGGCGACCCGCGCGAGGACGAGATCGTGAGCGTGTCTGTGGCATCGCCGACAACGGCCCATGCCCGCGTCAAGGACATGTATCTGCCGAAGCGCTTCGTCAACGAACTCTCCTTCATCAAGATCGACGGCCGCTGGCAGATCATTGCCAAGGTCTGGCACTTCTTCGCCTGAGTATCTGCATGAGGACCGTGTCAGGAGGCTTGCCGTGAGTGACGTCTCTCCGTTCTGGCCACCCGGTGAGCCGCACACGCTGCCGTTGCCCGAGGGCGTCCTCTACGATGCGCTGGTACGGGCGGCGACGGCGCGGCCGGATCATCCGGCCACGCTGTTCTACGGCGGAGTTCTCACTTACGCGGAATTATTACGGCAGGTCGACGCACTCGCCGGCTATCTGCAGAATGCCTGCGGCGTGAAGCGCGGCGACCGCGTGATGGTCGCACTGCAGAATTCGCCGCAATATGTGATCGCGTATTACGCGGTCATGCGGGCCGATGCGGTGGTCGTGCCGATCAACCCGATGAACAAGACCGCCGAACTCGACTATATCGCGTCCGACAGCGGCGCCACGATGGCGATCGTCGGCAGCGATCTCGTCGATGTTTTTGCACCGCTGCTTGGCAACACCATCAACAGCATCATCGTCGCGCACTATCACGACTATGTACCCGAGACATCGCCTTACACGCTGCCTGCCTGCGTGACGCAAAACGGGGCGTGCCCCACGGCGCCGGGTTGGCGCGCCTGGGACTATGTGATCGCGCGCAACGAGACGCCGTCGCCGATGACCGCCACACCCGCCGATCTCTGCCTGTTCCCTTACACATCCGGCACGACAGGCAAGCCTAAGGCCTGCATGCATCTGCACTCAAGCGTGCTGTTCACGGCGGTGTTGCAAGCGCGCTGGTACCGGCTCGGCAGGGATGACGTGCTGACTGGCGCGCAGCCGTTCTTTCATGTGGCGGGCATGCAGGGCTCGATGAATGCGGCGATCTCGGTCGGCGCGACGCTGATGCTGATGGCGCGCTGGGACAAGGACCTGATTCCTGATCTGTTTGAGGCCCATGGCGTGACCTTCTGGAATGCGGCGCCGACCATGATCGTCGACGTGCTCTCCAGCCCGGCATTTCGCGAAGAATGTTTTGCGAAGCTCAAGGTCATCACCGGAGGTGGCGCGGCGATGCCGGTGGCGGTGGCCGAGCGGCTGAAGACCCGCTTTAGCCTCGAATTCGTTGAGGGCTACGGCATGACCGAGACCATGTCGCCGACCCACATCAATCCGATGGAAGCGCCAAGGCGCCAGTGCCTCGGCATCGCCGTGCACCAGACCGACGCGCGGATCATTGATCCCGACACGCTGACCGAGCTCGGCAGTGACGCAATCGGCGAGATCGTCGTCAACGGCCCGCAGGTGCTGCAGAACTACTGGAACAAGCCCGAAGCGAACGAGGCCGCATTCGTCACGCTGGGTGGCAAGCGCTTCCTGCGCACGGGCGATCTCGGATATCATGATCGCGACGGCTATTTCTTTGCTGTCGATCGGCTGAAGCGGATGATCAATGTCAGTGGTTTCAAGGTGTGGCCGGCGGAAGTCGAGTCCATCATGTATGGCCATCCCGCCATCAAGGAGTGCTGTATCATCTCGACGCCGGACAGCTATCGCGGCGAGTCGGTGAAGGCGCTGGTGGTCCTGTATGATGCGGCCAAGGCGTCGACAACGGCAGACGACATCATCGGCTGGGCGCGTGGCGCCATGGCCAATTACAAGACGCCACGCTCGGTGGTGCTGGTCGATAGCCTGCCGCGCTCGGAAAGCAACAAGATCAGCTGGCGGTCGCTGCAGGAAGCGGAGTGGACATGACGACAGCAACCTCGCCAGCGGCCGGGCTTGGTCCCGAAGGACAGTTCTGGGCCCATCTGCGCGCCGGCAGACTGATGATCCAGCGTTCGCGCTCGACCGGCGAATATGTGTTCTATCCGCGCCTGATCGCGCCCCGCAGCGGCGCAGACGATCTCGAATTCGTCGAAGTCAGTGGCTTCGGCACGGTCTATTCGACCACCATCATGCGGCGGCCCGCGAAGCATGGCGGCGACCACAATGCCTGCGTCGTTGATCTCGACGAAGGCGTCCGCATGCTTAGCCGCGTCATCGAGTGCGCTCCGGACGAGGTTCATATCGGCATGCGCGTGCAGGCGGTGATCGCACTGGTCGATTTCGGCGCCTATGCCAATAGCGAACAGCCCATCGTGCTGTTTCGTCCCGTGGGAGCCGCGCCATGACCGCATCGTCGTTGCGTGGCAAGAGCGCCATCGTCGGTATCGGCTCCTACGGCCTCGGCCGCGCGCCCGGTCTGTCCTCGATGGATCTGATGGCCGGCGCCACTGCGCGCGCGGTCGCCGATGCGGGTCTGCAGTTGAAGGACATCGACGGCATCTGCGGTGGCACGCTGTATCACATGTTCCCGACGCTCTCGATGGGGGAATATCTCGGCATCCGTCCGAAATGGGCGTGCTCCGACATGACCGGCGGCTCGTCCTTCCTGTCACATCTCCTGCAGGCGACCATGGCCATCGAGGCAGGGCTCTGCACCACGGTGCTGATCGCCTATGGCTCCAACCTCAAAGGGGCCGGCACCTTCGGCATCCACGAACTGCCGACCTTCGAGAAAGTCTACGGCCTGATGTCACCGCTGCCGGGGTACGCGATGTGTGCCGCCCGTCACATGTACGAATACGGCACCACGCGCGCGCAGATGGCGGAAGTTGCCGTGGCCGCGCGGCAATGGGCGCAGCTGCATCCCGATGCGACGATGAAGGCGCCGCTGACCATCGAAGACGTGCTGGCATCGCCGCTGGTGGCCGATCCGCTCTCGCGGCTGGATTGCTGTCTGATGAGCGATGGTGGTGCTGCCGTCATCGTCACCAGTCCCGATCGTGCGAAAGCGCTGAAGCACAAGCCGGTCTATTTCCTCGGCGGCGCCGGGGCGAGCTGGAGCCGCGAGGTCTCGCAGATCCCGGATTTCTGTACGACGCCGACGGCGGAATGCGCGCCGCGCGCGTTCGAGATGGCGGGCATCACCACGGCTGACGTAGATGTGTTGCAGCTCTACGACGCCTTCACCATCAATGTCATCATGTTCCTGGAAGACATGAGATTCTGCAAGAAAGGCGAGGGCGGCGCGTTTGTCTCCGGCGGTCGGATCGCGCCGGGTGGCGCTCTGCCGGTCAATACCAATGGCGGTGGATTGTCGTTTGCACATCCAGGCATGTATGGGCTGTTCACGCTGATCGAAGCGACGGAGCAATTGCGCGGCAATGCCGGCGCACGGCAGATCGCGGATGCCGAGATCGCGATCGCTCATGGCAATGGTTGCACCTTCTCGCATGAATTTACGGCCGTGCTTGGCGGCGCCAACACGCTGTAATGACAGATCTGTTGATGCTCACACTTTGTGGATAATGGGCGATCATGTGTGACCACACGCGGTGTTGCCAATGGCGTCATGGTTCCTATTGATCAGGGTCCGGGAGCCGGCGATGTTATCCAGGTCGATGCATCGCTTTTATTAGAGCTGCCGGCTCCGAGACGGCCAAGCAGAGCCAATGGAGTGATCACGAGCGAAGGCAATCGCTTTTGGACTTTGAAGGCAGCCTCTGAGCAAGTGATTCCAAGCGCTATTAAAGAATTGATGCATCGTAGCCGCTCGCAAACGCCTTGACGGCAATTCGATCAGCCACGCGCTGACATTAAACTGTAACAGTGACTGCATAGCTTCACACGCCTAGGGTGTGACATTTCTGTGAAAATGAGGGTGTGCGTTGACGCGGCATGCAGGACTTCGCATGCAGGGCCGGAGTGTGGGGCTATGCCGCACGCTCATGTTTGGCCTGTCGTTGACGCTGTTTGGCGATGCCGCGTTTGCGCAGACGAAGTCACTGCATCAGTTCGCGATTGCCGCGCAGCCGCTTGCGTCCGCACTCAGCGCCTACGGCGCGGCGTCGGGTCTCGAGATTTTTTACGATGGCGAGTTGGCAATTGGTCGGCATTCCAGTGCCGTCATAGGTTTACGAATGCCGGAGGATGCGCTGCGTGAGTTGCTTGTCGGGACCGGCCTTGTGACACGGTCGACCGGTCCGGACAGGTTCACTATCACCGCGGCATCGCCATCGCGGGCCGCCAATATCACCTATCAGTCCTATTTTTCAGCAGTAGAGACTCGCGTCTCCCAGGTGCTCTGCAGACGCGCCGAAACACGACCAAGCAACAGCGACACGCTGCTGCGGATATGGATCGCGTCGTCAGGCATCGTTCAACGCACACAATTTCTCGATCCCGCGGATGATCGCGGCAGTGAAAAGGTGTTTGCCGGCGCGCTGAGCGGGTTGTCGATCGGTGGTGCGCCTCCGCCGGGAATGCCGCAGCCCGTGATCGTCGCTATCCTTGCCCGGACCGCCGGCGAGCCAAGTGGCTGCATCGATTCCACGACAATGGCGGGACGCTGAATGCGCATGTTGGGCCGCCCGTGAGCATTTCCAGCCGCGATGTGCTGCGACAATTCTTTCTGCACGGCTATCACGAGCTGCGGATCAGATTGACGCGCCGCCTGGGATCGGTCGAGCTGGCCAGTGACGCATTGCACGAGACTTGGCTGCGGATCGAGAACGTGGCCTCGACCGTGACCGTCCTTAGCCCCAAACAATATCTGCTGCAGATGGCAGGCAACGTCGCATTAAAGCGCCGGGGCGCTGAAAGCCGCTTCGTGACTCTCACGGACGCCAAGATGGCGATCGGTCTCGCCGATGATGAGCCAGATCCCGAGCGCGCCTCGATCGCGCGCTCGGAGCTGGATGCGCTTGTGCGTGCTCTGGCGGAGTTGACGCCGCGTCGCCGCGACATTCTGCTGGCCTCGCGACTCAAGGACGTTCCGCTACGGGAAATAGCCGAGAATCTTGGCATCTCGCAGCGTCTCGTCGAGATCGAGCTGAAGCATGCCCTCGCCCATTGTGAGTTGCGTCTTGAAAGAAAAGTCATAAGAAGGTTTGGCCCCAAGCAACCTGACGAATCTCCGACAGAGCAGGGGCCGGTCTGATGTCCGGTGCTGCGACGCCCGTATTGGCAGACAATGGACACACGATGGTTGCCGACATTCCCGAGCATCCGGCGTCATTTCTGACCGGCGTGGACAGTGAAGCGCACGCTTGGCTGACGCGCTTTGCAGCGCGCGATGTCACCGCGGCTGAGTTGGTTGTCTTCAAGGAGTGGTCGTCCAGCGACCCTGCGCACACGGAGGCGTTCGCCCGCGCTTGCAAGCTTTGGGAAGCGATCGGGCCAGCTGGTGACGCGCTGGCGGGTGCACCCCAGCTGCATCGTCCCGGGCAAAGGATATCTGTCGGACGGCGGGCATTTCTTGGCGGGGCGCTTGCGGCCTCGGCTGCCGGCGCATTGTACTTCGCGGTGCATCCGCCGCTGGGGCTCTGGCCCTCATTGTCCGAACTGGCCGCTGACTATCGAACGGCGCCCGGTGAGCAACGCAGCATCGTGCTGTCCGGAGGTTCATCCGTCGAAATGAACACGCGCACGAGCATCGTTGTCGGGGCGCCGGCAGATGCAGTGGAGCGCATCAAGTTGATCGGCGGGGAAGCGGCGATTGCAACACAGCGCGAGAATGGCCGCTCGACTGAGGTGGTCGCTGCAGACGGGCGCATCGCCACGGCCGATGCGAGTTTCAATGTTCGTTATGAAGGCGACGTCGTCTGTACGACATGCGTTGCGGGTGAACTCGACGTTATTCAGGGCAATGGTAAGGTTCGTCTTCATCCACGCGAGCAGGTGACCTATTCTGCGCGCGGATTGGGTGCGGTCACGGCGGTCGACCCAGCCGTTGCGACCGCCTGGAAGCAAGGCGTGTTGATGTTTGAGTCGACGCCGCTCAGTGAAGCTGTCGCCGAAATCAATCGCTATCGATCAGGCCGCATCATTGTGACCAATGCAGCGCTGGGGCGCCGGTTGTTCAATGCATGGTTTCAGATCGCGAATATCGACAGCGTTGTTGCGCAAATCCAACAGGTTTTCGGAGCGTCGGTGACCACTTTGCCCGGCGATATCGTGCTGCTCGGCTGAGACGGCGCGGAGAGGCCCGCAAGCTGGAAAATTATTCTCTCTGACGGACGCAATTTATCTCGGACTATTTTTTCGGTCTCGGTCTTCGAGAAGGATCAGGGAGGGGACCGCGGGCATCGGAACGGTGATCGGGGTCGCTGCCGTCTCTCCAGTACGAGTATCCGCCTTGTCCCATCGTCTGCATTGCGTGACCCAGAACCCCGCCCGTTATCGCCTGTTCCACTATGGGGCGTTGCTCGCCGGTGTCAGTGCGGTTGCCCTGCTGTCAGCAACGCCGAGGGCATACGCGAAGTCCTTGGGATCGAATGCGGGGCCCGTGCCGGGCATGGCGGTTATTTCCGCACAAGCGGGCGCACAGGAAGCCGCGCGGGTCGCGCGCGATACGCAGCAATCGCTGAAGCGGGCAACACAGGCGATCCAGGCCATGCAGGCGGCGCAGCAGGCCGCGCGCGATGCGGCGAGCCTGCAAATGAATGCAATGCCGAACATCGTGGCGAACGGTTTGCGGTCGGGCGGATTGCAGGTCGCGCCGGGCGCCGTCGCGGGCTCCGAGCTATGGCAGGGCGCGAACCTGCCGATCGAGTCCCCGCAGGGGGATCGCACCAAGGTCACGATCGATCAGACGCAGCCAAAGGCGGTCCTGACCTGGGACACATTCAATATTGGCGCGAAGACCGATCTGACCTTCAATCAGTACGGCAATCGCGATTGGGTGACGTTGAACCGCGTGCTCGGGTCGGATGCAAGGCCGAGCCAGATCCTCGGCACACTCAAAGCCGATGGACAGGTCTATGTCATCAACCGCAATGGCATCATCTTTGGCGGAACTTCGCAGGTCAATGTCGGTACGCTGATTGCTTCGGCATTGCCGATCAACGATGCTCTGCTGAACACGGGTGTTCTTTATAGCAATCCGGATTCAAAGTTCACCTTCTCGGCCTATAGCGAAACCGCTGGCAACAAGGGACCGACCGACGCTTTCAGCGCTCCCGCTGCGACTTACAGTTCGCAGACGAGCAAGGTCGTGGTCGAGGCTGGCGCAGTAATATCGGCGGTCAGCAGCGCCGGCAACAATGGTGGCCGCGTTGTGCTCATCGGGCCGGAGGTGATCAACAAAGGTATCATTCAGACACCCAACGGCCAGGCCATCCTCGCTGCCGGCCAGCAGGTCGCTCTGCTGCCGCATGCCTCCGACGATCCTGCCTTGCGCGGCCTTGATGTTTACGTCGGCTCAATTCTGGCGCCCGTCGTTGGCGTCGATTCACCTTCTCTGGCAACGCCGACCAGTGTGAGCGGGATCGTTACCGGTACGGCCACCAACGCCGGATTGATCGTGGCCGAGCGTGGGAATATCACTATGGCCGGCGCCAATATCAACCAACTGGGCGTGCTTCAGAGCACGACCTCGGTGTCGCTCAATGGCAGGATCGATCTGCAGGCGCTTCACTCCACGGTGCTGAAGACGATTGATAACGTAGAAAAGCTGTATCCGGGCGCGACGGGTCTGGTCACGCTTGGCGCCGGAAGTCTGGCGCAGATCATGCCCGAATATGACAGCACGGAGCGCGCTGTCGGCACCAGCCTGTCACTGCGATCGCAGATCAATATCACGGGCCAGGCAGCCTATTTCGGGAAGGACGCCCACATCCTGGCGCCAAGCGGCGACGTGACAGTCACCGTCGGCAACTATCTTGACGGGGTCTTCCTCTATCGCGGCGGCCAGATCTATCTCGACGCCGGAGCGTCGATCGATGTGTTCGGCTCGGTGATGCAGGCTCCGATGTCCAGCAACATCATCGAAGCGCAGCTGCTGGGCGCCCAGCTTGCGGACGCGCCGCTCCAGCGCGCCAGTTTTTTGCGCGGCAAGACCATCACGGTCGATATCCGCCGGACCGGCGTCAATCCCGATGGTTCGATTTGGATAGGTACGCCGCTGGCGAACGTGTCCGGCTATGTGGGCTTGATCAAACGTTCGGTCGGTGAACTCACCATCGGCGGCGGCAAGGTCAATCTCAATGCCGGCGGATCCATCGTGATGCAGCCAGGCGCGAGCATCAATGTTTCGAACGGCTGGATCGAATATCAGGGAGGCGTTGTCAAAACCACGCGGCTGGTCGGAGCAGATGGGCGTATCTACGACATCAGCCAGGCGACGCCGGATCGTGTCTATGTTGGCATCCTGGGCGGCTTTACGGTCAACCATGCCCGCTGGGGGTTTAGCGAGACCTATACGGGTTTCTTGCAGAATGGACACTACGAGCCAGGCTATCTTCAGGGTGGCGATGGTGGCGCGATAAGTTTTCAGGCGCCCGCTGTGGCGGTTGCCGGCACCCTGCAGGGTAGTGTTGTGAGCGGAGAGCGGCAGCGCTCGATCGCGCCTGCTGCGAGCTCGTTCACACTGACCCTCCAGGAATCCGGCCCGACGCTTCCGACGCTTGTCACGCCTACGGTTACGCAGAATGTGATCTTCCAGTCGGGCGCCAACCAGCAGGCTGCTGCGGCTTTCGATCCGGCGGCCCTTTCGCTTGATCCGGAAAAGCCGATCTATCTGTCGTCAAACCTCGTTGACGAGACCGGGTTCGGCAAGGTATCGATCACCAGCGGCAATGGCGATATCCGTGTCGCGGGCGCGCTGACTGGTGGCGTGCGGGGCTCGCTGAGCCTGGCTGGACGAAACCTCGATATCGGCGCTGACATCGTGTTCCGGGGAGGCACTCTCAGCTTCAAGGCGATCAATCTGGATCCCAACCTGGTTTGCAGTGACAACTGTTCTGCCACGATCGCGGACGTTGCCGGGCGAGGCAAAGTTGCTCTCGGCGCGAATGTGATCCTGAATGCAGCAGGTCTGATCGTCGATGGCCGCGCCTTCGCGGCAGATCGTGGGCCGCTCGCGCTGGACGGCGGCTCAATCTCGCTGAGCGCGTTTCATCTCGACCTCAAGGCCGGCAGTGTCATCGATGTGTCAGCCGGCATTGGTCTCGGTGCTACCGGAAAATCGACCAGCGGGCGCGGCGGTACGATTGCGCTGAGCGGTGGGGTCGATTGGCGCATCGCCTCCGACGTTGCCGGCGACTTCAACTTCGGTGCCGAAGTCAGAGGGTATGCGGCCGGCAAGGGTGGTTCACTCAACATTGCCGCGCCGCGGGTTCAGATCGGCGGGGCGACAGCGGATTCTGCAACGCTGCTGCTGGGAGCCGACTTCTTCAACCGAGGCGGCTTTGCGGATTTCGCGCTGACCGGTGCGCGCGGGCTGCAGGTTGCCCCCGGTACGCTGATTGCACCGGTGGTGCAGAGCTATGGTCTCTTGCAAACGGCGGATGGCCCTGCATTGGCGCCGGTGCTGCTTCCCGCCGAGCAACGATCGACGGTCGCACTATCGCTGAGCGCCGGAGGTTTCAAACCCAGCTCAACGCGCGCCGACCTCGTGATAGCCGAGGGTGCAGTGATCCGCATCGATCCCACCCAGGTGGGCGCTGGTCTTGTCAATATCAACAGTGGGTCAGGTTTCGCCACAGCCAATATTCTCGGCTCGATCATTGCGCCCGGAGGCACGATCTCCGTTGCGGGAAATTACATTCCGCTTGAACTGACAGACTTCGCGCCAAATGTCGTTCTTGGGTCCACCAGCCTGCTATCGGCGGCCGGAACGACGGTGCAGACACTCCGTCTGTCTGGCCCTCCGTCGGCCAAGGTTCTGAATGGCGGCAGCATCAAGGTGTCGGGCAATATCGTGGCGCAGCCCGGTGCACTGCTCGATGTGTCCGGCACGAGCGCCGTGATCGATATGGCCGCCCCCGGCGCATCATTGGAGCGATCCGTCGAGCCGATCGATGTGGTGAGCAATGGCGGCTCGATCACCTTCACGGGAAAGAGTGCACTGTCGATTGCTGCGACGCTTCGCGGGGGAGCGGGCGCCGCGTCGGGGCTCGGCGGCAGCCTGACCGTGTCGGTGAATGACTACGGTCTCACGATTGCGCCGAACCTGACCGTCACGCAGCACGTATCCGCCGTGTCACCGCATCTTTCGACGGTGTGGTCCGGCGAGGCGCAATTCGCCGTCGATACGTTTGCAGACAGTGGTTTCGATCTGCTGACCCTGGGCGGCAATGTTCATTTCGCCGGGCCGGTCGCGGTAGCGGCGCGGCGCGGCATTGCGGTGGCGACGGGCGGGCTCCTGAGTGCCGATAATACGGTCAGTCTTCAGGCTCCTCATGTCACGATCGGTGCGCCATTCGCGCCGCAACCCGTCGATCCGAACACCAACAAACCCTACCTGCCGGCGGCGACAACCTTTGTCACCTCGCTGTTCGGATCGGTCGAGCGGACTGTGGTCGATCCGACCTATGGCGCCGGCTCGCTGAACGTGTCCGCGGCATTGATCGATGTCGGCTCGCTGGCGCTGCAAACGATCGGCCGGGCCGATCTGAATGCCGCCGGTGGCGATATCCGCGGCTATGGCACCTTCGTTGCACAGGGCGACATCACCCTGACGGCAGGGCAGATCTATCCAACCACGGCGACCATCTTCACCATCGCGGCATTCGACAATGGCAGCACGCCAGGCATGGTGACCATCAACGCCGGACGCAGCCGCGCATTGCCGCTCTCTGCGGGCGGTACGCTCAACATCCTGGCCAGCACCATTCATCAGAACGGCGTGTTGCGGGCTCCGCTCGGTATGATCAATCTTGGCAGCATCACGCCGCAAGTTGGTCGAGTTCCGTCCGGCGTCAGCGGTATGCAGCAGACATTCGCCACCACGAGCACCCTAACGCTGGGCGCGAACAGCAACACGTCTGTCTCGCTGGTCGATCCGCTCACCGGGCAGAGCCTGACCGTTCCCTACGGGACCGAGATCAACGGCACGTCGTGGATCGATCCATACGGCAACGATATCACCACCGGCAGCGCGCCGGCCAAAACCATCAACCTCGCAAGCGAGTCCATTCAGATCGGCACCGGCGCGACGCTCGATCTGCGCGGCGGCGGTGATCTCACAGCCTATAACTGGGTCAAGGGACTTGGCGGCAGCAAGGACATTCTTGCTTCGTCGACGAGTTTTGTAGTCCTGCCCGGATACCAGGCCGATTTCGCGCCTCTGGTCGCGATGGCAGGACCTGCGGTCGATAGTTCTCGGCCATTCATCGCAGGCTGGAGCAACTCGGCGCTGGCGGCGGGCGATCGTGTCTGGCTCGATGCCAGCAACGGTCTGGCCGCGGGCTACTACACTTTGTTGCCGGCTCGCTATGCGCTCTTGCCGGGCGCGTTCCTCGTCACGCCCATGGGCGCAGCCAAGGGTGTCAGCGTCGCCAAGCCCGACGGATCGACCCTCGTGTCCGGATATCGCGGCGATGCCTTCACGCAGGCGCGGGATTCGCTGCCGAGTTTGTTTGAAATTGCTTCGGGCTCGGTCGTGCGCGCACGCGCGCAATATGACGAGTATCTGGCGAGCAATACCTTGCGCAAGGGCGCAGTCGACCACGATACGAGCGTGCCGTATTTGCCGATCGATGCCGGTCAGTTGGTCCTCGTTGCAACGCGCATGATGGAAATCAAGGGGCGGGCGCTGATGGGGGCGCCGACCGGCGGTCGCGGCGGGCTGGTGGATATCGGCAGCACCAGCAACATCGAAGTCAATGGCACGGGGACAGGGAATGCCTCCGGCACGCTCTATCTCGATGCAACGGGGTTGAGCGCCTTCGGTGCGGAGAGTCTGCTGATCGGCGGCATCCGCAGTAACACGTCGGGGGGATCGAAAGTTGCTGTCATGACCGGCAACATCACGATCGCCAATGATGCGGCCACGTCGCTCTACGGATCCGAAATCATTCTGGTTTCAAACGACAGTCTGACTCTGAGCGATGGCGCCGTCGTCGAACAGCGCGGGTCGCTGTCAGCGTCTGCGCAGACGCTGTTGATCGGCGATGCAGCAAACGCCGGCAGCGGCAACGGCGCGCTGTTACGCGTCAGCAGCGATGTTGCGGCGGGGATCGTGCGCGCGGGCGTCAGCCCCGGCACGTCGGGAAATCTGTCAGTGGGCGCAGGTGCGACAATCTCCGGCCAGAGTGTCATGCTCGATTCGACAGGGTTCACCGCGTTTAACCCGGCCGCGCGTCTGTCGGGACGAGCGGTGACCCTCGGCAGCGGCCAGATTAGCATCCTCCTGGAGAATGGCGGTGTGCTGCAGCCGACCACGGGTCTGGTGCTGCCGACAGCCGTGTTGGGCAACCTGCAGGCCATGATTGGTGGACTGACGCTGCAGAGCTATTCCTCGATCGACCTCTACGGCAGCGGTGCGATTGGTGGTCTCGATGCATCCGGACGGCCCGTCGTCGAAAGCCTCACCATGCACGCCGCCGGCATTCGCGGTTTCAACGCCAATGGCGGCACGGTCACGTTCAATGCTAGTCGGGTCGTACTTGATAACAGTCCGAATGCCGCACCGGTCGCGGCGGTCGCTGGCGTCAACGACACGCCGAGCGGGGCGCTCGCGTTCAATGCCGAGACCATCCAGGTCGGCAGCAATGCGTTCAATGTCGTCGGTTATACAGATCTCAATCTGATCGCATCGGGCGGCGTGTTGATGACTGGCACGGGCGGGTTGTCGACGGCCGGCAATCTCACCAGCACCGCTGCTGTGATCACAGGCAGCACGGGCGCCAAGCAGAGCCTCAAGGCCGGTGGTGCGCTGATCGTGAATGCCGGGGGAGGGACGCCGTCGGTCGTCGGCGGCATCGGCGCCGAACTCGCATTGGCAGGTTCTCGTGTCGACATGAATGGCAGCGTCGCGCTGCATAGCGGTCAGCTCACATTGCAGGCGACCGGCGTCACGGCCGGTTCGGATGTCACTGTCCGGGGGACGCTCGACGTCAGCGGTGTCGCGAAGACATTCTACGATCAGGTCAAATACACCGGTGGTGGCCAGATCGTCCTCACGTCTGACAATGGCTCGGTCAATCTGGTCACGGGCAGTATCGTTTCGGTTGCGGCACCGGATGTCGCGGGCGACGCGGGCAGCCTCAAAGTATCCGCAATCAAGGGCGTGTTCACCGCAGCCGGCACGCTTGCCGGGCAGGCCGGAGCAAGCGGAAAAGGCGGTGCTGCTGTCATCGATGTTGGCAGCCAACCGACGCTGGCAGCGCTCAATGCAACGCTGAATGCCGGCGGCTTCGACGCGGCGCGCTCGATCCGCGTGCGCAACGGCAATGTCGTCATCGATGGCTATGCGAAGACGACAAATTTTGCGCTGGCTGCAGATTCCGGCGGCATCACCGTGACCGGCACGATCGATGCCGCGGGCGTCACCGGTGGCCGGATTGGTCTCTATGGCTATAACGGCGTCACGCTGGCCAGTGGGGCACTGCTGACCGTCGCGGCGCAGCAGCTCGATGCCGCGGGCAAGGGTGGTACCGTCAATATCGAGACCGGGCAGGCCAAACAGATCGGCACCGTCATGACGTCAGGCGTCGGCTGGCTCGATCTGCAGGCCGGATCGATCATCGATCTTTCGGTCGCAGGCGGGGTAGGCGGAACGCTTCATTTGCGCGCGCCGCAGATCACCGGCACCGATGCATCGGGCAATCCGATCCCGACGCTGGTCAACAATGTGGCCGGCGGCACCGATGTCGCGATCAAGAAACTCGCCGGAAGTATCCGCAACGCCTCAAGCGTCGTGGTCGAGGGCTTCCAGGTGTTCGACCTCACCAGCGGCGCGACGATCACCGCTGCAGCGCAGGCCAACCTCAATGCCAACGCCCAGGCATTCGCTAATCGTTCGCCGGCGATGACCAGCCGCCTGTTGGCCGGTACACCGAATGCGGGCCTTGGCGCCGCGTTTCATGTTCGTCCAGGCGAAGAGCTTGTCAGCCGCGGCGATCTCACATTGCCAAATCTGGCGAACGCCACGTCGCCGGCCACCGTCTGGGATCTGTCCGGTCTGCGCTATGGCCCGGGCGTGATTGCCGGTGTCGCGGGTTCGGGTGAGCCCGGCGTGCTGACGCTGCGCGCCGCTGGCAATCTCATCTTCAAGGGCTCGCTGAGCGATGGCTTCATGCCAGGCAGCAATCTTCTGCTGCCTGCCGGATCCCAATCATGGTCCTATCGCCTCGTCGCAGGAGCCGATCTGAGCGGCGCGGAATTCCGTCAGGTCGTGCCGCTCGTGCGGCTCGCCGACACCGCCGGTTCGGTCCAGGTTGGCGTCGTTAATAAAGGCGTCTGCCCGTCGCCGTGCAGCGCCACGGCTCCGGCGAATACCGCCACGATCAAGGCCGGTTTCGATCAGTTGATCCGGACCGGGACGGGCGACATCGATATCGCTGCGGGGCGCGACGTACAGCTGTTGAGCCAGTTCTCCACCATCTACACGGCGGGCACGAAGACCGTGCCGGGCAGTGTGACCAGCACGACGCTTAATCCGGGAGGCACCGTCAATATTGCCGCAAGTCTGCCGGTGTTCTTTCCGAACGGCACAACGGGCGGTATCACCAGCACGGTCGATGGCGTTGTCACGATCATCAATCCCGTAAGCGGGCTGCAACTGCCGTTCGGCACGGTCTACAGCTTTGCCAATGGTGTGGGTGTCGGGACCTCGAACAACGTTCAGCCGATCGTGACGCAGAGCCAGATCACCACGACAGTGATGGGAGCTGCGTTCACCTTCCCGAACGGAGGCGGCACGATAGGCGGAATCGCTCCCAGTGGTGCAGTTTATGTTACGTCTGGCGCAGACATGATTCCCACCAGTGCAGGCGTGGTCTATGTCGACGGTGTCGCGACGGCCTTTAATGCAGGCGACACGCTGACGTCACTTGTCGGAAGTTCGATCCGCATTGTTCTGACCAATGGCGGCGCGCTGAGCACGTCAGGCGGTGGCGCGCTCGTCCTTCCCGCAGGGGCCTTTACCCTGACGACTGCGACAGCCGCGACAACGGCCAATGCGTTCAACTTCAGCTACCTGCCCGCCGGCAGCTCCTTGCGTGTACTCGATGCCGGCGGCGGCACAATCGTTTATACACCCGGCGCCGCATCGGCGCCGGCTCCGGCCAAGTTTGTTGCGACCGTTCCGCTCGCCGCAAACACGCCGTTTGCGCTGCCGGCCGGCAGTTCGGTTACGCTGTCAGCAGGCGGCACGCTCGGGCTCACCGGCGGCGGCGGTGCTGCAGCAACGCTGCCGCTGCCCGATGCGTCCGGAACGACCTATGTGTTCGATACGCCAGTGGTCGGCAGCGACGGGCGGGCCACCATCATCGGCTCGACCACCACCCGCGTGTTCGGAACGATGCCCGCGCCGTTTTCCACGCCGCAATACAGCACCGGCGGAGGCAATGTCAGCATCGCCGCCGGCCGGGATATCATCCATCTGACAACGAACGGCGCCGACGACTCGTCACAGCAATTGCCGATCAACTGGCTCTACCGTCGTAGCAGCGTGGAGGACGGTGCTTTCGCCCGCGGCTATTACGGCGACAGGGCATCGACGACCTGGTGGGTCGATTACAGCAATTTCTACGAAGGCGTTGGCACGCTCGGTGGCGGCAATCTGAAACTGATTGCAGGACGCGACGTCAAGAACGTCGATGGCGTGGTCCCCACCAATGCATGGATGCCGGTCCAGACCATCCGCGCGGACGGCTCCGTGGATGATCTGGCGGCCCACCAGCCGCTGTTCGAATATGGCGGCGGCAATCTGCTGGTCGATGTCGGGCGCAACATCAATGCCGGCGTCTACTATGTTGAAAAAGGGCAGGGCGTGCTCAAGGCCGGCGGCAGCATTCTGACCAATGCGACCCGCAGCGCGACCGGCACCGCGATATCGACGGCGACCTATTCGCAAGACCCGCTCGACTGGCTGCCGACGACGCTATTCCTCGGCAAGGGAAGCTTCACTCTGAGTGCACGGGCCGATGTGCTGCTAGGCTCGGTCGTCAATCCGTTCCTGCTGCCGCAGGGCATATTGAACGGCTCCTGGGCGCGGGCCTATTTCTCGACTTACGACGCCGCCGATCGTATTGCGGTGTCATCGCTGACTGGCGCGATCACACTGAAGGAAAATTCGGGGAGCGACGTCCCGGGCCAGGGCACGCTGGCGGCCTGGTTCGGCAACGTGCTGGCGACCACACCGGTCAGCACCAAAACCACTGTCTCCAAGACGAACCGCCCCTGGCTCAAGCTGACCGAGTTGACGGCGTCCTATTCTACCAGCTCGTCGCTCTACCGCACGACCTGGAAGCCCGACACGCCGCAAGGCATCGGGCAGATCGCGCGAGACTACCGCGGCCAACTCGAATTGATGCCGCCAAGTCTCGAAGTCGTTTCGTTCTCGGACAACATCAATATTGCAGGCTCGATTACGCTTACACCGTCACCGGTCGGAACTGTCGGCCTGTTTGCCGCCGGATCCGTCGATGGTCTTCAGCGCGTGCAGACGGCAAGCAATGGCAATCCCTACGCAGCGGGCGCGATCAATCTGTCGGACGTCGATCCGGCCGCCATTCCCGGCATTCGTTCGCCGATGCAGTTGATCTACACCAATTCCGTGCTGCCGCTCGTGCCATACGATATGCCGCTCGTCAGTCCGGTGATATCAACCAGGGCTTTCACTGCCTTGTTCAGGGAAACCGGCGCCACGCAAGGGACGCCGCGTTCCGTCGCGCAGGGACTGCACGACAAGACCCTGCTGCATCTGAACGATCCGGATTCTGTCCGCATCTATGCGGGGACCGGGGACATTTCTGGCTTCCAGCTTTATTCCGCCAAGAGCGCGCGGATAATCGCGGGTCACGACATCACGGATATTGCTTTCTATCTTCAGAATCTCAATCCGAATGATGCCAGCCAAGTGATCGCCGGCCGCGATATCATCCCGTTCAACGAGAACTCGAAGACACGGCGCGCCAACGATATCCTGCAGATCGATGACAGATCTGTCGCGCCGATGACGGGCGACATTTCCATCGGCGGCGTCGGCACGCTGGAGGTCTTGGCGGGGCGCAATCTCGATCTCGGCGGCACGCCGAGCATCGCCGCCACTGCGACGAACTTCGCCAGTGCCGGCATGGGGCTTGGCATTGTCAGCATCGGCAACGGCCGTAATCCCTATCTGCCGTTCAATGCGGGCGCGAACATCATCGCAGCTGCGGGCCTCGGCCCGACATTGACTGCGGGTCTCTCCGGCAGCCGTCTCGACGTCGCCGGCTTTGTCTCCGCGTTCCTCGATCCGGCGACTGCGGGTGCGATGGCTAACCGCTATCTGCCGGAGCTGGGTGCGCGCCTCGGTATGCGCGGCGCCAGCAATCAGGAGATCTGGACGGCGTTCAATGCCTCGTCTGCCGCCCGGAAGGCGCGTGATGTGCTCGATATCTTCTATCTCGTACTGCGCGACGCAGGGCGTGATCACAGCGCCCCCGACGCTGCCAGCCGGAACTACGAAAATGGCTATGCTGCTATCGCCAAGCTGTTTCCCTCGGATCGTTGGCAGGGCGATATCCTGCTCACCGCGCGCGAAATCAAGACGGCGAGCGGGGGTGATATCAGCCTGTTTGCGCCGGGCGGCCAACTGGTCGTGGGCTTCGACCTCGGTTCCAAGCAGCCGCTCGATCAGGGTATTCTCACCCTTGGCGGTGGCAACATCTCGATCTTCGCCAAGGGCAATGTGACCGTGGGCACCTCGCGCATCTTCACCTTCAAGGGTGGCAACGAGATCATCTGGTCGACCACCGGCAATATCGCCGCCGGAAGTGCCTCGAAGACGCTGCAATCCGCGCCTCCTGCGCGTTATCAGATTGATCCCGAGACCGGATCCTCGATCCTCGATCTCGCGGGCCTTGCCACCGGCGGTGGCATCGGTGTCCTGCAAACTCTGCAGGACGTGCCGGCCGGCAATATCGATCTGATCGCGCCAACCGGCATCGTGGACGCGGGCGATGCGGGCATCCGCTCATCCGGAAATCTGAATATCGCCGCCTTGCAGATTCTCAATGCGTTCAACATCCAGGTGCAAGGCCAGACCACCGGCGTGCCGGTCGTCCAGCCACCGAATATCAGCGCGCTTGCTGCGGCGGGCAACACCGCCGGCTCGTCCACCCGCACGGAGGCGCCGACCAATAGCATAGGAGCCGATCGTCCTTCGATCATCATTGTCGAAGTTCTCGGCTATGGCGGCGGCGATGGAAGCGACCCCGCCAAGCAGGATGACCAGCGGCAAGGCGGAGCAACGGAGCAACGAAGTTCGAATTCGAACGGTGCCTATCAGGTGTTGGGCGCTGGCGCCATGTCAGCCGACGAAGCGCGGCAGATCATCGCCGAGCGCCGGCAGCGCGCGGCCCGGTGATAGGCATTTTGATATCGCCCGCGTTGCCTCGATCATTATCTACGACCAGCCGCTGAGCACCGAGATCAATTATCGCAGCGACCAGCACTCGCGCCCGGCGTCGGTCAGGAGCATGCCGTTGCTGCTGCCTGAATCAGTGGCCCGCCAGTGTCTGCAGATTGCGAATCTGCAGCGTGACCGCGGACTGTCTCAGATGCAGTTTTTTGGCCGCAGCCGTGACCGAGCGATCGCGGTGAACGGCGGTCAGCGCGCAACTGGCGAAGGGTCAATTCCCGCAGAAACCGGCCCACCATCGTCGCCACCTCTATAAGGAAAACTTTGCCGCGGCCAAAGATAAGAATATTTTACTAATTCTGCAAACTGGGATGTTGTTGGCGTGCGGACGGCCGAACGGCACGACGCTTTGAAATGGCCCCGCAGAGGGCAGCGACGAGGGAACGGCCATGGATGAACGCGTGACATTGCGTTCGCATCTCGATCGTGCGGGGGCGAAGACGCCGAACCGGCTTGCGATCGCCGCCGTGATCGAGGGAATCGCCGCCGCGTCCATCGACCTTGCCGACCTCATTGCCGACGGCCCGCTGGCCGGCATTACCGGTCGTCTCAGCGGCGTGAATTCCGACGGCGACGCGCAGAAGGACATCGATCTTGTCGCGGACAGGATGATGCGCCGCGCGCTGCTCGTGACCCCTGTCGCCGCGATTCTGTCGGAAGAGGCGGAATTGCCCGAAATCCTCGATGTCGGCGCGCCGCTCTGTGTCGCGATCGATCCGCTGGATGGCTCCGCCAATCTTGAGAACAACATCTCGGTCGGCACCATCTTCTCGATCCGTCCGCGCGGTAACGATGTGGTTTCCACCTTCTTCGAGCCCGGCACAGCCCAATGCGCCGCAGGCTTCGTGGTCTACGGTCCCCAGACCACGTTGGTGCTGGCGCACAACGGGCGCGTCGACATCTTCATTCTCGACCGCCGCGCGCGTGAATTCCTGCTTGTCGCACAAGGCGTCAGGATTGCGCCCAATACGCCGGAATTCGCCATCAACGCGTCGAACCGGCGGCACTGGCACGGTCCGGTACGGACCTATATCGACGAATGCCTGGCCGGCATTGGCGGCAACGGCGGTGTTGATTTCAACATGCGCTGGATCGGCTCGCTGGTCGCCGAGTCACTTCGCATTCTTGTCCGTGGCGGCGTGTTCCTTTATCCGGCCGACGCGCGCCCTGGATACCGCGAAGGGCGCCTCCGCCTTTTATACGAAGCACACCCGATGGCGTTGGTCATGGAATGGGCCGGAGGCTCCGCAACCACCGGCCGTCGCCGCATCCTCGAAGTCTCGGCGCGAACGCCGCACCAGCGCGTGCCGCTGATCATGGGCTCGATGCGCGGCGTTCGCGACGTTGCCGCCATTCACGAAGGAATCGAGCCGATGTTCGACAATAGCGACGCGCCGCTGTTTGCGCGGCGCGGCCTGTTTCGCTGAGCCGGGGGCAGAGCAAAATGTCGCGCAGCTATCCCATCATATCGATCACGGGTTCATCGGGCGCCGGCACCACGTCGGTGAAAAAGACGTTCGAGAACATTTTCCGTCGCGAGAAAGTCGCCGCCGCCTATATCGAGGGCGATGCGTTTCATCGCTACAACCGCGTCGAGATGCGCACGAAGATGCTGGAGGAAGGCGAGAAGGGCAACAAGCACTTCAGCCACTTCAGCCCGGAAACCAACCTGTTCGAGGAGCTGGAGAAAGTCTTCCGCGACTACGGCGAATCCGGCACCGGCACCGCTCGTCATTACGTGCACGACGAGGACGAAGCCAAATTATACGGGGCGGCACCGGGGACCTTTACCGAATGGGGCCCGCTGCCGGACAAGTCCGACCTGCTATTTTACGAAGGCCTGCATGGTGCTGTGGTGACCGACAAGGTCAATATCGCCCAGCATGCTGACCTTAAGGTCGGCGTCGTTCCCGTCATCAATCTGGAGTGGATCCAGAAGCTGCATCGCGACCGCAAGGATCGTGGTTACACACAGGAAGCCGTCACCGACACCATCCTGCGGCGGATGCCGGACTATGTGAACTACATCTGCCCGCAATTCGCCGAGACTGACATCAACTTCCAGCGTGTGCCGACGGTCGACACCTCGAACCCTTTCATCGCGCGGTGGATCCCGACGCCGGATGAATCGATGGTGGTGATCCGGTTGAAGAATCCGCGCGGCATCGATTTTCCCTATCTGCTGTCGATGATCCCGAACAGCTTCATGTCGCGCGCCAACTCGATCGTAATCCACGGCTCGAAGCTGGATCTGGCGATGCAGCTCATCCTCACCCCGCTGATCCTGCAATTGATGGAACGCAAAAGGCGCACGGCATGAATATTCAGAGTCCCGCTCCCCAGATGGATCAAGCGACCGTTCCGCACGCGGATATGGCGAATGCGATTCGCTTTCTCGCGATCGACGCGGTGGAAAAGGCGAAGTCGGGCCATCCAGGCATGCCGATGGGTATGGCCGATGCGGCGTCGGTGCTGTTCTCGCGCTTCCTCAAATTCGATGCCGCCGATCCGTCCTGGCCAGACCGCGACCGCTTCATCTTGTCCGCCGGCCACGGCTCGATGCTGCTCTACGCGCTGCTGCATCTGACCGGATCGGCGGAGGTGACGCTCGATCAGTTGCAGTCGTTCCGGCAATGGGGCTCGAAGACACCGGGCCATCCCGAATACGGCCACACCGCGGGCGTCGAGACGACCACCGGCCCGCTCGGCCAGGGTATCGCCACGGCGGTCGGCATGGCCTTGGCCGAACGCCTGATGAATGCGCGTTTCGGCGACGGTCTCGTCGATCACTACACTTACGTGATCGCCGGTGACGGCTGCTTGATGGAGGGCCTCAGCCACGAGGCGATCTCGCTGGCGGGACATCTGCGGCTCAATCGTCTGATCGTGCTGTTCGACGACAACCAGATCTCGATCGACGGCGCGACCTCGCTGTCGTGTTCGGACGATCAGCTTGCGCGATTCATCGCATCGGGATGGTCGGCCAACCGCGTCAACGGCCATGATCCCGAGGCCGTGGCCGCGGCCATTGCACAGGCGCGCGACAACGACCGCCCGTCGCTGATCGCGTGCCGCACGGTGATCGGCTTCGGCGCGCCAAATCGGCAGGGCAGTGAGAAGGCGCATGGCGCGCCGCTGGGCGCGGACGAGATCGCGAAGACGCGCGACGCGCTGCACTGGCCACACGCCCCGTTCCACGTTCCCGATGCGGTGGCGGGACAATGGCGCGCGGTCGGCGCGCGCGGACAGACGGCGCATGCGGAATGGGCGGGGCGCGTTGCGCGTCTGGACGGCGCTGTGCGGGACTACTTCCAGGCCGCGCTGAAGGGCCAGCTTTCCGGCGGATACGACAATGCGCTGGCCAAGATTCGCGCCCACTTCTTGCAGGAGCGGCCGAAGATCGCCACCCGGCAGGCCTCGCAACTCGTCATCGATGTCATTGCCGATGTCCTGCCGAATCTGCTCGGCGGATCGGCTGACCTCACCCATTCGAACCTCACGCGCGCCAGGATGCAGGCGCCGATCCAGCACGATGCCTTCGACGGCAGCTATGTCCATTATGGCGTGCGCGAGCATGCCATGGCTGCGGCGATGAACGGCGTCGCTTTGCATGGCGGCCTAATTCCCTATGGCGGCACCTTCCTGTGCTTTGCCGATTACAGCCGCCCTGCTATCCGGCTGGCCGCGTTGATGGGCATCCGCGTCATTCACGTGATGACGCATGACTCGATCGGGCTTGGCGAGGACGGCCCGACCCATCAGCCGGTCGAGCACCTGGCTTCCCTGCGTGCGATTCCAAATTTGCTGGTGTTCCGCCCCGGTGACGCCGTCGAAACCGCCGAGGCCTGGGATTGCGCATTGCGGACGCCCCATGCGCCGTCGGTGCTCTGCCTGTCGCGCCAGGCGCTGCCTGTGTTCCGCGATGGCATCGTTTCCACCAATCGGGTCGCGCGCGGTGCCTATGTCGTCATCGAGCCGGAAGGTGGCCGCGACGTCACCCTGATCGCGACCGGCTCCGAAGTGTCGATCGCGATTGTTGCGGCAAAGCTGCTTGCCGATGACGGCATTCGCGCCGCGGTGGTATCGGCGCCGTGTTTCGATTTGTTCCGGCAACAGCCCGGCGACTATCGGGCCGCAATTCTCGGCAGCGCTCCGCGCGTCGGTGTCGAGGCGGCGATCGAGGGCGATTGGGCGCGCTGGCTCGGCGATGGCGGTGAGTTCGTTGGCATGATCGGATTCGGGGCCTCGGCGCCTGCGGACGATCTGTATCGCGAATTCGGTATCACCGCCGCGGCGGTCGCAACGGCGGCGATGCGCTGCATTGCCCGCTCGCGCATCGCTGCCGCCGAATGAGTTGTTCGGGACAAGACAACGAAATGGAGGACCTATGGCACGCATTACACTGAGGCAGCTGCTCGATCACGCCGCCGAACATGGCTACGGCGTGCCGGCCTTCAACATCAACAACATGGAGCAGGGTCTGGCGATCATGGAGGCCGCCGCCGAGGTCGATGCGCCGGTCATCATCCAGGCCTCGCGCGGCGCGCGCTCCTACGCCAACGACTTCATGCTGGCGAGGATGATCGATGCGCTGGAAGAGATGCATCCGCAGATTCCGCTGTGCCTGCATCAGGACCACGGCAACGAAGAGTCCACCTGCGCCACCGCGCTACAGCACGGCTTTACCTCGGTCATGATGGACGGCTCGCTGAAGGCCGACGCCAAGACTGCTGCTGACTACGATTACAATGTCGACATCACGCGTCGCGTGGTCGATATCGCGCACTGGATCGGCGCCTCTGTCGAAGGCGAACTCGGCGTACTCGGTTCATTGGAGCATGGCGGCGGCGAGCAGGAGGACGGCCACGGTGTCGAGGGCAAGGTCAGCCACGACCAGTTGCTCACCGATCCGGATCAAGCGGTCGATTTCGTCCGTGCCACCAAGGTTGACGCGCTGGCGATCGCGATGGGGACTTCGCACGGCGCCTATAAGTTCTCGCGCAAGCCGGACGGCGATATTCTCGCCATGACGGTCGTCGAAGAAATTCACCGCCGGCTGCCGAATACGCATCTGGTGATGCACGGCTCGTCATCGGTGCCGCAGCCGCTGCAGGACATCTTCAATCAATTCGGCGGCGAGATGCCGCAGACCTGGGGCGTACCGGTCGAGGAAATCGTGCGCGGCATCAAGCACGGCGTCCGCAAGGTCAATATCGACACCGACTGCCGCCTCGCAATGACCTCCGCCTTCCGGAAGGTTGCCGCGCAAACCAGAAGCGAATTCGATCCGCGAAAATTTCTGAAACCGGCGATGGACGCGATGCGCGACCTCTGTCGCGAACGCTTCGAACAATTCGGCACCGCGGGCCACGCCGCGAAGATCAAGGTGATTCCGCTGGCCGAAATGGCGAAGCGTTATCGCAGTGGCGCGCTCGACCCGAAGATCGGCAACATCGCGCAAGCTGCCGAGTGAACAGACCTTATTCCATCCGGTGACGCCGGATCCAAACGAGGAGGCCACCATGAATGAACATGCTTCGATCACGATCCGCGGCAAGGATCGCTACAAGTCCGGCGTCATGGAATACAAGAAGATGGGCTATTGGGAGCCCGACTATGTACCCAAGGACACTGACATCATCGCATTGTTCCGGGTGACGCCGCAGGACGGCGTCGATCCGATCGAGGCTTCGGCCGCAGTTGCCGGCGAATCCTCGACTGCGACCTGGACCGTGGTGTGGACCGACCGCCTCACGGCTGCGGAAAAATACCGCGCCAAGTGTTTTCGGGTCGATCCGGTGCCGAATTCGCCCGGCCAGTACTTTGCCTATATCGCCTACGATCTCGACCTGTTCGAGAACGGCTCGATCGCCAACCTATCGGCCTCGATCATTGGCAATGTGTTCGGCTTCAAGCCGCTGAAGGCTCTGCGATTGGAAGACATGCGGCTTCCAGTCGCTTATGTGAAGACGTTCCAGGGCCCGGCCACCGGCATCGTGGTTGAGCGAGAGCGTATGGACAAGTTCGGCCGCCCACTGCTTGGCGCGACTGTGAAGCCGAAGTTGGGTCTGTCCGGTCGTAACTACGGCCGCGTCGTCTATGAGGCGCTGAAGGGCGGGCTCGACTTCACCAAGGACGACGAGAACATCAACTCGCAGCCCTTCATGCATTGGCGCGAGCGTTTTCTCTATTGCATGGAGGCGGTCAACAAGGCGCAGGCAGCGTCCGGTGAGATCAAGGGCACCTATCTCAACGTCACCGCCGGCACCATGGAGGACATGTACGAACGCGCCGAATTCGCCAAGCAGCTCGGCTCCGTCATCATCATGATCGACCTCGTGATCGGCTACACTGCGATTCAGTCGATGGCGAAATGGGCGCGCAAGAACGACATGATCCTGCATCTGCACCGCGCGGGGCATTCGACCTATACGCGGCAGCGCAATCATGGCGTCTCGTTCCGCGTCATTGCCAAATGGATGCGGCTCGCCGGCGTCGATCATATCCATGCCGGGACAGTCGTCGGCAAGCTTGAAGGCGATCCGGCGACGACGCGCGGCTATTACGACATCTGCCGCGAAGACTACAATCCGATGCGGCTCGAACACGGCGTGTTCTTCGAGCAGAACTGGGCCAGCCTCAACAAGATGATGCCGGTCGCATCGGGCGGCATCCATGCCGGCCAGATGCATCAGTTGCTCGATCACCTTGGCGAAGACGTCATCCTGCAGTTCGGTGGCGGCACCATCGGCCATCCGATGGGCATCCAGGCCGGCGCCACCGCCAACCGTGTCGCGTTGGAAGCGATGATCCTCGCTCGGAACGAAGGTCGCGACTACCTGCATGAAGGCGAGGAGATTCTTGCCAAGGCGGCGATGACCTGCACGCCGCTGAAGGCGGCGCTGGAGACGTGGAAGAACGTCACCTTCAACTACGAATCCACTGACATGCCCGACTACGCCCCCACCGCCAGCGTCTCGCTGTAAGGAGCACGATCATGCGCATTACCCAAGGCTGCTTCTCGTTCCTGCCCGATCTCACTGATGAGCAGATTTCAAAGCAGGTGCAGTATTGCCTCGCCAATGGCTGGGCCGTGAACATCGAATTCACCGACGATCCGCATCCCCGCAACAATTTCTGGGAAATGTGGGGCCTGCCGATGTTCGATCTGCGCGACGCCGCCGGCGTGCTGATGGAATTGACCGAATGCCGCAAGGTGTATGGTGATCGCTACATCCGGCTATCGGCATTCGATTCCAGCCATGGCTGGGAATCGGTGCGGCTCTCCTTCATCGTCAACCGTCCGAAGGAAGAGCCAGGCTTCCGGCTCGAGCGGCATGAGGTGGAAGGCCGCAACATCCGCTATACGACCAAATCCTATGCCGTCGATCGCCCCGAAGGCCAGCGCTACGGTGGGTCGTGAGCACGCTGACGGTGGTCGATAGCGCCGGGGACGCGCCGCCGGCGACGCAGGTCGATCTGCGCCGTGAGTTCGACGAGGTCGGCATCGGCGAGGTGCTCGATCAGCTCGATCGCGAATTGATCGGGCTGAAGCCGGTGAAAACGCGGATTCGCGAGATCGCTTCGCTGCTGCTGGTCGAGCGCATCCGCAAGCGCATGAACCTGGCGTCGGGCAACCCGACGCTGCACATGTCGTTCACCGGCAATCCTGGCACCGGCAAGACTACGGTGGCGCTGCGCATCGCCAGCATCCTGCATAAGCTGGGTTTCGTGCGGCGAGGGCATGTGGTGTCGGTGACGCGCGACGAACTGGTCGGGCAATATATCGGCCATACCGCGCCGAAGACGAAGGAGATCCTGAAGAAGGCGATGGGCGGCGTGTTGTTCATTGACGAGGCCTATTACCTGCATCGGCCTGATAATGAGCGCGATTACGGCCAGGAAGCGATCGAGATCCTGCTGCAGGTGATGGAATCGCAGCGCGAGGATCTGGTGGTGATCCTCGCCGGCTATGGCGACCGCATGGACAAGTTCTTCGGCAGCAATCCCGGTTTCCGCTCGCGCATCGCCCACCACATCGATTTCCCCGACTATGCCGACGACGAATTGCTCGCCATTTCCGAATTGATGCTTGGGGATATGAACTACAAATTCAGCGCCGATGCGCGCGCAGCGTTCGTCCGCTACATCGCGCTGCGCAAGACCCAGCCGCTGTTCTCCAACGCCCGTTCGATCCGCAACGCGCTCGATCGCATGCGGTTGCGTCAGGCCAATCGGCTTGTCGCCGATCTCGACCGCGTACTGAGCGTCGATGACATCATGTCACTGGAGGCTTCGGATGTGCTCGCGAGCCGGGTGTTCTCGAACGGTTCTGGCGGGTAATGGCGCCCGACCGAGCACGCTGCCGACTAGTCGAGGTCTATTTGGTGACCTTCGGTCTCTCTGGCAGCGCGGCGCTAGCCGGAGACTTCCGGGAATTGGACAGCTACTGGGACCGGTTTTGCCACCTAGCGACCTTCTCGCTTGTAAGAAAAGCCGCTAAATGCAGGCCAATCTCGACAGATTGAGCCAAACAAGCCACCCACCGACTCATTTGTTCAGCGAGGCTATCGGTACTTCCAGAGTGTAGGTGAAGCCTGATGGTGGGTAGGCCAAGCGCACAGTGCCGCTTAGTTGCCGTCCGAGCGATTCCATCATGCGTGTGCCAAAGCTGCGGCGGACGGGCGGATTGACCAGCGCGCCGCCACTTTCGATCCAGCTCAAGGTCAGTTGCTGCGACGCCTCGTCGATCGTCCAGTCGACCTTAACAATGCCACTCGGGTCCGAAAGCGCTCCGAACTTGGTGGCGTTGGTGCAAAGTTCGTTGAGCGTCATCGCCAGGGCGATAACTGCGCCCGACCCCATATCTACTTCCGGTCCTGAGACAGCGAAGCGGCCAACTCCTTTGTTGTCATAGGGCTCGGTGGCATTACGGATTGTCATCTCGAGTCCGGCACTCGCCCAACTGACCTGCATCAGGAGGTCATGAGCTCGACCGAGCGCAAGAAGCCGCCCCTCGATGGCTTGCTGCGCATGCTGAACGCTGGTGGCGGTCCGAAGGCTTTGTGAAGCGATCGCACTTACAGTTGCGAGGGTATTCTTGATGCGGTGGTGCAATTCGCCGAGCACAAGCTTTTGCAGCTTGTCGGCTGCTTCCCGCTCCTTGGCGTCTATGCCGGCCTGTGCGAGCAACAGCTTGGCATCTATTCCAGCCTGTTCCAGCAATAGTCGTAAGCTGTCGTTCTCGGCCGTCAGTGTCTCTTCCGCGACAGACTGGCTTGGCCGCGTCGGATTGACGGTCAAACCTGCCTGGCCAGAAACGACCTCAAGGGTGCCTGCACCGATCATGTCTTGCAGTTCGGCGATCATTTCCTTGCTGTCGATGGGCTTGCCAAAGAAGCGGCTGTTTTCCGGTTTCTCGTCGCTTGAGGGGGTTATCTGGCCGGATACCAGGATGATCTTGATCTGTGGCCAGCGTTCATGGACCGCATGAGCAAGCTTCAATCCATCCATACTACCGGGCATCTGGATGTCCGAAAACAAGAGCGAAATGTCGGATCGCGCCTCAAGCACGCTGATGGCTTGATCGGCATTCGTCGCTTCGACGGCCGTAAATCCTGCATCCTCAACGATGTCGACCGCTCGCATACGCAGCACCATCTCGTCTTCGACGACAAGCACGTTGGTCTTATCTCGAAATGATGACACCTAAGCTGCTCCCATCAAGGCGGGAGCACACACGGCCCTCAGTCACCGAGCGCCTATCGTACCGAGGTGATGTGAAGGAACCTAGCGATTTTTACATCCGAAGTCGACATAATCCTGGGATTGCCTATCACGCGTCATGCAAGGGAACATTCTGCTGGTCGATGATGCGTGTCGCGAGGAGGTCAAAAATGCGCTGCCAGGCACCCTCCTGAAAAGGCGGTGGCCCCCGACGGAATTCGCCCTGGGGCGGCGGAACCGCTCCCCGTCGATCTGGACTATGCGCTTCACCAGAAGTTAGGCGAGCTCAGTTGGTCTTGAGGTTGTAGAGCTTGCGCAATCTTTCTTGCGTGCCGTCAATCGCGCGGACTGTATTGAGCTCTGCGGTGAGCCTCAATTGCACGTCGGCTGCTCGGTGAAGTGAGAGAATGCCCCAGTTCGTCTCAAAGCGAGGGTCTGCGATCTCGTCAATGATCACGGCCGTGACATCTTCGCACCCGTAGCAGCTGCGGATTTGCAGCAATGCCGCATGTTCGAGGTCGTGTCTGGAAAGCAGCGACTTCGCCATAGTGGGTATTTCCTTGCGTCATCGTTTGAGCCAACCCTGAAGATCAGATCGGGCCTTTAGTTTCGCAGAAACGGCAAGTATGGCGGGCGACTTCTAAATCATCACCAGCTTGATCTCACCGTCGTTGGCTGCAACCAGTTCCATCTGCTCGCGCGCCAGTTTCTCGATCAGCGGCCTGTTGGCGTGGAAGTACCTTTTGGCCTGATCTTTGGTTGGAAACTTGGTCGTCAGGGTACACGCAATCCGGCGGTTGCCGTGTCTTATGTCGAACGCCACGCGCTGAAAGTCATCAGGCGCCTGAACCTGTGTCGAAATAGCAATCATGTTTGGATCCATAAAGCTCGGCGAAAACCCGAACTCCAGGAATATTACGACGTCTATGTGTTCAATATATGTGGACGAGGGCGGCAAACGGCCTGAAGGCGATCTCGCTCTCCGTCGGTTAGCCCAGGATAGATTGGTATAGAGCCAGGTAGCGATCTGCCATTCTATCGACGGTAAAGTGCTCAGAAACCGCCGCCCGGCAGGCGCGTCTATCCAGTTCACCAATGCGCTCAACGGCTTGAACAGCTTCGAGGGCGCTATTGACCAGGAAACCTGTCACGCCATCTGTGATCAATTCGGGCATCGATCCGCGGTTACGCGCGATCACCGGTGTTCCGCAGGCAAGCGCCTCAACAACTGATAACCCGAATGGTTCGTCGAAATTGATCAGGTGAAGCAATGCCCGTGCGGATCCCAGAACGCGTGTCCGCTCCAGACCTCCGACCGGACCGAGATAAGTCGCGGACCTTCCCAGTGCTGGCACCACATGACGTCGATGATAGTCCGCATCCTGAACGATACCGGCCATGATGAGGTGGCGGCCAACCGCTTCGGCAGTTGCTATCGCTTCCGCAGCCCCTTTATCGGGATGAATGCGACCGAAGAATAAAAGATCGTCGCTGCCAAGCGGATCGAAGGGAAACTCGTCGATCGGAATGCCATGATGGATCGTTGCTGCATAGCGAAGGTCGGGATGACGATTGGCATCGCTGATTGCGACATAATGGACGCGATCCTCATATTCCTTGAAAACCGGAACGATACGGGCTGATGAAAAGCCGTGAATGGTTGTGACGACTGGCGTGTCCACAAGGCGAGAGAAGCCCAGCGGTACAAAATCTGCCTGATTGTGGATGATGTCGAATTCGCCGGCGCGCTCGAAGACATTTGCAACATGCAGGAGTTCCCACGCCTTGGCGTCGAGCGACGGGTCCTCAGAGTATGGTGCCGGGACGACACCTGCGAGATTTCCCGATGTCAAACTGTCCTTGGTGGCAAACAGTGTGACGTCAACTCCCCGCAAGAGCAGTGCCTCCGTCAGCAAGCTCGTCACGAGTTCCCACGGGCCGTAGTGCCGGGGAGGAGTTCGCCAGGATATAGGCGCTAACATCGCGACACGCATCGTGTTTAGCCTCGCAGGATGGATGGTGGATAATCAGGTATGTCAATCCGGGCACGGCGGATATATGGCCGACGGATTGGTGGAGGCCCGCTGTAAATTGGATTGACGCGACGACTCAGGAGCGCATGGTGAATGTCATCGATGGCTGGTTCGATGGTGTCATCATCACTGCAGAATGAGAGGCACTCCGCCCGTCATCTGCAAGAGCAAGCGCCCCGATCGCTGCAGAACGGCGCGCGGCGCCTTCAGATAAACAGGCAGGAAGCGACCTTTTGTAAATGCTGTTTCGAAAGTGAGGCTCGACATGGTGGCTATGTATCGCCAACCAAACCTGGAAGTCACAGTCACTCCACATCCCCTGCTTTTCTGGGAATGGCAGGTGCAGGACGATGGTGATCTGTTCAACAGTGGCTTCAGCAGCACGCGATGGAAGGCTCGGTATGATGGAAACGCAGCGCTCTTCGAGGTCCTGGCAGGCGGATTTTACTCTGAGCCTCTGTTTGATTGATTGTTAAAAGTGCCGCAACGCAATCCGATCCTGCTGGGCTAGCGCGGTTCTTCAATAGGCGCCCAGTGCGTGGGATCAATCCGGGTAACGTTGACGCATCCTGCTTCAGCCAGGGTAATAATCCAGTCGCCGTCGTTCCACCATGCGCGGCAGGCGGTTCGCATTTTTTCCGCCTCGGATTCCATGGCATGATCCGAATTGTCATCGTATCCGCCAGCCAGGAATATTGGCGTTCCGTCTTGTGGTGCGGTGTCTATAGGTAGCCAATTCAACGGTTCATGTCCTTGCAGTGGTGGAAGAAATAAAGCTGATGTTGTCCGACGCGATGACTACGTGCCGCGCACGCGTTTCACGTTGATTTTGCGACAATGTGGGGTGGTCGTCGGTGTTTGAAGGCTGAGATGCAGAGGATTCCTTTTTCGGCTTCGTCGGCAAGAAGCATAAGTAGCCGGTACACCTCGGGACTGCTTTGGGCGGCTGCCAAACGTCTGTACCGAGCAGCACGCGCGCCGTTCATGGAAAGGCCGTCGTCAGATGCTGCGTGTCTGCCAGCCTGATGGAGGTCATGTGGTCGTTCGAGTGACTGGTTGCGAAGCGATAATGGCATCGAGTGCTGCTCTACCGAGTTGCCGCGCTTCATCTTCGTAAAGCGGTGATGGCATGTCGCCCATCGTATCCCAGGTCTTTCTGATTGCCTTCGCAGCAACCTCGACCGCCGCATCATATTCGGACTGCTCGTTACATCTGGCGTGCTGCGGCGTGTGTTGAAGGTCATTCACGGCACTGAATTCCAGCTCTGACATTGAGAAACCCTCTCAAGTTGAGATCGTGCAAGATCTGCTTCCGTTCAATCGAGGATTTGGCGTCACGCAGATTATGACGCGTTCTGACCGGAGGTGATTTAGCCCTGCTGAATAACGACGGCGGCAACAATTAAGAAGAGCCAAGAGGAGGGACAGTAGTACCAAAGGCAGAGGCCGATCCCGGATATTGATCGTCCAACGCTCTGATATGGCCACCCCTTGTTGAGGGGGAAACAGTGCTTACAGACGCCGGTAGAAGCCGTGGTTCTTGCGATGATCTTTAGATCTTACGCTTCCAGTCGGAAATTACGAATGGAGGATATTATTTTGGAAGCACGAATTGTGTCGCTTCCGGTTTCTGTAGCCGATGCTTCCTCGCATCTGCGATTAGTTGCAGTTGTCCGGCTTTTCGCATGGCAAGCGTTCGCTCGTCTCCGTGAGGGAGTTGAGCAGCTGCCGCAAGCGCGATCATCGCGGCGTGCTCAGCTTCAAGGTGAGAAGCCTTCACCGTCCGGACCTGTGCTGTTGCGATTCCAAAGTACATTCGGAGGTAGGCATGGCAGTCCCGAGACATTGGGCGGGAGCGCGACCGAACTCTCTGTCACCGGTGAATGCCTAAGGACGGGCGATGATGCGGTGCAGTAGATGCCCTTTATGTTCGGAAGTCGACCTAATTCGAAGGTTCTGATTTGCCGCCGGAATCGCTGAGGTCAATCCGCTGGACTGCCCGTGCCTTGGGTGGCTGGTTCAGGAGAATAGGGGGCCTACGGATACATGCGACCGCGGTATGGCGTAGGTGAAGAAAGTCGGATGTCGTCGTGCGGGTCCGCGTCCGGTTCTAGGCGGAGCGGCGCAGACGATATTTTCTGTCGACGACAGGTGGCGTTGCAACGAGCTTTACAGTCCACTTTTCTGCCGATGCATCCATCACGACGGATCTCACCGATCCCGTGACTGTTTGACCGTTCAGCTGAAGTGCGCGCGGCAGCCCGTGATATTGAGCCAGACGAGCGCGCCTAGCCTCGACGAGGTCCGTGATTTCGATGACCTGCATCTGCGACTCCAGAGTTGGCGCGGTACGCTCGACAAGACCCGCGCTACAGGACGGGTAGCATCGTATGGTTAATGAAATGCGTCAGATCGTCTTCAGCAATTCCGATGCTGAAGGCAAGTCAGCGGGCGGGATTGCCATCCAGATTTTGGGACCCCGTATGAGCGCTCGCGGCCCTTCATTGTCGCAAATGAGCCACTCGGTTTCGTCCCAGATGACGAGGCATGGAAATGTCTGAGGCAGCTTGTCCTTGTTTCCGCGTATCCATGTTCCACCCGCAACGATGATCCTTTCATCGTCCTTCGGTGCGGTGCTGATTGGTTGCCACCCGTCGCCCATTTGATCGCCCCTTTGTCTGCGCCTCAGTGCGACTCAAACGCGAGGCCGCAACGTCCAGTTAAAGCGTGCAGACCCTGGCTGCCACATGAAACTTGCTCCCGATTGGCAGGCAGCTAGGCGATTACGGAAGGGCTGTGCATCAAGTCGCATAGTGTCGCGACGAATTTGATTGACCGTCACGGGCATAGGCGCATGGTTCCACCATGGCCTTCAATTTCACCTCCGACGTCAAATCCAAGCAAAAAGATTGCTGGCTAATTTTGAACTTCAGCGGAGAGGAGATTTCCCTGTCGTTCGACGATGCAATCGAGCTTAAGATCCAGATTAATCACGTCCTGGAAACGGGAACTCCCAACGAACGGAAGATCGTGAGCGAAGCTGACAGCTGGTCGGCGCTGTGTGTGCCAAATGCGGGCGGTTTCGGGGTTGCCTTTGTCCTGTCGGCGACGTCGACCATAAAACTATGGCTGGATGCCGGGCAGGCCGAGCGCTTTTCTGCAGAGCTTCAGACGTTTATCGACCTGGTTGGGAGTCGGAGTTGAAGGGTTTCTGGCATGGCTATGTTGAATTGGTATTGGCCGGCGTGACGTACGAAGCCAGTTACGACATTCTGGATGGCATGGTTCAATTGACCATTGGCCAGTTGATCGTGGTCGCAGAACCGCTGCCGGGCGCGACGTATGAGGAAAGTGCGCTCTACGCTTTGGAGCAGTTCGCGACCGGAAAAATCGTCGCGCGCGGCTAGAGCCGCTCCCCGGGGGGGGGGGCTAGGTCAGCTCGCTGCCACTTCGCCCGCTTTTGTCGTCTCATAGGCAATGTCTGTCTTGTTCATGACGAGGGGCGACAGCCACCCGAGATCGACAAGGCGCTGGTATTTGCTGCGATCGATATTGCCAGCCGTATATTTTGCGCCGCCGTGCAGAACGATCTCACGGATCAGTTCCAGGTCTTCATGTGTCATAATTGCTCCATCTGGCATGATCGCCGATGCGCGTCGGAGCGCCCCGGAAGGGGATTGGACATTTTGATTGAATTTGCTGGTTCTCGATCGTCGCGAACACAGTAGCGCGGTCGAGCGCATGGATCATGCGCCGGGTGCCCGTGACCTCAGATGCCGCAGCTATGCTGACGATGCGCTCTGTTCGACTATTTCTTTCGGGGCTTTTCCGCCTCGGGGTGCATCAGGCCCTTCATGGTCGGGGCTGCTGCGATCGTCTTGGCCTTGTCCTTCTTGGGCTTCTTTACTTCGCGATTGTTCCGTTGTTCGCCTTTAGCCATGGTTTGGTCCTCCGCCCGCGCTGGGCTTCGGTGACACTAGCACGTCGGTTGGGTCTCCCGGAGATTATGTTGCCGAAAGCCGCTGTCGCATCGCGGCAGTGCGGATGGATGACCGCCACCCGTCGTCCAGGCAGCAGACAGCCGCATCAATTCAGGAGATGGAAGTTTGCTTGATTGACTCCTCCCTGAATTCAGCGTTGCTATCCTCCAGAGACAAACGGGAGAACTGAAGTGACCACTGGCGTAGTAAAATGGTTCAATGCGACGAAGGGCTTCGGCTTTATCCAGCCGGACGATGGCAGCAAGGACGTCTTTGTTCACATCTCGGCCGTCGAGAAGGCGGGGCTGAGCACTTTGAATGAAGGGGCCAAGGTCAGCTTCGAGGAAGTGGCCAACCGTGGCAAGACGTCGGCAGAAAACCTGCGGGTTGGCTGATCGGCCTCTTTTTGCCTGGCGCCGCAAGTCTGGTGGCGCCCGGCTGTCGCCCAAATGACCACATAACTGGCAGCCCGTCGGACTTGTCCCGGCGGGCGTTTCGCGATGATTTCAGCGGCCGGTTGGTGTCGCGTCGGCTCTCGCGAATGATGGTCAGGTATACTCGTTGGGGCCAAGTAAATTCAGGCGGCCGTGCAGCTATCCATATCGTTGTGCATGATGGTCTGGCTGGCGCGGCTATCCCATTTGACCGTGACGCTGCTCCAGTCCTTGGCGATGACGGTGCCAAAGTCATCTTTATCGTTCTTCCAAAAGACTGTCGTTCCAAGAACGAGCGCCCTTGATTTTTCGCCGGTCATTATGCGTCTCCCCAGAGTTCTACCTGCCGTTTGGTGAGGTACCGACCACGGATGAGCTGGGCGTGAAGAGAAGCCACGTCCTATTGCATCTACGGTAAAGCTAAGTCAGCTCTTATTTGTCCATCGCTGCGAGCAGGCTTCTTATATCGATCGTCGCGATGTTCGAGTAACTGTCCGAAATCGCATACGGGAAGATAATTTGATCGCCATGCCGCATTGCGCCGCATGTATAGACGACGTTCGGCACATATCCTTCGCGCTCGGACGGCGCAGGTCGAAGTAGCGGTTCGTCCAGGCGCCCCAGCACCTTCGTCGGGTCGTTTTTGTCGAGCAGTGCTGCTCCTATCGAATATTTGCGGACCGGGCCGACACCGTGTGTCAGCAATAGCCAGCCCTCATCTAATTCGATAGGTGAGCCGCAGTTGCCAATTTGAACGAACTCCCAAGGGGCGGCAGGCTTCAGGATCGGCGTGCCGCCATCCCATGTATAAAGATCATCCGAATAGATCAGGTAGAGGTTTTCATTGTCTTGCCGCGCGATCATTGCGAACCGCCCGTCGATCTTCCGGGGGAAAAGTGCCATGCCCTTGTTGTGTGATGCGCTGCCTCGCATGGCCGAAAGACGAAACGAGACGAAGTCGGATGTTTCGATGATCTCGGAGCGGATCGCCCTGCCGTTATAGGCTGTGTATGTGGCGTAATAGACCGTTCGCTCCGAATGCTCGAATTTCACGAAGCGCGCGTCCTCGATGCCGTTGGATTGCGACTCCGTAATCGGAAAAATGACCCGCTCGCTGATATCCTCGCTGCTGCGGAACGTGACGGCGACATCCTCGCCGCCAGGCCCGGACCCGAGGCGTTGAACTGCTGGATTTGATGCGAGGCGTGCGGTCGGATCGATGCTGACGGTCCCGTCGGTGTCCACAAGGCCAGTGCGAAATGTCAGGGATGAGACGTGGCCTTCTCCGACGGCACGCAGGCTGAGGATGAAGCGCAGGGCGCCGGCTGCCGTTCCCGATTGATCGGGGTGCGGCACGATGCTCGGATTGAAGAGTGCTGACGCTTCAAACGAGTATTCGCTCAGGAAATAAGCGCCGATCAATTGACGCTGAATCGTCGTGAACTGGCTATGGTCATGGAACGCATCTTCCATTTCGTCGGCGCGGGCCTCGAACGTCTGAAGCAAATTCCGGTGGCGACCCATAAAATTTTCGAGCACGTCGGCCAACTGGTGTTCTGCCTGCTCAGGATGGAGCGCAAGGATCCGGTCGACAATATGATTGGCGCGCGTTTTCTCGGTCGGATTGAGATCACGTGGCTCCGTCGCAGGTTTAAACGGCCGTACGATGACTCGGGACGCATCGGGCCGGAGATAGAGCGCCTGGCGATTCAGTATCGGAGATGAGGGCAAAAGGAATCTCAATTGTCTGCTGAGAGGGGGAGTGCAACGTGATCAGGCCACGCGGGTCGCGGACTTGGATTGATCCTCGGCGATACGTGCCATGTGCCGAATTTCGGATAGTCCGAGCAGGTAGGATACGACTGACTCGCCACCGCGGTTCTCATTCGCGCGGTCCGGATGCAGTCCATCCCGGCAGCTTCCTGTCTCAAGATCGACGAGCGGGATAGAAAGGTCATTGCTGCCGAGGAACCACGCGAAGACCCGGGCGGCTTCGCTCTTCCATTCGATGTTTTGGTCGGCGCGCCACGCCGCAAGGCTGGCCGCGATGGTGGCAGCAGCCTCGACAGGCTGTTGGTCGAAGCTGCGTGGCTGGCGCCGGATGTCGTGAAATCCCTCCGTGCCCACCGGCCTGAACTGACCGCTGGCCGAGGTCTGCTGCGTCAGCAGCCAGCGCAGGCTTCTCAGCCCGGCATTGAGATAGTCCGGCCGTTTCATTGCAGTGCCGGTGAGAATCAAAGCCTGGCAGAGTCTAGCGTTGTCATAGGAAAGTCCGTCTTCGAACCACACCCAATCGCTCGTCTCGACTTTCTCAAGAAGCGAGACGAGCCTGTCGGCCAGAACCGTCCGGATTGCATTGGCACGGCTATTGTCGGTGACGGCCGTGCAATACGCATCGAGTCCCAGCAATACGAACGCCCAGGCACGGGGCGAGAGGAAATCGCCGACCTTTGGTAAGGCCTCGGCAAAGAGTGCTGCGGCCCAGGTCCGCCGAGAGGGGTTTGCATCCGAAAGAGCGCAAACGCCCAGCGCCCAAAGCGTGCGCCCATGACTGTCTTCCGATCCGCTTTCTTCCAGCCAGCTGCGATCGAAAGCCATAAAATTTCGAAACCGGCGCGTCTCAGGATTCCACGCATGCTGGACGAAAGCTGCAAAGCGGGAGGTCAGGACTTCCGACAGACGCAGTTCCCCCGGAGTGTTCAACGCGCATGCCAGCAATAGCGCGCGGGCATTGTCGTCGATGCAATAGCCATGCAAGCGATCCGGAACACTGTGAACCGCATGCTGGAACAGCCCGGTGTCGTCGCACATCGACAGGAAGTGACCAATCTGCATCTCGGGAGGTGCGCGACTATCTCGCAGGAGCGTACTCGTATCCGACTTTGCAATGGTCTTGAGCCGGTGGCGGCGACCCGCGTTCTCGAAAACGGACATGTATCGATCGGCCGTCCGTTCCCAGGTCATGGAGCGGCTGCTGGCATAGGCGCGCTTGCGCATCGCCTGGCGCAGTGGCGCATTGATCAGGAGCTTTTCGATCTCGACGCCGATCGCATTCGCGTCCGCGAACGGGACGATAATGCCGCGGCCATCGGCAAGCAATTCGCGGGCATGCCAATAGGGAGTCGATACCACGGCCTTTCCCAAGCCAAAACTATAGGCCAGGGTGCCTGACGTCATCTGGGATTCGTTCAGATAAGGCGTGACATAGACATCGCACATCGAGATGAAATCGAGCAAGGTCTCCTGGTCAACGAAACGATCAAGGAAGACAACGTGATCCGCGACGCCAGCTTCGCGGGCCCTTGCAATGAGGGATTCGCGATAGGTCTCGCCTTCGTCATGTACCAGATTTGGATGGGTTGCACCCAATACGACATAGACTGCATCCGGACAGGTGCTCAGGATGGACGGCATCGCATCGATCATGAATTCGATGCCCTTATTGGGCGAAAGCAGGCCGAACGTCAGAATGACAGACCTGTCGGCAAAACCGAGCCTCGTTTTTGCATCGTCGGGCTCCACAAAAGCGAATTCCGGAATTCCATGTGGAATGATCTCGATCTTCTCTTCGGCGACCTGATAGATGGTCCGAAGCAGTTCCCGACCTTTCTCCGCCATCACCACCACCCTCGACGACATCTCGACAACGCGTGTGAAGACATCTTTTTGTGCAGCGGTGGGCTCTGCAAGAACCGTATGAAGTGTTGTCACGATCGGCATCTTGAGCAGCGAGAGAAGCTGGATGATATCGCTCCCGGCTTCGCCGCCGAAGATACCGAATTCATGTTGAAGCGACACCACGTCGAAATGACCGCTGTTCAGGAATTCCGCTGCACGTATGTAGTCGTTGATCAGCCCGTCATTGATCTGAATGCCAACGGTGGCTGGATAGTCATAGATATGACCGTGATCGGTCATCGCCACGATGGTGGTTTTGGAGTCTGCGCGGGCGGCTGCTACTGCGCTTTGCAGATCGGTAGTGAACGTGGCGATTCCACATCGGCGTGGAAGTGAATTGCCAATGAATGCAATGCGGCTGAACACCGTCAATCTGCTGCCTCGCGATTTCAAGGTTGAAAGGGCAATCGCTCAAAATTGGCAATGCTGCGCCAGCCGCGGCATATCGGACAATTTCGTGACAAAAGCAGCGCGCGCTCGGCAGGGACCATCAGGGTCATCAAGGCGCGCGAGCGCAGGGTGCGCTCTTTCTTCGCGAATAGCCATCAGTATCTTCGAGGTGTGGAAGTTGGAACAAGTCGGTGGGAGGTCAGCGAGAGAGCGGTGATAATAAATCGGTCTTTCAGTGCCAGCCGTGGTAACGCTCGGGCTCACACAGCGGGAGTACAATATGGCCAAGGGAAATCGCGAAACCAAGAAACCGAAGAAGGTGCCGGTCAAGACGATCGCTGCTGCAGAGAGCCTCAAAGGCGGCGGTCCCAAGATCATGCCGGCGCTGGGCGCGGTCAGAAAGAAGTAGTGTCGATTCTGTCGTGCTAGTGCGGGACTTTCCAGCAGTTATCGAACTGCGCGCCTGCTGACGCAGTGATGATGCGTCAGAGTCATGACATCGCAAGCTCACAGATCGAGGAAAATATGTCGATCAAGACGGCTATTCGAGATGCGTACGGTACACCAGCGATGTTCGCCGGTTCCAAGACAGGGCAGGAAGATGCACCGTTTGTTTTCATCAATGTTGGCGGCGAGGAGCGCCGGATGAGATCTGCCGAGTGGGAGGCGCTGCCGCCATGGTTAGGGGAACGCCCGGCCTGGGCAGGCAAAGGCTGATATTCAAGCTCTCTGCTTGTCCGCTGGAACGTAAGTGCATACGGCGACTTGTCGGGCTTGAACAATACCAACCAGAAAATGTGAGGCCCTGCAGTAGCGGGGCCTTTTTTATTGGAAGGACCCCCAAGGCCGATGGCACTGCTCTATCCACACCGTCAGCATCTCGCTCGGAGGCTTCAGGCCTGACCTTGTCGGCGACCCGCAAGCGGCACGCGCACAAGCTGGCGAAGCAGGAAAGCTGTTCAGAACAAAAATGGCGTCAAGTCGATAAGGGATTGAAATCGCTTGCTAAAAATGGCTGGGGCGGGAGGATTCGAACCTCCGCATGGGGGAATCAAAATCCCCTGCCTTACCACTTGGCGACGCCCCAAAGGCCAAGGCGATAAAGGGCGGGCTGGGCCCGCGGATCGCTTTGGCTCCGTCGGTCTATAGAGAGAGCTCCGCAATTTCAACCACCTGCCAGCGGTGTTCCCCGCTTCCGGATGCGACTGACTTTTGTGCAATTGGGGGTGTCGGCTTCTGCCGGCGCGCGTGAGCCCCTGACGCCCTGAATTTTCCGATTTTCACGGTTGCATAATGCGCGATACGGACTGGGAGCTGGCGCTCGGCCGAAGCCTGTCCGCGGGCGCGGGCACTCGCCCAACACGCCATAGAATGTGTTCGGAACGACCGTTCTAGAGTTGTATATGCGGGATGTGCTTGAGCGAGACCTCGTCGATGGCCTCGCCATACCCCGCATCCGCGTAGCGAATGACGCCGAGGCCGGTGTCGTTGTCGAGGCCCATGGCGAGTCGTTCTGCCGCGGCGGCTGTGCCGTCGGCGATCAGGGTGACCCCGGCGCTGGTCATGTAGCCGGCATAGCCGCCGCCGCCGGAATGAACGGCGACGAGATCGGCCTGGGATGAACACAGCGCCATCGCGTCGAGCAGCGGCCAGTCAGCGATTGCATCCGAGCCGTCGCGCATGTTCTCGGTCATGATGTTCGGATGCGCCATGCCGGCGGCGTCGAGATGATCGCGCGAGAAGGCGACCGGTCCCTTGAGCGTGCCATTGGCAACGAGTTCATTCACGCCCAGCGCCAGTTCACTGCGCTCGCCATGACCGAGCCAGGCGATGCGTGCCGGCAGGCCTTCGAAAGGCACATACTGGCGAGCGAGCTTGATCCAGTTCGAGACGATCTGATTGTTACCGAACAGGCGCAGCACGAGATCGTCGATGGCAGCGATATCCTTGGGGTCGCCCGAAAGCGCCATCCAGCGGAACGGACCGATGGCGCGCGCAAATAGCGGGCGCAGATAGGCTTCCGTGAAAATGGGGATGTCGAAGGCGTTGGCAACGCCGCCGTCTTTTGCATGGGTACGGATCAGATTGCCGTTGTCGAACACCTCCGCGCCGCGCGACTGGAAGGTCAGCATGGCGCGCACATGGTCGACAATCGACGCGCGGCTCTCCTCCATCAATTGTTCCGGCGCTGTCTTGCGCATGATGCGCGCTTCCTCGAGCGAGCGCGTGCGCGGTACGTAACCATAGACCAGATCGTGGGCCGCGGTCTGGTCTGTGACGACATCGGGAACGATGCCGCGTCGGGCGATCTCCGGATAGATATCGGCGGCATTGCCGACGAGCCCGACCGACAGAGCGCGGCGTTCGGATTTGGCTGCCTCGATCATCGTGAGTGCCGTGTCGAGATCCGGCGCGATCTCTTCGAGATAGCCGATCTCCTTGCGTTTGCGCGCGCGTTCCGGATCGATGTCGACGGTGAGGATCGCGGCGCCGGCCATGCGGCCTGCCAGCGGCTGCGAGCCGCCCATGCCGCCGAGCCCGGCGGTGAGGACGAAGCGCCCTGCGAGCGTGCCGCCAAAACGGCGCTCGGCGATGCGCATGAAAATCTCGTAGGTGCCCTGAATGACGCCCTGCGAGCCGATATACTGCCAGGCGCCGGCCGTGAGTCCGCCCCAGCAGATCAGGCCTTTGCGCTCGAGCTCGTAGAAGATCTCAGCCTTCGCCCATTGGCCCACGATGTTGCAATTCGCCATGATCACCAGCGGCGCCTTGGCGTGCGTGCGCAGCAGGCCGACCGGCTTGCCGGACTGGATGACGAGCGTCTGGTCTTCCTCCATGGTCGTCAGAGCCTGCACGATCGCCTTGTGTGCGGGCCAGTTACGGGCCGCGCGCCCCAGCGCCGCATAGACGACGAGGTTCGACGGATCCTCACCGACCGCGAGCACGTTTTCCAGAAGGCGCAACAGACCTTCCTGCCGCCAGCCCTTGGCGCGCAGCTTTGGGCCGCCGGGAATCGGAAAATCGGGGTGCCGTGGATTCGCTGATGTCATGACGGACTCCTGTCGTGTCTCAGGCCAGTGCGTAGCGTGCGATCTCGATGCCCATGGCGCGTTCGACGGAGGGATAGACCGCCGGATCCTTGACGCTGGAGGCAAGCGGAATGATTGTCTTCGGCACATGGAACAGATGCACGTTCATGCCGACTTCGAGATGGCCCACGCTCATCGGTTCAGCCTCGTCGGACAGTGTGGCGATGATGTCCGGGAAGGTCGCGAGACGATTGCCCGATGCATCGACGATCGCCATATATTCGTTCATCACATGCAGCGTGATGGCGCGGTCGCCTTCGCCGATGGTCAGGGTGCCAATGTCGAAGGCTTCCGGCGTATAGACGACGTTCTTCGCAGTGATCTTGCCGCTGCCGAGGATGGAGCCGCCGGTGTCCTTGCAGATCGCATCGATCACGGCAGTCGGTCCTTTCGGCTCGGCGGCGAGGATGGCTTCACCGAGGCGCAGCGCGAGCGAGATGCCGCCCAAAGCGGCGTTGTCGCGCACATAGGACGCGCGCACCGGATTGCGGCAGGAGGCAATGAAGCCGCCAGACATGTCGCCCGCGGTACGCAGGATCGGCGAGACCTTGGCGGTGGCGCCGCGCACAGTGAGCTCGATATAGCGGTTCTCGGCGCGGTTGCCGCCGGCGGCTGTCTGGATCATCGGCTCGGGCGAGCCGGCAAGGCCGATCGACCCCATGTCACCGGTCGGATGCGCGCGCATATCGCCGACGGCATCGACCACCTTGGTGCCGAGCAGTGCCGATGGCAGCCACGCATTCATGGTGGACGACTTGCCATTCTGGCCGATGATGAGGCCTTTCAGCGGTTCACCCAGCGCGTCCTGTAGCAGTTGCACCGCGCGGACGTAATCCTTGCCCTGCATCTCCCAGGCGGTGGTCGACGCCGGCGCACCGATCGCAGCGGCTGTGGCGACCCAGTCGTCGTCGTTGAGTTCGTCGATCGACACGAGCTCGGGCTTGCCGACGAGAATCGCGGCGCGGCCGAGCATGCGCCCGTGATCCGCCCAGCCGCCGCCACCGGCAGCGTAGACGCCGCCGCCGCGCACGGCGGCTTCAATATCGCGTTCGGTCAGAATACGTCCCATCGGAATGTCTCCTCGGCAGATGTTCTTGTGTTCGATACGTGGTCGGTGATCGGAACGGCGGGCGTCACGCCACCGGCAGTCGCTCTGAGAGAAGCAGCGGTGGCCGCACGAATTGTCCGCTGCCAGGTTCGGCGAGAACCTTGCTGCCATCGAAAGCAAGCTGGCCGCGCACGTAGGTCGCAGCCACGGTCCACGGCAGCGTGATGCCGTTATAGGGGGACCAGCCGACCACGTTGTTGCCGCTTGCGGCACCGTCATAGACGATGGGCTTGTCCACCAGCACGGTGATGTCGGCGTCGAGGCCAGGCGCCAGCGCGCCCTTGCGATCGTCGATGCGGAAGTGCCGCGCCGGATTGAACGACATCAGCTTCGCGGCATGGGTCAACGGCAGCTTGCGTTCGACGAGGCCCTTTACCAGCAGCGGCACCATGGCTTCGAGGCCGGGGACGCCGGACGCATTGGCAAGCATGTCCGGATTGATCTTGCGATCTTCCGACCAACTGACGTGATCGGTCGAGACCAGCGAGACGCGTCCGGCTGCAAGCTCTGCCCACAGCGCTTCGACATCGGCGCGGGGGCGCACCGGCGGATTGATCTTGGCCTTGCCGCCGAGGCGGGAGACGTCGTTCTCCTCGTCGAGCACGAGATAGTGGATGCAGCATTCCACCGTGGCGTGATGACCCTCGGATCGATACCACGCCGCAATGTCATAACCGCGTGCGACAGAACAATGCACCACATGGGCGGGACAACCGGTCTCAGCGCCGGTCTCATAGATCTGCAGCATCGCGAGGATTTCGGCGAGCGGCGGGCGCGACATGGCATGGGCGCGCCAGTCGGTGACGCCCTTGGCCTTCACCTTGGCGACGGCATCGCGGATGAATTCGTCGTCCTCGTTGTGGACGCCGGCGGCGAGGCCGGTCGGCGCAATGGCGGCGAAGCAGTCGGCGAGCAGCGGCGCGGGGATGCGCGGAAAGCGCTTGGGGTCAGTGCCGAAGGTGGAGAACTTGAAGGCGGCGACGCCGGCCTTCGCCTGTTCGGCGATGCGTGCCGGACCCTCTTCGGGGGCGATGGTGCCATAGAGCGCGAAATCCACGCGCGCCTGTTTGCTCGCATGGGCGATCTTGCGCTCGACCGCAGCAGCGGAACAAACCAGATCACCTTCGTCATAGGGCATGTCGACGATAGTGGTCACACCGCCGGCTGCGGCGGAGCGCGTCGACCAGACGAAGTCTTCCTGGTTGCGCTGTGACAGGGAGTGGACCTGTGCGTCGATGGCGCCGGGCAGGATCATGCCTGACTTGAAATCCTGCCGCTCGCGGGCGGCCGGCGGCGTACCTTCGCCGACGGCGCCCACGCGCCCGTCGCGGACCGCGACCCAGCCGTTCCCGATGATGCTGTCGTGACCGATCACCTTGCCGGTGAGAACCAGATCGAAATCCATGTGTAACTCCACATTCGCCGCCGGCGAGCCGGCTTGTCGTGATGGTCCCGCGGGACCGTGTGTCCTAGAGCCTGTGCTCCAGCCGCGCGATCAGCCGCACGACCGGCAACAGCAGGAGCAGATAGATGATGGCCGCGAGGATCAGCGGCGATGAGTTGTAGGTGAGCGAGCGCGCCAGATTGGCGGAATGCAGCAGCTCCGGCACCGAGATGACGCTGGCCAGCGTCGTGAGCTTCACCAGTTCGACCGTGTTCGAGAGCAGATCGGGCAGCACGTTGCGGATCGCCTGCGGCAGCGTCACGTAAAGCAATGTCTGTGTGGCGGAGAGTCCGGTCGACCGCGCGGCCTCGCGCTGGCCCTTCGGCACGCTAACCATGCCGGCGCGATAGATCTCGCCGTAGTAACTTGCCGAATTGATCAGGAAGGCGACGGCCACAGCCACCAGCGCGGGTACGCGCAGCCCGATAAAGGGCAGGCCCGCATAGACGAAGACCAGCAGCACGAGCGGCGGAAAGGCGCGGAAGAAATCGACGGCGGCGATCGCCGGCCAGCGCAGCAGGCGATAGGGGCTGGTGGTCAGCAACATCACGAGGATACCGCTGACGAGGCCGATCGGGATCAGGAACGAGCATAGCAGAAGCGTCTGCAGCAAGCCCTGCAGCAGGAACGGTGCGACCTTCGCCATGACGTCGAGATTGAAGAATTCCTGGGTGAACTGCTCCATCAGTGCTCACCCCACCGATAGTTGCGTTCGAGCGTACGGGAGGCGATCACCAGTGGAATGAAGACCAGCACGTAAAGTAGCGCGCCCATGGTCAGCGGCGTCGCATTGGCGGACATCGACAGCGCGGAATTGGCGCGGCCAAGAATCTCGTTGACACCGATGGCGCTGCCAAGCGCGAGGTTCTTGGTGATGGAGATCGCGCGGTTGGTGAGCGGCGGAATGCCGAGGCGGACCGCCTGCGGCAGGATCACATAGCGCAGCGTCTGAGCGAAGGTGAGCCCTGTCGAGCGCGCGGCCAGCCACTGGCCTTTTGGCACTGAGGTAATGCCGGCCCAGAAGATCTCTTCGGCAAAGGCCGCAAGCACCGCACCGAGGGACATCCACAGCACGATGAGGCTGGGCAGGACGATGCCGATATTTGGGAAGCCGAAGAATAATACCAGGATGATTGCGAGCGGCGGCAGGGAGCGGAAAATGTCGACGAACACGATGATGAGGAAATTGACCGGCTTCCAGCCGATCGCCCGGAGCGCCGCGAGGCCGAAGCCGGCGCCGATACCGGTGATGACCACTGCGAGACCGGCAAGAATGGTAACGCCGGCGCCCTGCAAAATCTCCCAGCCGTACTTCATCGCGATATCCGCATTGAAGAAGGTGAAGACGAAGCGGTCCCAGTTGCTCATCGCGTCGGCAGCGGTCATGACCTAGTGCCTGATCTGCGCGAGGAAACGTTTGGTGCGGTCTTCCTGCGGACGCAAGAAGATGTCTTCGGCACTGCCTTCCTCGATGACGAGACCGCCATCGAGGAACACGACCTTGTCGGCGGCCTCGCGGGCGAAATTCATCTCGTGGCTGGCGATCACCATGGTGATGCCGCGGGCACGCAGATCCTTGACGACAGCGAGCACGCTGCCGACGAGTTCCGGGTCGAGCGCCGAGGTCGGCTCGTCCATCAGGATGATCTTGGGATTGAGCGCGAGCGAACGTGCAATGCCGATGCGTTGCTGCTGGCCGCCGGAGAGTTGTGCAGGATAGGACGCTGCCTTGTCGGGCAGGCCCACCAGCGCCAGCATCTCCGCGGCACGGGCATTGGCGTCGGCTGTGCTCATGCCGGCGACCTTGCGCAGGGCCAGCGTGATGTTCTTCTGCACGGTGAGGTGCGGATAAAGGTTGAAGCTCTGGAATACCATGCCGATCTGTCGCCGTGCGGCATTGATATCGGTGCGCGGCGACAAAAGGTCGACATTGTCCATGATGATGGAGCCGCCATCCGGCTCCTCCAGACGATTGCAGCAGCGCAGCAAGGTGCTCTTGCCCGAACCGGATGGGCCGATCAGAAAGACCAGCTTGCCCGGCTCAACCAGAAGATCGACGCCCTTCAGGACTTCGGTGGTGCCGAAGCTCTTCCGGACGCCGCGTGCTTCGAGCAGATAGTGGGGTACAGGCGCTGCTGCTGCCGAACTCATGAACAGGTCGGCTTCTGCTCGGTCGCGTCATAGCCGGCAACGCCTGGTGCGCCATAACCGGGATAGATGGTGGTGGTCGCCGATCCGGCCTCGGGCTCGACACCGAACCACTTCACGTAAAGCTTCTTCAGCGTGCCGTCCTGCTTCATGCAGACGAGTGCGTCTTCGAGCTTGTTGCGCAATTCGGTATTGCCGTTGCGCAGCGGCATGCTCCAGACGAGGCCCGTCTTGTAGAGAAAGGCATTCTTCAGCCGCGGATTGTTCTTCACGATCCAGGCGACGACGGTTGCGGCCGAGATGTTGGCGTCGGCACGGCCGGCGAGCACGGCCTGCGCCGCGTCGGTGCTGGTGGCAAAGGATTCCGACTTCCAGCCATATTTGGCGGCGTTGTCGTTGACCCATTTCTCGTAGATCGCGCCTTTCTGCACGGCGATGGTCTTGCCGGAGAGATCTTCGAGCTTGGTGATGGGAGGTGCCGAAGCCAGCGTCATGAAACGATAGTCGGCGTCGACGAAGCCTTCCATGAACAGCAACTGCTGCGCGCGCTCGGGCGTGACGGTCACCACAGCGGCGAGGAAGTCGTAGGTGCCGGCCTGAAGTGCCGGAAGGAGGCCTGCGAACTGCGCGCCTTCCACCGTGATCGGGCGTTTGATGCGCTTCGACATTTCATCAACGACGTCGATATTGAAGCCTTCAAGCCCGCCTGACAGTTTGGGCATGGCATGCGGCGCGAAGGTCGAGTCGATCGCGGACTTCAGCGGTTCCTGAGTCTGAGCGAATGCGGGGCTGGCCAAAGCCAGAAGCCCGGCGGCAAGGATCATTGCTTTCATCGAACACCTCCATTGGTGCGGCCAGGCCAAGCCGGCATCTGGCTCCGCGGTCCCTGTTATGAAGGCTAACGCAATTGCGCATCGGGGGGATATCCCATTTGATGGACATCCTATACGCTCTCGCTGCAGCGCGGAAAAATCGACTACAAACCCGGATGACAATGGAATGGACATTGCGACCTTGGTGATGACAGCCGTGGTGCTTCGTTGCGGCAATGTGCGCGAAGCCGCGCGCCAACTTGGGCGCGCACCCAGTACGCTCTCGGCAGCGGTGAAACGGTTCGAGCGCTCTATCGCAGCGCCGTTGTTGAATCGCGTAGGTGCCGCGAGCTTTCTCACGCTTGAGGCACGGCGAATGCTGGATGAGATTGAAGCCGCAGCGGATATCGCGATGGGGATGATCGCGCCCGATAGGGCAGGCGATGCAGCACGGGCTTTCTGCGCCGAGTGTGATGTCAGTCTCACGGCCTTGCAGCGTGTCGCATTGGTTGCGGAAACTGGCAGCGTTCGTCGTGCCGCACGCATCATTCGTCTCGGTCAGCCGCAACTCGCGCGACAGATTGCACGCGTTGAAGATGAACTTGGCAGCGTGTTGTTTCATCGCTCCCGTATCGGTGTCACCCCGACGCCGGCAGGCCAGTTGCTGGTCACGTCGCTGGCTGAACTTGAAAAAACCATGCAACGACTGTCACGGCGTGCGCGTGAGCGTTTTCGTTCGACCAATGCCACCATCAGGCTCGGGGCGGTGATGCCGCTCGGCCATGAAAGCAATGTCGCGCGGCTGCTGGCCTTCCTCGTCGCAGCCTGGCAGAGGGATCGGCCGACGCAGCCGCTGTTTGTCACCAATGGTACGGCCGAGGATCTGCTGACCGGCCTGAAAGACAAACGGTGCGACGTCGCGTTGATCGACAGCGACACGATCCCCGCGGATGTCTCGTCCCGCGCGCTGGTGCGATCGAAACTTGTGGTCGTTGGCGCGCGCGAGGTGCTGGGTGACCAGCCCGATGTCATGCAGGTGCTTCGGCAACAGCCGCTAGCGCTACCCAGCCGACGCACCGGGCTCGGCCAAGCCGCGCACAAACTGCTGGCGCAATTGCTGCCTCAGGCAGAGATCGATGCGCTGACAATCACGGAAATCGACTCGATCCCGATCATTGCCAACCTGATGCTGGATTTCGGCTTCGTGTCAGTACTCCCCGAAAGCGCACTCGTCTCGTTCGATGCACGCCTCGTGGCGCTGCCGGTTGATCCCGGGCTTGAACTTATCCTGTCGCTGGTCTGGGTACAGACCGAAGGCGCGCGGCGCGGCGCCCGCTCCATTCTTGCTGCTCTGCGCAACTATGCGCCGGCAACGCCAGCAGCTGCCATGATGGTCAACAGCGATTGATTTGAATGAGCGTGTCTTACCCGCTGTCGCAGATCATGAATTATAATTCTTGATCTTTTCCAATTTCGTGCATTATGCTGCAGAGATGCGAGCGCGGGTGGAGGGCAATGCTCCCACCTAGCGTCAACCTGCATTGGTAGGCCGGATCAACCGGTCATCAATTATTCCGAGGGGAGACGAGCCGATGACCACCAAGGGGTTTCTGCGTCCGTTGACGCGGCGCGCCATGCTGTCCGGGACTGCCGGTGCAGCAACATTCATTGCGACGTCGCCGCTTCATAGCCCGGCCATGGCGCAGAACGCGCCATTGAAGGTGGGGATGATGCTTCCCTACACCGGGACCTATGCGAAGCTTGGCCAGTTCATCGATGACGGCTTCCGCCTTTATGTCGAACAGAAGGGCGGCAAGCTCGGTGGGCGCGACATTGCGTTCGTGCAGGTGGACGATGAATCGAAGCCGGAATCAGCCACCGACAACATGAACCGGCTGGTCGGCCGCGAGAAGGCTGACGTCGTTGTCGGCACCGTTCATTCCGGCGTGGCCATGGCGATGGTCAAGGTCGCGCGCGACACCAAGACACTTCTGATCATTCCGAATGCTGGCGCTAATGATGCGACTGGTCCGGCCTGCGCGCCGAACATCTTCCGTACGTCGTTCTCGAACTGGCAGAGCACCTACCCGATGGGCAAGGTGATGGCCGATGCCGGTATCAAGAACGTGGTCACGATCACATGGCGCTACACGGCCGGTGCTGAGATGATCGGCGCCTTCGCTGAAAACTTCACCAAGAACGGCGGCAAGATCGTAGCTGACCTGACGGTGCCATTTCCGGAGGTGGAATTTCAGGCACTGATCACGCAGATAGCACAGTTGAAGCCCGATGCCGTGTTCAGCTTCTTTGCAGGCGGTGGCGCGGTGAAATTCGTCAAGGACTATGCGGCGGCCGGCCTGAACAAGACCATTCCGCTTTATGGCGCGGGCTTTCTGACCGACGGTACCATCGAAGCGCAGGGTGAAGCCGCCAAGGGCATCAGGACGACGCTGCATTACGCGGACAATCTCGATAATCCCGCCAATCTCGCCTTCCTCAAAGCCTTCAAGGCCAAGACAGGCAAGGATGGCGATATCTACGCCGTACAGGGCTACGATGGCGCGGCGCTGCTGGATATCGGGCTGACTGCTGTCGGCGGCGACTTCAATGCGCGCGACAAGATGATCGCGGCGATGGGGGCTGCGAAGATCGACAGTCCGCGCGGGCCGCTGTCCTTCAACAAGGCGCATAACCCGATCCAGAACATCTATCTGCGCGAGGTCCGCAACGGGCGTAACGAGATGATCTCGATCGCCCAGGCCGATGTCGACGATCCCGCGCGAGGCTGCAAGATGACCTGAAGCATCGTTACGCGGTCTGTCGATGAAGATCGAATCGTCGAAGCCTGTTGCACGCAATGCCGTCCGTGATGGAGGTGTCGCTGCGCAGCTTGGTACGGCCTCATGCTTGATTGCGCCGGCGACTGAAGGTGGCCCGCCGTGACTGGATTGATCTGATGGACCTCATCACACTAGGCGTTCAGTTGCTGAATGCGGTTCAGTATGGCGCAGTCCTGTTCCTGGTCGCGAGCGGCCTGACACTGGTGTTCGGCATCCTGGGGGTCATCAATCTCGCCCATGGCGCGTTTTATATGCTCGGTGCCTATCTGGCTTACTGGATCACGTTGATGACCGGCAGTTTTACCGTCGCCCTGCTTGGCGGCGTGCTGGTTGCCTTCATCGCCGGCATTCTGCTTGAGACCGTCTTCGTTCGTCTTCTCTACGGCCGGGATCATCTGGCGCAGGTGCTGCTCAGCTTCGGCCTCATCCTGGTCATCGATGAAATCAGGCAGTTGCTGTTCGGCAAGGACGTGCACGCGGTTGCTCCGCCCGCGTGGTTGTCGGGGTCGATCCAGCTGACCGACAATCTGTCCTATCCGGTTTACCGGCTGGCGATCTGTGTGTTCTGCCTGATGGTGGCACTCGTCATCTTCTTCGTGATCACGCGCACCAAAATCGGCATGATCGTGCGGGCTGGCTCGGAAAATCGTGAGATGGCGCGCGTGCTCGGCATCAAGTTCGACCGGGTCAATCGCTACGTCTTCGCCGCCGGCATAGCACTGGCGGCGCTCGGCGGCATCCTGATCGCGCCGATCTCGACAGTGTTTCCCGGCATGGGGGATGGCATGCTGATCCTGTCCTTTGTCGTAGTCGTGCTCGGCGGCATCGGTTCGGTCGCTGGCGCAGCCGTCGGCGCATTGCTGATCGGCCTCACGGATACGTTCGGAAAGGTGTTCTTTCCCAGCGTCTCCAGCATCCTAATCTATGTGGTGATGGCAGCCGTGTTGCTGTGGCGGCCCAGCGGAATTCTCGGACGCCAGGATGCTTGATATGGGCATGCCCAATCTGCGGGCCCGGTTGTTCGGCATCGCCTGTCTGGCCATGGCGATTGCGCTGCCATTCTGTGTATCGACCTATTACACGCAATTCTTTGCCAAGGCGCTCATCATGGGCATGCTGGCCATGTCACTGAATCTCGTGGTCGGCCATGGCGGCCTGGTGAGCCTCTGTCATGCCGCCTTTTTTGGCCTCGCCGGATACGTGCTTGCGCTATTGTCGCCTCGTTATGATGCGGCGTCGCTGTTAACGACGCTTCCGATTGCGATCCTGTGCTCCGGCGCGGCGGCCCTGCTGATTGGTGCCCTGGTGCTGCGCACCCGCGGCGTCTATTTCATCATGGTGACGCTCGCCTTTGGCGAGATGCTGTTCTTCTTCTTCCACGATACCAAATTCGCGGGCGGATCGGATGGCATCTCCATCAATATCCGGCCCGAGATCGCCATTGCCGGCCGTCAATTGCTAGATCTCGACAAGCCCATGACTTTCTACTTTGTCGTGCTGGGTTTCCTGGTGGGCGTGATCGCTTTGCTCACGATGGTGGTCCGCTCACCTTTCGGGCGGGCGCTGGCGGCAGCTAGGGACAATGAGCGCCGGGCACGGTCGCTCGGCTTTCCGATCTTCCGCCTCCGCCTGACGGCGTTCACCCTGTCTGGCGCGCTGGCGGGCGTTGCCGGCTATCTGGCCGCGGCCCAGTTCGGCTTCGTCGCGCCGCAGATGCTGGGATGGCATCAGTCGGCGACAATCCTGGTCATGGTGCTGATCGGTGGCCTGCGCTCGGTCACCGGGCCGCTCGTCGGTGCGCTGGTTCTGATCGGCATGGAAGAAGTGCTGAAGGCGCATCTCGACAACTGGAAGCTTGTCGAAGGCCTGATCATCATCGGCATCGTCATACTGCTGCCCAACGGTGTCCGGCAGATCTGGTCGATGGTATTTGGCGGGTCGCCGCAACGCGTGGCCGAAATCAAGCCTGCAGCTGCGGAAGCTCGTCATGCATGACATTGCGCTGCGTGCCGCTGGATTGCAGAAGCGCTTCGGAGGCCTGCTGGCCGTTTCCGATGTGTCGATCGACATTCGCGCCGGCGAGATCCATGCGGTGATCGGCCCGAACGGTGCCGGAAAATCCACACTGATCAATCTGCTGGCCGGTGAGCTTCTGCCAACATCGGGTGAGGTCCTGTTGAATGGCGCGGATATTACGTCGTTATCGCCGGACCGACGCGCGCGCGCCGGCCTCGGCCGCGCCTATCAGAAGACGACGTTGTTTGCGCAGTTCAGCGTGCATGAGAATGTGCGTCTTGCGGCGCAGGCCCGTTCAACCGCGCCGCTCCGGATGTTTGGCGGCACGCGGTCCGACCGGCCATACCTCCAGTTGGTCACCGATGCGATCGACCGGGTCGGGTTATCCGCACGCTCGCAGATCGTTGCCGATAAGCTAAGTCACGGCGAACAGCGCCAGCTCGAGATCGCGATGGTGCTGGCGACCAATCCGCAGGTCATCCTGCTCGACGAGCCGCTGGCGGGCATGGGGCCATCGGAAGCGCGAGGCATCATCGGATTGATTGCGTCGCTGAAGGCCGACCGTGCGCTGCTGGTGGTGGAGCACGACATGGATGCGGTGTTCGAACTCGCAGACCGGTTGACAGTGATGCAGGACGGTCGTGTCATTGCCACAGGTTTGCCGCAGGACGTGCGCGTGGATCCTGGCGTACGCGCCGCCTATCTCGGGGCTGATGGAGGCATCGCGTAATGGCCTTGCTCGAGGTGGAAAAGCTCGATGCGTTTTACGGCGCCAGCCAGATTCTGCACGGCGTCGATCTGACCTTTGCGCCGGGCGAGCAGGTGGCGCTAATCGGTCGCAACGGTATGGGCAAGACCACACTGCTGCGCTCGCTGATGGGATTGATGCCCCTTTGCCGTGGCAGTTTGCGTTTCCACGGCCGTGATATCCGCAATGCAGCACCCGAAACGATCGCGCGATGCGGCATGGCGCTGGTGCCGGAGGGCAGGGGCATTTTCGGCTCGCTATCGGTGATCGAAAATCTGGTGATGGCTGCGCGACCAGGTAATCACGGGCATCAGTCCTGGACGCTACCAAAAATCTTCGAACTGTTTCCGCGACTGCATGAACGCCGCAATAATGGAGGGCACCAATTGTCGGGGGGCGAGCAGCAGATGCTGACCATCGGTCGCGCGCTGATGACCAATCCCGATATGATCATGATCGATGAGGCCACGGAAGGTTTGGCACCGCTGGTGGCACAGTCGATCTGGCAGACGCTGGCGATCGTTCGGGGCGAGGGCATCGCGACCATCGTCGTTGACAAGGATTTTCGGAGTCTGGCGAAAGTCGCCGACCGAATGGTGATCCTGTCGAAGGGATGCGTGGTATTTGACGGAACGCCGACGGCATTGGCCGCGCAGCCGGATGTGCTGGAGCGCCATCTCGGCGTTTGACGGTTCAGCGCACGACGACGGTCAACGCATCATTGTTCGCCGTAAGAATATTGTCGGAAAGCGGCTCCGGCCATTGCACGACGAGGCGGCCGAACAGATCGTTGAGCTCTTCCCGCTCAATGGCGTCGTAAAAACAGGGCGTCGCGGCGCGCGCAATGAAGCTGTGCAGCAGGTGCGCGGCGTCGTAGTCGTAGACGATATCGCCGGGAACGCTTCCCGGCTTGCGCAGCAGGAATGTTCGCAGGCTTGTCAGGCGTGCCTGCCCGCCGTCGGTTGCGGCAAAGGAGAGTACGGCTGTCTGATGCGCAATGCGCGGGCCATCCTGCATCCGATCATACATCGGCAGCGCATTGGCGCTGATGACATCGGCGAGATCGCGGAAATCGTTTGAGACGTCTTCGACATGCAGGGTATTGCGGATCGCCATGACGCCGACGGGATCGAAGCCGCGTGCTTGCAGAAGCTCGCCCAATGTCACGACGCAGCGCTTCTCAGCCCGAAAGCCTGGGCATTGTTGTTCAACACGCGCGACACCGCGCCGACTAGTTGTGCGGCAGCCTTGTCCTTGCTGAGGCCGGCCGTATCGACAATGGCGGATGCGCGAGAATAGAGCGGTTCGCGGCTTAGCAGGATCGTGCGCAATTCCTGCATGGCGGAGCGGTCGTCGGCCATCGGGCGCAAGTCACCCTGGCGGCGGACGCGCGCCATATGCTCCTCGGGCTTGGCCTTGAGCCAGATCGTGTAGAACGACGACAATACCCGATCGAAGGTTACGGGTTCCGAGACGATGCCGCCGCCGGTCGCAAGGACGATGGGCTCCTTGCGTCCCAGCAGGCCGTTCAGCGCGGCCTGTTCCATGCGACGAAAGCCCTCCTGTCCATAGAGCGCGATGATCTCGGCGACCGATAGTCCGTTGTGCTGCTCGATCTCCTTATTGAGTTCGACGAAGCTCCAGCCGATCTTGTCCGCCAACAATTTGCCAAGCGTCGATTTTCCGGCGCCGCGCAGCCCGATCAGGGCGATGCCGCTGAATGACATATAATTCTGGAACTGACCGTTCCCGCGTCCGGCGAGAACGTCCTTGGCCTGGGCGATCTGGTTCGGTGTCGCGTTGCGAACGAGGTCGCGAATGACCGGCCACTCCGTTGTCGGTTCGTCCGCCGGAATCAGATCTTCGAGATGGGCACCCATGGCGCCGGACACCCGGCGCAGCAGCACGATAGACACGTTGCCCTTGCCGCTTTCCAGTTGCGCGATGTAGCGCTCCGAAATCCCAGACACTTTCGCCAGTACCTTTCGCGACATGCCGCGCAGGCCGCGCATGGTGCGGACACGCTGGCCGAGCTGTTCAAGAAAGGCGGTTTCGGGATCGGCCTGGTCGGTCATGTGGCGTGCGTGCTCGCAGAGGATTTCAGGAAAGATAATTCCGGATGCGATTGACAGCAACCGGAGTTGGTGACTTTATATGAATTATAATTCAAAAAAGACGATAGGGAGAGCACCGTGAACAACGGTTGTGGAATCGCCCAAGGTGCAGACGCATCATGAGTGGGCCGTCCAGTTCTTACAACGCGGTGACCTGGCTTCTCGACCGCAACATCGATGAGGGCCGTGGCAGCAAGCTCGCCTTCACCGATACCGTGACCGAACTGACCTATGGCGACCTGCAGGTAAAAAGCTGCCAACTGGCCAATTTACTGAAGCGGCTCGGTGTCCGGCGCGAAGAACGCGTCGCGATGATCATGCTCGACACCGTCGACTTTCCGGTGGTGTTCCTCGGCGCGATCCGGGCCGGCATCGTCCCGGTGCCGCTCAACACGCTGCTGACCTCGGACCAATATGCCTATGTGCTGGCCGATTGCCGGGCGCGCGTGTTGTTCATTTCCGCGGCGTTGTTGCCGGCGGTCGACGAGATGCTCGGTCGTTTGCCGGATCTTGAGCACGTGATTGTGGTCGGTGGCGCTGGCAATGGCCGCAAGAGTCTGGCTGACGAAGTCAGGAATGAGAGCACAAGCTTCACCACGGTCGCGACCCATGCGGACGAACCTGCCTTTTGGTTGTATTCGTCCGGATCCACGGGCATGCCGAAAGGCGTTCGCCATCTGCACGCCAGTCTGGAGGCAACGGCGACCACCTATGGCAAGCAGGTTCTCGGCATCCGCGAGGACGATGTCGGACTGTCTGCGGCCAAATTGTTCTTCGCCTACGGCCTCGGCAACGCCATGACATTTCCCATGTCGGTTGGTGCCACGACGGTGCTCAATCCGGAGCGACCCACGCCGGCCACCATGTTCGGCCTGATGCGGCGATATCAGCCGAGCATCTTTTTCGGGGTGCCGACATTGTTCGCGGCGATGCTGAACGATGAGGGTTTCAAAACGGAAGCTCGCCTCCCGCGCCTGCGCATTTGCACCTCGGCCGGCGAAGCGCTTCCGGAGCCGGTGGGGAATGGCTGGAAGAGCCGCTTCGGCGTCGATATTCTCGATGGGGTCGGCTCGACTGAACTGCTGCATATCTTTCTGTCGAACGCTCCCGGCGATATCAAATACGGTACGTCCGGCCGGCCGGTGCCAGGATATCGTGTGCGGCTCGTCGATGATGCTGGCCTCGATATAGCTGATGGAGAAATCGGCGAGTTGCTCGTCGATGCGCCGTCTGCCGGCGAGGGATACTGGAATCAGCGCAGCAAGAGTCGTCGCACCTTCGAAGGTCATTGGACACGCACCGGCGACAAATATGTGCGCGACGCCGACGGGCGCTATACGTTCTGCGGACGTGCCGATGACATGTTCAAGGTGTCCGGCATCTGGGTGTCACCGTTCGAGGTCGAGAGCGCGCTGATCGCGCATCCCGCCGTATCCGAAGCGGCGGTCGTACCGGAGGCCGACGCCGAGGGGCTGTTGAAGCCGAAGGCCTTCGTGGTGCTGAAGCCGAATGCCGTGGTCGAGGGCCTACGCGAATCCTTGAAGGATCACGTCAAGCAACGGATCGGTCCGTGGAAATATCCACGCTGGATCGAGGTTGTCGATTCCCTTCCCAAAACAGCCACCGGAAAAATCCAGCGCTACAAATTGCGCGATGGAGCGGCGGTCTGAAACCGAGAGATGGATGACAAGATGAGCGCATTGCAATCTGCGGGACGGCTGACCATCGGTGCGTCCGAACTCGAATATCGCATGATCGGTCCGCAACCCGACGCGGCGCCGACCATCGTGCTGCTGCATGAAGGGCTGGGCTCGGTCGCGCTGTGGGGCGACTTCCCGGACAAGCTTCAGGCGGCGACCGGCGCAGGCGTCTTCGTCTATTCCCGCGCCGGCTACGGGTCTTCGACATCGGTGACGTTGCCGCGGCCACTCGATTACATGCATGTGGAAGCGCTGGAGGTGTTGCCGCGACTGCTCGATCTCATCGGCTTTCGCCGCGGCTTGCTGGTCGGTCATTCCGATGGCGGATCCATCGCGACAATCTATGCCGGCGGTATTCAGGACCATCGCATCCGCGGCGTCTCGATGATCGCGCCGCATTTCGTCGTCGAGGATATTTCCGTAGCGTCCATCGCCGATATCAAGAGGGCGTACGAACAGGACGACCTGAAAGCCAAGCTCGCGCACTGGCATGATGACGTCGACAACGCGTTTTATGGCTGGAACGGCGCATGGCTCGATCCGCAGTTCCGCGACTGGGATATTTCCGACTATCTCGCTTATGTGCGCGTGCCCGTGCAGATTTTGCAGGGAGCCGACGATCAGTACGGCACCATGAAGCAGATCGAGATCGCCGAGGTCGAATGCTATTGCCCGGTGGATGTCGAGATCATTCCCGGCGCTGCGCATTCGCCCCATCGCGAGGCCCCCGAGGCAACCTTGCGGGCCGTGGCGGATTTTGCCAATCGCCTGCTGCATTTTCACGGCGAGGGCGAATTACGCGCTGCGTAAGCGGGCACGATCGTGACTGTCACTCCTTCTCTCGCGATGCCGCGCTGGCCCTATCGGCTCGGCAAGCAGACGAAGGCTGATCACGACACGCTGACGCAGGCCAAGGCGCTGGTCCCGCTGCGCTATGCCCGGTTCGTCCCGGCGGATGATCCGGCGTTGCGCTACGGGCTCGCGCTCAACGATGCCGGCTTCTTCTGGGAGGCTCACGAAATTCTCGAGGCCGTCTGGAAGGTGGCGCCGCAAGGAGGGCGCGACCGGATTCTGCTTCGCGCCTGTATTCAGGTTGCCAATGCCAATCTGAAACTCAGTCTGCAGCGGCCGCGCGCGGCATATCGATTGCTGCAGGACGCGCTGTCCGAACTCGATGAACTCGCCATGCGCCCGCCGGCGGGTATTGCCGGAAGCTTTTCCGAGCACCTCCCGGTCGCGATGCTGGCGTCTGCGCTCGCGCATCAACTGGCGATCGACGAGGCCGAGCGGGGTCCGGTCAAGATCACCGGAACATGAAAGAAAATGCATAATTCTATCGGATTTCCCTAGACGCCCTCAGTATCATGAATTATTGTGCATATAACCAAGGCGCACGGCGCATAAATCAAGACTGTCAAAGGGTGGAGCATGGCCGCAGAGCAACGCGTTCTCTCGAACGGCGCCAAATTTATCGACTTCCAAACCGATCCGTCGCGCTACCGCCACTGGAAGCTCAGTGTTGATAACGACGTGGCGACGCTCACCATGGATGTCGATGAGAATGGCGGTCTGTTCGAGGGCTATCAGCTCAAACTGAACTCCTACGATCTTGGCGTCGATATCGAACTGGCGGATGCCGTGCAGCGGCTTCGCTTCGAATATCCCGAGGTCAAGGTCGTGCTGCTGCGCTCTGGCAAGAACCGTGTGTTCTGCGCTGGCGCCAATATCCGCATGCTGGCCGGCGCTACCCATGCTCACAAGGTCAACTTTTGCAAATTCACCAACGAGACTCGCAACGGCTTTGAAGACTCGAGCGAAAATTCCGGCCAGCGCTTCATTTCGGTAATCAACGGCACCGCTGCGGGTGGTGGCTATGAACTGGCGCTGGCCACCGATCACATTATCATGGCGGACGATGGTTCGGCGGCGGTGGCGCTGCCGGAAGTGCCGTTGCTGGCGGTGCTGCCGGGCACTGGCGGTCTGACGCGCGTGGTCGACAAGCGCAAGGTGCGCCGCGATCACGCAGATTACTTCTGCACGATCGAGGAAGGCATCAAAGGCAAGCGCGCAGTGGCGTGGCGGCTGGTCGATGACATCATTCCGAACAGCAAGCTTGAAGCCAAGGTCGCGGAGCGGGCCAAAGAGTTTCTGGCGACGTCGAAACGTAGTGGCGCCGGCGATGGTCTCAAGCTGGCACCGCTGAATCGCCGCTTCGATGACAGCGGTATTCGTTACGGTCTGGTCAATGTCGATATCAATCGCGCAGAGCGAATTGCTACCATCTCGATTAAAGCGCCTGACGCTGCGGCGCCGTCGGATGTCGAGGGCATGATGGCGCAGGGCGCTTCCTTCTGGCCGCTGCAGGTGGCGCGCGAGCTGGACGACGCCATTCTGCATCTGCGGATCAATGAACTCGAGACAGCCATGCTGGTGTTCAAGTCGCATGGCGAAGGCGCCAATGTGCTGGCTCATGACGCCTTCCTCGAAACGCACAAGGCGCATTGGCTGGTCAACGAGATCCGGCAATACTGGAAGCGGGTGTTGAAGCGCATCGATGTGACCTCGCGCACGCTGGTGACGCTGGTCGAGCCGGGCTCGTGCTTTGTCGGCACCTTGGCCGAACTCGTCTTCGCTGCGGACCGCTCCTACATGCTGGTCGGCCAAAAGCAGGGCGACAACCGCGCGCCGCCGGCCATCGTATTGAGCGCGATGAATTTCGGACCTTACCCGATGAGCCACGGGTTGACGCGGCTGCAGTCGCGCTTCCAGGCCGATCCGGAAGATGTCACCCGCGCGGAAGCGAGGATTGGTGAGCCGCTGGATGCGGAAACCGCCGAGCAGCTCGGGCTCGTCACCTTCGCGCTCGATGACATCGACTGGGATGACGAGGTGCGTGTGTTCTTCGAAGAACGCTGCAGCTTCTCACCCGACAGCCTCACGGGCATGGAAGCCAATCTGCGATTTGTCGGGCCGGAGACGATGGAATCGAAAATCTTCTCGCGGCTGACCGCCTGGCAGAACTGGATCTTCCAGCGGCCCAATGCGGTCGGTGAGAACGGCGCGCTTGGACGTTACGGCACCGGCCAGAAGGCGCAGTTCGACATGACACGCGTGTAGCGTCCGCAACTGGAACAGCGCGGCCATGTGTCACTCTTTGGATAAATGCAAGTCGGTGGCTTGCCCAATTCGAACGATCAGAAATACAGCGGGAGATCCCAGTCATGAACATCATGAATGTCGACTACAGCACCAAGATTCCGAACAACGTGAATCTGGCCGAGGATCGCCAGGTGCTCAAGGCGCTGGAGGGATGGCATCCCGGCTATCTCGATTGGTGGAACGACATGGGGCCTGAAGGTTTTCAGGAATCCCTGGTCTATTTGCGCACCGCGATATCCGTCGATCCCAAAGGCTGGGCCAAGTTCGACTATGTGAAGATGCCTGAATATCGCTGGGGCGTGTTGCTGGCGCCGCAGGATACTGAGCGCAAGGTGAACTTCGGACGACACATGGGCGAACCCGCCTGGCAGGAAGTGCCCGGCGAATATCGCGCGATGCTCCGCCGCCTTGTGGTGATCCAGGGCGACACCGAACCGGCATCGGTCGAGCAGCAGCGTCATCTCGGTCAGACCGCGCCGTCGCTCTACGACTTGCGCAACCTGTTCCAGGTCAATGTGGAGGAGGGACGCCATCTCTGGGCGATGGTCTATCTGCTGCAGAAATATTTCGGCCGCGACGGCCGCGAGGAGGCCGACGATCTTCTCCGTCGCCGCTCGGGGGATGCCGATGCGCCGCGCATGCTCGGTGCATTCAATGAAGCCACGCCGGACTGGCTGTCCTTCTTCATGTTCACCTTCTTCACCGATCGCGATGGCAAGATGCAGTTGGAGAGTCTGGCGCAATCCGGCTTCGACCCGCTGTCGCGGACCTGCCGCTTCATGCTGACGGAGGAGGCGCATCATATGTTCGTCGGCGAGACCGGCGTCGGCCGCGTGCTGCAGCGAACCTGCGAAGCGATGAAGGCGGCGGGGATCGAGGATCCCAACGCCATCGAGAAAATCCGTCCGCTCGGCGTGATCGACTTGCCGACCATGCAGAAGAAGATCAACCTGCACTATTCGCTGTCGCTCGACCTGTTCGGTTCGGAAGTTTCGACCAATGCCGCGAATTTCTACAATTCCGGACTGAAGGGCCGCTTCCAGGAGACCAAGATCGAAGATGATCACCAGCTCACCAACGACATCTATCAGGTCCTGAAATTCGTCGATGGCGAAATCAAGCTGGTCGACGAGCCGGCGCTGACCGCGCTCAACATGCGCCTGCGCGACGATTACACCGCGGATTGTGCCAAGGGCGTCGAGCGCTGGAACAAGATCATCGAGAAAGCCGGCGTCAATTTCCGCTTCGATCTGCCTCACACTGCGTTCCATCGCCAGATCGGTGAATTCCGCGATGTGAACGCCTCGCCGAAGGGCATCATCATGAGCGATGCCGCCTGGGCGAAAGCCAGGAACGACTATCTGCCGTCCGTTGACGACGGTGATTTCATCGCATCGCTGATGACGCCGGTCAGCGAGCCCGGCAAGTTCGCCAGCTGGATATCGGCGCCGAAGGTCGGCATCGATAACAAGCCGGGCGACTTCGAATACGTAAAGATTGCGGCCTGAAACGAGCGGACGCGGCGGAGGGATTTCCAGCTCCCCCCGTCGCTGTCAGTCCTCGATGGCACGTGCGGGATTTGCCATGAACGCTCCTTTCAAACAGCATCTGATCGATCCGGAAATCTGCATCAGGTGTAACACCTGCGAGGAGAGCTGCCCGGTCGATGCGGTGACGCATGACGACAACAACTATGTCGTCAACGCAGAGATCTGCAATTACTGCATGGATTGCATTTCGCCATGCCCGACCGGCGCGATCGACAACTGGCGCGTCGTCGCGGCGCCGTATTCGCTCGACGAGCAGTTCTCCTGGAGTGATCTGCCGGCGCAGGAGGAGATCGCGGACAATAGCCCGAGCGCGGGCGCCATCGAGGCGCTCGAGGATGAGATCGGCGCATTGCTCGAAGAAGCACGCAAAGGGCTGGGCGGCAAGCCGGTGGCGCCGCTGTCATCGAGCAAGGCGTCGGTCAATCTTTATAACCGCGGCAAGCCCGCACTGGCCACGGTGACCGGCAATTTCCGGCTCACCCACGCGACGGCCGACTCCGACGTGCGCCATATCATCCTGGATTTCGGCGAGCAGCCGTTTCCCATCCTCGAAGGCCAGAGCATCGGTATCGTCGTGCCGGGCCTGGGCGCGGACGGCAAGCCGCATCAGGTGCGGCTCTATTCGATCGCTAGTTCGCGCGATGGCGAGAAGCCGAATACCAACAATCTGGCGCTGACCGTGAAGCGTGAAGTCGGTGGGCTTTGCTCGAACTATCTCTGTGATCTGCCGCGTGGCGCAAAGGTCGAAGTCACCGGGCCATTCGGTGCCACCTTCCTGCTGCCGAACGATCCGTCGGCGAATGTTCTCATGGTCTGTACCGGCACAGGCTCTGCGCCATTCCGTGGCTTCACGGAGCGCCGCCGGCGCGCGATGCCCGGCGCGCCCGGGCGGCTGCTCCTGTTCTTCGGTGCGCGCCGTCCTGAGGAACTGCCCTATTTCGGTCCGCTGCAAAAGGTTCCGGAGGAGTTGCTGGGCAAGCACTTCTGCTACTCGCGCGTGCCGGGCGAGCCACGGATCTATGTGCAGGATCGTATCCGCAGCGAAGCTGCAGCGATCACATCGCTGCTGCGCGACGTGCAGACCCACGTCTATATCTGCGGGTTGAAAGGCATGGAAAGCGGCGTTGAAGAGGCCTTCGCCGATATTTGCCGCGCCGCGTCGATGGATTGGTCGGATCTGAAAGCGGCGATGCGCAGCGGTGGGAGATATCACGTCGAGACTTACTGATCGATGTTGCATCCGATCCGAGCCGGCAACAACCGGTTCGATTGAACAGCCCGCATAAGAACAAAGACGGTACGTTATGGGGGAGAGAAGCGATGGTTCTGGACCGCGACAATGCGGCTGGCTCAGGCAGTCCATTTTTTCTGACGCCGTCGGTTGACGCAGAACCGCGATCCGACGGTACGATCCTTCTTCGATCCGATACTGCACTGCGCCCCTATGCGCGTTGTGTCGGGGACTGGCTTGAACATTGGGCACAACAGGTGCCGGAGCGGATCTTTCTGGCAGAGCGGTCCAGTCCGGATGTGCCTTGGGTGACGCTGAGCTATGCCGAGACGCTTCGGCGCGTGCGCAGCGCGGCTAGCTGGATTCTTGCACAAGAGATGAGTGCGCAACGGCCCCTCGCAGTGCTATCGGACAACGGCATCGAGCATGCCGTTCTGGCCCTAGCAGCGATGCATGTCGGTGTGCCGGTCGCTGCGATTTCCCCGGCCTATTCGCTGATGTCGAAGGATTTCGAAAAGCTGCGTGGCACGATTCAACTTCTAGATCCCGGTGCCATCTACGTCTCGAACTTGCATCAGTTCGGTCCGGCCCTCGCTGCGATAGGCCCGTTTCACACCGCCGCCATCATCGGCGGTGGCGCGGCTGCCGGAGCGGGATACTCATACGCCGATGTGATCACGACGCCGGTGAGCGCAGCGATCTATCATGCCTTCGCAGCGGTCGATGCCGACACGATCGCCAAATTCCTGTTCACGTCGGGATCGACCGGCGCGCCGAAGGCGGTCATCAATACCCAGCGCATGCTGACCTCGAGCCAGCAGGCCAAGGCGCAGACTTGGCCGTTTCTCGAAACTCAGCAGAGCGAACTCGTTCTTCTGGATTGGTTGCCATGGAGTCATACGTTCGGGGGAAATCACAATTTCAATATGGTGCTGCGCAACGGCGGAACGCTTTACATCGATAGCGGCAAACCCGCGCCCGGATTGTTCGCGACGTCCCTCGCCAATCTGCGCAGCGTCATGCCGACGGTCTATTTCAACGTGCCGCGTGGCTTCGACATGCTTATTGCAGCCCTGCGGAAGGACGATGGGTTGCGAGAGCGATTCTTCAGCGAGGTGAAGTTCGTCTTCTATGCCGGTGCGGCTCTGCCGCAGAGCACATGGTCGGCGCTGGAGACACTTTCCATCGAGACAATCGGGCATCCGTTGCCGATGGTCTCCGCCTGGGGATCGACGGAAACATCGCCGCTTGCGACCGATTGTCATTTTCAGGCGCCAAGATCAGGCAATATAGGCGTGCCTATTCCTGGTACGGAGCTAAAGCTCGTACCATCTGACGGCAAGTTCGAGGTGCGGGTGCGCGGGCCCAATGTGACGCCGGGCTACTGGAAGGCGCCGGACCTCACCGCGAAAGCTTTTGATGCGGACGGCTTCTATCTGATCGGCGATGCCGTTGCATTTGCAGATCCGGCTCATCCGGAGCAGGGCTTGCTGTTCGACGGGCGCATCGCCGAGGATTTCAAGCTGACATCAGGTACATGGGTCAACGTCGGAACGCTGCGCGTAGCAGGAATCTCCGCATTTGCGCCGCTGGTTCAGGACATTGTCGTGGCCGGCCATGGCGGTGCGGATGTGCGTTTCCTTCTTGTTCCCAATCTGGCTGCCTGCCGCGTGGTGTCCGGCCTGCCGGAGTCCGCGAGCATCGATGCCGTGCTTGGCTGCGAAAATGTGCGTTCGTCCATAGCGGAAGGGCTCGCAAAATTGAAGGCGGCAGGCGGAGGGTCTTCCACCCATGCAACTTGCGCGCTTTTGCTGGCGGAGCCGCTATCTGTCGATGGCGGCGAGATTACTGACAAGGGCTACGTCAACCAGCGCGCCGTTCTTGCGCGCCGTGCAGTCGACGTCGAAGATCTGAACAGAGGGGTCTCGGGTCGCCTGATAATCTGCAAGAGTGTCGAGCAATACGCCCGTCATGCCTAGGACGTTCAGAATCCGAACGATGCTTCGGGATTAAAAATATTGCGTTGATGGAAGGCATCAGGTCGAGCGGCAACACGCAAGACTCTGCCGATGCGATCAACTGTCACATGCGGTGTCATGCCGTCGTCACACCCCAGCGCGGCCGCCGTGGTCAAATATGGCGCTCTTCCCCAGAGCACATGGACCGGCGCGAGGGCATTCGCGCGCTCCACGAGGTCGCCTTTCCCTCCAGGAGGCGACCTCGTTTGTTTTCGATGAAACGGCTCATGCGGAGTGTTCGCGGAACGTGTCTGATCCGCATGTGTGTTAAGTGGCACTGAGTTCTACTCCCGGTGCAGACCGAACTCCGGCATTCTTCTCACACAGTGAGATTTCACGCGACACACGCGGCAACTCCCGGCGCTGCACGTCGCTGCATCATTCTGGTCTGTCAGGACCCAACGAAGAACCGTTGATGCGACGGATCGGAAAATTTGAAATCCTATTCCGCCGATCGCTCGAACTATGAAGTTTCTTCTCAGGCAAACTGAGTATGATGACCGCGATCCGCAATCGGATTGCGCGGTGCCGATGCTATCGTTCCGTCAAGCACATCGACTGGACAGAGCGAGCAATAGTAATGCGGACGATTGGTTTGATTGGTGGAATGAGCTGGGAAAGTACTGCTGTTTACTATCGCCGGCTGAATGAGCAGGTCCGCGCCGAACTTGGTGGGCTCCACTCCGCGGATATTCTGATGCGCTCGATCAACTTCGACGCGATTGTCAGCTTGCAGAAACAAGGGCGTTGGGACGAGGCCTGTCAGGTTCTTGCTGACATCGCCCGGGATCTGGAAGGAGGCGGTGCTGGTTGCATTCTGATCTGCACCAATACGATGCACAAGCTTGCCGACGAAGTGCAGCAAGCAGTGTCGATCCCGCTTCTTCACATTGCCGACGTTACCGGCGCTGCCGTGAAGGCTGCAGGGCTACAGCGGCCGCTACTTCTGGCAACGCGCTACACCATGGAGCAGGACTTCTATGTGACGCGATTGCGCGAGGGGTTCGGGCTAGATCCCGTTATTCCCGCTGAGGACGATCGTGTGTTCATTCACGACATCATCTTCGATGAACTATGCCAAGGTGTTGTTCGCGAGGAGTCGCGTCGACTCTATCTCGATGCGATTTCACGAGGAAAAGAGCGTGGCGCTGACGGCGTAATTCTTGGTTGCACCGAGATCTGTCTGCTGATCGGCCCCGAGCACATCGATCTTCCCGTCTTTGATTCAACGCTTCTTCACGCGGATGCGGCGCTCGCCTTTTCCATGGCGAAGGAAGAACCGCGACCACGTGCTGCATGACATCGGCGTGATTGATCTTTGGATTGGCATCGATCTTGCTGGTCTCCCTAACCTGGAAGGCAATGAGGCTTTCGTATGAGTGATATGCGTACCGTGCAACGGAAGATCTCGCCGGTCCTCGATCACGTTGTCATTAACGTGATGGGCCAGCTTGATGAGGCTGCTGCGCAATATACTCGCCTCGGCTTTCAGTTGACGGAGCGCGGTCACCATACGCTCGGCTCCAGTAATAACCTGGCGATCTTCGGCACGAACTATCTCGAATTGCTTGGCTATCTGCCGGGGCGCGAAACGATGCGTGCTGATCTCTGGGCGCATCCACCAGGATTGAGCGGTCTGGTTTTCAAGTCTATCGATGCCGATCTGGTTTATGCGACACTGAAGGACAACGCCGTTCCCGTCATGGAGCCAATGAGCTTCGCGCGGCCGGTCGAATTGCCGGGCGGCGCCCAAGACGCGCGTTTCAAGGTCATCCGCGTGGCGGGCGACGAAGTGCAAAACGGCCGCACGTTCTTCTGCCATCATGATACGCCGGAACTGGTGTGGCGCCCCGAATGGCAGACGCATGCCAATGGTGCCACTGAAATCGTCGAATTTGTCATCGCCTCGCAGCAGCCGGCGCGAACTGCAGCGCTCTATGAACGCATGTTCGGCGCACCGCTTCTGACGCCGACGGATGGCGGCTTTTCGTTCAATGCCGGTGCCGCAACGATTGTCGTGCTCGATCCTGCAGCGGTCGCGGATCGCTATGCCGGTGCGGCGCTTGCCAGCGAGGATGGCACTGATCGCATGGTCGCGCTGGTGTTCAAGGTCGCGTCGGTCGACACGCCGCGCGCCGTATTCGATGCGGCCGGCGTTTCCTTCAAGCCCTATGCGGACGGCATCATCGTGTCGCATGCCGACGCAGCCAATGTCGCTCTGGGGTTCACGGCGTGATGGTAGCGCTCCCCAATGATTTCACCCGGAGTTTTGCGCTCGACTATGACGGCGCGCGCGTGAAGTTTCGCAACGCTGCGAATGACGTCGGCGCTGCGTTGACCACCTACACCCATCCGGCGCTCAAGGGCCCGAATGGCCAGGATCTGTGCATCGACGTGGCGCGGCTCGGTGATCCGCGCGCAGCTTCGCAACTGGTGATCCTCAGCGGTACGCACGGCCTCGAAGGCCTCAGCGGTTCGGCGGCGCAGATCGGCTGGATGCAGAGCAATTTTGCACGCGCCCTTCCGCGCGGCGTGTCGATTCTCTTCGTTCACGCGATCAATCCCTACGGCTTTGCCTGGGGCACGCGGACCACCGAAAACAATGTTGATCTCAATCGCAATTTCATCGATTTTTCCACGCCCCGTCCGGGCAATCCGGGTTATGCGAAGCTTTATCCGCATCTCCTTCCGGAGGACTGGACGCCGGCAGCCCTGCAAATCTACGCCGACGCCGTGGAAGCCTTCAAGGACGCGCATGGCGATGACGGTCTGTTCGACACGCTGGCGCGCGGGCAGTACGACTTCCCGGATGGCTCCAATTATGGCGGCTCCGGGCGCGAGTGGTCCAATCTGACTCTGGAGACCATCATCGCCGATCATCTCGGCGCGGCCGAGCGCATCGGCTTCATCGATTGGCATACCGGCATCGGTGATTTCGGCGAGTCCTTCTTCCTGTGCTTCAACCCTGAAGGCGGCGCGCTTCATGCGGAAGCCGTGCGCTGGTGGGGGCGTGAACGCATCGTCGGCCAGAAGCCGAACAATTTTGCGCGGCCCAATTATCAGGGACTCGTATTTCACGGCATGACCAGGTTCCTTGGCGAGCGACCGATGGTCGGCGCAGTGATCGAATTTGGTACGCGTGGTACCAAGGTTCGTCGCGCCTTGCAGCTCGATCTCTGGCTGAAGTTCAAGGCCGAGAAAGATAGCGAGCGCGTTCGCATGCTGCGCGCAGACCTGCACGATTGCTTTGTCCCGGTGTCGTCGCACTGGCGCGAAGAAACCACCGAACAAGCCATTTCCATCACTCAACAGGCGGTGGAGGGGCTGGCAAGCTGGTCCCTCTCCGTCGCAGCCTGAATCAACGGAGCGAGATAGATCATGCGAGCAGTTGTCCTTTACGAACACGGCGATAACGATAAGCTGCAATTCACGGCGGATTATCCGACGCCGAAGGCCGGCGAGGGCGACGTTGTCATCCGCGTGCGGGCATCGTCGATCAACTATCACGACGTTTTCACCCGCCGCGGTATGCCCGGCATCAAGGTGCCGCTGCCTGTCATCATTGGCCTCGACGTGGTCGGTGAAATCACGGAACTCGGCGCCGGCGTCACCGGCTGGAACATCGGTGATCGCGTGCTGATCGATCCGGTCAACCGCGTCGAAGGCGGCCTGATGGGTGAGACCCAGGACGGCGGCCTCGCCGAATTCTGCCGCGCCAAGGCGCATCAGCTCGTCAAGATTCCGGACGGCGTCAGCTTCGAGCAGGCGGCCGCACTGCCGGTCGCCTATGGCACCGCGATCCGTATGATGAACACCATTGGTCAGATCAAATCTGGCGAGAAGGTTCTGATCCTGGGCGCCAGTGGTGGCGTCGGCGTGTGCTGTGTCCAGCTCGCCAAGCTAGCAGGTGCTTATGTGATCGCCTGCGCCGGTAGCGAGGAGAAGGGCAAGAGGCTCACGGAGCTCGGCGCGGACGAGATCATCCTCTACACCCAGTCCGACTTCATGAAGACGATCTATGAGCGCCACGGCAAGCCGCATCGCCGTCGCTTCGTCGAAGGCGGCGGTGTCGATGTCGTCGTCAATTTCACCGGCGGTGATACCTGGGTCAAATCGCTGCGCTGTCTGAAGCTCGGAGGCCGCATTCTGACTTGCGGTGCGACTGCCGGCTACTCGCCTACTGAAGATCTTCGCTTCATCTGGACCTTCGAACTGGAGATCAAGGGCTCCAACGGCTGGGAACGTGACGATATCACAAAACTGTTCGATCTCGTCGCCGCCAAGAAGCTGCAGGTACTGATCGACAAGACCTATCCGCTGGAGGAAGCGAAGGAGGCTGTGCGCATCATTGAAGATCGTGCGGTATTCGGCAAAGTCGTGGTGACGCCGTGAGCAAGCCCGACGTCAAGACGCTGACCGCCCCCGAGATTCAGCAAATGCTGGATGTGTCGCCGTTCAACCTGTTCCTCGGCCTTGAGGTGATCAAGGCTGATCCGGTAACGCAGGAAGTGACGATGCGGTCGCCGATGCGGCCGGAATTCGAGCGCCGACCGGGCTCCAAGCAATGGCATGGCGGCGTCATTGCCTCGGTCATCGACACAGTTGGCGATTTCGCCGTCGGCATGATGGTCGGGCGCGGCCTTCCGACCGTGAATTTCCGCGTCGATTACCTGAAGCCCGCTGTCGATACCGCGTTGGTCGCAGTGTCGCGGGTGCGCCGTGCCGGCAAGAGCGTCGGTGTCGCTGATGTCGATGTGTTTGACGAAAAGGGGGCGCTGCTCGCCATCGGCCGCGGCACCTATTCGACGCTTGAAGCAAAATAATAGCAGGACCGGGCGGCGCACGATGGCGGACCGGTTCCTGTTTGCAAAGAGGAAGAACAATGAGCGGTTTTAGCAGACGTGATTTTTTGATGACGACAGCCGGTGCTGCTTTAGCCTCCGGCTTTGCCGGTTCTTCCAAGGCGGCAACCGGGGCCCCGAAGCGCGGCGGCACGCTGGTCGGCACATGGGGCGGATTTGAGCCGCAATCGCTGTTCGTTCCAGCGGGGGGCGGCTCCAGTCCGTATTTCACGTCGACCAAGGTGTTCGAGCGGCTGATCCGCCTGACCGCCGATCTCAAATTCGAGCCGGTGCTGGCTCTCGGGATCGAACCGGCAGAGGATTTCCGCAGCTACACGATCAAGCTACGTCCGAACGTCACCTGGCATGACGGCAAGCCACTGACCTCGGACGATCTGGTCTTCAATGCGATCCAATACTGGAAGCCGATCTCCGCTGGCGTCACGCTCGATGCTCTGCTGACCGCGGAGGCCGTGGATCCGCTGACCGTGGTGCTGAAATTCAAAGTGCCGGTGCCAGAGTTCTTTCTCAAGTCCGTGCTGGCCGGCAAGGCCGGCCTCGTCATTCCCAAGCATATCTATGACGGGTCGAACATCATTACGAACCCAATCAATAACACGCCGATCGGCACCGGTCCGTTCAAGGTTAAGGAGTGGGTGCGCGGCAGCCATGTCGAATATGCCCGCAATGACAATTACTGGAATTCGGGCTTGCCCTATCTCGACAAGCTGGTGATCCGCTGGTGGCGAGATCCGGCGTCGCGGTCGGCTGCTTTCGAGGCCGGCCAGCTTGATATAGGCACGTTCAATCCGATCCCTGCGCCGGACATCGCGCGCCTGACGGCAACCAAAAAGTTCGTTGCCGAGACCAAGGGCTATTCGAATTCGGCGTGGATTACGAGTGTCGAGTTCAACCAGCGTCGCGAGATCTTCAAGAAGCGCGAGGTGCGTCAGGCCCTGCTTCATGCGATCGACCGCAGCTTCATCGCGGATACGGTTTTCTTCGGTCGCGCGCGTCCCTCGCTTGGTGCTCTCCACTTCTCGAATTCAATCTTCTTCACCAAGGACGTTCAGGATTATCCGTTCGACGTTAAAAAGGCGGCCGCGTTGCTCGATGCTGCCGGCTATCCGGTGAAGGCCGGTTCGCGCTTCAAGATGAGCCTTGTATCGGCCGGGTGGTTCGAGGAAAACGTCAAGATCGGTCAGTATCTGAAGCAGGCCTTCGAGGACGTCGACATCACCGTCGATCTGGCGATCCCCGATCGCGCGACCTCGCTGAAACGCATCTACACCGACTATGACTATGACGTCGCGGTGTCGAACAATTCAGCCAGCATCGAGCCGATCCCGCAGACAACGCAATACTACACCACCGACGGTATCGTGAAGGGGGCGGCCTTCCGCAACGCCACGGGCTATTCCAATCCGAAGATGGACGAAACCGTCAGCAAGATGGCGATCGAGACCGATGAGAAGAAGCGCGTATCGCTGGTGCACGAGTTCGACAAGCTCGCAGCGAGCGACGCGCCGGTCCTTCCGATGGTCGACCTTGAACCCGTGACGATCGCTCGTTCTGATGTCCGCGATCATTCGCTGACAGCGGACTTCATGGGCGAAAGCTGGGCCGAGGTCTGGCTGGACCGCTGAGAGCGGAGGCAAACGTGCGTCGCATCATCATCCGCAGGCTCGTGCAAATCATTCCGCTGATCTTCGCGGTCATTGTGATGAATTTTGTTCTGATCCATCTGGCGCCGGGGAGTCTGTTCGACGTGATGACGTCCGAACAGCAGATCACCGACCCGAAGATGCTGGATCAGCTGCGTCACACCTACGGCGTCGATCAGCCGGTGTCGGTGCAGCTTGCCAAATATATCTGGTCGGTGATGCGGCTCGATCTCGGCTATTCGTACCGGCAGAACGCGCCGGTGTTTGATGTGATCATGCAACAGCTTCCAGCGACCTTGATCCTGATGCTGGCGGCAATCGGAATTGCTTTGCTCGTTGGCGTCACGGCCGGCGTGCTGGCGTCGATCAAGGTCAACACAATCTGGGATAATCTGATCTCGCTCGGTGCGGTATTCTTCTTCGCTGCACCGAGCTTCTGGCTTGGCATCATGATGACGGTGATGTTTGCGGTGAAGCTCGGCTGGTTTCCGGTGGGCGGCATGCGCACCATCGGCGTCGACGAAAGTGCCTTCGGTGCCGTTCTGGATGTGATGCATCATCTCGTCCTTCCCGCAACGGCACTAGGGCTGTTCTATGCCGCGACCTTCGCGCGCGTGATGCGAGCCTCAATGTTGGAGGTCGCCAGGCTGGATTTCGTGCGAACAGCGCGTGCCAAGGGCCTGTCGGGCGGTCGTGTGGTCCTGGCGCATGTAATGCGCAACGCGATGTTGCCGATCGTTACGCTGCTCGGATTGCAGCTTGGCACCATGCTCGGCGGCAGCGTCGTCATCGAAGCCGTGTTCAGTTGGCCCGGTATCGGCAGTCTGTTGTTCGACAGCGTGATGAGCCGCAATTTTCCCATGGTGCTCGGTGTGCTCGTCCTCGGTTCGCTGCTGGTCGCGGTCTGTAACGCGACCGTCGATCTACTGTATCTGCGGCTCGATCCCCGGATCAAGGCGAGGTAGATCATGCCGACATTGTTCTTCGACTTCGCCCGGCGCTTCGCCCGCAACCGCGCGGCGCTGGTCGGTCTGTTTCTCGTTCTGGTCGTCGTCGGTGTTGCTATTGCCGCGCCATGGTGGTTCCCGCGCAACCCGCTTCGTATTGTCGGGCGGCCGGAGATCTGGCCCTTCATGTCGTCGCGTTATCCGCTTGGCACGGATTCTCTGGGCCGTGACATTGCAGCGATGATTGCCCACGGCGCCCGCACCACTCTTCTGATCGGCCTCTGCGCCAGCCTGACCGCCACCATCATCGGCATCACTGTCGGCGCCACCGCGGCCTATGTCGGCGGCTGGGTCGATGAGCTATTGATGCGTCTGACCGAATTGTTCCAGACCATCCCGAACCTGATCTTCGTGCTGACCATCGTGTCGATCCTCGGGCAGAAGATCGAATATGTGACAATCGCCGTGGGCGTCGTGACCTGGACGCCGATCGCACGGCTGACGCGTGCTGAGTTCATGTCGCTGCGCGATCGCGAATTTGTGCAGGCCTGCCGGGCCATGGGGATGGGCAGTCTGCGGATCATGTTCGGCGAGATACTGCCGAATGCACTGCCGCCGGTGATCGTGCTGTCATCACTGGTCGTTGCCGGGGCCGTTCTGTTCGAGTCCGCTGTGGCATTCCTCGGGCTCGGCGATCCCAATGTCACCAGTTGGGGACAGCTGATCGGGGACGGCAGGACGCTCATCCGCTCGTCCTGGTACATCTGCGCGGTGCCGGGTCTCGCGATCATGCTCACTGTGCTGGCGCTCAACCTTGTGGGCGATGGCCTCAACGATGCGCTCAACCCCAAACTGCGGGATCGCTGAGATGATCATGGGCAGCAAAGCCGGTCCAGCGCCGATCCTCTCCATTGAGAACCTGCAGGTGTCGTTGTTCACGCGCCGTGGCGTGTTGCCTGCGGTCGATGGTCTGTCGCTGACAGTCTCGGCCGGCGAGACTCTCGCCATCGTCGGTGAATCCGGCTGTGGCAAGTCGTTGACGGCGCTGGCGATCATGCGGTTGTTGCCGAACCCGCCGGCAAAGATCGTCGGTGGCGCCGTCCGCTTCATGGGGCGTGATCTCGCTGCCTTGTCCGAGCGCGAGATGCAGCGGGTCCGCGGCAAGGACATCTCGATGATCTTCCAGGATCCGATGACATCGCTGAACCCTGTGGTCGCGGTTGGGGATCAGCTGATCGAGGCAATCAGGCGCCACAATGACGTGTCGCGTCACGAGGCGAGAGACCGCGCAATCGAATTGCTGCGCCAGGTGCGTATCCCGGATGCGGAACGCCGCTTCAATGATTATCCGCACCAGATGTCTGGTGGCATGAGCCAGCGTGTCATGATCGCCATGGCGATTGCTTGTGGGCCAAAGCTCCTGATCGCCGACGAACCGACCACGGCGCTCGACGTCACCATCCAGGCGCAGATCATCGAGCTGATGAAGGAATTGCAGTCCTCATCCGATATGGGCCTTATCATTATCACCCATGATCTCGGCGTGGTTGCCGAAGTCGCCGACCGGGTGGCCGTGATGTATGCCGGCCGCAAGGTCGAGGAAGCGCCGGTGGAGGCATTGTTCGAGCGGCCGCTGCATCGCTACACGCGTGGGCTGCTGGGGGCGACGCCGTCGGCACAGCGCCGACGTGGCAGTCGTCTCGTCGAAATTACGGGCAACGTGCCGGCGCTGTCCGATTTGCCGCAGGGCTGCGCCTTCCAGAACCGTTGTCCCGATGTACTCGATCGCTGCCGTGCCGAGCGACCACAGCTGGCGCCGTTGCTACCGCACCGTTCCGCCGCCTGTTTTGCTGCCGAGAAGGAGTTATCGCGCGATGCCGCTGCTATCGGTGCTTAGTCTCTGTGTCCAATACCAGAGCGCGCAGGGTGTCGTGCGGGCGGTCGACGATGTGAGTTTCGACCTGGAGCCCGGCGAGACTGTGGGGCTGGTCGGGGAATCCGGCTGCGGCAAGTCCACGCTCGGCAAGGCGATCATGCGTCTGGTGCCGACGTCCGACGGACGCGTCTTCCTCGATGGTGACGATGTCACGCGGATGCAGGCCGGCGCGTTGAAGGCCTCGCGGAAGTCGATGCAGATGATCTTCCAGGATCCTTATGGATCGCTCAATCCGCGCCACGACGTCGGCACCATCGTCGGGCAACCGCTCAGCGTCGCCGGCTGGTCGCGCCGTGATATCAAGGATCGTGTCATCGAGCTGATGGGACAGGTAGGCCTGCCGGCCGATGCGATGCGGCGCTATCCGCATGAGTTCTCTGGCGGCCAGCGCCAGCGTCTCGGCATTGCGCGTGCACTTTCGCTCAAGCCCAAGGTCATCATCTGCGACGAGCCGGTATCTGCGCTAGACGTTTCGGTGCGCGCGCAGGTCATCAATCTGCTTGAGGACCTGCAGCAGGCAACGGGCGTGTCGTATCTGTTCATCTCGCACGATCTCTCGGTTGTCGAGCATATTTCGGATCGGCTGATCGTGATGTATCTCGGTCGGATCGTCGAAACAGGCCGCAGCGAGGACGTCTGGGATAGACCGGCGCATCCTTATACGGAGGCATTGCTTGCCGCCGCGCCGATCGCCGATCCGCGCACCGCACGCAGCCGCACCCGCAGCGTGCTGCAGGGTGAGTTGCCCAGCCCGCTCAATCCGCCGCCAGGCTGCAGCTTCAATACGCGCTGCCCCTACGCTCAGGCGCTTTGCCGCGAGGAGCGACCGATGCTGCGCGATGTCTCCGATGGCCGCAAGGTGGCCTGTCACTACGATCTGCTTGAACAACCCGCGGCGCTGCCGCGTGTCGCGCGGGTGGCCAATTGAGTTCTCAGAAGTGGAGCATTGCCAATGCGGTGGAATAATCTCGGTGACCTGATCGATCGCAGCGGTGACCTTGATCGGGAGGCGGTCATCGATCTGATCGATCCCGCGCATCCCAGGCGCTACACGCACCGTCAGATCGACGAGATGGCAAACGGGGTCGCCCAGTATCTTGTCGATAGTGGTTACAAGCGCGGCACGCATGTCGCGATCCTGTCGTTTAACCGCGCCGAGTACATCATCTGCTATTTCGGCATCATGCGGGCTGGATGCATCGCTGTTCCGGTCAATATCAAGGCTGCGCGCGATACGGTCGATTTTGTGATGGATGACGCGAAGATCGCGCTGGCATTCGTCGACAATGCCAATCGGTCGATGGTGCGCGACGACATCCCTGTCATCAATTTTGACGACAGCGGCCCAAGCGGCTTTGCTGCGACCATCAAGCCCGCAGCGTTCACCGCCGTCGAGACGACGCGGGAAGAGGTCGGGCAAATGCTCTACACCTCCGGCTCCACCGGCCGGCCCAAAGGCGTGCCGCTATCGCATTACGGACAACTCTGGGCGATCTCGACACGGACCAGTGGTGCGCTCAATCAGGATGATCGCTACATCATCGCGCAGCCGCTGTTTCACATGAATGGCCTGTTCGCCATCAAGACGATCTTCGCTCAGAATGCGTCTGTGGTGGTGCTGCCGTCGTTCGAGACCCGCAGTTATATTGAGGCCATCGCCAAGTACAAGGTGACCGCCGCCACGGCCGTTCCCACCATGTGGGCCCGTGTCGTCAAGGAAACGGAACTGCTAGCGAAGAATGATATCACCTCGGTTCGTCGCCTGATGCTTGGGTCGGCGCCGATGACCATGGGTCTGTGGGACAGGATCAAGCAGGCGCTGCCCAACGTCGTAATGACGATGGGCTATGGTACGACTGAAGCAGGGCCGGCCGTGTTCGGTCCGCATCCCGACAAGATTCCGACGCCGCCTTTGGGGCTAGGTTATCCGATCCGTCTGGAAGATGTCCGGCTCGTCAATGGTACCGAGAATGAAGGCGTGCTGTTGATGCGGAATCCAGCAGTGCTGGATCACTATCACAATCTGCCGCAGCAGACCGCCAAGGTGCTGACCGATGGTTGGTATTACAGTGGCGATGTGATGCGCCGCGATGCCAACGGCTTCTATTTCTTCGTAGGCCGTGCCGACGACATGTTTGTCTGCTCCGGCGAAAATATCTATCCGGGCGAAGTCGAAAAGCTGTTGGAGCGTCACCCGCAGATCCAGCAGGCGGCAGTAGTGCCGTTGCCCGACGAGGAACGGAGCCAGGTGCCGGTTGCGTTTATTGTCACGCGGGAGCAGCCTACGCCGAGCTTCGACGATATCCGTCAGTTCGCCATCGCCAATGGTCCGGCATATCAGCACCCGCGCCGCGTTGAGTTCGTCCATGAATTGCCTTGGGCGGGCACTAACAAGATCGACCGCAAGGCGCTGATCGACCGGGCGCGAAGCCTGGAAGCCAGTCACGGCTGGTCCGCATGAGCGGGCTAACAGGGAAGATCGCGCTGGTCACCGGTGCAAGCCGGGGGATCGGTCAGGCTATCGCGCTTCGCCTGGCGAAGGACGGCGCAACCGTCGCGATCCATTACAACGCCTCGGTCGATGCGGCGAATGAGACTGTGGCGGCCATTGCCGCTGCTGGGGGCAATGCCTTTGCCATCAAGGCCGATCTCTCGGAACGCAGTGGCGCAACTTCCCTGGCCGCTGGTCTAGGTGCCGAACTGACCAAGCGTTATGGCAGCCCTGCATTCGATATTCTCGTCAACAACGCCGGCGTCGGAAAACGCGCGGTCATTGAGGATATTTCCGAGGACGACTTCGATCTTCTGCTGCAGACCAATCTGAAATCGCCGTTCTTTCTGATCAAGGCACTGATGCCACATCTTCGCAATGGCGGACGTATCATCAATATCTCGTCGATGGGGACGCGTTCGGCCTATCCGACCATGGCCGCCTATGCGCCCGCCAAAGCGGGTCTGGAAGCGCTGAGCCGCTTGCTGGCCGTTCATCTCGGTGGTCGACAGATCACGGTGAATTCCGTGATGCCCGGTGCGACCGCGACGGACATGAACATCGTCGCGCGCGATCCGGTGGCGAGCCGCGCAGTGGCTGAGACCATCGCGCTCGGCCGGGTCGGGCAACCCGACGATATCGCAAGGGTCGTCGCCTTTCTCGCGTCGGACGAAGCGGGCTGGGTCACGGGCCAGCAGATCGATGCTAGTGGCGGCCAGCGGCTGTAAGAGGCCACGCATTCAATCACGCGCCGATATCACGATACGCGGTGGCGAATTCATCTTAGCGCTGCGTTCGCGGAGGCGTCGCTTTTGACGCCAGCCTGCTGCTCGAATGCGCAGCGATGATAATTGTTTATGCTCGCGAACTTTCAAATCTCGCAATAGCATTGCGTCGCGATGGCAATGAACGGCAGAAATATTCTGCGTATACCTTTCATCGGAGGCAACTATGCTCGACGAGCTCGACCGCAAAATTCTCGCGGCACTCCAGGTAGACAGCAGCCTTTCAATGCAGGACCTGGCTGATCGCGTTGGCCTGAGTTCCACGCCGTGTTGGCGCCGCATCCAGAAGCTCGAAAGCTCTGGCTACATCAAGCGACGCGTTGCACTTCTCGATGCAGACAAGCTGAATTTGGGTGTCAGCGTTTTCATCGCCGTGCGAACGAACCAGCATAACGCGGAGTGGGTTCAGCGTTTCCGGAAAATCGTCGTCAGCTTCCCCGAGGTGGTCGATTTCTATCGCCTGAGCGGTGATGTGGACTATCTGATCCGGGCTGTGGTCTCGGATATCCGGGCTTACGACGATCTTTATCAGCGGCTGATCGCGAAGATTGATCTGCATGATGTGTCGTCGATGTTCACGATGGAGCAGATCAAGTCGACGACCGAATTGCCACTCATGAATGCTTTGGTGAAGCAGGGGCGGGGCGATATCTCGTCGGCGGCGCATTCCCTGTCGCATTGAGATGCCGCGGCTCCGAAGCTGCCGCATGGAGTGTAATCGTTCGTGTGCTGCGGGCAGCACCGTTCCACGATTTCCGGCTAGAGCGTACGTGGCCGATCGCATCTGCGTCTGAGGGGTCGGCAGAGGCATTATGTGCGCCAAACGAAAAACCCGCCGGTTGAGGCGGGATTCAGCGGTCATCTGGATTTTGGTCCATCATTCAAAGCTACAAGCATACCGCCCCCGCGAAGGGGGCTGTTTCAAGTTCGTTTGAGTCCGGTGATACGACTGCTTATGCCGGGTGATTGGAACGGGCAGGGAACAGAGCCCCGGATATTCCCGTATTGAACCGCGATTTCGCGTTCTGTTCTCCCGCGAGCCGCCTGATTGTCAGGTGCTGCGGTCGGGAGAACTTATTGATTTAACAGGAGAAAATGGTGCTGCCAGACAGGATTGAACTGTCGACCTCTCCATTACCAATGGAGTGCTCTACCACTGAGCTACGGCAGCATGCTGGGTGCAGGAATCAGCCTCGAGGGCGCCTACCAAGCGGGGCGATCCTTGCCACAAGGTCACGGGCGGCGCAAGCGCGGGTGGCACTTAGAATGCATCATTATAACAGGGGTGTGGTCGGCCTGTTGCGGTTGCAGCCGCCTTGCGCTTCGCCATTGGCGAGTCGATCCGGTTCCCCATGGCCTCGATAACCGCCGGCAGAGCCTTCATTGGGCGGATCATCACCTCGAAGTCGATCATCTCGCCTGACGCGTTGAAGGCGGTTATGTATGGGGTCACAGGATCCAATCTGGCGCATCTGTGCACGCCATTCGATCGACCATGACAGCCCATGACCGATAAGCCGAGCAAACCCGCCAAGGAAAGTGCAACTGCCCGTCAGGACAGGCTGCGCCAGGCGCTGCGTGAAAATCTCAAGCGCCGGAAGGTGCAAATGCGTGGGCGCGCCAGTCAGGCCGGCGATGCCGTCGCAGTCGAGGCGTCATCGGACGCCGATAAGATACAGGACTTCTGTTCAAGACCCGTCGATCCCGATCGGGATTGATGGCACCTGTCCGCCGCGTGAGCATGCGAGTTTAAATGTCATCAGAATCCCAGGCATCATCCAGCGCCGAGCTGCCGGCCTACGCGCCGCGGGCGGCGCTGCCGCGTCACGATCAGACTTTTCCCGTGCTGACGGCGGCGGAGATCGAGCGGATGCGCCGCTTCGGTGAGATCCGGCACTACAAGGATGGCGATTGCCTGTTCGAGACCGGCAAGCCCGGTCCCGGCATGTTCGTGGTGTTGTCCGGACATGTGACGATCACCCAGCGCGACGGTTTCGGCCGTATCACGCCGGTGGCCGATCAGTGCACTGGACAGTTCGTCGCCGAGATCGCGCAACTGTCGGGCCGCGTCGCGCTGGTTGACGGTCATGCCGAAGGCGATGTCGAGACGCTGCTGATTCCGCCGGAACGGCTGCGCGCGCTGCTGATCGCTGAAGCGGATCTGGGCGAGCGCATCATGCGTGCGCTGATCCTGCGTCGGGTGAACCTCCTGCAGGGCAGCGCTGGCGGTCCGGCTTTCATCGGCGCAGCCAATTCCAGCCATGTCATCCGCCTGCAGGGCTTCCTCTCCCGCAACGGTTATCCGCATCATCTGCTCGACCCCGCAACGGACAAGGACGCCGCCGATCTGATCGCGCGCTACACGCCGTCGCCGGAGGAGCTGCCGCTGGTGGTGGTGGCCGACGGCACGGTGCTGCGCAATCCGTCATTCTCCGAACTCGCTCGCGCGATGGGCATGATCAGCCATATCGCCAAGGGCAAGACCTATGACGTTGCCATCGTCGGCAGCGGACCTGCGGGCCTGTCCACCGCGGTGTATGGCGCGTCCGAAGGCCTGTCGATCGCGGTGTGCGATGCCAAATCATTCGGAGGACAGGCCGGCGCCAGCGCGCGGATCGAGAACTATCTCGGCTTCCCCACCGGCATCTCCGGGATGGCACTCACGGCGCGTGCTTTCAATCAGGCGCAGAAGTTCGGCGCCGATATCATGATCCCGGCGGCCGTGAAGTCGCTGGACTGTTCACGCAAGGACGGACTGTTCGCTCTTGAACTTGACGAAGGCGATGTCATGCGTGCCAAGGCCATCGTGGTGGCATCGGGCGCACGCTATCGCCGGCCGGATATCGAGCGGCTCGCCGATTTCGAAGGTCGCGGCGTCTGGTACTGGGCGTCGCCGATCGAGGCGCGGCTCTGCAGGGAGCAGGAAATCTACCTGGTCGGCGGTGGCAATTCGGCAGGTCAGGCGGCGGTGTTTCTCGCGAGCCATGCCAACAAGGTGCATATGGTGATCCGCGGCGGCGGCCTCGGCGCCAGCATGTCGCGCTATCTGATCGAGCGCATCGAGGCGACACCGAATATCGAGCTGGTCTTCAACACTGAAGTCGTGGCGCTGGAGGGGACGCAGGAAGTGGGGCTCGAACGGATCTGTACCCGTAGTCGGCTGTCCGGCGAGGAGTCCTGCGCTGACATCCGCAATCTGTTCCTGTTCGTCGGCGCCGATCCCGCCACCGAATGGCTGGCGGATTGCGGCGTCACCCTCGATCGTCATGGCTTCATCATCACCGGCATTCCCGCCAATGGCCGCAGCGTGCAGGCGCTGGAGACGTCGGTGTCCGGTGTCTTTGCGGTCGGTGATGTGCGCTCGGGTTCGGTGAAGCGTGTCGGCGGCGCGATCGGCGAGGGCGCCCAGGTGGTGGCGGCGCTGCATGGTTTTCTCGGCGATACGGCCACGCCAACCCTTTGAGCTCATAACGGGAGATCATCATGCCGAAAGGCTGCACGCATATTTCCGGCATTCGCGATGTGACACCCAGCGCACTCGGTTGCGAGGAATGCCTGAAAACGGGCAGTATGTGGGTGCACTTGCGGATCTGCCGGACCTGCGGTCACGTCGGCTGCTGCGACGAGTCCCCGAACAAGCACGCGACCAAGCATTTCCACGCCACGAAGCATCCGATTATCGAAGGCTACGATCCGCCCGAAGGCTGGGGCTGGTGCTATGTCGATGAAGTCATGTTCGATTTGTCGGATCGAAAGACTCCGCACAACGGGCCGATTCCGCGCTACTACTGAGACAATCGTCCCGACGCGGGCGACGTTTCAGTGGTGACTTCATGCACATTTTTACGATCGGACGCCGGGCTTTGTTGGGTGTGCTGCTGGCCGTCCTGGCAGCGCCGTTTCTCCCCGTATCCGCTTCAGCGCAAGCTCCGCAAAGCCGCTTCGCCACCATCAACGGCGTCAAGCTGCATTATCTCATTGCGGGCAAGGGCGATCCGATCGTGCTGCTGCATGGCTATGCCGAGACCAGCCATATGTGGCGCCCGCTGATCGCGAAACTTGCGGCCAGTCATACGGTGATCGCACCGGATCTGCGTGGCTTCGGCGATTCCGACGCGCCGGCTGATGGCTACACCAAAGCGGCGATGGCACGCGATATCCATGCGCTGGTGGCCGGCCTGAAATATCCCAAGGTGAAAATTGTCGGCCACGACATCGGTCTGATGGTCGCCTATGCCTATGCAGCGCAATATCCGAGCGAAGTCGATCGCATCGCGCTGATGGATGCCTTTTTGCCTGGTGTTGGCGACTGGACGCATGTCTGGCTGTTGCGCGACCTCTGGCACTTCCATTTCTACGGCAAGACCCCGCTCGCGCTGGTCGCGGGCCGCGAGCGCATTTACCTTGAGCACTTCTGGAATGATTTCGCTGCGGACCCGAAGAAGTCGGTGCCGGAAAAGGACCGCGTGTTTTACGCCAAGGCCTATGCGAAGCCCGGCCACATGGCAGCCGGTTTCGAGGTCTTCCGCGCTTTTGAGAAAGATGCCGCCGAGTTTGCCGAACTTGCCAAGACCAAACTGCCGATGCCGATGCTGGTTCTCTCCGGTGAGAAGGCCGGTGGGTCTTTCCTGATCGAGCAAGGGCGCCTCGTCGCCAGCAATGTGGACGGCGTTATCGTCAAAGGGGCAGGTCATTGGCTCATGGAAGAAGCCCCCGATCAGGTGATCCCGAAACTGGTTGAGTTTCTCAACAAGTAGATTTCGCGGCTCTATCGATCGAACGCAAATGTCTTGAACGAAACGACGCCTTGCACGCAAATGTATATGATGAGTGTCAGCCAAAAATCATTGGCAAGTTCCCGTGTCGCACCCTAAGATTTGAGGGGTTCTAAAGCAGGGGTGCATCATGGTTTTGGGAATGAGCTTGGCAACGTTCACGTTGCTTCATGTGGTGGTCAGCCTGATCGGCATCGTCGCGGGCCTGATCGCAATGGTCGGCCTGCTGAAGTCAAAGTCGCTGCCCGGCTGGACCGGTCTGTTTCTGCTGACGACGATCCTGACCAGCGTGACCGGCTTCTTCTTCCCGGTCGAGAAATTGCTGCCGTCGCATGTCATCGGCATCATTTCGCTGGTGCTGCTGGCGATCGCCTGCCTGGCGCTCTATGGCCAGAAGCTGGCGGGGCGCTGGCGCTGGATTTATGTGCTGACTGCGATGATCTCGCTTTATCTCAACGTGTTCGTCCTGGTGATCCAGAGCTTCCTGAAGGTCCCGCCGCTTCATGCGCTGGCACCGAGCGTGCCGCCGAGTGAGCCGCCTTTTGCGATCGTTCAGGGCATCGTGCTGGTGTTCTTCGTCGTCACGACCTTCCTTGCGATCAGGAAGTTTCGCCCGATGCCCGGCGGCTTCGCCTGATCGCCGGGCGGCGATCTCCCGCCGATAGCCGCTAGGCTTTGCCTTTTCGGGCGGGCGATTCCTGGAGGATCGCCCGTATCTCGCCGAAGGTGCGCTTCACAAGCGCCTCGGGTCTTTCGCCTGCGTCCTGCGCCAGCCAGATCTCGCCGCCGATCCGCATCGCGCCTGTCGTGATCATGGCGACCAGCCGCGCCTGCAATTGCCCGGATTTGTCTTTGGCGCGGTTGCCGAGCGCGGCAGCGATGGCGCGCTCCATCTTTTCGTATTTCACGTGGTCGCGCGCGCGCAGAGCGGGATTGCCGTGCTTCAATCGCGCAATGGCGATCGCCTCGGAGCTCTCAAGCTGCTGTGCCATCGAGAGCAAAGCATTTTCCGCGGCTAGCAGCATCGGCTCGTCCGCGGGCCTTGTGGTGATCGCGGCCACAAGGAAATCCGTGCTGGCATCCTGCCACGCCAGAACGAGGTCTTCCTTGGACGCGAAATAATGGAAGAAGCTGCGGCGCGAGATCTCTGCGGCGGCCGCAATGTCGTCCAGCGTCGTTTCCTCGAAACCGCGCTTAAGAAACAGCTCCATCGCGACCTTGGTGAGCCGCTCTCGCGTCTGCTGGCGCTTCCTTTCGCGCAGGCCGGTCGGCGGCGCAGCAGGTGCCGCAACCGTTTCCGCTTCTGTTTTCCTCGGCTTAGCCGGCATCCTGGCGGTCACAACAATCCTCGATCTGCACCTATTGCAAGTTTGCACTGAGTGCACATTTATGTCCGGCGGCCGCGCCGCGCAACGATTCTCGATCCCGGGGAGATATAAGCATGACGGACTGGAGCATCGACCATATTCCGCCCATGACCGGCAAACTGGCCGTGGTGACCGGGGCGACAGGTGGCCTCGGCTTCGAGACGGCAATGGCGCTTGCGGGAGCCGGCGCCGAAGTGGTGCTGACCGGCCGTAGCGACACCAAGGGGAGCGCTGCGATCGAGCGCATTTGCGAGCGACATCCCGACGCGATCATCAGCTATGAGCACCTCGATCTTGCCAGCCTGGACTCGGTCGCTACTTTCGCACGCCGTTTCGATGCGATGTATGCGTCGCTTGATCTGCTGATTAATAATGCCGGCGTGATGGCGCTGCCGACGCGCCAGACCACCGCCGACGGCTTCGAGATGCAGCTCGGTACCAATTATCTCGGTCACTATGCGCTCACGGCGCGTCTGCTCCCGGTGCTTCGCCGCAACAAGGCGCCGCGTGTGGTCAATCTCAGCAGTCTTGCGCATCGTTCGGGCCTCATCGATTTCGACGATCTTCAGGGCGCGACATTCTACAAGCCGTGGAAAGCCTATCAGCAGTCGAAGCTCGCGATGCTGATCTTCGCGATCGAGTTGCAGCGGCGCAGCGATGCCGCAGGCTGGGGTCTGATGAGCAATGCCGCGCATCCCGGTTTCGCGCTCACCGATCTCATTCCGAACGGCCCCGGCAGCGGTGGCTTGATGGGGCTCGGAAGCCGGTTGCTGCGTCCGCTGAGCCATTCAGCCGCCGCCGGTGCCTTGCCGACATTGTTTGCAGCCACCTCACCCGATGCGAAGCCAGCTGGCTATTACGGCCCGAACGGCGTCTACGAAATGAAGGGGCCGCCGGCTCCCGCGAAGATCATGCCGCGAGCTCAGGATGCCGCCGTCGGCGCGCGGCTGTGGGAGGTCTCAGCTGCGCTCACCGGCATGTCGTTTGATCAGGTCGCAATTGCCGCCTGATTGCGTCGCGCGATCGACTGTCAGTCATCCAAAGGAAGTCTCATGAAAGTCATTCTGTTCGGTGCGACCGGCATGGTCGGGCAAGGCGCGCTGCGCGAATGCCTGCTCGATCCCGATGTCGAAGCCGTGCTCGTGGTCAGCCGCAGTCCTACCGGGCAACGTGATGCCAAGTTGCGTGAGATCACGCATACGGATTTTTTCGATCTGTCGGCCATCGCGCCTGACCTGACGGGTTATGACGCCTGCCTGTTCTGCCTCGGCATCTCTTCACTGGGCATGAGCGAGCCGGACTATCGCCGGGTCACCTATGACATCACCCTCGCGGTCGCGAACACGCTGGTCCGGCTCAATCCCGGCATGACCTTCGTCTACGTGACCGGCCAGAGCACCGACAGCACCGAGCAGGGCAGCGTCATGTGGGCGCGGGTCAAGGGCAAGACCGAGAACGATTTGCTCAAGCTGCCGTTCAAGGCCGCTTATATGTTCCGCCCCGGCGGCATCCAACCGCTGCATGGTGTTCGTTCGAAGACTGCGTGGGTCCAGGCGATCTACACCGCGACCGCGCCGTTATGGACGCTGCTGGTCCGGGTCGCGCCAAAATACGTCACCACGACGGAGAAAGTCGGCCGCGCCATGATCCGGGTGGTTCGTAACGGCTACTCCAAGCCAATCCTCGAAACCCCGGATATCAATCAGGTCGGAGCGTAAACGGGCCGATTCGGCCCTTTCTTAGATTTGCTGCCGGCCTCATCGAAAAACCGCAAATTTCGACGCTTTTGCTTTAAAGAGGCCATCCGCCCTATAGTCGGGGCACAGCAATCAGCGGGAATCGGTATGGATCGCATTCGCATCGTCGGCGGCAGCAAACTCAATGGCACGATCCCGATTTCGGGCGCCAAAAACGCGGCGCTGCCATTGATGATCGCCGGTCTGCTGACCGACGAGACGCTGATTCTCGACAACGTGCCGCGTCTGGCCGACGTCGCGCAGTTGCAGCGCATTCTCGGCAATCACGGCGTGGACATCATGTCGGCCGGCAAGCGCCCGGGCGACCATGAATATCAGGGTCAGACCCTGCATATCTCCGCCGCCAACATCATCGATACGACAGCGCCCTACGAGCTGGTCTCGAAGATGCGCGCGTCCTTCTGGGTGATCGCGCCGCTGTTGGCGCGCATGCACGAAGCCAAGGTGTCGCTACCCGGCGGCTGCGCCATCGGCACCCGCCCGGTGGATCTCTTGATCATGGCGCTGGAGAAGCTCGGCGCAGAACTCACCATCGACGGCGGTTATGTCATCGCCAAGGCCCCCGGCGGCCTCAAGGGCGCCGAGATCGATTTCGCCAAGGTCACCGTGTCCGGCACCCATGTAGCGTTGATGGCTGCGACGCTGGCCAAGGGCACGACCGTCATCAACAATGCGGCGTGCGAGCCGGAAATCGTCGACGTCGCCGACTGCCTGAACAAGATGGGCGCGCGCATCTCCGGCGCCGGCACCCCGACGATCACGATCGAGGGCGTGGCCAAACTGAATGGCACGCGCCACACCGTGCTGCCGGATCGTATCGAGACTGGCACCTATGCCATGGCCGTGGCCATGACCGGCGGCGATGTGCAACTTTCAGGCGCACGGCCTGAATTGCTACAGTCGGCGCTCGACGTACTGGTCGAGGCCGGCGCGACGGTGACGCCGAACAACGACGGCATCCGTATCTCGCGCAACGGCGTGGGTATCAAGCCGGTGAACGTGTCGACAGCGCCATTCCCCGGCTTCCCGACAGATCTTCAGGCGCAACTCATGGCGCTGATGACGACAGCCACGGGCTCCTCGCATATCACCGAAACGATCTTCGAAAACCGTTTCATGCATGTGCAGGAGCTGGCCCGCTTCGGCGCGCGAATTCACCTCGACGGTGAAACCGCGACCATCGACGGTACGGCCAAGCTGCGCGGCGCGCCCGTGATGGCGACCGATCTGCGCGCCTCGGTCTCTCTGGTGATCGCCGGCCTCGTCGCGGAAGGCGAGACCATGGTCAACCGCATCTATCATCTCGATCGCGGCTTCGAGCGGCTCGAGGAAAAGCTGTCCGCCTGCGGCGCTACCATCGAGCGCATCAGCGGATAGGATTCTCTCAAAGGGGTCGCCGTGACGGGTCAACGCAAGCTGATTGCACTGGATGCCGACGACCTCGCGGTGATTTCCGCGCATGTTCAGGATGCGGCTGTCAATGTCGGCGACATTATCTGGCGGCAGAGCGAGAAGCGGCTCGTGGTCGGCATGAGCCGGCTCGACTGGGATCAGACGATTTCAGGGGAAGTCACGCCGCGCCGGCTGGTCTCGGCGCTGCGCTTCGACCGCGTGCTGGCCTGCAAGTCCCGCGATATCGATCTCGAAACGCCCGACATCGCGCTGGAACTGTTCGGCATCGAATTCCATGCCGCCGAGCCTCCTGGCGGTAGCGTCGTCCTGATCTTCGCCGGTGGGGGCGCACTCCGGCTGGATGTCGAGTGTCTCGAGGTCGAACTGGCCGATCTCGGCCCGGACGATCTGACCAGCGATGCCGGCACCGAGGCCTCCGGTCTGGACGCCTGATCCGCTATTCATCCTTTCCATGGCAGCACAGGGTTGACGGCCCTTTGCCGCCGCGCCATTGAGCAGGGGGCCTTGGCCGGCAAGGCCCCGCCGGAACACCAGAATGCCAATTCGTATCGATACCGCCAGCGCCGATTTCACCCAGCGCTTCAATGCCTTCCTGACCATGAAGCGCGAAGTCGCGGCTGACATCGAAGCTGCCACGCGCGCCATTGTCGACGACGTCGCCGCTCGCGGCGACGCAGCGCTGCTGGAGGCCACCCGCAAGTTCGATCGACTCGACCTCAAGGCCTCGGCTCTGCGCGTGACCCCTGCCGAGATCGATGCCGCCGTGGCCGCCTGCGACGCAGAGACCGTCGAGGCCCTGACATTCGCCCGCGATCGCATCGAGCTGTTCCACAAGCGCCAATTGCCCAAGGACGACCGCTTCACCGATGCGCTGGGCGTCGAGCTTGGCTGGCGCTGGAGCGCCATTGAAGCTGTCGGTCTCTATGTGCCCGGCGGCACCGCCGCCTATCCATCGTCGGTGCTGATGAATGCCGTGCCGGCCAGGGTCGCCGGCGTTGAGCGCGTGGTGATGGTGGTGCCGTCGCCGGACGGCAAGCTCAACCCGCTGGTGCTGGCCGCGGCGAAGCTCGGCGGCGTGTCCGAGATCTATCGCGTCGGTGGCGCGCAGGCCGTGGCCGCTTTGGCCTATGGCACCGCGACCATCGCGCCGGTGGCCAAAATCGTCGGTCCCGGCAATGCCTATGTGGCCGCTGCCAAGCGCCAGGTGTTCGGCAAGGTCGGCATCGACATGATCGCAGGTCCGTCGGAAGTGCTTGTTGTCGCCGACGACACCGCCAATGCCGACTGGATTGCCGCCGATCTGCTGGCGCAGGCGGAGCACGACGCCAATGCGCAGTCGATCCTGATCACCGACAGCGAGCGCCTTGCGGACGATGTTATACTTGCCGTCGAGGCCCAGCTCACCACACTGCCGCGCGCCGAGATCGCGCGTGCGTCGTGGGAGAGTTTCGGCGCGGTCATTCTGGTCGATAAGCTCGATGACGCCGTGCTGCTCGCCAACGCCATCGCCGCCGAGCATCTCGAAATCATGACGGCCGATCCTGAGGCGTTCTCGCTCAAGATTCGCAATGCCGGCGCCATCTTCCTCGGCGGCCATACGCCGGAAGCGATCGGCGATTATGTCGGCGGCTCGAACCACGTGCTGCCGACCGCACGCTCGGCGCGGTTCTCGTCGGGTCTCGGCGTACTTGACTTCATGAAGCGAACATCGATCCTGAAGTGCGGGCCGGATCAGCTGCGGGCGCTGGGACCGGCTGCGATGACGCTGGGCAAGGCCGAAGGCCTCGATGCTCACGCACGTTCAGTCGGATTGCGCCTCAATTTGCGATGAGTAATGCCCCTCCACCAGAGGATGACAGCAACAACCGCATCGTCGCGGTGACGCTCGATGAGGAATCGATCGGCCGTTCCGGGCCGGATATCGAGCATGAGCGCGCGATCGCGATCTACGACCTGATCGAGCAGAACCTGTTCGCGCCGGAAGGCGCACACGTCGGCCCGTTTACGCTGCATATCGGCATCACCGGCAGCCGGCTGATGTTCGACATCCGCCGCGAGGACGGCACGCCAGTCGTCGCGCACCTTCTGTCGCTGGGGCCATTCCGCCGCATTGTGAAGGACTACTTCATGATCTGCGACAGCTACTATCAGGCGATCCGCACCGCTACGCCTGACAAGATCGAGGCCATCGACATGGGCCGCCGTGGCATCCATGACGAAGGCTCGCGGACGCTGCAGGAACGATTGGCCGGCAAGGTGCGCGTCGATTTCGAAACGTCGCGGCGGCTGTTTACGTTGATCTCCGTCCTTCACTGGAAAGGCTAGTCGCTGATGGCCGCGCCGCCACGCGCGCGTACGCCGCAGGCGGTGTTGTTTGCCTGCGGCCAGAATAGCGTGCGCTCGCCGATGGCCGCCAGCCTGTTGCAGCAGATGTTTCCGCAGGCGCTGTATGTGAAATCTGCCGGGGTGAAGAAGGGCGAGCTCGATCCCTTCGCGGTGGCCGTGATGGCCGAACTCGGCCAGGACATCTCCAGGCACAAGCCCATGACCTTCGAGGAACTCGAGGATTGGGAAGGGCTCAATTTCGATCTCATCATCACGCTGTCGCCGGAGGCGCATCACAAGGCGCTGGACCTGACGCGCACCGATGCCGCCGAGGTCGAATACTGGCCGACGGTGGACCCGACGGGAACCGAAGGTAACCGCGACCAGAAACTGGCCGCCTATCGCGAGGTCTGCGATGGGCTATTGCTGCGGATCCGCAAACGTTTCGCCAAAGGAAGTGCTGCCAGCGGCTAAATACTGCGTGTGCGGTTGTCGAAGCAGGGGGCTTCCGATAGGTTCCGCGCGCATTTCCAGGATCACAGACCCCGCATGCTCGGCCGTCCCAAATTCGTTCTCGCCTCCGGTTCGCCCCGCCGTCTTAGCCTGCTCAACCAGGCCGGGATCGAGCCCGATGCGCTGCGTCCCGCCGATGTCGACGAGACCCCGAAGCGGGGCGAGTTGCCGCGCGCCTGCGCCAATCGTCTGGCCCGCGCCAAGGCGGAAGCGGCGCTCAAGTCAGTCCAGCTCGACGACGAGCTCCGCGGCTCGTTCATTCTTGCGGCCGATACCGTGGTCGCCGTCGGCCGCCGCATCCTGCCCAAGGCGGAACTGGTTGATGAGGCCTCGCAGTGCCTGCGGCTGCTGTCGGGCCGCAACCACCGCGTCTATACGGCGATCTGCATCGTCACCCCCAAGGAAAGCTTCCGGCAGCGGCTAATCGAGACCAAGGTGCGCTTCAAACGCCTTAACGAAGAAGACATCTCGACCTATATCGGCTCCGGCGAATGGCGCGGCAAAGCCGGTGGCTACGCTGTGCAGGGCATCGCCGGTTCCTTCGTGGTCAAGATGGTCGGCTCCTACACCAATATTGTCGGCCTGCCGCTCTACGAGACCGTTACGCTCCTCGGCGGTGAGGGCTTCCCGATCCGTTTCGGCTGGTTGAATGCAAGCTAAGGTGTCCAAATCCGGCGAAAAGCCGTGCCCGATCTGCGGCAAGCCCGTGCTGGAGGCCTCCAAGCCGTTCTGTTCCGAGCGCTGCCGCGACGTCGATCTCAACCGCTGGCTGTCGGGCTCCTATGCGATTCCCGGCAAACCGACGGATGACGAGGACGCCGAATAGGCTTGACGGGCATTCGCGCTGTCCAAGCCGGTCCGAAGCGGTCATTTCCCATTGTTTTGACGGGAAAATCTTCGTTCACAGAAATGCCATCGGGCGGGTGGACAGGGCCGATTTGCCTGACTATAAACCGGCGCTCCCTGGACCTGATCCGGGGCGGCGCCCAGGTAGCTCAGTTGGTAGAGCATGCGACTGAAAATCGCAGTGTCGGTGGTTCGATCCCGCCCCTGGGCACCATTTGTATGTCCCCCAGCTTCCTCCTCTGTCCGCTGATGTGCTATAAGTGCTTGAATTAGAGCGCTTTCTAGTTCGCTGACATTCGCGACCGTCCGCCGGCAGCCGGTGTTTTTGTTGGTATCGCTGTTGGTACTCCGTCGATCGTGTGTTGGTAGATTGACCGCGGGGACCAAATCGATGCCGCTTTCGGATGCCGTCTGCCGTGCCGCCAAATCCGCCACTAAGCCCTACAAAATCAGCGACGGAGGCGGGCTGCATTTGCTTGTTGAAAAGAACGGGTCGCGGCTTTGGCGACAGGCGTATCGGTTCGACGGAAAGCAGAAGCTGATCGCGCTGGGCGCCTATCCGGCGGTCGGTCTCGCCGATGCCCGCGCCGGCCGGGACGCGAACAAGGCGCTTCTGGCCAAGGGCATCGATCCGTCAGCGCAGCGCAAGTTGGATCGCAGCGCGGCGCGCATCGCGCGCAGCAATACCTTCCGGATCGTCGCGGACGAACTCATCACGAAGTTCGAAGCCGAGGGCGACGACCCAAAGACAATAGAAAAGAAAAAATGGCTTCTCGGCTTCATCAACGCCGATTTGGGCGATCGACCGATCGCCGAGATCAAGGCATCTGAATTGCTTGATGTGCTTCGAAAGATCGAGAGGCGAGGGCGATATGATACGGCCCGACGCGCCCGCAGCATTAGCGGTCGTGTCTTCAAATATGCGATCAGCACCAATCGCGCCGAGCGCGACCCATCGGCTGACTTAACGGGGGCCCTCATAGCGCCAAAGGTCAGTCACCGGGCCGCCATCACCGAGCCGAAGGCCGTCGGCGCGCTTCTCCGCGCGATCGACGACATGGACGGTCAGATCACAACACGGGCAGCGTTGCAGTTGATCGCCCTTACCTTCGTTCGGCCGGGCGAACTGCGGCACGCGGAATGGAAGGAATTCGATCTGCGGGACGCCGTCTGGAATATTCCGAAGGAAAAAATGAAGATGCCGCGGCCGCACAAGGTGCCGCTGTCTCGACAGGCGATTACGATCATCAATGACCTTCGCGAAGTCACAGGCACGTCGCCCTACTTGTTTCCGCAGATCCGCTCGTGGCATCGGCCGATTTCCGATGGGACGCTAAACGCTGCGCTTCGCCGGCTTGGGTACACGAAAGCGCAAGTGACCGCGCACGGCTTCCGGTCGACTGCGTCGACACTGCTGAACGAAAGTCGCCGCTCGGATGGCAGGCGCCGTTGGGATAGCGATGCTATCGAGCGTCAGCTAGCGCACCAAGAGGAAGACGAGGTTCGTGGTGCCTATAATGGCGCCGAATATTGGGAAGAACGCGTCCCGATGATGCAGTGGTACGCGGATTACCTGGATGACCTCCGCAAGCCCGGAACCGCTCTGTCGACCGCAAAGGCCCAGCGATCCCGATCGTCGTCAGCATCCTAGCCGTCGAGCCTATTTGAAGTTCATCGAGGCAACTGAGACGCCTGTTCGCGCGGGCAATCGATTGGTCGCATGAATTTCCGCCGTCGTTCGCCCGAGACACGCGCGCCGCGATGATCGGCACCACGAGCCCCAATGGAGAGGCCCGCAAAATGGCGAACTGGAAGACCTTCACTCGTGCTAGCGAGGCTACGAGATCAAGCTGCGCCTGCACCTGTTGCCGTTCTTCGGCGCCATGGGCCTATCGACCATCACGCCGGGCAAGGTCCAGGAATATCGGGTGCACCGGATCGCCACCTCAAAGGCGCGCAAGGCTCCCACCGACGATCCTGATGCGACTCCCCCCAAGCCTCCCGCGCGCAGCACCATCCACGATGAGATCGTGGCCCTGCGGCAGGTGATGAAGACCGCCATCCGGCACGAATGGCTGGCCCACCTGCCCGACTTCTCCCCACCTTATAAGACCTCGGGGAAGGTGGTGCATCGGCCGTGGTTCAGTCCCGAAGAATACAAGCAGCTTTATGAAACCACGCGGGCGCACGCGAAGGCGAGCCATATCCATCACCGCTGGTGCGCCGAGCAGTTGCATGATTACGTGCTGTTCTTGGCCAATACCGGGTTGAGGCCGGACGAGGCCAAGAACCTCCAGCACCGCGACGTGACCATTGTTGAGGATGAGCACAGCGGTGACCGCATCCTGGAGATCGAGGTACGCGGCAAGCGCGGCGTGGGGTATTGCAAGAGCATGCCGAGCGCGGTGCGACCCTATGAACGGCTGCTGGCGCGTCCGAAGTACGTGAAGCAGGGCAGGGCGCGGGTGAGGGCGAAGTTGCCACCTTCGACCGAGCCGCTGCAGTTGCCCAAGCCGACTGACCATGTGTTTCCGGGCAACCACATCAAGATGTTCAATGCCCTGATGGGGCGGGGCGAGTTGAAGTTGGATCGCGATGGCAACAAGCGAACTGCATACAGCCTACGGCATACCTACATCTGCATGCGGTTGATGGAAGGCGCTGATATTTATCAGATTGCGAAGAATTGCCGGACATCCGTTGAGATGATCGAGAAGTTCTATGCTGCGCACATCAAGAACCGGCTTGATGCTTCTGCCATCAACGTTCTCCGTCCCAAACCCAAGCCTCGCAAGAAGCTTAGTGAGGTCTACCAGGCGCCGGTGGATCCTGAGGCGCAGGACTTCGTCTAACCAACATAAAAAGGCCGAAATCGGCGATGGAGGCTCGTTTCTTGAAGGGCCGAGGGGCCCTTACTCTTTACGAACCGGAAGCGGTTCGCTTTTGGACTGCTTGGCAGGCTTTTTTTGTTAGACAAACAAAACGGAGTCCCTCGCCGGAGGCACTCGGTCCCGCATCCCGCCTTCGGCGGCGCTATGCTGATGCTCCTACGGGTGTCTTGTTAACCGGTCTCGGGACTTCGCACTGGTCTTTGCCGCTTTCCGCGCAAGACTGATTTGAAAGGGCGGAAAGCGGGGCGCCTACGACGCACTCCTTTGAGTTTTTGACGATGTTCAGAATACGAACGCTGAATGGCGGAAAGCCGAAGTGTACGGAAAACCGTGGGGCGGCAAGGCTGCGGGTTCGAGTCGGGTCGGTCGCACCAAACTCGACGCTGGATATCTGCCGCTTTTTGCGTCACTCGCGTAGCTTGCATCTGCGAATCGTTGTATCCTTTTACTAGATAGTGCCGCTGGCCTTCCCATGAGGGAAGCGCCCCTCCTTGCGCGGCTGAATTGCTTGAAAACCTATTTGTAGTGCCTGACCGGCCAAGGGGGCGTGATGTTCGCAGACGTAAAGGGACCTTCCTTCATTTTTTGGCCTGTCGGCTGCGGAGACAGCACAACCATTGTAATCAGCGAGTCCGAGGTGATCCAGGTGGACCTGAATGACAAGGTCATGGCTGACGAGGACGACAATGAGCACATTCCTTTAGTTGACGAACTGGTGGCAAAGCTCCCCCAGCGCGACGGAAAGCCTTACCTGTCTTGCTTCGTGCTCACACACCCGGACCAGGACCACTGCCGTGGCTTCGCAGATCTTCTGAAGAGGGTTGTGATCGGAGAGCTATGGCATAGCCCCCACATATTCCGAGAGTATGAAGACGAAGAGATCCTGTGCGACGATGCGGAAGTATTCCGCAAGGAAGCTCATCGTCGTTCGGCACAAACCATTAAGATCGGCAGCGATCCTGGTGCCGGAAATCGCGTAAGAGTTATCGGCTATAGCTCGCTGTTCGAACCTGGCGAGAAGTACCATAATCTCCCTGAGGAGTTTCACACCCGTCCCGGATCCGAGATTACCAAACTCGATGGAACGGATGCCAGCGATCGATTCCATGTCTTCATTCATGGGCCTTTCAAGGAGGGCGAAGCTGATGCGCGCAACGAGACCAGCGTAACAATGCGCGTGATTGTTGGCTCCCAAGAAAAGCCGATGTACGGGCTCTTCCTGGGAGACGTCTCCTACCCGACCCTAATGCAAACCTTCCAGCAGACGCACTATCACGACAACGATGCCATGTTGAATTGGAACGTGCTGCTTGCCCCGCATCACTGCTCGAAGAAGGTTATGTACGAAGACGATGTGCTTCAGCAGGACGCGATGGACGAACTCCGGGCGCCCCAGCTCGACATTGGTTACATCGTCGCTAGCTCGCCGGAATTCCCGGCGTCGAACTCCTCTGGCGACAATCCACCGCACGTTAAGGCAAGAAACCGCTACGAAGAGATCGTCAACACAGCCTTCTTGTGCACCGGCGAATACAGCACGTCCGATAATTTGCGGCCGATTATCTTCACTGTGAATGAAAACGGCGTGTTCCTCGACGATGACGATTACGCGGTGTCTGATAGCGCGCGGGAAACGTTGGCAGCCGCCGTGGCGGCAGCTCGTGGACGTGCGGCACCTCCAACTGCCAAAGTTGGTTTCGGCCGCGAATGAAATCCGAGGGGCAGGCTTGGGCGCTCGAGCAATTAGCCGATATTGTTCAAGCCTCCTCTGGATCGCTCGAGATCATCGCACTGGTCGAGCCGACTGCTGAAGGCGAAGCGGCATCCGTTTCGCTATCCGTGGATTGCTCGGGATACCCGCGTAAACAGGGTGGAATTCCGCTTAAAGCGCGAGAACGTCTGCTCCTCAAGATCCCGGTCAATTTTCCTCTTGAACTGCCGCGCTTGAACTTCGCGCATACGCGCTATCGCGACTTCTCGCACGTGCAATGGGGCAGCTATATTTGCCTCTATCAAGCAACCGACAGTGAATGGCAGCCGGAAGATGGGCTCTTCGGCTTCATGCAGCGCGTCGATGACTGGTTTCGAGCGGCCGCCGCGAGTGAGCTAGATCCGGCCGGAATGCCGCTACACCCGCCCGTCACCTATGCAGTTAGCAGCGTGAAGGTCGTTCCCACTCAGAATACGCCTGTGCCGGAAGCGCCCTTCTGGGCCGGGTATGCCAAGATCACGCGCGAGAACGACAACCGCATCGAACTCGGCCAGTGGATAGATCAGTCGGGCCCCATCCCTGACGGCCGGTTGGCTGCCGTTGTGCTTTTGCCGACGGGGATGCCGCACGAATATCCGGACACAGTCTCGGGGCTCCTGAAGGAGCTCAAAGCGCGTGACGTACCCGTCGAGATCATTCGCCTGATGATACAACTCGGCGTGCTCAGAAGTGATAGCGGCAAGCCGCTCATCTTCATTCTAGGTGCTGCCATGCGAGGCATTGCAGGTGGCGAACGCCTGCAGCACCTAGCTTGCTGGCGGATCGACGCGAAGCGTGTGGATGAAATGCGCGAGGCTATCATGGCTTCGACGGACGATAATCCGATTGATATAGCCGATTTCTATGTTTGGGCCGAAAAGGCCAAAATCGAATGGTGCAGCGTCCTTGAGGACCGACCCGAGATTGTTACGAGACGAGACGCTGAAAGCGCATCAGCATGGTGGGCAGGCCGCCACGTCGTCATTTTCGGTTGCGGAGCGATCGGTAGCGCTGTTGCCATGCTACTTGCCCGGGCAGGTGTCGGCAAGCTGCAACTATATGACAAGGACTCAGTCAAGCCGGGCATCTTGGTCAGGCAGGTATTTGACCGATATCAGATTGGCGCCAACAAAGCGGAGGCAACCGCCGAAAACGTCCGTTTTGCGAACCCCGCTGTTGAGGCCCTTCGGTCAGGCGCGGATGTCGTCAGGATACTGGAAATCCCCGAACGACGTGCGGACGTCCTGACTGCAGATGTGATCATCAACGCCACCGCTTCAACGATGGTCGCGACTGCGCTGGAGAGGCAATTCAGAACGTGGCCAAAAACCCATCCGCCAATTATCTCCATGGCACTGGGACACAAGGCTGACCAAGCATTGATGACGATGGCCGTGCAGGCTGCCCCCGGCATCACGCTCGACATTGATCGTCGCAGTAAAATCGCCTTGTCCAATTTAGCGCAGGGAAGGCATGTCCTTGATGAGTTTTGGCCGGTGAGTCCCGACCGGACGCGTCTATTTCAGCCCGAACCTGGGTGTTCCAGCCCCACCTTTCGCGGCTCTGCCGCTGATGTCATGGCACTGACGGCGCAGATGACAAATGTCGCGAGCCGATGGCTCGCAAATCCATTGTCCGCCGTCTCGCGTGCCCGATCCTTCGATCAGACAGGGCGGCGTACAGGTGCTGTCCGCGAGTTTGAGTTTGAGTGGCCAAACGACGTCACTCTGACGGATGGTCGAAATGGCTATCAGATCCGTGTCAGCCAAGCCGCGCTTTCGGGAATGCGCGCGTGGATGCGCCGATCAGAACGGGTCAATGGGCGGCGCGTTGAGACAGGCGGAATTCTGTTTGGCCATACCGATGAATTTCTGAAGATCATTTGGATTGATGAAATCAGCGGGCCGCCCCCGGACAGTATTCAGTCCGCTACCGCGTTTGTTTGCGGCACAGCGGGGGTTTCCGAAATGAACGCTGAGAAGACAAAGAGAACTAGGAAGTCTGTTGCCTTCGTGGGGATGTGGCACACGCATCCAGGGGGAATGCCGCTTCCTAGCGACACCGACTACGGCGCGATGGCAAAGCTCCTCTCCGGCGATGAATTCCAAGCAAAGCGATTTCTAATGGTAATCATCGGGGCCGATTCATCTCGCCCCATTATTTCGGGGACTGTCTTTGAGCGGGCCGATTACCAGTAATCGGCTGCCAGAGCAGCCGTTCATCGGGCTCGCCCTCTCCGGTGGGGGTGCTCGCGCAATGGCGTTTCATTTGGGGTGCTTGCGCGCTCTCCATGATCGAGGACTACTCGAGAAGGTGAAGGTTCTCTCCACTGTCTCAGGCGGAAGTCTAGTCGGTGCATGCTACGCGTACAGTTCGGATGATTTCGTCACGTTCGATAAGAAGCTCGTCGCACTGCTTAAAAAGGGAATTCAACGGTCGATCATCAAAGAAGCCGTATTTAGCCTTGAGTTGGGCAAGATCATCCTCACTTTAGTCGTAACCGGTATTCCGACGGCCGTACTATGGGGCTTCGCGTCTTTGTTGGCGTTGCTTCGAATCCTCACTCGCCTTCCGACACGTCGCGCCGAACGGAAGCTCGCAGCATTTTCCCAATCACTACCGATTTTGGGAAGCCTGACCACAGCATTTGAACGGTCCCTGTCGAAGCTCTTCGGCTCCAAGACAGTGCGCGATGTGTCCCGAAACGGATTACATGTTGTTATAAACGCATGTGACCTCAGAACAGGGACGGCGTTTCGGTTCGGCTCGCAAAGGTCGGGGGGCTGGCGTTACGGACAGATTGCCGGAATGGCTCCTACCGTTGCGAAAGCTGTTGCGGCATCAGCCGCGTTCCCAATCTTATTGCCGCCATTGGTGGAAACCTTCCAGTTTGCGAAAGGAGGCGGCACCCAAACGCATACTGTCGCCCTGACAGACGGCGGCGTAATTGACAATCTCGGAGTGGCCGTTCTGGAGCCGGGGAGAGATGGTGAGATTACTGATACCTATCCAGTAACTCACATCATCAGTCTCAACGCGGGGCCGGGGCAGCTTACAGGGAGCGACCGACCGTTCTGGTGGGGCGGCCGCGTTGCTAAATCCTTTGAAGCCGTACATCGCAAGTCCCAAGATCACGTTTACGCCCGTCTCCACCGCCACGTGGAGAGTGGAGAATTGAGCGGGTTTGGGATGGTCTACTTGGGCCAGCAAGACCATCGTCTGCCCCATCGACCCGCTGACCTTGTGGCTCGCGATGATGTGTATCGCTACCCGACGGACTTTTCTCCAATGTCAACGAAGGATCTCGAACTTTTGACCAGGAGAGGGGAGCAGCTCACCCACATCATCGTTGATCGTTATATGCCGCACCTTTGAAATGAGCGAAAGCCCCGCTTCGGGTTTGAAGGGCGATCCGGTGTACGAGGCGGCGATAAATGAAGACCAGATTGTATTCATGATCTCGGCAAGTCGGTCGAACTGTGACGATAGAAATGCGATCACCGCTTCCTGAAGAGGAGCACAAGAACAATAAACACAAGAAAGCCCACCAGCGAAGCACAGAGGGAAAGCATCTTGAGTAAGGTAAGTGTGCTAGCTCTCGTTGCATCGGAGACACGAATTTGGCGATGAGGCGCGAGCAAAAGTCTCAGCGTCACGTCCTCCGCGACGTCTGAAAGTCCATAAATGAAAGCGGCCATCTGGCCGATTAGAGCAACAGACTGAAGCACGGGTATGTCAATTCTCTGCGCGGCGATGTACCAGCATAGGAAGCTGAAGAGTGACAGCGAAATGGCAAATCCGATGTCGATGCACAAAACCGAGTCGCGATAGAGGTCGAGTGCCGATCTTCCAAATTTGGTGGGGTGACGGGATGCCACTTCCCTGAAGCTCACGAGATCATTGGCGCTATAGCCAAAACTGCGCTCAGGCACCTTTATGGGGGCCGCCGCTTGGTCGACAGCCGCTCTAAATCCGGAATTCCATGCATAGAAACTGACTGTGGCCGCGCCCGAAACCAGCAGTCCGATGTAAGATGCGTCTATCATCGCGGGCGAGCCCTGCCAGGTCGTGTCGTGATTCAAGAACACTACTTCGATTGCTTAATAAAGAATGCGATGCACCCCTTATTGTCATTGTAAAACCATTGGAATCTTCGCGGCAAAGCCAGAACAGCATCATTCAGGTAGAAGAATAATTCGCCGGTCACTTTCGGGGTGACGTACTCGGATATCCGCTTAACGCTTCTATCTGGATCTGGCTCAAGGAAGTCGACCTCGTTCCCTAGCGAGCCGTATCGCGCTATCGGCTGAAACCAGGGTTGAAAATAGTAACGTCGAAGTGGTGACTTGAGAATATGCCAGATCGTTTCGCCCCAAGTCAGTTGGGTGCCTGCGGGGATCCGGGGGGTGCCTGGGGGGTTGCGAAACGTCGAATAGCCTCGTGCATCGGTTGTAACATCGCCATTCCTCAGAGGCTCTACCGTCGGAATCGGACACGTTAGCCGACTGGTTGAGAAGTCCTTATGTTCTTTCGCAAGGACAACGGGATCCGGGTTCGTCCAAACGAGATACCTCTCAAGCCTGCCGATCTTGTATCCACTTGCAAAGCAAAGATCAGACGGTTCAAAGGAAATAAGGGCACCAGCCTCCGGGACGAGATTCAATTTCTCGGTAGGCTTACAGACCAATCCCGCCTGGTCTAACGCCGTAAATGCAAACCGGTTGCCGACGGTGAACGCCAGATAGATAATAAGAATAGCCGAAAGGGCGGGCCCCATGTAGTAGCGCCATGCCGTTCGCAATCCCACGAGAACCAACTCGTAGCCGTCCGGCGTTGAGCTTAGTGGGGTTGTCGGTACAAAGAGTTTTCCAGTAAACGAATTGCGCCAAAGAGAAGTCATTCGATCGTTGATCGCGGAAGCGACGCGGTTTCCCGCGAGGATTAGGAGGATAACGAGACCGCCCAAGGCAAGAAATGTTAGAGGGTACTGCGCATAGGAATTCAGCCAGTGAGACGCCCAGGATGGCAAAAATCCGGCAACTGTTCGAATGACTTCGGATAGCCATTTGACCGCATTTACCCGCTCTCCCAGTGGATCGCTTCTGCCGGTGAGGGGAAATGCTAGGAGCACTATTGTTGCGACCAGCGTAAGAAAATATAGCGCTGCTCTCGTGTAAACGAGAGGCCAAATCCAACGACGCTCGCCGTAGACCCGGCCCTTGGCTTGGTCGGAAGTTTCAAGCACCGTAGGCGATGTGGCATTTGCTGTTGACGGCAGATGGTCAATCCGGAAGCAAACTTTGCCGCTGCTGTCGATCTGTGGAGAGACTACGTCGTACTCGTGCGGGATTCCAATTGGCGCATACACGTGCGCGTTGTTTTTAATTCGTCGCAAGACCGTCTCGTGAACCTTCGGCCTATCGACGTATACCTCGTCTCCCGTGGTCCAGGAAAAGGACTGGCGGCAGAGACGTGACACCCTGCGCGGGCCATATCTGTAATAGCTGCCAGTGCCACTTCGGGAGTTATAGAGACGCCCGTCTTTATCTTGCGCCTGCTTGATCTCGGCAACGGCCGCGGGGTCCGATGTCTTAAAAGCCAAATCACAAGCGCGCGCCTCTTCCATGATCCAGTAAAGGGGGATGTGGGCCAGCGAATCGTCCGGATATCCGCCGCCGACGTTGGCATGCACGCCACAAAACCAGACCTGACTGATCCTCTCGCGCGACGTATAATGCGGAGCTTCAGTTGGAAGCGGCGGCTCGTTCCTCTCGTTCCAGAGAACCGGGTGAAAGGTTGTGCGTTCGTCATCCAAGGACAGGGCGTGACAAGCTCGAACGACATCTGGGTGAGGCGTATGGTTTGGAAGTTCGAGCGGCCATATCCATTGGCTGACACCCCGCGTCATTTCGTCGATTGGTAGGCCGTAGGCCGCGACGGTATCCCAAAGTCCAAGAAATCTGATAACCGGTTTGAGACGGTCACTCGGCACAGCAGATGTTTGACGCAAGGCCGGATTATTTCCGAACAGTTTCTTCAAGCCTTGGAAGAGTAGATACCAATTCGTGTGAAAATGTTTCTTGTGGTAGGCGCGGTATGCCTGCCGCGCCTGTCTATCGAGTTCACTATCTGAAATGTCTTTTGCAGGGATGAGCCCTTGGTCGAGGATGAGCCCTATCGTTACGCGTATTGTGAACGCGCCGCGGCTGAAACCAAAGGCGAAAATCTCGTCTTTTTTGTTATGGCAGTTGCGGCAGGCAAACTTGTAGAGAGTGATTACATTGCGCCGCAACCCAATGCCTAGCGCCCCTCCAAGCATCGCAAGCGGTTTGAACGACGACGTTCCGACGCCGTCGTCATAGCAAGCGACTTGATCGTCCTTTGTAAGGTCTAGCGCGTTGAATAAACGCCAGACGTTCGTGCGCCAAACTTGTGCGGACGAATTGCCGGTGCCGTCCGACAACAGAACAACGCGCCTGGGCATGATTCTGCTCCACTGAGGCCTATAAAAACTCTAAAGAAACGGAAGCGAGGAGGTGATAACGTTGTACTGTCCCTGTGGTGGTGGGAAAGCTGCCTTGGAGCCGACGGCGAATTCTGTCGCAGCGAGGATCGCTTGCGTTTTGTCGTCGATGTCGCCCTGCAGGTCGGTTGCGCTGGACGCGATCGACGTGCTGGCCGTTGTCGAATACGCAAAGCTCAATATGGCCTTGTCGGACGGATAAGAGCAGCCTGCAACAAGCCATCCTAGGAGCGCAGCGAGAAGCGGCGCACGAAATAAGTGCATACTCATTATACTGTCGAAGCCGAAAAGGCCCCGCCCCTGCCCAGAACTATTCTTCTCAAGCAGAGGTAGAAAGTCAAAGAGATTCTCGCCTTGGATGTCGAGGGCGCCCTGCCCATCCGTAAGAGCCGTAATACACGTCTCACTATGCAGCGAAGGCAGCTGATTGGTCTCAGAAGCGGCGCGTCTCCTGCCCCGCGTATCCAAAACCGCTTGAAATCGGCTCTCGTTGCGTCTCAGAGCATAATCCCGTTGTGGGGCTATGCCTGAGCGCGCATCCTTCACCGGGTCGGCCACGTCGACCGCCACTGAAGCCTACTATTCAACTGTGTTGCACGAATTGACCCACTGGACGGCGCCTGCGCATCGCTGCAATCGGGATCTGTCTGGACGATTTGGCAGCGAGGCCTACGCGATGGAAGAACTGGTCGCCGAGCTTGGTGCTGCATTCCTTTGCGCGGAGCTTGGGATCACCGCTGAACCGCGAGCCGACCATGCGCAATACTTGGGGCATTGGTTGAACGTCCTGAAGGCCGACAAACGGGCCGTTTTCACTGCCGCGTCGAAGGCGGCTGAGGCGGCTGCATTCCTGCGCGGCAAGCCTGAGGGGTAACCATCGGGCTCGATGCGAACGGGACATCCGCATACGCCAGCGTACAAATCGCGAGATACGCCCCATCGGGCAGGCGGCCGTTCTAGTAGTTGCCGATGGAAACTGAAAGGCTTGCGTTTCCAAATGCGCTCGACTTATAGTTGTCGCTGCTGGGTGGTCGGTTTCGGTCAAGAGACAAGGGCTCGGGCGCCGGACAATTTTTGCTGATTGCTATCTGATGACTTTTGCAGCCTGAGCGGCTGCGCAACTTGTTGTGCGTCGCGCGCGAGCTAAGCGACCATTTCGTGCGTGCTCGGATTTTTATTGGAGTGGGGCGAATGGCAGAGAAAACGAGAGACAAGAACATCCTCAATCATGTTGTTGCGTACTTTGCCTGGCGGTTCAAACGGCCGCCGAAGGATTTCAAGCCGTCGCTCGAAGTTCGGAAGGCCTGGAGGTCGGCCGATGACTGGGCTGACCTAGCCGACACATTCAATGACATGAGCTGGATGAAAACTTTACGTGTGAGGATCACCCAATCGGAAATGTCGCAGCTTACGACTATTGGGGAAATAGTTGACCTAATAGAGGAAAAGGCCGGGAGCCGACTAAACAGGCTATCTGGGGCAGAGTTTGGCGCGGTGAAGCGAGCATGGCCATTTTAGGAGGGCGCGATGCGTCACACCAAAGGGGTGTTTTACGTTTTTTTTAGTTTATTGGCCGTTCCGACGGGAGGATTTGCCGCCGAGGGTGACGTGCAATGTGTAGTCAAGGGACGTGTTGGCTCTACCATCGATGATTGTCTCGCGATGATGAAATCCATTAAGGTGAAGGAAGTGCCGCGCGTTGATGCAGCCAAGAAACTACAGGCAAGCCGGGCGCAGATCGCAGCGGGCGATCAATCGATAGCGGCCTCTCCCGTTACGAGTAACACTGAAGCCACCGTTTTCCTCCGTAGAAACCTTAAGGACCTGGGCTCCTTCGCTAAGCCATCCAAGGTTTCTGAAGCAGAGGGTGCTCAGTTTTCTTGGACACGTAACGGCATCTCCGGCAACGACACGTGGGCAACCGAAGGAATTCTGGCCGCACGGCTTTCTTATTGGGAGGCTCCTGCGTACGAGCCGTACCTGTCGCACGCGCTGTTCGGCGGATATTTTCAATGGGATCGGTCTATCAATACGAGGCTGCGAGCGAACGATGTAAATGATGCGACGTTTGGCGGAAGCACCGAAATTGCTCTGGCCAATTACCTTCAGGCCACGCATTACGTGCGCGGATCGGTAGAGGCGCTCACTGATTTCGATGGCCGATCCAAGAGTTGGAATGTGAGAGTGGAATATCAGCCGTATGGCAATCCTAGGATGGAGGGGCCCAACAGTCTGTTTGCGTATCTTTCGACACCGTTGCCGCTGTCAAGCTACTTCTTTCTCACGGTAAGTCCAAAACTGAGGGCGGAGTACAAAAGTAATCTTTCTGGATCACCCGATCCAATCTTTATGAATCGCAACGAGGCGATGCGCGTAGGCGCTTCCGTGTCGGCCTATATTGACGGGAATGCGGTCGGGTTTTCTGACGTGCCTTGGTACGTTCAAGCCATGCACTTCAGTGTGAGCTACGGATGGTGGCACGATGCGTATTCGCAACGGAATTATAGCATCTTCGACACCTCGTTGGGCTTCAATCTCGACAAGAGCGGCCTCACGGCGATCGCAATAAGTTATCGAAAAGGGCAATTGGATACGACCGCTGCAAATGTCGATCTAACGATGGTGACCTTGTCGACGAAGTTCGATGCCGCGTTATCGATGATGCGCCAATGAGCGTGACAAGGGCGCGGCACTGGTCTTGCCGATTTAGAGTGTGGACCAAATCCGCAAGCGGGAGCGTGTGGACATAATGGGGAAACCAGCAAGGCAGATTGCACGGAAACATCATTACGTCCCGGAAATGTACCTCTCCGGATTCGCCAACGAGAAGGGTCAATGCTCCGTCATTGACGCCTCCACTCGCAAGCCATTCACGGTCCCGCCGGACAAGATCGCCGCGGAGAGAGACTTCAATCTGATTGAAGCTCAGGGCATCCCGCCTGACGCTCTGGAAAAAGAACTCGGTAAATTCGAGGGCGTAATCGCGCCCGGCATAAAGCGCGTCCGGGAAACCGCGTCGTTCGGAGAAAACGGGAAGGATCGAGAGGACATCATCAACCTCGTCACCCTCCTCGCGGTCCGCAACCCACGCAAGCGGCGGGACATGGATAAGCTTTTCACCGAGCTATTCCAGGCAATGGTCGCCATGCCCTTCGAGAAAAAAGCGCGATGGGAGGCGGTGGTCGAGGGGATGAGGGCCGCTGGTAGCTGGCCGAAAGATGCGCCTGCGGACTTTGAGGGGCACAAGCAGTTCATCGAAGAGAATAAAGACAGGCTGAAACCACATCAGAATTTTCACCTAGACATGGAGCTAGATCAACTTACGCAGATGTATCCGTACTTCGATGCTCGCCGGTGGAGGATACTGAAAGCTGGTGAGAATACCGGCGGGTTCGTGACGACCGACCATCCAGTGTGTGTGCATCGCCCAGCTGACGGGATCAATTATGGTCAGCAGTTCGCTCCGGGGCTGGGCTTGGGCGATATAGATATTCTGTTCCCGCTATCGTCGAAGGTCGCCTTGATAGGGCGCTTCGAAGGCGAGGAAGACGTAATTAATGTCGATAAGCACTCCGTCGCGAGTTTCAACGCCACGGTCATGGGCTATGCGATGAAGCAAATCTATGCGGCGAATGACCAATATTACTACGCCCGGCAAGCGCATCAGCCGATTGGGCGAGGCTCGACACTATTGCAAGATCCGAACTTGAAGACTCGGGAAGACTGAAGCCGTCACAGTAACGAATAAAGCTCGGCCTGCTGCGCCGGGCTCCAGCGACGGCCTAACGTTCTTTCCTGTCGTTCGGCTTTGGTGCATGCTCAGCGCATGCTTTTGTTTCTTGCAACCGTATTGGAGCAATTGGATCTCGCGCTCGAGCATGTGTCGAAGCGCGATATTCATAACGCCCGTTTTGGGCTAATGCTGACCGATAATGCCGTGGAACTGGTGCTTCACCAGATCGCGAAAGACAAAGCCAGCGATATTAAAACCTTTTCTTATCTGAACGAGGAATTTTCCCATCAGGCCAATTTGAACAAGGCTTTGGGCCGTTCGTTCGGCGACAAAGTGAAGTTTGCCAAACTGATGGGAAGCATGACGGATGAGGTGTTTCAGACGATCGTCATCATGCATGGGTTCCGGAACGAAGTTTACCACGTCGGCCTTCAGCACGAAGCGATACTGTCTTCTCTTGCCATGTTCTATTTCGATGTCGCGTGCAGCTATCTCGCGACATACAAGCCCCGTGGCCTGGGATGGGGGGCAAGTCAGAAATTGCCGGAACGCGCAAAGAAGTACTTCCGCGGACATGCCTCTTTCCCTGGCGGGTTCGACGATTTCGCAAACGGATGCGCGGCTCTTGCGAAAGCCTGCGGACATGACCCTGCGGAAACGGTCGCAGTGCTGGCAGATCACTTCGATGAGGTCGTTTCCGACCAAGATACGCGCATCGATATTGTTGCCCAGGGTGTTTATGAAGGTCAGCAGACGACACGTAGCCAGGCGGTGGTTGGTTCGCAGGCTTGGCCGCTCGCCTTCTCCGAAGATGGCAAGGCATTTGCTAGAAAGCACGGATGGACGGGAAACATGCTCAGCTCGTCGATTGGCTAGGCCAAACATACCCCCTTAAGTTCAAGGGCGATCCCATTCCGTCATGGCAGAAGCGAGCAGCGAAGCTTCGTTCCGAGAAGAACCCGCACGCGGCGCTCAGGCATTATCATTCATGCATGTCCGATACCGCGACGTTGCGCGAAGCGCTGATGGAGTCGGCCGGGGCGGCCGAAGCGGAGATAGACGCCGCAATTGATAGGGCGCGAGGAAAATAAGAGACTTCGGCCGGTGGGGCGTGGGATAGATTCCGCGAGAACGCGTATTCAATCACCTTGTTTCGCTGAATCAGTCGATACGGACTGGAAGGCCGTTCTTTAATAATATCAGCCGCAGGCTGCTGCACATTGCATGCACATCGCCCCATAAGGAGAAATATGTCGGAAGACCCGTTCAAGGACTCTGCAAAGCTTCAGGAGCATCTTGCCGAGCAAATGCAGTCATTCAATAAACTGCAGCAAAAGCTGCAGGCAGCATTTTCCCATCCTGCGTCGCAACTTGAACGATTTATGGAGCTCAGCCAGAAATACCACGGTTCGTTTCAAGCAGACAACTCGCTCAAGATCCTTGCTGATTTCAATAAACGAATGGCCGAACAGATGCGGCCATTTGCAGAATTTCGGGAAAATGTGCAGTCAGCGATCGCCAACACGCAGGCAGGATTTGAGCAATTAAGGAAGTTTAGCGACTTCATTAAGCGATCCTCCGAGGGAATAGCGCTCTCTTTTCGACAACTCAGTGAACGGCTCGCGGAGTCTGAGCGCCAAAAACAACTGATTCTGAGTGTTGGCCTGTTGCCCCATGCGTCGATACCGTTGGAGTTGCTTGACTCCGCAGCAGACGTGGCAGTGCTTCGTCAATCTCTAAAGCAGTTCTTCGAAGATAACTGGACCACGATCGCTGAGGTCATTGTCGCCCGCGTCGCTACCTATGATATCGACGACGAGGCCAAGGCAACACTGGGAGAGGCGCTGCAGGCGCATCAGCAGGGCCACTACCGGGCTGTCTGCAGAGTCTTATTCCCTGAGATCGAGCGCGTCGTTCGTGTGGAGCTACGCGATAACAAGGTGGGCACTATCTACGTGCAAAGCCTGATGGCCGATACGACTGATAACATCTACCTCAGGGATCTGGAATTGCCGACGATATTCGTCATTGAGCTTTTTGACAGACTTGCTGACCACTTATACCAGAGCATCAAGAACGATGATGACCGGAAAAGATTCGAGGTCGATCCCGTTCCCAACCGTCACGCCGCGATCCACGGGCTTATCGTATACAGTTCATTTTGGAATGCATTGAACGTGATTTTCATGACTGATTTTACGTTTCAAATTATCAGCCTAGCCAAGCGGGCTTCTTCCGCAAACGTCAAAACCTTGTGAGGAATAGCGGAATAGAGCTAAGGAACACCGTCGCAGCAGTCCACAAAGCTGCAACCTTGTTCAAGCGAGCTGACTCCGTTCCGGCTTCTATGATGCCGCCAATCCAGCCGCTTTCTCTTAACTCCTGAACAACGGGCTCAGGCTGCCCATGCTTCTGCCATAGCGGAATCGTTTCAACCTGGCCCGCGCGATACCAGTACAGCGCTGATAACATCCCGCAGGCCGCTCCAAAGAATGGGAAGCTCTCGCGGATTCCAACTAGGATCCAAAACATCGGTCGGGCCTCTATTCATGGGGAAGTCCGTTTAATGAATAGCGCCTGCCGTACTCGAAAGGCAACGGCTCACGATTTGCTATACCCATCTCCACCAGAAGAGCCTCCGGGAAAATCGGTTTGCAGCGAAGCAAGAGTTTCTTGTTGCTGGATAGCGCTCGAACCAAGGTGGCATCGGTTGTTAGAAAGGTCTCGATACCGTTGAGCTCCCCCGTCCATACATGCAACGCATCAACGTACTGTTTCGGAGACAGCGAACGACAAATCTCCCTGTAGCGCTTCGCTTCCTTCAGATTGCTGATCTGACTGGCGGTGAGCCGCGCTAGGATCTTGGGAGCCTTGAGAATCTTGGAGCTGTCATTGAGCAGAAACTGGCAGAACTGGATTTGAGCGTCCGCCCCGACAAAATCCTTCATGTCGGTCTGAAAAAACGATCTGTCGAGCGGTGCAGATACCCTTGCGATCTCCACGTTGCTAAAGACGTCCCCGAGAATGAGCGCCGGAAAGTTACCTCCCCTCCATTCCTCCATTTCCAATTCAAAGTACGAATGCAACGCCAGCGTTTTTTCACGCGCCAGCCGCGCGATTGTCGGAAGAGCCTCAATCTGTGTTCGAAGCCAGTGTTGATCAGGCGGGAGCGCCGGTTTTGCTTGTATCAATGCCAGCCGGTTCCCCCAGTTCGGCAATGCGATGCTGATCGGGTAGCCGAACTTGCCGTGACTCAAAATTGAATTGTCGATCAGAGTCGATTGAACCATATCGCTCACCCCACGGATTTCATTGACCGTGACACCGCTTGTATTTCTTCCCGCTGCCGCAGGGACAGGGCTCGTTCCTGCCAATCTTGCCCTTGGCTCGCGCGTCGTTGATACGCCTGCGGCGCAAAGAAAGGCTCGCCGCCTTGATATGCTCCAGTTCTTCGTTCGCGAGCCCGGCGAAGGCGCTGGGACGCATGTTCCGCGAAGGCATCGATGGCTTCGAAGGGGGTCTGAGTGACGAGAACTACGTCAGCATCACCAAGGCGACGCGCGCAACGGCGACCAGAGACTTGCAGGATTTGGTGAAGAAGGGCGCGCTGCTAAGAATCGGCCAGCTCAAGCATACGCGGTATCACCTGAATATCCCTGAGAGGGATAGTAATTCCTAGAGCTATTAGCGACGGCCCGGCCGTGTTTCTGGCCGCTACGCTGAAGACACTTAAGGGGTTGTGCGCCTTCACTGTATTTAGCTGAAAAGCGAGAGCAGAGCCGTCCAAACACCAGGATTCGCCGCGGCATTCCCTATCGCGCCGCCGATCGCACCTTCCACAATGGTTTTCAACGACTTACCTGCGGCCTTTACGATTGTGGGGTCGGGCTCATCCTGCAACTGTGCCTCAATAGTCGCCACTTGAGCATCCGCACGTCGGCGCGTGGCTACGTCAAGTGCAAGTTCATCAACATGACGGCGATATACGTCGATAATGCCCTGAAGGTCGTTCCTTGTCGCCTGATAGTGCGTGTTTTGGACGCCATGACCACCAGCCCCAACGTTCTGTATCGGTGAATTGTAAGCGGATACGACGGCTGCTTATATCCCGTCGTTCGTCCCAGCTGAACGCAAGGCTGTAATTCGCAACGACGGGAGCTCAGGGTTCTGGGCGCGCGCGGCAGTCGCCGCTCCGGGCTCTCGTGAACCGGGCCGCAATGCTGCGTCTCGGCCTTCGGCTTCGATCCCTCGCGCGATAACGTGTCGCTCGCCGGAGGCACTCGGTCCCGGGTCCCGCCAAAAGGCGGCGCTATGCTGACCCTCCTGCGGGTGCCTTTTTAACTGGTCTCGCGACTGCCGACTGGCCTTCGCTTCGCTGCGGCACAGACGCCCTTTTTGTTTGGGTGCTAAGGGCTCCGCCCCCGCGCGGGCAAGGGTGAAGTCCCGGAAGATCCGGGACCGGCCGGGGCGGTCTCCCCGATCTTCCGCGCGGACGTCAAGACCGGATAGCTGCCACCATCGGAATCCGCTTGTGCAGGCCGGGTGATCCCCCTCCGCCCCGGCCGCCCTTGCCCTTGACCTCCACGGTGGACGAGATCGCCCGGCAGGTTCAGGGCTCAGCGGTAATCGCAAGCGAAGCGGTAAAACAGGCCCGCATGACAGACTCTCGGATCGCGCGTCTGGCCCAGGCCGCTTCGCGTATCGGCGCGGTCGTCGAATTGATCAACACCATCGCCGGGCAAACCAACTTGCTCGCGTTGAACGCCACTATCGAGGCGGCACGGGCTGGCGATGCGGGGCGTGGGTTTGCGGTGGTCGCCGCAGAAGTGAAGACGTTGGCGGAGCAGACAGCGAAGGCGACCGGCGAAATCAGTGCGCAGGTCGCCGAAATTCAGTCAGCCACGAACGAGTCAGTCATCTCGATAAAGGAGATTAGTGCCACCATCGGGCGCATCTCGGAGATCGCCTCAACCATCGCCGCGGCGGTGGAGCAACAGGGGGCTGCGACCTGTGAAATCTCGCGGAACGTTCAACAGGCGGCGGCGGGTACTACGAAAGTGTCGCACAGCATTTTTGAGGTGCGCAGCGGTGCGGGAGAGACCGGACAGGCTTCGCGACGGGTCCTATCAGCCGCGAAGTCGCTCTCCGATGAGAGCGGTCGGCTGAAGAGCGAACTTGGCCTATTCCTTGATTCTGTTCGAGCCGCCTGAAGAATGCATTGCCGGATGGGAATTCCAGCCAAACTGCCGTCGCGTCCGTAATCCTCACTTGTGCTACCCGACAGGCAGGACAGTCCTTGGAGCGCCGTGGGCGAAATCATAACGATCTGAGAGCCACTTAACGAAGCGCCAAGCCGGTGCTGACCAGGAGTCCAGGATGCACGTAGACGGAAAATGCCATTGTGGCTATGTGACCTTCGAGGGCGAGATAGACCCGGACCAGGTTTCGATTTGTCACTGCACTGATTGCCAAGACATATCTGGATCGACCTTCCGGGTAAACGTCCCAGTTCTCGCCAAAGACTTTAAGATCACTGCGGGCAAGTGCGCGGTGTACGTCAAGCACACGGCGGAAAGCGGAAAGCCACGAGAGAACGCATTTTGTCCGAAGTGCGGGTCAGCGCTCTATGCAGCGCCTCATAGTGATAAGCCCGAAAGCACCATCTTCATGCTTCGCGTGGGGGCATTGGCCCAGCGCGGTCAACTTCCGCCAAAAGTGCAAAATTGGGTACGGTCCGCTCAAGCGTGGACGCGCGACGCATTTTCGATACCAAAGCATGAAAAAATGTGAGGTCGCTCGGGTGCAGGCTGCACTATCGTCTCTCCTTCTTCCCTCAAAGCTAGCGCAGCCAATTGGACGTCCGCGATGCGTGCTGGATGAATGGCGAGAATGAGGACTGAGCTGCTGCCGGTTTGATGGACACCAAGAAACTCTTTCACCCATTTGCGCAGCACGTTCTCATGGACGTCCAGATCCCGGCCGGCTTGCGCCACCGACACGCCGCGCTACCTCACAAGCTTGACCGCCTCGACCTTGAACTCTCGATTGAATCTTCGTCTCTGCATGACCACCTCCGGTTCTACGAAACACCCAAACTTGGAGCCGCTCGATTCGCGAGTTGACCTTTTTTTGATCCATCGCGCTCCGCACCGCAATTCGCCCGCCTGCATCTGCTGGCAGGTGTTTAGCCATCTCGGGGGATAAACACCCTAGGCGGCGATAGTCTGTATCACCTCGATCAGATTGTGATGCAGGAATGCTCCCAGGGCTTACCGAGAGGGCGGTTGCCAGCTTTCTCAGATGCTAAGGCTTTATCATCAAGTCAGTTATCCGGCCAACGGCTGCCCTTGGCGGTCCATTCTACAGAGTAGTTGAGAGTTGCCAAAACGCCCTGCGGTGTCGTGGGAGTTTCATTAACTAGAGCAACCGCTGGGTCAGCCTCAGCATCACCTAGCGCCTCTAGACGCTCGTCGTGGGTAGGTGCGCGCGCTCCAGGGCGTCTCGTAGATCGCGCCCAACTCATTTGTTTTCATCGTGGAGAGTAAAGGATCGAACGGGCGGACCGCGTCGGATCTGGAACCGAAGCTATATCGAGATGAGAGAGGAGGCGCCGAGGAATAGAGCTGTTTTGGTGTCGAGCTACCGGTGAATGACCTTCTTGAGGATTTCAGCGAGCGTCCGGTACTCGGCCTGTGTCAGGGGCGCAAAAGTTTCGCTGGAAATTTCTCCAATGGTCTCAATCGCAGCATCGGCGATCCGCCTGCCCTTGTCGGTCAGGTCAATCTCCCGCCGTCGGGGATCCAAAGGATCCTCATAGCTCTTGATAAGGCCGCGTGACTTGAGACGCGTGATCACGCCCGTGATCGTCGCTGAATCATAATGAATAAGCCGGCCGAGATGGTTCTGGGAGCAGGGGCCGACCTCTCGCAGTTTCGCCAGCGTCGAGAACTGGGGCGCCGTCAGGCCTTCGATCATCTTCGCGGCAAAGAACGCTGTATGGGTCCGCAGCGCCACTCGCAACAGGAAGCCTGGCGCGTCATCCAGGGTGTATGAACGGGCGGCTTCCCTGGCTTTTTCGGCCGAGCGAGACTTTGTTTTAGGTTGCAAACGTTCCCCCTTTTGCGATCTGGCACTCAAACGCTGCGGCCATGACGTGGCGCAAAAGCCGTTGAGGCAGCTCACGTATTTACCGTCGTTGATCCCAGGAATCCATCTTTCTTCAGATTTGTCGGGAGGCTGGCAGTTCCTGCCGTTGCGCGAGCTTTCCTGCGCACCAGGCGCAGGACCGGCCGTGCTGCTTACGATTTGGACGGTCGTGCACAAGCGCAGCGCTTGCATACGAGTGATAAATGCCGTAGCTCTTTGTCACACATCTTTGCAGGGCGCATGGGAGAGCGCGCGTCCTTGGAGAGCACCGAAATTTCACGCGGATTGACGGATGTCGAAGACGATTGACAGCTTGAGTTCCGTTCGACCCGACCTCCTGGAGAAGGTGACGGGGCGTGCGGAATTCATCACCGATCTGACGGTGCCGGGCATGTTGCACGGGTTCGTGGTCCGCTCGCCGGCGGTCCACGCACGGATCGTCGCTATCGATACCAGCGCTGCCGTTGCGATGGATGGCGTCGTGGACGTGTTGATCGGTGCCGACGTCGCGCATTTCGGCTGCTGGGGCCTCGTGCTCAAGGATCGGCCGATCATTGCGATCGATCGCGTGCGTCATGTGGGTGAGCCCGTCGCCGTGGTCGTCGCGGAGACGGTTGAGATAGCGGAAAACGCAGCCGAATTGGTCGATGTCACATACGAAGAGTTGCCGCGGGCAACGACGATCCAGGAAGCCACGGCGGAGCATGCGCCGCTCATCCATGAACACCACGAGAATCTGCAGGACTTCTACTTCAAGGGCGGTGCGCGGCCGACGCAGGGTAGCAACATATTCCACACCTATCGGAACGATGTCGGCGATGTCGACGCGGCCGAAGCGACCGCCGCCTATGTCCATGAAGATCACTTCACCTTCCCCGGAATCTCGCACTTCGCGATGGAGCCGCACACCGTCATTGCGGATTTCCAGGGAGATTCCCTGACGGTCTGGGCTGGTGCGCAAACCCCGACCGCTGTCCAGAAAGTGTTGTCTCGTCTGTTTGGTCTGCAGCTCGCGCGGATCCGCGTCATCGTCCCATTCGTCGGCGGCGGCTTCGGCGGAAAAGCGTCGGTCAAGATCGAGCCACTCGTCGCTGCCGCGTCCTGGAAGGTGCAGCGCCCAGTTCGCATCGCCCAATCCCAGGTGGAGTCGATGCTCACGTGCCGCAGACTGGGCGCCGACATCACGATACGCACCGCCGTAGATGCAAAAGGCCGCATCGTCGCCAAGACCGCAAAGCTCTTGCTCGATGGCGGGGCCTATTCCGACACGGGCTCGGCGGTCGCCACCAAGTCGGCGAATCGCATCATGGGCCCATATGTGATGCCCAATCTGCGTCTCGAAGCTTCAGCGGTGTATACGAACACCATCCCGGGCGCCGCATTTCGTTCGATCGGCGGCCCGCAAGCCGTCTGGGCCAAGGAGTCGCACATGGACAATGTCGCGGCAGCCATCGGCATGGATCCGACGGAGTTTCGGCTGATCAATCTCGCGTCCCGCGGCCAGCGCACCCGGCCGGATTTGCGCGCGCTCGACGTGGACATGAGCGAGCTGATGGGCCGGGTGAGCCAATCATTCGGATCGGAAGCACAAGGTTCCAACAGACAATCGCGCGGGCTCGCGGTCGCGGCAACGGATCCGGCCAATACGCCGATCAGCAATGCCATTGTGCGACTCAAGATTGATGGCTCGATTCTCGTCTCGGTCTCGGCCATCGAAGTGGGGCAAGGATCTCATGCAACCATGGGGCGGATCGCCGCGCAGACGCTGAAGCAGCCTGTCTCCGCGGTCACTGTGTTGCGCACGGATACCGCGGTCGCGCCGTATGACTGGGGCACGGGCGCGAGCCGGTCCACAATCGTGGTCGGCCTGTCGGTCGAAAACGCCGCACTCGACGCGGCCGATCAGATTCTGGACATGGTCGCCGATGTCTGGGAGCTACCAAAGGAAAGCCTGTCTCTTATCGAGGGCGGCGTCTCTACGGGAGCAGAGCGTCTCACCTTTCACGAGATATTCCATCGAACGCTGGGCGTCGACTCGGGCGAAGTCATCGGTCGCGGCGCCATCACGCCGCGCTCGAAGAACGGTGCCCTGGCGGAGTCGCCGCTGTTCTGGGAGACGTCAGCGGGCCTCGCGGAGATAATCGTCGATGAAGATACCGGCGAGATTCACATCCCGCATTACGCCAGCGCCGCCGATGTTGGCCGGGTCATCAACCGCACTGCTGCCGAAGGGCAGGACGAGGGCGCGGCGGTGATGGGCTTCGGACACGCGCTTCATGAGCAGCTGGAATTCGAGGACGGTCAGCCGGTCAATGCGAATCCGATCGACTATTTCATCCCGCGGATGTCCGACGTGCCGCCGGTGTTCGACACCATCCTGATCGAAAATGGCGATGGTCCTGGCCCCGGCGGCGCCAAGGGAATGGGCGAAGGCGCTATTCTTCCCGTCGCGCCGGCGATCGCCAACGCGCTGTTCTCCACCTACGGCATACGCATCACCGACCTCCCCATGACGCCGGAAAAAGTGTGGCGCGCTCTGCAAAAAAGGAAGTGAGTTCATGGAATTCAAGATGTCGATGGTGGTGCCCGCGACGCCCGCCGAGCTCTGGAGCACGCTGCTCGATGTGCCGCGCATTTCGGCGTGCATTCCGGGATGCGACCACATCGAGGAAATCGAGCGGTTGGCGACTTACAAAGCTACGGTCAAGCAGAAGATCGGTCCGTTCAAGATCGAAGTGCCGGCGGACATCGTCGTTGAATCAATCACAGAGCCGTCGCATGTCCGCACTCGCGCCACGGGGCGCGACAAGTTCACAGGCACGCGGCTTGTAGTGGTTCTCGACGTAACGGTTACGCCGGAGGAAGCCGGCTCAATATTCTCCGTCGATGCGAAGATCGACGTGCAAGGGCGCCTTGCCACCATGGGTTTCGGTATCATCAAACGCCGTGTCGATCAAAATTTCGAAGAGTTTGAAAAGAAGCTTAAAGAAATGCTGGACGCGGCCTGATCATGTTGCCGCTTCCCTTTGCATTCGAAAGGCCATCGACGATCGACGAGGCGCTCGGCGCCGTCGGCGAGGATGGCGAAGGCATGTTCTATTCCGGCGGCACCGAGTTGCTGCTGGCGATGAAGATGCGCGTGATCCATACGGAACGGCTTGTCGATATCAAGGGAATCTCCGGCCTCGATGGCATTGCGATGAACGGTGCGGACGAGATCGAGATCGGCGCGCGCTGCACGCACAAGAAAATCGCAGGCGATGCGGTCATTCGCAAGCATGTGCCGGCCCTGTCCGCGCTCTGTGCGGATGTGGCCAACATCAGGGTCCGCAGCGTCGGGACGATCGGTGGCAACCTATGCTTCGGAGAGCCGCATGCGGATCCGCCGACCATGCTGGCAGCACTCGATGCGCGGCTGATGCTGCAAGGCCACGGCGGCATGCGCACCGTCCATGCGGACGACTTCATTCAAGGCGAGTTGGAGACGGTGCGCGCGCCGGACGAATTGCTGACTACCATCACGTTTCCGCGGCCCAGCGGCTCCGTGACTTACCGGCGTTTCAAGCATGGCGAGCGGCCCTCGGTGAACGTCGCCATGGCCTGGTCGCTGGGCGAGCGCGATACGATCATTGAACGCGTCCGCATTCGCGTTGGCGCGCTGAGTTTCCGTCCGCAAGCGTTGACTGTCGTCGAGGACGCACTTCGAGGATTGCCAGTGGTCGAAGCGCGCGGTGCGATCTCAGCGGTACTGCCGGACGCGCTCGATGCGCTCGATGTCAACGAGGACCGGCATGGTGGTGCCGATTACAAGCGGCATCTCGCCGGCGTCCTGCTCCTGCGAAATTTGGACGAAGCGCTGGAAGGCAGCAGGAGCGACGTGAAGTGACAAATCTTCTACCCATTTCCTTCTCGCTGAACGGTCAGGCCATCGCGATCGACGTACCGACCCACACGCTGCTGGTCGACCTGATCAGGGATCGCATCGGCCTCAAGGGCACGAAGCGGTCCTGCGACATGGAGGTCTGCGGGGCCTGCACCGTGCTGCTCGACGGCGCACCGATTTCGAGCTGCACGACGCTCGCGGTGGATGTGGATCGTCACGAGGTCACGACTATCGAGGGCGTGACCCCGACCGACGGCCTGTCGCGCATCCAAAAGGCCTTCGTGCTTCACGGCGGACTTCAGTGTGGCTTCTGCACACCAGGCTTCATCATGGCGGTAACCGCGCTCTTAGAAGCCAACCCGCATCCGACCGACGAGGAGATCCGCCATCACCTGCACGGCAATCTGTGCCGTTGCACCGGATACATCAAGATTTTTGAGGCGGTGAAGAGCCTTGCCCAGGGGCATGTCTCGGAAGAAGCCGCCTAACCATCGCGCCACACCACAACTCTTGTCCGGAGATATCATGAGTATTGAACAGGTCAGTAAGTCGAGCGTCCTCATCGCCGGCGCCGGTATCGGCGGCTTGGCGATGGCATTGTCGCTGCTTCGCCGCGGCATCGATTGCGACGTGTTCGAGCAGGCGCCCGAACTGCGCGAGGTCGGTGCGGGTTTGTGGATTTCCATGAATGGTGTGCGCGTTCTCAAGGATCTCGGCCTGACGGAGCAGGTCGAGCAAAACAGCATCGCGGCCGAACGGCGCGACATCCGCCTGTGGAGCAATGGCGACAGCTGGCCGCTCTATAACCGGGCGTCCGACGTTGCGGGCAATCAGCCATATCTTCTGCTGCGCGCGCATCTGCTTAAGATCCTGACTGATGGCGTCCGCAGCTTGAAGCCAAGCGCCATTCATCTGAACGCGCATGTCGTCGGGTTCAGTCAGAACGACGGGGGTGTCCGCGCGAAGCTTGCTGACGGCACCGAGATCGATGGTCGCGCACTGATCGGGGCCGATGGTGCGCATTCGAAGGTCCGTTTCGGAATCATGGGTCAAGTCGAGAGCCGGTACACCAACGTCATCGCCTGGCGCGGTCTGGTGCCGGTCGATCGCCTGGCGCCACACCAGCGTGAGCATGTGGTATCCACCTGGATCGGGCCGACCGCGCATGTCACGGCCTATCCGGTGCGTTGGCAGAACACGGAAATGATGACCTTCTCCGGCCAGGTCGATCGCGCGGATTGGTTGTTGGAATCCTGGTCTGAGAAGGGATCGGTCGAAGAGTGTCTTAATGATTTCATCGGCTGGCATTCCGATATCATCGAGCTCGTCAAGAACGTCGATACGCTGAACAAATGGGGCCTGTTCGTGCGGTCATCGCTGAAGACATGGTCGCAGGGCCGCGTCACCCTTCTCGGCGACGCCTGTCATTCGATGCCACCCTATCTCGGTCAGGGCGTGAACATGGCGCTCGAAGACGCGGCCGTGCTGGCGCGATGCTTCGATGAACAGCCCAACGATCTGGCCAAAGCATTCCAGGCCTATCAGGGGCTTCGGCTTGATCGCACCGGCAAGGTGGTCGATTCCGCGATCGGCATGCTGCCGATCTTCCACAACAAGGCGCTCAGCACGGTCCAGACCGCGGGTGAGTACATCAAGACCCAGTGGTCACCAGAAGCATCCAAGGCGCGCTTCGACTGGATCTACCAGTACGACGCGACCACCGTGCCGCTTCACTGACTTTGCAACGACAGGAGTGCAGCCGTGATCACCAAGCAGCCCTGGGACGACGTCATTCCATTGGAGGAGCGCGAGACCTACGCGATGGCAGGGCTCGGCGGCGCGGCCGGTTTCGGCAAACGCCCTGCACTCCTCGTCATCGACGTACAATATCGCTCGGTCGGCGACGGGCCAATGCCGATCCGCGAAGCGATCAAGCAGTATCCGACCAGTTGCGGTGAAGCCGGTTGGGACGCCATCCCGCACATCGCCGATCTTGTAAGGGTGTTTCGCGAGAACAAGTGGCCGGTGATCTTCCCGCATGTCGCCCGGAAGATCGGCCATGACCACGGCGCATTCTCCGCCAAGATTCCGGGCGTCATGCGGATCCCTCCGGCGGGCTACGATTTCGTCAAGGAAGTCGCCCCGGAGCCCGGCGAGTTGTTGCTGCCGAAGACACAAGCGAGCGCCTTCTTCGGCACGCCGCTGGCGACCTATCTGATCGGGGGCGGCGTGGATTCGCTTGTCCTCACGGGCTGCACCACCAGCGGCTGCGTTCGTGCATCGGTGGTGGACGCCTGTGCTCTGAATTTCAAATCCATCGTGCCGAGTGACGCGGTCTACGATCGGTCTCCGACCTCACATGCCGTCAACCTGTTCGACATCGCCAGCAAATATGCGGACGTACTGTCGACGCTGGACGTCATCGAGAAACTACGGGCATTGCCGACGGAGCAGACGACGTGAACGGCGTCATGGCGTCCTGCCTACCCTACGGCGCCCATGTCCGCGCCAATGGCATTCGACAACATTATCTCAGATTCGGCGGAAGCGGGCCTGTCGTGATTGTTGTCCCGGGAATCTCGACCACGGCGGCGCAATGGGCTTTTGTCGCGGAGCGACTTTGTGGAGGCCGCGACATCTATGTTCTTGATGTCCGCGGCCGCGGCCTCTCCGAAAGCGGGCCGCATCTCAACTACTCGCTCGATGCCTGTGCGTCCGACCTCGTCGCATTCGCAGATGCGCTCGGCATCGAACGATACACGATATTGGGTCACTCCATGGGGGCACGCATCGGCATACGTGCCTCGCGCTGGCGACCGTCGTCCATCGAGCGTCTGATCATGGTGGACCCACCTGTCTCGGGACCCGGACGGCGCGCCTATCCGATTCCGATCGAGCCGATTCTCAGATTGCTCTACGGCGCGCAGCGCGGGGAGGTCGATATGGCGCTGCGCGGTCCTGATGCGCCGAAATGGTCGGAGAGGCATATAAGAACGCGGGCCGAGTGGCTGCACACCTGCGACGAGCGTGCCTTGATCGAAAGCCACAAGGGCTTTCATCACGACGACGTCCACTTCGATCTCGGCAATCTCGACGTTGCCGCCGCATTGATCGTCGCCGGCAGAGGCGGCGTCATTCGAGCCGAAGATGAAGCCGAAATCCGCCGGCTGCTGCCATCCATCGCGATCCGGCGCCTGGATGGCGCCGGTCATCAGATGCAGATCGACGATACCGAGGGATTCCTCGCTATCGTCGAAGAACTTCTCGCGCCGCTGCGCTTCCAGCAGCTCGATGTGTCCACTTATCGCTAACAGGAGTCTGTCATAATGTCTCGACAACGCGTTGATGTTGAAATGCTCGATCTGTTCAAGGCCGAGCTCGAACTCTGCAAGGTCAAGAAGGGTGAGGTCGTGGTCGTGCTGAGCGGCGGCGAGGACCAGCCGGAATATGCCCAGACTTTCATGCTGGCTGCGCAGAGCCTTGGCGCAACGACCTTTCATCTCAACGTGCCGAAATACGGTCAGAGCAAAGTCGCTGGCCAGCAGGGTCGGCACGCGCTCACAGGTATTCAACTTGCCATCGATACGCTCAAGCGCGCGGATATGGTCGTCGATCTGCTTGGTCTGCTGTTCTCCAAGGAGCAGGCTGAAATCCAGGAGGCCGGTGCGCGCATCCTGCGCGTGATGGAGCCTTTCCATATTCTCAAGAAGATGTTCCCGACCGAGGATCTACGCCGCCGCACCGAACTGTCGCGCAAGCTGCTGCAGTCGGCGAGCAAGATGCGCATCACGTCGCCCGGGGGAACGGACGTGACCTACGGGCTGAAGCAGTATCCGGTCATTTCGGAATATGGCTACACCGATGAGCCCGGCCGCTGGGATCATTTCCCGTCGGGTTTCGCCTTTACGCAAGCCACGGACGGCGATGTCAACGGCACGGTGGTTCTGATGCCCGGCGATATCCTCTGCGCGTTCAAGCGCTATATCCAGTCACCGGTCACGCTGACGGTGAAGGAGGGTTACATCGTCGATATCCAGGGTGAGGGCACTGATGCGATCCTTATCAAGAACTATATCGATAGCTTCGGCGATCCGCGCGGTTGGGCGATCGCACATATCGGCTGGGGCTCCAACGAGCGTGCCCAGTGGCATCACATCGCCGCCTCACAACAACTATCCTCGGAGCACATCATGAACGCGCTCTCGTTCTATGGAAACGTGCTGTTTTCTACCGGTCCGAATTCGGAGCTCGGCGGCACCAACGATACGCCGTGTCATCTCGACATCCCCCTTCGTGGCTGTAGTTTGTGGCTCGATGACATCCACATCCTGGACAAAGGCGAATTTGCCTATCCGGAGTTGAGGGCACCCGGCCGATAGGCCCCGGACGTGATCATTCGGCGGACTTCGAGCGATCGAAGCCCGCCGGAAGAATTTAGCCTCTCAGCCAGATTGCCAAGACATGCCAGCGCCGATTTCAGTATCGAACGAATACACCGCAGGCCAGCGCTATGCGATCATGATCTCGGCTATGCTGGGATACATTCTCGATTTCTATGATGTGCTGATCTTCCCGTTTCTGCTTCCCGCCATCCAGCGCTCGATGTCCCTGTCGCTGACGGAGGTGGGGTCGCTGCAGGCGCTGACACTGTTTGGATCGGCGATCGGAGGCGCGCTGTTCGGCGTCGTCGGTGACCGGTTCGGGCGAAAGACGTCGCTGCAGTTGACGATCATCCTGTTTTCCGTCGCGGCGCTCGTTTCCGCGTTCGCATGGAATTACTGGTCGCTTGCAATCCTTCGACTGATCACGGGTATCGGCCTCGGCGGCGAATATGGCGTCGGCATGGTTCTGTTCAACGAGGCCTGGAAGAAAGGAAGCCGTGGTTTCGGTGCGGCGGCACTTCAGGGATGCGCCGTGATTGCGTCGTCGACCGCGTCGATCGTCGGCATCTGGTTGATTGCAACCTTCAGCGATGAGTGGAGTTGGCGAATTGGTCTCCTCACCGGTGGTGCCCCGATTCTCCTCACCATCTTCATTCGGTTCTTCATGCCGGAATCCAAGATCTGGCAGGAATATGATGCCGAGCGCCGCGCCGGTCGCGATATGGCAAAGCCGCAAACGCTGCCGCTTGCGGACATTTTCCGCAACGGACTGGCACGCCAAACCATCGTGGCATTCGTCTGGATGATGAGCTACATGCTCTGCTACTACAGCGTCGTCTCGTTCATCCCGACGCTCCTGCTGCGCGACATGCATACGCCGGGAGACGTCGTCCGGACCACTGCCGTCCTGTTGTCCGTCGTGAGCGGTCTCTGCTATCTCGCCAACGGCTTCTTCAACGATCGCGCCGGTCGCCGGGCAGGAGCGATCGTGCCGGCGCTGTTCTGGGTCGGATCTCTGCTCGGCATGGCAATGTGGGGCAGCCAGCTTTACGCGGGATCGAAGACCGAGTGGCCGATGTTCTGGCTCTATATTGCATTCGGCATGGGCAATGTCGCACTCGGGGTTACCGGAGTGTGGATCTCTGAACTCTACCCGGTCAATCTGCGCGCAACCGCAGTGTCGACCTTCTATATGGGTGGCCGCGGGCTCGGTAGCATTGCGCCGGTGGTCGTACCGCTCGTGGCGGCGCATCTCGGCGGCGGCCTCATCAATGGCATGGTAGCCGTCGCGTTGCCGGCCGCGGCCGTCTTCATCGTCGCGTCGATGCTGTTGCCCGAGACCCTGGGCCGCGACTTGTCCGCCAAGGGTTTCGAGGCGGATACGGATGTCGAAGCGACAGCGGTCATTACGGATGCCGCTTCGGTATCCCGTTTGTAGCGCTTCGCACCGGCGAGAACGGGGCGGCCTCAGCTGTCATGCGACTTCTCTTTCGCGCCCGTTTCTGACTCGTTGTCTGATGTCAGAAAGACCATCCGGCCTGTCGCTAGGAGGCGGTTCTCTCGATTGAAAACGGACCCATCCACGGTGGCCAGGGTGCGCCCGAAGTGGAGCACGCTCGCATCGACCATCAATTCCGATTCTAAGCCCGGTCGCAAAAAATCGACCCGCATATCGACTGTTTGCGCCGGCCTGCCGAGCAGTGTCGCGACCGCATATGATCCGGCCGTGTCCAGAAGCGTCGCCAGGATGCCGCCATGCGCGAAGCGACGGTCGGGATTGGAGATGAATTCGTCCCGCCAGGGAGACGCCAGCCGGATCTGTCCGGCGGTTGCATGAACAACCGTCAAGCCCATCCAGTTCGCGAGATGGTTGCGCGACAGGCGACTCTGTAGCTCACCCGGAGTGAGTTGCATGGGGCGGTCGGACATCAGGGCTTCGGCCTATCAAGGATGTGCGGAAAGTAAGTCCGGCACTATCTCAGGATCACTTTTTTCAGAAGAGCCGTCAGCGTTGCATGTTCGCTTGGAGACAGCGGCGAAAACGTCTTCCTGGATATCTTCTTGACCGCTGCGATGGCTTCGTTGGCGATCGCCCGGCCGGCTTCCGTCAGATCGATGGCGACGCGGCGGCGATCGAGAGGATCGACGATGCTTTCGATCAGGCCGCGGTTCTTCAGCCGGTTGACCACCCCCGTGATGGTCGCCGAGTCGTAGTGGATGAGGCGACCGAGATAATTCTGCGAGCAAGGCCCGACTTCCTTGAGCTTTGCCAGTGTGGAGAACTGCGGGGCGGTGAGGCTGTCGATCATATTCGCGGTGAAAACCGTCGTGTGGGTCTTCAGTGCCACGCGCAACAGAAATCCGGGTTGATCGTCGAGCCCATAGGACGCCTCCGGGTCCGGAGCGTCACTATCCACGTGTGTCTTCCTTGACGATGCAATGGTCATCGGGCTCCCGCGCCTGTCGAAAAAGGCTGCGCAAGCTCTTTGAGACCTGACAACCGGTATATTGGCATCTCTACCTCATTTATTCGCTTGCTTGCAAGTTGTGCGCTTGCGAACAAGTTTTGTGCTTGCATACGAGTGATAGTCAAAATATCGTCTTGTTTGATAAAAGTCGGTGGAAGCGTCTTGCCCGGACGGATATGTGCGTCCGGAGCCCGAAGCACGGGATGTGCCCGGCCGCCGATGTTTGTTTGATCACTCGACGGGGTAGCTCACGATGCGCAAAATTGCAGGAATCGCCTTCGCCAGTCTCGCTCTCGCCGGTTCTTGCGCCTATGGCGCAGATGAACCGTTTCCCACCAAGCCGATTACCTTGACCGTCAATTACGGAGCCGGCGGCGGTTCGGATGCAATTGCGCGTGCGCTTGGAAAGGCACTCGAAAAGCCTCTGAGGCAACCTGTGACGATCGAGAACGTGGCGGGAGGCGCCGGCACGCGCGGCGTCACGGCCGTCGTGACGGCGGAGCCCGACGGCTACCAGATAGGTGTCGCGACCAACAGCCCGATGACAATCGCCGTTCATTCGGTCAAGGGACTGCCTTGGGGAGACCCCGGCACCTACGATATCCTGGGCGGCATCGGCATCGTCCACAATGCCGTCTGCATTCAGGCCGACTCGCCGTTCCAGACCTTGGACGACGTGGTGAACTATGCACGCCAGAATCCCGGCAAACTGAAGGTCGCCAGCATCGCCGGCGGCATCAATCAGTACACCTGGGACGCCTTCGCCAAAAAGGCCAATATCAATATCAGGTTCGTGCCCTATAGCGGCGATGCCGATGGCGTGGCGTCGTTTCTCGGCAAGAACACCGAACTCGCGGCGCTCACATGGCCAGGCCTGAAGGCGCAGGTTGAGGTCGGTAAGGCACGGCCTCTGGCGGTGTTCGGCCCTGAGCGGATGGCCACGAATCCGAATGTCCCGACCTTCAAGGAACTGGGGTACGACGTCGTCACCACCAGTGACTACGTTGTCTACGCTCCAAAGGGGATTCCCGAGGCCAAGCGAAGCGTCTTGGTCGAGGCCGTCAAGCAGGCGGTGTCGGATCCAGACTTCAGGCGTGTGCTGGTTGCCCAGAATATTCAAGTCAAGTTCACCGATAGCCAAGAGATGATCCGGCAGTTCACAGAGGTCTTCCGCGGCACTGCGCCGTCCGCGCAGGCTGGAAAGTAGGCCGCAGATGGTCGATGCGACAGCAATTGACGTCGATGCTCCGGCATCGACCAAAGGATCGCAGCTGACGTCGCTGATCCTGACCGCTGCAGGCCTCTTCTATCTGTATCAGTCTCTCCAGCTTTCCATGGGAGATCCCCTGGGCACTGGTGTCGGTGCGATGCCCGCGCTTGTCGCCGTCTGCTGGGTGGCGTTCGGCGTGTTCGTGACGGTCCGAAATCGCCCTGCTGCCGACGTCGGTCCGTGGCCTAGGGGGCGATTGGCGCTGCGCGTCGGATATTCGCTGCTTCTGTGCATAGCCTTCATCGTGGCGCTGCCCGTCTTCGGAGTTTTCCTGACGACGGCAGTCTTTCTTCTCCTGATGGCACGGCTGGTCGACGCGACCTGGAAGAATGCATGCATCGTGGCCGTGACAATGCCGATCGCATTCTGGGTCGTCTTCTCCCTCGGCTTGAAAGTGTCGCTTCCTTACGGCGTGCTTCTCACCACCATTTTCAGGAACTGATGATGGATCTGCTCGCTCATATGTTCGGCGGCTTCGCAGTCGCGCTTCAGCCTGTCAATATCGGCGCCGCACTGCTGGGCGCGCTGGTCGGTACGGCAACCGGCGTCTTGCCCGGTCTTGGCGTGCTTGGCGCCATGGCCATCCTGATGCCGATCACGGTGCACTTCTCCGCAGTAACTGGTCTGATCATGTTGGCCGGCATCTATTACGGGGCCATGTACGGTGGGTCGACCACGGCCATCCTCCTCAAGATTCCGGGCGAGGGTGGATCAATCGTCACCACCATCGACGGCTACGAGTTCGCGCGGAAGGGACGAGCGGGCGCCGCCCTGATGATCTGCGCCGTCGGATCCTTCATCGCCGGCACGATCAGCATTGTCGGGCTTAGCCTGTTCATGACGATCCTGGCCGATCTCGCGTTGCACTTTTCGTCTCCGGAATTCTGCCTCCTGGCGCTGCTTGGCGGGCTGACGCTGGTGCGTATCACAGGCAGCGATCCGGCGCAGAACATGTTGATGCTTCTGATCGGCGTCGCGCTGGCAACGATCGGCGTCGATGCTGTGGGTGGCGACACGCGTTTCACGTTTGATACAAATAGTCTCGCACTGGGATTCGATCTCGTTCCGGTAACGTTGGGTCTTTACGGGCTGAGCGAGCTCTTTCATGTCGTCGCCTCCAACAAGGGATTTCCGCGTGCCGAAACCGTACGCTTGCGTGACATGATTCCAACGCGCGCCGAATGGTCGCGCGCATGGCCCGCCATCGTGCGCGGCTCGGGCATCGGATTCCTGATTGGTCTACTACCAGGACCGGGATCGCTGACCTCGACATTCGCGTCCTACGGAGTCGAGAAGGCGATCGCGCGAAAGCATCGAGATGAATTTGGCCAAGGAGCCATCGAGGGATTTGCCGGGCCTGAGGCCGCCAACAATGCCGTTGCGACTTCGGCTCTCGTGCCGGTGCTGAGCCTTGGCATTCCATTCACGCCCAACGTCGCATTAATGCTCGGAGCTTTGATCGTTCAGGGCATCCAGCCAGGACCTTTGCTGCTCTCGCAGCATCCGGACGTGGTGTGGGGACTGCTTGCTTCGATGTATATCGGAAATATCGCGCTGCTCGCATTGAACCTGCCGCTCGTGGGCATCTGGGTCCGCCTGCTACGGGTGCCGCAATATGCCCTGATCGGATTCATCTTCGCTATCAGCTTCATCGGCGTCTACACGATGCGTAGCAGCTACTGGGATCTTTGCGTTCTGGTCGGCTTCGGTGCAGTCGGCGCCGTCCTACGCCAGATCGGTTTCGATCTCGCTCCGCTGGTCCTTGGGATTGTCATCGGTCCGATTTTCGAGAAATCGATGCGCGAAACGCTGTTTCTCAGTGGGGGTGACCTGTCGATTTTCGTCACCCGACCGATCAGCGCCACGTTGTCCGTCCTCTGCGTCGTAGCGGTCGTCGGACCATCAATTGCAGCGATCATCAAGCGAAACGTCAGTCCCGCAAAGCCAGCATAACAAACAGTTCCGATCCATCACGGCTGTGGCTCACGCCGCATCCGTGCGGCGCTGCATGGAGGAAATTGGATGCAATATCCAGGCGAGAAACATTACCCGGAGAGCGTGCGGTGGAACGAGCCCATCAAGGCGTGCCTCGTGTCCGACCTGCTTGAAACGTCAGCACGAACGTTCGCAGATCGTCCTGCGATCGAATTTCGCGATCGGCAGATCACCTATTTCGAGCTGAATGCCAGAGTGGCCGAAGCCGCGACAGCGTATCTGCGCGATGGTCTCGCGCAGAACACCACGATCGGACTGTTTCTCGGAAATACGCCAGATCACCCGATTAATTTTTTCGGCGCGTTGAAGGCGGGTGCGCGTATCGTGCACCTCAGCCCGCTGGACGGCGAGATCACGTTGAAGCACAAACTGTCCGACAGTGGTGCGCGCGTCGTTGTCACCAGCAACCTGTCATCCATCCTCCCGCGGGCGCTCCAGTTTCTAGAGGCGGGTGTCATCGATCGCATCATCGTTTGCGAAGACGAAGCCTGGGGCGAGACGAAGAACACGCTGGCATCCTACGACCAGCGGGCGCAGATCGTTACCTACCGGGAGTTCGTTGCTGGAGCCCAGCAGCCTGCGCACTGGCCAGTCATCGAGCTCGATGACGTCGCACTGCTTCAATATACCGGAGGAACGACCGGCTTGCCCAAAGGCGCGATGCTCTCGCATCGCAATCTGACTGCTGCGGTGTCGATCCGGGAAGTCTGGACGCGATCCTTCCGGAGAAAGCGGAACGCCGCGGAGCGGGTGATCTGCGCCCTGCCTCTGTTTCACATCTATGCGTTGACTCTCATCCTCATGAAGCGGCTGCGTTACGGTGATCTCATCTCATTGCATCAGCGTTTCGATCTCGACGAGGTTATGCGCGATATCGAGGTCAAGCGCGCGACGGTATTTCCCGGCGTGCCGACCATGTGGATCGCCATCACCGGTCTGCGAGATCTGGACCGCCGCGATCTCTCGTCATTGGCCTATTGCAGTTCCGGCGGTGCGCCGCTTCCGGTGGAGGTCGCTGCGATCTTCGAGTGTAAGACCGGTATCCGCTTGCGTAGCGGTTGGGGCATGACGGAAACATGCTCGCCGGGCACGACGCATCCATCAAGCGGTCCGGACAGGCCGGGCTCGATCGGCCTGATGCTGCCGGGCATCGAAATCGACATCGTTGCGCATGACGATCCGTATCGCGTTCTGCCCGTCGGGGAGGTTGGCGAATTGCGTATCCGCGGACCAAACGTCACGAATGGCTACTGGAAGCGTGACGAGGATCGGTCCGAATGGTTCATCGGCGATCGCTTCCTGACCGGAGACATCGGCTACATGGACGCAGATGGCTGGTTCTATCTGGTCGATCGCAAGAAGGATCTCATCATCTCAGGCGGCTTCAATGTGTATCCGCAGCTGATTGAACAGGCGATCTACACCCATCCTGACGTCAAGGAAGTCCTGGTCATCGGCATTCCGGATGAATATCGCGGAGAAGCTGCCAAAGCCTACGTCACGCTACGGCCCGGAGCTGCGCGCTTCGGCATCGACGACCTGCGCGCCTTCCTAACCGGCAAAATCGGCAAGCACGAATTGCCAGCAGCAGTCGATTTCATCGACGAGCTGCCGCGCACCAATGTCGGCAAGCTGTCCCGGCAGGCGCTCCGCGATCAACTCTCGTCCCGTTCTGCTTAAAATGGAAGTTATCCTATGACTGATGCCGTTATCGTATCGACTGCGCGTACGCCGATTGGAAAGGCCTATCGCGGCGCGCTGAACAACACCGATGGTGCCACGCTGCTGGGCGAAGCGATCAAGGCGGCAGTGATGCGCGCCCAGGTCGATCCGGGCGACATCGAGGACGTGGTCATGGGCGCCGCCATGCAGCAGGGCACGACGGGCGGCAACATCGCCCGCAAGGCGTTGCTCCGCGCGGGCCTTCCAGTGTCCGTGTCGGGTACGACAGTCGATCGCCTGTGCGCATCGGGACTGCAGGCCATCGCCATCGCCGCACGCTCGGTGATCCATGACGGCGTGCAGATTGCGGTCGGCGGTGGCGGCCAGTCGATCAGCCTGGTGCAGAACGAACATGCCAACACATATCGCGCCGTCGATTCCGTATTGATGGAGATGAAGCCGGACATCTATATGCCGATGCTCGACACCGCCGAGGTGGTCGCCAGTCGCTATGCGATCTCGCGAGACCGCCAGGACGAGTATTCCTTCGACAGCCAGATGCGCACTGCGTCGGCCCAGGCCAGCGGAAAATTCGACGACGAGATCGTGCCACTGTCGACCACGATGTCGGTGGCGAACAAGGAGACGAAGGAAACTAGCCTGAAAGACGTCGCGTTCTCGCAGGACGAGGGACCGCGTCCGGATACGACGCAGGACGGGCTCGCCAAGCTGAAGCCGGTGCGCGAGGGCGGCAGCATCACGGCCGGCAATGCCAGCCAGTTGTCAGACGGCGCAAGCGCCATGGTGATCATGAGCGACCAGGAAGCGGCGCGGCGTGGTCTGAAGCCGCTCGGCATTTTCCGCGGCTTCGTGTCGGCAGGCTGCGAGCCGGACGAAATGGGTATCGGCCCCGTCTACGCCGTCCCGCGCCTCCTCGCGCGTCACGGCCTTGGCATCGATGATATCGACCTGTGGGAGCTCAACGAAGCCTTTGCGGTTCAGGTGCTCTACTGCCGAGACAAGCTCGGCATTGACCCTGCGAAACTGAACGTCAATGGCGGAGCCATTTCCATGGGGCATCCCTATGGGATGAGCGGCGCGCGCCTGGCGGGTCATCTCCTGATCGAAGGCCGCCGCCGCAAAGCCAAATACGGCGTCGCCACCATGTGCGTGGGCGGCGGCATGGGAACCGCCGGCTTGTTCGAGATCGTCCACTGATCCGAGCCCCTGTTAAAGCATTGCGCAGCGATGTGGGGCCGACTGGGCCGGACAGTGCTGCGCGCAAAACTAATATAGTCCTGATCGGAGAATTAAATTGAGCGAACTCGTCAAGCTCGCGGTGGTCGATCGTTGCGCGGTGATTACCATCGACGCGCCGCCGGTGAATGCGTTGAGCGCGGCCGTTCGCCGCGGCATCCTCGATAACGTCAAAGCCGCAGATGCGGACGCTGCGGTCGATGCCATTGTGATCGCCTGTGCCGGACGCACATTCGTCGCCGGCGCGGACATCACCGAATTCGGCAAGCCGCCGCAGCCGCCGGCCCTCAATGAGGTGATCGCCGGCAACGAGAGCTGCAGCAAGCCCGTGATTGCTGCGATCCATGGCACCGCGCTCGGCGGCGGCCTTGAACTCGCGCTCGGTTGTCATTTTCGCGTCGCCGTCAGCAGTGCCAAGCTCGGCCTTCCCGAGGTCAAGCTCGGTCTGCTGCCCGGCGCCGGTGGCACCCAGCGCCTGCCGCGCGCGGTCGGCCCGGAATTTGCCGTCAAGATGATCGTGACCGGCGAACCGATCGGCGCGGTCGAGGCGCTTGAGCACGGCCTGATCGACGATATTGTCGAGGACCCAGTGGATGGCGCAGTTGCCTTCGCGAAGAGCGTCGTTGCCGAACGGCGCCCGTTGCGGCTGCTGCGCAATGACGATTCAAGGCTCGCGGCCGCCCGGGCGGATCGTTCGCTTTTCACGGCCGCCGCAGCGGCAGCAACAAAGAAGGGGCGCGGCATGAATGCGCCGCTGGCATGCGCCGAGGCCGTGAGCTGGACCCTCGATACGCCATTCGACGAGGCGTTGAAGCAGGAGCGCGAGAGCTTCCTGAAGCTGGTCGCCGACGATCAGTCCAAGGCGCAGCGCCATGCCTTCTTTGCCGAGCGTGAAGCAATCAAGATTCAGGGCGTGCCGGATGGCGTGAAGCCGCGCCCGGTCGAGCGCGTCGCCATCATCGGCGCCGGCACCATGGGTGGCGGCATCGCCATGTCCTTCGCCAATGCCGGCATTCCGGTGACCCTGATCGAGACCGGGGAAGCGCAACTGACCCGCGGCCTCGACATGATACAGAAGACCTGGGAGGCCACGGCTGCCCGCGGCGGCATCGCGGCGGATGAGCCGGCCAAGCGGATGGCGCTGATCGACGGCAAGGTCGGTCTCGAACACGTCAAGGACGCCGATCTCGTCATCGAAGCCGTGTTCGAAACCATGGCGATTAAGAAAGAAGTATTTACCGCCATAGATGCCCATGCTCGACCCGGCGCGGTGCTCGCCACAAATACCTCCTATCTCGATATCAACGAGATCGCGGCCGTCACGAAGCGCCCGCAGGACGTGCTGGGTATGCACTTCTTCTCGCCAGCCAATATTATGAAGCTCTGCGAGGTCGTGCGCGCCGAGAAGACCGCGACCGATGCCCTCTTGACGGCAACAACGCTGGCCAAGCGCATGCGGAAGACACCGGTTGTCGTCGGCGTCTGCCACGGCTTCGTCGGCAACCGCATGCTGGCCGTTCGAGGCCTGCAAGGCGAAGCTCTGCTCAAGAGCGGCGCGCTTCCCGAACAGGTCGATCGCGTGCTCACGCGCTTCGGGCTGCCCATGGGACCGTTCGCCATGGGCGATCTCGCGGGTCTCGATATAGGCTGGCGCTCGCGCCAGGACCGCGGCGTCCGCTGGGATATCGCCGACGCCATCTGCGAAGCCGGTCGCCTCGGTCAGAAGACCTCAAAGGGTTATTACAAATACGAGCCAGGCTCGCGTGCGCCTATCTCCGATCCGGAGGTGGAAAAAATCATTGATGAGACGTGCAGGCGCCTCGGCCTGACGAGACGCGCGATCGGTGACCAGGAAATCATGGAGCGCATGATCTATCCGATGATCAACGAGGGCGCGCGCATCCTCGAGGAGAATATCGCGGCCCGCCCTGGCGACATCGATGTGATCTGGCTCTACGGTTACGGCTGGCCGATCCATCGCGGCGGTCCGATGTTCTATGCTGATCTCGTCGGTCTCAAGACGATCGTCGAACGTCTCGAGTTCTATGCGGAGACCCTGAACGAGCCTGCGTTGAAGCCAACCGCTCTGCTCGCGCGTCTGGCGCGAGAGGGCGCATCCTTTACATCGCTCAATGTCGCAAATTCGCGCGGCTGACGGATTTCCGCCGAGGAATTAAGACGCCATCACGTGCTCAGGCTGCTCGCGCTGCAAGTCGCGCGAGCAGCCTCGCAGCAGAGAACAATGCGCCGAACAATAACTGACGACGATCTGAGCAAACTTTGGTCACTCGTAGGCAAGCACTAAGCTTGTGCACGAGCAAATTTCAAATTAGCCTTCTGTGAAATGTCAATTGGCAGTAACTCGGGGATTTAAGAACATGAATAAGCTTCTCGCTGTTTTTCTCCTGACGGTTTCCACCAGCGGCGCATTTTCAAGCGCCGTAGCCGCCGAAAAGATCAACGTCCTGCTGCCGCAGCGCAACGCGAACGAGGCGATCGCGCCGTTCATCGCAGCGAAATATCTCGGTTACCTCGAAAAGGAGGGGCTGGAGGTCGACTATATCCTGGCCGCAGGATCTAACGAGGTCGCGATCCAGGTCGCCACGGGCAACGCTCCGATCGGTTGGGCCAGTCCGGCGCAGGCCGTGATCGCCATGCAGGAGGGCGCAGCGGCTCCCTTGGACCTGCGCTACTTCTCTAGCGTCGAATATCGCAACATCTGGTCTCTTTCGGTTCCGGCCGATAGCGCGATCCAGTCCGTTGCAGAACTCAGAGGCAAGCGCATCGGCGTGACGGCGCTCGGCAGCGCGGGCATGAACTACGGCAAGGCTTATCTTCGCGCTGCGGGGCTGAACCCGGACCGCGATGTCACCTTCATTCCGATCGGCGCGGGCGGGCAGGCGATCGCGGCTATGAAGCAGAAAGTGGTCGATGCGATCGTGTTCTGGGAGACTGCGAACGTCACGTTCGAACTCGCCGGCTGGCCGGTCAGGCAGCTGAAAATCGAGGACAAGCTCGCCAAGCTTCCGGACGTCTCGCTTCTGGCGACCAACGATACGATCAAGAAGAAGCCGAAACTCCTCGCCGGATTCGGCCGCGCGTTGTCAAAGGGCCTCGATTTCTGCCTGGCCAACCGGGTGGCTTGCGTCCTGATGACGTGGAAGGTCTATCCGGAAACCAAGCCTGCCGAAGGCAGCGCGGAGCAAAAGATGGAACGCGGGTTGAAGATGGCGTCCTCTTGGGATTTTTGGATAGATCCCGAGGTCGGCGATAAGCGCGGCGTTTTCATCGAAACGCGGTGGAAGGATCTAAGCGATTTCTTGCTGCAGGGCGGCCAGATTGCAAAGCCAATTCCGACGTCGCGCATGTTCACCAGCGAGCTGGTCGATCAAATCAATGATTACGATCGGGCAGAAATCGCAAAGCAAGCCAAGGCTTTCGATCTGAAAACGCTGCGGTAGCGCGCAGCAAATCCGATATCGCCGCCGCGCGAGCGCGCACAACCTTCATCAAACGAACGAGATACATGCATGCTGATGTCTCCCGCAAGAGAGGCCGATAGGCTGGCGCATCCGGACCGGACGCTTATCAGGGTCGAGAATATCGAGAAAAAATTCGCCACCCATTCGGGCGAGGTCGTGACCGCACTTGAAAGGGTTAATCTCGACATCAAGGAGAACGAGTTCGTTTCGGTCGTGGGACCGAGCGGATGCGGAAAGACGACGCTGCTGCGCATACTGGCCGGATTGACCTCGGTGACGTCGGGGGCCGTGAATTTCGATGGCGAGATTCTGCGTGGCCCGCGGTCCGACGTCGGCATCGTCTTTCAGCAGGCGCTATTGCTGCCGTGGAATACCGTGCTCGATAACGTACTGCTGTCGCCACACCTGAAGAAGGACCGATCAGAGGCGACCAGACGGCGCGCTGAGCGCTGGCTGGCTTTTATGGGACTTGCAGATTTCGCCAAGAAGTATCCGTTCGAGCTATCGGGAGGTATGCAGCAGCGCGTTGCGATTTGCCGTGCGCTGATGCGGGAGCCTAAAGTTCTTTTGATGGACGAACCGTTCGGCGCGCTCGACGCCATGACGCGTGAATCGCTGAATGTCGAATTGATGCGTGTGTGTTCCGAAGAGAAGAAAACCGTCCTGTTCATCACCCACAGTATTCCGGAGGCCGTCCTACTCGGTGACCGCGTGGTTGTTATGTCGCCCCGACCTGGCCGCATCTCGGATGTCATCGACGTCGATATCGAGCGGCCACGCAGCCTCAAGACGATGGCCGACAATCGCTTCGGTGAGATTTGTGATCGAATAAGGACAATTTTCGGTTCGGACGCGCCGACGGGGGCATCACTATGAACAACAAGTATGCGGATCCGCTAATTGCCCGAATTCAGATGATTGCTTTTGCCATTGTCCTCCTCGCGGTTTGGGAGGCGATCTGCCGGTTTGGCCACGTCTCTCCATTGGTGGTCCCGGCCCCCAGCGGTGTAGTCGTGAGACTTTACGCGTTGCTGAGCGAGGGGACGATGTGGCCGCATTTGATGGTCACATTGACGGAGATTCTAGTCGGTTTCGGTGTTGGAATCGCGTCCGGGCTTGTCGTCGGGGCGTTGGTGTCCATGGTGCCAGTGATCGAGAAATTCGTCTATCCGTATCTGGTTGCAATGCAGACCGTTCCAAAGGTCGCGATTGCGCCGCTTCTCGTCATTTGGTTCGGCTATGGATTGACCTCGAAGGTCGTCATTACGGCCCTGATCTGCTTCTTCCCGATCCTGGTGAGCGTAATCTCCGGTTTCAATTCCACAGATCGCGATCAACTTGACATGATGAAGGCCTATGGCGCGACCAAACTGCAAACCCTGATTCGCCTTCGCATCCCTTCCGCGCTGGTCCTGATCTTCGCAGGCCTCGAGATTGCGTCCGTGCTGGCGGTGATCGGCACGATCGTCGGCGAATTCGTGGGCGCGCAGGCTGGCCTCGGCTACTTGATCATGAGTTACAATTTCAATCTCGATATCACGGGCGTGTTCGCGATCCTGATTGTCCTGTCTGCGATCGGCATGGTTCTGCACAGCATCACGCGCTTCGCCGGGCGTCGGTATATTTTTTGGATCCGGCGCGAGCAGCCGGCGGTGATGCCGCACTAGATCGCGTTCGAGCCGTCAAATCCTACAGATCGCAGATGCGCTCCCGTGACAAAGGGGGTGTCAAAGCATGGTTGCGGGCCGTCGCCCGCCGAATTCGGAGTCGTTGGTGTTATGGATCTGAGCTTTACGGCCGAGGAAATCGCATTTCGTGACGAAGTCCGCACGTTCTTCGATGAGAATGTCGGTTCGGCGGTGCGCGCCAAACTGATGGCGACCCGGCATGTCAGCAAGGACGAGCTGGTCACCTGGCAGCGCGTGCTGAACAGGAAAGGCTGGGGCGTACCGCACTGGCCTGTCGAATATGGCGGCACCGGTTGGAGCGCGGTGAAGAAGTATATTTTCCTGGAGGAATTGCAGAAGTACCCCGCACCGTCACCGCTGCCATTTGGTGTCAACATGGTCGGTCCCGTCATCTACACATTCGGCAACGACGATCAAAAGAAGCACTATCTGCCGCGCATTGCCAATATGGACGACTGGTGGTGCCAGGGCTTTTCCGAGCCAGGCGCGGGCTCGGACCTTGCGTCGTTGAAAACCACCGCGAAGAAGAACGGCGACACCTGGATCGTCAATGGGCAAAAAACCTGGACGACCCTCGGTCAATATGCCGACTGGATCTTCTGCCTCTGCCGCACCGATCCCGCTGCCAAGAAACAGGCGGGCATCTCCTTCATTCTGATCGACATGAAGTCGAAGGGCATCACCTGCCGCCCGATCCAGATGATCGACGGCGGCGCCGAGATCAATGAAGTCTTCTTCGATGATGTCGTCGTTCCGGCCGAGAATCTCGTCGGTGAAGAGAATAAGGGCTGGGACTATGCCAAATTCCTGCTTGGCCACGAACGGGTCAATATCGCTCGTGTCGGCGTTTCCAAGGCGCGCATCCGCGGGATCAAGGAACTGGCATCTCGGACCATCGCTGGTGGACGGCCACTGATCGAGGATCCGCAGTTCCGCCAGAAGCTTGCCGCCACAGAGATCGAGCTGAAGGCACTCGAACTGACGCAGATGCGCGTCGTCGCCGCTGAAGGCAAGCACGGCAAGGGCAAGCCGGATCCGGCTTCCTCGATCCTCAAGATCAAGGGTTCGGAAATCCAGCAGACTCTGACCGAATTGCTGCTCGAAGTCGCAGGTCCCTTCGCGGCGCGATACGCACCGGAAGGCGAGGGGCAGAACGAAGAGGACGACTGGGCCTCGCCGATCGCGCCGACCTATTTCAACTACCGCAAAGTGTCGATCTATGGCGGCTCCAACGAGATCCAGCGCAACATCATCGCGAAAGCGGTGCTGGGGCTGTGATCTGACCACACGACGCCATCCCGGGGCGTGCGCGCACTTGCGCGAGCGAACTTGGAATCCCGACGTGGCCTGGCATCTCAGAGACTCTCATCTCGAGATTCCAGGTTCGCGACCGGCAAGGGTCGGACGCGCCCCGGAATGACCCGATGCTGCATTTCAAGGAAATGGAAAATGGATTTTGATCTCTCCGAGGAGCAGCGCCTCCTCAAGGACAGTGTCGACGGCCTGTTGAAGTCGTCCTACGATTTCGAGGCCCGCAAGAAATACCGCGCCGAAAAGGGCGGCTGGAGCCGTGACGTCTGGGGCAAGTTCGCCGAACAGGGCCTGCTAGGCCTGCCGTTCAGCGAGGATGACGGCGGCTTCGGCGCCGGCCCGATCGAAGCCATGATCGTGATGGAAGCGCTCGGCCGCAATCTCGTCATCGAGCCCTATCTCGACACGGTGGTCATCGGTGGTGGCTTCCTCCGTCGGGCATCATCTGAGCAGCGCGCCGCGCATCTGCCGGGCGTAATCGACGGTTCGAAGACGCTGGCCTTTGCGCAGCTCGAGAAGAATTCGCGCTACGACCTCGGCGACGTCACCACTTCGGCCCAGAAGAACGGTGCGGGCTACACATTGTCCGGCGAGAAATTCGTCGTCGGCCATGGCGATACGGCTGACACGCTGATCGTTACCGCGCGCACCGCCGGTGGCCAGCGCGATGCCAAGGGCGTCGGCGTGTTCCTGGTGCCGGCCAATGCCAAAGGCGTAGATATCCGCGGCTACGAGACCCAGGACGGCAGCCGCGCCGCCGACATCAAGCTCAACAATGTCGAGGTCGGCGCTGACGCTGCGGTCGGCAATGCCGAAGACGGCCTATCTGTTGTCAACCATGTGGTAGATGATGCCCGCATCGCGCTCTGCGCTGAGGCGGTCGGTGCGATGGAAGAGGCGCTGAAGATTTCGGTCGAATACCTCAAGGAGCGCAAGCAGTTCGGCGTGGCAATTGGCTCGTTCCAGGCTCTGCAGCACCGCGCCGCCGATATGTTCACCGCGCTGGAGACTGCGCGCAGCATGTCCTATCTGGCCTCCATGGCATCCAGTTTCACCGATTTAGACGAACGCACGAAGACGGTTGCTGCCGCCAAGGTGCAGATCGGCCGCTCGGGGCGCTTTGTCGGCCAGGGCGGCGTGCACCTCCATGGCGGCGTCGGCGTAACTATGGAGTATAAGATCGGCCACTACTTCAAACGGCTCACGATGATCGAGAGTCAATTCGGAGATGCCGATTTCCATCTAGCGCGGGTCGCCGCGATGGACGGGCGGATTGACTAGCATAGGATGGTGGCTTTCTCAGGACAGCGGCCTGTGAGCGCTGACCTTTAGTGGGATGTTAGAGCTGTTCGCCAATCAACGACTAAACATCAAAGATCGGCGCTATGCTTTGAGCGTATGCTTTGGTCCCTCACCTGAACCGTAGCAGTCATTCCAACGACCAAACCGTCGACATCTTCTCTCTTGATACGAATTCGGACCGGAATGCGCTGTGCCAGCCTGACCCATGAGAAAGTCGGATTGACGCTGGCAAGCATGCTTGCTCCCGAACTCCGGTCCCGGTCCTCGATCCCTCCAGCGGTGCTTTCGACTTGCCCGTGCAAAATCGCTCCGCCCATCAGTCTTACATCGACGACATCGCCGACATGGATGCGTGGCAATTTTGTTTCCTCAAAATAACCTTCGACCCGCACGGTATCGGTGTCAATCAGGGCCATGATGCCGCGCCCTGCGGCAAGGTAGGCGCCGGGTCGCAAATCGAAATTGGTCACACGTCCATTAGCGGGCGCGCGAATTTCCGAGCGATCGAGATTGAGCCGTGCGATATCGAGGTCAGCGACCGATTGGCTATAGGCTGCCTTGGCCTGCAGGTCCGCCGCGCGGATCGTCTCGCGCTGCTGCTGCGACACGACGCCTTCGCTTAGCTTTTCGTATCGTGTGCGATCGCTGGCAGCCCTCTCGGCCGCGGCTTCGCGGTTAGCCAAGGCGGCCTCCGCCTGTCGGACCGCGAGGCGGAATCGTTTGGGATCCAGCCGCAGCATGATGTCGCCCTTGCGGACAAGTTGATTGTCTCGGATCAGCACCTCTTCAACGAGACCAGAAACATCGGGCGCAACGGCGATGATGTCGGCGCGAACGCGGCCGTCTCGGGTCCAAGGGGCTGTCTCGTAGTGCTCCCACATGCCTATACCGATCGGTGTTGCGACGCTCACTGCCAGTGTGGTGATCAGAATTCGCGGAAGAATTGAACCCATTGTCGTCATGACGGCAGCCTTCCCAGAATGGCGTAGGAGATATTGATCAGGATTACGAAGATGGCGAAGTCGAACAGCGCCGGGTGCCACGCAAATTTCCGGATATCGATGACGGCGAATTTGCGGCTCGTCGCGGATGCCATGAAGCAGATGGCAAGCGCACAAACACAGGCCAAAGCGAAAGTCGGCACATATACGCCTGCGACGGAGAATTCCTCGTTCATCGAATGGCCTCTTCGGATGAGAAAGCACGGGCATGTGGAAACAACGTGCGACGCAGGCCCACCAGAGCGAGCTGCCGTCGTGTGGGGATCTTGTGTTTGCCGATCTCGGCGCATAGCGCGCTGTCGATCGCTGTCAGAAGGGCTTGAGCGTCGTCGGGTTTTAGCTCCGCAATGCCACGCGCATGCCAGCGGAATGCGCGCGACAGCAGTGGCAGAAGCTTCGAGACATCGCCGCCGGTCTGGGCATCCCCGCGGATTGTGCATTGCTTCAAAGCGAGCAGATCAAGGCCGATCTGCAGCGCGGCCAGCGAGCGGCGCCCTTCCACCGCGATGTCGGTGCCGGAGGCGGCCAGGCGGGGGATGACCAGGCCAAAGCGATCGAGCATGATGCCGACCCATTGCGCGCGGATCATCGGCCGGCGTGCTGCGGCCAGCCTCGCCAGATCGGACCAACCCTGGCGCAGCAGGCGGTGCGCCGCGCGTGATGCCGATAACGAACGCAGCCAGCGTATCGCCATGAATGCTGCCAGCAGCCCGACAAGCGCGGCTGCATTGCCGTTGATGAATACGCTGAAGTCTGCGCTGAATTTGTTTTGTAGATCGAGCGCGCTGATCAGGCCGAGGCCGAGCGCCAGCGCCTTGATGAAATGGCGGGGATTGGCCTGCAGATAGCCGATGACGAGAAAAGTCGGCGCCAGCGAGAATACCAGCATCGGGAAACCGGTGATTGCCGGGAAAATCACGAACAGGTAGATGGCGGCGAGCGGCAGGCATGCCAGCGTCCATAGCGCGTAGGAGATCAGGGTCGGCGCGGGGTCGTCGAGGCTGCTGTAAAGTGCGGCGGCGATCGCGGCGATCTGCGCGGCAACACCGCCTTCCGGCCATGCCGTTGCGATCCAGACCGCGCAGCAGCCGAGCACCGCGACGACGAGAGCGGCGACCGACAAAGCGGCGAGGCCGGGATCGCGATGCAGGTGCCGGCGCGCATGTCGATGCGGGAATTTGGCTTTGCTCTTCCGTGCTGAGCCCTGGGAGGGGCCGTGCAGCGCTGCGCATAGGCCATGGGCGGAGGCCAGCGCGTCGATCAAGATAGCCAACCTCGCGACCGTCCCAGCTTCGAGAAGGCGATCCCATTCGCTGCGATCGTAGCCGCTGGCTGCTTCGAACCGCTCGCATCTGCCGATCAATTCGTCCGCATCCCCCGGGGATCGATCCGGATTCTGCGTCCAGCCGGCAAGGTCTGCCAGCAGGCCGTTGAGCTTCGCCGAGCGCCGCTCGCCCAAGGCGGTGAGACCGTCCTCAACTGCAAGCAGCATCGGCAGGACCAATGCGAGCTGGTCCTGCACAGCGCCGATAGTGCGCTGGTCCGGCTTCCTCGCGGCGGTGTCATAGCGCAGATGCATCGACAGCATGTCGAGTTGGGTGATGTCGGCGGCCAGCTTCCAGCGACCGGTATCCATGTTGGCGGAACGCGCTGACAGCACATCGGTCGTCCGAGCGAAGGCGTCGGCGACTGCGGCGCCCAGTGTTTTCAGAACAGGGCTTGAGATATCGCTCGGGAATAGCAGCGTATGCACCAGCGTTGCGCAACTGATGCCGAGCAGGATTTCCTCAACCCGCGACAGCGCGGTATCGAACACCATGGCCGGCGCGCTCACGCTGGAAAAAGCGACGGTAGTGGCGGTGTAGCCAGCCAGCAGGAAGACATAGCTGCGCGGGCTGCGGTCCTGCAGGGAGATATAGAGGCATAGCCCGGCCCAAGCGGTGACCGCGACCGACAACAGGACCGGCTGATCGACTAGGACCGGTACCAGCGCCAGAGCGGCGCAGGCGCCTAGCAATGTCCCGAGAAACCGATAGACGGCGCGAGACCGGACTGCCCCGGCGAATGGCTGCGCGGTTAGATAGACGGTAAGCATCGCCCAATAGGGCCGCTGCAATCCGAGACGAAAGGCGAGATAGATCGCGAGCATCGCCGCGATGAACGAATTCGCCGAGAACAGTGCCCATTTGGGGTCGAGTTGGCCGGGTGATGCGGCGGCAAAAATCCGAGACAGAAGTGATTGCGGCATGGTCCTGATCGTCCGTGAGGCATCCGGACCATAGGCGTTGCTGTCTCGCAATGATTTCGATAGTCTACCAATTAATTGCGAAAACATGACAATGCGCGGCACGCTTCATCAGCATTACCGTTACTTCAATCCTGACAGTCTGGACCGTCCGATCGTAGCGGGGATGGTGGATACGCAGGAGAAAGAGGATGAGCTGCCCGTCCACACCCATCGCAAGGGACAGCTCGTCCTCGCGCAGCGTGGTGGGGTGACCTGTGAGGTGCCGAGCGGGCTATGGATGGTCCCGCCGCGCTGTGGTGTCTGGATCCCTGGCGGCATGCCGCACAGCAATCGGGTCACTGCCAATGCCAGCCTGCTCTTTCTCTATGTGGATATGGAAGCAGCAAACGTGCCGCAGGAATGCTGCACCCTGTCGATTACGCCGCTGATGCATGAATTGATCTACCGCATGGCGACGTTGCCGCCGCTTTATAATCCGCAGGGGCCCACGGCACAGATCGCAATGGTGCTCCTGAACGAGCTGATCGCCATGCCGACCGAAAGGCTGCACCTTCCGATTACGCGCCATTCGAAACTGCGCTTTATTGCCGATTCCTTGATGGACAATCCGGCCGACCGCCGGACCGTGGCGGAATGGGCGGAAGCGGCGGCGCTCGGCGAGCGGACGCTGATGCGTCTCGTGGTTACCGAAACGGGCATGACCTTCAGTCGCTGGCGACAGCAACTTCAGATCATCGTTGCCATCCAGAAACTGTCTGCCGGAGAAACGGTTCAGTCGGTTTCGGGCGCTTTGGGCTATGAGTCGGTGAGCGCTTTCATCACGATGTTCAAGAAGGCGCTCGGAAAGTCGCCCGCGCGCTATTTCTCTGAGCGCGAGGCCGATCAGACACTACACCTTCGGGTGGATCTGGCTGGTGATGGGCTGCCAGCCCCGCCGGATGCCCCGGGGCGTCTGACGTGATCATCGGGAGACACCGATGGCTGCAATCAGAGCGACTCGTTCCGGATGATCTCGATGCCGAAGCCCGACAATCCCCTGAAGTGATGGGTCGAGGATGTGAGATGACGGATGGATGTGATCCTCAGATCTCGCAGTATCTGGGCTCCCACGCCAATCTCGCGCCATTGCCTGTTGCGATCATCCTCAAGCGAGGAGCCTGGTGCCAACGGCGCCGGGGGGACGCCTGCGGCGCCGTCGCGCAGATAAACGAGGACACCGGTCCCATTGTCTTTGAAGTGCTTCAAAACGACGTTCATCTTCGCCTGTTCATTACCCGAAAACAAATCGCGCAAGATGTTCGGTTTGTAGAAGCGCGTGAGGACGTTGGTGCCGTCGCCCAGATCACCATAAACGTAAGCCACATGGTGGATGGGATCGAACGGAGAGCGATAGGAGTAGCCCTGCAGCGGGCCGATTGGGCTGTCCGCGGTTACGCTCGATACGCGTTCGATCAACGTCTCGCGGGCCTGCCTGAAGCGGATCAGATCAGCGATGGTGACATGTTTCAGTCCGTACCTTTCGGCGAATGCCGCGACCTGCGGCCCCTTCATGACCGAGCCATCGTCATTCATCAGCTCGCTGATCACGCCGATCGGTTCGAGTTTAACTAGTTTGCACAGATCGACGGCGGCTTCGGTGTGGCCTGATCGCAGGAGCACACCTCCCTCTTTCGCGATGAGTGGAAAGATGTGGCCGGGCCGGGAAAAATCGCTGGCGCCAGCGTTGGGATTCGCGAGCGCGCGGCAACATGACGCTCGCTCCTCGGCCGAGATGCCTGTCCCATTATCCGGCCGGTAGTCCACCGATACGGTGAAGGCAGTCGTATGCGCCGAGTCGTTGTTGACGACCATGGGGTCCAGGCGAAGACGCCTTGCGTGGTCGGCCGTAATTGGCGCGCAAACGATTCCCGATGTATGCCGGATGATGAATGCCATCTTTTCGGCCGTACACAGGGACGCGGCAACGACAAGGTCACCCTCACCCTCGCGATCATCATCGTCGGTGACGACGACGATCGAGCCTTCGGCGAAAGCGCGCAATGCCGTGTTGATTGATGCCACCATTGAAAGATCTCACCTGCGACGAAGTTAGAACGATAGCTCTGCGGTCATGCAGATGGGTCCGCATATGACACCTGCGAGATAAGTGCGCGCCTCTTCAAGCATGCATCGAGACCTCAAAATGTTTGTCTCGATCGCTTTGTAGTCCTACCACGCTATAGCTGGGGAAACGGGCATCGATGCGACGGGCGCATCGGATCGCGATGAGCTCGCTGCATCATATCGAGGCTTTGTAGTTCGCTCCAAAGAGCGAGATGAGCTGCTGCACACCTTCACAGTAATCGGGTGATTGGTGTCGAGCGGGAGAACGGTCTTGTGGGAAATGCGTTTGAGCACGAGATTGGACCGAATGCTGGAAACACCGGGAATACGCGAAAGCTTGTTGACGATGAGATCCTCAAGATCTTCGATGTCGGACACCATGACGCGGAGCATGTAGTCGCTGTCGCCCGTCATTAGATAGCATTCCATGACCTGCGCAAGGCGATCGATTACCCGTGTAAACGTTTCAAGCGACGTCTGGACCTGCTTTTCGAGCTTGATCTGGATGAATGCGGTCACTCCGATGCCAAGCAACGCAGGATCGAGAACGGCGATTCGGCGGTCGATCACGCCAAGTTTTTCGAGCGTCTTGACGCGTGCGAGACACGGGGACGGTGAAAGATTGACGCGTGACGCGAGTTCGACATTGGTCAAGCTCGCGTTCTGCTGAAGTTCGTTCAGGATCTTGATGTCTATCCTGTCGAGAGAGGTCGTCATCATCGCGTGTCTCCCAAAACTAGCAGTTACGGATCCGGACTCGTCTCTCGCGTTATGGGACGGAGTGACAACCGAATGACAAATGCTAACCTCAGGCGCGCCGATGGAATTTCGACAAAACGCCGACTTGTATCGAAAAACCGTCAAATTTGTTTTTGTGCGTTGCGATCAATTAGTTGAATGCTTAGTTCTCAGCCATTTTTTGCATATTCGATGCGCAGTGTAGTTGCTGGCTAGGCGTCGGATGCCTGCGCAAACCTCGAAGTGCCGGTGAGCGGTTAAGCTGATAATCCATCAGCTCTCAGGACCGTGCACGATCTGATACGGTAGAACTTCTCTGATATTAGGATCGATTGACAGTTTGCTTTTGAGAGGGGGACGGCACGCTGCGAGCAATTCACCCGCTCGCAGGTCCGGTATGAGATGCCGATCGGATCGTAGGCAGCCTTGTTGGTGCAGTCGGGCCCGTCCGCATAGATGAAGTTCTGTGCGTAGGAAATCTCGTATCCAAGGGCAATTGCATAGCGTGGACGCGGGGCTTCGAATCCTGCACGCGCTTTTGACAATTCCGCGGCTAGGCATAAGAAGCGGACGCCGTCCGACGTCTCGACGAGCTGTCTGATGATCTGGCTCGGTGTTTTGAAGGCCTAGTGAGCGTTCCAGAGCGGGCAGGCCGCGCCATAGCGCGCGAACTGCAATTTGGCGGCGCTATGGCGCTTGGTGATGTTGCCGGCACGGTCCACGCGCGCAAAGAACACGGGCACACCTTTATGGCCCGGGGCGCTTCAGTGTGGAAAGACGGCGGGCCACCTGCTCCAGGCTGGCGTCGAACCGGATGGCGATCGGTTCGAGATCATGTCGGACGGCCACGACCGCGGGCAGAAAGTGATCGCCTCGGCCTTCGCCGACATCGGCTTCGACGTCGATATGGGGCCGCTATTCGCCACCGCCGACGAAGCCGCGCGTCAGGCCGTCGAAAACGACGGGCATATCCTTGGCCTTTCCTCGCTCGCCGCCGCCCATCTGACGGCGATACCCGAACAGAAGGCTGCGCTGAAGAAGCAGGGCCGCGAGGACATCATGATCATCATCGGCGGCGTGGTGCCCCCGCAGGATTATGACGAGCTCTACAAGGCCGTCGCCGAGGCGATTTATCCACCCGGCACCGTGATCTCGGAAGCGGCGGAGGAACTGTTCCAAAAGCTCAATACGCGGATCGGATACTTTGCTGTCTCCTGATGTCTGCTGCGTTGAGGACAGCCGGATGCCACGCCGCCGGGTTTGCAGACGAAGAAGGTTTGAAACATCGCACGGGGCAAGCGAAGGACCCAATTGTCCGGCATATCGCCGCAGCAGCATAAAATGCCGGTGAACGACATGCGATGTGCGCTGTTCAAGCATTAATGCTGGACGGCCAGGGTGACTATCCATCGACGATCGGTTGCAGCGGGCATCGATCAAATGGATTTCAAAAGTGAAACTCAAGCAAGTTTATCTCACAGCGGTCGACCCAGAGCGTCTGGCTTCGTTCTACGAAGGGCTGGGTCTGAAGGTGCGGTTTGTGGACCCGGGAAAGTGGATTCAGTTCGTGAGCGATCCCGCGGCTTTCTGTGTCGCCAGTTCAGCTGAATCGGTGTCGGATCAACTGCAAGATGCCGTTTTGGTGTTTGATGTCGACAATCTGGAAGCTGCAATAGAGAGCGCCGTAGCTGCCGGTGCTCAAGTTGAAGCAATTCGGGACATGGCCAGCCACGGTCGTGCAGTGAAGGTGCGCGACCCGAGCGGCAACGTTATCCAGTTCTACCAAGCGATCAAATAGATCGGACACCCATAGATAAGACGGCGGACACCAACGCCGATCACCATCGACGATATCGGGGCGCATCTTTCACATGAATCTGAGAGTATCATCTATGCAAGCGTCCGGAGCGTCCGCGTCCGAACCGGTATCGCTCGATCCCGCTGAATTCCGCATTGCCATGCGCAATGTACCGGGCGCAGTCTCGATCGTCACGACAGGCCGGATGCCTGACCGGCACGGTCTGACCCTGACAGCTGGCTGTTCTTTATCGACCGAGCCGCCGAGTGTGCTCATCTGCGTCAATCGATCTGCAGGGGCGCATGACACGATCAAAAGCAGTGGCTTATTCTGCTGGAATATCCTGAGCATCGAGCATCTCGGTTTGGCTCTAACCTTTTCGGGCCAAGACGGCAGCAAAGGCGATATCCGCTTCGCGGACGCCTTGTGGCGTGCTCTCAAAACCGGAGCGCCGAGTCTGATAGACGCGATTTGCAGCTTCGATTGCCGGGTTGTAAACGCGCACAGCTCGGGCAGCCACACAATCTTCACGGGCGAGGTCGTGGCTCAGACCACGAGAAAGGGCGGTGAGCCGCTCGTCTATGTGGATGGATCTTTCGCCGCACCGAAAGCGCTTCAGCAATAAGTCGAGCATCGACGCAATACCGATTGCGATACAGCCAGAATGGAGCAAATCGATATGCCTAGAAAGTTTAGTGTCCCCGTCCGGGCTAACCGTGAGCTTTCAGATCAGGCGTATCGCATGATGCGTCGGTCGTGCGAGGCGCGCTGTCATGAGCGAGGCGCTCTCTCTGCAACATGCTTCACCCATCTGCCAGCGGATGCGTGTTGATGCTGTCGCTCTGGCTCAATGTTCTCGCCGGCGGGGTGCTCATCGGCCTGGTTTACGGACTTGTTGCACTGGGCCTCACCATCATTTTCGGTGTCATGCGCGTCGTCAATTTCGCGCATGGAGAAATGGTGGTCTTTGGGGTCTATATCGGATACTGGACCGTTCGCATCTGGGACATCCCGATCATAGCAGCCGCCGCCATTGCCGCGGTGGTCATGTTCCTGTTTGGATATTTCCTGGAGGTTCTGGTCGTGAAGCGGTTCGTCAATCGACCGCACCACTACCAGTTCATCGTCTTCATCGGCCTGTCGCTTCTTTTCAGCGGCGTGCTTCTGGTCTCGTTTGGTCCTGATCCGCGGCCGACGGCTTCGCAGCTGTCGTTCCAGACCGTTGCGGTGGGGCCGCTCACGCTGGATTGGGCGCGGATTCAGGCGGCGGCTACAGCTGGCTTCCTCATCGCTGCTCTCAGCGCCTACCTGAAGTATTCTGCATTCGGCCGATCCCTTCGTGCCGCTGCGAATAATCGCTTGGGCGGGATGGTCGTCGGCTTGAATATCCCGCGCGTCTACGCCGTGACCTTCGGCATCGGCTCCGCTTGTGCCGGAGTCGCCGGTGCGCTGATCTCACCCTTGTTCGACGCGCAGCCCTATCTCGCTGTCGACTTTACACTTCTGGCCTTCGTGACGGTGATCGTCGGCGGTCTCGGCAGTTTCGGAGGCGCTCTTCTGGGCGGTCTTACGATCGGGGTGGCCGAAGCGATCGCGGCGTTGATGTTCACGCCGTCGATGAAGACGGCGCTCCCGTATGCACTCTTGATTATCATTTTGATTCTCCGTCCGAGAGGTTTCTTCGGTGCAAAAGAAGTTTGATCAGACCGGCGATCTGAAACGATGGGGTGCCGGCGTTCTGGTTTTCGTCATCCTTGCGATGGTGGGTTGCACGTCCAACGCTTATGTCATTTCGCTCCTGACGGTCGTCCTGCTGTTCACATTCATGGGACAATCCTGGAACCTCATGCTCGGGATCGGTGGCCAGCTATCCATCGGTCACGCGCTGTTTGTCGGAATCGGCGCGTATGCCGTGGCCATCCTGAACATCAAGTACGGAATCTCACCATGGGTCGGGTTGATCCTGGGGGCGGCCATCGCCGGTCTTGTCGGTGCCGTGCTCGCGTGGCTCAGCTTCCGGTTCGAGGTCCACGGCATTTACTTCGCGCTGCTCACGATCGCCGCCGCTGAATTCGCCCGGATCATGTTCGGCGGATGGGACTATGTGGGGGGAATGCAGGGAATGTTCTTTCAAGCGCCGACAGGTTCGATGGACATCGTCATGCTGCGGGGCGATGCGCGGTTCTATTACTTCGTTGCCCTCGCGCTCGCGGCCATTGGCGTCGCGGGAACCGAAATGATCTCGCGATCCTATCTGGGTTACGTCTGGCGCGCGATGAGGGACGATGACGATGCGGCGCGCGCGCTCGGGGTCCAGACCTTTCGCCACAAGATTTTGGTGATCTCGATATCGGCCGCAACGGCGGCGATCGGCGGTGGCGTGCTGGGCCTCGTGCAGGGCGCGATCTTTCCAGACTCGATCATGGGGATGGGAATTTCGGTTGATGTGCTCATCGGCCCCGTGGTGGGTGGATTGGGCACTGCTTTCGGTCCGCTGATCGGCTCGATGGCCTCCATACCGCTGCACCATGCCATGGGCGCTCTCGGGGACAGCCTCGGAATTCCGGGATTGAACAGCATCGCATATGGGGCCGTACTGATCCTAGTCGTATGGTTCCTGCCGGACGGCATCTGGCCGGCCATCGTCCGCCTTTATGGGGCGATCCAGTTCCCGGCGCGTGTTCGACTGTCACAACTGCGGAAGGTCGAAGAATGACCGCGTTGCTCGAAGTGAAGAACCTGACCAAGTCCTTCCAGGGACTGGTCGCCGTCAACGATGTCAATTTCTCGCTGGCGGCGAGCCGCATCACCGCCCTGATCGGCCCAAATGGCGCGGGCAAGACTACGTGCTTCAATCTCGTTGCAGGTGCATTGAGCCCCACCCGCGGACAGGTGCTGTTTGAGGGGTGTTCGATCGAGCGGACGCCGCCTGAAAAGGTCTGTCGCATGGGCATTGCGCGGACCTTCCAAATCGTGCGGCCGATGAGGGACATGTCGGTGCTGGAGAATGCGATGGTGGGGGCGTTCACTTGGACGACAAATGTCAAGGAGGCGCGATCCAAAGCCTATGAGTCCCTGGAAGGCGTCGGCCTTGCTGGCAAGGCGAATGCGCGCACCGATCAATTGACGCTGCCCGATCGCAAGATGTTGGAGATGGCCAAGGCGTTGTCGACGCGCCCCAAATTACTGCTCCTCGATGAAGTGATGGCGGGGCTACGGCCGACCGAGGCGGCCGGCGTGGTCGGCGTGTTGCAAAAGCTCGCGGAAGGCGGGCTGACGATCCTGCTGGTCGAGCATGTGATGCGGATCGTGATGGAGGTGGCCTCGACGGTCGTGGTGCTGCATCACGGCGCCAAGATTGCCGAAGGCAAGCCGTCGGACGTTGTCGCCGATCCGCGAGTGCTAGAAAGTTATCTAGGGGCAGGTTTCCATGCTTGACGATGCTCTTCTTGCCATCGATGACCTTTGTGTCGCTTATGATGGCTCCAATGCCCTGAACGGCGTGTCGCTCCGAATTCGCAAAGGCGAACTGATCTGCGTCGTCGGCGCGAATGGCGCTGGCAAGACGTCTCTCATCCGGTCGATTGCAGGCATTGTCCAGTCGTCGAGTGGCTCCGTCCGGATGAAAGGGGTCGATATCACGCGGCTGCCACCTTGGGAGATCTGCGAAATGGGCATCGCCCAAGTCGCCGAAGGCCGCCAGATATTCAGCGCCCTCTCCGTCGAGGACAATCTGCTCATCGGAGGCTCGCTCAAGCGGGCAAGAGACGATCAGATGGGCACGCTTGAATTCGTCTATCAGCTGTTCGAGCGGCTTCGTGAGCGCCGCCGCCAATTGGCCGGAACGCTGTCCGGGGGCGAGCAACAGATGCTGGCGATCGGCCGAGCGATCATGTCGAAACCGGAAGTCGTGATGTTCGACGAGCCGTCGATCGGGTTGTCGCCCGCACTCACCGACGTGATGTTCGGAGTTGTCAAATCGCTGAACGACCAGGGCATCACGGTCCTCCTCGTCGAGCAGAATGTAGCGAAATCGCTGGCATTGAGCAGCCGCGGCTATGTCCTCGAGAACGGGTCCGTGGTGCTTCACGGATCGAGCGGCGAACTGCTTGAGAACCCAGATGTCCAGCGCGCTTATCTGGGATTGTAAGGCGCGACGAGCCGGCGAGCTGTGGGTGAAGAAGACAGACAAGTCTCGTCATTACACCCGTCGGTCCGCTGTCGGCGGCCTACCTGTCGTATCCTGCTGAGGTTCCCATCATGAGTACTGACAACTCTCTTTTGATAGAGCGCGATCATGAGCTGGTCACGATCACGATGAACAGACCGCCGGCCAATGCTTTGAATTCGCAACTCATCGCCTTGTTGCTGAAAACTATCAAGCGGTTCGCAGAGGACGAGCATCCTCCTGGAATCGTGCTCACCGGGAGCGGAGTTCGCTTCTTCAGCGCCGGCGGTGACATCAAGGAAGTGGCAGGGATCGAGATCGCGAGGCCGCGCATCCGGCTCTTCCACGAACTGCTTGTGATGATGGAGAGATATCCGGGCCCGATCGTCTGCGCGGTCCGCGGCTACGCGGTCGGAGGGGCTTTGGAATTTCTTCTGCATGCGGACTACGTCGTCGTCGACGACGCGTGCAAGATTGGATTTCCCGAAATCAATCATGGTCTCCTGCCCGTGACAAAAGGTATGCGCCGGGCTGCCGAAAAACTCGGCGTGAGGGCGGCACAGGAGCTTCTGTATTGGGGCGATCTCGTTGACGCGACGCGAGCCAAGGCGATTGGCGCAGTCAATGAAGTCGTTCGGACCGAAGAGGTGGAGCCGCGTGCGACGAAGGTCTGTCGGACATTGCGGCAAAAGGACCGAAAGCTGTTCGATGCGATCAAGCGATCACTCAATCTTACGGCCCAAATGGATGATCGTGCGCTTGAGGACATGACCGTCGCTGACCTCGGTGCCTATGTCACGGCAGAAAGTTCGGCAGATGCACGGGCGCGGTTCCTTTCCAAGAGCAATAAGGGCTGAACCGATGGCACGTGGATATCCTAGTCAGATCCATCTGGAGCAAATGAGCTTCGAAGACGTCGCCGCGGCTCTGGCTGCGGGATGCACAGCGGTGGTGATCCCGCTGGGCGCCATCGAGCAACATGGGCCGCACCTGGCGCTGAGCATGGATGCAGATCATGCCGAAGCTTTGGCTGAGCGCGTCGCCCGGATCTGCGGCAGGACTCTGGTTACGCCGACGATCAAGACGGGCTGCTCCGCGCACCATCTGCCGTTCCCAGGTACCATATCTCTCCGCCCTGAAACGCTGGAGGCGATCTGCACCGACTACTGCACGAGTCTCGCCGGGCATGGCTTCAAACGGCTGCTGATGTTCTCCGGTCATATCGGCAACTTTCCGGTCATCAAAGCAATGCTCGCGCGCTTGCGCGCTTCAGTACCGTCCGATGTCGAGATCATTGCGTTCACGAACTCGACCCAGTGGATCGACACCTGGCGCCATGCGGTGAGAGATGCGGGCGGTGATTCCCTCGCCGTCGGCGGACATGCCGATATCGCCGAAACGTCGCTCATGATGGCGATCCGCCCGGAGAGCGTGAGACATGATCGGTTCGAAGTCGGACATCTCGGCGCTTTGACGGAGCAGCAGCTCGAATTGATGTGGAAGAATGGAATTCGATCGGTGTCCTGGAACGGCATTATCGGAAGCCCAATCGGCGCGAGCCGCGAAATTGGTGAGGCATGCCTTGCCGCGGTCGCAGATCTCCTGGTCGACACGTTCAAGGAGCAGGAAAGGTCGATCGGCTCCTGACGGCATAATATTTGGAAAGACTTGCGGTACACCACAGCATTCAAACGAAAATGTCGCTGCGCGTATGAAACTCTGTGCCATCTCGAAATCTAAAAGGATCTTGAAATGGCACTTACATTTGGGTTCTGGTCTGAGCAGGAAACCCAGGTCGGCCACAGCTACTCGCGCAGACTCCACGAACTGGTGGATGAGGTGCGTCTGGCAGAAAAGGTTGGCTTCGATTGCGTGGCGCTCTCGGAGCAGCATGTAGCTCTGGGCGGCATATCGAGCTCCGCTCCCGAGGTCGTATTCGGCTATCTCGCCGCGGTGACATCTCGGGTCAAGCTGCGCGCCGCGGTGACGCTGATGCCCCAGCGCATCAATCATGCCTTACGGTCGGCGGAACGTCTCGCGGTCACCGACATCCTGTCGCATGGTCGCATGGAATTCTACGGCGGCCGCGCCAACACCACGATCGCGATGCGGGCTTTCAACGTTGATCCGAACGAAACGCTGGCGCAGATGGAAGAGGGGCTGGCACTTCTCAAGAAGTCGATGCGCGAAGACATCTTCACCTTCGAAGGAAAGTATTATCAGATCCCGCCGCGTCAGCTGGTTCCGAAGCCGTTGCAGAAGCCGCACCCGGTCATCGGCATTGCCGCAACGAGCGAGCGTAGTCATGTCTGGGCGGGGTCTCAGGGCTTCGCCGTGATGAGCAGCAACATCTATCAGGGCTGGGAAGTTCAGCAGAAGCTGATCAACACCTACCGGTCCAACTGGAAGCGCGACGAGGATGGGCCGCTGCAACGCTCCCGCATCGGCATTCCCTTGTTCATCGGCATCGGCAAGACCGACGAGCAGGCCAAGGCGGACTATGCCGGTCCGCTCATGCATTACGCGAAGATCTCAACCGATGCCTATCCGCGTCTCGCCAAGATTGCCGATGACTACAAGTATATGAGCGAGAGCGTACCATCTATGGAACGCGCGGCGAACGATTGGGACTATCTAGTCAACGAGTCGGCCACGACGGTCTGCGGCAGCCCCGATACCGTTATCCGTCAGCTCGAAAAATACGAGGCGATGGGCGCCGACGAAATCCTGCTGCACATGGACTCGGTGCCGCACGAAAAGATCATGGAAGCGATCGATATGGTCGGCCGCTATGTCATTCCGCACTTCAACGACCGCAACAATGTGGTGCGGCCTACCGAAGAAATTCTTGGAAAGATCCGCTTGATGCGGCCGCAAAACTGATCGAATGGAGAGATTGATGTCGCAGTACGATTACAAGTACCTGATCGTCGAAAAGCGCGCCACCGGCGTCGCAATCGTAACGATGAACCGCCCAGAGATACTCAACGCGATCAACTGGGACATGCATGAGGAGCTGGAAGACGTCTTCGTCAAGCTGGACCACGACAAGTCCGTCAATGCCATCGTTCTGACGGGCGCGGGACGCGGATTCTGCTCGGGTGGAGACCAGAAGTCGCTGGATAAAGGCGTGCTTCCGTCGCCGACCCGCAGCGGACGCCACCTCATTCGCAACATGCTCGAAGTGGAAGTTCCGATCGTGGCCGCCGTCAACGGCGTCGCCGTTGGCCTCGGTGCCACGCTCGCGCTGTTCTGCGACGTGATCTATGCGAGCCCGACCGCGAGATTCGCCGATACCCATGTCAATGCCGGCGTGGTCGCGGGTGATGGCGGTGCCGTCATCTGGCCGCTGTTGATCGGGCCGGTGCGTGCGAAGCACTACCTGATGACCGGCGAATTCATCTCGGCCGAGAAGGCCGCGGCCATGGGTATGATCAACGAAGTGATTGCGGACAAGAATGTCCTCGACGCCGCGATCGAATATGCCGAACTGCTGGCCAGCGGTCCGAAAGAGTCGATCGTCTGGACGAAATACAGCGTCAACAAGATCATCAAGCAATATACCCATCTGCTGCTCGACACCTCGGCCGCATTGGAGATGTTGACCTTCGCGTCGCCCGAGCGGGCGGAGGCGGTTGCTGCATTCGCGGCGAAACGCAAGCGTTTCGCGGAGCGATGAGATGAATCTCGCTGCAGTAACTTCCGGCGCTCAGCTGGCCGAATCGACTGTTGCGCAGCTGTTCGCTGCGCGACTTGCGGAGCGTCCCGGCAAGACTGCCTATCATCAAAAACGTCACGGAGCATGGACCGGCGTGACATGGGGCATCTATGCGCAGCGCGTAGTCAATCTGGCCAGCGCGCTGCAGCGCGCTGGATTGCAGCGTGGCGACCGGGTCGCGATCATGGGCGATTCGTCGCAGGAATGGTTGATCGCAGATATGGCGATCATGTGCGCCGGTGGCGTCATGGTCGGAGTCTACTTCACTTCGTCGCCTGAAGAAGTGGCTTATTGCTTCAGCGATTCCGGAGCAAAATTCGCATTTGTCGGCGGCGAGCAACAACTGCGTGTGGTGCTTGCTTCCGGCCAGGCCGAACGGCTCAGCGGCATCATCGTGCTCGACCCCGAATGGAAGCGTGATCCGGCCGCCTCGGCAAAAGCTCTAGCCGATTTCGTCGGCGCGAAAAAAGTCGAACCCGCCACATATCTGCAGAAGGAGATCGCAGCGGCCAGGACGTCCGATCTCGTCAGCATCGGATATACGTCCGGGACGACCGGGAATCCGAAGGGTGCGATGCTGACGCATCTCTCCATTCTCGCTGGCGCCCATTGCGTCACCGTGTTCGGGCCAAGCATGCGCAACGATGAGCATCGCGTGGTGGTGCATCTGCCGATGTCGCATACTGTGGCGCGCGGACAGGCAACGGTACTGCCGCTCGTTGCCAACGTCGTTCCTTATTTCGGGGAGACGACAGCGGACTTCGCTCAAACGATCAAAGAGGTAAAGCCGACCTATTACATGGCACCGCCGCGCTTCTATCAGCGCTTCGCAACGCAGATCCTCAGTAAGGCGCACGCCGCCACTGAAGCCGGAGATCAGCGATACGCGCTTGCCATGGCCATTGCGCGCAAAGCGCTGGAGGATCGTCAAGGCGTTAACGCGCTTGATCCCTTCGTGTCCAGATTGTTCGCGACCTGCCGCGAACAGGTCTTCCTGCCGCTACTCGCGGAGGTCGGCTTTGACGAGCTGAAAGTCGCATTCACTTCGTCGGCGGCCATGCCGTCCGAACTGATGTCGCTTTGGCAGCTGTGGGGATTGCAGTTGAAGGAATGCTACGGACAAACCGAGCTGGTCGGTGCCAATCTCGTCCAGATGGCTGAATGGCCCAAGTCGGGGAATGTCGGAGTTCCGTTGCCCGATGCCGCCTGGGAAACCGCGGTGCTCGAAGACGGCGAGATGATCGTTCGAGGGCCGGGTCTTTTCATCGGCTATTGGAATAAGCCCGAAGAGACCAAGTCGGCGCTGCGCGACGGCTGGCTCTACACTGGCGACATCGTCGAGGTGTCGCCAGATGGGATTTTTAAGCTGGTCGATCGGAAGAAGGAGATCATCAATACGTCGAACGGCAAATCGATCAGCCCGACTCAGATCGAGAATGAGATCAGGCACAGCCCGTTCATCTCCGAGGTGGCTGTCATCGGCGAGGGGCGAAAATATCTCACGGCATTGATCGAGGTGGATGCGACTGCGACCATGGACTGGGTGAAGTCGCGCGACATCAAGATCGAGAAATATTCAGACCTGGCGGCGTCCGAAATCGTGCACCGATTGATCGAGGCGGAAATCGGAAAAGCGAACGGAAGGCTATCGCGGGCCGAGCAGATCAAGGCGTTTCGGATTCTGCCGGAGGAACTGTCACCGGAAAACGGCGTGATGACACCGACGCGTAAGAAACGCCGCAAGCAATTGCATGAGCGATATCAGTCCCTGATCAATTCCCTCTATGACGAAACCGAAGAAAGTCTGATCAGGGCGGAAATGGGTCTTTGACGTCAACCTGGGGTCAAGCGTGGACGCGTCGATGGACGCCCTCCGCAAGACCAGGCGGCGTCGATATGAAGGTGTCGGTACTCAAGATTTTCAAGCGCAGTACGCTATCGAGGCAAATCTTTCTCATTCAGAAACAGGACATTCATATGACCAAGCGAGATGGGATCACACGGCGGACGATCGTAGGAAGTGGATTGGGGATTGCGGCCGGCCTGACGTCCTGGCCGTCTGTCGCGGCGACGCCGAAAGTGAAAATCGGGGCGATCATGCCGAGCAGTGGCGTGCTCGCCTTTCCAGGCCAGGCCTGCGTTCGGGGAATTGATCTCGGTGCGAAATTCGCGCGCGAAAAATACGGGCTCGACATCGAGATCGTTCATGCCGATACGCAGAGCCGTCCCGAGAATGGTCGGATCGCTGCGGAGAGCCTCATTCGGCAGGGCTGCACCGTGCTGATCGGCGCGTGGGATTCCGGTGCCACCATCTCGGCGCTCCAGGCATGCGAAGCCGCCAAGGTGCCGATGGTCGTTCACATCGCCAGCGCAACCCAGGTGACTTCACAGGGGTTCACCCAGGTCTTCCGTTACTACCCGACCTCGCTCACCATCGTCCGGCAATCGTTGGTAGAGCTGAAATCCGTGCTCGGCACCTTGAAAGATCCGCCGACCAGTGCAGCCATTCTCCATCTCAACAACACGATGGGGCAATCGACGGCTGCGAGCATTGATCAGGCGTGGAAAGAGGTGAACGTTCCGCTCAAGATCGCGCAATATGTTGCCTATGATGAGAAGGCCAAAGACCTCTCTGTCGAAGTTGCCAAGGCCAAGGCATCGGGTGCCGATGCGTTGATCTCGGTCACACGCGTCAACGATGCGATCATGATCGCGCGCGAATGCATCAAGCAGGGCTGGGATCCCAAGATGGTGTTCTCGCCCAATTCCAACGGCGTGTCGGACAAGGCCTATCACGATGCGCTCGGAAAATATGGCAATGGTCCCATCCTGTCGGCGCTTTGGCTGAATCCGAAAGGGGCCGATTCCGAGAAAATCAAGAAAATGTTCGCGACCGACTATCCGAATGATTGGTTCGATGCGAATGCGGGCTGCGCCTTCGAAGCCGTACAGATCGTGGGCGATGCCGTGAAGCGAGGGTCGTCGTCGGAATCGGCGGCGATTCACAGCGCGCTCAAGGCGACCGACATGAAGCCGGTGCTGATGTATGGCGACAACACGAAGTTCGACGAGACTGGTCAGAACATCAACTGTTCGATGGTGATGCTGCAAGGACTGCAAGGCAGGCCACGTGTGGTGGCACCGAAAGCCATCGCGGAAGCATCGCTCGAATATCCGCTGATGCCGTACAGCAAGCGATAACATCGTCCCTGCACGCGGCCCCATGGAGATACCGTGGGGCCGGGCACGCCCGCGGTCAGCGAATGCGAGGCCGCCGGGGCTATGGCAAGGTCTCCGGATCAATCAGGCGCAACCGCTCGGCAAGGAAACGCCGGGGGCTCTTTCCCATGGTTTTCTTGAACATCGTAATGAAGGCGCTGGGCGATTCATAGCCAAGATCCAAGGACACCGCCTGCACCGAACTGCCGGCCGTGAGGCGCTGCATCGCGACAAGGATGTGCAATCGCTGGCGCCAGCGCCCGAACGTCATTCCCGTTTCCTTGGCCACCAGGCGGGCGAATGTGCTTTCGCTCATCGCATATCGCCCGGCCAGCTCATCCATAGTGCTGCGATCGCCGGGATTCTTCAGCAAGGCTGCTGCGAGATGCTGAAGCCGGCTGTCAGCGGAGATCGGAAGGTACATTTCTTCCGTTGTCGACATCTGAACGAGTTCGTCGAGCAAGACCCGGCCGAGACGGCTGGTCGGCCCCTCCGGCGGATAGAGCGGCGGGAAGACGGAAAGGCGATGGATCAGTTCGCGTACCAGCGACGTGATCATGAGCGTGCAGCAGGTCCGCGGCAACATGCTGACTTGCGGATCGATGAACACCGTGTAGATGCGGCCGAAGTCGGCCACGCAGTTGCTGTGAAGAATGCCGGCCGGTATCCAGACGGCGCCTTGCGGAGGTACGATCCACAAGCCGCCCGGTGCCCTGCACATGACCGAGCCGTGCGATGCGACGACCAGCTGGCCCTTCTTGTGTGAATGCAGCGGAAGATCATCATTGTCCTCACTCGTTTCAATGCAAAACGAAGTGATCGGACGATCAAACTGATCCGGATCGACCGGATCATAATTGATCCGCAGATCGGGCAGATCCATGCGGGCAAAATCAGGATCATACTGGGGATCGGGCGCAATTCGCATTGTGTCAACTCGTCGACGCTGTCTGGTCCTGGGCGCGGCCTTGCCGCTCGACGATAGCCTTTTCGCGAGGTGAGGTCACCGAAAACTGTGAAGCGTGAAATGCGTGGACCTGCGGCGAAATGCCGACGTTGCAATTCTGCGTAGTACATTGGCCAGCAGCAGAGAATGCTGAATGAGGCGTCCGGCGTCCGTGTAAAGCGTGCCATCTTTCAGAATGCGTCGGTATTCAGCAGCACGTGCCACGGTACTCGATGCTACCAAGTGCGGGCTTTTCAGGAGTCGGACGAATGACCGTTCATATCGATCCGCCGCGCAAAGTCGTGCTTAAGTGTAGAATGTTAACTCCACCTTTCGGCATCCCTATGCAAACTTCTGGCGCAAAGCGGACGTTAGAACGGCGGTAACCCTGGTTGGCCACGCGACGCACAATCACTCGGCGGTGAGACGAGTAGCCCTATTGGCTGGTTTAAGGCGGTCAGCATTACTGACGCCGCTGCTCTCTTATAACCGCCGTGGTTGAGTAACGAGAAGCAGCACGCGGATTCGTAGTTTGTTGGAAGCGCCGTCGTGTGAAAATTGACACACGATTCTTTAGTTTCCTAATTCTCGACTAATTCTAACCACCGCTCGGCTGCTTTTCGGTATCCGGTGCGGCAAAAGGTACCAAGCTCTGCTGCGAGAATGCATCAGGACAAGCTTGGGGAATTCGGGTGTCAAAATCATACAATAAAATCGCGTGGTTCTCAGCCGCCAGTGTACTTTGTATTATTGCAACGGATTGTGCGAACAGCTTTGCTGTGGCGCAGTCAACGCTTCCCGCAGTCACCGTCGACGCCCCAGCAAGGCCCGCCGCAAGGCGGAGTGTCGCATCGAACAGACCTGCGACCATCAGGCGTGCTGCTCCTCGGGCAACCCGGCAAGCACAACCGGTCGCCCCGGTCGCTTACGTTCCACCTTCGACAAGCACAATGGGCGCACCCACGCCGTACGCGGGCGGACAGGTTGCCACCGGTGGTCAACTGGGTTTGCTTGGCAATCGCGGCGTGATGGATACGCCGTTTAGCCAGACCAGCTACACGGAAAAGCTAATCAAGGACCAGCAGGCGCGGACCATCATCGACGTTCTCTACAACAACCCTTCGATCCGAACGACCTGGGCGGATAACAGCTACACATCCGCCCTTATGATCCGCGGTTTCCCTGTCAGTCCGTGGGATTTTGGTTTCAATGGCCTGTTCGGCGTCGTCCCCGGCCTGACCTTTGCCGCAGACTCGGTCGAACGTGTCGAGGTCCTCAACGGCCCGAGCGCATTTTTGAACGGCCTGCCGCCGCTCGGTAGCGTGGGCGGTACCATCAACATCGTACCGAAGCGGGCGACCGACGATCCCATCACACGCCTGACCGGGCTCTATTCTTCGAACAGCACATTCGGCACCCAGATTGATGTTGGCCGCCGTTACGGCGACACCAAGGAATGGGGCATCCGTTTCAACGGCAGCTATCGCGACGGCAACACTTCGACGAGCAATCAGTCGACCGAACTCGGCAACGCGGCCCTCGCACTCGACTATCGCGGTGAACGCGCCCGTTTGTCGCTCGACGTGGGCTATCAGAACCAGAACACCCAATCGCCGCTGCGCCCTACTTATACTGCAGCGGGAATTGCCATTCCCAAGGCGCCGAATGCGGACGCCAACTGGTTCCAGCCTTGGACCTTCGCCGAAGTTCACGACTTTTATGGAGCGTTGCGGGGGGAATTCGACATCACTGACGACTGGACCGTGTTCGCTGCGGTCGGCGGTCGGCAAAATCGCGACTATCTCGTCAGCGGCTTCGCCAACATCAGCAACTCGAACGGCAACCTCACCGAAGCGCCGTTCAATTTCCCTGTGCTGCATGACAACACGTCGCAGGAAGTTGGCGTTCGCGGGCGCTTCTTGACAGGCCCGGTAAAGCATCAGGTCTCGCTGACCGGCACCAACCTGAACGATCAGGCGGGTAGCCAGAGCCCGACCTTGGTGAGCATTGCTTCCAATCTCTACAATCCAACCTTCATCGCTCAGCCTGCTTATACCCGGTTGGACCCGAAGGTTCTGACGACGCTTCACGCAACGACCGTCGCCTTTTCGGATACGATGTCGGTGCTCAATGATCGTGTTCAACTGACGCTGGGCGGCCGGCAGCAGCAAATCGACAGCGCCAACTTCAGTGGCACCACGGGCGCCCAGACTGCCTCCTACAGCAAAGGCGTCTTTACGCCGGCGGTGGGCTTTTTGGTCAAGCCACTCCAGAACGTATCGCTGTATGTCAATTACATCGAGGGCCTTCAGGCCGGCCCGTCAGTGCCCATCGGTTATACGAACTATGGGCAGACATTGGCACCTTACGTCTCCAAGCAGGTCGAAACCGGCGTCAAGGTTAATTGGGGCCGTGTAATCACGACGGCAGCATTTTTCGAGATCACCCAGCCCAGCCTGCTCATCTATCCATCGGCTGGATCGCTCGGAACGTATTCGCAGGACGGCGAGCAGCGCAATCGCGGCGTCGAACTCAATGCGACCGGCGAGGTGATCGACTCGTTCCGCGTGCTCGGCGGCATCACGCTGATGGAGGGGAAGCTGATGCGTAACGCCAATGCTGCGCTGATCGGCAACAAGGCGCCGGGTGTGCCCGATGTTCAGCTCAATCTCGGCGCCGAATGGGATACGCCCTTCCTGAAAGGCTTCACCCTCTCCGGACGCGCGATCTATACGAGCGAGCAGTATTACGACAATGCCAACCTGCAGCAGATTCCCGACTGGGTTCGCTTCGATGTTGGTGCGCGTTATGCCTTCGTCTCGCCCTGGACCGGCAAGGACATAACGATCCGCGCCAATGTCATCAACGTTGCCAACAAAGGTTACTGGGCTGCTGCTACGCCTACATTCGGCTTGGTGCTAGGCGCCCCGCGTACCTACATGCTTTCGACGACGTTTGATTTCTAAGGATTTTCTGATGTGTGATAAGAGGGGCCTTCGGGCCCCTTTTGGGATGGATTGCTCATGACGCGTTCAGCCGTTCGTAGATGGCTCTGGGTTCACAAGTGGTCGAGCCTGATCTGCACGATGTTTTTGCTGGTTATCTGCGTGACCGGCCTGCCGCTTGTGTTCAGTGATGAGATTAATGACTATCTCTACGATGGTTTACCTTACGCCAACGTCCCGCCATCAATGCCCAATGCGAGCCTGGACAAGTTCGCGGATAGTGCCCGCAAACTATACCCGGGCGAATCCGTGCTTTCCATTTTCGTCGACAACGACGAGCCGAAAGCCGTTGTCTTCATGGCACCTTCCCTGGAAGCCTATACGGCCAATCGCAAGATCGGCCACGCGATAAGGCTGGATTCCAGAACGGCCGAGCCGTTGAAGCAGTATAAGCCTGCCAATCAGGCGGACGTGACCTTTATGGGCACGATGCTGCGCCTCCATAAAGATCTCTTTGCCGACTTGCCCGGCGAGCTGTTCATGGGCGCCATGGCGGCTTTGTTCGTGGTCGCGCTTGTGTCTGGTGGTGTCGTCTATGGTCCATTCATGCGCAAGCTCAAGTTCGGTACGATCCGCACGGATCGTTCGCGGGCCAAGTGGCTCGACTACCACAACATGATCGGCGTGATCCTTCTGGCCTGGATGCTGGTTGTCGGCGTTACTGGCGTTATCAACGAACTGACAAAGCCGATCTTCGCCTTGTGGCAGAAGACGGAAGTGCAGGGGCTTCTAAATCAATACAAGGGAATGAGCACGCCGGCCGACCATGAACTCATATCGCCGCAGGCCGCGTTCGCTATCGCCTCTGCAGAGGTGCCAGACATGAAGCCAATGTCGTTGATCTATCCCGGGTCACCGATTGGCACACCGTTCCACTTTCTGGTCTGGATGAGAGGCGACGAGGCTCTAACGTCGCGTCTCTTCAAGCCTGTGCTGGTCGATGCACGGTCCGGACGGCTCGATGGTGTCGTTGCAATGTCGTGGTATCTCCGAGCTTTGCAGGTTTCACGGCCACTGCACTTTGGCGACTACGGTGGGCTGCCGCTCAAGATACTCTGGGCCCTTCTCGATATTGCGACGATTATCGTCCTTGGTACGGGGGTCTATCTTTGGTGGGCTCGCGGGCGGCAGGCGATGACGCTGCGATCGGAATCAGCAATTGAAGTAGGGCAGGCTGCCGAATGAAGAGAGCTCAAACGACTTGGCAGATCTGGTCATGGCCGCTGGCGTTTAGCGTGGTCACGGTCGTAGGCCTATTCTCGGCTCTGCTTGGAGAAGGCGGCCTTTGGTGGGCTATATGCTGGATAGCGCTCAGCGCGCCGTTAATCGCCATAGCTCGTTTCGGGCTACGCGCAAAAAGTACCAAGGGCGAAGATACCCACGCCAGGTCTGCATAGCGCAAAATGTTAGAGGCGCAGGCTGTGACCTCTTTCGAATGTCAGGTTCTGGCGCGAAGCGGTCGTTGAGGTGTGGATGGTAGATCTCACTGGCTCGCGCTGGCTGGACTTAGCCCCATTATTCTCTTGATGGGCTGGTCCGACCAGGACTGTCTACCGCCGATCGCTCTGACTTGTGCAAAGGCACCAGATCACCCTCGATCATTTCGGTTCCGGTACCGTCTGTGACCAAACATGCAAGTGGGGTATTGAGGGGGATAATTGTGCATGAGTCTGCGAAAATCAAATAACGCGTTGAATTTCATGTGTTCTAGAGTGGTGCTTTACCCCGCCAGGGGACGGTAATTGGGAGCGGTTCTGCGTGCTCATCCCTGATTCTCACGCTTTTTCAACTGCGTTCACTTCGTGTCTCTTTGGCGCGCGGCACGTCACCGTATTCTTTCGATCCGAAGTATCCAGCTCATCCGTCGGATACAAGACGGCCTTGCCAAGTTTGACGAAGGCCGGACCTATCCTCATCGCCCGCCAATTTCGAAGAGTGCCAATTGAAACGCTGCCACGATATCTTTCGGAGACCTCTTCGGCGGTCAGAAACTTTCTATCAGACATCGACCTCTCCCTAGCGTTGCCAACAACCTGAGTCTAGCGGCACTATCGGCTTTCCTTCTTCTCTCGAAGCGCCCTCGCACAGCCAAGGGGACTCCGCGATGCGTCTGACGCCCGGGCGCCGGACAAGGGATGTCGCTGCAAAATGGGGAGTGCTGTTTCAGCAGGGAGCACTGTTCTCGTCACTCACGGCACTGCAGAACGTCGAGTTTCCGCTTCGCGAGAATGCAACGCTCTCGGACGAACTCATGACCGAGATTGCGAGTGCCAAGCTGGAAATGGTGGGTCTCGCGCCGGAAGACGGTGCCAAGTTTCCGTCGGAGCGTTCCGGCGGCATGACAAAGCGAGTCGCGCTTGCACGCGCAAACACGGCAGCGATTGGATTGCGTGGATCGAAACCGGCCATCCTGAGCTCAATGGAATGCCCCCGTGGGCCGGCCGCTACAGCCGTGCAATTCCGCATTGCCATATTCGCAGAGCATTCTCGACCAACATTAACGTCCCGGACAAAGGAGTTTGTTGCTCGAGAGCGGGGCACGATTCACCCGCACTTGATGTACCGCCGCTTGACTTATATTTCCGGTATGTGATTCTGGTAAAAAATAGTGCAGGGTGGGAGATGTCCGAATGGCCAGTAATGGGGCCTCGAACCACGTCGCCCGTGTTTTGTCGGCGGCTAACCATCTGGCCAATGCCGAGCCCGATTCGCGGATTGCCATTTCTTGGCGACGGTGCCTGATTGACCACAAGCTCGATCCTGCCCAGCGGCGGCCACCGCAGACGTTCACTGAATCTGAAGTTAGAAGCATTATCGGGCCGATTGAACGACTGCTTCAGGTTGCGATCCCAGAGTTGGAAGATCTTGCACGAGTGCTTCGCGATTCCGGTTATTGCGTAAATTTTGCGGATACAAATGGGACCGTGCTCGTTAGCCGTCTCCCGGGAGGAGAATATGAAACGATATTCCGCGATTTAAGTATCTATACGGGCTCGAATTTTTCGGAAGCTTGTGAGGGAACGAACGGGATCGGTACCGCGCTCGCCGAGCAGAGGCCAATCTTGGTGCATCGCGACGAGCACTTCCGCGAACAGTACGGCATCTTTACTTGTGGCGTAGCCCCGCTGTTCGACTATCGCGGCAGATTGGCTGGGGTTTTGAATATTACATCTTGCCGCAGCGATCTTGAGCGGGCCGCCCATCAGCTCGCATTCGCAATCGCGGTGGAGACTGCACGACGAATTGAAAGCTCGATCTTTCGCCGAGAATTCGAGACTTCCTGGATAGCAACCTTGCCCGGTGATTGTGGCAGTGGACTAATCGCGTATGACGATGATCGTCGCGTTGTCGGCGTATGTCGGCGCGGTCGCTCTATCCTTGGATTGACGAATGAAATGATTCAAGCTGGCATCAACCTGTCAAGCCTTATCCAACTGGATGGAAATGCGAAACGAGAAACGTCGGTTGAGCTACGACGGGCAGACGGCACTTCCCTGGGACTGGGGCAGATCGCGCGACCAGCAGCTGCAAAGTCAATGAGGCTGCGGTCCGAGCAGCGTCACGAGGCTCCATCTAATCGATTCACCAGCTTATACAGGCTGGCGGGCAGCGATCCCACGCTGACCAAGGGTATTAAGCAACTGATGATGGTCAATGACCAGAACTTGCCGATCTTGCTGCATGGGGAGACCGGCACAGGCAAGGATGTATTTGCGCGGGCAATTCATGCCTCTAGCAATCGCGCCCGCAACAGCTACGTCGCGTTAAATTGTGCGGCCATACCTGAAAGCCTGATCGATGCTGAATTGTTTGGATATGAAGCAGGTGCCTTTACGGGCGCGAGGCGTGAAGGATCGAAGGGACTAATCGTACAAGCGAACGGCGGTACGCTATTTCTCGACGAAATTGGGGATATGCCGATCGCTCTGCAAACCCGTTTGCTGCGGGTACTTGAAAATCGCGAGGTTTGGCCTTTGGGAGCATCAAAGCCCGTAACGGTCGATATCAAGTTGATCAGTGCAACTCACCGCGATCTTGATCGCATGGCTAATGACGGCACGTTTCGAGCAGATCTTTACTACAGGTTACGCGGTTTGCAGATCCAGCTACCAGCCTTGCGCGAACGCGGCGACAAGGCAGATGTTATTTCGCAAATCGCTGGCGAAGAAGCTCCGAATTGCCGGATCTCGCAAGATGCCTGGACGAGGCTGCTTTGCTATCCGTTCCCTGGGAATATGCGTCAGCTTAGGTACGCGTTACGCCTAGCTGCTTGCATGGCGGAGGACGGCGTTATCGTCGAAGCCGATCTAGACCTGCCACCTTTCGGCGGTTTTGATGGTGAGGCCAATCAAGTCGATGAGCGGGCGACGATCATTACCGCGCTACGTAATCATGGCGGCCGCGTGTCCAAGGCCGCAAGAGCGCTCAAGCTCAGCCGCGCTACACTTTACCGCAAAATCAAGCTCCTCAAGGTCGACGTACCTGATTAGGCAAAGGATCGTCGCGATTACGGCGTTAATCAGGAGAAGTTGCTCCAACTTGATCGTCGTGCATTCAGATCGCCGAGTGAAAACGGGTCTTGGATATCGCGCACGCTTTGGAAACTACTGCGCAAATATACGAGAGGACTAGCTTTGGTCGAGACCCGTACGTCTTGGACATTACCTACGAATACCGAATGAGTTTTCGTTTCGAATTCCTGCGCCAGCAAGCAATCAAACGCTACAACGGCATCATTCAGCAGCGGAGCGCCGGTGGTGCCCTCGATCCATTGCCCAAATGAGAAGCGATCGTCGCCGTTGTGACCCTTCTGGCCGCTAAATGTTAGCGCAAGTAATGTGTGATCCTCGCTCAGGAAGTTTACAGCAAAGCTTGCTTCGGCACGAATACGTGCATGCGCGCTGGCGTTACGGTTTACGCAGACAAGCAAGGAAGGCGGATCGTCAGACAGCGAACAGGCTGATGTTACCGTAAGACCGGTACGCTGCCCCGGTTTGGTGCCGACCGTCACCAATGCGACGGCGCCCGTGCATTGACGCATGGCTTGCTTGAATCTCTGAGCATCGATAGTCATGCCTCAGTCTCCTATTGGCTTTCGGTCACGTGCACCAAATCAAGCTATCCCGAGTGCGGGGCGATCCGCCGCACCCGGGACAGGATGGTCAAGCTGCTTTCGGCAACTCCGCACCGAGATGTCTTAATCGCGGCATGACCTCGCGCTGCAGCAGTTCAAGTGAACGCCGCCAAGCATCGGGCTTGTGCTTGTAGTCGAAACCGAACACGCAAAGTACGCCAAAGCCCCCAACGTCACGATAGATCGTTTCGATCTTCTCAGCGACGGTTGAAGGCGAGCCGACGATCCAGTTCCGGCGAGCACAATAGTCGACAGTAACGTCGCTGTCTGAAACCTCGGGGGTATGCTTCAAATAGTCTTTGAAGCCGAAATGGCCGAGAAGGGGCAGGAAGTATTCGCCCATCATCCTGCCCATCATATCGCCGGCCGAGAGCCTCCATGCCTCCTCGTCGGTATCCGCGACGAAAACTTCGCGCACCAGTCGCCAGTCTCTGCGGCTTGGTTTGCGTCCTGTTTTGGCTGCTCCGACCTCAACCGAGTCCCAATGGCTACTGACATAAGCCGGATTGAGGTTAAGGCTCATAGGGATGAAGCCACGCTCACCGGCTAGTTTTAGCGTGTCCGAGTTCTTCGATAGGCCCGCGACGCCGATCGGCGGATGCGGTGCCTGCAGTGGCTTGAGGTGGGGTTTCAGGAAGTCGAACATCGTGTCCGGCTTCGTCACCGTCCAGAACTTGCCCTTATGCGTAAAGGGCGCCGGCTCGGTCCACAGCTTAAGGATGATCTCCAAGGCCTCGCGTGTCATGTCGCGGTTCTGGCCGGACATACCATCGACATTGAACATCGTCCAATCGCTCGGTAGCCCCGAAGCTGCTACACCGAAATTCAACCGACCTTCTGAGAGATGGTCGAGCATCGCCACGCGATTGGCGAGCTCGGCGGGGTGGTGATAGGGCAGTAGGAAACCGCCGGGGCCGATACGAAGCTTCTTGGTCTGCAGCAGTGCCTGCGCGATCAAAAGGTCAGGTGCGGGATTAGGCTCCCAGGGCGCGGTATGATGTTCACCAATCCAGGCTTCCTGATAGTCGAGCTCATCGAGCCAACGCAGGACCTGCAGGTCCCAGTCATGGCCTTCCTTCAACCCGCACTCCGGCGGGTGTGAAGGCATGGAGAAATATCCGAGTTCCATTTTGTTTCCTTCCTTGCTGGCGATTGCGTTTCGCAGTTTTGTTCGCTTGCGCTTGTAGCCGGGAGCAAGGGTTGTGCCACGTCGATCTGGTCAAAATTTCTTTCAAGAAGTCTGCATTTTCTGACGCGTATTTGCGAACGCATGTTGGAAAGAAGATTCAATTCGTCTCATCGTCGCGGGACATTGTCTTACTCATGAGACGGTAGCACCTGAAGCCAAATTGGCTCTGAAACGATTGCCGTTCAAGAGTGGCTCAGTCTCAAAGCCCTTCAGGGTCGTAGACCGGCCGGACGCCGTATTGTGATTTCGAGTGAGAACGCACACGTCCCTCGATACTTACGTCACGAGGTGGCGTGCTTCGCTCGATCGTCTCACGGAAGACAATGTCTCGCGACGATGAGACGATCTGTCGTTCTTTCTGACGATGTGTGGGCACGACCCGTCGGAAAGGTAGCCGTTTTGCCAAGACGCTAAGGATTCTAGTACTGGCACGGTGCTTGCTAACCCATGTTCAATGCGCATCAAGACGCACCAAATGTAGGGAGGAGATTTGATGTATCGCTCTGTGCAAAAGAAAACTTGTGTGCGTGGTTTTGATTTCGGGGGGATACAGCGTGAAGTCTGCCCCGTTCGATTGTGCGCGATCTCGATCCGCCAGCGACGCCCTTCGCTCTTGTCCGCAGAGGGATCAGACGCAAAGATCCTAGCGGTAGGCCAAAGCCTCGGAAAGTGCTCATAAGAAGTACGGATCCGATGATACCAGAAACGTAGCGGAAGTTTGTGGCGTGAAACTATGAGCTGATTGCGACGACCCAGAATCCGCATGTTGAAGTTTTAGCGCTCCGATTTTTATCACCGCGAGTGGATGCAAGACGGGTCCAACGAAGGTTGAGGCATGCATGGCGCTGTTCTGTCGAAATCAGGCGTAAACATATGAACAACCGGAGAAACACCCTATGAACTTTTTCAAAAAATCATGCCTTCATGAGTCGATCATCGCCGTGCGAAAGCGCTGTGCGGCACCGATCGAAAAACAGAATATCAAAACGCGGGTGCCGAAGCCCGCGTTGGATATCGAAACGTCGTTCCGCCGAGCAGTGGAAGCCGTGGAGGAAATTGCATTGACCTCGAAAATGAGAGCCGTTCTCCTACGCGTCAACGGCCCGCTGAGCTTGTCGGCCTTCGGTTTATCTGTGTGCCTTGGCTTGACGACTGTGGCGAACAGCGCCTCGAGGCTCGGTGATTGGCCGGAGTATATGGCCGACAAGGCCGCTTCCAACTACACACCGGCAGACTCCGTGACGCTCAGCTCTGTCAAAAATCTTAAGCTGGCTTGGCGGATTGATCTGCCAGGTAATCAGATCTCAGAGAAAAACCCGGAGTTGCGCACTTGGGTCAACGAGTCGACCCCAATCGCGATCGATGGTGTACTGTACGCTACTTCACCGCTCAGCATCGTTTCCGCCATCGACGGTGCCACTGGAAAGACGCTGTGGAGCTACGATCCGATGGCTTATGTTGATGGTACACCTCCTAATCTGGGTTTCATCAGTCGAGGTCTCGGCTATTGGCAGGAGGGGGATGATAAGCGCATTTTCCTCGGCACGGGGGATGCCTATCTCATCGCGCTGGACGCCCGAACGGGCAAGCCGATCGAGAGCTGGGGCGATCACGGACGCGTCGATCTGACCAAAGGGTTGCGTCGACCGGTCGATCGCTCGCTCGTTGCGGTGACGTCAGCGCCAATGGTCTGTGGGGGAAAGGTAATTTCCCCTTTGGCGATCCTCGACTCGTTTGCGATCGGTCGTTCGCCGATGAAGCACCATCCGCCTGGTGATGTACGTGGCTTCGATGTCAAGACTGGGAAGCAATCGTGGATATTTCATGCTCCACCGCAACCCGACGAACCGGGAAATGAAACTTGGGAGAACGGTTCTTGGGAATTCGCTGGCGGCATGAACATGTGGACACGGCCGTCTTGCGACGAAGAACTCGGACTAGTTTACTTGCCGCTATCGACGCCCAGCAATGATTTTTTTGGTGGCTGGCGCAAGGGCGATGGCTTGTACGGCGAATCCCTCGTGGCTTTGAATGCGAACTCAGGCAAAAAAGCCTGGCATTTCCAGTTCGTACATCATGGGCTATGGGACTACGATCTGACGACTGCGCCGAATTTGATGGATCTGACCGTAGACGGCAAGACAATTAAGGCGGCGGTGCAACTTACTAAACAGGGGTTCGTGTATGCGTTCGATCGTACCAATGGAAAACCGATTTGGCCGATCGTAGAACGTCCGGTGCCGAAATCTACGATACCGAGCGAACGAGCATCTCCAACACAACCATTCCCGACCTGGCCGCAGCCTTACGTCCAGCAGGGCTCCACGGAAGATGATCTGATTGACCTCACGCCTGAACTCAAGGAGCAAGCAAAGAAAATCTATTCACGTTATAATACGGGCCCACTTTTTACGCCGCCGAGTGAAGATAAGTCAGGCACGCTGCAGGTTCCGGGCGTGCTGGGTGGTGTTAGCTGGGTTGGAGCAGCACATAATCCAAAAACTAATATTCTATACGTACCTTCGTTCACTATTCCCTTCGGTATCAAACTGAAGAAGGAAGTTGCTGGCGTTTATGAGTACACGGGCACATGGGCCGGCGTTGGTGGGCCTCAAGGACTACCGCTCTTTAAGCCACCGTTCTCGACTGTAACAGCTTACAATATGGATACCGGCAAGCAGTTGTGGCGCATTCCAGCAGGCCGAGGGCCGATCGACAGTCCCGCACTTAGAGGGCTGAAACTCGATCGTCTTGGTGTGCCGCGTCAAAGTCACATCCTGCTGACCGACAACGTCCTCTTCATCGCCCCGGAAGGCACCAACAGCGTCATCGGCCTATCGTCGCGCGGTAACGCGCTGATTACGCAAGCCACCGTGGATGAGTCGGAGCCGTTCCTCTACGCTCATGATGCTAAGACGGGCGAGTTGATCAGCGAACTGCGACTTCCTGGTGCCGCCTTCGGTAATCTCATGGCCTATGCCGCCGGCGGCAAACGGTTTTTGGTCGTGCCCATCGGCGGCGCAGGTCTTCCCTCGCAGCTTGTCGCCGTGCAAATCGACTAAATCAATGCAAAAGCGCCCAAGGTTCAGCCGTTCAGCGGCTGCAATCTTGGGGCGTTGTTTCGGTTATGCTCCAACGCGATCCGCTAAACGGAAATTTTCAAATGAGAAGGCAACTTGCCTCGCTTCTCGCTTGGTTGATGCTGTGCAATCCGCTGCTCGCAGGTGGCGTACCGCCTCCCTCTATGAACGCTCAGCAAAGTGAGCCGGATTTAGCAGATGCTGCACGGATTACACGTGGTAAGTCGACGTTCGACTCCACTTGCGCGGCATTCTGTCACGGCCTCGAGCCGCCGTTGTTCATTGGTCGCAAGGGCCTCGATCCGGACTCTGCGTTCACGACTATTGCCGAAGGAGGTCGTGGCGCGACTCCGATGCCGCCATGGGGCGACGTATTCACGCGCGATGAAATTTGGGATTTGGTTGCTTACATTGTTTTCCTTGGCAAGCAGACGACTGGTCAATCACTTGCACCGCATCAGTCTGACAAATAAGGAATAGGGCGATCATACTATTGCGAACGCCGAGAAGGACGAATGCACGAACTCGTGTTCGCGCGATTGTGCTGGTGCGGGTGAAACACATCTCAACTGCTTGCAGTGATAGTTCAGGCCAGCTAGAGCCTCTTCTGTCGTCACGGGTATTGTGTCGTGATCTCCCAAACACCGGAGAATTCGGAATTTGCATTCCGTTTTTGACAAGCCTGTGAGTGTTTCTAACAAGCTTGTGAGCGTTTTTGACATGCCTGTGAGCAATTGAGGAATCTCGCCCATGCGCGTTGCCCAAACGATGCAACCCAGCCGTCGGCAGTTCCTGTCATCGACGGGCGTGGTGCTGCTGCTCGGCTCTGCCGGGAAAGCCGTGTCCGCGACAGTGGCAGGAGGCGCGCCCTGGAAACCATTCGATGCGAGTCCGCCGCAAACTCTGGGCCTTGGCACCTGGTATTTTCTGACGCCCGACGAGGTGCGGATGGTCGGTGCGATCGTCGAGCGTTTGATCCCCGCCGACGATCTCAGCCCCAGCGGCAAGGATGCCGGATGCGTCGAATTCATCGATCGTCAGCTTGCTGGCTCGTACGGTTCGTCCGAGCGTCTCTATATGACGGGCCCGTTCCAGCCCGGGACGCCTGAGCAGGGAGATCAGTCTCCGCTCGATCCACGCCAGCGCTATCGGCTGGGCCTCGCCAGCCTCGACGCCCATTGTCGTTCCACCTACCAGAAGGCATTCGCCGATCTTCCCGGCGAACAACGCGATCAGGTTCTGACCGGGCTTGATAAGAGCCAGATCACGCTGAATGCCATCGATGCGAAACTGTTCTTCCAAACCCTGCTGCAGAACACCATGGAGGGTTTCTTCGCTGACCCGATCTATGGCGGCAACAAGGATATGGTGTCGTGGAAGATGCTCGGCTTTCCGGGCGCGCGTTACGATTACCGCGACTATATCGACAAGCATAACCAGAAGCTGGATTTGCCTCCGCTCAGCATTGCCGGGCGCCCCGAATGGCGTGTGAAGGATTGAACCGATGACCACGAAGCTCCCATCGACGGATGTCGTGGTGGTCGGACTCGGCTGGGCCGGCTCGATCATCGCCAATGAACTGACCGATCAAGGTCTCGATGTTATCGCCTTTGAACGCGGGCCATGGCGCGATACGGCCCGCGACTTCAACATCGCATCGGCGCCCGACGAACTGCGCTACAACCAGCGTCAGGAACTGATGCTCCAGACGGCGCAGAATACTGTCACGGCGCGCAACAACCCCTCGCAGACGGCGTTGCCAATGCGTAGTTGGGGCTCGTTCCACCCCGGCAACGGCACGGGCGGTGCGGGTAATCATTGGGCCGGCATTACCTTCCGCTTCCAGCCGGAGGACTTCCGGCTGCGCTCGCACCTGACCGAGAAGTATGGCGCGAGCGCCATTCCCGAAGAGCTGGCACTGCAGGACTGGGGCACCGACTGGGCCGAGATGGAGCCGCATTACACGGCTTTCGATCGCGTTGCCGGGCTCTCGGGCAAGGCGGGCAATCTGAAAGGTCAGATCCAGCAGGGCGGCAATCCGTTCGAGGGCCCGCGCTCGGAAGAATACCCGACGCGCCCGTTGCGGCAGCCTTACGGCCCGACGCTGTTCGCCGAGGCCGCGCGGAATCTCGGCTACAAACCGTTCCCGGTTCCATCTGCACTGATTTCGGAGCCCTATACCAACTCACTCGGCGTCACGATGGGGCCGTGCACTTTCTGCGGCTTCTGCACCAATTACGGCTGCGCCAACTATTCCAAGGCCAGCGCGATCACCACGGTCTTGCCTGCTCTGGTGCGCAAATCGAACTTCCGGGTGCAAACGAACTCCGAGGTTCTGCGTGTCACGCTCGATCCTTCGGGTAAACGTGCGACGGGCATCGTCTATATCGACACTTCCGGCAAGGAATGGGAGCAGCCGGCCGATCTCGTTATCGTCACGGCCTTCACCTTCGAGAACGTGCGATTGATGCTGCTGTCGGGCGTCGGCACGCCCTATGATCCTGCGACCAATGTGGGGACGACAGGGCGCAACTACGCCTATCAGACCGCCAACAGCGTGCAGCTTTTCTTCGACGACAAGAACTTCAATCCCTTCATTGGCGCCGGCGCGCTCGGCATGGGGATCGACGAGTTCAACAACGACAATTTCGACCATTCCGGTCTCGGCTTCTTCGGCGGCGGCAGCATCAGGGTGACGCCGATCGGCGCGGCGCCGATTGGCTACCGGCCGACGCCGCCGGGGACGCCGACATGGGGCTCCGAATGGAAGCGCCAGACGGTCAAGAACTATCTCAGCGCCATGTCGATCGGCTGTGAGGCGTCGAGCTACACGACGCACACCAACTATCTCTCGCTCGATCCGACTTATACGGACCGCCTCGGCCGCCCGCTGCTGCGCATCACCTTCGACTTCTCGCAGAACGACCTGAAGATGTCGCAATACTGCACCGGCAAGGTCGCCGAGATCGCGCGGTCGATGAATCCGCGTGAGATCGTGGCCAGGCCAATGACCGGCCATTGGAATACCGGCCCTTACCAGTCCTCGCATGTGGTGGGCGGCTTCGTCATGGGAGCGGATCCGAAGACCAGTGCGGTCAACAAATATCTGCAGAGCTGGGACGTGCCGAATCTCTTCGTCGTTGGCGCCTCGGCCTTCCCGCAGAACCCCGGCTACAATCCGACCGGAACAGTTGGCGCGCTCGCCTTCAAGGCAGCGGACGCAATCCGCAAGCTCTATCTCAAGAATCCCGGCCCGTTGGTGAGTGCATGAGGACGTTCCTTTCCAGCCGCCTCGGTGGAGCTGCAGCCGCAATCCTCTTGGTCTCGGGCATGTCGGCCAGTGCTCAGGACACCGGCGATGCCTTGTTCTCACAGGTCGCGCGCGGCCGTTATCTCGCGACATTGGGAGACTGTGGTGCGTGTCATACCGCACCAGGCCTGCCGGCCTTTGCAGGCGGCGTGGTACTCAAGACGCCGTTCGGCAATCTGGTCGCACCCAACATTACGCCAGACCCCGAGACCGGTATCGGCACGATGACACTGGGTGATTTCCAGCGGGTGATGTCGGAAGGGATCGGCAAGGGCGGCTACCATCTCTACGGTGGCATGCCCTTCACCACCTTCACCAAGGTGACGAAGGAGGATAACGCCGCGATCTGGGCCTATCTGCAGACCATCGAGCCTGCGAAGAACAAGGTCGAGCCGAACCAACTGCCGTTTCCATTCAATATCCGCACCAGCCTGATCGGTTGGAACCTGATCAATTTCTCCGCGGGCGAGTTCAAGCCCGATCCAAAGAAATCACCGGAGTGGAACAGAGGCGCCTATATCGTCGAAGGGCTTGGCCATTGCGGCACCTGCCACACGCCCAAGAACCTGATCGGCGGCGACAAGAGCGGCCAGTTCCTCGAGGGCGCGACGCTCCAGGGTTGGTTTGCGCCCAACATCACCGCCGATCCGCAGAAGGGCATCGGTGCCTGGAGCACTGACGATATCGTTGCTTATCTCAAGACCGGTGCCAACCGCTTCGACATCGCGTCGGGGCCGATGGCGGAGATGGTGGAAAAATCCTCTCAGCACTGGACAGATACCGATCTGAAGGCGGTCGCGCTCTATCTCAAGGAGGGGCGCAACGGGGAGGCCAGGGCACCGCAGCCGATTCCTGCAGCGGACAAGCGCATGGTGGCGGGACAGGCGATTTTCGCCGATCGCTGCATGGGCTGCCATCTGTCGAGCGGGGCCGGAGTGCCGAAGCTCTTTCCGCGCCTCGCACAGACCCCGCTCGTCAATGGGGACGATCCGACCTCGCTCATTCGCGTCGTGCTGGCGGGAAACCGGGCAGGAGCCACCGAGGCCGCTCCGACAGGTCCGGCCATGCCGTCCTTCGCCTGGAATCTTGGCGACCAGGAGATCGCAGCGGTGCTGACCTATGTGCGCAACAGTTGGGGCAATGCCGCGTCGGCCATTGAGACAAAGGACGTCGCAGCCTTGCGGAAGACTCTGACACCCTGACAGTGAGAAGCTTGACCCGGTGACCGCGGCTATCGTTTATGGTGAGAGTATCGCGAACATGCGCCCGCTATCGGGCTTGCGTGACCGAACGATCGATTTTCTAGTTTATAAACCATTTTTAGAGATGGGTCGCGTCCCCCAGCGCTCCGATGCACGTGGCACGATGACAACGAGAACGCGGTGCTAAGGCCCCAATTAGCAATCCGAAGAAGAGCGGCGCCAACTCCAATCGTTCGTGCTTCAACTGCCTATGGTCGGAGAAAGTCTGAACCGGGCAGAGCCGAGTTCCTACGCGCGCGGGGTTATCGGAGCTTCAGGCTCGTCGCGCTTGCCAACGAAACGGCCAAGCAGGTGAGAGAGAGTTTGATTTAGGCTATCTACGAGCAAGAAGACCGCCGGCACGAACACGAGAGAGAGTAGGGTGGATACGATTAGGCCACCGATTACGGCGACCGCCATGGGCGCCCGAAATTCCCCTCCTACGCCAAGCGCCATCGCGGAAGGCACCATGCCTGCAGCCATTGCGATCGTTGTCATGACGATAGGGCGTGCTCTCTTACGCCCCGCGTCTACGATGGCGGTGGTCGGGTCGACGCCCTTGCTCATCTCTTCGACGGCGAAATCAACGAGCATGATTGCATTTTTTGTGACTAGCCCCATCAGCATCAGAATCCCGATGACGACCGGCAATGAAATCGGCATATTCATAAGCAGGAGACCGAGAATAGCTCCGCCAATCGACAGCGGAAGAGAAAAGAGAATAGTCAAGGGCTGCAGGAATGATCCGAATAGCAGCACCAAGACGGCATAGACCATCAAGATCCCTGCGCCGATCGCGAGCATGAACCCCTCGAAGACCTCTGCCATGACCTCTGCATCTCCGCTCTGCTTGATACTCACACCAGGCGGAAGATCGCGTGCGGTCGGTGTAGCCATCACCTGTTGAAGCAGGGAGCCTAACGCGTCGGAACCTTCCATGTTTGCTTCTACGGCAACGCGTACCGTACGGTCGTACCGTTCGATCGCACCCGGACCCTCATCGAGTTCTACGTCGGCCACGGTCGCCAAGGGGACAGCAGTGCCGTCTTTTGCCGGTACCTTGAGGTTATCCAAACCCGAAATCGATCCTCGCGCGCTTGTAGGTAGTTGAACGCGGATCGGAATTTGACGACCTTCAGTAGTGAATTTTGCTAGGTTCATGCCCACGTCGCCGATCGTCCCTACGCGGACAGTTTCGGCGATTGCATCGGTCGAAACACCGAGGTCTGCTGCCAACCCCTCTCTTGGCCGGATACGAATCTCTGTGCGGTTCAAGGGGGCCGTCGACAATACCGCGATGAGATGAGGGATCGCAGACATATCCCGCTGTAGCCTCGAGGCGATGTCGGTGACCACCTCGGTGTCTGGACCGGCGACGACTACAGAGAGATCGCGCTGGCCACTGTCACGGAGCTTCCAAGACCGGATGTCCGGCTCTCTGGCGATGAGCGCTGTTATTTCCTTCTCGATTTCATTCTGTTTGAGAGAGCGCTCGTTCTTGGGTGTCAGATTGATCGTGAGTATCGCGAGCCGCGTCTCTTTTTTGCCACCCGCTTGCCTCCCGCCTTCGACAAATACGGATGTAACTTCCGGGAGTGATCTTACGCGAGCGACGATACGATCCGTAACAGCGACGGTATCGGCGAGTCTCGCGCCGGGTGCGAGTTCGACCGTGAAGAGCGTTCGTGCGTCGTCTTGTCTAGGCACAAAGCCGGACGGCAACAACTTGGCCGCCGCAAGTGAGGCGGCAAACAGTCCAAGCCCGACGAAGAGTGTGATGAGACGATGCCGCACGGACCAACTGACGAGCATTCCGTAAACATGCATCAGCCAACCGTCCCGCTCTTGACGGTGCGGCTGATCGCTTAAAAAGAAAGCGGCGAGCACTGGTGTGATAAGTCGTGCAACGAGAAGTGACATGAACACCGATATAGCGATCGTCAGACCGAACTGAACAAAGTATCGTCCGGCTATGCCACTCATGAAGGAAACAGGTGCAAATACTGCGATGAGTGTAGCGGTGATGGCAATTACGGCGAGGCCGATCTCATCGGCCCCGTCCAATGCCGCTCGATAGGGTGACTTTCCCAGTCGTATATGTCGGACGATGTTCTCGATCTCTACGATGGCATCATCAACCAGTATTCCCGTAACCAGCGTAATCGCAAGGAGGCTCACGCTATTGAGCGTAAAGCCCAGCAAGTCCATGGCCCAGAATGTCGGGAATACGGAGAGTGGCAGCGCGATGGCGGCGATAGCTGTAGCTCGCCAGTCGCGCAGGAACAAAAAGACCACTAGGACGGCAAGGATCGCGCCTTCGATCAGGGTGTGCATGGCAGATTCATAGCTACCGGTGGTCGCAGAAACCGACGAATCGATCCTTTGAAATGTCATCTCAGGATGTTTAGATTGAAATTCGGTCACGCGCATTTCGACGCCTGCGGCGACCTCTGCATCGCTAGCACCACTACCGCGAGATACCGCGAACGCAACGACCGGTTCTCCGTTGAATCGAGCGAAGGTGCGCAGTTCCTCTATGGTGTCCGTTACCTCGGCAAGGTCTTCGAGACGGACTTTGCGGCCGCCAGGCAGTACGATGGACGTAGCCTTCAGATCGCCGATGGTGCGCGCGGAAGCGAGCGTCCGGATCGATTGCTCGCGTCCGCCGACTTCCCCCCGTCCGCCCGCCATATCCGCTGATGTGAGGCGCAGTTGTCTGTTAACGTCGGCGGCAGTAATCGCGAGCGCCAGCAGCCTGTCGGGTTTGAGGGCAACGCGGATTTCGCGGGAGGCGCCGCCAACGCGTTCCACGCTACCTACGCCATTCACTCCCTGCAAATTGCGGGAAATGTTGTCCTCGACGAACCATGACAGCTCGGCTGGGGTCATCGCGGGCGCCTTCACCGCGTACACCAAAATTGGTAGTCCTCTGATCTCGACGCGACTGATCACAGGTTCATCAATGGTGCGTGGGAGATTGATACGGATTCTAGATACCGCATCCTTTACATCGTTGACCGCACGGTCCGCATTTACCTCCAAACGAAATTCGACGGTGGTGACCGAAGATCCTTCGGTGATTATGGAGGTGATGTGTTTAACGCCGCGGATGCCGGCAATCGAATCTTCCACCCACTTAGTTACCTGGGTTTGAAGTTCGGATGGCGCGGTACCAGGCTGGGTGATTGCCACTGATACGATCGGTACATCGACGTTCGGCATACGGGTGACGGCCAGTCCCCGAAAGCTAACGAGGCCCAGCACCATCAATACGACGAAGAGGACGAGCGGTGCGATTGGTTTACGTATCGCCCAGGCAGAAATGTTCAGGCGCATCGGCGCAGCCCCGTGCTAATATGAAAGGAGACAAAAAAGGAGAAGCGCCTTTAGGGTGCGATAGTCTCATCTGCCGATCTCGCCCCGTTCGCTGCCGTGGCGGTTCGTTTGGCGAGAATGGCACGCACGCGATCACCATCCCGAAGGAAGCTACCGGCGCGCATGACGACCGCTTCACCCTCCGCAAGCCCAGCACGGATTTCGAGGTCGTGGTCGTCGGCCAAGCCGCTGCGTACTTCGCGTCTCTGCACGATTCCGTTGGATACAACGAGGACGCTAGCATTTCGGTTGCCGCGACGGACGACAGATGACTGAGGAATGGTTACTCCGCGAGCACGTGCAATTTCAACGCCGCCCTTTGCGAAACTGCCGATTCGAAGGCGTGTATCTGCGTCCAGTCTGATCCGAACTTTCCCTAACCTGGAGGCCTTCTCGACTTCTGGATACACCACGCGCACGCTACCTTGTATGCGGTCTCCGTCTCCGAGCTCTATCCAGGCGGGATTGCCAACGTTAAGCAAAGGCAATTTTGTTTCGATCACTTCTCCTTCGAGCTCGATCTCTCCCCGCGCGATTAGCCGGAACAGAGGCTCGGCGGATGAGGATGCAGACAATCCAACGCGGGCTGTACGGCGGTTGATGATGCCCGCCTCAGGAGCTCGGATCTCGGTCCGAGCGAGTCGTAAAATTAGCTCATCGCGAACGGCCTTGGCTTGCTCCAGATCGGCCTTAGCGCTGACCAATCCATTTCGAGCAAACGCCAATTTTCCTGCAGCTTGTCGCTGGGCCGATGTGCGTGCTTCAATTGTCACCGCAGTTGTATTGCCGGTCTGCATGAGTTGCTTTGCACGCTCAAATCCGAGACGCGCCTCTATTTCTGCAGCTTCGGCCTGCTCGATACTATTTTCAGCCTGTGGCACCGCGGCAGCGGCCTTGTCAACGAGTGCTTCTTGCTGAGCAAGTTGCCGATCGACAAGGTCACGAGCTAGACGGGCGAGAACCTGTCCGCGCTCGACGTGCATGCCCTCTTCGGCGAGAACTTCGACGACGCGATAGCCATCGATCTCTGGTGTTACCAGAATCTCGTCTCTGGGAACCAGAGTACCGGTGATCACCAAGTTCTCCACGATTTCGCGTTTGACAGCTTCGACGACGCTAACCACTGGTACAAGAGGTGACTTAACTGGCGTACGCGCTTCTTCGGCCATGACCGGCGATCGGAGCAGGCCGTAGCCTAGAATCATAACGAGGACGCTAGTTGATCTGAGAACGGCGTTCATTAACTTGGCTTTCTGTCGAGCAGGCAATGGTTTACTCATCAGATTTGTGATTGTTCGCTGCGCTTCGGACAGAAGGGGGTGAACACGCAGTCGGCGTGGGCGCAATCGCAATGTCAGTATGCTTGCTAAGCAAGCTGGATGCTTGTTTGAAAACCGGCTCTCGACCTGCGCAGATCCGATATCGAAAAATAGATTTTACTTCATGGTAGGCGATACGCGCGCTCCGGCAGGTTTCCCCAGAGGCCTGGCGATTCTCGCTCGCTGCTAGAATTTTCACTGCTTCTCTCCGAGCATGCCATCAACAGGCTAGCGGAAGAGGGGGGCGCATAGATTGCAGAAAATGACAGATAGGGTCGTGAATGTTGCTGAGTATTGCAGCCGCGCGTTACGGGAAGTCGCGCAGTAATCTATAAGAGCCATACAGAAGGTTTGAGAGTATGGAGACGCATCAAATTCAGTTGGTATGCTCGCTCTGTGACAAAATGACTAGCAGGTCACAGCCCACTCATATCAATAAACGCTGAGGTCATTGCAACATTCGGTAATATTTCCACCCAATTCTGAAATTTGTTCGACAATCTGTTTCGCTAATTGTTCCCCATCTGATTTTGGGGGCATGTTATGAACATCCGAATGATCCGCTTGGCAGCAAAGGTGTGCGGGCCACTTGGACTATGGATTACGCTATCGGGTTGTGCGACCGCGCCGCTCGAGACGTCCGGCTCGCTGGTCGCGTACAACGATCTCAAGCCGGAAGATGGTGTGACGACGAAATCGAAGCTTTACGTTGACAAAGCAGGTGTTTTGGCCGCGAGGAGCATTCGTATCGTGCCGACGACCTTCTCTAGCTTAGCTCTAAAAGCTGAATTGTCAGAAAAGCAGCGGCGAGTGATCGCAAACGCAGTTGATCGATCGTTGTGCTTTGGATTGAGTGATCGATTTCAAGTGGTGCCGACGGGAGAGGCCGCCGACCTAAGTGTCCATGTGACGATTACTCACGTAACGGTAACCGACGCCGGTTTGGCCGGTGCTTCGAAAGTTGCGTCCATCGCACCGAATTTCATTAGCGGGGGCATGCCAATTCCTGTGCCGCGAATACCTTTTGGCATGGGCAGCTTATCCGTCGAAGGCGAGGCAAAGGACACCAACGGACGACAGAAGGCGGCGTTCGTTTGGGCTCGAGGTGCGGACTTCATAACCAGTACCCCTCGAGTTGCCGCGTCGGGCGATGCTTACGATCTTGCGAGTGAGTTTGGCACAGACTTCAGTAAGCTACTGGTCACCGCTGAGAGTCCGTTCAAGAAGACCCTATCACTCCCTAGTGCGCAGCGAATGCAATCGTCGCTCGGTGGAAAACCGAAGTATGCGGCGTGCGACGCTTTTGGGCGAAGTGGTCTGCCCGCGCTTGTCGGCGGTAAAATGGGAGCACCGCCAGAATGGAACGATGACGCGAAGCCGGTTGCCTCGACGCAGTAAGCATAACTTCGACGGCGTACGCTGTCACTTCTCTCGTTTTGTATCTCCGAAACAATTTGGCTATGTTTATATGATGCAGGATACATCTCATATTCTCATTGTCGATGATGATTTGGAGACGCGAAAGCTCTTGGGGCGCTATCTAACTGAGCAGGGATTCCATGTATCGATTGCATCAGATCAGCGGACGATGAGGGAGGCGCTTCTAAGTCACGACTTCGACTTAATCGTGCTCGACGTCCTTCTTCCAGATGGGTCTGGTTTGGATATTTGTCGAAATTTGCGGCGAGATGAAGCGAGGACGCCCATCATCCTGCTCACTGCCCTGAAGGAAGACGTTGATCGAATAATTGGTCTTGAGATCGGTGCGGATGACTATTTAGGCAAGCCGTTCAATCCCAGAGAGCTCCTCGCGAGAATTCGCGCGGTTCTCCGCAGGAAGATGAGTCAGGACGTCGAAATATCCCGCGTTCTTGAGTATCAATTTTTCGGATTCAAGCTTCAACCAGCGAGGCGCTTGGTTCTGGACGGGCTAGGAAAGCCGTTGGAGCTCACATCCTCAGAATTTGAGTTGCTTCTCATTTTGGTGCGCCGGCCAGGTCGATTGCTATCGCGAGATCAGTTAGTCGAACTTACGAAACGTCGCGCGAATGATAGCCTCGATCGCTCTATTGATGTTCTCATGAGTAGACTTCGCAAGAAGCTCGGCGACAATGAAAAAAATCAAATTATCAGTACAGTGAGAAACGGTGGCTACCTTTTCTGCGCGCGAGTAGAGACCGTTGGAGTTGGGCCATGAACTACATTAGAGTTCGTGTCGCAGTTATGTTGGCGGTCTCGATGCTGTGCGTCGTGTGCATTTCAACGTTGGTGATGTCTTACTTGGTTGCAGATCTTGTGGACAAAAACTTTCGATCCGAGTTCACGCATCGTATTAGTAGGCTTGCGTCTTCGTTAACATTCGATGGGTCTTCTGCTGTTTTTCATTTGAGTAAGGAGCCAATTGAAGGCGCTCCGATTGAAAGGGAGACTATCGAGCTTCAGGATTCATTCAAGAAGGCTGGTGTTCCGTACGAAGTCGCTGTCGTTGATTCGCCATCCGGAACGAGAGTTGCTTCGGTCGATTTCGGGGCGGGTCATATCACTTGGCCATTTCCCGATAATACACTACCTGCACACGTCTGGTACGGAGTGGCTGGATACATTGGTCTAATCACAGCGGGTGTGTTGGTCGTAGCGTTTTTCGCGGCTTATCAAGCGACGAAGCAGCTCAGATTTTTAGAAGCAATGGCGCAGGCTGTGTTGGCGGATGGAACCCTTTCGCGGGTTCCGGAAGAGGGGGCTGCCGAAATCAAGGCCACGGCCCGTGCCCTGAATAGAATGGGCGATAGCTTCAAAAGGCTAATTGATAGCAAGATGAGGCTTGTCGCCGCGGCGAGTCATGATTTTCGAACGCCCATGACCCGAATGCGAATCCGCGCGGAGTTCTTGGGCGAAGATGAACGCGCCGACTGGTTACACGATTTAGATGAATTGGATCGGATCGCGGATAGCGCCATTCAACTTGTCCGCGAAGAGACGGTCAGCAAAGGCAATGAGTTGGTTCGGGTTGACGAGCTTGTGAGGAAGGTATGCGGCGACGTTATCTCGATCAAGCTGCCGGTGGAAGTGAAGACCGTTTCCAGTGCAATCGTCCAGGCCTCTCCGCTTGCTCTTACAAGAGCACTGAGGAATTTGGTTATTAACGCCGCGACGCACGGAGGCGGCGCGATGGTCGAAGCCCGTCTGGAAGAAGGTGTCGTTCAAATAATAATAGACGATACTGGGCCAGGCATACCCGAAGAGAGTTTGTCCAGCGCTTTCGAGCCATTCTTTCGCGTCGATCCAGCGCGCCGTCAACTTATCCCCGGCGCTGGTCTTGGCCTTGCCATTGCGAAGGAAATCATCGAACGGCAAGGCGGCACGCTGACAATTAGCAATAGGCCGCCCACCGGACTTCGGCAGATAGTAACATTGAAGTTGCCGTCAAAGGAGGCGGCGCTTGAGCTGGCCGTTCAACCGCAGTCTGCCTGAAGAGACGATACGCTGCAGTATATTGACGCTCCAAGGACGGTACGAACGCCGTTTAGTTCATGAATTTGATATGCGATATTGGGATAATAATCCTTAAACGTTTCGAGCGTGTGAGGCCGCCCAGTGCGGGACCGCTGCCGTCGCAGGGCACGATCCAAAATGTCAAAGACCGGGCAGATCCCAATGGATCAATGGAGCGCATAATCCCCAAAGAGCGCTGGTAGCCAAAGCCTTATGGGTATGGCTGTTTGCAAATGCCGGCAGCCATAGGCTCCTACTGGTATGCCCGATCTGACGACCGAAGGGCGATCTGCTTCTTCGACGACCTTTGGTGGGCCACCGACAGAAAAGAGCTTGCTGGCTCAGTAACTCGCAGCGCTGTCGCTCCAAAGCTGGGCGTGTTTTCAGGCGGTGCCGAACTTAATTGCTTGGATGATCCAGTTGGCAGACGCAGCAAAATGCTCTTTTGTCCCCTTAGAGCGCCATGCGAGATAGTAGCTGAACACGCCTGGAACGGAGAGATCAAACAGGCGAACGAGTTCGCCGCGCCGAAGATAATCTTCGACCAGCAGCGAGCGGGCCATAGCTACTCCCTGGCCATTGAGCGCGCCCCGTATGGTGAGAGCGATGTCGTCCAGCAAAATGGATTGACGCGGATAGACGATCGGCAAATCTGCCTTCTCAAGCCACAGGTTCCAGGTCACGCGTGAATGCAATAGCAGCGGCACTTCATTCATGCGCTGCAGCGAAAAATCCGGATGTTGTGCGAGAAACGCGGGACTGCAGACGGGGAAAACTTCCTCGTCTTTGATCTTTTCCGAGATCATGCCAGGCACATCACCAGTGCCGTAGACCAGCGCCATATCGACGTCGTCTGGACAATTCTCGGAGAGATCGGAGAGGCTGGACAGGCGCAAGCCAATGTCGCCGAGGGCGCCCCGGAAGTTTGCGAGGCGCGGCAACAACCAATGTTCGATCAAACCGGTTTGCGCCGCCAGATTAAGCGTTTGTGGGCGCGCGGCCGTATCGACATGTGCAACTGAGTAGGCTTGACTGAGATAGTCCAATGCCCGCCGCGTCTCTATGGCAAGCGTGCGCCCAACGTCGGTGAGAGCCATCCGGTTGCCCTGCCGCACGAACAGCGGCTGCCCGATCATTTCCTCCAAACCGCGTATCTGATGGCTGATCGCGCTATGCGTAATGCACATCTCTTCGGCCGCCAGGGTGAAGCTGCCGAGGCGCGCGGTAGTCTCAAAGCAGCGTAGCGCCTGAATGGATGGAAGCGATCGGTACGAGGCTGTCATATTTCACCCAGGACTGCGCCAAATCGCCATTTCACTCCAACAGGAGCGATGTACGTTGGCATGTCAACGCTGCTCACAACGCACTTGAGAATTGGTCAATTGCAGCCACGGCGGCACCTTCCTATGAAATCGGTAACGTTGGATGCATGCATCGCTGCCTGGCTGCGGTCATGTGATGCTTCGGCGTTGCAAAAAAAAGCCCGCGCTCAGCGGCGTAACCAAGAACAAACATAAAATGGGGAGGATTGCCATGAGTGTAGAAACAATTGCGGCTCCAACTGCGTCTTTGGGCGGCCGATGGTATGTCGGCGCGACCAAAGCTCAGTGGCAAACTTTCTGGTCCTCTTATCTCGGCTGGGCGCTGGATATCATGGATCTGCTGCTGTTTGCGATGCTGCTTAGCCATATCAGTGCTGAACTTGGCATGGACCGCTCGACTGCGGGAATGATCGCCTCGGCCAGTCTGGTGGCAACGGCAGTCGGCGGACTGGTCTTTGGCTTTCTTGCCGACCGGATTGGGCGCACCCGTTCCATGGTGCTGTCTATCCTGTGTTACTCGATCGGCACGATGCTTTGCGGCCTCTCACAGAGCGTCACCCAGCTTCTGCTGTTCCGCATTGTCGTCGGTCTCGGTGTCGGCGGAGAGTGGTCGGCGGGGGCGGCGCTGATCACGGAGACATGGCCGGCTCATCACCGTGGCAAGGTTATGGCTTGGGTCCAGAGCGCCTTTGCGTCCGGTTACGCTTTGGCGGCTCTGGTGTCCGCCATCTTTATTCCGCTGGTGGGATGGCGCGGCGTGTTCTTCTTCGGTGTTGCGCCGGCATTGCTAGCATTCTGGATTCGCCGTCACACGCCGGAGCCGGAAATCTGGAAACAGCAGACTGAGCGACTGTCGATCGGCGCCACCGTTCGGATGCTGTTCGGCCAGCATGGTCGCAGCACGCTTGTCGGCTTCGCGTTCACGTCCGCTGCCATGTGCGGATACTGGGGATTGTTCACCTGGATTCCAACCTGGCTCGCGACGCCTGTTGCCAATGGCGGCCCCGGATTGGATCTGGTCAAATCGACGACGTGGATCATTGTCATGCAGGTCGGTGCTGCACTTGGCTTTATCTCTTTCGGATACGTTGCGGATTGGCTTGGCCGCAAGGCGGCCTTCATCCTTTACTTTATGCTCTCCGCGCTTGCCGTGCCGTTCTACACACAGATGACGACACCGACCACGTTGCTCATTTTCGGTCCGATCGTTGCCTTTGTTGGGACCGGTTTTTACAGCGGTTTCGCGCCGACCTTCGCCGAACTGTTTCCGACCAATGTCCGGGCGACAGCACAAGGCTTTATCTACAATTCCGGCCGCGCTGTCAGCGCTCTGGCACCAGCCGCGGTTGGCTTCCTCGCGACAAGTTTTGGCCTGGGCGGAGCGCTTGCCTGCACGGCGGGGTTTTACGTGCTGGCCGGACTTATCGTTCTGTTTTTCCTGCGTGAGACAAAAGGAGATGCGCTTCAATGAATATAGCGACCCCACTTCATGCAACGGAGTTCCGCGTCGATTCCTGGCTACGCTCCACCGCTCATGCCCGACAGATCGACCTCAGTCACCCAATGCAAAAGGGTATGCCGATTCATCCGGCGCACCCGCCGTTTCACATCACGCTGAACAACCGTCATGGGGACGTGCTGCGTGGCTGCGGGCACTCCTCCTCCAACGAGTTGATGGTCACGAGCACGCATTCGTCGACGCATATCGACGCGCTCTGCCACGTTTCCGAACATGGTGCCCTCTACGGCAAGCACATTGCCGCAGACGAGCAGGCCGGCACTGATCTGTTCAAGGTTCATGGCGCCGAGACAATCGATCCGATCTTCCGACGTGGTGTTTTACTGGATGTTGCACGCACGCGCGGCGTGGATGCTCTTGAACCAGCCTATGAAATCACGGTGGCAGATCTGGAAGCGGCTCAGGCTGCTTCTGGCGCGTCAGTGATGGCAGGCGACGTCGTGCTCGTCCGGACGGGCTGGGCCGCTTACTGGTCGGATTCTCCTCGTTACCTCGGGTTGAATTCAGCCGGTGCTCCGGGGCCGGGCGTCGCCGCGGGGCGTTGGTTGGCCGAGCGTCGCCCGTTCTCCGTCGGCTCGGATACCTCGGCGTTCGAAGTGATGAACCACCACAATATCACGCTCGAAGTGCATATGATCCTCATTGCCCAGAACGGCATTCACATCATCGAAAACCTCGAACTGGAAGAGCTTGGCCGTCAGGCCCGGGGAGCTTTCGCATTCGTCGCATTGCCGGTCCGAATCAGCGGAGCCACCGGCTCTCCGGTCCGGCCGGTAGCACTGCTATAACTTCAATTACAACCAAGGAACGACCAGATGTTGAACGAAGACGAGCGCCGCCAGGGCGCCGAAGAAATTTTGCGCGCCGAACGGGAAGGCAAACCTGTACCGCAACTCAGCAAAACCTTTCCCGCTATGGAAATAGCGGACGCTTACCGTGTCCAGGATCTCTGGGCGGAGCAACGGATCGCAAAGGGTGCGCGTGTTGTCGGTCACAAGATCGGGCTGACCTCGCGCGCGATGCAGCTTGCGTCAAAGATGACCGAGCCGGACTATGGTCGCATTCTTGACGATGCACTTTTCAATGATGGAGCGAAAATCCCGACGAGTCGCTTCATCAAGCCGAGGCTCGAAGTGGAACTCGCGTTCGTCATGGGCGAGGACCTCGGCGGCCCCGGCGTCCGTATTCATGACGTTCTCCGCGCGACGGAGTTTGTCGTTCCGGCACTCGAGATCATCGACTACCGGACAGAAGTGCCTCGCGCCATTGTCGATACGATCGCTGACAATGCGGCCTTCGGCGCCATCGTCCTCGGCGGTCGCACGATCCGGCCGTTTGATGTCGATATCCGTTGGGTTGGTGCGACTCTTTCGCAGAACGGGATCATCGAGGAATCCGGGGTCTCGGCCGCCATCATGGGACACCCTGCCGCGGGAATCGCGTGGCTGGTGAACAAGCTTCACGACGTCGATGCGAAACTGTTGAAGGGACAGATTGTTCTCGCAGGGTCTTTCACGAGGCCGGTCGATATTGCCCGCGGTGATGTGATTTCAGTCGATTATGGCCCGCTCGGTACGATTGGCGTTTCGTTTATCTGATTATTCGTTTGGAAGAGCGGAGCTAAGAGCTCCGCTCTTCGTGCAAAGGCAAATTTTGTTGGCCTTTATCGTTAAGGCCGTGAGGTCAGCGCGCGTGAGTGATACGGAGATTTCGGAAGTGCGCAATTGTTCCGGACTCAAGCCAGACACCGACACCACCGCGCTGGTTGGGCCCGAGCTTTAGGTCGCTAACGAGAAGGGCAGGCTGGAGTTTCCCGTCGAGATAGAGGCTTGCGTGATTGCCTTCGACCACAAGTCGCATGTGGATCCAGCGACCAGTCGCGATATCCGCATAGGTTTCATATTTCTCTGGAAATTCCTTTCGCAACCGATCGAAACGGAAGTCGGGATAAGCGACATACTGGATGCTGTGATTGCGTCGAACCTGGTCGCTGGCGACGCTATTCGTTGGACGAAGGTAAATGCTTTCAAAGCGCCCTTCATTGTCTATGCGGAAAGTCAGGCCGACAAAGCCTCTCGCATAATCTGGTGCATCTTGTGCGAGTTCGCTTGCGACCTCCACATCAATTTCTCCATTCTGAAAATCAACCGGCAGCCATGCCATGAAATTGCGGTCGCTGAGTTTCTCCTTTGCTGGATCTTGGTAAGCCGAGGATGGCATCTTTAGTTCAAATGCGGCTTGCCCCCGATAGGTGCTTTGCTGCAACGACACGCGCGATAGGCGGAAATCGCCCGGGCGAGGCTCGGGCTTGGCTGCGACCGGAACTATAACTCCGAGCAGTGCGCTTGCGAACGTCGCCAGTCCGCAGATGGAGAGTATTTTCATTTCAATGCTCCAAGAATGTACGAAGTTTGTAGTTGAATATTAGTGAGGTCTTGAATGCAGAGAATTATTGTCTTGTTTGATTGTGGAGCGCCGCACCAAGGCATCCCGAAGCTGCTCAGCGTTGGCTGAGCAGCTTACTCCCTCACCGAAGAACAGCTTGGCTAACACGCCGATCTTGCCAATGCTGAGATCAGCGAGTGAGTACGACGATCTTTCCGCCCGCCTCATTGTTTTCCATAACGCGATGCGCTTGAACGATGTCATCCAACTGAAACACGCGGCCGATCGCCACTGGCAGCGATCCAGCAGCGACCCGATCGATCAAATCTTGCAGCGGCATTGCCGTGAAGTCTTCGACGCCACCCGAATAGGTGGTGAGCGAGACGGCGGTGGGGATCACATCCATCGGTGCGAAGTTTTGAAACGACCACTGGTTGCCAACCATCCCCGCCATGCAGACGGTACCCGGTTCGCGTATTGCTGCGATGGAATCGGCGAGTGTTGTCGTGCCAATGAGCTCTAGAACCTTATCGGCTCCGCCATCCCAATCACGTCTGACACGTTCGGCAATCGTCCCATCGTCGAGAAAGAAGCGATCGGCACCATTCTTCCGGATCAAACGCTCGCCCGCGATCCGGCGCGAGGTTCCTGCCACCTCAACTCCGTGAGTTTTGGCGATCGCCGCAGCCGCGAGGCCGACCGATGTGCTGCCGCCTCGGATCAGCAGCCGTTCGCCGGGCCGGATTCGGAGCGAACGAAATAGAGCGCCCCAAGCCGTTTGGAGCATCTCCGGCAATGCCCCCAGTTGCATCCAAGGCATGTCGCTGACGAAGGCCCTTACATTTCCGACCGGGACCAGCGTGTATTCTGCGTAGCTGCCGTCGAAGGCGCGGCCTAGCCCTCCCATGACGGTGGCAACTTTTTCGCCCACAGCGAACTCACCACCGGGGGCGTCGGCGACGGTACCCGTCGCCTCGATGCCAAGGACTCGGGGAAACAACACGTTTGGTGAGTGACCCTGGCGGGTAAACAATTCAGAGCGATTAAGTCCAAACGCTTCCACTCTGATCAACACTTGGCCAGCACCAGCAATCGGGACTGGTCGTTCCTCGATCTTCAGTACCTCTGGACCACCTGCCGCGTATATCACGACCGCCTTCATCGTTCTGTTCATCTCAATCTTTCATGCGCGTTAAGCGAGGGAACCTCATGCACGCGGATCCGGAGACGGTTACGTTGAGAGATGGCGATCCCACGAGCTCTAGTTCCGGGTGAAGCCATCGAAGGGATGCAGATAGACAGCACCGAAGCCATCGAGCTTTGTCCGCATTTCTGTTGTTGGCTCGCCATAGACGTAGAGCTTTTCGATCTTGGCAAGTGACAGGAAGGTCTCTGCGAAAGGCGAGAAGGTCTTGTCAATATGCGGAAGCAGGCCGGCGGCGCGATAGCGCTCGACGATATGGACGGCGGTCTTATCCTCGTTGGCGACATATTCATAAGTGAGCGTGTCCGGCTCCTCGCGCGTAGCAGCGACAATTTTCGCAATCAACGCCTGGAATGCCGGAAATTTCGATGGCTCAACGGACAGGTGATAGATGGAGTAGATTTCGCCGCGCATAGTTTCGTCCTCTCCTGGAGATGTAGATGCTGTGCCTGTGACGTCGATTGCGACGCTCGCTGATTAGCGCTCCAGGAACGAGCGAAGGTCCTGGGTAAATTTCAACGGATTCTTGAACATCAGAAAGTGATCGCCCTGTTCAGCTGAGGTGTAGACGTAGAGCGTCGCATTCGGAATTACTGATGCAGCCCATCGCTGGCTGGGTAGGTTGTTGCTTTCCACACCTGAGAACAGCGCGGCCGGGATGTCGATCTTTCGGCGGACCACATCGCGCCAGTCGTTGATGAGGTGGTTGAAGAGGACCCGTCCCATAGCTATCGGGTCATCATGGACAACCGCTTTGGAAAAGCTCTCGGAATTGACGAAGTAGGACGAGTCGGTCAGTTGAGCGCGCTCGAACGGCTTCATATCGGTGACGAGCTGGTTGATCGGCCCCGCGCCGGTAAAACCAGCGACAGTACGCTCCGGCGATGTGGTCGTGCCACCAGCCTCAAGTCGCTCCTGCTCTGACCAGTCGCTATGGGAATAGATGGAGATCGGTTCGTCGACGAACGCGATCTTGCGTATCCCGGTGGTGCCAAATAGGTCGATATAGCTCCACAGGATAGCGGATCCCATCGAGTGCCCAACGTAGTCGGCTGACTTAAGCCCGAGATGATCACCGAACTCTTTGAGGTCCATCGAAAAGCGGGCAATGCGACTTCCATAGTCGACGTGCTGCGAGAGCCCCTGATTGCGGGGGTCCAGCACATAGACGTGATAGTTCCGGGAGAGCAAATAAAGCAGGTTGATGTATTGGGCACCGTTCGCCGACCAGCCGGGAACGAAGACGAGTGGGCGGCCTGCGCCCATCTCCCAGTAGGACAATTTCACTCCGTCTGTCGTGACGAAGGCATTGATCTCCAAACCTTGGAAGTCTGACAGCTTGGACGGAAGGGAAGTGATCTTGTTCGGGAAGGTAAAATCCTTACCAAGCACCTGCAATGCGGCTTCAGCTTTGGCCTGAGCTGGCATCGCACCAAGAACGAAGGCGCATAACGTCCTTATCAAGGTCTTGCGCGTCATGTCGCTTTCCCGCTTTTGGCGCGCTGGTGCCTTGAGATCAATCAAGAGTTGCGTCTGTTAGGCCGTGGCCTTGTCCGCAGGGCTGCCGAACAGTTTACCGGCGCCGGCCCAGTCGCTGGGCTTCACGTCTTCAAAGATAACGTAGATGTAGCTCGGATCTGTGCCGGTGTTACGGACGATGCTGTCCGTGATTTCTGCAGCGACCGTCTCTTTCTGAGTATGGCTCTTACCTTCGAACCAGCTGACGCGAACGACGGGCATGGTGTGCTCCTTTTGAGATTCACGGCACGCCCGATGAAGGTTTTACCGGCGCGCTGATCTTGTAGGAGGTGATACACTGTAGAATGATTGATGATAAACAAGCCCTGGGGCGACTCTAAGTAGAGCAGGACGCTACAAATGATAGGTCATGATCCCTTGTCTGGGGTCTCCATTTTCGTGTCAGCTGCTCGTTTGGGCAGCTTCACCCAAGCAGCCGAGCGACTGGGCATCACCAAATCCGCCGTCGGTAAGAGCATTGCGCGGCTGGAGGAGCGGCTGGGCTTCAAGCTATTCCACAGGACTACGCGCCTGATGCGTCTCACGGGCGATGGTGAGGCCTATCTGGCCGCTTGTGCTGCTGCGATGGACGAAATTACCGCTGCTCAGGCAGCGCTGTCATCGAGCAATCGCGTACTCAGTGGTCGCCTGCATATTAACATGCCGGTTGCATTCGGTCGGCGTGTCCTACTGCCCATCCTCATCGAGATCTCACAGCCACATCCTGGACTCAGCCTTACCCTTACGTTCACGGATGCGACGAGTGATCTGTTGCAGGAAGATGTCGATCTTGCAGTCCGGTTTGGCGCCCTGAAAGACAGCGGCAACCTGATCGCGCGACATCTTGTCACCCAGGAGCGGGTGATCTGTGCAGCGCCGTCCTATCTGCAGAGGCATGGTGAGCCCATGACACTTGAGGACATTCGGTCTCATCGCTGCATCGTCGGATCACCGAAAGGACCGCCGCTCACCTGGCAGGTGCGCGATGGCGAATTGGAAAAGCGCATCACGCCTCCTTCCACACATCTGGTGGGGGACGGGGAGGCGATGGTTGATGCCGCCATCGGCGGGTTGGGAATATGCCAGGTTCCGATCTCGCTCGTCCGCGACCATCTTGAGCGAGGCACGTTGCAAAGGGTACTGAAGGACCTCTCTACCGTTTCGGTCGACATCCATGCCGTGTGGCCGCGACAAGCCCAGCTCAGCCCACGTGTACGTTATGTCGTGGATCAACTCGTCGCTGCTGCTGCAACGGGCAAGCTGAGTTGATTGGATACTGTCCGTGTTGCACGACCACTCGGGCTTCGCCAACACAATGCAATATGCGAAAATGCAGACTCGGTTCACGATTTTGATGAATGGATAAACGATATCGCATGGGCAACATGGGGAGCAGCACAGCCACAGGTGATTTATGCTTCCGTCTCTTTTCGTATCCCACGGTGCGCCGACCTTTCCCCTAACCGATGCACCAGCGCGCGCCTTTCTTGAGCAACTGGCCAATCGTTTGCCTGAGCGTCCGCGCGCTATCCTCGTTATCTCCGCCCATTGGGAAACCGCGACGCCCCAGGTTACCGCTGGCGCGATTAACGACACCATCCACGACTTCCACGGCTTTCCTCGAGAGCTTTACGATATTCGCTATCCCGCACCGGGCTCCACGTGGTTGGTCGATCGTGTCGCCGATATTATAGAGGGAGCGGGGCAAACAGTTCGGCGTGACGCTGCCCGCGGCCTTGATCATGGGGCGTGGGTGCCTTTAAGACTCGTCTATCCGGATGCGGATATCCCCGTGGTGCAGCTGTCTGTGCAAACGGCGCTTGGCCCCGATTATCACTTTCAAATTGGACGGTTACTTGCGCCCCTACGCGACCAAGGCGTCCTGATCGTCGGCTCGGGGAGCTTCACGCACGACCTGTCGAGCTTCAGAGAATATTTTCATGCACTGAATGCAGCTGCGCCCGACTGGGTCGACCAGTTCGCTGAGTGGATGAGCGATGCGATCGAGCAGGGGCGCGTGAGTGACTTGATCGCTTACCGCGACCGTGCGCCGCACGCGCGCCGCAACCACCCGACAGAGGAACATTTACTGCCGCTATTTGTGGCGATGGGAGCGGGTAACGACGAGCGCTCCAAGCATCTTCATCGGAGTACCACGCACGGTGTGCTACGGATGGATGCGTTTGCATTTGGCGGTGAAGCATGAGCCGGCCCTTAGTTGTGGCGCTGCATGGTGTCGGTTCCTCGGCACGTGATATGGCAGTCGCGCTGGCACCGCTCGAGCGTTTTGCCGAAGTATTGGCGCTCGACGGCCTCGATCCGTTCGATGGGGGTGGGGCCGGACGGCAGTGGTTTTCTGTCGCTGGTGTGACCGAGGCTGATCGACCGCTTCGTGTCGCTGAGGCTCTGCCGTCGCTAGTGGATCGACTCGACCGATTAGCCAAGGACCGCAGCTTGAAGCGCGATGATCTGGTTCTGCTCGGCTTTAGCCAAGGGGCGATCATGACGCTCGCTATGGTGGCGCAGGGACTACACCCTGGCCGCGCGGTGGCGATTGCCGGTCGACTGGCTGCGCCGGTCGTGCCGACCGAGGAGCGTCTCGCTTCTCTTCTTCTTGTCCACGACCGTGCCGACCGGGTGATGCCTTCGGCGCTGTCCGTCGAGGCCGCCGCGCGACTTTCCGCCGCCGGTCATTTCGTGAAGCTTCTTCTGACCGATGGCATCGGCCACGGCATAGGTTTTCCAACGACCGCTGCAGTCGCCGACTGGCTCACCACTACCGACTCCTCCCGAAACGAATTCCACTCTGATCAAAGGATAACGATGTGACCTCTACAACAACGAATGCTAGCCCTTTCTCCACCGCAACTGCATGGGCTCCACGCCTGCTATCCGTACTCCGGATCGTCATGGCCCTTTTGTTTCTGACGCACGGCCTCGTGAAATTGTTTGGCTTTCCCGCCGGCGCGCAGCCAGGCCAAGTCCCGCTGATGGGTCTGTTCGGCGTTGCCGGTGTGCTTGAACTCGTCGGCGGTCTCGCCGTGCTAATTGGGCTGTATACGCGTCCGGTCGCGTTCATACTCTCCGGTCAGATGGCGGTTGCCTATTTCATGGTGCATGCACCGCAGAGCTTCTTTCCGGCAGTCAACGGTGGTGAGCTGGCGATCCTTTACTGCTTCGGTTTCCTCTATCTCGCCGCCGTTGGCGCCGGGCCATGGAGTGTCGATGAGGGGCGCGCCGCCTGAGGCCTTCAATGCTCGACTGGGACGATCTCAAGACTTTCCTCGCCATCGCGCGCCACGGTTCGTTGTCGGCTGCGGCGCGGGCGCTGAAGGTCAGTCAGACGACCATGGGCCGCCGGCTCGACCATCTTCATGGTCGGGCCGGTGCTGTCTTGTTGGAGCGCACACCATCGGGCTTTCGCTTGACGGCTACGGGGTCTGCGATCCTCGGCGAGGTCGAGCGTATGGAAGACGCGGCGCTGTCGCTCGAACGCACGATCTCCGGCGAGGACAGTCGGCTGGAGGGTATCGTGCGGGTCACCAGCGTGGATGCGCTGGCTGCGCACGTCCTCACACGTGGCCTGCCAACGCTCCATGCATTGCATCCTGGAATCATTATCGAATTCATTACTGATAACCGCGCGCTCAGCTTGGCGAGGCGCGAAGCCGACATTGCGGTTCGGCTTGGCCGCTTCCAGGCGCACGAAACAGTTGTCCGAAAGGTCGGCGAGATGGCCTTCGCGGTCTATGCCTCCCGCAGCTATCTGGAGGAGAGTGGCATCCCGGACCTCGCTTCCGGCGCTACTGGGCATCGTATCGTACGGGTACAAGACGACCTTCTGGACACTCCAGACGCGCGCTGGTTTGCGGACCGCACGGCCGGGACCAGGCCGGTTTTGTTGGCAAACAATCGCGATGTTCAACTGCGTGGCGTATTGGCCGGACTGGGGATCGGCCACCTGCCGCGTTATCTCGCCGAAGGCCACCCATCGCTCGTGCGGGTCGGCGAGCCACCCCATCTGACGCGCGAAATCTGGATGGGTGTCCATCAGGACAGTCGGCATGCGCCGAGGATCGTGGCGGTTCAGAATGCAATCTCGGGGGCTATCGAGCAGAGCAGGGCCTTGCTGCAACCTCCGTAACTCCTCCGTGTTGCAGCGAGTTCAGCTGGCGCGACGATTGCGGTTCGCTGCGTCTCCGCCGTGGCGCGGCGATGGTGTCGGGGTGAACGGTCCGGGCTGTGCCGCCTTCATCATGGCAACCAGAAGCAGGGCTCCGATTGCCGCCCAGAACGACAGCCAAAAACCGTCGATATAAGCGAGGGTATACGCCTCCTTCTGGATTGTCGTAGCGAGAGCGGAGAGGCTTCGTTTGGCGGCGGCTCCGGTGAAATCGGGCGCGAAATGGGCCTTCAGTTGTGCCAGCCTCTTCACCACAGCTGGATCACCCGACGCGACGTGCTGACCAAGATAATGCGAATGGATCTGTTCGCGTATGCGCAGCCAGGTGCTCAGCAGAGCCAGGCCGAGTTCGGCACTACCGAGTCGCAAGACCTGGATGTAGGCAGCGGCAGCCACGGCCTTGGTCCGGTCGACATTGGCGAAGGTGAAAACGATGATCGAGATGAACGTGAATGCATGGCCGATCGCCTGCAACAAGGCCAGAACCTCGAAATCGACCAACCGCCATTGCTGGGTCAGAGTCGTGCCGAGCAGCGCCGCGCACGCGAATGCCGTCAACCCCATGGCCAATACGATCCGGGCATCGATCCGGCGCAGTAGCAAGACGGCGATTATTGTGAGGACAAACAGCGGTATGGCGACATAATTGACGAAAAGAGGCCCCATTTGCTCCGGCCGCAGAGCCGCCACGACGGTGAGGAAATTCGGCAGCAGCAGCGAGTTCGACTGACTGCTGAGCAGGAATAGTGTCGTCGTGGCAAACAGAAGGATCAGGTTGCGCGACATGATGACTCGCGCACTGGCCCACGGCTCGGCAATGACGGATTCGTTGATGAAGAACGCAACGATCAATGCGAGGCCGCCTGCGAGCGTCGCCATGACGATACCGGAGGAGCTCCAGTCGAGCCGGTTGCCCTGGTCAAGGCCGACATAGACGAGCGCCAGCCCGCTGCCGAGTAGGATCATTCCGCCCCAGTCGGCGCGGGTCAATGCATCCCGGCTGACCGGCTCGTCCGGGGCTCCGAAATAGGCGAACAGGCCCATGATCGGTGCAAGGATGGTGCCCTGCCAGTACAGCCATTCCCATCCGAGATTCTGGACGTAGGATCCGACAAGCGACACGCCGAAATTCGACGTGAATGCAGAACGGAACGCATAGATCGCGAGCGCCGGCAGCCACCAGGGCTGCGGAAGATTGCGGAGAATCACGATAATGGTCGCCGGAATGAACAGTCCGAGCAGCAGCGCCTGCAGCACGTGGAGAACCAGGAGGGTCTCGAAGTCGCGTACGAATGGAATGATTATGCAGATCAGCGCGAAGATGAGGCTCGGCAAGCAGAGGATACGGCGGACTCCGAACGTGACCGCGAGCCAGACCACGGCAGGCGCGATCAGGATCTGGGGCGCATTTGCCGCCGTGCTGAGCCAGGCTCCCTCATCGAAACTTAGCGAGAAGTGACCCTTCAGGTCGGCGAGGCCGATCGAGAACAACCTGGTCTGAAAGCCGACGAGGAACGAGCCTATCAGTACTGCTCCCACCGCACACAGGGGATGATGAGACCGGCGGCCGGACGCAGTGACCCTGTCCATATTGGCGGTCGCCACGTTACCGCCCCGCGATGTCGGTGGCCGGTGTTACGGTATCTATACGGGACGTCACCGACATTCCGGGGCGTAACTTCGCGCGCGCGACGTCATCGACGTCGAGCCTGATCCGCACAGGAATGCGCTGGACGACCTTGGTGAAATTCCCCGTCGCATTGTCTGGCGGCAGTAGTGAGAATTGGGAGCCGCTCGCCGGCGATATGCGTTCGACATGACCGCGGAACGTCTCGCCGGGAAATGTATCGACGCTGATATCGACATGCTGGCCCGGCAGCACGCGCGTCAGCTGCGTCTCCTTGTAGTTCGCAACGATATAGACGTCGGGCAGCGGCACCACTGAAATGAGGCTGCTGCCGATCGTCACATAGTCACCGCGTTGCACTTGCCGTTCGCTGACCACGCCATCGGTCGGCGCGACGATCCACGTGTAGCTCAGACGAAGCTTTGCCGCTTCGAGCAATGCTTCGTCTGCGGCAACTTCGGCCGCACGTTGCTCCCGGTTGCCCGAGAGTACATCGAGCTGCCGCCGTTGAACCTGCACGGCAGCCGCACTGGCTTTCAGGTCTGCTTGCGCCGCTTCGTGCTGGGCGACCACCTGTTCCACCTTTTGCTGGGTGCCGAACGTCGTCCTGAGCAGGGCTTCCTGTCGTTCCCGCTCCTGGCGCGACTGTAGTTCACGGGCGGTGGCGGCAACCTGCTGGGCTTCCACCTGGGATATCGTCGCACGTTGCAGCGCAATCTGGTTCTCCAGGTTCAGCAGTGCCGCGCGTGCCCCGTTGACGGTCGCTTCCGCTTGGGCGACCTGCGTCTTGAAGTCGCGTGGATCGATCTGCACTAGGACGTCGCCGGCCTTGACCTGTTGAAAGTCGCTGATCTCGATCCTTTGCACCTGGCCGGCTACTTGGCTCGAAAGCCTAGTGATCTCCGCCCGGATATATGCGTCGTCGGTTACCTGAATGGCAGCCTGACCCATCCGCTTTTCCCATCCGCCAATAGCGACGCCGATCAGTACTGCCACGATCGCAAGAATGAAAAGCGGAACCAGGAGACGCGCCATGGCACCCGACAGCGCCTTACCGATGCGTCGATAACGTCGGCGACGCCGGGCCGGCGGTTGCGCGGTGTGTGTTGCTGGCTGGGATTTGGTGACGTCGAGCATGAGACCGGATGGAAAGGTTGACCAAGGTCGATGATTTATGTTGTATCACTGAAATTCAGTAATCCAACTAAATCGAAGCGTCAAGGGAGCATTCCGTGAGCAGGCGACAGTCGCAACGCCAATGGCGGTCAGAGGACATCACGCAGATGCCGGGATTTCTCATCCGTCGGTGTAATCAGGTGGCGATGGCAATCTTCATCGAAGAGACGGCCGAGTATGATCTCAGCCCGGCCCAATATGGTGCCCTGGGACTCATCGCTGCAGAACCTGGTCTCGATCAGACCCGACTGACACATCGTTCCGGCCTCGACCGTTCGTCGGTTACCAAATGCGTCGAGCGGCTTGAAACTCGCGGAGCGATACGGCGCGAGGCCGATCTTGACGACCGCCGAGCGCGCCGCCTCTATCCGACCGAGAATGGCCTCAAACTCCTTGGAGCGATCGAGGCCTCGGTGGTGCGGGCGCAAGAGCGTGTTCTCGCTCCTCTCGGCAAGGAGCGCGCAGAACAATTCCTGTCGATGCTTGTCGAGATTGCCTCCTCCAACAACGCGACCAGCAGAGTGCCGATGCGCGCTGTCTATGAAGATATCTGAATTGCGCCGATCGACCCATCTCATCGCTCCATCGCGCTGCCCTTGACCGCTGATCGACGAGCATATGCGTTAAGCGGCTCGACGATTGCGGCGCAATCCGAAGCGATGCCGCTATCGATGATCGGCGCGCGCGTCGCCGCTACTCGGCGGAAAGGCCAAAGACATAATGATGGATGCATCCTGGGTCTACAACAAGTCCAGGTATCGAGGCAGATGAAGCCGAAGCATCTCGACCAACTTGCGCACCTTCGGCAGCAGATGGCGCCGCTGGGGGTAGATCGCCCAGATTGCTTCATCGCTCGGTCTGAATGGTGTTAGTACCGGAATGAGACGTCCGTCATTCAGCGCGGTACGCACGTAAAAGTCAGGCAACTGGCAGATGCCAATGCCGGAGATCGCGGCTTCCAGCACGACGCCGCCGTTGTTGCATCGCCAGCGACCTTGTGGGCGATAAATGACATCGTTGGAGCTCTCTGTAAAATGCCACGTCGCGCTCGACCCGATAAGGCATTCGTGGTTGCCGAGATCGGCAACAAGCTGAGGAGTGCCCCGTGCCTCCAGATATGAAGGTGACGCGCAGGTACGGAGACCGCGAGATGCTATGCGCGTTGCCGTTAGACGGGAGTCGACAAGCTGCCCGGTGCGGACTGCGAGATCATATCCCTCTCCGATCAGATCGACGACGCGATTTGTCAGGTCGAGGAAAACGCTGATGCGCGGGTGATCAATGGCGAACTGTCGGATGATGGGAGCCACGAAGCGTTCTCCCAGCGCAGTCGAGCAAGTGACCTTGATAGAACCCTGAGGCTCGCCGTCGGGCGAAATACTGGCAAGTGCCACGTCACGGGTTTGAATCACCAGCCGAAACTGTTCGATAAGCGCGCGGCCGGCTTCGGTCACGACCACGCGTCGAGTTGTTCGATGAAAAATCGGTGCCTGGACGATATCTTCCAGTCGCGCGATCGCGCGGCTGACATGGGACGTGGAAACGCCGAGCGACGCTGCTGCCTTGGCGAAGCTGCCTGTCGCATCGACGGCCACGGCTTCCTCGATTCCGTCCCAGCCGGTCATATCATCGTCCCCCTAGTGAAACAGTGTTTTTCGAAACGTGTCTTTTTCCGGATGGCTCGAAGAGCATGATGAGGCGACCCAATTCTGGAGGACGACATGAAAACCCGCGCCGCCGTTGCGTTTGAAATGAAGAAACCGCTCGAAATCGTCGAACTCGACCTCGAGGGACCGAAGCAGGGCGAGGTTTTAGTGGAAATCATGGCGACCGGTATTTGCCATACCGATGCCTACACGCTCGGCGGGCTGGATTCCGAAGGTGTTTTTCCGAGTATTCTGGGTCATGAAGGGGCCGGTATCGTGCGCGAGGTCGGCGCTGGCGTTACCTCGGTAAGTCCCGGCGACCATGTCATTCCGCTCTATACGCCAGAGTGCCGGCAGTGCAAATCTTGCCTGAGCGGCAAGACAAACCTCTGCACGGCGATCCGCGCCACGCAGGGCAAGGGGCTCATGCCCGACGGCACGACCCGGTTCAGCTACAAGGGTACGCCGATCCACCACTATATGGGCTGCTCGACATTCTCCAATTTCACGGTCCTGCCTGAAATAGCCGTCGCCAAGATCCGCAGCGATGCGCCGTTCAAGACGGCCTGCTACTGCGGCTGCGGCGTCACCACGGGCGTAGGCGCCGTGGTTAATACCGCGAAGGTCGAGCCGGGCAGCAACGTCATCGTGTTCGGTCTGGGCGGAATTGGCCTCAACATCATCCAGGGCGCGCGGATGGTGGGCGCGGACAAGATCATCGGCGTGGACCTCAACGACGGCAAGGAGGAGTGGGGCCGCCGCTTCGGCATGACCGATTTCGTCAATCCGAAGAAGGTCGAAGGCGATATCGTCCAGCATCTGGTGGCGCTGACCGATGGCGGCGCCGACTACACGTTCGACTGCACCGGTAACACCACCGTGATGCGGCAGGCGCTGGAAGCGTGCCATCGCGGCTGGGGCGTCTCGACGGTCATCGGCGTCGCCGAGGCCGGCAAGGAGATCAGCACGCGTCCGTTCCAGCTCGTCACCGGCCGGGTGTGGAAGGGAAGCGCGTTCGGTGGCGCCCGGGGCCGGACCGACGTTCCCAAGATCGTGGACTGGTACATGAACGGCAAGATCGAGATCGATCCGATGATCACCCACGTCCTGAAGCTCGAAGACATCAACAAGGGATTCGAGCTGATGCATGCCGGCGAAAGCATTCGCTCGGTCGTCGTGTTCTGACAGGCAGACTGGATTACAGAATGGCTATTCTTCTACACCCGACGATCAATGACGGCATCAAGCAGGGCGCCGAGGGTTTTTCCGGAGGCACTTTGGTCTGCCGCTGCGCCGACAATCCCGTGAAGGTGACCGTCGGAAGCAATGTCATGCACAACCATGCGTGTGGCTGCACGAAGTGCTGGAAGCCGGAAGGCGCTGTCTTTTCCGTGGTCGGGGTGGTGCCGCGCGACAAGGTTCGTGTCACCGAGAACGGCAACAAGCTGGCGATCGTCGATCCGGCGATGACCATCCAGCGTCACGCCTGCAAGGCATGCGGCGTTCATATGTACGGACGCATCGAGAATGAAAGCCACGCCTTCCACGGTCTGGACTTCATTCATGCCGAACTATTTGAGGAAGCCGGTTCTGCGGCTCCCGGATTCGCGGCATTCGTTTCGTCGATCATCGAGAGTGGATTCGCCCCTGAAGGAATGAGCAAGGTCCGCGCGCAGATCGAAAGCATCGGCCTTCAACCCTATGACTGCCTTAATCCGACGCTGATGGATGTGCTGGCGACGCACGCCTACAAGCAGGCGCACGCGAACTGAGGGGATCGAAGCGTCCGGCACGGTGGCCGCGCCGGGCGCGCTTCGACATGCCGGGAAAGACTAACACCATGACACCAGGCCGAGTTATTCGTTGTTGGCAAGCAGGGCCCTTTGATGCCTCATATAGTGCCCGGACGATGCGACGGTATCCGGCGCCCATCAACTTGTCTGAAAGTTATCTCGGTCTAGGTGTTCGATGACGTTGGCTAGATGCTCTCTCTGACAATAATCTCGTACCCAACGTCAATGACGCGTTCGATTTGCGTTCCTTCGTTCCGATCAAAAAGCAAGTGTGCGGCCGCGGCGCCCATTGCATGGCCCGGTGTACGTACCGTCGTCAAAGCGGGCCGGATCTCCGCAGCAATTTCATAGTCGCCATATCCAGCGACGCCCAAGCGCTCGGGAATGGGCCAGCCGCGGCGAGCGCATTCGAACATGGCGCCTACCGCCAGAACGTCGGTCGCACAGAACAGCGCATCAAGCTTGGCATCGCGTTCAAGCAATTGTTCGAGAGCGAGTCGTCCCGCTGCAAACCCTAGGGTCTCCTGCCCAAAATAGAGTAGATCGCTTGCGAGGCCCGCCTGTTGCATCGCTTCCTGGAAGCCACGTTGCCGCTCGGCGAAGCGGGCGTTGTTGGGAGGGGCATAACCGGCGAATCCGATGCGGCGATAGCCTCGTTGGATCATGAGCTGCGTCATCTCGAACGCAGCATCGTACAGCGAAAAGCCGACGCCCATGTCGATAAAGGGCCCGTTCAGCGACCACGTCTGCACCACCGGCGTCTCGGATCGCCTCAGCAGCTTTTCGACATCGTGAGAATGGTCAACGCCAGTGAGAATGATCCCATCGAGCCGGCGCCCAAGAAAGGCTTGTACGGCTCTGCGCTCTCGCTCCATGTCATCGGCTACGGCCAGCATGAGTTCGTAGCCACGGGCGTGCAGGGTCTCTTCCAGTCCCTGGATCATGCCAGCGAAGTTCGAATTCCGAAGTGATGGCACGATGGCGCCGACGACGTGCGTTCGGCCCGATGCGAGCGTGCCTGCCAGCGTATTGGGAAGGTAGCCCAGCTTGGCAGACGCCTCGAACACGAGATTGCGAATCTCGGCGCTCACTCTGTCAGGATATTTGAATGAGTTGGAGACGCTCATCGGCGAAACGCCTGCAAGCTTGGCGACGTCCGTCATGGTGACCCGCCGTGGGGTTGAAGTGGGGGACGGCGTCGGTTTCGTCATCGGATTTCCCAGGAGAAAAGGCTCGCGCGGGCGGCGACAGATATCATGCAGATTTTACAGGCGTCTGCTTCCGAGACGTGGACGGCAGTGCGGTTGTTCAAGGAAGCAGGTTACGCGGCACTCGGTATCGCAAAAGCCATTTGCACGCATCAGCATTCGAGCCATCACGGGAGAGCAGCGGTTCACAACGATTGGGGGTCTGCCTGTGGCCGCCGGTTCTTGCCAGCTACTTTCCGAGTAGGGTCTCCAATGCCAGGCCGGAACCGCATTCGATGTGATTATGTAGCGTTACAAAATAGATCGACAAGCCTTTATCGTGGATGTACTTTTTCGATCGTTTGACTGAATCTTGGGCATAAAGAAGCGCATTTGCGCATAAAAAACCAATTATTTGCCATTGACCCAATAACGATTATTTATATTGTAGCGCTACAAAAATTGTCAGCCTCTCAGCCGATCGATATCTGTCCGGTGCTCCTGCACCTCGGTTTTCTGCGCACAGGATCAAAATGATGACGAACGATGCCGTACGGATGTCTCTGGAGGAGGTCCACGAGACTTCCCGATCGCTGCTCCTTGCTCAGGGGTTCGGCGAGGTGCATGCCTCTGCCATCGCCCGTACGGTCACCGCGGCCGAGCGGGACGAGTGCCGCCATCACGGACTTTTCCGAATTCCTTTCTATGTCAACGCGGTGAAGGTCGGTCACGCTTCGGGCGTCGTTGAACCCGAATTGTCCGATTTGTCGCCGAGCGTTTTGCGCATCAATGCCAAGCGCGGCTTCTCTCCTCTGGCTCTGGAGCGGAGCTATGAGCCTCTGATCGCGCGCGCAAAGCAGCAGGGCATCGCCGCGCTGGCCATCAACAACGCCGTCCATCTCGGTTCGCTGTGGCCCGAAACCCAGCACCTCGCAGAGGCGGGTCTGGTGGCTCTGGCCTTCGTGTCGGCTGCTCCGTATGTGGCGCCGGCCGGCGGCACGAGCCGCCTGTTCGGAACCAATCCCATGTCCTTCGCCTGGCCGCGGGCCGATACCTTCCCGCTGGTGTTCGATCAGGCATCGAGCGCCTGCGCGCGCGGTGAAATCCAGGTCAGGCTGCGCGACGGAGTGCCTCTCGAGCAGAACTGGGCGCTTGGCCCCGACGGAAAACCGACGACCGATGCGAAGCAGGCGCTTGATGGCGCGCAGCTTCCATTCGGCGGCGCCAAGGGGTCGTCGATTGCGCTCATGATCGAGCTTCTTGCCGGCCCGCTGATCGGTGACACCTTGAGCTACGAAGCCGGCGAAGACGACAAGACGGGGACCGGGGCCCCGTGCAAGGGCGAATTCATCATCGCCATCGATCCCGTGCGATGTTTGTCGGGCGGCAGTCGCGAGGCTCAGCTCGCCCATGGCGAGCGACTGTTCGAGCGAATCCTTCAGCAGGAAGGTGCGCGTCTTCCGTCCGACCGGCGCTACCAGGCGCGCAAGCGCACGCCCCAGGATGGCGTGCTCGTGCCACGTTCCCTCTACGACACTCTCAAAGAGCTTCGTTCAGGAGCAAGCTCCCTCCGGCTCCAGACTTACGAGGCGGATCATAATTTGCTGGAGGGCGCCGCCAGGTGACGCACAGGTGTCCTGGACAGGCTCGGTACGCATAGCGCACGCGGTATGCAGGCAGATTTCTTCAGTCCTTTTGTCATCAGCAAAGTCAATGTGAGGCCCTCCATGACCTTCTCCAAGAAACCCATGCGCGTTACGTCCGTGACACGCCGCACGATCATCGGGTCCATGGCTGCTTTGCCGATGCTTGGGCTGAGGTCGCCTGCGATCGCGCAGCAGCCCGACGCCATCTCGGTGAGAGTTGATTTCGCGCCGTGGGGTGTTCATGGCGCCCTACATCTTGCGCAGGCGAAGGGCTGGATAAAGGACAGCAACCTGGTGATGGACCTCCAGGATGGCACCGGCACATTGAACACGATCAATTTGGTGGCCGCCGGGAAGGTGGATGTCGGCCTTGTGCAGGTCGGTCCCATGGCCGTGGCGCGCGCCAATGGGCTGCCGGTCAAGTCGTTCGCTGGCTACCTTCGGAAGGGCGATCTTTCGGTCATCGTCGATGCTGCCAAAGGACCGAAGACCGTCAAGGAATTGGCCGGCAAGAAGATCGTCTGCTTTGCGAACAGCCCGTGGGCGCCGTTCATCGACCAGTACATCAAGATGATCGGCCTGCAGAAAGGGACCGGCGCCGATCAGGTCAACGCTGTCATGGTATCGCCCGCCGCGATGGTCTCGACATTTGCGAGCGGCGATGCAGATGGCTTTTTCTCGCTCTCCGAATTCGGCGAGCCACTGGTGATGGATACGCGGCCGGGCCGTTCGTTCCTGGCGGCAGACGCCGGGATCGTGTTTCCAAGCTACGGCCTGGTGACGACCGACGACAGTCTGACGAAGCGAAAGGACGCGTTGCGCAGGCTGTCGGAAACGCAGACGCGCGCCTGGACATACATCTACGAAAATCCCGCGCATATCGACGAGGCTGTGGCGGCGATCATGGCGGCTCGTGCCGACAAGCAGCTCAAGACCGAGGTGCTCAAGGCGCAGCTTGTCCTGAGCAAGGACTTCCTCAATACGCCCAACACGCAAGGGAAGCCGAACGGCTGGCAGTCGACGGACGACTGGACGCTGGCCATCAAATCCATGACCGAGGCGGGACTTCTGAAGCCCGGTGCGAAGCCGGATGACTTCTTCACGAATGACCTGATCAAGTCCTGATGCCGATGTCGAGCGAAGCTGTGGTCGATGACGTCACCCCACGCGAGGTGACGAAGCCCTATGTGCAAGTCTCTGCCGTCAGCAAATCCTATGATGCCGGTGCGAATGCTGTCCCGGTGCTGCAGGATGTCACGCTGAATATCGCGGCGGGCGAATTCGTCAGTGTCGTCGGTCCGTCCGGCTGCGGCAAAAGCACGCTGCTGAAATGCATCGCCGGCCTTCAGCCGGTGACCGCAGGCCGGATCATGGTCAAGGACCAGCACGTCGTGTCGCCGCCGGACAATATGGCGATCGTGTTCCAGCGCGACGTGCTGCTCGACTGGCGCACCGTGCTGGACAATGTCCTGCTGATCGCCGAGTTGCGCGGCCTCAGGCGCAAGGACTACGAAGATCGGGCTGTCGCCCTTCTCAAGAGCTATGGGCTCGAGAAATTCGTTCATCGCTATCCATGGGAATTGTCGGGTGGCATGAGGCAGCGGGCCGCGATCTGCCGCGCGCTGCTCGTAGATCCCGAACTGTTGCTGATGGATGAGCCGTTTGGCGCGCTCGACGCCATGACGCGGGACGACCTCAACGTCGAGCTCGAGCGGCTGTGGCACGCGACCCGCAAGACGCTGTTGTTCATCACCCACGGCATTGACGAGGCGGTCTATCTTGCGGATCGCGTCGTCGTGATGGCGCGCAACCCGGGACGCATCGCCGAGATCGTGGACATCGATCTGCCGCGTCCACGGGCGCTCGCGGTGCGGCAGACCGCGGAATTCGGGAAATACACCACCCACATCCGTCAATTGTTCGCATCGCTCGGCGTTGTCGGATCGGAGTGAAGCGATGAAAGTCTGGAAAGAAAGCGAGCACGCGCGCACGGTTGCGTCCGTTCTGCTACTGACGATCGGTCTATGGGAACTCGCGGTTCGCATGTTCGGAGTCCGAACGTTTCTGCTGCCGTCGCCGTCGCTGATCGCAACCGAAATCTACCGAAATCCGGATTTCTATCTGTATCAGTCCCTGTATACGATCTACATGACGTCGGTCGGCTTTGGGCTGGCAATGGTCATCGGAGTCGGCCTGGCTATGGCCATCGTGTCATCGCGCTTTCTCGACCGAGCGCTCTATACACTGCTCATCGCCACGAATTCGGTGCCGAAAGTAGCCCTTGCGCCGATCTTCGTCATTTGGATGGGGACGGGCAGCGAGCCGAAGGCGGCAATTGCCGCATTGATTGCGGTTTTTCCGATTGTCATCAACACGGCGCTGGGATTGCGCGCGGTGGATTCGGACATGATTGACCTCGCGCGCTCGGCCCGGGCGTCGAAGCGCCACGTCATGCTGAAGATCCGGCTTCCCAATGCGTTGCCCAGTATCTTTGCAGGAGCGAAGGTCGGCATCTCGTTTGCGCTGATCGGCGCGATCGTGGGTGAATTCGTCGCCGGTGAACGCGGTCTGGGATATGTCATCCTGATCAGCCAGGCGACGTTCAACACGCCGCGTGCGTTCGCGGCAATCGTGTTGCTTAGCATCATCGGTACCATCATGTTTTTTGCGGTCGAGTTGTGCGAGCGCTGGCTTCTGCCCTGGCACGTCTCGCAACGCAGCAGGATAACAGCAACATGACGCAGCGGTTGAAACATCCTGTCGCTTCAACGGCGGCGGTTTCAAGCTAGTCGCCCTGCATCGATAAACGCGCGACCAACATGGCCCTGGCAATCCGGTGCGACGGTTTCGCTCGTCTATAGGCTGACCTTTACTGAAGGACTCAAAGGAGAAGAAAATGACGTTTTCGATAGCTGCCCTCGACAGGGCGACCGGCATGTTCGGAATTGCGATTGCCACGTCGGCGGTAGCAGTGGGTAATCGCTGTCCGTGGGTTCGTGCCGGTGTCGGCGCGGTCACGACCCAGCACCGCACTGACACCCGAGCCGGCCCGATCGGCATCGACTTGCTCGTGAAGGGCTGCTCGGCACAGGAGACGGTCAATGTCCTGTCAAAGACCAATGACTTCCCGCAGGAACGCCAGTTTGCTGCCGTCGACAAGGAAGGCCGCGCCGCCTTGTTCAACGGCCCCGAGATCGAATGCATCAATGCCGGATTCATCGGCAATGCCTGCGTGTCCACGGGAAACTTCATTGCCAACACTTCCGTGCCGGAGGCCATTATCGACGGCTATCATGTGTCGAAGGCCGACACGTTTGCCCGCCGCTTGCTTGACGGCGTCGATGCGGGTCTGCGAGCCGGCGGCGAAACGAAGCCGATCATGTCGGCTGCGCTGCTGATCGCCCATCGGGAGAGCTGGCCTCTCGTCGATCTGCGCGTTGATTGGGAGGAGCAGCCGCTGTCGAAACTGCGCAGCCTCTGGGATTTCTACGAACCGCATCAGGAACGCTTCGTGAAGCAGGTCGTGGCTCCATCGGAGCTTTCGCTCCTGGCTAACTCTCCGATGAACGTCTGACGCGCGCAGCGCAAGAATCCGCCGCACCCGATCACCCGCTCCGGGAACGATCTGTCGGTGCGGCGGAACAGCGCCGGCTCCGAATGACGAGCTGGCTTCCCGACACATCTCGTTCTGTAGCAATGGAGAGTCGCATGCCCGCCTATTGGTGTTCCAGGGTGCACGTTACCGATCCCGAGCGTTACGCAAAATATGTCGCGCTCTCTGGCCCGGCGATCAAGGAATACGGTGGGGTCATGCTGGCGCGGGGAGGCACGCAGATCATCTTCGAGGGCGGAGATTTCGAACGCACCGTGGTGATCGAATTTCCCAGCCTCGCGGCTGCAGAGGCATGCTACCATTCGTCAGAATATGCCGAAGCCCGGCAATTTACCGAAGGCGCTTCCGAGCGTCACGTGGTTGCTGTCGAAGGCGTAGGTTGATCGGCTATTTGACACTGGGTCCGCCCAGCGTCAGACGCTGCCTCGAACCACAAGACGGTAGCCGACGTCGATAATCATATCCGACGTGTCGCCGCCGTTAATGCGGCGCAGAATCATGTCGGCGGCAGCTTCACCGATCTTGTCGCCCGGCGTGTGGATCGTGGTCAGCCCGGGAGGTACTTCCGCAGCGATTTCGTAATCGCCATATCCAGCAATGGCAAATCGACCCGGCACGTCCCAGCCTCGCCGCATGCATTCGAACAGTGCGCCGGTTGCCAGAACGTCGGTGAAGCAGAACATGCCTTCCAGCAGCGGCTCACGCCCAAGGAGCTCGTCCATCGCAAGACGACCGCCCGAGAAACCGGACCAGTCCGGAACGAATGCCGTGAGGTTGGGGCTTAGCCCGGCCTCCATCATCGCCTCCTTGAAGCCGATGACCCGCTCCTGGAAGCGACGGTTGTTGCTGACTTCGTAACCCGCCAGCCCGATGCGCCGCTTGCCGCTGGCGATCATCAGGCGCGTAATGTCCTTGGCAGCTTTCCGGGCCGAGAAGCCGACACCCATGTCGATGAACGGCCCCTCGAGATCCCAGGTCTCGACAAGGGGAATGCCGGCATTAACGAGCATTGTCCGCGTCGCATCATCACGATTCACTCCCGTGAGAACAATACCATCGACCCGGCGCCCGATCAGCGCGCGTACGGCTTCGAATTCCCTCTCGATCTTATCCACCACGGAAATGATGAGATGGTAGCCGCGGGCCCGCAGTGTGTTCTCGAGCCCGATGATCATGCCGGCAAAGTTGGAGTTCTGGATCGACGGCGCGATGGCGGCGACGATGTTGCTGCGACCCGATGCCAGATTTCCTGCCATCAGATTTGGCACATAGCCGAGCCGGGCCGCGACCGAGAATACCCGCTCGCGCGTTTCCGCAACGACCTTTGCTGGATGTTTGAACGCGTTCGAGACGGTCATGGGAGAGACGCCGGCTTCCCGCGCGACATCGGACATCTTGATGGAGCGCTTTGGGCTCTTCTGGTCGTTCAAAATGTCATCCACCTTCTGCCGTCGGAAAGTTGCATAGATTGCCCGATTTTGGTCATGCTGCCCCAATTTCAGACATTGCTGCAATCTGCTGCTTTTTTAAGTTGACGAGCGAAACTCTTACCATATTGTAGCGCTAAAATAACACGTTCGAACGGTATTGGAGAGAGTTTTGACGTTTTCCATCATGGCACGGGATCCAAAGTCAGGAATGTTCGGCATTGGCATCGCCACATCCGCGGTTGCGGTCGGCAATCGCTGTCCCTGGGTGAAGGCCGGGGTCGGGGCCGTCACGACACAGCACCGTACCGATACGCGGGCAGGCCCGCTCGGTATCGACCTGCTGTCTCGCGGGTGTTCTGCGCAGGAAACGGTCAACCTGCTGGCCGCGACAAACGACTTTCCTCAGGAGCGCCAATTCGCAGCGGTCGACAAGGAGGGGCGTGTCGCCTTCTTCAACGGTCCAGAGATCGAGTGCATCAATGCGGGCTTCACCGGGAAATCTTGCGTTTCGACCGGCAACTTCATTGCGAATACAGACGTGCCGCGCGCGATGGTCGAGACGTTCGAGGCGAGCGAGCACCTGGTCTTTGCGGAGCGGCTGCTGGCCGCGGTCGATGCAGGGCTGGCTGCGGGTGGCGAGACCAAGCCCATCATGTCGTCTGCGCTGCTGATTGCCGATCGTGAAACCTGGCCGCTTGTCGATCTGCGGATTGACTGGGCTGAAAATCCGCATCTCGAACTGCGCCGGTTGTGGGATTTCTACAAGCCGCACCAGGAGCGCTTCATCAAGCAGGTCCTGACGCCCGGTGAACTGACGTTGCTCGAAAACTCGCCCATGAACGTCTAGGGCAAATTGCCGGTGTCTCGCGCGATACTCCGGCAAAATTCCGAGGGGTCTTGAAGCGCGGCTACGCGCTTCAATCGAGGCAATATCCGCAAGCATTGATCAGACATTGAAAGGTGAAGTGCAGTGAAAGCAAATCAGACCATTCTGGCGCTCCTAACGTCTTTCCTTATCATGCCTTCCGTCTCCGGTGCCGTTGCGCAGGAGACGCTCGTCGTCAATTCGTGGGGCGGCGCCTATGAGAAGCTGCACAAGCAGCTCGTGTTCGAGCCCTTCGAGAAGGCCAACAACGTCAAGATCAAGGTCGTGACGGTTTACTCTGCGGATACGCTGGCGCAGCTGCGTGCCCAGAAGGGCGCTCCGCAATATGACGTGGTGCATTTCTCGGGCGGCCAGGAAGTGGTTGCGGCACGGGAAGGCCTGATCTCGCCGATCAAGCCCGAGGAACTGCCGAATGCCGCCGATCTTTATCCGTTCGCCACCGAAGGCATGGCGCGCGGCGAAGGCCCTGTCCATCTGGTAACGGCAATCGGCCTGCTCTACAACGAGAAGAAGGTTCCGGCTCCGCCGAAGGCGTGGAAGGATCTTTGGAAGAGCGAATACGGCGACCATCTCGTGCTCACCGACCTGTCCAATTCCTATGGCTTGCTCGGCTTCCTGATGATGAACAAGGTGTGGGGCGGAGCGCTCGACGACCCCAAGCCGGGCCTCGAGAAGGTCGGCCAGTTGCTCAACCGTTCGGTGATCATCTCGTCATCGCCGGAAGTGCAACAGAACTTTGCCCAGAATGATGCATGGGTTGCCGCGTTCTCGCAGGACTACGCCCATGTCATCCGTCAAGCCGGCCAGCCGGTGAAGTTCGTGATGGCCGAAGAAGGCGCGCCGGCGGTGTTCTTTACCGCCAATCTCGTTGCCGGTCGTCCCAACCAGGCGCTTGCCAAGAAGCTGATCGACTTCGAACTGTCTCCGGACGTTCAGGCGGCATTTGCCCGCGAGATGCGATACTCGCCCACCAACCGCAAGACCAAGCTTGATGATGCCGTCGCATCCGAAGTGGTGTTCGGCGACGGCGTGCAGTCTCTGATCCGCTTCGACCCGGCTCAGGTCGACGGCAACAGGGCGGCACTGATCGAGAGCTGGAAGAAGCTGATCGCACGCTGACCGCTGCAATAGACGAATACCGAGGGCGCGATGAACAGGTACTATGACGATTGGATCGTTGCCGCTCCCGGGATTCTTCTTCTGTGTCTGGCGTTTCTGGTTCCTGTCGCCGGCATCATGGTGCTCGGCGTCAAGTACCCGGACGGATCCTTTACGCTTTCCTATATCGAACGTTTTCTGACCGACGCCTATTACCTCGGCGTTGCATGGCGAACCATCAAACTATCCTGCATCATCACGCTGGTTTGCGCGATCGCGGGCTTCCCGTTCGCCTATGTCATGGCCCGCGCGAGGCCCCGCCTGCGGGTCTGGCTGATGATCTTCATCACGCTGCCCTTGATGACCAGCGTCGTCGTCCGGACATTCGGTTGGATGGTGCTGCTGGGGCGGGGCGGGCTATTGCCCGAGGCGCTGTATGCGATGGGTTTTGTCCGGCGCAACTATTCGATGATGCATACCGAGGCCGCCATCGTGATCGGCATGATCCAGATCCTCTTTCCATTCATGGTCCTGTCCGTCCTCGGTGTCATACTGAGACTCGATCCGCGCCTCGAAGAAGCATCGCGCGTCATGGGGTGCAGCTTTCTCGCTTCCGTCAGGCGCGTGGTCCTTCCGCTGTCTGTACCGGGAATCGTTGCCGGGTCGCTGCTGGTGTTCACGCTGTCGGTGAGCTACTTCATCACGCCGTCACTGCTCGGCGGCGCTCGCCTGCCGGTGCTCGCCGGGTCGATCTACGAAACCGCGACCAAATCACAGGACTGGCCCTTCGCTGCTGCCCAGTCACTGATCCTCTTCGTGGGGGTGCTGATCCTCCTCATCCCCTATATTCGGCTGACGAGGAAATCCCATGGTTAGGTCCATTCCTTCCTGGGTTCGTATCGTCACCGCGCTCTTCGTTGCGGTCATGCTCGTCTTTATTCTCGGACCGATCGTCGTTGTGGCGGGCGTATCGTTCACGGCAGGTGACTACATTGCGTTTCCGCCGCAGGGCTTCAGTCTGAAATGGTATCACACGGTCCTCGACTCGAATGTCTATGTTCATTCAGCCTGGAACAGCTTGCAGCTCGCCGCGGTCGTGACGGCGTCTGCGACGGTCGTCGGAACGGGAATGGCCATCGCACTTCATCGCGGGCGCATTCCGGGTACCGGCATCCTCTCGGCGTTGGTGCTGTCTCCGCTGGTGCTGCCAACGATCGTGTTCGCGCTCGGACTTCTGATGTTCTGGAGTGCGCAGATCGGCCGGACGTCCTTCGTATCCCTTTGGATTGGTCATACCGTGATCGCGGTGCCTTACGTCATCCGCACCACGCTTGCGGTGCTGTCGACGTCCGACAAGTTTTTGGAAGAAGCGGCGCGCACCATGGGGGCAGGCCGCTGGAAGACACTGCTCTACGTGATTCTTCCGCAGTGCCTTCCCGGCATCGCTGCAGGCGCCTTTTTCGCCTTCAACATATCGTTCGATGAGGCCATCGTCTCGTTATTCCTGCGCTCGCCGGAGATCATGACCCTGCCCATTCAAATTTATACGCAACTGGAGTTCAGCCCCGATCCGTCGATCGCGGCCGTCTCCACCCTGATGATCGGGTTGACCATTGTGATGCTGCTGGCAATCGACCGGCTGCTCGGCGTGCAGAAGGTAGCAGCTTGATGGCCGCGGTTGAGCTTATCGATATCACGAAGCGCTTCGGTGATGCCGCCGTCATCAAGGGCGTTTCCATGTCGATCGCCAAGGGCGAATTCGTCAGCCTGCTCGGACCGAGTGGTTGCGGAAAAACAACACTGTTGCGGATGATCGCCGGTCTTGAGCAGACGACCAGCGGATCGATTGTCATCGGCGGCAAGGATTCGACCGCGCTTCCCCCGGAGAAGCGCGACATCGCCATGGTGTTCCAGTCCTATGCGCTGCTGCCGCATCTCAGCGTGTTCGACAACGTGATGTTTCCGCTCCGGATGCGCAGCATCGGGACCAGACAGGAACAGGCCAAGCGGGTGAAAGACGTGCTGGAGATGGTTCAGCTCAGTCATCTCGCCGCGCGCAGGCCGCGTGAGCTGTCCGGTGGCCAGCAGCAGCGCGTCGCGGTCGCGCGGGCCGTTGTCTCGCGGCCGCAGGTGCTGCTGCTCGACGAGCCGCTGTCCAACCTGGATGCCCGCCTGCGCGAAAGCATGCAGGAGGAACTGATCCAGCTGCATCGGCAGACCGGGCTGACCACCATCTTCGTGACACATGACCAGGAAGAGGCGCTCAGTTTGTCGGATCGCATCATTCTCCTGAATGAAGGGAAGATCGAACAGCAGGGCACGCCGTCCGAACTCTACGGCGCACCGGCGACGCGGTTCTCTGCGGCCTTCATGGGCTCCTCCAATATTCTTGATGTGAATCTGGAAACAGATGGCGCCACTTGTCATGCACGAATCTCTGCTGAAGGTGCGCTTCCATTGGCGGACGGCCATGTCCGCGAAGGCGCGTCGACCATCACCTTTCGGCAGGAAGACGTACAATTGGCCTCGGCGGGCCAAGCGGGATGTAGTGCGCGGGTGGAAACGGCAATCTTTCTAGGATCACGGGTCCGCTACGTGGTCTCGGTGGGCGCCCATCACATTCGATGTCTCGCCACTGACAGCCAGAATTTCAGGGCAGGTGACACGGTTACATTACGTGTCGCGGCGAACCGTATTCGGGTTCTCGATTGAACTCGGGTCGAATTTCACATCACATAGGAGACGACGATGATTGGACGCGTATGGCGTGGCTGGGCAAAGCCGAAACAGGCGGACGCCTATGAAAAACTTTTGACGACGGAAACGTTGCCTGCACTGCATCGGGTGCCCGGCTACAAGGGCTCGTACTTCATGCGCAACAACGAGGCGGACGAAGTCGCCATCGTCGAGATCACGTTCTGGGAATCAATGGCCGCGATTGAAGCCTTCGCGGGGCAGGACAGCACCAAGGCGGTCGTGCCGCCGGAAACGCAGGTTTTCCTGACGCGCTGGGATGACAGGTCGGCGCATTTCGAAGCGACCTGGTGCCCGTGACCATCCGGCAATCGTCGGCTGTCTAGCGCGTGTGCTGGTGTCGCGTTCAAAACGTCGAAGGGGCGAAGCGCGCTCGCAAGGTAACCGCGTCGCGCTTTGTGCCCTCGGGAAGATATTATTGATGTCGATCTGCCAGCATGCCTAGTTCAGGCCGAATTTGCCAAAGTCCCAGCGGGAGATCGCTGACTACCAATTGGCGCTGTCAACATCGAGCCAGTCAGCGTACTATCAAGGCGTCGCTCTGCCGCTCTACATGTTGCTCTGGATCACGACATTCACGGCGATCACGTTAGTTCTGCCACAGCATTCAAGTGTCGAGAGGACCGTGCGCCGCTGCAAGCGAGACTGGTCTTGATGTTCATTATTCTGCTGTTCGTCGCACTCACTGTACTCCCGGCGGTCGCAGTGAGCTACACTGCGCGGCGCCTCCCGAGGGGCATCACATGGCTCAAGGTCGCGGTGGCCGGGATGCTCCTAGCCGTGTTCGTGACGAGCTTCTTGCAGTCTCAGTCGGCAAGCGAGGCTGATGGCAAGGGTTACGCGGTGCTAATGCAGTTGCTCGTGTCGCCCCTGTCAATGATCGGAATGCCGATATGCGTCGGTGTCATCTTTGGAGCGCTCGTCGGACTGAACCGAAGGTCTGTCGCTGGCCGTTAGAGGGCGGGCGCGCCGGGGGCTGGACCCAGAATGCTACTCCGAATGCCGTGCTAGTCTTCATCACCACGAACAACCGCACCCGAGCGCCGCATGGTGGCGTCAGCATCGAGGGTGGGCAAGTGGGATAGACAAGTGCCGTTGACCAGAGACAGCAGGGCATTCGGAGTAGCTCAAACCGCAATCGCACATGTAACCCGCGCGACGTAGCCCTTCCGTGTCACGGTGTTGACGAGCCAATGGACATCGGGAGGCAGGTAGGCGATGGTGTATCGGAAAAGCGCATCTCGCCTCCGGTCACGCACCAGGTAGGAGATGGGGACGCGATGGTCGATGCCGCCGTCGGCGGGCTGGGGCTTTGCCAGCTCCCGATGTGCTTGTCCGAGATCACCTTGGGCGTGGCACCTTGCAGAAGGTCCTTCAGGGGCATTCCACCATTCGGGTAGACGTCCATGCGGTCTGGCCGCGTCAGGTCCAGCTCAGTCCTCGCGTACGTTATGTCGTGGACCATCTCGTGGCCGCGGCAACGGAGGGCAAACTGAGTTGAACGGATTTGTCGAGCCTTTCTTCGCCGTGCGGTCAGCTCACGGAGATCGTCTTGCGCGGCGCCGAGACCGGTACTGGGTGACGCTAGTGGATGTGGCTGCCGCCATTCACATCGATGGTTGCGCCCGTGACGTAGGCGGATAGCTCGGAAATCAGAAATAGGCAGGCACCGGCGACATCGATGGGGTGCCCGGCGCGCCCCAGGGGGATCTGCCCAAGCAGCGAACTCATTTGTTGTTCGTTGATGTTGCCATCCAGCATGGCGGTTTCGATCAAGGATGGGCAAACCGTGTTTGCTCGCATGCCGGTCGGGCCGAACTCCCGGGCGATCGAGCGCGTCAGGCTGATGACGCCTCCTTTCGATGCCGCGTAATGCGCGCCGCCTACCAGTCCGCCGCCCCGTTGCGCTGCCACGGAGGCAACATTCACGATCGATCCGCTGCCTTGCCTCGACATTACCTCGACGACGCTCTGGCAGACATTGAAGGCGCCCTTTAGGTTGATGTCGATCATTCGATCCAGCTCCGCCGCCGATATGCTCAACATCGAACCAGCTGTCACGATGCCCGCGCAATTCACCAGTCCGTCGATCCGACCGAAGCGTTCGCAGGTCCACCTAATGGCTTCTGCACAATCGTCGCGGTTGGTCACGTCACACCGTCGTCCTTCAATCCTGCCCGCAGGTCCACCATCATGCCCTGCAACCCGATTGAGTGTGGCGACAATACTGCCTTCCATCTGGATATCGAGCGCGACGACAGATGCGCCGTGTTCGCGAAACAGTCTAGCTGTCGCGAAGCCAATTCCCCGTTCGGATGCCGCACCCACGATGAGGCATACCTTGTCATTGAGAAGCATATCGGTCTTCGCCTCTAAGTTTGATCCGCGATCGAGAGGAAGCTGCAGGTCAGCCTGCTTCCTTGTAATCCACCTGATGCACCTCGATAATCGTTCCATCAGGATCTTGAAGGAAAATCTGGTACCAGCCGCCGACGGCCCAGACGCCGTAGTCGGCGAACTGGATCCCTTTTTCGTTCAGCATCGTCTTGAACGCTTCGATATCATCGGTGCGGAATGCGATATGGCCGCGATCGAGAGGGTTGAGACTCTGCTTGGTGCGGAAGGCCACTCCAAGATCCTGCGGCGCGATATGGAACTCGGTCGTTCCGTCGGTTAGAAACTCAACCTGACCGTCATAGCCCTGTGAGACAATCTGGGTGTGTGTGCCTGCATGAGCCGGCGTCAGATTGAAGAGCGATTTATAGAAGTCGGAGAGCGCTTTGACGTTCTTGGTCGAGTAGTTCACGTGATGCAATTTAAGGTCCATCGCACGGTCCTTTCTTTCTGGGCGAATTTATTCGGGAAGGCCGCCGTCGACCATCAGAGTCGCTGCCGTGACATAGGATGCCTCGTCGGAAGCGAGCCACAACATTGGATAAGCCATCTCCATCGGATCGGCCCAACGTTTCATCACGCAAGGCGGCGTTATCTTCTCGACAGTCTCGACGCCGAGCCGATGAATATGGAACGGCGTGCGGGTGAACCCCGGGCAGATAGCATTTGCCCGTACGCCGTGTGTGGCTTCCTCATAGGCCAGGGTTCGGGTGAGGGAGAGAACCGCCGATTTAGTTGCGTCATAGGCGCCCATGCCCTTTCGGCCATACACCGCATATGTCGAGGAGACATTGATGATGCTGCCCTTGCCGCCCTGACGCAGGGCCGGCAGCGCAGCACGTGAGAGAGACGCCACGCTCAGCAAGTTGAGCCGGATGATGTCTTCCCATGCCTCCCAAGGGGCGTCCGCCAATGCTTCGTAACGTCGGATGCCCGCGTTGTTCACCAGAACGCTGATACCGCCATATGCCTTCAAGACCTGTGAGACGATATCTTGGGCTGAACGCTCTTCACGAAGGTCGGTGGCGATACACATCAACTCTGCCCCGTCGGTCTCCGACCTCACGGTGTCCGCGACAGCGCGAAGGCTCGCGGCGTCGAGGTCAACGAGCGCGACCCGAGCGCCTTCTTTGCAGAACAGTCGTGCTGCCGCCGATCCAATGCCTCCAGCGCCGCCGGAAATGATCGCGACCTTGTTGGCCAGTCTTCCCTCTCGCAACACTCCCGCCTTTCTGCCGGACATCAAGGTCCGTGCTGTTATTGAGAAACACGGAATGGCAATTTATATATGATGTCAAGTTTTTATATGTAAAACACATCGGTAAATGGCGACGGCCACGTCGGTTCAACTGAAGCGCAAGTGCCTATATTCTCCATCGCCAGGTACCGATCGGACCGACCAAGGCGTCTGATCGAGATGGAAATCGTATTGTTCATTTGCATTCCGGAAGGCGGGGAGGGGCGGCGTCTTCCCCGGAGATCTTGGACAGAAGCGTGTAGTAGTCCCACGGTCCCTTGGACTCGCTCGGTGTCTTGACGCGGAAAAGATAGAGATCCCGCATCACCCACCCGTCGTCGCGAATACGGGCGCCATGGGTCATCATGTCCTCGACAGGCAGCTTTCGCATCGCCGTGGCCACAGCCACACCGTCAGTCGTTCCGGCCTCTGCGATTCCTTTGATGTAGTGTAAAGTCGCACTGTAAACGCCGGCCTGGGCCATGGTCGGCATGCGACCGCCACTGAGGTTGGCGAAGCGTTTCGACCATGCGCGGGTCTTTTCGTCGAGGTCCCAGTAAAACGCGGCGGTGAGCGTTAGTTTTTGGGCGATAGGCAAGCCAATGCTGTGAACATCTGAGATGAACGTCTGCAGTGAGACGATCTTCTGTCCGCCGGAGGCCAAGCCGAACTCGCTCGACTGTTTCATCACATTGATGAAGTCGGAGCCGCCGCTCACGAGCGCGACGACCTGTGCGCCTGAGCCTTGGGCCTGCAGCAGGTAGGATGCGAAATCAGATGTGCCGAGCGCGTGCCACGCGGTGCCCACAACTCGGCCTCCCTTTTGGGCAATAACAGCGCTCGCATCGCGCACCATCGCTTTTCCAAAGGCATAATCTGCAGCGATGAAGTACCAGGATTTCGCACCTTCATTGAAGACGGCGGTAGCCGTGCTTCGTGCTGCAGACAGCGTATTGAAGGTCCACTGGAACGACGTCAGGTTGCACGACTTCCCCAACAGGTCCGACGCGCTGGCGCTTGAGAACATCACGATCTTGTTTCGTTGGCGGGCAACTTCCTGGACAGCGAGCGCGATAGACGACACCGGCAGGTCGAGGATCGCAGTGACGCCATCGACGTCATACCACTTGCGCGCAATATTGGCGCCGATATCGGGCTTGCCCTGGTGGTCGGCGACGGCAATTTCGATAGGTCTGCCGAGCACTTTGCCGCCTGCATCCTCGACGGCCAGACGCGCCGCGACTACAGAGCCGGGGCCGGCCAAATCGGCATAAATGCCGGTCTGGTCATTCATGACGCCGATCTTGATTGAATCATTTGCTTGAGCAGCGACGGTCCCAACGATCAACTGCAGCGCAAGCGAACCAAGAAGTGATCTCAGCATGAGCATTCCCTCCGAAGTGACAGTGGCGTTTCCCGATACGTCTGTTTTTCATTTTCCGCTCTGGACGAAGAGGCTTCGGAGAGAGCGGGTGCTGCTGTTTCGCCATAGCGATCAGCCTTTGATGGGCAAGTAGTCCATTTTTTATATATAAAGTCAAACTATTATATATGAAATTAACCCAGGGCGTTGCAACATTCGGACGGAACAATCGATCCCGCGGCGGTCCCGCAATTGCCGGATTACCATAGTGAGGCGCGCGCCCTGCGCAGCGGCGTGGTCCGCAGATCGCATTTTGCAGCGCAAATTTAGCGGCGAACTCGCGCCGATGAATCTATCGATGATAGGGCGGTCTCACGTAGGATCGTCCAATCGAGCAACAGGGAATTCCGGAATGAAAAAACCGACAATGAGCCGCAAACCAACAAAAAAATCAGATGTGGCGGATTCGTCGTCGGTTGCGACATATTCTGCGCCCGCCCTTGAGAAAGGGCTGGATATCCTCGAGTTGCTGTGCCGCAGCAACACGTCGATGACGCTAACCGAAATGGCGGACCGCCTGGGGCGGAGTGTCAGCGAGATTTATCGAATGCTCGCCTGTCTGGTCGGCCGGAATTATGTTGTCAGCTTGGGTGAAAGCTATGGGATTACGACGAAGCTCTTCGCCCTCGCTCATAGTAATCCTCCGACGAACCGGCTTCTATCGGAAGCGGGCCCGATCATGCAGGACCTCTCGTCGCGTCTGGAGCAGGCTTGTCATCTGACCGTCTACAGCGACGGCGCCCAGATCGTCATTGCCAAGGTCGACAATCCCAGCGGCCTCGGATTCAGTGTGCGGGTGGGCGCCGAACTGGACGTATTGGTTTCGGCGTCGGGCCGCGTGCTTCTGGCATTTCAGGATCCTGCCATAGCGCAACAGCGGATCAAGGAGTCCGTTCGGCGACGTCCTGATCAGGTCAACGCCCAGATCGAGCAGGTCCTGCGAAAGGTCCGGAGCCGTGGTTACGAGTCGATTGTTAGTGTTCAGGTCAAAGGGCTGCACGCCGTCAGCTATCCGATTCTAGACACGCAAGGCTCGGCCATTGCCGCGCTCACCGTTCCTTATGCGGAGCGTCTCGATCTGACGAAGAGGAAAACGATCGCGGAAGTGGAAACTGCACTGAAGAAAGCTGCAAGCGATCTGTCCGAACGGATTGGCGGTCCCGTCAGCCGCTAGAGACGTGCCTTCAAGCAAATAGAGATTTTCCGGCGGGCAACTGCTTCTTCGATGTTGCCCCGCTCATTCATGCCGATCGAGTGAATTCATGGGCTCAGTCTATCTCTATGTCGAATTGGACAATGCAAAGGCAGAATCAAAAAGGGCAGCGCCGTCAAATGAGCGACAAGTCCAGCTAGGCAGCGCCAAGTTTTGCAGTGAGAGATCTACAGACCGCTTGGAGTTTCTTGATGATGGCCTCGTCGTCCGAGCGAGCGAATGCCGGCGTTGCCAAGACTGTCGCAACCAAGGCGGCTCGTCCCTGGATATCGAGGATTGGAACGGCGGTGGCCCGCAGACCCGGTATCAATAACTCGTCCACCGACGCGTACATGTTCGCGAGTATACGTTTTCGTATTGAGCCGACATCGATTTTGGCGGCGTCTGCATTTTCGGCCTTGGCTCGTTCGATCGCGCCTTCAAATTCCTCGGCTCCCATGAAGCTCAGAAACGTATGCCCCGTCGCTGAGCCGAGGAGGGGCAGGACGGATCCGACTGAGAGCGAGGTAATGACGGGGATTCGGCCCGCATGCCATCGAACGATGGTCGGTCCAAGGGGACCAAGCGCGGCGACCAGTGTAGTCCGCCCAGTTGAGCGCGTGAATTCTGCGATGGCGGGATCGGCCTCGAGGAAGATGTCGGTTCGTGCGAGAGCTGCGAGTCCGATCTGGATCGCCTGGTGCCCCAGCTCGTAAAGCCCTGAAGGTGAGCCCTGACGAGCCATGCCGATGGCGATGAGACTCGACAGGTAACGATGTGCTTGGGAGGCGGAAAGCTCCGCTCGTTTGGCGATCGCGCTCAAGGTTGAAGGTTGCGATTCCGCGGTGAGCGCGGCCAACACACGAAATCCGACCTCAACCGACTGGATGCCCCGGCGGATCGCGGGCTTTGCTTTGGCTTCCAATGAGTCTTTGGCTTCGGCAATTGATCGCGATGTCTTCCCGGTCGCCTTGCCGCGCTTGGGTGAAAATGTGGCGGCGGGTTTCGGTTGTTTCATATCGTGATTTCTAGGGTCAATTAGGGCTTATCGGATGCATTGCATATCGCAAGGAATTCCGGGTCGATTGGTCCACCTTTGATCGATCCGTCGGCTGCGACAAGTGCCCATGCGCGAATTTCGTGCGCGTTTGCGACGGGGGTTCCGTTCGAACTCAAATGGTAATCCACGCGGAAGCGCCGCTCGCTCTCTTGGCGGACAATCGCTCTGATGACCAGCGTGTCGTCGTATCGAATAGGCGCCTTGAAGTCTGAATGAGCCTGAATAATTGGCGTCACAGCGCCAAACCGCTTGCGGAGTTCGCGCTGGTTTAAGCCATGAGATCGCAGGAAGCGCTGGAAGGTGCAGTCCAGCCAATAGAAATAGTTTGGGTAGAAGACGATGCCTGCTTCATCGCAATCCCCCCATTCGACTGTAAAGCCGGTTTCGAACATCGCTTGCTGTTCCCTCAATTTTTGTCTATTAGGCAATCAATTGTATAATATAAAAGCGGCTCTGGGAGAGAAAAATGCGCATTGCCGTACTGGGAGGAGGTCCGGCCGGCCTCTATTTTGCCTACCTTTTTAAGGTCAAGCATCCCGCCGCCGAGGTCGAGGTGTTCGAGCAGAACCCCGCCGGTGCGACGTGGGGTTTCGGTGTCGTCTTTTCCGAACAGGCTCTTGATTTTTTACGTGCGGACGATCCCGAGACGGTCGACGCCATCGCGCCGCGGATGGAGAGCTGGAAGAACATCACGCTTAATCTTTGCGAACGCACGATCGATATAGATGGCGTAGGGTTTTCGTCGATCGGACGGCTCGAACTACTCAAACTGTTGCAGGAACGTGCGCGCGGTGCTCACGTCAAGCTGCATTACGACACCGTCGTGCCATCGCTTGACCGATTTACCGGTTACGATCTGATTGTCGCCGCCGACGGGCTCAATTCGCTCGTTCGCCGGACCTTCGAGGGCGATTTTGGCAGTTCGCTCTCCTATTCCAGCAATAAATTCGCCTGGTATGGCACGACGAAGCGGTTCGAAACGCTGTCGCAGACTTTCATTTCCACCGAGCTTGGCACGTTCAATGCGCATCACTATCGGTTTTCGCCGACGATGAGCACGTTTCTAGTCGAGTGCGACCGCGCGACTTGGCAGCAGTACGATTTTGCCAATAAGACGATCGAGGAATCAAAATCAGTCTGCGAACAGGTCTTTGCCGCGACGCTCGATGGCCATCCGCTGATTTCGAACAAGTCGGTGTGGCGTAACTTTCCGTGGATCTGGAACGAGCACTGGTCCTTCAAGAATATAGTGCTCATCGGCGATGCGTTGCATTCGGCGCACTTCTCGATTGGGTCCGGCACAAGGCTGGCGATCGAGGATGCGATCGCGCTCGTAAAGTCGTTGGATGCGGAATCGGATATCGCAGCGGGACTGGCGCGCTATGAGACCGAGCGCAAGCCGATCGTAAAAAAGCTCATCGCCGCTGCGCGCACCAGCTCCGATTGGTACGAGAAATTCCCCGAACACATGAAGCTTGGCATGATGGATTTTGCTTACAGCTACATCACGCGGTCCGGTCGTGTCGATGACGATCGCCTGCGAAAGATGTCGCCGTCGTTCATGGCGCAATACGACGAGGCACAACGGGAGGACGGCACACGATGAGCAAGCCGCAGGACAGTCTCATCATCAACGACCAGGTGCCGCTCGACAGCGTCGGCGCCCGCGAGATCGGCTTTTCCATTCCCGCTCGCTACAATGCATGCCGAATCCTGTTTGACAATCTCACCGCTGGACGAGGCGACCGGGTCGCTGTCGTCGGGCCATCCGGAACGCGCACTTATCAAGAACTGTGCGCAGACGCCTGCAAGTGGGGAAATGGATTTCGATCGCTTGGCCTGCAGCGAGGCGATCGGGTCTTGCTGTTTCTCGACGATACCCCGGCATATCCGGCGGCATTTTTCGGTGCCGTGCGTGCGGGATTTGTTCCATTGCTCATCAATACCCTCACGCCGCCTGACCTGCTGCAGTTCTACCTGTCGGACTCCGGGGCAAGCGTAGCCGTCACGGATGCTGCGTTCGGTGCGATATTCAATGAAACGGCTTGCCGCGACACCGCGCTACGCACGCTAATCGTCGTCAATGGAACGGCTGCGGCAGGGTCCGTTGCGACCCGGCTTGCGTCCGAGCAGTGGTTGGCTGGATTTTCCGATGAATTGGCTGAGGCGGACACGCATCGAAACGAGATGGCTTTCTGGATGTACTCATCCGGATCGACAGGTCGACCCAAGGGGATCGTTCACCTACAGCACGATATGGCGTACAGTGAAGCAGCCTTCGCCCGTGATATCCTCAAGCTGTCACAGGTCGATATCTGTTTCTCCGTGCCGAAGATGTTCTTCGCCTACGGGTTCGGCAACTCGGTGACGTTCCCGTTCTCGGTCGGCGCTGCCGCTCTGCTGCTGCCTGGGCAGCCGAAGCCGGATGCAATCTTTGCGGCGGTCGAGCAATTCCGTCCGACCGTTTTCTTCGGATTGCCGACGCTTTACACAGCGCTGACAAAAGCCGCGGGCGCGGCAAAGCATGATTTCTCCTCGCTGCGTCTGTCATTGTCTGCCGCCGAAGTCCTGTCGGCGGACGTCTTCAAAGAATGGAAGGCATTGACGGGACTCGAGATCGTCGAGGGCCTCGGCTCGACGGAGGTGCTCCATATCTATCTGTCGAACAGCCCCGGCGCCAAGAAGCTGGGGTCGGCAGGTCAGCGCGTTGCCGGCTACGAGATCGCGCTGAAGGACAAGGACGGAGAGACGGTTGCTGATGGCGAGGAAGGCATTCTATGGGTGCGGGGCGACTCCAGCACTCCACTATATTGGAACAGGCCGGATAAGACGGCGGAAACGATACGTGAGGGCGGCTGGATCTACACCGGCGATAGGTTCGTGCGCGATAGCGAGGGATTTCACTTTTTCCGCGGACGCGCGGATGATCTCATCAAGGTGTCGGGGCAGTGGGTTTACCCGTTGGAAGTCGAGCTGTGCTTGGCGGAACATCCCAACGTTCGCGAATGCGCAGTGCTTGCGGTTGAGCTCGCCGATCGTCGGATGAGCCTGAAGGCCGTTGTCGTGATGGATGTCAACGATTTCGATGCGGCTGAGGCGACCCGAATGCTGCAGGGTTTTGTCAAGGAGAGGCTGCTACCGTACAAATATCCGCGTGAAGTGCAGTTTGTGAGCGAGCTTCCGAAAACGGGGACAGGAAAGATCGATCGTCAGGCGCTTTTGAGACTATAGCGACGAATGAGACAAACCGGATCGGCTAACCGCAGGACTCAGCCTAGTTTGTTCAGATGTTGCATCACGTCATCTACGCGCATCGGAGCGCGTGACACGTCGTTGTTCAAGTCCACAAGCTGGGTCAGGAGTTTGAGCAAGACCTGCCGGTCGGTCGGAGAGAGGGGCTTCAACATGCGGGTTTGCGCCTGTGCAACCAGCGGCTCGACGTTGCGAAGCTCGCTGGCTCCAGCTTTTGTCAGATGCAGCAGTTTGACGCGCTTGTCGTCGGGGCCCGATTTCCGCTCAAGAAAGCCCTTTGTTTCCAGGCGTTCGATGACACTTCCGAGTGTTGAACGATCGAACGCGATGAGTGCCGACAAACGCGTGGCGTCGATGCCCGGATGGGCCCGAATACCGACAAGCGCCGCGTATTGAACTGGCGTCAGATCAACCGCCTGGCACTCTTCCATGAAAGCGGCAACCGCAATTTGCTGCATGCGCCGAAACAGGTAGCCTGGCTTCTTGTAGACGTCATCCATCGCAGCGGATGACTGGGGGGATGCACCGCCGTTGGATACTGGCTTATTCAGCGTCGTGTTGTTTTTCTGGCGCGGCATCGGAGAAAGCCTTTAGTTCCGCGGCGGCGGATGCCACGGCTTTTAGACGAGGAAACCTAGCAAGGTCCACGCCAAAACGCTTGGCATTGGCGAGCTGCGGAATAAGGCAGATGTCGGCGAGCGTGGGAGATGCGCCAAAGCAGAACGGACCTGTCTCGCCTGCGATGAGAGCTTCGCATGCCGTGAGTCCCTCTTGGTTTGCCCACGCAGCCCACTCCGTGACGACCGTTTCAGTCAAACCAAGTTGTCGCAGGCGTGCAAGCACCTTGAGATTCTGCACTGGATGTGTGTCGCAGGCGAGCACCATGGCGAAGCTACGAACCCGCGCGCGTTGCAGCGGATCTTGCGGCAGCAGTGATGGATCGGGATAGGTCTCGTCGAGCCATTCGATGATGGCGATCGATTGGGTCAGTAGGTCGCCTGTTGCGTTGCGAAATGTCGGCACCAGGCCTTGCGGGTTCATGGCGAGATAGGCGCTGCTTCGCTGCTCTCCGTTGCGCAAATGGTACGAAAAATGCTGTGCCGTCAGCCTCTTGAGATTGAGGGCGATCCTGACGCGATATGACGCGCTGCTGCGGAAATAGCCGTGCAGTTCCATCTGGCCCTCCCATTTTTCGATATCACGCTTTTGAAAAGCTTGACTGACAGTATGCATTTTGACAGTATACTGTCAAATAAGCGAGAACAACGACGGGAGGCTGTCTATGGACAACGCCATTCAAAAAACGCCGGAACGAGAGGCGTTTTACCGCAAGATCGACGGTGAAAACCTGTCAGCGTTGTGGAATGTGATGGGCGATCTTATTACGCCCGAACCCAAGAGTGCTTGTCGCCCCCATCTTTGGAAGTTTGACGACATCCGCGCCTATATGATGGAGGCGGGAAAGCTCATCACGGCGAAGGAAGCCGAGCGCCGCGTTCTCGTTCTCGAGAACCCGGGTCTGCGTGGCCAATCCAAAGTCACGACCTCGCTTTACGCCGGCGTTCAGATGGTGATGCCGGGGGAGGTGGCGCCCGCCCATCGCCATAGTCAATCCGCACTGCGGTTCGTTCTGGAAGGCGAGGGCGCTCATACCGCCGTTGATGGCGAGCGAACCATGATGGCGCCGGGTGACTTCGTCATCACGCCCTCAATGAAGTGGCACGATCACGGCAATCAGGCGTCGGAGCCGATGTTCTGGCTCGATGGTCTGGATATCCCAATGGTGCAGTTCTTCGATGCCTCCTTCGCGGAGGGGCTCGAGGAGGACGAGCAGAAAGTCACTCGTCCTGTCGGGGACAGCTTCGCGCGTTATGGCCGCAACCTGCTGCCGGTCGATCTAAAGCGCACCGCGAAGGCCTCGCCGATCTTCAACTATCCATATTCATATACGCGCGAGGCGCTCGAAGCGGCGAAGGCTCACGATGAGTGGGATGCCTGCCACGGTCTCAAGCTGAGATTCTCGAATCCCGTGACGGGCGATTTCGCGATGCCGACCATCGGCACCTTCATTCAACTTCTGCCCAACGGCTTCAAGACCGCAAGATACCGTTCCACGGACGCCACAGTATTTGCGCCGATCGAAGGTCGGGGTCGTTCGCGGATCGGTGATCAAACCTTCGAGTGGGGGCCGCGAGATCTGTTCGTCGTGCCGAGTTGGCAGTGGGTGACTCACGAAAGCGACGAGGATGCAGTTCTCTTCAGCTTCTCGGATCGGCCGGTTCAGCAGAAGCTTGATCTGTTTCGCGAAGACCGCGGCAACGCGTGATTTAGGACGCCAATGATGACTGATTTTGTTTTTGCGCCTCCGGCGATTGCTTCCGTCGCGGTAGCCGGCGACTCCGCCCGCTTTCCGGTGCGACGCATCTTTTGCGTCGGCCGAAATTATGCCGCGCATGCCCGTGAAATGGGGAAAGATCCGGATCGCGAGCCGCCGTTCTTCTTCACCAAGCCCAGCGACGCGGTGGTGGATAACGGCGAGACGATTCCCTATCCGCCGGAAACCGCAAACCTGCACTACGAGATCGAACTGATCGTCGCGATCGGCAAGGGAGGCTTCAGTATTTCAGCCGCCTCCGCGCTTGATCACGTGTTCGGTTATGGCGTCGGCATCGATCTGACGCGGCGCGACCTGCAGTTCGAAGCGCGTGATAAGGGTAGGCCGTGGGATTGGGGCAAAGCATTCGATCACTCGGCGCCTATCGCGCCGTTGCATCGCGTCGATGGCTCGTTCCGGCCCAATGCTGGCCGCATCTGGCTCGCCGTTAACGGCGATGTAAAGCAGGACGCTGACCTCGCCGAGCTGATCTGGCCGGTGCCAGACATCATTGCCGTTCTGTCGCGCTCGATGGTCCTCAAGCCCGGTGATCTGGTGATGACCGGAACGCCCGCCGGCGTGGGCGCCATCGTCACCGGCGACAAGGTCACCGGCGGTATTGCCGGTCTCGGCCAGATCGACATCACGATTGGAAAGCCGATCGCCTCGTAGGCCATCGTTGCCCGACAAGTTATTCATTTGGCAGTCGCCCGTTCAAAAAGAGGCGCTGCGGAGGGAGGGGACCATGAGAAAGACAACGCTCTTATTGTGTGCCGCGGGTTTCCTGGCAGGTGCAAACGCGCATGCCCAGCAGCCGATCAAGATCGGATTCATTTCGACATTTTCCGGTCCGTCTGGGCAGTTGGGACAGGAGCTGCTCGACGGGTTCAAGCTTGGCCTGAAGAGTTCTGGAGGCAAGCTCGGTGGCCGGTCGGTCGAGATTATTCAGGGCGACGATCAGGCAAAGCCTGACGTCGGTCGCCAGCTTGCCGACAAGATGGTCGAGAGCGATCGCGTGCAGATTGTCACAGGCATCACCTTCTCCAACGTGATGCTGGCAGTTGCCAAACCGGTCCTCGATGCAGGCGCCTTCGTGTTCAGCATCAATGCCGGGCCCTCGCAATATGCCGGCAAGCAGTGCAACGCGCGCTACTTCAATTCGGCATTCCAGAACGACACATTGCCCGAGGCGATGGGGCTTTATCTGTCCAACAAGGCCAAGCGCGTCTATCTGATGGCACCGAACTATCCGGCGGGCAAAGACTACCTCACGGGCTTCAAGCGCACTTTCAAGGGCGAGGTTGCCGGCGAGGTCTATACGGCATTCGGCCAGCTCGACTACGCCGCCGAAATCTCGCAATTGCGCTCGGTCAAGCCGGACGCCGTGTTCTTCTTCTATCCTGGCGGAATGGGCATCAATTTCGTCAAGCAGTATGCCCAGGCCGGCCTGGCCGATACCATCAAGCTCTACGGGCCATCGTTCTCGCTCGACCAGACCGTGCTGCCCGGTATGGGAGAGGCGGCCGTCGGCGCCTTTGCCTCCACGTTCTGGACGGAAGACTTCGACAACCCGGTGAGCAAGATGTTTACGGCGGATTTCGAGGCCGCGTATGGCCGTCTGCCGTCTCCCTACGCCGCCAATGCGTTTGATGGCGCGCGCCTGCTGAATGCCGCGCTGGCATCGATCGACGGCAAGATCGAGGACAAGGCTGCGTTCCAGAAAGCTCTGGAGGCGGTCACGTTCGACTCGCTACGCGGCAAGTTCAAGTTCAACACCAACCATTACCCGATCCAGGATGCCTACCTCGCCGAGATCGTCAAGGACGGCAAGGGTCGGCCGGTCATGAAGCGCGGCGAATTGATCAAGGCGGATCTGGCGGACTTCCATGTCGCCGATTGCGCCATGAAGCCGGCGCAGTAGCGGTCTTTGATCTGGAGTTTGACGCGATGGGGCTGACGCTGATTGTCGAACAGTCGCTCAATGGCGTTCAATTGGGCGTCCAGCTGTTCCTGATGGCGGCCGGGCTGACGCTGGTGTTCGGCATCATGAACATGATCAATCTGACTCATGGATCGTTGTTCATGATAGGCGCCTTCGCTGCCGCCACGATTCTGGCCCGCACGGGAAGCTTCGCGCTCGCCGTGGCGCTGGCCGTGCCGGCGACGGCGCTGGCCGGAGCCTTGCTCGAGGCGGTTGTGCTCAGGCGGTTCTATCACCGCGGCCATCTCGATCAGGTGCTGGTGACGTTCGGACTGATCCTCGTTCTCAACGAACTGACCAAGATGGTGTGGGGGCCCGTTCCTGTCCCCATGCCGCTGCCGTCGGTCCTGGCATCGTCGGTGCAGTTGATGCCGGGCCTGATCTATCCGAGTTTTCGTCTCGTCATTCTCGCGGCCGGTCTGCTGGTCGCGGCGGGCCTGTATCTTGTGGTGTCGCACACGCGCGTCGGCATGTGGGTCCGCGCAGGCGCGAGCAACCGTGACATCGCGTCGGCCATGGGCGTTAATGTCGAGCTGATCTTCTCGCTGGTTTTCGCAGCCGGCGCCGCGCTGGCAGGCCTTGCGGGCATGATGGCGGGACCGATCAGTGCGGTTCAGGTCGGCATGGGCGAGCCCGTGCTGATCCTGGCGCTGGTCGTCACCGTGATCGGTGGCATCGGCTCGATCAAGGGCGCGTTAATTGCAGCCGTTTTGGTCGGGGTCGTCGATACGTTCGGCCGCGTGCTGCTGCCACCCGCGCTCGGCAGCATGCTGATTTTCGTGCTGATGGCGGTCATTCTGGCTTTGCGCCCACGGGGGTTGTTTCCGGTCCATGGCTGACAGTGCGCTCCATTCCGTCGTCGAAGCGACGCCGTCGCCGCGGTTCGCCGGCGTCACGCCGATAGCGATCCTGATTTTGTTGTTCGCGGCATTACCGCTAGTGGCATCGCTGACCGGCAATCCGTTTCTGCTCAAGATCGGCACCCGCGTCATCGTGTTCGCGCTGGCCGCGATTGCACTAAACATCGTTCTCGGATTCGGCGGACTTGTCAGCCTTCTGCATGCGGGTTTGTTCGGCATCGGCGGATATGTCGTCGGCATCCTCGCCTTCCAGGCCGAGGCCGGCGAACCGCTTTTCGGCTTCATTCCCGGCTCGACCGAACTTGCCGTCGTGCTGCCCGCGGCCATCTGCGTCTCGGCGCTGGCCGCCGCAGCCATGGGCGTGGTGTCGCTGCGGACCGGGGGGGCCTATTTCATCATGATCACGCTCGCTTTCAACCAGATGCTTTATTACTTCTTTGTCGCCTTGCAGAAGTATGGCGGCGAGGACGGGTTGCAGATCAACGGCGAGATCACGCTGTTCGGATATCCGGCGATGGCACGGGTGCCGTTCTATCTCGGATGCGTTATCGCTCTCGGCGTTGTGCTGGTGGTGCTGCAGCGCCTGGTTGGGAGCAGGTTCGGCGTCGTCCTGCGCGCCTCGTCGCAGAATCCACGGCGACTGGCGGCGCTCGGCATCCCGCCGATGCGCTATCAACTGGCGGCTTTTGCGATCTCCGGTGCCATCGCCGGCCTTGGTGGCGGTTTGTTGGCTGCCGGGCAGCAGTTCATCAGCCCGTCGGAAATGTCCTGGGTCCGCTCCGGCGACCTCGTAGTCATGTGCGTGCTGGGCGGCATGTCGACGGTCTGGGGTCCCTTGCTGGGCGCAGCGGTTTTCCTGGCGCTCGAAATCGTGCTTTCCGGGTGGACGGTCTACTGGCAACTCGGCTTCGGCCTGATCATCATCGGCATCGTTGTCCTGTTACGCGGCGGTTTGACCGACCTGCTGCGCATGGCGTTCGAAACGGGGCGCCGGCCATGAGCGACGCGTTGCTGCAGGTGACCGGCCTGGTGAAGCGCTTCGGCGGACTGGTCGCGACCGACCATCTGGATCTGCATGTCGCCGATCGCGAGACGCTGGCGCTAATTGGTCCCAACGGTGCTGGCAAGACGTCGCTGATCTCGCAATTGCAGGGCGACCTGACGCCTGACGCGGGGTCGATCCTGTTCGATGGCCGCGATGTCACGCGCGAACCGTCTCACCGCCGCGCACATGCTGGCCTGGCGCGCTCGTTCCAGATTTCCTCGGTGTTCCCGCAGTTCAGCTTGCGCGACAATGTGGCCGTCTCGGTGCAGGCGCGACAGGGACATAGCTTCCGCTTCTGGCGCGGCACGCATACCGATCCGGCTCTGACCGGCCCGGCGCAAGAGATGCTCGACGCCGTCGGGCTCGGCAGAACCAATCGTTGCGCTGGCGATGTTTCGCATGGCGAGCGCCGCCAACTCGAACTGGCGATGGCGATGGCGATGCGGCCGAAACTTCTTTTGCTCGACGAACCGATGGCAGGCATGGGCCGCGAAGATAGCGCGCGCATGACGTCGCTGCTTCTGCGCCTGAAATCGCGCTATTCGATCCTGCTGGTCGAGCACGACATGGACGCCGTATTCAGGCTCGCAGACCGCGTCACCGTCCTGGTTGCAGGAAAAGCGATCGCGACAGGCCCGCCGGGTCACATCCGGTCGGATCCGGCCGTACGCGCGGCCTATCTCGGGCACAGGTAGTTCGTATGCTTCTCGATGTCGCCAACATTCACGCTGCCTATGGCCAAAGCCAAGTGCTGTTCGGCATATCGTTGTCCATTGCGGCAGGCGAGGTCGTCACATTGCTCGGCCGCAACGGTATGGGTAAGACGACGACGGTCCGGACGATCTGCGGTCTGCTGCCCATAACATCCGGGTCGATCGCGATCTCGGGCCAGGCTGTAAGCCAGCTTCGACCGTACCGAATCGCGCGGCTCGGCGTCGGGCTCGTGCCGGAAGGGCGTCACATCTTTCCCAATCTATCGGTGCGAGAAAACCTGCTGATGGCCGAGGCTAATCCAGGTGGCCTACCGGACGCCTGGACGATGGCGAAGGTTATCGAGTTCTTTCCCAGGCTGGGCGAGCGGTTGTCCAACGGCGGCGGCCAACTGTCCGGCGGCGAGCAGCAGATGCTGGCGATCGGCCGCGCCTTGATGACGAATCCGCAATTGCTCGTGCTCGATGAAGCCACCGAAGGGCTGGCCCCCGTGATCAGGGAAGAAATCTGGCGGCGGCTGATCGACCTGAAGGCGCTCGGGCTGGCGATGTTGATCATCGACAAGGAGGTTGATGCTTTGTCGACCTTCGCTGATCGGCATTACGTCGTCGAAAAAGGAACCGTCATCTGGAGCGGGAGCAATCAGGCGCTGGCCGACGACGCCGCGATCCGCGAGCGATTTCTTGGCATCGGATAGCCGGAAAGAGACTTGGCAGGCGCATATCTGCTCGCTTGAAAACGGCTCGCAAGTACCGATGGCTCTATCATCGAAAGCGTGTGTTGGCATTGCACAATGAGAAATCAGTTTGACATTAGGCGAAACGCTATGGAAGGTTGAACATAACTTGACCGGCAAAAAATAGCTGGGAGTAATTCAGGGAGGTGTCGCATGCGTGAAGTCGATACATCGCAACAGGCACTTGCAGGTCTGGAGCGAGCCTTTCTCAACCGCTCAATCGACCGCCGCGCTTTCCTCACTATGGCTGTCGCAGCGGGGTTGTCATCGGTAGGCTTGGCTGCGCTGGCCGATCAACTCGAGGATATTCGCGCCAATCAAAACGACCGCAGACGAAAACTCTCGTCGAGCTATGACTATATCGTTTGCGGTTCGGGAAGCGCTGGCTCGGCATTGGTCGGCCGCCTGGCAAGCGACAACTCCATCAGCATATTGCTCATCGAGGCTGGGGACTGGGATACGGCGCCGTCGGTCTCGAACCCCGCACTCTGGTTTACGAACCTCGGCACCGAGCGCGATTGGGGCGTTATATCGGAGCCCTCCGACAGCGTGAACGGTCGGGCGATTCCCGAACACATGGGCCGGGTGGTTGGGGGCGGAAGCAGTATCAACGCGACGATCTGGGCGCGCCCCTTCAAGGCTGATCTCGATCATTGGGCTGACGTCACCGGCGACCCAGGCTGGAGCTACGAGCAAGGCCTCGCCATTTATCGAAAGGCCGAAGACTGGCAGGGGGCGCCGGATGCCCGCTACCGCGGCAAGGGCGGCCCGGTCTGGTGCCAGTCAGCAGCCGATCCTTCGCCGCTCGCGCCGGCGTTGCTGGACGCAGCGCGTGAGCTCGGGCACGAGGTTCTGCCGGACCAAAACGGAGCCCGAGAAGAGGCGAGCGGTGGCTTCGCCCTGATGAACCAGATCATCCGCAACGGACAGCGCCAGAGCATGGCGCGTTCCTATCTCTATCCGGTGCTGGGTCAAAGCAACGTGACGCTGCTGACAAATGCGGAAGTCCACAGGCTGGTCCTGGTTGGCGACCGTGTCACCGGCGTTGAGGTCGGGTTCGACGGCAAAATCACGACTATCAGCGCTGGCAGGGAGGTCGTACTTTGCGCCGGTGGCATGAACAGCGCCAAAATCCTCATGCTCAGCGGCATCGGCAATGAAGATGATCTCAAGCCTCATGGAATCAAGACCGTCGCCAACCGAAAAGAAGTGGGACGAAACTTCCACGATCATATCCTGCACGGTGGTTGCCTGTGGGAGGCACCGCAGCAAATGGAGTTGCGCAATAGCGGCGCCGAAGTCGCCGGCTTCTGGAAAACGAGCGCAAGCCTTTCCTCGCCCAATATCAACATCGTCCAGATCGAACTGCCATATGCCAGTGAAGTCATCGCGAAACGATACGCGCCGCCGGCAACGACATGGGCCCTGTGCGCCGGGCTAGTCGCACCCAAGAGCCGTGGCACACTGCGCCTCAAATCAGCCAATCCTGCCGACAAGCCGATCGTCGAGGCAAACTTTCTCGGGCATCCAGATGACGTGGCAACGCTTGCAGCGGGCATCGAGCTTTGCCGCGAACTCGGCAACTCCGCGGCCATGAAGGCGTTTGCGAAACGCGAGGTCGCACCGGGCAAGAGACTTGCCGGCCGAGAAATGACCGATTTCATTCGCGATGGCGCCACGACCTATTTTCATGAGGTCGGCACTTGCCGGATGGGCAAAGACGAGGAAGCTGTGGTTGACTCAAAGCTACGCGTCAATGGCGTGCGCAATCTTCGCATTGCCGACGCATCCGTGATGCCGCGTATTCCCGGAGTTGCGACAATGGCAACCTGCGTGTTGATTGGTGAGAAGATGGCGCAGATCCTTATTGAGAAGGCTTGAAGCCCGACCTCAGTATTTATCGATGCTATCCCCAAGTTTAAAAAGCGATTCTTAGTCGGCCCTAAACCCTGTCTTTTTGTAAAGATCAAAAGGCCTTCATGGGCGGCGTATACTGACGCGCCGTGATGGACATCATTAACGTTACCGCGGTCGCATCGGTATCTGCAAACACTCTCTTTGTGATAGAAAATAGTACAGCTTACTCTGTAAGGACGGTGACGACGTCGGGCAGCGGCTTGTCTCTGGTGACGCCACCAATGATGGCGGCGCTGTCATGACGTAGGCGGCTCAAGAGCAGCATCGTAACATGCGGCTGGCCGACGTGACGGCCAGCAACACCGGCATGTTAGCGGCGCGCGCGACCAGTCGATCGAGCAGGTCGAGTGAAGTTGGGTCGATCCAGTGGACGTCCTCGAACACGACCAAGACGGGGCTCTGCGCCGCCAGGCCGTCGAGCTGGTCGAGCAGTGCCGCGAGTGTCATCTCTCGCTTCTGCGTCCAACGAGCGGGGTCACAGCCGGAGCGAACGCGATCCATCCGGCGGCAGCGCCGGCCAGCGTGACCAACCCGCTAGCGGCAAAGGCGGCGCCGATCAGAATGTCGGATCGCCGCAACGTTGACAATGCCAGTTCCTACAGTCGACGGCACAATTGCATCAAACGATACTGAACACGGGACTGGTGATCACGATGAGCGGACCGGCGTACCTACAATATGCTGCCGTCAATTATAATCGAAGAGGGGGTGAATAAATGCGTCGGATTACTGAGGCAGCCAAGGCGGTAGCGAAAGCACAGCGCCTTCTTCTCAATTTCCTGCAACGAGGCCGCTGTGCAAGCGAGGATACGACAGACCAAATGCTCCATGTGCTCACGCAACCAGAGCTTATAAAAGAGATGAGGGAATGCGACCATGGCAAGTTGCGCCGCAAACCCAATCGCTTCTCTCGAAAACGAGTGAACTCGCCGCCGGGTCGGTGAAAATTCTCGTAACATCTCAAAGGGGGGAGAATCCGTCCCTTAGTCAGTTGCGTGTTTAGCTCCTTGAGGGCAGGCAGCCTTTCGATCTCGCATGGGAATGGCCGCTTCACGATTTCATCCGACTACCGAACTTGCCATTCCGCTGCCAGGATTGTGTGCTACAAACCTCCATCGCCGTTTGGAACAGGCTGTTGCCGGTGACTGAGCCTGAATGCTCCCGCCCAGTGATGCGTCAGGGTGAGCGATGGCGGACTTCATTTTTCAGAGCGAATATCGGGCATTATGAAAAGCTCTTGGCATCTGAGACAGATGCCAAGAAGCTGGTGGTTCTTCGTACACTATTGGCGGAAGAGAAAGCCAGCTTGCAGGGTTCCTTAAGAAATTGCCGAATTCGAATGCCGCTGAGTAGTTGGTGCATCGCAGCAACGCTTGGGTTACAGCACTCGCATTTACCGTGTTGGCCCAGCGCCCGATCGAGTTGACTTCCGACCCACTCGAGAAATTGCTTGGCCGCCATGTGTGCCGACTTCGGTCCCCAAATGGGAGCAGCGGCTCGCTAAAGTGCCAGTACCCTAAGCCGGAGTGGCTCCGACATCACGCGGTCGCGCCAGCATACAGACCTATGAGAATGGAAATTCACGGGGAGTCACTTCGTCCAACCGGGGTGCCTCGGCGCAGCGTGAGCCCACCTCATCCGAAGTGCGCAATCATAATCTGCATCAAAATGTTCATCGCATTATAGTCACAAGATGACCGTGTACTGCCAGCAATCAGGAGACAACGATGTCCGATCTTCTTCATGTGATTGTTTGGATCGACTACTCCCAGGCGCGGATATTTCATCTCGGGATTTCAGATAACGATGGGCTCGTTTTGTATCCGCATTCGTCCGCCAGGCGTGTCCGCCATCAAGCCAATTCTACAATTCGGGGGCATGTAGACCCGAAGGCGCTTTATTTTGCGCAGATCACAGAGGTGATCCGTGAAGGGAGCGATATTCTCATTCTGGGTCCTTCGACTGCAAAAGTCGAACTTGCCCGATATATTCGCAAGCGAAGCTCAGAGACCGCAGATCGTATCGTTGCTTTGGAAGCCGCTGATCGCCTCACGGATGACGACCTTCTCGCTTATGGCAGGGTATATTTTCGGATGTCGTCTGCAGGTGAGAGCATATCACGTCCGTTCCACGAATAACGGGTCAGGGCCTCGCCTGCTATCGGTTCTACGGAACTGATTTAGAACAGGATTTATTGACGTAGATCAACGTCAAAGGCAGATGGAAAACTAACCTGACCTAAGAGGCACGCATCAAAGGTTTGCCGTCTATAACTGCATCCCTCCACAATTCGAACGGCCACTGTCTCCGTCCCAATTTACCCAACGAGGACCAACATGCCACAGAGCGCTCAAATTCTCACGACGCGTAAGGGTATCGGTATTAAAGTTAGGCCCGTCGCTGAGAATGACGAAAAAAACATGCAGCGTTTTTTTTACGGACTGCGGCCAGAGGATCTTCGATTTCGCTTCCTCACTGGAATGAAGGAAGTGAGCGCGGAGAGGATCCACGACATGACCCATGTAGATCACCAGTCGACGGAAACATACATTGCATTCATTGAGGGGGATTCCGTTCCCGTGGCAACGGCCATGCTGGCTACCGATACGAAGAGAGAGCAGGGCGAGGTGGCCATCTCTGTCCGCGCCGACCATCGTGCCGAAGGCATTGGCTGGGAATTGCTTGTGTTTGTCTCGCGGCAAGCGGCCGCGAAAGGATTGCGAGTAATCCAATCAATAGAAAGCCGCGACAACCATGATGCAATTGTGTTGGAGCGAGAGATAGGGTTCAAGGCCAAGCCCGATCCCGATGATGCAAGATTGGTAATCCTATCGAAGGCGCTTTAACAGTATCGTCGATCTTTGGTCGATGTTGGCACTGAAGCTTTTAGGTCAAGCGTGATGTGCGTCGCTTCAACGCGCTGTCATAGTCACTGACCTCACTATGATGACGCTTCCACCACCTTCAACAGACGCGCAACGCGCCAGTGGTGTTCGAGCCGCTCGACTTCAATGAGATGATCGAAGGCGTTCTTTTGATCGTGCAGCCGGAACTGTCGCGACAGGAAATTGCGCTGGACGTTGATCTTCAGCCTGACCAACCGTCGATCGTTGGCGATCGGGTGCAGTTGCAACAGGTGATGTTGAACCTGGTGTCCAACGCGGCCGATGCCATCAATTCATCGAAGAATCAACAACGGCGTGTGACTGTCGTGTCGGCGATGGATCCATTGGGAGAGGTCTGCGTCACCGTCGAAGATGCGGGGGTGGGTATCGACCCCGATCATCTCGATATGATCTTCAATCCGTTCTTCACGACCAAGCGGGATGGCATTGGCATGGGGCTGTCGATT
>NZ_FZOX01000019.1:0-1227 GCF_900188215.1 Tardiphaga sp. OK246
GCCGTCCGCACTGAGGCTGTAGTTCAGCTCTGCTCCGTTGGAGTGCAGATGCTGCGATGTCAGCGTGGCCATGATGCCGGTGGTGAACACCACCGAACGATCGCCATTGGCCTGCGTGCTGCTGAAGCCGCCATTGACGACGCTGTTGGCGGAGTCCGCCCCCCAGGAGATGCCGAGCGTGTTGGTGCTGACGGCCGTGATGAACGGAAGATCGCCGATCCCACCTGGATTGCCGCCGGCCAGGCTGTCTTCGTTGACGAAGCCCGGGATCGGCAGAACGATCACTGGCGTGTCGTCGTTGACCGAAATGGCGAAGCTGCTCGCTGCCGTATCGCCATCGGAATCCGTCGCCACGAAGCCGAAGTTCAGCGTCAGATTGTCCTCGGTGCCCGCCACCGGATGGTCGAGATTGCCGAGCAACTCGAACGTATAGGTGCCTGAGTTGCTGTCGTTGAGCGTGACGCGGAACACATCGTGGCCACCGGCGCTCGCCGTCAACACGGTATGGTCGGCATTGTAGCTGTAGACCACCTGAACGCCATCGGCCGTCAAGCCGGCCGGCGCCACCAGATCCGTAGCGAAGGTCGCCGAGCGGTTGTTGGCCGTGCCGGAGTTGTTGTTGTCTGCGCCCCACGAGATGTTGAGCGAATGCGACGTCGTCGCTCCCACCAGGAACGCATCGTTCGGACCGAACGGATTGCCGCCCGGCAGGCCGCCGTCCTCGTCAACCTGGCCGCCCGTCACCGTGCCGATCACCGGCACGTCGTCCTGAACATGGACGGTGAAGTTGGTCGGCACGCTGTCGCCGTCGGCATCGGTTGCCGTGACGCCGAAGTTCAGCGGCAGGTCGTTGCTGTTGGGCCCCGTGGCCGGATGATCCAGATTGCCGTTCAGCGTGAAGCTGTATGAGCCGTGCGTCGAGGTCGGGTCCAACGTGACCGTGAACACCAGCGTCGAGCTGTTGTGGGTGCTGCCCTTATAGGCCAGCAACTGCTGGCCACCATTCGCCAGCGTCGTCACCTCATATTGCAGCGCCGTACCGTCCGAGGTCAGCGCCAGTGCATGACCGCTGCTGTCCAGCGGTACGCCACCGCTCAGGTTGAACGACAGCGCGCGTCCGAACGTGTCCGCACTGCCGGTGTGGATGTCGTCATCCGCACCCCAGTTCACGTTCAGCGCAATGTTCGACACCGACTTGACGTTGCTCGCATCGTAGCTGCCGCCATT
>NZ_FZOX01000016.1:0-34368 GCF_900188215.1 Tardiphaga sp. OK246
ATCGCCGCCGTCAGCGACGTCTTGCCGTGGTCAACGTGACCGATCGTACCAATATTGCAGTGCGGCTTGTTACGTTCAAATTTTGCTTTGGCCATGACTCTCTCCGTTTAGTCGTCAACTGTCGCTAACGACAATCAGGCAAACTTCTTCTGGACTTCTGCCGACACATTGGCCGGCGCTTCCGCGTAGTGATCGAATGACATCGAGAACGTCGCACGACCCTGGCTCATCGAGCGCAGCGTGTTCACGTAACCGAACATGTTCATGAGCGGCACCATCGCGTTGATGACGTTGGCGTTGCCGCGCATGTCCTGACCCTGGATCTGACCGCGCCGCGAGTTCAAGTCGCCGATGACCGAACCGGTGTAGTCTTCCGGGGTCACGCATTCGACCTTCATGATCGGCTCGAGCAGAACGGACTTGCCCTTCTGCAGCGCGTCGCGGAGTGCCGCGCGCGAAGCAATTTCGAAGGCCAGTGCCGACGAGTCGACGTCGTGATAGGCGCCGTCAACCAGCTGGACATGAACGTCGACCACGGGGAAGCCCGCGACCACGCCCGAGGTCATGACGCTGTTGAGACCCTTTTCGACGCCGGGGATGTATTCCTTCGGAACCGAACCACCGACAACCTTGGATTCGAACACGAAGCCCGAACCCGGCTCGCCCGGCTCGACCACGAACTTGACGCGGGCGAACTGACCGGTACCACCGGTCTGCTTCTTGTGGGTGTAGTCGACTTCAGCGCGCTTCGTGATCTTCTCACGGAACGCCACCTGCGGTGCGCCGATATTCGCGTCGACCTTGTAGGTACGGCGCAGAATGTCGACCTTGATGTCGAGATGGAGTTCGCCCATGCCCTTCAGGATGGTCTGGCCGGACTCGTGGTCGGTCGACACGCGGAACGACGGATCTTCCGCAGCGAGCTTCGCCAGAGCGACGCCCAGCTTTTCCTGATCGGCCTTAGACTTCGGCTCGATCGCGATTTCGATCACCGGCTCCGGGAATTCCATACGCTCGAGAATGACCTGCTTGTCCGGATCGCAAAGCGTGTCACCGGTGCGGGCTTCCTTGAGGCCAGCCAGAGCGACGATGTCGCCGGCAAAGGCTTCCTTGATGTCTTCACGGTTGTTCGCGTGCATCAGCAGCATGCGGCCGATACGTTCTTTCTTCTCACGGGTCGAGTTCACGACACCGGTGCCGCTCTGCAGAACACCCGAATAGATGCGGCAGAACGTGATGGTGCCAACGAACGGATCGTCCATGATCTTGAATGCGAGCAGAGCCAGCGGCTCCTTGTCGTCCGCCTTGCGGAGGATCTCGTTGCCGTCTTCGTCCGTGCCCTTGATGGCAGGAACGTCAACCGGCGACGGCAGATAATCGACAACCGCGTCGAGCAAAGGCTGCACGCCCTTGTTCTTGAAGGCCGAGCCGCAGAGAACCGGGTAGAACGCGCCAGTCAGCACGGCCTTACGGATCAGACGCTTGAGAGTCGCCTCGTCCGGCTCGGTGCCGTCGAGGTAAGCAGTCATCGCCTCATCGTCGAGTTCGACGGCGGCTTCGAGCAGCTTCTCACGATATTCCTTGGCCTTCTCGACCAGGTCAGCCGGAATGTCGACGGTCTCGTACTTCGCGCCGAGGGCCTCGTTGTTCCAGATATAGGCCTTCATGATCACGAGATCGACCATGCCGACGAAGTCGTTCTCCGCGCCGATCGGCAGCTGGATCGCAACGGGCTTCGCACCGAGACGGTCGATGATGTCCTGCAGGCACTTGTAGAAGTCAGCGCCGGTCTTATCCATCTTGTTCGCGAAAACGATCCGCGGAACCTTGTACTTGTCGCCCTGACGCCAGACGGTTTCGGTCTGCGGCTCGACGCCCTGGTTGGAGTCGAGAACGCACACGGCGCCGTCGAGCACGCGCAGCGAACGCTCGACTTCAATCGTGAAGTCGACGTGGCCGGGGGTGTCGATGATGTTCAGGCGATGGCCATTCCAGAATGCAGTGGTGGCAGCGGACGTGATGGTGATGCCACGCTCCTGCTCCTGCTCCATCCAATCCATCGTCGCGGCACCTTCGTGCACTTCGCCGATTTTGTGGCTCTTGCCGGTGTAATAGAGGATGCGCTCGGTCGTTGTCGTCTTACCGGCATCGATATGCGCCATGATACCGAAGTTACGGTAGTCCTCAATGGCATGTACGCGAGGCATGGGATGTTCCTTAAATTCCGGAGTTTCGCCGTTACCAGCGATAGTGCGAGAATGCGCGATTGGCTTCCGCCATCTTGTGCACGTCTTCCCGCTTCTTCACGGCGTTACCACGGTTGTTCGACGCATCGAGCAGCTCAGCCGAGAGACGCTCGGTCATGGTCTTCTCGTTGCGAGCGCGCGCAGCGGTGATCAGCCAGCGAATGCCCAGCGCCTGGCGCCGAATGCTGCGGACTTCAACCGGCACCTGATAGGTGGCGCCACCGACGCGACGCGAACGAACTTCGATCGTCGGCATCACATTTTCCAAAGCCTGCTCGAACACGCCGAGCGGACCCTGCTTGGTCTTCGCTTCGATCATTTCGAAAGCACCGTAAACGATGGTTTCGGCGGCAGACTTCTTGCCGTCATACATGATCGAATTCATGAACTTGGTGACGATGACGTTCCCGAACTTCGGATCCGGATTAACTTCACGCTTTTCAGCTGAATGGCGACGAGACATCGATCAGACCCCGGCTTACTTCGGACGCTTCGCGCCGTACTTCGAACGACGCTGCTTACGGTTCTTGACGCCCTGGGTATCCAGCACGCCGCGGAGGATGTGGTAACGCACGCCGGGCAAATCCTTGACGCGACCGCCGCGGATCATGACCACGGAGTGCTCCTGAAGGTTATGACCTTCACCCGGAATGTAACCGATGACTTCGAAGCCATTGGTCAGACGCACCTTGGCAACCTTACGAAGCGCCGAGTTCGGCTTCTTCGGAGTCGTCGTATAGACGCGCGTGCAAACGCCGCGCTTCTGCGGCGACTGCTGCAGCGCAGGAACCTTCTTGCGCGACTTCTGAATTGCGCGCGGAGTAGCGATCAGCTGGTTGATCGTCGGCATGTCAGCCTTCACCCTTTAGTTCGCTCGAAGCCGTAACGGCTTCCTCAAAATCACATCGGAGCAACCTGCCCCACGGTTCGCATCACGTGAAAAGCTTCACGCAAAACGAAATCACGCCAACCATTCATTGCTGAACGGAAAGCGCTTAACGCCACAGAGGACCGCGATCATGCCCGCCAGACTTACGTCTTTAGGGCTGCACCGAGGTCATGCATTCGAATTTAATCTCAAGAGAGAAGTCTCTCAGGAGACAAACGTCGTTTTGGCATTGCCTTGATATAGCGACAGCGTTTGAGCTTCTTGGTCGAGGTTGGTGCCCGATTAGCTCCGAAAAGCCGATTGGGTGATCCGTTCCGACACTGGCGAAGCTCACCGCCTGTCGTTGAATGGCCGGGTTGTATCCGCAGGGGATACCCAAGTCAACAACAAAGCGCGATGAAAGAAACGCTTCTCGCACTGCATCTTCTAGCATGTGGATCATGACAGAACATACGCGATTTCGACGCCCGCCATGTCATCCACGAAAGAATCCGCGACTCGGATTCGTTGCAGTTTGATGAAAGAGAATCGCCTGGGTTGCGGATTTTTTGCGCCCTGCCCCGCCGACTCGCATCCGATGCAAACCGCATCGCGTCCCGAATTGGCACACCCAACCTGGATCAGCAGCAAATATTACCTGGGATCCGAATGGAGAGGGACACAGCCCACCCCACCCGACACTCACGACCTGCCAATCAAATCGACGCAGGGAGCCGCGCTATAACCTTGATCTCGAAATCGAAGCCCGCCAGCCAGTTGACCCCGACCGCGGTCCAGTTCGGGTAAGGCGGCTCGCCAATCACGGCCAATCGGACGGCGTTGACCGCCGCGAACTGCGTGGCCGGGTCGGTGTGGAAGGTGGTCACGTCGACCACGTCGTCGAATGTGCAACCTGCCGCCTTCAGCACGGCCGCGAGGTTATCGAATGCCAGCTGGACCTGCTGTTCGAAAACCGGTTCCGGCGACCCGTCTTCTCGGCTGCCGACCTGGCCGGAGACAAACAGGAGGTCGCCCGAGCGTATCGCCGCCGAATACCGGTTGATCTCGTAAAGCGCCTGGCGGCCCGCCGGGAAAATCGCGTCACGTTTGGTCATGGTGTCAGTCCTGTTCAAAGATTATATACGCCTCGTATGTCAGAATATTCAGGCATACGTCTCGTATGTCAATACGCATACAGCACGTATGTTATTTTGCGGAGATGACAGTGGTCGCGAGACGACGAGCGGAAATGGTGGAGGAAACCCGGGCCAAACTCATCCGGGCGGCCCGGACAGCTTTCGCCGCCAAAGGTTATGCCGCGGCATCGATGGACGACCTCACCGCCGAGGCCGGCCTGACGCGCGGCGCGCTCTATCACAACTTCGGCGACAAGAAGGGTTTGTTGCAGGCCGTCATCGATCAGATCGATGCGGAGATGCTGGCACGGATGCGCGCTGCCCGCGGTCAGGCGGACACCGCATGGGACGGGTTTCTCAACGAAGGCGTGGCCTATATCGAAATGTCCCTCGAGCCGGAGATCCAGCGCATCATGCTGCTGGACGGCCCCGCCGTGCTCGGCGATCCCTCGCAATGGCCGAACCAGACTGCCTGTCTGCGCACGACAACACAGGCGATTCAACGACTGATCGACGATGGAACGGTCAAGCCTGTCGATGCCGAAGCGGCGGCCCGTCTGATCAATGGCGCGGCGCTCAACGCCGCCCTCTGGATCGCTGCCGCCGACGATCCCCACGCGGTCCTTACGAAAGCTGTCGAGGCTTTCCGCCAGCTCGCGGCGGGTTTGCTGCGAACGGCGGGATGACCACCTCACACATCTTCAGATGCGCTCACTCGTCGTCGTCATCCTCGTCATCATCATCGTCGCTGGCAGATGACCTGTGCCGCTGGTCGTCCCAGAGCTGGCGATAGGTACCGTTCAGCGCCAGCAGCTCCTTGTGCGAGCCGCGCTCGATCGCCTTGCCGCCATTGATGACGATGATTTCGTCCATATCCACCACGGCGGCCAGCCGGTGCGTCGACGAAATCAGGGTGCGGCCCTTGGCGAGTTTGAACAGCGTCTTGTTGAGCGCCGCCTCGGTTGTCTGGTCGAGGGCGGATGTCGCCTCATCCAGCAGGAGTACCGACGGATTGCGGACGACGGCCCGCGCGATCGCAATGCGCTGGCGTTGGCCGCCGGAGAGCGTATCGCCGCGCTCGCCGACCTGGGTGTCGTATTTGTCCGGAAGGCTCATGATGTAGCGATGGATCTCGGCCTTGCGCGCCGCCTGCTCGACTTCCTCGTCGGTCGCGCCTTCCTTGCCGAGCCGGATGTTCTCGCGGATCGACATGTTGAACAGCATGTTCTCCTGGAACACCACGGCCATGTGTCCGCGCAGGGACTCGCGCGTGATCTTGCGGATATCGACGCCGTCAATGGTCACCCTGCCCTCGTCCGGCATATAGAGCCGCAGGATCAGGTTCAGCAACGTGCTCTTGCCGGAACCGGATGGGCCGACAATAGCGACGGTCTTGCCGACATTGATCTTGAGGCTGAGATTGTCGAGCACCGGCTGCTGGCTGTTCTCATACTTGAATGAGACGCGATCGAACGTGATGTCGTTGACGATGCGCGGCAGCTCCGGTGAGCCGGGCTTGTCGGCGCCGCGGGTCGGCTCGTCGAGCATTTCCTCCATGTGCCGCACCGCGGCCGCTGCCTGGATCGACACCGGGATGAAATGCATGACATGGGCGATATTGTAAGACACCTCCCAGAACGCGCTTTCGAAGGTGACGAAGGTGCCGACAGTGATCTGGCCCTTGGTGGCGAGATAGGCGCCGATCGCCAGAACCACCAAATGCAGCAGCAATACCGAGACGGTGACCGAGCGCTCGACCATGGTCGACAGGAAGGTCGCCGCCGCGATCCTGTCGCGCGTTTCGTTGTTGCGTAGCCGGAACCAGCCCATGGTGCGGCGCTGCAGGCTGAAGGCCTTGATCACCGCCTGTGCCGCGATGTTCTCCTGCACCATGCCGAGCACTGAAGCTTCGCTGAGCTTCTGGTCGTAATTGGCCTGCACGGCCTTCGGCGTCAGGATGCGCGGGCCGATCAGTGTGATCGGGAAAATCAGTAGCGCGACGGCGGCAAGCTGCCAGTTCAGATACAGCATCAGTCCGATGCCGGCGATCAGTTCGAGGAACGGCAGCAATGCGCTGTTGGCGAAACTCTTGATGGCCGTCTCGAAAGACGACAGATCGATCGAGAAGCGGGACAGGATCTCGCCGCGCTTGGTGCGGGCGAAATAGGCCGACGGCAGATCCTGCACGTGATCGAACAGACGCGAGCGGACGTCCGTGATGATCGAGGCCGCCAGTTTGGCGTCCCAGCGCTCATACCAGATCGCAACGATCGACGTGACAATGCCGGCGACAGCCAGCACCGACAGGATCTTGAACAACGCGTCGAAATCCTCCTCGCCGAGCGCGTCGTCGATCAGATATTTGAGGCTGAGCGGCATGATGACGTTGAACAGCGTCTCGACCAGAACGCCGAAGCCAACGAAGCCAAGCAGCTTGCGGTACTTGCCGAGCAATGGCCGCGTGAAACGATAGACCGTCCCGAATGCGCCGGCGGCCTCCCGCGCGGTAAAGACGACGAGTTCCTCGTCATCATCGTCATCGAGCTCGTCGTCTTCATCCTCGTCGTCATCATCGACGGCAGGCTTGGCTTTTGCCGTCTTCTCGACAGCCGGCGGTTTCGTGCTGGGAACCGAAGCGGCGGCAGCGCCAACCGGGAGCGCAAACTTGTCATCGAGCGGCGTGGCCGGCTCGGCCGCGTTCTTGTCGTCAGATGGAGGCTTTGGAGGTGGCTTCGACGCCATGGAACGAACCGTTGCTGCACGGTCTTCGACCGCAAGAATCAATGAAGCGGCCCGGACAGCCACGGCAATGATCCTATGCGATCAGAATGTCCTCGGCAAAGCAACCGAGGGCGGATGCTAAAGATCAATCCTCTGCATCGACCTTGTCGAAGAACGAGTAACGCAGGCTGTCCGCGTCGGCATACCAGTGGCCCGGGCCCTTGCCGGCGGCCAGTGTCGCTTCCCACACCGCCTCGGTGCAGTCGCGGCGATGCATCGACAGGTCGAAGCCGTTGCCGAAGAACAGTTCCGACCATTCCCACCAGGTGCCGAGCTTCTTGACGCCGCGCAGCAGGTCATAGCGATCGATCACCGCCGGCGCCATGTCGGACGTGACCGAGCCGAACACGAGGCCGGTCTTCACGACGCGGTTGAGCTCCTGCACGGCCGTCACCACCTGCTTGTCGCTCACGTGACACAGGCTGGTCTCGAATACGAAATCGAACTGCCCAGCCTTGAAGGGCAGATCGGTGATCGATCCGAGTTTGTTGAACTTTTGCAGCGCCTTTGGCGTCCTGGCGTGGATCGCCTTGTTGTTCTCGACACCCCAGGCGTCGATACCCCTGGCACGCAGCGCGCCGACCAGTTCGCCTGATGCCGAGCCGGCGACCAGCAGCTTGTAGCCCTTGGCGCGGCCCCAGACGATCTTGATGAGATTTGTCAGATAGGCCGGGTCGGTAAACTGGCTCCAGACCTCGCTGTAGGGACCGACGCCGCGATAGTTCTGGAAATAGTCGCGATCGATCTTGTCGGAGATCGTCGTGCCATTCTGACCCTGCGCACGGCGCAGGCGCATCATCTCGGTGAGGATAATGTCGGTGGCGGCATCCGACGAGTCGAGCAGACCGTTCAGCGTCGAGTCGAACAGATAATCGCCGACCACGACGAGCCCCGGATGATCCTTCGGCTCTGGCCGGTGATTGGTCATGACGTCGCGCACCGGCATGCCGCCGGGGATCGCGTTGACCGACGACAGCCAGCGATGGATCTTGCCTTCCAGCAGATGCTCACGCGCATCGCCAAACGAGACCGGCAACGACTTCAGCGCGGCATCGATCAGCTCATCATCTGTGAGGTTGGCAAAGGCCAGCGCATCGGAGCCTGGCACCAGCCAGTTCAGCACGCCGTGCTTGCCGACATCGTGGCGCGCGCCCTCGTTATAGACACAGCAGCCGTCGAAGGCTTCCGACATGAACCAGGCGCCGGGAATCTGATCGCCCCAGAACGGCGTGTCGAACAGCAGCGAGATGCGCAGATAATGCGCCGGGCGGTCGAAGTAAGAGACGTGCTTGACCATCGACTTGCGCAGCTGCTCGCCGTCCCAGCGCATGGTCGCCAGCCATGAATGCGGCAGGCACATCACCACGAGATCGAAATCGCGGGTGTCCGGCCCCTTGCCGTTCATCATGTCGAGCTGATAGCGGCCCTGCTCGGTCTTGCCGACCTTGAGCACACGGTGATTCAGCCGGATGTCGGCATCGACTTCCGACTGCAGGCAGGAGATCAGCTGCTCGTTGCCGTTCTGGATCGAATAGAGGCCGATATAGCCATCGACATCCATCACGAAGTTCTTCAGCGCATTGAGGCCGTTGGTGTTGTGCGTCTCGGTCGCGATGTCGGAGCGCGCCATCACCTTCAGGAAGCGCTTGGCAATGGGATCGCTGACTTCCTTATCAAGCAGCTCCTCGGCATTTATCCATGCCCAGGGGTGTTCGTTGTCGTGCGAACCGACGCCTTCGTAATATTCGATCGGCGACACCATGCTCGCGCACTTCTTGCGGAAGGCTTCAATGGCGGCTGCGGTTTTGGCGCCGTATTTCTTGCGCATGCCCGGCACGTCGTTGAGCAGCTCGCCGTCCAGCTGCACCTGCTCGGCATCCATCGGAATGGTCTGCAGGCCGAAATGCTGTATCAGCTCGCGCAGCGGATCCGGCCCTGTCATCGAGTAATCGTAGATTTCCGCAACGCCAGCTTCGTACATGGCTGGCGCCGTATCGAACTTGCGCGTGAGAATCTTGCCGCCGACGCGGTCGGACGCCTCGTAGATAGTGACACGACAGAGATCGCCGAGCTTCTTCTTGAGATACCAGGCGCTCATCAGGCCGCCTGGGCCACCACCAACAATTGCAAGATCGAGCATAGGTTTCTTTCACGCGTCGTGTCTGCCGGCAGCAATATCCGGCAACGGTCGATGTATCGCATTCCCAGCCAAAGCGGAATCCGCTGACGCTGCAAGGCTGGCCCGTCGACCCCGTCGACTCGCGCTAACCCCCTCCAAGTGAAAACATTTTTCAGCTGAAGGAAAGATGAACAAAAGCATGTAGTGCGCCGCAACACACGCCAGACGCGAAAAAGGCTGGCTTTCGCCGGCCTTTTCCATGGCATTGATGTGATCTGTAGTGGCAGGTCAGTTGGTCGGCGACAAGACACGCTCCATGACGATGGTCCGCTCCTCACCGTGATAGGCCTCGCGAACGGCCGTGAAGCCCAGTCTCGCGTAAAAAGCCTCTGCGGTGACCGTCGCCGGAACCGTCAAAATCCCAAGCTGTCGTTCGCGGGCGACCCTCTCGATCCGCTGCACCAGCAAACGGCCGATGCCGCGCCCTTGCACGTCCGGCAAGACGAACATGGTCCGCAGGGCCTGCCCATCCAGGCTCGCCGTGCCGACAACACGATTGTCCATCTCGGCAACGAACACATCGCGCTGGTCGATCAATCGTTCGACAGCCGCGGGGCTGAAACTGAGTTCAACCCGCGCGATGATATCGGCCGTGTAATCCTTCGCATTGGTTTCGCGCAGCGCGCGGATGATGACGCGGCTGATACCTGCTGCATCGCCGGCTTGAGCCGGCCGAATATCGCATGTCATCTGACCGCTCTCCGTTTCCAACCGAATGAACAGATCAAAACGAGAAAGGGCCAGCTTGCGCCGGCCCTTTCGTTTCTTAAGTCCGCCCGGCCCGATTACTCGGCCGACGGCAGCATCAGCGGCTCGGGCTCCGGAGCCGACGGCACGATCGCCGCCTGCTTCTCGCGCTCGTCGAGGATCATCTTGTCGCGCTTCATTGCGACTTCGCGGATCTTCGCCATCGAGGCGCCAGTACCGGCCGGGATCAGGCGGCCAACAATGACGTTTTCCTTGAGGCCTTCGAGCGGGTCCACCTTGCCGTTGACGGCAGCTTCGGTGAGCACGCGCGTGGTCTCCTGGAACGACGCTGCCGAGAAGAACGAACGGGTCTGCAAGCTGGCCTTGGTGATGCCCAGCAGCACAGGGTTTCCGGTCGCAATCTTCTTGCCTTCTTCCTTCGCCTTCAGGTTCAGCGCGTCGAACTCGATCTTGTCGATCTGCTCGCCCGAGATCATGTCAGTCTCGCCCTGATCAGTAATCTCAACCTTCTGCAGCATCTGACGGACAATCACTTCGATGTGCTTGTCGTTGATGAGCACGCCCTGCAACCGGTAAACTTCCTGGATTTCGTTGACCAGATAGGCAGCAAGTTCCTCGATGCCCTTGATCGCCAGAATGTCGTGCGGCGCCGGATTGCCTTCGACGATGTAATCGCCCTTTTCGACGATGTCGCCGTCCTGCAGATGGATCTGCTTGCCCTTCGGAATGAGGTACTCGCGGGTCTCCTCGTTCTTGTCGAGCGGCTCGATCGAGATGCGACGCTTGTTCTTGTAGTCGCGTCCAAAGCGGATGGTGCCGCCGATTTCCGCGATGATCGCCGCGTCCTTCGGCTTGCGCGCCTCGAACAGTTCGGCCACCCGCGGCAGACCGCCGGTGATGTCACGCGTCTTCGCGCTTTCCATCGAGACACGGGCAAGAATGTCACCCGAGGTCACCTTGGCATCGACGTCGACCGACAGAATGGCGTCGGGCGACAGCATGTAACGGGCGTCGCCGCCACGTGCGAGCTTGAGGACCTTGCCGTCCTTGCCCTTGATGACGATAGCCGGACGCAAGTCCGCACCGCCACGCGACGAACGCCAGTCGGTAACGACGCGCTTGGCGATACCGGTCGACTCGTCGAGCGTTTCCGTAATCGACTGGCCGTCGATCAGGTCTTCAAACCCGATCGTGCCGTCGACTTCGGTCAGCAGCGGACGGGAATACGGATCCCATTCCGCGATACGCTGGCCACGCTTGATCATGTCGCCGTTGGCCACGTGAACGCGAGCACCGTACTGGATACGATACGTCGCACGCTCGGTGCCATCGGCGTCAGAGATGGCGATGACCATGTTGCGCACCATTGCAACCATGTGGCCTTCGCCGTTCTTGGCGATGTTCTCGTTCTTGATCGTGATCTTGCCGTCGAAGTTCGACTCGATCACCGACTGCTCGTTGAGCTGCGCCGCACCGCCGATGTGGAACGTACGCATCGTCAGCTGCGTGCCGGGCTCACCGATCGACTGCGCCGCGATGACGCCGACGGCCTCACCGTGGTTGACGGGCGTGCCGCGGGCCAGATCGCGGCCGTAACAGGTGCCGCAGATGCCGTTGACCAGTTCGCAAGTCAGAGCCGAACGGATCTTCACTTCCTGGATGCCGGCCTGCTGGAGCAGATCGACGTCCTTCTCTTCCATCAGCGTGTTGCGCTTGATCAGCACCTTGTTGGTCGCGGGATCGCGAATGTCTTCGCAAGCCGAACGTCCGAGGATACGCGACGCTAGCGATGCGACCACCGAACCGGAGTCGATGATGGCGCGCATCTTGATGCCGAGATTGGTGCCGCAATCGGTCTGCGTGATGATGCAGTCCTGCGCCACGTCGACGAGACGGCGGGTCAGGTAGCCTGAGTTCGCGGTCTTCAACGCGGTGTCCGCGAGGCCCTTACGAGCGCCGTGGGTCGAGTTGAAGTATTCGAGAACCGACAGACCTTCCTTGAAGTTCGAGATGATCGGCGTTTCGATGATCTCGCCCGACGGCTTGGCCATCAGGCCGCGCATACCACCGAGCTGACGCATCTGGGCCGGCGAACCACGGGCACCGGAATGCGCCATCATGTAGATCGAGTTGATCTGGGCTTCTTCACCCGCCGCATTCCTCTTCACCGAGGAGATTTCTTTCATCATCTCCTTGGCGACTTCTTCACCCGCCTTCGACCAGGCGTCGACGACCTTGTTGTACTTCTCACCGTGGGTGATCAGACCGTCATTGTACTGCTGTTCGAAGTCCTTCGCGAACGCACGGGTGGCGTCGACGATCTTCCACTTCGAACCCGGCACGACCATGTCGTCCTTGCCAAACGAGATGCCTGCCTTGAACGCGTTGTAGAAGCCGAGCGCCATGATGCGATCGCAGAAGATCACGGTCTCTTTCTGACCGCAGTGACGATAGACCTGATCGATGACGCCCGAGATTTCCTTCTTGGTCATCAGCTTGTTGATGACGTCGAAAGGCATCTTCGGCGACTTCGGCAGAACCTGACCGAGCATCGCACGACCGGCAGTGGTTTCCACCATGCGCGTGACCGGCTTGCCGTCCGCATCGAGACCGGACCAGCTGTATTTGATCTTGGTGTGGAGGTGGATGACCTTCGCATGCAGCGCATGCTCGATCTCCGCCATCTCACGATACAGCTTGTTTTCGCCCGGGAGACCCGCACGCATGGTCGACAGGTAGTACAGACCCAGCACGATGTCCTGCGACGGCACGATGATCGGCTGACCGTTCGCCGGATGCAGGATGTTGTTGGTCGACATCATCAGGACGCGCGCTTCCAGCTGCGCTTCGAGCGACAGCGGAACGTGCACGGCCATCTGGTCGCCGTCGAAGTCGGCGTTGAAGGCCGAGCAGACCAGCGGATGCAGCTGGATCGCCTTGCCTTCGATGAGCACCGGCTCGAACGCCTGGATGCCCAGACGATGCAGCGTCGGCGCGCGGTTCAGCAGCACGGGATGCTCGCGAATGACCTCGTCGAGAATATCCCAGACCTCGGGACGTTCTTTTTCAACGAGCTTCTTCGCCTGCTTCACCGTGGTGGACAGACCCTTGGCGTCGAGACGCGAATAGATGAACGGCTTGAACAGTTCGAGCGCCATCTTCTTCGGCAGGCCGCACTGATGCAGACGCAGTTCCGGACCGACGACGATGACCGAACGGCCCGAATAGTCGACGCGCTTGCCGAGCAGGTTCTGACGGAAACGACCCTGCTTGCCCTTCAGCATGTCGGCCAGCGACTTCAGCGGACGCTTGTTGGCGCCGGTGATGACACGGCCACGACGGCCGTTGTCGAACAGTGCGTCGACGGCCTCCTGCAGCATGCGCTTTTCGTTGCGGATGATGATGTCCGGCGCGCGGAGCTCCATCAGACGCTTCAAGCGGTTGTTACGGTTGATGACGCGGCGATACAGATCGTTCAGATCCGACGTCGCGAAGCGGCCACCATCCAGCGGCACCAGCGGACGCAGATCCGGCGGGATCACCGGCACCACCGTGAGGATCATCCATTCCGGCTTGTTGCCGGAATAGCGGAAGGCCTCGACGATCTTCAGGCGCTTGGCGAGCTTCTTGTGCTTGATGTCGGATTCGGTCTCCTTCATCTCGACGCGCAGCTGCTCGTCGAGCTTCTCGAGCTCCAGACCCTTCAACAGTTCACGGATCGCCTCGGCACCGATCATCGCGGTGAACGAGTCCTGGCCGTATTCGTCCTGCGCCTTCAGATATTCTTCTTCAGACAGCAGCTGACGGTCCTTGAGCGCGGTGAGACCCGGCTCGAGAACGACGTAGTATTCAAAATACAGGATGCGCTCGAGATCCTTGAGCGTCATGTCCAGCAACTGGCCGATGCGCGACGGCAGCGACTTCAGGAACCAGATGTGCGCAACCGGAGCGGCCAGTTCGATGTGACCCATGCGCTCGCGTCTGACGCGCGACAGTGTCACTTCGACCGAGCACTTCTCGCAGATGATGCCCTTGTACTTCATGCGCTTGTACTTGCCGCACAAGCACTCGTAATCCTTGATGGGCCCGAAGATGCGGGCGCAGAACAGGCCGTCGCGCTCGGGCTTGAAGGTACGGTAATTGATGGTTTCCGGCTTCTTGATCTCGCCGTAGGACCACGACAGAATCTTCTCCGGGGACGCAATCGAGATCCGGATCTGGTCGAAGACCTGAGCCGGAGTCGTCGGATTGAAGAGATTCATAATTTCTTGGTTCATCGTCTTCTCCTCGCGTGCCGATCGCCATCAGCAGCAAATTCGAAATTCTTTAGAGCCACACACCCTGCCCCACGTCCCGGCTGGGTGCGGACGCCCGGCCATCAGGCCGGGCGTAACGCTTGTTCTTACTCGGCAGCTTCGGAGGTCGGCCCCGGCAGCTTGGAATTGTGCAGGTCGACGTTGAGGCCGAGCGAGCGCATTTCCTTGACCAGCACGTTGAACGATTCCGGGATACCGGCCTCGAACGTGTCGTCGCCGCGCACGATCGCCTCGTAGACCTTGGTACGGCCTGCGACGTCGTCCGACTTCACCGTCAGCATTTCCTGGAGCGTGTACGCCGCGCCATAAGCCTCGAGCGCCCACACTTCCATTTCACCGAAGCGCTGGCCGCCGAACTGCGCCTTACCACCCAGCGGCTGCTGCGTGACGAGCGAGTACGGACCGATCGAACGCGCGTGGATCTTGTCGTCCACGAGATGGTGAAGCTTGAGCATGTAGATGTAGCCCACGGTCACCTTGCGATCGAACTGGTCGCCGGTCCGGCCGTCATAGACGGTGGACTGACCGGATGCGTCGAAGCCAGCCATCTTCAACATCTCTTCGATGTCGGCTTCCTTCGCACCGTCGAACACCGGCGTCGCAATCGGCACGCCGGGCTTCAGGTTACGCGCCAGTTCAAGCAGCTCGGTGTCGTTCAGCGACTTGATGACTTCGTCTTCGCCGTAAACCTTCTTCAGGGTGTCGCGCAGCGGCTTCAGATCCTGCTTCTGGTAGTAGGCGTCGATGGTCTGACCGATCTTCTTGCCCATGCCTGCGCAGGCCCAGCCAAGATGCGTCTCCAAGATCTGACCGACGTTCATGCGCGACGGCACGCCGAGCGGGTTCAGCACGATGTCCGCATGCGTACCGTCTTCAAGGAACGGCATGTCTTCGATCGGAACGATCTTCGACACCACGCCCTTGTTGCCGTGACGTCCGGCCATCTTGTCGCCGGGCTGGATCTTGCGCTTCACCGCGACGAAGACCTTGACCATCTTCATCACGCCTGGCGGCAGTTCGTCGCCACGCTGCAGCTTCTCGACCTTGTCGAGGAAGCGCTGTTCAAGGCCCTTCTTCGATTCGTCGTACTGCTTCCGCATCGCTTCGATTTCGGTCATCAGCTTGTCGTTCGCGGTGGCGAACATCCACCACTGCGACCGCGGATTTTCGTCGAGCACAGCGCGCGTGATCTTGCCGTCCTTCTTGAAGCCCTTCGGACCGGCGATGCCGACCTTGTTCTCCAGAAGATCAGCCAGACGGCCGTAGACGTTACGATCCAGGATGGCCTGTTCGTCGTCACGGTCCTTGGCGAGACGTTCGATTTCTTCCCGCTCGATCGCCAGAGCACGTTCGTCCTTGTCGACGCCGTGCCGGTTGAACACGCGGACTTCGACGATCGTGCCCTGCACGCCCGGAGGCACGCGGAGCGAGGTGTCGCGAACGTCCGACGCCTTCTCACCGAAGATGGCGCGCAGAAGCTTTTCTTCCGGCGTCATCGGGCTTTCGCCCTTCGGCGTGATCTTGCCGACCAGGATGTCACCGGCGCGGACTTCAGCGCCGATATAGACGATGCCGGCTTCGTCGAGGTTCTTCAGCGCTTCTTCCGACACGTTCGGAATGTCGCGGGTGATTTCCTCAGGGCCGAGCTTGGTGTCGCGGGCCATCACTTCGAATTCCTCGATGTGGATCGAGGTGAAGACGTCTTCCTTCACGATCCGCTCCGAGAGGAGGATCGAGTCTTCGAAGTTGTAGCCATTCCACGGCATGAACGCGACGAGCACGTTACGGCCGAGTGCGAGTTCACCGAGATCGGTCGACGGACCGTCGGCAATGATGTCGCCCTTGCGAATGATGTCGCCAACCTTCACCAGCGGACGCTGGTTGATACAGGTCGACTGGTTCGAACGCTGGTACTTCATCAGACGATAGATATCGACGCCCGACTTGGTCGGATCGAGATCTTCGGTCGCGCGGATAACCACGCGGGTTGCGTCGATCTGGTCGATGACACCCGAACGGCGGGCAGCGATCGCAGCACCGGAGTCGCGGGCCACGACGGCTTCCATGCCGGTACCGACGAACGGCGCTTCGGCGCGCACCAGAGGCACGGCCTGACGCTGCATGTTCGAGCCCATCAGCGCGCGGTTGGCGTCGTCGTTCTCGAGGAACGGGATCAGCGCCGCAGCGACCGAAACGAGCTGCTTCGGCGACACGTCCATGTAGTCGACCTTGTCGGCCGGCAGCGGCAACACGTCGCCGGCGTGACGGCAGATGATCATGTCTTCGGTGAACTTGCCCTTGGCGTCGAGCGACACGTTCGCCTGCGCGACCGAGTAGCGGCCCTCCTCCATCGCCGACAAGTACACGACCTCATCGGTGACGCGACCGTCCTTGACCTTGCGGTAAGGGGTCTCGACGAAGCCGTACTTGTTGACGCGCGCGAAGGTGGCGAGCGAGTTGATCAGACCGATGTTCGGGCCTTCCGGCGTCTCAATCGGGCAGATACGGCCGTAGTGGGTCGGATGCACGTCGCGGACTTCGAAGCCGGCGCGCTCGCGGGTCAGACCACCGGGGCCAAGCGCCGAGAGACGACGCTTGTGGGTGATTTCCGAGAGCGGATTGGTCTGGTCCATGAACTGCGACAGCTGCGACGAACCGAAGAACTCACGCACCGCGGCAGCCGCGGGCTTCGCGTTGATCAGGTCCTGCGGCATCACGGTGTCGATGTCGACGGACGACATACGTTCCTTGATGGCGCGCTCCATGCGCAGCAGGCCGACGCGATACTGATTTTCCATCAGCTCGCCGACCGAACGCACACGGCGGTTGCCGAGATGGTCGATGTCGTCGATTTCGCCCTTGCCGTCGCGCAGGTCCACCAGCGTCTTGATGACGGCGAGGATGTCTTCCTTGCGCAGCGTGCGATGAGTATCCGGCGCATCGAGTTCGAGGCGCATGTTCATCTTCACGCGGCCCACGGCCGAGAGGTCGTAGCGCTCACTGTCGAAGAACAGCGACTGGAACATGTTCTGCGCGGATTCGAGCGTCGGCGGCTCGCCGGGACGCATCACGCGGTAGATGTCGAACAGCGCGTCTTCACGCGTCAGGTTCTTGTCTGCCGAGAGCGTGTTGCGGATATAGGCACCGATATTGACGTGGTCGATGTCGAGCAGCGGGAGTTCCTTGTAGCCCTCCTCGTTCAGCGCCTTCAGCGACTTCTCGGTGATTTCCTCGCCGGCTTCGGCGTAGATTTCACCGGTCTTCACGTTGACGAGGTCCTCGGCGAGATAGTTGCCGACCAGCTCTTCATCGGTCAGACGCAGCGCCTTGAGGCCCTTCTCGGCGAGCTGACGGGCAGCACGCACGGTGAGCTTCTTGCCGGCTTCGAGCACGACCTTGCCGGTGTCGGCATCGATCAGGTCGTTGACGGTGGAGTAGCCACGGAAACGGGTGGCGTCGAACGGAACGCGCCAGCCTTCCTTGATCTTCTTGAACTGGATCTTCTTGTAGAACGTCGAGAGAATCTCTTCGCCATCCAGACCCAGCGCGAACATCAGCGACGTCACCGGAATCTTGCGGCGACGGTCGATACGCGCAAACACGATGTCCTTGGCGTCGAACTCGATGTCCAGCCAGGAACCGCGATACGGGATCACGCGGGCAGCGAACAGCAGCTTGCCCGACGAATGGGTCTTGCCCTTGTCGTGGTCGAAGAACACGCCCGGCGAACGATGCATCTGCGAAACGATGACGCGCTCGGTGCCGTTGACGACGAAGGTGCCGTTCATGGTCATGAGCGGGATATCGCCCATGTAGACGTCCTGCTCCTTGATGTCCTTGACGGACTTGGCGCCGGTTTCTTCGTCGATATCGAACACGATCAGGCGCAGCGTCACCTTCAGCGGAGCAGCATAGGTCATGCCGCGCTGGCGGCACTCATCGACGTCATATTTCGGCGGCTCGAATTCGTAGCGCACGAATTCCAGCATCGAGGTGCCCGAGAAATCCGAGATCGGAAACACCGAACGGAAAACAGCCTGCAGACCTTCGTCGAGGCGACCGCCGGTCGGCTCATCGACCATCAGGAACTGGTCGTAGGACGCCTTCTGAACCTCGATGAGGTTCGGCATCTCTGCGACTTCTTTAATATGACCGAAGAACTTGCGAACGCGCTTGCGACCTGTGAACGTCTGCTGACCCATCGTGGCCTCTCATTGCGTCGCCCGAAAGGGGCGAACCTTCCAGAGCGCGACTGCCATCGCCTCCGGGTTGAATTTCCAAGAACGTTCCGAATTCAGCGCCCAATGAGGAACAAAATCCCTCTCCCGAGCATTTGAATCGCAGAACGCAAAACGACGTGCGCGATGCCCGACTGCACCTCGCCCGTCCAAACCGTCTAGCTACGGACCGAAAAGCCCGAAAATTGCCCATCTCCCAACGGCTTAACCGGAAACGTCGCCGTTTCCGCTGTCAGACCGTGTTTTTCGTGCTGCCGTCCCGATATGGGATGGCAATCATGGAGATTCGAGGGTGGTTCCCAGCGCATCCCCACACATTCCTGTGTAGTCCATCGAGTTCCGGCCCAGAGGGCGACCAAATGGCCGCCCTCCAGATGGAACCCATAAAGGGTCTTACTTGAGTTCGACCTTCGCGCCAGCCTTCTCGAGCTGACCCTTGATCTTCTCGGCTTCGTCCTTGGCAACGCCTTCCTTGACGGGCTTCGGAGCGCCTTCGACCAGGTCCTTGGCTTCCTTGAGGCCAAGACCCGTGATCGCACGGACTTCCTTGATGACTTCGATCTTCTTGTCGCCGGCCGAAGCCAGGACGACAGTGAACTCGGTCTTTTCTTCAGCAGCAGCAGCACCGCCGCCGCCAGCAGCCGGACCAGCAACTGCAACAGCAGCAGCAGCCGAAACGCCCCACTTTTCTTCGAGCATCTTGGCGAGGTCGGCAGCTTCGAGCACGGTCAGGCTCGAGAGATCGTCAACGATTTTCTGTAGGTCAGCCATTGTCTATTTCCTTAAGCGTATTTGGTTCGAACCAGGGTTTGAATGCGAAGGGCGTCAGGCCGCTTCGCTCTTTGAGGCATAGGCCTGAACAACACGCGCGAGCTTCGCCGCGGGAGCTGTCGAGAGCTGAGCGATCTTGGTCGCCGGCGCCACAAGGAGGCCGAGGATCTTCGCGCGCAGTTCGTCGAGCGAGGGCAGCGCGGCCAAGGCCTTGACGCTGTCGACGTTCAGGACGGTTTTACCCATCGAGCCGCCAAGGATGACGAACTTCTCGTTCGCCTTGGCAAATTCGACGGCAACCTTCGGTGCAGCTACCGGATCGTCCGAAGTGGCGATCACAGTCGGGCCCTTCAACAGGGAACCGATGGCAGCAACATCCGTGCCTTCAAGAGCAATTTTGGCGAGACGGTTCTTCGAGACCTTCACCGAGGCGCCAGCCAGCTTCATCTGCGAACGCAGGTTCTGCATCTGGGCAACGGTGAGGCCGGAATAATGGGCGACGACCGCAACGCTGGTGGTCTTGAAGACCCCGTTCAGCGCGTCGACCGCGTCCTTTTTAGCCGCTCTTTCCACAGCAAGCTCTCTCCGGTTGGCGGCCTCTATCGAGATAGGACCGCCGGGTTACACCCACCGTCCCACCTGAACCTGACCTCGAGACACATGCTCGTTAAAACACGTGGTCTAAAGACACGTCGGGCGAGACGATATGATAGCCTGCCCTCCCGAACCGTCCTGGCGAACCAGCATTGGCGCGGGGTGTCGAGGTTCGAACCAAATACGCGTCATGTCGCACAAAACGACATTGGCGAAATCCAGTCTTCACCCGTCTATGCTGGCTGCATCAAGTTTTACGATTAAGCCGTTGATGAAACTTGCGTTTATCTAAGGCGCCAGCAGTCTCGGACAGGATTCAGGATCATCGATAAGCCATCATCTGACCTATTGGTGACCCCTGCCCGCCTTCCTCAAATCCGCGTCGCGCGTCCCATCCCCGTCGAGCGATCCGTATGGACAGCCTGAAAGGAAAAGTCTCCTGCGATGTGGGTTGTCGGAGTGCGAACACAGACGCGCCAGCTACCAGCCAGCACGCCCGGAAACGGTTGTTTAACGAGTCTTTTTCGTGTTGCCAAGCGCGAAATGCCGATGTGGCATCTTTTCTGCAGGGGGCCGTGATCGCCCCCCAGCCCCGCGCGCTGCATCCGGACAATTCTACACATTTTGGTAAGCCGCTGTCAGTCATCGCGTTGACCGAGCAGTAATCCCGCAATCGGATTAACTCGCGCGCAACCCGTGCTTGCCACCCTGTCCGAAAACAAGTGGCTGCGACCCTCTGCCGTCGCGCCTCATGGAGCGTCAGATGTCCGTTGTTCGCAGTTCCACCCGCGCATTTATGGCGGTAGTTGTTTTCCTTGGGCTGTTCCACGGCGTCATCCTGGTTCTCGGGCTCGCCACATTCCTTGCGGACCAGATGGAGCCGCCCTCCCCCGACCGGGCATTCCAAATATTCGTGTTGCAGGTCGGCACCGACGCAGCACTCATGGTGGCCGGCCACTGGTTGATGCGCTCGCTGCGCTACAGCACCCGCGCCGCATATGGATTGATGGGTGGTGCAGCAGCGGCTCTCGGCTACGGCATCGCGCTGTCGAACAACCTGCTGATCATGCCCCCGCTGGACGGCACGCGCCTGACCGCATCAGTGCTGCCAATTCTGGTCGGCATGGTCGCCGGTGTCATGTACGTGAAACTCGCTGGACGCGAGATGCGGGCCGTGCCGGCGGGTGAAACACCCGACGCGGCGACGGAAGCTCCCGCAACGCCGGCCGTCACTTTCGACGGCCCGGTCCAGGTCCGCACCTCACTCACCGCTGTCGCGATCGCGGCGGCTGTGCCTGCTGCGATTGTCGCCGTGGTCACCATCCCCTTCGTCACGTCGATATTCGGCCACTTCAGCGCCGACGGGAGTCACAGCTTCAACTGGAGCAAGCAGGTCAACGAAATGGCGTTCCCCGCCTATTTCTTCATGCTGACTTTGATGACGACGTCCTTGCCGTCTGCGATCGTCATCGCCATCACCCATGCCATAGCCCGCAGCACGCGACGCACCAGAGGCATTGACTATTCCGGGATTGGCGCAGCCGTCGCGGGTGCAGGCGCCGTGCTGGCGAGCCCATTCATCTCGCTCTGGCTGACCATCCCGATCACCGCCGTCGCCGGAGTGATGATGGGACTGGTCTATCGCTGGTTCGCCGGCATTGAGCCACTGTCGCTGCCGGAAGTCGTTCTAGCGACGGACCGCGCGACGCTGGTCGGTGCAGATGACCCATCACGTCGAACGCGCGCCGTGATCATGAATGGCTGAAGCGCAAACGCCGTGACGCGCCCGCGCTTCAGTTAGACGTTCATGCCAAGCGGAGCTGTCACCCCTTCGGGCAGGCCGCTCCGGCATCGGCCCAGGCCTTGATCAGTTCACCGAACTGTTTCTGGGTACCCGGCGCCGGGGTCCGGTTGCCACCGGGATGCCAGCCCCAGCCGACCAACTCGTCTTCGGCCATGTGCTTCACAAGTGCGGCCATGTCCTTGCCGCCATTGCGCTCCTTGTCCTTGATCTGGGTGCAGATCTGGCCAAGCGTCTTGCCCTGCCAGGCCATCTCGATGGGCGCCAGCGCCCACTTCGGATTGCCGGGGACGTTGGCGGCATCGAAGTTGTTCTCGTGGTGGCAGGTGGCGCAAGCGAGACCACCGGCTGCGCCGACACCGCCCTCGCCGCGCACGACCAGCGGGATATGCGGCCGCATGCGGTCGGTCTGGGTCGGGCGTTCGGTGGCCGGATGGCAGTTCATGCAGCGCGGCGACTGGATGACCTTGCCGGCTTCCGTGAACAGCGCCACGGCACGCTCGTTCTTGTTCTTGATCTTGGCGAAGGCCGAGACCGACTGCAGCTTGGTCGGATTGCTGACCGCTGCATCGGCCTCCTGGAAGCTCGGCTCCGCGAATGCGAGGAGACCCGCCGCGAGGCCGCCGGCGACCAGCGCCAACATCGAGTTCTTAAACAAGCTCATGCTGAGGCTCCTGGCACGATCGGCAATTGCCGCGGTCTTCCCACTCCGAGTTTCGCCAGCGCGTTGGCAACGGCAGGCCCGAGCGGAGGCACGCCGGGTTCGCCGACGCCTGATGGCTTCTCGGTCGATTTCACGATGACCACCTCGATCTCCGGCATCTCGTTGATGCGCAGCGAACGATAGGTATCGAAATTGCCGGACACCGGCGCGCCGGCATCCAGCGTTTGTTCCGCATAGAGGATGTGACCGAGGCCGAAGCCGATGCCACCTTCCATCTGTGCGCGGATGATGTCGGGGTTCACGGCGACGCCGCAATCCACCGCGCACCATACCTTGTGCACCTTCGGACCGTCGTCGGTCATGGACAGTTCGACGACCTGCGCGACGAAGGTGTTGAAGCTCTCGACCACCGCAACGCCGCGCGCGCGGCCTGCCGGCACCTTGTAGTTCTTCCAATCGGCGAGTTCGGCGACGGCCTTGAGAGCCCCTGCGTGGCGCGGCTTCTTGCTCAGGAGTTCAAGCCGACCTTCGATCGGATCCTTGCCGGCGGCCTCGAGCAGTTCATCGACAAAGGCTTCGACGACATAACCGGTGTGGGTGTGGCCCACCGAGCGCCACCACAACACGGGCACACCGACATCGACCTGATGCATGTCGCAGCGGAAGTTCTCGACGTCGTACGGGATTTCGTTCGAGCCTTCATAGGACGTCGGATCGAGGCCGTCCTTGAACATCATGGACTCGAAGAAGGAGCCCTTCATGATCGACTGGCTGACGATGGTGTCGCTCCAGGCTTCGATCTTGCCGTCGCGCACCGTACCGCGCATGCGGTGGATGCAATACGGCCGATAGTAGCCGCCGCGCATATCGTCTTCGCGCGTCCACACCAGCTTGACCGGCTTGCCCGGTCCGATCGCTTTCGCGACTTCGGCGAGCTCGATGGCCTGATGCGTGCTCTGCTGGGCGCGGCGGCCGAAGCTGCCGCCGGCAAGAAGAACGTCGATCTTCACCTTCTCGATCGGCAGCCCGAGCACCTTGGAGATCGCCATATGGTCAGGCGTCGGAAACTGGCAGCCATAGCGCGCATAGGCGGTGTCGCCGTCCCATTTCAGATAGGCGTTGAGCGGCTCCATCGCGGCATGGGCCAGATACGGGAAGACGTATTCAACCTCGATCACGCGGCCACCTTTGGCCATCGACTCTTCGAACTTGCCCTCGGCCTTGACGAGCTTGCCGGCCGTCTTCGACAGGCCGCGGAATTGCTGCAGCAGTTCGGCGCTGCCACGCTTCTCCGCCTTGCTGTCGTCCCAGGTGATCTTCAGCGCGTCGCGGCCCATCTTCGCGGGCCAGAAGCCCTTGGCGTAGACAGCGACACCGTTCGACACCTGCTTGACGTCGACAACACCCGCCACGGCTTTCGCAGCCGTCGCATCGAAGGACGCGACCTTGCCGCCGAATTTCGGCGAACGCGCCACGACCACCGTGAGCATATCCGGCTCGTTGATATCGAGCGTGTAGAAGGCCTTGCCATTGGTCTTGTCGGCGCTGTCGAGGCGTTTCACGACGCCTTCCTTGCCGATCAACCTGAACTGCGACGGATCCTTCAGCTTCGGATCGGCAGGCACCGGCATGGCCATCGCCTTGTCGGCGAATTCGCCGAAGCGACCTTCATGGCCTGACGCGTGCTTGATCACACCGTTATCGACAGTGATCTCGCCCGCCGGCACCTGCCAAGCGTCGGCCGCAGCCGCAACCAGCATCTGGCGCGCGGCGGCGCCGACCTGTCGCATCTGGATGTAGGAATTGGCGATGGCCGTCGAGCCACCGGTGCCCTGCATGCCGAACGCCAGATTCTTGTAGAGCTGCGGATTCGACGGTGCATGATCGGCACGCATCTGCGCCCAGTCCGCGTCGAGTTCTTCGGCGACCAAAGTCGCCATGCCGGTGAACGGTCCCTGCCCGAATTCGATGCCCTTGCACAGCACCGTGACGGTGCTGTCGGGCTTGATGATCAGGAAGGTGTTCGGCGCGATATTGACCGACGGCTTTGCCGCCGCCTGCGCGAACAACTTGTCGGCACGCGCAACGTAAGCGCCGAGCACGAGGCCAGCGCTGCCCTTGAGCAGCGTGCGACGGGAGAGCTTGGTGTCATGAACGGTCATGGCTCAACCCTCCAGAGATTTGGCGGCGCCATGAATGGCGGCGCGGATGCGGACATAGGTGGCGCAGCGGCAGATGTTGCCGTTCATCGCCAGATCGATATCGTTGTCGGTGGGGGTCGGATTGACGCTGAGCAGCGCGGTGGCGCTCATCACCTGGCCGGATTGACAGTAGCCACATTGCGGCACGTCAAGCGCGACCCAGGCAGCCTGCACTGCCTTGGCTTCCTTGGAGTCGAGCCCTTCAATGGTGGTGATTTCGCTGGTGCCGATGGCCGAGACGGGCATTGAACACGAGCGGACGGTCTGGCCGTCCACATAGACCGTGCAAGCGCCGCATTGCGCGACCCCGCAGCCATATTTGGTGCCGGTGAGACCGGCCCCATCTCGAATTGCCCAGAGCAGAGGTGTGTTGGGATCGACGTCGACCTGACGGGCCTGACCGTTGATCTTGAGAGTGAACGCAGCCATCGCTGATGTCCTATGTCGTCGAATGTACGCCTACATTCGAGTTGTTCTAAACAGCCGACATCTACATCCGCATTGCGGAATAACCCATTCAATTATTTTTGTACCGCGCGGGAACGAAATTGGTTCTTGCGAAACGGCCCTGCAGACCAGTCGCCAGCTTGTCAGAGGCGCCGCGACGCTTCGATGCCGCTCAGGATGAGATCGATTCCGGCGAGAAAGTCCCTGCGGTCGTCGTGCCCCCGCAAATGTGCAGCCATGCTGCGGGTGAACGCATACGCGTCTGGATCGAGCTGAGACCAGGAGGTCGCGACCGCGTCCAGAAAGTCAGACCTGTCGATTCCTCGCATCCGGCCGAGCTGCCCGTTGGCCGCGTTCTGCGCACCGACACCAAGGATGTAGTTCAGCAACGCACCCACCGTCGCCCACTGATCTTCGCCGGGCACGCCAAGGGCGCTAACCTGCCGGCCGATGCGTTCAAGTATTCGCACCATGGGCAACTGCCCGGGAGCGCGTGTGAGCGCCGAGCCTATCCACGGATGCGCGTCGATCGCGTCAAACATGCCCAGCGCGAGGGTGCGAATGATGGCCTGAGGCGTCGCGCCGACCAGGGGCGCGTTCATCGCGCGGGCGATGATGGCGTCGCAGGCGGCAGTCAGCAGATCGCCCTTATTGGGCACGTGCCAATAAATAGCCCCGGGACCAGTGGCGAGCCGCTCCGACAGGGCGCGGAATGTCAGACCATCTTCCCCGCTGCCGTCCAGGATCGCGACCGACGCTTCGATGATGCGATCCCGGGAGAGTGAGTCTTCGCGTCGTGGGCTACTGCGAGTTTTCTTGGCCATGTCCCCACCTTGACATAAATGGAACGACGTTCCAATAGAATGGAATGACGTTCCATTCTAGGTCTTGGGGAATGTCCCGGGACAGCCTGCGACTGCGAAGGTGGCGAAATGAATACTCATGTGGCGATTGTCGGCGCGGGGCTCGGCGGGCTGACGCTTGCCCGCGTGCTGCATGTTCACGGTATCGCTGCGACGATCTATGAAGCTGAAGCTTCGGCCGACTCGCGGGCACAAGGAGGCCTGCTCGATATTCACGAATATAACGGGCAGCTCGCCCTCAAGGCTGCGGGATTGTTCGAAGCTTTCCGCGACATCATCATCGTCGGTGCTGATGCCAAGCGCATACGCGACAAGGACGGCAAGCTGCTGTTTGACAGGCCCGACATGGGCAACGGCAGTCGACCCGAGGTGGATCGCGGAGAGCTTCGCCAGATTCTGCTCGATTCCCTTCCTGGCGACACGATCCGCTGGGGACACAAACTTGCAGCGGCGTCTCCGCTCAGCGGCGGGCGGCACGCACTGACTTTCTCCAATGGCTCAACGGTATCGACCGATCTCCTCATCGGCGCCGACGGTGCCTGGTCACGCGTTCGCCCGCTCCTCTCCGGGGAGAAACCGGCCTATGTCGGCACCTCATTCATCGAGACGTTTCTTTTCAACGCCGACACCCGTCACAAAGCGAGCGCGGAAGCGGTTGGCGGCGGCACACTGATGGCGATTGCGCCGGGCCAGGGAATCTTTGCGCACCGACACGCCGATGGAACACTGCAAGGCTACGTGGCCCTGAACAGGCCGGAGGACTGGATTGCCCGCATCGATTTCTCCGACCGGACGAGTGCCCTCACCCGCATCGCCGCGGAATTCGAGGACTGGGCTCCGGAACTGACAGCGCTGATCGCCGACAGCGAGGTCGCCCCCGTGCTTCGCCCGATCTATGCGCTGCCGATCGAACACCGATGGGATCGCATAGCCGGCGTGACGCTGCTCGGCGATGCCGCGCACCTGATGTCACCATTCGCCGGCGAAGGCGCCAATCTCGCAATGTTCGACGGTGCTGAACTTGGGCTCGCTCTCGCCGCTCATCCAGACGATGTGGAAGCCGCGCTTGTCGCTTATGAAACGGAGCTCTTTCCCCGCAGCGCGTCTGTTGCCGCGGAGACCGACCGGAATCTGAAGCTGTTCTTCAACGACAACGCGCCTCAGAGCGTGGTTGACCTGTTCACCAGCTTTCAGATCACCGAATAGCTGCCCTAAACCGCCACCGCGTAGGGCAGCCCCTTGCCCGCGTAAAACGCGTCGAGATTGGCAATGACGCAGTCCTGCATCGCCGTGTGCGAATCGAGCGTGTGACCACCGATATGCGGCGTCAGCACGACATTCGGCAAAGCCGTGAGTGCGTCGGGCGCGTGGGGCTCCTTCTCGAACACGTCGAGGCCGGCGCCGGCGATGGTCTTGTCCGTCAGCGCCGCTGTCAGCGCAGCCTGATCGATCACCGAGCCGCGCGAGATGTTCACGACCACGCCATTGGCGCCGAGCTTCTTCAGCATCGCGGCATCGATGATGCGGTTGGTATCGGCCCCTGCCCGCACGGCGATCATCAGCACGTCGCACCATTCGACCAGCGCTTCGAGGCTTGGCTCATAGCGATACGGCACATCATGCTTGCTGCGGCTGTGATAGGCGACATCGCATTCGAAGGCCGCGACGCGCGATGCGATCTTGCGGCCGATCTCGCCCATGCCATAGACGCCCACTCTGCGGCCGGGATTGCCGGGCTGCGGCGACATCAGCGGCGACGGCTTTGCCGACGACCAGCCACCCTCGCGCAAATACTGATCCGCAGGCAGCAAGCGCCGCGTCACCGCGAGCATCAGCGTGAGTGCCAGATCGGCGACCGAGGCCGCATTCGCGCCCGGGCTGTTGCCGACCACGATCTTGCGCTCGGCCGCAGCCTTGAAGTCGACGCCGTCATAGCCGGTGCCGTAGCAGATGATGGCGCCGAGCGCCGGCATCATGTCCATCACGTCTGCCTTGAGCACCTGACCGCCCGCGGTGATCAGCGCGCGCACGTCTTTCAGTTGGTCAGGGGAAAAGGTCTGCAGCGGTGGCTTGCCTGCAGCGTCTAGAAGATCGAAGTGCTCGCCGATGCGCACCATCTGGGACTTCGGGAAACGCGAATAGATCAGAACCTTCTCGGCCATCGTGACGATCCTTTGGGGGCATTCCTGCGGGTCTAAAGAGCGGAAGACAAAAGAAAGGGCGGAACCGGTTGCCCGATTCCGCCCTGGTTTCTTGCAAGCCTTGTTCCGGCTTAGCCGAGCACGGTGCCCGTCTCAACCTTGACGCCGGGGCCCATGGTCGAAGACACGGCAACGCGCTGCAGATAGGTGCCCTTCGCGCCAGCCGGCTTCGCCTTGGAGACGGCGTCGACCAGAGCCTTGATGTTTTCGACGAGCTTCTCTTCCGAGAAAGATGCCTTGCCGATACCAGCCTGCACGATGCCGGCCTTCTCGACGCGGAACTCGACCGAACCGCCCTTGGCACCCTTGACTGCGCCGGTGACATCCATGGTCACGGTGCCGATCTTCGGGTTCGGCATCATGCCGCGCGGACCGAGCACCTTACCAAGGCGACCGACCAGCGGCATCATGTCGGGGGTTGCGATACAGCGATCGAAATCGATCTGACCGGCCTGGACCTTCTCGAACAGGTCTTCTGCACCGACGACGTCTGCACCGGCAGCCTTGGCTTCTTCAGCCTTCGGGCCACGGGCGAACACGCCCACGCGCAGGGTGCGGCCGGTGCCGTTCGGCAGGGTGACGACGCCACGGACCATCTGGTCGGCGTGACGCGGATCGACGCCGAGATTCAGCGAAATTTCGATGGTCTCATCGAACTTCGACTTGGCGCGTTCCTTGACCATCTTGATGGCCTCGGCGACCGGATAGAGCTTCTCGCGGTCGATGCCCTCACGGGCCTTCTTCAAACGTTTTCCAATTGCCATGACCGTTTACCCCGCGACCTCGACACCCATCGAACGGGCAGAGCCCTCAACCATCTTCATGGCCGATTCAATGGTGTCGCAATTCAGATCCTTCATCTTCGCTTCGGCGATCTCGCGCACCTGCGCTTTGGTCACCGCGCCGGCCTTGTCACGACCCGGCAGCTTGGAGCCGGAGGTGAGCTTGGCGGCCTTCTTGATGAAGAAGGACATCGGGGGGGTCTTGAGGGCGAAGGTGAACGAACGATCGGCGTAGATCGTGATCACCACCGGGATTGGGGTGTTCTTTTCTTCCTTCTGCGTCTGCGCATTGAACGCTTTGCAGAATTCCATGATGTTCAAACCGCGCTGACCAAGCGCGGGACCGATCGGGGGCGAAGGGTTCGCCGCACCGGCCGGCACCTGAAGCTTCAGGTATCCGGTCACTTTCTTTGCCATGTGTCACTCCTGTTGTGCCGGTCATCGACCGGCTGTTTCAGGTTTCGTGGTTCGGTCGACAAGCGGTTGGCAACCGCCCTCTTCCTCCCACGGCCTTAGAAACGCGAGGCGAACCTCACGCTATTGCGATCAGACCTTTTCGACCTGACCGAATTCCAGTTCGACCGGCGTGGCGCGGCCGAAGATCGACACTGCGACCTTCACGCGCGAGCGTGCTTCGTCGATTTCCTCGACGACGCCGGAGAACGACGCGAACGGACCATCGGCCACCTTCACGTTCTCGCCGATCTCGAACGACACCGACGCCTTCGGGCGCTCCACGCCTTCCTGCACCTGGTGCAGAATGCGCATCGCTTCGGCTTCCGAAATCGGCATCGGCTTGTTTTCCGCGCCGAGAAAGCCCGTGACCTTCGGGGTGTTCTTGATCAGATGAAACGCTTCGTCGGTGAGCTGCATCTTCACCAGCACGTAGCCCGGGAAGAACTTGCGCTCGGCGTCCATCTTGCGACCGCGACGTATTTCAGTGACCTTCTCGACCGGAACCAGAATCTGTTCGAACAGGTCTTCCAGGCCACGCTGCTTGGCCTGTTCCTTGATCGACTCCATCACCTTCTTTTCGAAATTCGAATAGGCGTGAACGATGTACCAGCGCATGCTCATAATTCTGTTCCGTCAGTGCATCGTGAGCAAAAAGGCGACGAGGTAGCGGATGACCTGATCCGCCGCAAAAAAGAAGATCGACGACAGCGCCACCATGACGAAAACCATGATGGTCGTGATGGTCGTCTCGCGTCGCGAGGGCCACGTGACCTTGTTGGTCTCGGTGCGCACTTCCTGCAGGAATTTGAACGGGCTGAACGCCATCGTTATGTGATCCGCATCCGTCGTGAGACGATTGAATTGGTTTCAGAATCCGAACAGCCCTCTTGCGCCCAACCCTTTATTCAAGGATGAGCCGCCAAGCGGGCTCGTTCGTTCGGGGATTTGCCGCGTCGGATATCCGGTCACCGGGCCGACAGCGAGTGCAGCTTCCTACTTCGGACCGGACCAAAGGTCAAGGTATCCGGGCCGGACCGGCGGGAACCCTCCCCGCCACCGGATACCACCTGGATCAGCGCGCACCCACTCCCGGCGACGGTCTGCCGACCGCCGCACGGACGTGCCGGACGACATGATCGGCGACGATGGCGTGGCCCTCCGCGGTCGGGTGCACCGCGCCGCTATACATGGCCGCATAGACCGGCTGCAGGATGTCGAACTGGGTAAAGCCCGGCGAATGGACGTTTGCGGTCAGAAACGCGTCATTGGGAGTCCGGAACAGGCGCCAGCGGGACGCATAGGGCAGATAGGCCGCCGGCGAATATGGCGTAAACTCCTCCTTGCCGATCCAGCGTCGCGGCATCGCCATCGCCTCGCCGTCCGCCTGCGGCCGCTTCGGATCGCGCGCACAGAGCCCGCGTTTGGCAAATTCGCTCTGGTGATCGGTGATGAGCTGGAAGCCGGTTCCGGCGCCGGTCGCCAGCGCCGGGCAGCCCCCGCCCCGTCCGTTGGTGATGCAGGCGGTCCGGGCGAAGAAATCGTTCAGAAAGCTCACCGTCTCGGCCAGCCGTTCGCGCGACAGCACCAGCTTCTTGTGGACGTCGAGACCGAGCGTCGGCTGCGCGCCGCACAAGGCTCCTGTCTCGTCGAACTGGATCGGCTCGTAAGCCGTCTGCAACACCTTCGCGGGCGCCACACCAAAGCCGTCGCGCAAGGCATCGCGGAGCGCCACCATGCGCTCGTCGAGCTGCTCCATATAGGCGCGCGACACATCAGGCGAGAACCGGATCTGCTTGCCGAGCAGGTTCGCGATCGGTGCGAGATCGCCGGCGGATTCGGTCATCGCATAGACCATCAGCGGCGAGAAGCCGACATCGTTGCCGCCAATCGACAGCAGCAGCGTATCGATCGGCCGCTTTCGCTCGTTCGGCGCACACCAGGATTTTGTTACCGGCGTATTCGCAACCTGCACGCTGCCGCTCGCATAAGTCGGCAGATTGTAAGTCGCACGCTGCGTGCGACCCGCGGGGCTTTTGCAGATCAGATCGGCAAGTTGATCGAGCTGCGAGCGCACCATCGCGTTGCCGGCGCCCTCACGCGCCTTCTTCTCGAGGAACAGACCTTCGGTGACCTCCGAGCCGGTGCAGGCAAGGCTTACCAGCGTGATCGACCGGTGCGGATTTTCCAAACTGAGTTGCAGCCCGACGCGAAACGGATAGCCGTATTGCGAGCGGTGGCAATCGGGGCTGAGCCAGCGCGGATTGGCAGCGTTGAAGGCCTTGTCGAACTGCGCAGACGCGAGCGGGAAATAAAGCTCCTGCTCCTCGTCGGCGAGCTTGCGCCGCGGCAGGTTCTTGTAGTCGAAACTTCCCACCGGTGCAGCGGGGGTCAGTTTCTGCAGCGACTTGGCGGTGCTGCGCGTCGCCATCTCCTCGCGCATCAGGGTGGGATCGTAGACCATCTCGCGGACGGCGCTGAATGTCACCGGAACGTCCGGATTGCTTTCGCCCGAGGCAAAGGAATCGCCGAGCGCCACGATGAACAGATCCTCGACGACGACCTGCGGGTCGTTCAACATTCGACCGTCGGGCAATTTGACCTGGACCGATGCACCGGACAGGTTGCGATCGACGGCATAAGGCAGGCGCGTGATCTTGAGCGGCGTCGCGCAGGATTGCGTTGTGGACTCGGTCCTGCTGCCCGGCCGCCGCGGCGTCCAGCTCCAGACGCAATCATATGCGCCAGCTTCGGCAATGCGCTCGGGCGACAGCCGGATCAGCACCGTATGCGCATCCGGCAGTACGTAATCTTCCTTGGCCGTGCCCCACGAATAACGCCGGTCGCAACTCGCGAGATAGCGGCCCTGCCGGCTGTCGTAGCAGACGGCGTCGACGGTCTGCGACGCCCAGCCGAGACGCGAGCGATCGTAGCGCGCCCGCGCGGTGTCGGCGCAACTGGTCGGGCTGGTCATGTCGCGGCAATCGGGATCGTTCAGCCGCCGCTCGGTGCGCCACACCACATCGGCGGGCGGCAGCACCATCTCGTTGCGCGCAGCAGGATAGCCGCGCTCATACATCGCGAAGGATGCTGCATTCTTGAAGAAGCGAAATGGACTTTCCACCTGCCAGAGCAGGTCGGCGGCATGAGCGCCATGACTCAATGACAAATGTCCAAAGGACGACACCAGTAACGTCGTGGCCCCCACGACGAACGTCACAAGTAATTTCATTCTCGACTTCCGGCTGAAATTCCCAACGGGTGTGTCGCGCGCGCGGCAAGCCAGGTTCATCGCCGCGACCGCACGCCGCAGGGACGCAGAAACGCAAACGCGGGGAGCAGCACGATCGCGCATGATTGGCAAAGCCGATGTCGGACATGGCCATCAGCCTATTGAGCAAATTGCCCCGCGGATCGTCAGATTCCATTAACCCCGCGGCCAGACTAAAACGCGAGAAGCTACCCAGGTACTCCAGTAAGTGGATGTATTAGCAGACCTAAATGTTTTGATCGGCAGATTGCTTGTTTGATCGGCAATGCGACGGGCATCAGCGAATGACCAGCATCACCACCCTGTCCGAGGGAACCGACGCCTCCACGAGGGACCTCCGCAAGGATTCGGCATTGCGGATCGCGCGGCGGCGAACCGCCTATATCGCGCAGGCGTCGAGCTATCTGATCGATGCCGCGATCCTGCTGCTGTACGCCATGATCGGCGTGACCACCGTGGCGACGGGGGTCGTGTATCTGGCCATCAGGCTCGCTGTGGTCGGCATTGCTGCCTATCTCTCGGAAATCCAGGTCAACGACCGTTTCAAGGACCCCTACCTCACGGTCCCCCTCTCCATCGTCAGCATCATCGTCCAGATCGGCGCGATCTATCTCGTGCCGCAGATCGGCTTCTACTTCATCTCCATCATTTTCGTCGTGCTCGGCTTCGCCGCACTCCGCATGAGTGCGCGCCAGACCGGCATCGTCTGGTCGACCGCAACGCTGGGCCTCGCACTACTTTTCCTGATGACCGACAAGCCGATCGGCATTCCCATGGCCACCGCGACCGAGCGCGCTCTGGCGCTGGCCTGTTTCGTCAGTGCGCTCGGCCGCTGTGCCAGCGCCGGCCTCTACGGCAGCTCGATGCGCGAACTGCTGTATCGTCGCAGCAACGACCTCGCGGCTGCCAATGTGCGGATCGAGGAACTGGCGCAACTCGACGAGCTCACCGGCGCATTGAACCGGCGCTACATCATGAAGTGCCTGAACGACGAGATCGCCAAGGCCCAGCGCAACGCCACAACCTGCTGCATCGCGATCATCGACCTCGATCACTTCAAGAAGATCAATGATCACTTCGGACATCCGGTGGGCGATGAAGTGCTGCGCGCCTTCGCCATCTCTGTCTTCGCCAATATCCGCACCATCGACAGGTTCGGCCGTCAGGGCGGCGAGGAGTTTCTGCTGATCCTGCCGGACACCGACATTGATCTTGCGATCCAGACGCTCGATCGATTGCGCGGCCTGATCACGGAACTGAACTGGTCAGCGATTGCGCAGGATTTGACTCTGACGATATCCGCCGGGATCAGCGCCATCAGGCCCAACGATACGCCGGAAGACATTTTGGCGCGCGCCGACCTTGCGCTCTACAGAGCCAAGGATACCGGCCGCGACCGCGTGGTGGCAGCGCCGCAAAAGCGGCAGTTCAGCTGAGCGGCAGTCGGAGACCCGCCTGAAAGGCGCGCTTAGGCTAAAATATATCGATATTTCAAAGACTTAAAATGGCAGGGGCGGTAGGGCTCGAACCTACGACAACCGGTTTTGGAGACCGGTACTCTACCAACTGAGCTACACCCCTACAGGAAAACGGCGCACCGTCATTTCCGCGCCGTTTGAAGCATATGCGACGCCTGATTTGCAAGAGGCGAAGCGCCCCCTCCGAAATCAAATCCCGCCGGAATCAAAACGGCGGGCAAGGGAACAAGCCCCTGCCCGCCGCCTATATCGATTACTCGATAATCGAGGCCACCACGCCTGCACCGACGGTGCGGCCGCCTTCACGGATGGCGAAGCGCAGCTTCTCTTCCATCGCGATCGGCACGATCAGGTGCACTTCCATGGCGAT
>NZ_FZOX01000005.1:0-593052 GCF_900188215.1 Tardiphaga sp. OK246
TACGCGGTTCATGGGGAAACGTCTGTCTTCGGGCAGGACGGATCTGCGCCAGCACTGCCACTGGCAAGGAGACGGCCGACCTTGGGATGGAAAGAGCCTGGACAGTGTGACGGACGACCAAATCAAAACGCGTTCGGCCTATTCGCTTGAGGCTCCCTTCCCATCGCCTTGGGACTTTAATTCGCGATCGGAGCGTTCGTCGAGGCAAAGTGCAAGCAACCGAAAAAACACCGCAGGCGGAACGTCGGGCACTTGCTCGGCGCCTCCGAAAGTCCTGATGCACTCACAATTGCGGAAGACCGCATCGCATCAGGCCCAAGGGTGCAACGGGCACCCGGCGTTCCGCACGCCCTCTCAACAGAGGGCGGGAATGCAAGACACGACGGCGCCCCCGCGCCGCAAATAATGGGGGTGATAACGCATGTCTGAAGAACAGTGGCTGTTTGACATTCACATCAGCAACGACGCACAGGCGCCAGAGGCATCCCTCCCTCTAGCATTGCGTAGCAATGCGCAGTGGGGAGGGTCGGCCGATAGGCCGGGGTGGGGCCTCTCCCCTATGCGAGGACAGCATTCGTGGCACCACCCCACCCGTCTCGACCGCTCCGCGGTCGATCCAACCTCCCCACGGCGCGGCTTCGCCGCTTGGGGGAGGGACAAGAAAGCGCCGCTACGCTATCTCCCTACACCTTCACCATCCGCTTGCCCCGGTTCTCACCGGCCAGCAAACCGATCAGTGCCTGCGGCGTGTTCTCCAGCCCGTCGATGACGTCTTCCTGGACCTTGAGCTTGCCGGCGGCGACCCAGGACTGCAGATCGGTCAAAGCCTTTTCGCGCTGGTTCATATAGTCCATCACGATGAAGCCCTGCATGATCAGGCGTTTCACCACGATCAGACCGGGCACGCCGCGCGGGCCGGTCGCCGAGGGCGCGCCGTCATATTGCGAGATGGCGCCGCAGCAGGCGATGCGGCCGTTGAGATTCATTTGTGCCAGACAAGCCTCGAGAATGTCGCCGCCGACATTGTCGAAATAGACGTCGATGCCACCCGGCGCTGCCGCCTTCAGCGCCTTGAACACCGCGCCGTCCTTGTAGTCCACCGCGGCATCGAAGCCGAGTTCTTTGGTCAGCCAGTCGCATTTGTCCTTGCCGCCGGCGATGCCGATTACCCGGCAGCCCTTGATCTTGGCAATCTGGCCGACGATGGAGCCGACCGAGCCGGCCGCCGCCGAGACGACGACGGTCTCGCCCGCCTTGGGCTTGCCGACGTCCAGCAGGCCGAAATAGGCTGTCAGTCCGGCGATGCCATAGACGCTGAGCAGATGCGTCATCGGCTCCATTGATGGCATCTTGTTGAGATGCTTGGCCGGCACCGCCGCGTAATTCTGCCAGCCGGTGTCGCCGAACACGATGTCACCCGGCTTCAGCGCAGGCGACTTCGAGGACACGACTTCGGCAATGCCGCCGCCCGCCATCACCGTATTGGCCTCGACAGCAGCGCGATAGGTCGCGCCATGCATCCATGCGCGATTGGCGGCATCGAGCGAGATGTAACGCACACGCAGCAGTGCTTCGCCATCCTTCGGCTCGGGAATCTGTCCCTTTGATAGTTTGAAATGTTCTAGCCCCAATTTTCCTGTGGGCTTTTCGACGAGCAGCACCTGATGATTGACGGTGTCGGTCATGGCCGTTGTCTCCCTGTTTCTTCCTTTGTCGAAACTTGTTGCAGTCGCCGCGTACAAAACAATCAGACTGCACAGTTTTTGTAGTTGGCGATGACGCTATGCGGCAGCACGGCATTCCACAACGGCTATTTGCCGCCTGATGATACCGAAACGGTACGCGGCTGACGAAGCTTGTTGCGCGCCCCGATCAATATGACAGACTGTCGCAGTTGGGAATGTGTAACGGGGGTCGGTATGTCGAACAGGTTTACGCAATACATTCTGATCGCGATGGCGCTGGGCATCGTGATGGGCTCGCTGGTTTTCAACTATTTGCCCGATAGCCGCGGTGAAATCGCGGCCGACGTCAATCTGATCGCCATGTTGTTTTTGCGCCTGATCAAGATGATCATCGCGCCCCTGGTCTTCGCCACTTTGGTCGGCGGCATCGCCCATATGGGCTCGGGCTCCAAGCTCGGCCGCATCTTCGCCAAGACCATGGGCTGGTTCGTCAGCGCCTCCTTCATCTCGCTGCTGCTCGGCCTCGTGATGGTCAACCTGTTGCAGCCCGGCGCGAATTTCCCGGGAACGCTGCCGGCTGCGGGGCAATCGACGGGCCTGCCGGTGTCGGCTTTCTCGATCGAGAAATTCCTCACCCATCTGATCCCGACCTCCATCGCGGACGCGATGGCGCAGAACGAGATCCTGCAGATCGTCATCTTTGCCGTGTTCTTCGCAGTTGCGATGGGCGCCATGCCGGAACGCTCCAAGCCGATGCTGCAACTGATCGATGACCTCGGTCACATCATGCTGAAGGTCACCGGCTATGTGATGCTGTTCGCGCCGCTCGCGGTGTGGGCGGCGATCATGGCGACGGTGTCCAAGAATGGCTTGGGCGTGTTGTGGAAGTTGATCGTCTTCATGGGCGGCTTCTACCTGTCGCTGGCGATCCTGTGGGGCATCCTCGTGGTGGTCGGTTTCATCGTCATCGGCCCGCGCTACAGCCATTTGCTGCGGCTGATCCGCGAACCCTTGATGATTGCGTTTTCCACGGCAAGTTCGGAAGCTGCCTATCCGAAGACGCTGGAAGGCCTCAACCGTTTCGGGGCCTCGTCGCGCATCTCCAGCTTCGTGCTGCCGCTTGGCTATTCGTTCAATCTCGACGGCACGATGATGTACTGCACCTTCGCTAGCATCTTCATCGCGCAGACCTATCACATCGAGATGTCGCTCGGCACGCAGCTCGCGATGCTGGCAACGCTGATGATCACCTCGAAGGGCGTGGCCGGCGTGCCGCGTGCCTCGCTGGTGGTGATCGCGTCGACGCTCAGCCAGTTTAACATTCCGGAAGCGGGCCTGTTGATGATCATGGGTATCGACACATTCCTCGATATGGGCCGCAGCGCCACCAATGTGATCGGCAATTCGCTGGCCACGGCCGTGGTCGCGAAATGGGAGGGCGAACTCGCGCCCGAACATGAGCTCGGTCCCGACGATGTGGTGCCTGGCGACATGATCCCCGGAGAAATCCCCGCCCTCGGACATGGTTGAGGTGCGTGATGCGCTACTATCTGACCGGTTCGATCACCGGGCTTCTGGCAGCTTTGCTGCTGGCGGCGACTGCGCAGGCGCAAGCGCCCGCGGAAGGGCTTAGCCCCACGCTGGCGGCGATCAAGAAGGCGCATGTGGTCAAACTCGGCTACCGCGAGAGCTCGCCGCCATTCTCGTTCCTCGATCAGGCGGGCCGGCCGATCGGCTACAGTCTCGAACTCTGCGAGGCCATCGTCGAGGATATCGGCATCGAGGTCGACGATCCCCAGCTCAAGATCGAATATGTAAAAGTAACGTCGGACGATCGCATTCCCGCCGTGGTCGACGGCAAGATCGATCTCGAATGCGGCTCGACCACAGCCAATGCCGAACGCCGCAAGCAGGTCGCGTTCTCGCCGCTGATGTTCGTCGCCGGCACCAAGCTGATGGTGCCGAAAACCACGGCGGGTACTGCACCGACTGACTTCAAGGGCAAGACCATTGTCGTCACCAAAGGCACCACCAACGAACAGGCGATGCACGCGGTCGACAAGAAATTCAATCTGGGTCTCAACATCGTGGTCTCGCCCGATCACGAGCAGAGCTACCAGATGCTGGTTGACGGCAAGGCCGATGCCTTCGCGACGGACGATATCCTGCTGTCGGGCCTGATCGCGCGGCACAAGTCGCAGGACAGATTCCGCGTCGTCGGCGATTACCTGTCCTATGATCCCTACGGCATCATGTTTCGTAAGGGCGAGCCGCAGCTTGCGGCTGTCGTCGAGCGCGCATTTCGGCGGCTAGGTTCAAACCGCGACCTGATCCCGCTCTACAACAAATGGTTCGTCGCGCGCCTCCCGACCGGCGAGCGCATGGGTGTCTCGATCTCGCCGCAGCTGGAAGAGAGCTTCAAGGTGCTGGACGATTCAGCGGGCGGGACGAATTAGCCACACACTGTCATTCCGGGGCGCGGGCAGCGCCAGCTGCACGCGAACCCGGAATCCCGGTGTGTTTGGCTCTCCGGAGACTCCCATGTCGAGATTCCGGGTTCGCGTCCGGCAAGTGCCGGCCACGCCCCGGAATGACGAGTGTGGAACTTTAAAAAAACTGTAGATCCTGCGCCTTGCCGCCGCGCAGCACCGTGGCATATTCGATCGCCGCGAACAGTCCACCCGCCACATAGATCTTGCGCGGCACGGCGCGAGCCAGTTGCTGGCTGAGGCGCACCGCGTCTTCCATGGCATTGGCCACATGAATGCGCGCCGCCGGATGGGCCTTGCGCGCTGCAGCGCCGACCACGCGCGCGTCTGCGCCCTTGTGATAGGCGCGGGTGCACACGATCGTATCGAAGACGGGCGCGAGATGCTTGGCGATATCATCGACATTCTTGTCGCCGGAGACGCCGAGCACCAGCAACCAATTGTCATCGCCATGGATGGCGCGAAGGCTCTTCAGGGCCTGTGCGACGCCATCGGGCGTATGGCCGACATCGATGACGGTCAGGGGATCGCGCTGAACGATTTCGAGCCGTCCTGGCCATCTGGTATCGCGCAGCCCGGTCCGGACCGCGAGATCGATGGCGCTGGTGGTCGCATCCGGATGCATGCGCTGCATCCAGAGAATGAACAGCGCAGCCGCAATGGCAGCATTGTTGAGCTGGAACTCGCCGGCCAGCATGAGTTCGAGCGCGCGCAGATCGAATGCGCCCAGCCGGCAGTTGAAGGCCTGGGCCTTGGCCGATGCAAAGACGTTGCTGATCGTGATCTCGTCGCCGATATGCAGGCCGGTGACGTTGCGGTTGCGATTGTACTCGGCGAGATTGCCGCACATGGGCAGGCAGTTCTCACCGTAGACGACGGTGCCGCCCGAGATACAGGCATCGCTCTTGTCGCAGGCGATCAGCTCCAGCGAGTTGCCGAGCAGGTTGACGTGTTCGAGATCGACCGAGGTGACGCAGGTGATGTCGGCGCCGACCAGCCGAACCGGATCGTAACGTCCGCCGATGCCCGCTTCGAACACGGCGAATTCGCATTCGGTCTCCTGGAAATACAGGCAGGCCAGCGCGAACTGGGCCTCGAAGGCGCCGAAGGTCTCATGCAGCGTGTGCTGCTTGAGATCGGCGATGGCAGTGGCCACGCGCAGGACGAGAGCTTCCAGCAACTCGTCATCGACGGGGACGCCGTCGATCTGGAAGCGCTCGTTGAAGCGATAGAGATGCGGTGACGTGAACAGGCCCGTCCGCAGGCCGAAAGCGCGTCCGATGCTGGCGCAGAATGCCGCGGTCGAGCCCTTGCCGTTGGAGCCGGTAACGACGACGGAATGTTTGCGCAGCCTGACACGGTCGATCGACAGCGCGTCGAGCAGCATCGCCAGCCGGGCGAGGCATAGGCCGTCGCCATATTTGGGCAGGTTAAACATCGAGCAGGCCAATCGCCGTAAATGTATGCCGCCAGATGCGCAGGATCAGATCCTCGCGGCCGCTGTCTTCGAGAAAGCGGATCGACGGATTGGCATTGACCTCGATTACGCGCAGGGCCGCAGCATCGCCGTCGATATCCGTAAACAGGTCGACCGCGCCAGCGCGCAGGCCGAGCGCCTTGGCGGCCTGCAGCGCCATCGCAAAGGCAACAGTTTCGTTGCCCGGCGCCGCAAAGCTCATGCTGCCGCCTGCGCTGCGATTCATCCGGCCGGGAATCGCGCGCCGCTCGCAATATGGCAGCACGCGATCGAGGGAGGCGTCATCGAGACCTGACGTGACCGACGAAATCCCGTGGCGGTCCAGCGCGGACGTCTCCGCGGCGATCAATTGCCTGAGCGTCGCCTTGCCGTCGCCGGTCACAGAGGGCGACGTCTTCTGCGCGCAATACACGACCTCGTCGTCGAGGATGAAGACGCGATACTCCTGGCCGGTATAGATGCGCTGCATCAGGATCGCGTCATAATACTGCGCGACCTGCTTGAGATAGGCCATGAGCGCGTCGCCGCCCACGACAATCTCCGCAAAGTCGCCGCGCGATCCCATCAGCGGCTTGATGAAGGCCCGGTCGCCGAGTTCGGCGAAATGCCAGACGGCGTCGGCATGTTCGTGGCCGGGCGGGCGATGGGCGCGATAACGCTCATGCAGGAAGAAGTATTTCCCGCCCAAAGTCGGGACGCCGGCGCGCTCCATCAGCACATTGGCGAAATACTTGTCATTCGCTAGCGTCGCAGCCGTGGCGTTGTTCTGCGGAAAGAACGAGCCGCGTCCGGCGCCGAAGGATGCGCTTCTGCCGTTGCGGCCGACAGTGAAGATCAGGCCCGTTCCGCCATCGACGTCGACGAAATCCAGCCCGAACTGGCGGCAAGCGTATTCGGCATAGATCGACTGGTCGGGATAGGATGGGGGCTTTCGAGCCCGGATGTCGCGAAGGGATGTCATCAAGGACCAGGCCGACGATTGAACGAAAAGCCGCCTGCGACGACTTTAACGAGGTGGCCGGAAACTACCGGATCGGGATCACGCGATCCAGCCGGATACCATTAACGGTGTCCGGCAAGAAACTGAACGAAACCTCCCATATCGGGTAATTTAATGTCGCGGCCAGATGGGCTGCTGCTGCATGGGTAACCTGCTTTGGAAATTAATCGACCGCCTCCCTCAGTCCGCAATTGCACTTCATGGCTTCTTTGACTAATTGTCATTCGCAGCTGCGAGAACCAAAATTAGCCAATAGCCGCAATGGTTTCTCGGCATCGTGACGCGGCAAACAATGGACTTGTTCTAAAAAAGCCCGCACTGGAAAATCAAATCTCATGAGCGCCTTTCACAGAGAGAAAGTTCTTTCTGTCCAGCATTGGACCGATACACTTTTCAGCTTCAAAGCCACCCGCGACACCTCGTTCCGCTTCCAGAACGGCCAGTTCGCCATGATCGGCCTGGAAGTCGATGGCAAGCCGCTGCTGCGCGCCTATTCCATGGCCAGCGCGAACCACGAGGAAGAGCTGGAATTCTTCAGCATCAAGGTGCCGGACGGTCCGCTGACCTCGCGCCTGCAGAAGATCAAGGAAGGCGACACCATCCTGGTCGGCCGTAAGGCCGTCGGCACGCTGATCACCGACAATCTTTTGCCCGGCAAGCGCCTGCTGATGCTCTCCACCGGCACCGGCCTCGCGCCGTTCGCCAGCCTGATCAAGGACCCGGACGTCTATGAGCGCTACGAGCATGTGGTGCTTGTGCATGGCTGCCGTCAGGTTTCCGAACTCGCTTACGGCGAGCGCCTGGTCGCCAAGCTGGCCGAGGACGAGCTGTTCGGCGAACTGATGAAGGACAAGTTCACCTATTACCCGACGGTCACTCGCGAGCCGTTCCGCAACCGCGGCCGGATCACGGACCTGATCGCGTCGTCGCAGCTGTTCAACGACATCGGCCAGGGCCCGCTTTCGATCGAGACCGACCGCATCATGCTGTGCGGCAGCCCGAGCATGCTCGAAGATCTCAAGATCATGTTCGAAGAGCGCGATTTCATCGAAGGCAGCGGCTCGAAGCCGGGCCACTTCGTGATCGAGAAGGCGTTCGTCGAGCGCTAAGGCAGCCCGAGCCTATCAAAATTCACTGCACTGCAAAACCCGCGCTCCGGCGCGGGTTTTGTCGTCTGGGGCCCTCGCTTTTTGCAACGATTCATTGAGCGTGGCGCGATAGATTAGGCACTCTGGTGCGATGCTCTGCGGCAACGCGCTTGTGATGTTTGCGTCATCGGGTCTGTGTAACGCTAGCGCCATTCATGTCAGGCAGGATTTTTATGGAAACGTTGATGCTTCCCCTCTCGCCGCGCTTCATCGTTTTGACGATCTGCAGTGTCGCCACCTTGCTGCTGGTCGGCATTGGCATTCACGACCCGAAAGTCATCCCTCTCGTTGTCATCCCGGTCATCGTCTTCGGCGGCCTGACCATGCTCGGCATTCACGACGTGCTGCAGAAGGATCATGCGGTTCTGCGCAACTATCCGATCTCGGCGCATATCCGCTTCCTGCTCGAAGAAATCCGTCCGGAGATGCGGCAGTATTTCTTCGAGAGCGAGAAGGATGGCATGCCGTTCAGCCGCGACACGCGCGCGGTGGTCTATCAGCGCGCCAAGATGGTGCTCGACAAGCGTCCCTTCGGCACCCAGAAGAACGTCTACGAAGAGGGTTATGAGTGGATGCACCATTCGGTCGCGCCGCGGCCGCATGCGACTGAGCAGTTCCGCATCACCATCGGCGGCCCGGATTGCCTCAAGCCCTATTCGGCCTCGGTACTGAACATCTCGGCTATGAGCTTTGGTGCACTCAGCCCCAATGCGATTCGCGCGCTGAATGCCGGCGCCAAGCGTGGTGAGTTCGCGCATGACACTGGAGAAGGCGGCGTCAGTCCGTATCATCAAGAGAACGGCGGCGACCTGATCTGGGAGGTTGGCTCCGGCTATTTTGGTTGCCGCACGCGTGATGGCAACTTCGATCCCGACGCCTTCGCGAAGCTTGCCGTCAACGATCAGATCAAGATGGTCGAGCTTAAGATCAGCCAGGGCGCAAAGCCCGGCCATGGTGGCGTGTTGCCGGCGGCAAAAGTGTCGGAAGAGATCTCGCGCATCCGCGGCGTCGCCATGGGCGAGGACTGCATCTCGCCGGCCTATCACAAGGCGTTTTCAACGCCGATCGAGATGATGGAATTCATCGACAAGATGCGCCGTCTGTCCGGTGGCAAGCCCGCCGGCTTCAAGCTGTGCATCGGTCATCCCTGGGAATTCCTCGCGATCTGCAAGGCGATGCTGCAGACCGGCATCTATCCGGATTTCATCGTGATCGATGGCAATGAAGGCGGCACGGGCGCGGCGCCGCTGGAGTTCATGGATCATCTGGGCATGCCGATGCGCGAGGGCGTCAACTTCGTGCACAATGCGCTGATCGGCATCGGCGCGCGTGACCGCATCAAGATTGGTGCCTCCGGCAAGATCGCGACGGCCTTCGATATCGCCCGCGCGATGGCGCTCGGCGCCGACTGGTGCAATTCAGCGCGGGGCTTCATGTTCGCACTGGGCTGCATCCAGTCACTGAGTTGCCACACCGATCGTTGTCCGACCGGCGTCACGACGCAGGACCCCACGCGCAATCGCGCACTGGCCGTGCCACAGAAGACCGATCGCGTTTATAACTATCACGAGGCGACGTTGCATGCGCTGGCTGAGCTGATCGCGGCAGCCGGGCTCGCTCATCCGCAGGATATTCGCCCGATCCATTTCTCGCATCGCGCCTCCGGCACCGACGTCCTGTCCTTCACGCGGATGTATCCGGCGCTGCGCCACAACGAGCTGGTCGATGGCACCGGCGACAAGCGCTTTCGCGATGCATGGGAGATGGCGCAAGCGGGCTCGTTCCTGCCGGCGGCCCTGGAACGTTCGGCCTAGATATCGTAGCCCGGATATCGCTGCGCTCATCCGGGCTACAAACGGCGCAGGATGTGTCGTCAGAACTCGCCGTGCAATCGGCCTGAGAAGATCGAGACCGGCCCGCGATCCTTGTTATAGGCAGGGTTCGCAATCAGCTGGTAGTCGGCCGTGAGGGTGAAGTTCTTGTCGATGGCATAGGCGTAATAGGTTTCGAGAATGCGCTCGGTGCCGTAATTCAGCCGTCCGTCGCCGATCAGCAATCCGTTGCCGCCAGCGGCGAGGAAGTCGCGATGCGCAGCGGACAGGCCGTTGATCGCGCCGCCAAGGCCGATCGTGTCATTGGCGCGGCCCCAATGGCTGCCCTTGATCGAGACGCCGGCAGAGACGCTGCGGTCGATATCGGTGAAGGACAGGATCTCGTTCTGGCCATCGTTCCAGCTGACGCGGCCGAAGATGCCAACGTCAGTGGCAACCTGCTGCTCACCGTTGACGTAGAAGCCGTATTTGTCGCTGGCGCGGCGGATCGAGGACATCACGTCGTTGATATCCAGCGTGGGATCATTGGCCTCGATCGCCAGTGCGCCGCGATAACTACCGGTATTGCCGCGATTGATGAAGGCACCGACGCGCAGCTTGCCGGGCTGGTCGAAGATCTGGTGACGCTCCTCGAATTCGACGACCGCGCCGCCAGTCTTGAACGTCAGGACGTCGTTGTTAGGCTGCGCCGGCACCTGAAACAGGCCGGCTCGGATCGCCCAGTCCTTGCGGTTCAGTTCAACGATGGCGCCGCGGGTGAAGCCCGGCAGGTCGGCTGGAAAGTCGTAAGCGGCCGATGACCACATTGCCCAGTTCATGAAGTCGGCGCGCGGATCCTTGGCGTAGGAATTGCCATCGAAGAAATCACCCACCGCGAAGCGTCCGACCGTGAGCGTGATGCGGTCGATATCGCGCTTGCCTGCCAATTGATTGGCAGCGTCGGGGACGTCTTCCTGTTCGCCGCCGAGGCCAAGCGTCTGGCGGAAGTAATAGCGCTGCATGCGAAAGCGCGGAAACGGCGCGCCGCCCTTTTGCGCCTCGCCATTAGGGAAGCCGGCGAGGCCGAGCGTGGAGTTGAGGCCGAAGCCCTGCGCCAGCTCGGGATTGAGATAGAGCTCACCGCCCTGCCACAGTCGCCAGCCCAGGAACGCCGTCGTCGTAAAGGTCTCGCGCCCCTGGCCGCCGCCGGGAAGGCTGTTGGTGCCTTCATAGGGCGAGCGAATCCGCGGATAGGCGGACGCGATGAAGGTGGTCTGGGCGTGGACGTTCCAGTCTGTCGATTCCGGCAGCACAGTCTTGCCGACGATGGGGGCTGACGGCAACCACGGCGGCGTGTCCCACAGCCGATAATTCAAGCCGACTTTGACGGTGTGAATATTCGGATCAACGCTCGCATTCGGCAGCCCGGCATTGCCGAGGTCATAGGTCTGCCGCATCAAATCGAGATAGGCGTATTCGGCCTTCGCGGTCCAGTTGCCGCCAACGGCAAATTCGACGCCCGCGCCGGCGGTCCAGCCGAAATGGGTGCGGGTCGCCGATGATATGAGGTCGCCGTCGGCATCGTTGAGATTGAGTTTGGTGCGTCCCCACGCCACGCCGCCGGTGACGTAAGGCATCAGCGCGCCGAAGGCGTAGCCGATGCGGCCGCGTGCGGTTGCAAAATAGTCGAAGGTCGTATGGAAAGGCGCCGGCATCAACCGCGCTGCGTCCTGCGGACTGCTGAACGTGGCGTCGGCCTCGAAGCCCAGCACGACGTTGTTGCTGAGCTGCCTATTGTAGCCGATCTGGTAGCCGCCGATCAGGCCGGTCGGCGAAGGCGGCAGGAAAACGCCCTGCGCGGGCAGCGCATTGCTGCCGGGACCAAAGCTGCCGCCGCCATAGCCGATGTGACCGCCGAGATAAAACCCGGTCCAGTCGTAAACCAGGCGGGGCGCTTTCAGCGCCATGCCGGGCGAAATATCGGCCGCGATCGCAGAGCCATCGAACGCCAATGCGCCCAGCGCAAAACCGGCCAAAACGCGCTTCACGACAATACTCGCGATCGGTCGGGGTACTTCATGCGGCCGTCATTTCTCGCTTTAGGTCGCCGCCGATCATGCGACGAACCGTTTGATATTCCACAAAAATAGTCGATTCGCCCATAATGTTGGGGGTATCGAGGGTCGTCGTGAGACAAAACGAAACAGAATGAGCAACCCGTCGACTCCCCGACTATAATTGCAACTAATTCGCAATAGCAAGAAGCAACTGGAGAAGCATGTTTCAGTGGCAGCCGATCATGACGGTTGGATAACAGCAGCTGGCCGGCACGGCTCGAAAGGCATTTGGCGAGCGCAAAAAAATGACCCGCTCGGGGGGACAACCGAGCGGGTCTGGTGCGACACGGGGTGGATGAGGCGCCCGTGTCGGACGCAAATCCACGTCAGTCGATCAAGAGATTAGTAGTTGCAGGTCCGGACGCGGCCGACATAGTTGCCGTAGCCGTCATACTGGCGGACCCAACCGCAGCGATATCCGTAACCGTAGTAGCCGTTGTTGGCGGCAATGGCGCTGCCGACGACTGCGGCGCCGACTACACCGGCCGCGATGCCGAAGCCGATGCCCGGGCCCTTGGCCTGAGCCTGCTGGGACGATGCCACGGTGCCGGCAGCGGTGAGAGCAACGAGAGCGAAAGCAGCAATCTTGGACTTGATCGACATGGGATAACTCCATCCTGTTTGAGCGCAGCCATCGTGGTCTGCATGCCAATCAGTCGGAGCCCAAACGGATCGGGTTCGAGACCCGGTCGAACTATTTGGTTTCAGGCAAATTCTTTTGGTTTCAGAATCGTGTCGTCATCCGCGTGGAATATGTCGTCGCGTGAATCGCGCAATCCGCGATTAACCACATCTCACGCGCCGGCATCCGGTTCGCGATCAAACGCTGTCACGTCGAAGCGATGCATGTCCGCGAGTAGTTCGCAGAACGCTTTTGCGCCGTGTGCCAGCAGCTTCTCGCCCTTGTCGGCTGATGCCTGCGTGGCGTCGCCGATCGCGCCGCTGGGATGCAGATCTTCGGCCTGCCACGCGAATGGCGCGGGCCGGCTTGCGGACAGCCAGCGATAATGCTTCTCCATTGCAATCGCCGACGATGCGAAATTTGCGATCTTGTCGTTCCGCACGTGCTGCGGATAGCGCGCCAGTATGATCGATGTCTCGACAGCGCCGCCATGGATCCCGTGACGCAATTCGTCGTCCGAGAACAATCCATCCGGTGTCCCGAAGCGGTTCCATCCGGTAGTGGCGACCAGCATGCCGTATTCGGCGCGCAGGTCCTGCGCCGCGAGCGTCATTGCTGCGCTGTTGCCGCCGTGACTGGTCACGATCACGAGTTTCTGAACGCCGGCGCGCGCGACGCTTTCGCCGATCGCAGTCCAGGTCTGCAATGCGATCTCGGTCGGCAGAGTCAGCGTACCGGGAAAGGCGAGGTGCTCGGTTGAAATGCCCACAGGTTGAAGCGGCAGGAACGTCGCCGGAATATCGGCGGGCAGCAGGCGCTGGACCTCTGCAAGATAAGCCTCCGCAATCATGATGTCGGTGCCGAGGGGCAGATGTGGTCCGTGCTGCTCGGTCGCGGCGAGCGGCAGCACTGCAATCCAGGAGGCCGGATCGCTCTTGGCGATGTCGGGCCAGTGAATGGCAGTCCAGTCGCGGGGCGGCATGTTGGCAGTCATCGAGGTGCGTTTCTTTGGTCAATTTTGCAGGGTAGTCTGGCAGCAGATTGCTTCCTATCATGGGCCATAACGGTCGACGGAGTCCAATATGAGCCCGATATCCCTGCTGCGCGCGTTAACCATTGGCGCACTGGCCGTGATGGCCGTGTGGTCGCCTGCCGCGGCGGAAACCAGGCTCGACAAGGTCAGTTTCGGAACCAACTGGGTGGCCGAGGCCGAACATGGCGGCTTCTTCCAGGCGGTCGCGGACGGCACCTACAAGAATTACGGCCTCGACGTCACCATCGTGCCGGGCGGCCCGAACGTGAACAACCGCATCCTGTTGATCTCGGGCAAGCTCGACTTCTTCATGAGCGCGAACACGCTGCAATCCTTCGATGCCGTCGCCAATAATGTGCCGGTGGTCGCTGTCGCCGCAATCTTTCAGAAGGACCCGCAGGTCTTTCTGGCGCATCCCAATCCCAAGGTGACCAAGCTCGAAGATCTCAAGCCGATGACGCTGCTGATCTCGAAGGAGGGCGTCGCCGGCTATTTCCAATGGATGCGATCCGAGCTTGGCTTCAGCGCGTCCAAGGTCAAGCCTTACACCTACAATGCGCAGCCCTTCATCGTCGACAAGAACAGCGCGATGCAGGGCTATGTCACGTCCGAGCCGTTCGTGGTCGAGAAGCAGGCCAATTTCAAGCCAACGGTGATGCTGCTCGCGGATTACGGTTTCGATGGCTATTCGACATTGATCGAAACGCGCCGCGAATGGGTCGACAAGAAGCCGGACCTTGTCCAGCGTTTCGTCGATGCCTCGATGATCGGCTGGTACAACTATCTCTATGGCGACAACAAAGCCGCCAATGAGGTCATCAAGAAGCTCAATCCGGAAATGACCGATGACCTGCTTGCCTATTCCATCGCCAAGATGAAGGAATACGGTATCGTCGACTCAGGTGACACGCTGAAAGACGGCATCGGCGCCATGAGCGAAGCGCGTGTTGCCAGCTTCTTCGACAAGATGTCGCGCGCAGGCGTGGTCAAGCGCGACATCGACTATCGCAAGGCCTATACGCTGCAGTTCATCAACAAGGGTGTCGGTCTCGATCTCCGGCCGAAGAAGTAGCCCGGCAGATGGCCGACCCTGCCTTGTTGAGCGATGCACCCACCGCCGTGCGCCTGCGCGGTGTCACGAAGGTCTATGACAACGGTACCGTGGCGCTGGGGCCTCTTGATCTCGATATTCGCAAGGGCGAGTTCGTCTCGCTGTTGGGCTCGTCCGGCTGTGGCAAATCCACCGCACTGCGCCTGATTGCAGGCCTGATCGCGCCGTCAGCGGGCACTTTGGATGTGGCCGCACGCAGCAGCGGTCACGCCATTGGCTTCGTGTTCCAGGAGCCGACGCTGATGCCATGGAGCACGATCCGGGAAAATGTGCGGCTGCCGCTGAAGCTGGCACATATGCCGGATGCGCAGTCGACGGCGCGGGTGGATGAGGTGCTCGCACAGGTCGGTCTCGCGGACTTTGCCGAAGCCTATCCGCGCGAATTGTCGGGTGGCATGAAGATGCGGGCGTCGCTGGCCCGCGCGCTGGTGACTGAGCCGGATATCCTGCTGATGGACGAGCCTTTTGCGGCGCTCGACGAGATCACGCGTTTCCGGCTCAACAACGACCTGCTGGCGCTATGGCGTGAACTCGGCAAGACGGTCATCTTCGTCACCCATTCGGTGTTCGAGTCGGTTTATCTGTCGCAGCGCGTTGTGGTGATGACCTCGCGGCCCGGTCGCGTCAGCACCGAATGCCGTATCGAATCCGCCGAGCCGCGCGACGACGCGTTTCGCACCTCGATGGCCTATGCCGGCTATTGCCGCGATGTTTCACAAGCACTGATGGCGGCCAGTGACGCGGCATTCAACGAGACAAAGGCGCGGGCATGAAAGGGCTGGAGCCATTGCCCACAGTCGATCGCGGTTCGGCAATGCCCGGCAGCAGCATGCCGTGGCAGCGCATCGTCTGGCCGGTGGTCGTGTTCGTCGCCGGAATCGTTTTGTGGGATCTTGTCGTTCGGATCGGCGAAATCCCGCCCTATCTGTTGCCCGGCCCCTTGCTCGTCTTTCAAACGTTGATCGCCGACTGGTCGATCCTGTCTGAATCCCTCGGCGTGACGCTTCTGACCGCGCTCGAAGGTTTCATTGCCGCAGCTGTCGGCGGCATCGCATTGGCTCTGTTGTTCAACCAGTCCAAATGGCTGGAATATTCGCTGCTGCCCTATGCCATTGTGCTGCAGGTGACGCCCGTCATCGCCATCGCGCCGCTGATGCTGATCTATCTGCCGCAGCAGACGGCCGTTGTTGTCTGCGCCTGGATCGTGGCGTTCTTCCCGGTGCTGGCCAATACGACGCTCGGTCTCAATTCGGTGGATCGCAATCTGGCCGGGCTGTTCCAGCTCTATCGCGCATCGCGTTGGCAGGTGCTGCGCTATCTGAAGCTTCCGGCGGCATTGCCATTCATACTTGGCGGATTGCGCATTGCGGGCGGATTGTCCCTGATCGGCGCGGTGGCGGCGGAAATCGCTGCAGGTGCGGCGGGTGCTGGTTCAGGCCTCGCCTATCGCATTTCGGAATCCAGCTATCGCCTCAATATTCCCCGAATGTTCGCTGCGTTATTGTTGCTGTCCGTTGCGGGGATTGTGATTTATATGCTGCTCGCGCTGGTATCCCACATTGTGTTGCGGCGCTGGCATGAGAGTGCACTGCGAAAGGAAAAATAATGGGGACGGGAATCTCTTCGGACAAAATCGACCTGCTGATCTACGGACCGACGAAGCCGCTGATCAATAACGGTTTCTCGGATCAGTTCGTATTGCATAAATATGAAACCCAGCACGATCTCGAACGGCTGCCGGCGGGTGTCGCCGAGAAAATCCGTGGCATTGCCGTGACCGGCCTGGTGCCAACCAACAGCGCCGTGCTGGCGAAATATCCCAAGGTCGAGATCATCTCCTCGTTCGGCGTCGGCTACGATCACATCGACGCGAAATATGCCGCCGAGAACAACATTCTCGTCACCAACACGCCGGACGTGCTGACCGAGGAAGTCGCCGATACGGCGCTCGGCCTGTTTATTGCGACTGCCCGCGAATTCATCAAGGCGGACAAATATGTCCGTTCGGGCCTGTGGCTGACGCAGCCTTATCCGCTCACGGTCGGCTCGCTGCGCGACCGCAAGGTCGGCATGGTGGGCATGGGCCGGATCGGTCAGGCCATCGCGCGCCGTCTCGACGCGTCGCTGGTGCCGGTGGTCTATCACTCCCGCAACCCCGCCGCTGGCGTCTCGCACAAGCATTATCCGAACCTGATCGAGATGGCGAAGGCGGTGGATACGCTGATCGTCATCACACCGGGCGGACCGTCGACGGCCAACCTGGTCAATGCGGAAGTCATGCAGGCGCTCGGTCCGCGCGGTATCATCATCAACATCGCGCGCGGTTCGGTGATCGACGAGCCTGCACTGATTGCGGCGCTCAAATCGGGCACCATTCTGGCCGCTGGCCTCGACGTGTTTGCGCAAGAGCCCAAGGTGCCGGACGAGCTGAAGTCGATGCAGAACGTCGTGCTGCTGCCGCATGTCGGCTCGGCGTCGGTGGTGACGCGCAACGCGATGGATCAGCTGGTGGTCGACAACCTCAAGCTCTGGTTCGCCGGCAAGGCGCCGACGACGCCGATTGCGGAAACGCCGATAAAGGGACGCTGATCGTGAGACTCGCGTCGGGGCGCTGTCGATATTTTGCGCTGGCAGTTGCCGGCGCGATGCTCGTCGGCGCACCGGCGCGAGCGCAGGACACTGCCACCCTTCGAAAAAACATGATCGGGCAGTGGGAGCTCTCCACCACCGAGCGCAGCAAGACCTGCGTGGTGACGCTGAAGAACGACACGTCGCCACAGGGGCTGAAGCTCGAACTCGAACCGGATTGCGCAAAGGCGCTGCCCTTCACCAAGGACATCGCAGCCTGGAACATCAAGGGGCTCGATATCGTCCGGCTGCAGAATCCGACGGGCGAAGCGGTGATCGATTTCACCGAAGTCGAGAGCGGCATCTTCGAAGGCATTCGTACCGGCGAAGGCGTCTATATCCTGCAGAATCTCGCTGCAGCCCGCTCGCTGACCAAGTCGATGGACCAGATGATTGGCGATTGGTCGATGGTGCGCGGCAGCGGCCGCGTGGTCTGCGGTCTGACGCTGACCAATACCGAGACGACCCAGGATAATTTCGCCGTGTTCCTGAAGCCGCGCTGCGACCCCCTGGTGGCGAATTTCAATCCCAAACAGTGGCGCCTCGAACGCGGCGAATTGCTGATGATGTCAGCATCGGGCGAGACCTGGCATTTCGAGGCTGACGACAACGCGCAGTGGCGCCGTGTGCCGGATAGTGCTGATCCGCTCATCCTGCTGCGACAGTAGGAGGTCGCTCCGCGCCCGCTTTTGCGGGGACGACGAGGAGAGGTCGTTGCCTGGATTGCGCGCTACGCATCAATCCGTCTGGTTCAAATCAGCTTCTTTGAACCTATTTCCGCTGCGCGTTACCAAGATGAAATGGTTCAAACCCGATTGGAGGGTGAGATGAAATTTTTCGCCTTGGCTTTTTCGTGCCTTTTATTTTTCTCAATGCCTGCCAACGCAAATGACGCAGACACCTTTAATGCAATGTTCGCATTGGCGAACAAGGGAGATGCAGAGGCGCAATATCATGTGGGCATGATGTACAATAATGGCATCGGCACACAACAGGATCGCAGGCAGGCCTTTGAGTGGTTTCAAAAATCGGCTGCGTTGAACGACCCGTTGGGAGCCTACAAGCTTGGTTGTTACTATGACGGGCAAGGCGCAGGCATCGTGGAGTCTGACTCGGATCAAGCTTTAAAATACAAGCTTGTTTCTGCCGAAGCCGGCTATGCGCTTGCCCAGCACGATGTCGCCAATCTGTATGACAGGCGAGGAAATTCAGACGAAGCGCTCAAGTGGTGGAAGAGGGCGGGCGATCAGGGATATCCCGGTGCCCTCTTTGGTTTGTCCCGCTTGTATTCCGCCGGAAAAGGAGCGCCAAAGGATCTATCTTTGTCATATGCGTTTTTCAAACTCTCGAAGCTGGCGCCCGCGAAAAATGTGAATGAGATGGCTGCACTGTTGTCCGAACAAGAACTCAAGAATGCAGAAAAACTGGTGTCCGAATGGAAGCCGCGGACAACTGTTTTAACACTCAAGGCAAAGAGTGGTATTCGCGCAGCAGAAGAATACGTCAAAACCGCCAAGAACTAAGTGTTCTGATTGGCCTTAGATCAGCTTCAGGCCCTTCAAACTCGCATGCCCATGTTTGCCGACGATGATGTGATCATGCACCGCGATGCCGAGCGGTGCGGCAACATCGATCACCGCCTTGGTCATCTGCACATCGGCCTGCGACGGCGTCGGATCGCCGGAGGGATGATTGTGCATCAACATACTTGAAGGAAGAATCTCGTTTAGAGGCAAGCGTCTAGTGCTTTCCTACGTTCGGAAAGGGGGATGAAATTGGAGTTGGTTCCTCGTTACAGACAGGGATAGACACAAAGTGTCATGCCACTGACTTCACGACACCGCACGATCAGATTGTAGCACGGATCCCGAATCGATATCCATCTCCGCCAGATCATCTCATTCAGCGGTAACTGTCGGACTGGCACATGTTACGACACTCTCCAACGGACGCGATCGTGAAGGTCGGAAACAACTGGATTCTTGCGATCTCAACGATTGAGCTCCTCCAGCGGACAGAGAATGGCTTTGCCGATCTTGATGAACGATGGACCGATCCTCATCGAACGCCAGTTGCGGAGGGGTTCCTTCGCTGACCTGCTCGCGATAGCGCTCAACAACTTCCTCAACGGTGAAAAGTACTGGACCTGCTGGAGGTACGAAGGAGCGGCTGGTGACGAAATTACGCAATGAGCTGTTGCACGTTCCTGTTTGCGTGAGGTTAGGATTAATGGTCATAGAGGAGGCTCCGGTAGGTGCAGAAGATGTTCTGCAGTCGAGCATTGATTGCGGCTTCGAGAATGCCGTCAGCGGATTGCGGACCAGTCTAAATGCCGACTTTCCTGTGGTCACAGGGCGCAAGTCAGCATAGAGCCCGAAGCAAGCTCGTGCGAGAACTGCGGAATGAGCGATATGGAACGGTCGCTTCTGGCGCAAAGCCGCCATCCAGGTGTATCGTTCTCAATCTTAGCTTGGTCCAGATCATGTTAGATGAGGCAGCGCTTCGAACTCTGTATGCGTGCATCCAAATCTCGTGTGCGGCAGCGACGATCTGCACAGAAATTGGTCTTGAAGACAGAAGTAGTCTAGGGCGATCTATGCGTGCACGTCCTTGGGAGGCCACCGGGCAGCCACCCGCCATCTCGCCATCCACGTTGCGCAAGCGCAGTCGGTATCGAAACCGGCTGCGTTTTTATTAGAACTGAGCTCATGCAAGCCCGTCGACAAATTTTGGACAAATTGACGGTGGCTATCCTGTTACTAGTGGCGACTACCGGTGCTTCGTTCAATATCACGGACGTGCTCGCCGGCGGGCCGAGTGTGTTTCGCACGAAGTTGATGCAGTCGCGATTGCATCGGGAGAGGCCCTTCGCTGCGGGACCACGTGGCAGGAGCAGTCTACCACTTGGGTGATCAGGTTCGCAGGTCTGCGGCGAGAATCGTCACGCGAACGCGTCCGGGGGGAGGGGGCCGCCGTAAATTCGACTTGGTGGCTCGCTGCCCTAGTCGTTCTCGCGATGCGAAGGGGAAGCAGAGGATCCATTCTCAGGCGACCAAATCGCTTGATACGTGTTTCGCGCGCCGCCTTCGGATTGAGGATGGCTCGCGTCATATTCGGCTGCGATAAGATGGCCGTAGGACCATTCAAGCACCCGTGAAACATTGAGCTTCCACGATGACCAGTTAGGCGAGCGCATCTCGCGTTCCATTCGGTTGGCGGTTGAAGCATCCAACGAGTGCAAGCAAAGGATATGCCATTACTTCCTGGTGTTGCTCCCAGTGCCCATTATAGAGAAGTACTTTCCCTCGTGTATTTACCCACTGCTGGCCGCGAAAGGCGCCAGCGTTTTTCGGAATTGCGTGCGCGCCGTATAGTGCAAGCGCTGCTTTTGCGAAGCCGTCACGGCGTGCGTCATCGAGAAAGAACTCGACAGCGTGTGAAATTTGCGTACGGCCAGCTCGGTTGAGACGCGAGCTCCGCCGGGAATTCAACCGGGGCCTCTGTAGAAAACAGCGGGCAACCCACGTCGGCTTTGGTTTAAAAGCGCGCCGATCGATGCACGCAATACGCCAGACAAACCGGTTGCGTCGCACAGGCGCCCGCGATCGCTTAACGGCTCATTTGGATCTCCTTCACGACCACGTCACCATTGATCACGACGGGCTCGTCGTCGAGCAACAACGAGCAATTGCGCATCGGAATATCTAGGTGGCAGGCGGTGTCGTTGGCGCCGCCCAGCTCGCTATTCGGGCCTGTCGAGAACATGACGTTGCCATAGAAGCTGCGCGGCTCCATTCCCATTCCGCCGGGGAATTCGCCCGGCACGAAGTTGTGCCACCTGGCTTGCGGGTTCATACCCCAGCCGACGTGGCTCATGCCGAAACCGCGTTTGTCGTTGAACGAGGCCATGTAGGCCTTGACGATTTCGGCCTCGAGCCCGCCACGGATGTCGGTGACCCAGCCCTTCTCGATGGTGTAGGTGATCGGTTCACGAACCATGATGTTCTGCGGAAGCAGGATGTCGCCAGTCGCGACTACGATCTGGCCATCGACCCCGTCATCGTCTCCGCCGGTGAAGACGAAGCCCGAGGGCCAATGATCCCAACGGCCAGGTGTGTCGTTGCAGGCGTATTCCGCTATCGTATCGTAAGTATTTAGCTTGTAGGTCACGTCGGTACCGCTAGGCGACGTGATGCGCATGACCTTCGCCTTGTCGAGAAGGCCAGCGGCAATTTCGACCTTCTCGCGCAATTCCGGATAGGGGAGCATTCGGGCGAGCAACGCAGGCGGCTCGACTGCAGTGAGGATGCGAGTGCCGGCGGCTTGGATCGCAAACTGCTCGGGCGAGAACAGCAGGAAAATGCAGTCGATCAGCATGTCGCAATTCTTCAGCGCTTCGACTGCATCGGGCAGAGCGGCCAGGCCGGTCACGCCGACGTTCCAGCCCGCGGTCGGCATCGGTGCGGGAAGGCGCATGTGATACATCCTGGCGCCGAGACGCTGGCCCGCGGCCATGAAAGCGTCGGCATATGACAGGCGATCGCTACCCTGAGTCAGAACGACAAGACGCTCGCCTTCGCGAACCCCGGACATCTTGAGCTGATGCAGGCAGATTTCAGTGAAGCTGGCGTGATCCATCACTCTTCCTCTCGTTTAAATCTGAACTCGGCTTCTCGCAGCCTTCTTTTTATGGATACCAACAGCCTTCGTCGGCTCGCGGCAGATGCCGCCGGTGATGAAGGCGACAGTCTCGGCCATCAATCGGGAGCCGTCTTTCGGATCGTACGACTCGGGCACCATGTCCTCCATGCGGTTCGTATCGGATAGAGCGTAAAGATAAGTGCCGATCATGAGCGTCATCCGCCAATGCACGTCGAGCCGTGAAAGATGTGGCAACGCATTGTGCAACGCTTCGATATAGAGGTGGGTGGACTCGTCATAAGCCGTCTTGCGTAGCTCATAAGAGAGGTTGGGTGGTTCGGTATGCAGCCTGGCGTGGAGCCGCAAGAAAGCGGGCCCTTGCTCGGTCGCACGGAGGTCCAGGACTGGCCGAAGGAAGGCTTCGACGATGGCGACGACGTCCGTTGCCTTTCCATCGGTCTGCAATCTCGCCAAGCTTTCGATCCGCGCATCTGCGATCGGCGTCGCACGTCGAAGAAATGTTTCGCTGAAGAGGTCGAACTTCGAGCCGAAGTAGTAAGTGATCAGCGCCTGTGTCACTCCGGCGAGCACGGAAATCTCCCGTAGCGTGGTGCCCGCATATCCCTGATTGGCAAACACGACCTCGGCGGCATCCATTATGCCCTCGCGCATCGCTCCCTTGCCGCCTTCGGGCCGCCCAGGACGTTTGATCGGTGGCTCAGCGGACAAGACGCCTCGCCGGCCGGACACGCGGTTCATGCTGGCCTCCTCATGAATCCGATGCCGTGGCAGCAATTCGAGCACAAAGGCGCACAAAATCGGTGCAGCCGATGTGGCGAAGATAGAAAAGATAGCATTGTGGACCCCTGAGGCGTCGATGCCGATGCCGTTTCCCGCCGTTTCATGGGATGGCACGAGGATTGCTACCAGAAATTATATAGCCGGCCAACCAAACAATTATATGGCCGGCTAATTAATGTAACTAGCTGCGGCCAATCTTGAGGAGCATCAATGTCCGTCACGACCTTATCGGCCCAGCGGCCGATCACCGCGCAGGATGGCTGTCAGGATCCGGTTTTGCTCAACGACTGGCATGTCGTCGGCTATTCCTCCGATTTCGCCTCCGACAAAATCCATCCCGTTCGCTTGCTTGAGCGTGACTTAATCGTCTGGCGCTCGGCAAACGGCGATATCCATGTCTGGGAAGACCTCTGCATTCATCGCGGCGCCCGGCTGTCGAGAGGCTGGATCAAGAATGATCGCGTCGTTTGCCCCTATCACGGCTGGGAGTATGACGGCGGCGGTCGCTGCACCCTCATGCCTGCTGCTCCCGACGAGACGCCGATGAAAAAGGCGCGCGCCTTCCCCTATCAGGCAGTCGAGCGCTATGGCTTCGTGTGGGTATGTCTCGGCGAGCCGACGGCCGACATACCGGTGTTCCCGCAATGGGATGATCCGAGCTTTCTGAAGGTCCATAGCGGCCCCTATATGTATTCGGCCAATGGCTTTCGCTCGATCGAAAACTTCATCGATGCCAGCCACTTCCCGTTCGTCCATGCCGGCCTGAACGGTGTCATGGACAACCCGGATCGGCTTGAGCCCTATGACGTGCATGAGGTCGATACCGGCCTCTGCTCGTCGGAAATAAAGGTGTTTCAGCCGTGGGGCGATGCGCGCGGCATTCCGCTGATGGCGTTCTACACCTATCACACGTTCCGTCCGCTGGTGGCCTACTTCTCGAAGCGAACCCAGCAGGCGGACAAGTCGGGCAATATCGTTTCCGACAAGTCGGATATCTTCGCCACCTTCTTCGTCTGCCAACCGGTCGATGAGAAGACGACTATCGCGCGCGTTTGCGCAGCGATGAACGTGAATCCGCATCCCGATCCGAAAGTCGTGCGTGATCGGGCGGACGTGGTCTTCAATCAGGATCGCGAGATCGTCGAGTCGCAGCGACCGGAGCGCATTCCAACGGAGCTGCGCTACGAGTTGCATCACCGAACGGATCTGATGGGGCAACGCTACCGGAGCTGGCTGCGCGCCAAGGGCATCACCTATGGCGTCATCTGACCTCGGTTTGAGGTTGCGGCTGGTCGAAGTGCGATACGGAGCGCCGGGGATCAATCTCTACCGGCTCGCTTCGTCCGACGGCGCGACGCTGCCGGCTTTCGAGCCCGGCGCTCACCTCGATCTCGAGGTGGCGCCCGGACTGATGCGGCAATACTCGCTGCTTTGGCCGCAGCCAGCTTCGGACTGCTACGAGATCGCGGTGCAGGAGGCGTTCGACGGAAGAGGGGGCTCGCGTGCCTGGCATCGGCAGTCGGTCGCAGGGGAGATCTATCAGAGTTCGATCCCGCGCAATCATTTCCCGCTCGGCGCTACCAATGAGACGATACGTTACCTGTTCGCTGGCGGCATCGGCATCACGCCGATCGTCTCGATGTATCGCAAGCTTGTCGCCGATGGTCAGCCGGTACAGCTGCACTATTGGACGCGCAGCCCCGAAGCGACCCTGTTTCATGCCGAGCTTGCTGCCGTCGCCGACGGTAGCGTGCGGATTCATCACACCAGTGGACCAGCGCCACGTCTCGCCGATGTCCTTGCGGATACGCCGATGGAGGCGCCGCTGTATTGTTGCGGGCCGACGCGCATGATCGATGCCTTCGACGAACTGACCGAGCGGCGTTCGATCGACCTCGTGCATCGCGAGCGTTTTGCCGTGGCGCCGGTGGATACCGGCCCCACGGGCAGCTTCACCGTTCGTCTGGCGCGCTCGGGGCGCACGCTCGATGTCGGGGCAGAGGAGACGGTGCTCAGCGCCTGTCTCGCTGCCGGCATCGATCTTTCCTACTCATGCGAGGAAGGCGTCTGCGGTGCTTGCGAAGTCCGCATTCTCTCGGGGCGCGTCGATCATCGCGACCAAGTGATTGCGCCCGCGGCGAGAGCGTCTTCCAGCACGATGATGGCCTGCTGCTCGCGCGGGCTGACCACACTCGAGCTGGACCTTTAATTCACGTGACGTCCTGTGATCGGAGACAACATGAAACATAATTTCCAAGTAGCCATCATTGGCGGCGGTATCGGCGGCGCGGCACTGGCCCGCAGTCTGGACCGGCTCGGCATCGATTATCACATGTTCGAACGCGCCTCGGTCTTGAGCGAAGTGGGTGCTGGCGTGCAGATGACGCCCAACGCCGTGAAGGTGCTTGAAGCGATTGGGCTGGGACCGGATCTGGCGGCGGCAGGCTTCCTGCCAGAGGCCATGGTGGGATGGAATTGGCAGAGCGGAGAGGAGTTGTTCCGCACGCCGCTACGCGAAGTATGCCCTCGAGTGTTCGGGGCCGAATTTTATCACGTTCATCGCGCCGACCTGCACACCATGCTGGCGAAAGATATCACACCTGAGCGCATCACGTTCGGTGTGTCCTGCACTGGGCTGCGTCAGCAGGCCGGGCGCACAATCGCCTGCTTCGACGACGGCAGCGAATATGCGGCCGATCTGGTGGTCGGCGCCGATGGCGTTCGTTCGGCTGTCCGCGCCGTGCTCTGGGGCCAGGAACCGGCCAGCTACACCGGGCATATGTGCTGGCGTGCCCTTGTTCCGGTCGAACAGTTTCCACTGCCTTTCGTCACGCCGACGTCTGCCTTCTGGATGGGACCGAAGGGGCACGTGGTGACCTATTACGTCAAGGGTGGCGCGATGGTGAACATCGTTGCCGTCAATGAGAATCACGATTGGGTCGAGGAGTCCTGGACCATCAAGAGCAGCCGGCAGGAACTGCTCGATGGGTTCGCGGGCTGGAACGACAACCTGATCCGTCTGTTCGAGCTCACCAATCCCGACCAGATCTACAAGTGGGGGCTGTTCGATCGCGATCCGATGCCACGCTGGTCGCGCGGCAATGCCACGCTGCTCGGCGATGCCGCGCATCCGATGCTGCCTTTCCTGTCGCAGGGCGCAGCCATGGCAGTCGAAGACGGCTATGTTCTCGCGCAGGCACTGAGCCATTTCGGCCCGGGCGATCTCGGCGCGGCGCTCGATGCCTATGAGGCCGAGCGCCGTCCGCGCACTACCCGTGTCCAGCTCGAAGCGCGCGAACGTGGCCGCACATATCATCTGTCTTCGCCCGAAGAATCGAAAGCGCGTGACCTCGCATTCAAGCTCGAGCAGGCGAAGAACCCCAACGCAGTCGGGATCAAGGCTGAGTGGGTCTACCAATACGACGCCCGCACCTGCCGTGATCGCTTCGGCAAATCCCCGGCTCTAAGCGCTGCCTCCTGAGAAGCATCCAGTCACATGGCATGCTTCGGGTCGACATTTGCTCGTTCGGCACGGTCGATCGTCAGGAGCTGCTGTCTCGTTGTTCCGAGCAACCACAAGCGTTTCACGATCGCATCACCCACCGGAGAAGGTAAGTCATGACCAAGCAAGTGAGTTTTAGACACGTCCTACTGTCTGGCCTGACGACGATTGCCATTGGAGTCTCGGTCCCGGCCAGGGCCGAAGATACCATCAAGATTGGCGAGATCAACAGTTACAAGTCCCAGCCGGTCTTCACCGACGGCTACAAGAAGGGCATGATGCTCGCCATTGATCAGATCAACGCCAAGGGCGGCGTGGCCGGGCGGAAGCTCGAGCTCATCACCCGCGATGACAATGCCAATCCGGGCGAAGCGATCCGCCAGGCAGAAGATCTGGTCACCCGCGAAAAGGTCGACATCCTTGCCGGCGCCTTCTACGCGCATATCGGTACGGCATTGACCGACTATGCGAAGCAGAAGAAGCGCTTCATGCTGATCACCGAAGCGCTGAGCGATAACATCGTCTGGGCCGTCGGCAACAAGTACACATTCCGCCTCGACTCCTCGACCTATATGCTGGTTTCTTCGCTGGTCGACGAAGCGGTGAAATTGAAGAAGAAGCGCTGGGCACTGATCTATCCGAACTATGAATTCGGGACGTCGGCTGCATCAGCCTTCAAGAGGTTGATGAAGGAGAAGCAGCCGGACGTCGAGTTCGTCGCCGAACAAGCGCCGCCGTTCAACAAGATCGATGCTGGAAGCGTGATCCAGGCGCTCTCCGACGCCAAGCCCGAGGCCACGTTCAACGCATTGTTTGGCTCCGATCTCGCTCAGTTCATCCGCGAGGGCAACACGCGTGGATATCTCGGTGACCAGATGCCGGTGTTCAGCATCATCACCGGTCAGCCCGAATACCTCGAGCCGCTGCGCGATGAGATCCCCAAGAACTGGATGGTGACCGGTTATCCCTGGTACAGCATCAAGACGCCAGCCCATCAGGAATTCCTGACTGAGTACCAGAAGAAGTACGGCAAGGAGAATCTGCGGTTCGGTTCGATCATCGGCTACTCCACGATCAAGGCCATTGCGGCCGGTGTCGCGGCATCCGGTGGAAAGACCGACAGCGATTCGCTCGTAGCGGCGTTCGAAGGGCTCCAGTTTGATACGCCGGATGGCAAGACCAGCTTCCGCAAGATCGATCACCAGGCGACCTGGGGACTCTATGTCGGCAAGCTTGCCGTCGAGGACGGCAAGGGCGTGATGGTCGATTACCATTACGCGCCGGGCGAAAAATTGCTGCCGTCGGACGACGAAGTGCGCAAGCTGCGTCCTGCCGACTAACCTGATGCTGGGCGCCCTCCTGTCGAGGGCGCCCGGTCGCGTTTGGATGCCACATCTGTCCCGAGCGAGACTGCCATGGATCTGTCTGCCCTCTTGGCTCAACTATTGAACGGCTTGGCCGGTGCGTCGTCCCTGTTCCTGGTAGCGACCGGCCTATCGCTGATTTTTGGTGTCACCCGGATCGTCAATTTTGCCCATGGCTCGTTCTTCATGCTTGGCATGTATGTGAGCTATTCATTGATCGAACGTATCGGCGTGGGGCCTTGGCGGGCGATCGGTTTCTGGGGCGCGCTTGTGCTCGCAGCACTGGCTGTCGGACTGCTCGGCGCGCTGGTGGAAATTCTGCTGCTGCGTCGGATCTACAAGGCGCCCGAGCTGTTTCAGCTGCTCGCGACATTCGCGCTGGTGCTCGTCTTTAACGATGCCGCGCTATGGATCTGGGGGCCGGAGGATTTGCTCGGTCGTCGTGCACCAGGACTGGAGGGCGCTATCCAGCTCTTCGGTCGTGCCTATCCGAGCTACAATCTGTTCCTGATCGTGATCGGTCCTGCGATTTTCGGCCTGCTCTGGATGCTGCTGACCAAGACGCGCTGGGGCGTCATGGTGCGTGCGGCAACACACGACCGCGAGATGCTGGGCGCGCTCGGCGTCAATCAGGCGTGGCTGTTCACCGGCGTGTTTGCACTCGGCTGCATGCTGGCGGGACTCGGCGGAGCGGTCCAGCTTCCGCGTCAGCCGGCGAGTCTCACCGTCGATATCTCGACGATTGGTGATGCGTTCGTCGTCGTTGTGGTAGGCGGCATGGGCTCCATCCCCGGTGCCTTTCTGGCGTCGCTCCTGATCGCCGAGGTGAAGGCGATTTGTATCGGCATCGGTACGGTTCATCTCGCGGGGATCGAGATCTCGTTCTCCAAGCTCACTCTGGTGGTCGAATTCCTGATCATGGCGGTGGTCCTTGTGATCCGGCCGTGGGGGCTGTTGGGGCGACCGCAAGCGACCAGTCGTAACTCGGCGCCGGTCGAAGCACCGTTGAAGCCGGGGTCCAACTGGTTTCGCATGACGGTCATCGGCGTTTTCCTGTTGATGGCGGTGTTGCCTATGCTCGATCAATCGCTGCCTTATGCTGCGGTGCTCGGTCAGGACATTCTGGTCGCAGCGCTGTTCGCGGTCAGTTTGCATTTCATGATGGGACCGGGCGGGATGCATTCGTTCGGGCATTCCGCCTATTACGGCCTTGGCGCCTACGGCGCTGCCATCCTGGTCAAACTGGCATTCATGCCCATGCCGCTCGCGATGCTGGTCGCTCCCCTGGTGGCCGGTCTTGGCGCCTTGCTGTTCGGCTGGTTCTGCGTCCGGCTGTCGGGCGTCTATCTCGCGATGCTCACGCTCGCCTTCTCGCAGATCGTCTGGTCGGTCGTGTTCCAGTGGGATGCGATCACCGGCGGCTCCAACGGCATGGTGGGCATCTGGCCGGCTGAGTGGCTGAGCGGAACGCGCTACTACTACCTCACCCTCATACTAGTCGGGCTCTCGGCCTACGCGCTGCGGCGGTTCGTTTTTGCGCCGTTCGGCTATGCGATGAGGGCCGGACGGGATTCATCGCTGCGTGCCGAGGCCATCGGTATCGATGTGAAGCTCGTGCAGTGGCTGGCCTTCACGATCGCCGGCGTGTTCGGCGGATTGGCCGGCACGCTCTACATCTTCTCCAAGGGCAGCGTTTCGCCGGATGTGATCTCGGTCAGCAAATCGGTCGACGGGCTCGTCATGGTTCTCTTGGGCGGCATCCAGTCACTCACGGGGCCTGTGATCGGTGCGGCGGTGTTCGGCGTGCTGCAGGACTGGGTGATGCGCGCCACGGATTACTGGCGGGCCTTGTTCGGCGGCATTATTCTGTTTCTGGTGCTCGCCTTCCCGGAGGGACTGGCGGGTATCTCGCGCCAGATCGAAACCTTATGGCAGCTGTATCGTCCAGCCGTGGGCGTTGTCCGACGGGAGAAGCTGACATGAGTGGCGCGCTGCTTGAGGTCCGCGATCTCTATATGACCTTCGGCGGCGTATGTGCCGTCGATGGAATCACCTTCGACCTTCATTCTGGCGAATTGCTGGCATTGATCGGCCCGAACGGTGCAGGCAAATCCACCACCTTCAATATGGTCAACGGCCAGCTGCGTGCCTCGGGCGGATCCGTCCGCTTGGCCGAGCAAGAGCTGGTCGGGATGAGGCCGCGCGCGATCTGGCGCCTGGGCGTCGGACGCACATTCCAGATCGCGGCCACATTCGCATCCTTCACGGTCGTCGAGAACGTGCAAATGGCGGTGATGTCCCATCAGCAGCAGATCTTTTCGCTGTGGCGTCCCGCCGCAAGCCGTTATCGCGATGAGGCGCTGATGCTGCTCGAGCAGGTCGGCATGGACGCGCAGGCTGACCGAGCTTGCAGCGAACTGGCTTATGGCGACATCAAGCGCGTCGAGCTCGCCATGGCCCTGGCGAACAATCCCAGGCTGCTGCTGATGGACGAGCCGACCGCCGGGATGGCGCCACGCGAACGCAACGAATTGATGGCTTTGACCAAGCGGCTGGTGATCGAGCGCGGCATGGCCGTGCTGTTCACCGAGCACAGCATGGATGTCGTCTTCGCCCATGCCGACCGCATCATCGTGCTCGCCCGCGGCAAATTGATTGCGGAAGGGGACGCAGACGAAATCCGCAGTCATCCCAAGGTCAAGGAAGTCTATTTCGGTAACGGCCTGACTTTCGAACATCCGCCGGAACTGGCCGTCGCGGCAAGGATACCCGCATGACTGCATTTGTGAACCCGATCCTGCTCGACGTCTCCGGCCTGAACGCCTGGTATGGCGCAGCTCACATCCTGTTCGACGTTGCGCTCAACGTGCGCCGTGGCGAAGTCATATCGCTGATGGGGCGCAACGGCGCCGGCAAATCCACTACGCTCAAGGCCATCATGGGCCTGCTGTCGCGGAGCGAGGGGCAGATCAATTTCCTGGGGCAGGACATCGCTGGCAAGGCGCCTTTCCAGGTGGCGCGCATGGGGCTTGGGTTCGTGCCCGAGGATCGGCGTATCTTTCCTGATTTGACGGTGACCGAGAATCTGGAAACCGGCAGGCAGGCGCCGCGGCAGTGGGCGGATGGAAGTGCCGCACTCAACTGGACGCCCGACGCGCTCTACGAGCTCTTTCCCAATCTCGGCCGCATGCAGGACCGGCGCGGCGGCCAGATGAGCGGCGGCGAACAGCAGATGCTCACGGTGGCCCGTACGTTGATGGGCAATCCGCTACTGGTCCTGCTCGACGAACCGTCAGAAGGTGTTGCTCCGGTGATCGTCGAGCAAATGGCGCATATGATTCTGGCGCTCAAGGCGCGCGGCGCAAGTATTCTGCTGTCCGAGCAGAATTTTCATTTTGCCCGCTTGGTTTCGGATCGTGCCTACGTACTTGAGAAGGGGCAGATTATGTACAAAGGTTCGATGCAGGATCTGGCGCACAACAGCGAGATACAGCGCGCCTACCTCAGCGTCTGATGCTCGAAACTCTTGTCGCGCGATTCGAAGCAGGTTCGTCCGCGGACCGCGCATGCAGATCTTTTCGACCGGTTCGGCGCTGAGGCCGGTCGGTCCGGTGCAGAAGCTTCAACTCGGCCGCCAGCCGCAGACTGCGCTTGCCTGCCAGTGCCGTAGCTTCCCAAGCCGCGCCGTTGCGTCACAGCGACCAGAGAAGCCGATGCTGACTTCGTGACCGCCGAAGATAAAGGCACATCTCGCCGTGATGTCACCTCTTGGCGCAAAGCGGACGCCCCACTGCTGCTGCGACGACTCACAGGGATGCAAAATCCGGAGGGGCAATCTCGCCGGTCCGGTGGCAGGCGACGAAGTGCTCGTCGGCCTGGATATTCAGGATCGGCAACTCGTCGCGGCAGCGCGCGACGACGAACGGACAGCGCTGAACGAAGCGGCAGCCGGGCGGTGGATCGACGGGGCTCGGCGGATCGCCCTTAACGAGATAGTCCTTCTTCAGTCGGTCGCGCAGCGGGCCGGGCGGTGCGGCGGCTGATATCAGCGACCAGCTATAGGGATGCAAGGGTGCCGAGAAGAACACCTGCGCCGGCGCCTGTTCGACGATGCGTCCGAGATACATCACCGCAATCTCGTCGCAGAAATGCTGGATCACGCCGAGATCGTGCGAGATGAAGATATAGGTCAGGCCGCGCTCGCGCTGCAGCTTCTTCAGCAGGTTCAGGATCTGCGCCTGGATAGCGACGTCGAGTGCCGAGACGGCTTCGTCGCAGACGATCAGGTCGGGTTCGGGCGCCATCGCGCGCGCGATGCAGAGGCGCTGGCGCTGGCCGCCGGAGAACTGATGCGGGAAGAGATCAGCCGCCTGCGGCGGCAGGCCGACTTCCTCCAGAAGCTGTTTGACCCGGACCTCGCGCTCGCGTGGCGAGCCGATGCCGAGCAGGTCGAGCGGTTCGCGGATCAGATCGCCGGCGCGGCGCCGCGGATCCAGTGCCGAGAACGGATCCTGGAACACGATCTGGAATTTGCTGCGCGCCAGCCGCAGTTTCTCGCCGCGGAAGTCTGCGATGTTCTCGCCGCCAAACACGATCTGGCCGGAGGTCATCGGGATCAGCCGCATCACCGCCTGCGCGGTGGTCGATTTGCCGGAGCCGCTTTCGCCGACGATGCCGAAGGTGGTGCCGCGGCGGACGCGAAAACTCACGCCGTCGACCGCGTGGACCTTCGAGGGTGAACCGAACATGCCGCGGCGTCCGGCCGGGAAGTGCACCACGAGATCGTTGACGTCGAGCAGGACGTCTGCGGGCGCAGATATATTCAAACCGTCGCTCACGGTGTGATCTCCTGATGACGCCAGCACGATACGGCGGCACCGGCATCGATGCGATCGAGCGGCGGCTGCGGCTGTGCGCGACAGATCTCGTCGGCAAAGGCACAGCGCGGCAGGAAAGCGCAGTCCGGCCCGCGTGCGCCGAGCGGCGGCACCATACCTGGGATTTCATCGAGCTCGGCCGAGGCATGGTTGCTCATGCGGCCGAGCTGCAGATGCGGCACGCAGGCCATCAGCCCGCGCGTATAGGGATGCCGCGCACGGGCGATGATCTCGTGTGCGGCGCCCTGTTCGATGCAGCGGCCGGCATAGAGCACGGCGACATCGTCGGCGAGTTCGGCGACGGCGCCGAGATCATGGGTGATCAGCACGATGGCCGTGTCGGTGTCGTCCTGCAATTCGCTGAGCAGGTCGAAGATCTGCGCCTGCACGGTGACGTCGAGCGCGGTGGTCGGCTCGTCTGCGATCAGAAGCTTCGGCTTGCAGGCCAGCGCCATGGCGATCATCACACGTTGCCGCATGCCGCCGGACAATTGATGCGGATAGGCATCGACGCGTTTGTCAGTCGCGGGGATCTGCACCGCCTTGAGAAACTGTATCGCTTGCGCATGGGCATCGCGGCGGCTCAGTCCGCGGTGCTGACGCAGCACCTCGCCGATCTGGTCACCGACCGTGTAGAGCGGGTTGAGCGCCGTCATCGGCTCCTGGAAGATCATCGACATCTTGTCGCCGCGCAGGCTGCGCAACTCCTTGGGTGATGCCGATAAAACCTCGACGCCATCCAGCAGAATGCTGCCGGAGGTGACGCGAAAGTCTTCGGGCAATAGCTGCATGATCGCGAGCGCGGTCATGCTTTTGCCGCAGCCGGACTCGCCGACCAGCGCCATGGTCTTGCCTTGCGCGACGTCGAATGACAGATGCTCAAGCACCGGCACCATGCCCTTGGTGCCGTTCATCGAGACGCTGAGATCCTTGACGGAGAGAACGGGGGGCATCGCTCAGCCTCGCTTCCGCAGGCGCGGATTGATGGCGTCATTGACGCCGTCGCCGATCAGGCTGATGGCGAGCACCGCGATGAAGATTGCAGCACCGGGAAACGCCACGGTCCACCAGGCATTGAGCACATAATTGCGGTTCTGCCCAAGCATAAGGCCCCAGCTCATGGTGTTGGGGTCGCCGAGGCCGAGGAAACTCAATCCGCCTTCGAACAGGATGGCCACGCCGATCGCGAGCGTCGCTGAGACGATGATCGGCGGCAGCGCATTGGGCAGCACGACGCGCAGGATGAGGTGACCATTGCCCGCGCCGGCGGCGCGCGATGCCTTGACGAAATCGAGATTGCGCAAGCGCAGGAACTCCGCGCGGGTCAGACGCGCGGCAGACGGCCAGCTCACCACGCCAATCGCGATGGTCACGGTGGTCAGCGTCTGCCCGAACAGAGTGACCAGTACCATGGCAAACAGCAGCGGTGGCAGGATCTGGAAGAACTCGGTGATCTTGGTCAGTGCCGTGTCGATGGGGCCGCCGAAGAAGCCGGCCAGCGAACCGATGGTGACGCCGATCACGATGGTGATGATCGCTGCCACGCCGCCGACAGTCAGCGTGGCACGGCCGCCCTGCAGCAGCCCCGCCAGGATATCGCGGCCGAGATAGTCGGTGCCGAGCCAGGTGTCCGCATCCGGCGGCGTGAAGGGCGCGCCGGCAATGTCGAGCGGATCGACGCCGTAGATCGACGGCCCGAACAAGGTGGCGAGCATCAGAAATAGCAGCACAACCGCGCCGACGACGCCCGCCGGGCTGCGGGCAAACTGGCGCAGCGCGGCCATCGTGGGCGACGCCGCGGCGCTCACGGGCAGCGCGGTCCTATCGGGCTTGATGGCGGTGGATTCTATTGTGGTCATCGGGCCCCCGAACGGATGCGCGGATCGACCAGGCGATAGACCAGATCGGTGATGATATTGGCGGCCATGACCAAGACTGCCGAGAAGAACAGCACGGCGAGCAGGGTCGGATAATCTCGGCGCAGAATGGATTCGAACACCAGCCGTCCCATGCCGGGCCAGCTGAACACCGTCTCGACCAGCACGGCGCCCGCGAACAGATGGCCGAATTGCAGCCCGGCGACAGTGACAATCGGGATCAGCGTGTTGCGCAGCGCATGTTTGCCGATCACGATAAATTCTGGCAGGCCCTTGGCGCGGGCGGTGCGCACGTAGTCAGCCGTCAGCGCATCGATCATGTTGACACGGGCGAGCCGGCTATATTGCGCGATGAAGACGAGTGCGAGCGTGGTCGCGGGCAGCACGAGATGCTGCAATATATCCACGACATGCGCGAAGCCGACCTTGGGCCGCGCGACGTCGGTCATGCCCGTCACCGGCAGGATCGGCCACACCGATCCGAACAGCAGCAGCAACATCAGCCCGGTCCAGAACACCGGCGCGGCATAGCCCGCAAGCGAGATGATGGTGACGCCCTGGCTGAACAGCCCGTTCGGCTTGCGGGCGCTGACGACGCCGAGCAGCGTGCCGATCACCACCGAAATCGCGAGCGCCGACAACACCAGATAGAGCGTTGCCGGAATGCGCTGGGCGATCAGACCGGTCACGGGGGCATTGAAATAATAGGAATAGCCGAAGTCGCCGGTGGCGACGCTGCCGAGATAGGTGAAGAGCTGTTCGAGCAGGCTCTTATCGAGGCCGTATTTGACCTGCAGTGCAGCGATAACGTCGGCCGACGCACCGCCCATCTCGCCGGCGATCACTAGAGCGGGATCGCCGGGCGCAGCATGGATCAGGCAGAAATTGAGGACCAGCACGGCGACGAGGAGGCCAACTGCATTGGCCACCTGACGCAGAATGTGAAGAGCGAGGTTCATGGTGCTGGACCGTCAGAGTGAGCCGAAGACCATCAGGTCTTCGGCGGCACTTCCCAATAAAGCTCGTCGAGCGGCGACATCATGCCCCAGATCGACGTCGGCAGACCGCCGAGGCCCTTGCTGAAGGCGTTGCGATAGGGCGCTCCGTTGATGAAATAGATCGGCACGTCGTCGACGACGATCTTCTGAAATTCCGAATACAGCGCCTTGCGCTTCTCGGGCGACGTTTCCTGCGCGCCTGCTGCCAGCAGTTCGTCGACCTTCGGGTTGCTGTATTGCTGGGTGTTCGACCAGATGATGCCCTTGCGGATGTTGCTCGAAAGGTACGTGCGGTTGACGCCGATCACCGGATCGCCCCAGTTGAACACGTTGTCCATCGTCAGGTCAAAATCCCAATTCGAGACCCGCTGCGCCCAGGTCGGGAAGTCCGGCGCGGCACGGACTTCCAGATTGATGCCAACGCGCTTGAGCTGCGAGCGCAGATATTCGGCGACATTGCGCTGCTGTTCCTCGTCACCGGGGATGTAGTCGATGGTGAGGCTCATGCGCGTGCCGTCGGCAGCCTTCGGATAGCCGGCTTCGTCGAGCAGCCTCGCCGACTTCGCGAGATCGAGCTTGTACATCTCGACGCCGGGCTCCAGTAGCAGCGATCCCGGGGCGATCGGGCTGGTGGCGGTCTTCGCCTTGCCGCCCATCAGTTTGCCGGTGATGAATTCGCGGTTGGCGGCAAAGGCGATGGCTTGGCGCACGCGCACGTCATCGAGCGGCTTCTTCTTGGTGTTGAAGGCGAGCCAGTTGATCGGGCCGACGCCGGCAAAGCCCTTGTCGGTGATGGTGACGTTCGGCATCTTCTCGATGCGCTCGATGTCGCGGGTGTTTGAGACGAACGGCAGCACGTTGACGTCGCCGCGCTCAAGCGAGACCACAGCGGCATTGGAATCCGATACCAGCTTGACGACGATCTTGTCGAGCTTGGGCTTGCCGGTGATGAAGAACTTGTCGAACTTTTCCAGCGTGTAGTATTCGCCCTGCTTGTATTCGGTGAGGCGATAGGGGCCTGAGCCGACCGGCTTCAGATTGGCGGGATGAGCCTTGATGTCCTGGCCGTCGCCATAGACGTGTTTCGGCAGGATCGGCATCAGTGCAGGCGACATCGCCAAAAGCAGCGCCGGGTGCGGATGCTTCAGGCGGATGATAGCGGTGAGCGGGTCGGGCGTATCGACCTTATCGACGGCGGCCAGCATGCTCTGAAATGGATGGTTCGCCTTGATGGTCATGATCGAGAAGGCGACGTCCTCTGACGTGACCAGCTTGCCATCGTGGAACAGGGCATTGTCGACCAGCTTCAGCGTCACCGAGAGGCCGTCGGGCGCGACCTCCCAGGATTTCGCGAGATAAGGCTGCGGATTCCAGTTGTCGTCATAGCGCAGCGGGCTGGCGAAGATTTGCGTGGACGGCATCGCGGTGGCGAGGCCGGACTGCACGGCGCCGTTAAAGTGGCGCGGCACCTGCGTGGAGGCGATCACCAGCGTACCGCCGTCGGCGGCGAGCGCCGGCTTGATGCTCGGCGCGATGGCGGTTGCGACGAGGGTAAGGCCCAGAGCGCAGGTCAGAAGAGACGCTTTCAGCGAACGGGGGCGTTGTGACCAGATCGAAGACATCTTGTCGGTCCTTCTCTCAGAGGGTGAATGCAGCGTGCCGACGGTTGAGGTCCGCCGTTGTCGGGTGTGTTTGTGAAACCTGGATCAGCGCGCCATCAAGAATGGCATCAAGCGCGGCGGCATCGGGCAGGGCGTCGGTGCCGACGCCGACCAGCATGATGTCGTTTTGAGCCGTCATATCGGCGGGAGCGGGTGTCAGCGCCCAGTCTTGCCCGACCATCTGCAGCAGCGCTGGCGACGCATCACCGGCGATCCGGCATGGTCCTTTGAGGCGCAAAAGCTGCGGCGGCAATGCGGCTAGTGCTGCTGTAAGCTGGCCACGATCGAACGTGCCGCTGCGCCGATACGACCAGCGGCGGAACGCGCTTTCATGATCGACGCGGTCGTTCACGGCGGTCGCGGCAAAGCGCGATGTCGCTTTGACCTCGCCGTCCGGCAGGACCGGCAGCGTATGTTCTGTCGTCTCGATGATCTGGATGTCCGGACGCAGCGCCGCGACCGCGGCGCGGCTCGCATCGACGGCGGTGCGGTTCAGCAGGTCGACCTTGTTGAGCAGCACGAGACTGCAGCGATCGAACTGGCCGCGCACGGTGTCGCCGACGCGACTGTCGATCAGCAGTTTTGAAATGCGGGATGCATCCGCGACCACGATCACGGCATTCAGGCGCAGGCTCGGCTCCACCAGTGCGATCTCGGCGATGCGCCAGGGATCACCGACGCCCGACGCTTCGATGATGATGTGATCGAACGGGATTGCGTCGTCGAGAATCCGGCCCAGCGTATCCAGAAAGCCGCCGCCGATGCTGCAGCAGACGCAGCCATTGGTCAGCGTCATGGTGGTGCCGTCGTGCTGCGCGATCAGGCCGGCATCGATATTCACGGCACCGAAGTCGTTGACCAGAACGGCATAGCGGGCGGAGCCGGTGCGAAGGAGGTGATTGAGATAGGTCGTCTTGCCGGCGCCGAGAAAGCCGCCGACCACCGTCACGGGAATTTTCGCTGATGACGCTGCCGTCATGCCCGTGGCGCCTCCCGCACATGGCCGCCGACCACGGTGCCCCAGATAGCGATATCCTTGAGCTTCTCCGGCGCGACTTCAAACGGATCTTCATCAAGTACCGCGAAGTCCGCATATTTGCCGGCCTCGATGCTGCCGACGATGTGATCGAGCTTCAGCGTATAGGCAGCGTTGATCGTGATCGCGGCAAGCGCCTGTTCGACGGTCAGCGCTTCGGTCTCCTTGCCGAGAACACGTCCGCTCGACGACACGCGGTTGACGGCACACCAGGCGGTGAACAGCGGGCTCAGCGGCGTCACCGGGGCGTCGGAATGGATTGCGAAGGGAACGCCGACGCGCAGCGCGGTACCGGTGGCGTCGAGTCTGTTGGCGCGTTCCGAACCCATGGTCAGATCGTAATGCGAGTCACCCCAGTAATAGACGTGATTGGAAAACAAGTTGACACACATGCCGAGCGATTTCATGCGCTTGAACTGCGCAGCATCCGCCATCTGGCAATGCTGCAGCGTATGGCGGTGATCGGGCCGCGGCTTTGCGATCTGTGCGGCCTCGACGGCATCGAGCGCCACTTCGGTGGCTTCGTCGCCATTGGTGTGGATGTGCAGCTGGATGCCCGCATTGTGGTAAGCTGCGACGATGGACGGCAGTTCTTCGGGCGCGATGTACCACAACCCGTTGGGTGCGCCGTTGTGATAACCCGGCCAGCGCAGCCGCGCGGTAAAGCCCTGAATCGAGCCGTCGACCACCAGCTTGACGATGCCGTAGTGAAGCTTGTCGTTGTTCGACGCCTTCAGTGTCTTGATCTTCTCGACGCCCTGTTCCGGGCTGTGCGACACCGAGGCCATGGCCGGGACCAGGCGCACCGAGAAATCATCGCGCCGACTTGCGGCACGATAGACCTCGATGGTCAGGTCAGAAAGATCGTTGTGCAGGTCGGTGATGGTAGTCACGCCCTGAATGCACGACGATGCCGCGTAGCGGTTGACGCCATCGGCTGTGAGATTGCCAGACAGGGGATTAGTGCCGAGCACGCGGAACACGCGAAACCGAGCGGCAATGCCCTGGACTTCGCCGGATGGCTCGCCGTCCTTGCCCATCACCACGCCGGAAATGTTGGTGGTGCGATCGAGCTCGGCGCGCTGCAGCACGATAGTGTTGACGTTGCTGATGTGGAACGATGCATGCACGACCATGATCGGTCGCGTGGTCGATACGCGGTCGAGATCCTGCCGCGTCAGGGACACGCTGCCGATATGCAGGGGATCGAAACCCCAGGCGAAGAGCGGTGCCTCGGGATCGGTCATCGCTGCCTCGGCTTCCTGCAACCGTGCGACGATGGCGTCGATATCCGGCAGGCCCTGGACGAGTTTGCCTTCGGGCGAGCGGCGGTCGAAGGCACCGACATAAGGCAGCGACCACATCATGCCTTCCATGATGTGGCTGTGGCCTTCGACGAAGCCGGGCAGCAGCACCTTGTCCTTGAAACGGTCGTCGACCTTGGCGCCGCTGGTGCCGACGATCTCGTCGAAACTGCCGACGGCGACGATCCGACCTTCGCGCAACGCAACATGCGTGGCGGATGGGCGTGACGGGTTCATGGTCACGATCTTGCGGGCCGAGAAAACAATCGTATCCTGGCTCAATGGACCACCCTCAAAATTCCGTCATTGAAGCGTGAGGCCTCGCATCGCTCCGAGCCAGCGCCAGATCGGATGCACGAATGGGGCCAGTCCCGTGGTGCCGACGGTCCACCTTGGCGCGGCTTTTGCTTAGTATCCTGTTAGGCCCGAAGACGGGTGCGGCTTTGGTTTCGGGATGAGTGTGGAGGGCGCGATGGGTAATCCCGGAGGTTCAGTGAAAGCCGCCCGTGCAGACGGGCGTCCTGCAGCGTCTGGCATTGGGGATGCGCTGTTCTGGGGATCGCTGTTCCAGGGGCTGGATCGGCGCGGTCCCTTCCTGCAGCTCCAGATCCGCCAGTTGATCTGTACCGCCATCGAAGAAGGCCGTCTGGCGCTTGGTGTGCGCATGCCGTCGAGCCGCGAACTGGCCACACTGCTCGAAGTGTCGCGTAATACCGTCGTGATCGCCTATGAGCAGCTGGTCGACCAGAATTTCCTCATTTCGCGCGAACGCAGCGGCTTCTTCGTGGCCGGCCTCCCCAAGCATCTCGGCACCCGGCGCGACGACCGCGCGGCGCCCGACGAGGCCGGCGCCGCGCGCTGGGCCGGGCGCTTCGCAGTGCGGCCGTCGGCCAATCGGAACATCGTCAAGCCGCTCAACTGGCAGGACTATCCATATCCCTTCATCTTCGGGCAGTTCGATCCAAGCCTGTTTCCGACCAATGACTGGCGCGAAAGTGCGCGCGCCGCACTTAGCGTGCCCGAGATCAACAACTGGGCCCGCGATCTGATCGACGAGGACGATCCGGCGCTGATCGAGCAGCTCCGGCTGCAGGTGTTGCCGCGCCGCGGCGTTCGCGCGCGGCCGGACGAGATCATGATGACCATCGGCGCCCAGCATGCGCTGTATCTGATCGCCCGATTGTTCGTGAAGCAGGGCACCCGGGTCGGCATGGAAGATCCCGGCTATCCCGACGCCCGCAACATTTTCGGTATGCAGACCGACAATATCGTGCCGCTCGCAGTCGACGGCGAGGGCATGGTGCCCGATGCGAACTTCGAGAGCTGCGATCTCGCTTACGTCACCGCAGGTCATCAATGCCCGACCACGGTGGCGATGCCCGAGCAGCGCCGTCTCGAAGTGCTGCGCAAGGCAGAGGAGAGCGACATCATCCTGATCGAGGACGATTATGAGAGCGAGCTGATCTCGGAGGGGCCGGCACTGCCGCCGCTAATGAGCCTCGATCGCAACGACCGCGTGCTTTATGTCGGCAGCCTGTCGAAGGCGCTCGCGCCCGGCCTACGGCTCGGCTATGTCGCCGCACCAGCGCCGGTGATCCGTGAATTGCGCGCGCTGCGGCGCCTAATGCTGCGGCATCCACCGCTCAACAACCAGCGCGTTGCGGCGCTCTTTATCGGCCTTGGCCATTACCGCTCGCATCTGCAGCGCGTCTCACGCGTGCTGCTGGAGCGCGCACGCATTCTCGATCAGTTGCTGCCCAAGCATCTCGCCGGTTGCGATTTCGTGCGCGGCGTCGGCAGCACCAGCTATTGGGTGACATGTCCGGCCGGCTGCGATGCCACCGAACTTGCCACGGCCGCGTTGGCAGAAGGCGTGGTGATCGAGCCGGGCGACGTATTCTCGATGACGAAAGGTACCCATGCCAATTGCTTCCGGCTTGGCTTCTCGTCGATCCGCAATGATCGGATCGAACCGGGCATTGAACGTCTCGGTCGCATCATCGCACGCATGAGCTGACGCGGCTCAGGTCAGCTCGCTCACGCCCTTGACGGCGCTAACGAGGGCAATCACGCCGAGGCTGATGATCGAGACCTGGCGATGCATTGCGTCGTTGCCGCGCCGGAATGCGATTTCGCCGAATATGGTGCCGAGCCACATCACCGGCAGGCCGAGCAACGACAGGCCAATGGTGTGGACGTTCAGCAGGCCCACGCTGACGAAAGTGATCGTTGCCGTGATCGAGGTCATCAGGAAGAACACCATCAGCGACGCACGCGTTGCCAAGCGTGGCAGCGGAACCGACATATAGTAAGCGACCACCGGCGGTCCGGGCATCGCGGCTAGCCCGTTGAACAGACCGGAGAAGAAACCGGTGATCGACGTCACCGGGCGTGGCGGGATGGCGGGCAACGCGAAGCCGTGGCCCAGCGCGAACACCGCCAGGAGCGTGATCGAACTGATCACCAGCCGCGAGATTGGCGCCGGGATTTCCGTCAGGATCAGGGTTCCCAGCGGCGATCCAATCAGTGCGCCGATCATCAGCCAGCGCAGCGACGGCCAGTCGCAGCTCCGCGATGCTGTGCGGAAATCGAGCAGGCTGCCGGCAAGCTGCAGTCCGATCGCCACCGGCACGGCCTCGGTCGGCGCCATGAACAGGCCGAGCAGTGGCACGGCCGCAAGGGCAAAACCAAAGCCGGTAAAGCCGCGCAGCACCGCGGCGACGAAGATCGAAGCAATCGACAGCAAAACCAGTTTTGGCGTTAGCGCGGCACCGAGATCGCCGATCGCGATCGTCAGGTCATGCATGTCGCGTCGGTCCGTCGCTTCGTCATGCCGCCACCATGGCGACATCCGCCAGCCCGGGGAGGGCCAGCCCGCGTCAATCTTTGGGCCAGATCGCCGGCGTGAACCGCTCGGCTCTGGAGGGGTGCTTCGCCGCAACTGGCCCTAATCGCGCGGCACGGCCGCTGGCAATTTCGCGGCCATGGCTGGCCACCGTGCCGGCCGTTGTTGAAATGATCGAGAGAGTCTTGCAATGTCCGAGCAGCAGACCCAGCGCCACCAGCTTCTCGTTACGCTATTCGAGGCGTTCAACCGTCACGACGTTGACGGCGTCATGGCCTGCATGACCGCCGATATCGTGTTCGATACCGCCGCCGGGTCGGAGATGTATGGCAACCGCATCACCGGCACCGCCGATGTCAAGGAGGCCTTCGAGAAGGTCTGGGGCGGTATGCCGGATGTGAGCTGGACCTGTACATCGCACAGCGTGTTCGGCGACCGCGGCCTATCTGAATGGATTTTCAGCGGTACAGCAGCCAACGGCACGCGGATCGAGGCCGAGGGGTGCGATCTCTTCACATTCAAGGGCGACAAGCTCTCGCGCAAGAGCGCATTCCGCAAGGACCGCCCGCCGCTACCGGCTCAGTCTTGATCGCACCGTGATAGAGGCCGCGCCGATGTCGATTGCTCCCTACGATCAGCACTACGATCCCCTGGTGTCCCCCGGTCCCGGCACCCACCGCGACTACGCCCCGACTTATTGGGCCGCCACGGCAGGAACACCGCCGGACGATGATGGCCCGATCTCGGGCGACGTCGATGCCGACGTCGCGATCGTCGGCTCGGGCTATACCGGGCTCGCTAGTGCGATTTTTCTGGCGCGCGAATTCGGCATCAAGGCCGTGGTGCTGGAAGCCAATCGCGTCGCCTGGGGCTGCAGCACACGCAATGGCGGGCAGGGCCAGAACGCGTCGGGCCGGCTGTCGCGTTCGCAGTGGATCGCGCGCTGGGGCCGCGATGTGGCGCTGCGGCTGCACGCGGAAATCCAGGACGGCTTCGAGACCTTCGAGGATCTGATCAAGACCGGAAATATCGATTGTGAACCGCAGCGCGGTGGCCATCTCTATCTCGCGCATCGCCAGCGGATGTTCGAGAAGATCGCAGCCGAGTCGAAGGTCCAGAACGAGGTGTTCGGCTACAAGACACGCGTGTTGTCCGCCGAGGACGTACGCCGTGACTATGTGAACGAGGCAGAATGTGTCGGCGCTGTACATGAGCCGCTGGGTACTGGCGTCCATCCTGCCAAACTCGCTTTCGGCTATCTGCGCATGGCGCGCGAACTCGGCTCCAAGGTGCATCCCGGCAGTCCGGTGCTGGAGATCACGACGCGCAATGGTGTGCATCATCTGCGCACGCCCAGCGGCACCGTGCGCGCCCGCGCGGTTGGCATCGCCACCGGCGCCTATACGTCGCTCGGCCTGACGTCGATGCTGCGTGGCCGCTGCATGCCGATTATGTCCAACTCGATTGTGACGCGGCCGCTTACCGAAGCAGAGCTGGAGGCGACCGGCTTCAAGACCACCGAAGTCATCACCGACACCCGCACGCTGCGCTTCTATTATCGCCGGCTGCCCGACAACCGTGTGCAAATCGGTAGCCGCAGCGCCATCACCGGCGCGGACGCTGCAAATCCGCGGCATCTGCAGCTCCTGATCGACGGGCTGCACCGCAAGTTCCCGGCGCTCAAGGGAATCGAGATCGACTATTCCTGGTGGGGCTGGGTCGATGTCAGCCACGACATGATGCCGCGTATCTTCCGGCCCGATCCTTCGCAAACTCTGTTCTATGCGCTGGGCTACGGTGGCAATGGCGTGTCTTATTCGGCGCAGGCCGGCCGTCGCATGGCCGAGATGATCGCGGGCAAGAACTTCAAGGGGCAGGACCTACCGATCTTCACGTCGCCGCTGCCGACGCATCCGTTCTCGCCGTTCCGGCGTATCGGGCAACGCATGCTTTACAAGCTCTACCAATCGCGCGACGAAGCCGCGTAGGTCTTTCTAGCGGTCGCCCAGACGTTGATTGTGAGCTCATAGATCACGGGGCACGCAGGAACAATCGATGTCCGCTTATGCCACAAAGCGGACGCTTCGGTCATCGATGCATAATTTGTTTGAGGAATGCACGGGTTCGATCCTGTTTCGGATCCGAGAAGAAATCGGCCGGCGCGCCTTCTTCGATGATCCGGCCGGCGTCCATGAACACCACGCGGTCGGCGACCGTGCGCGCGAAGCCCATCTCGTGGGTGACGCAGACCATGGTCATCCCTTCGCGGGCGAGGCCGACCATGACGTCGAGTACCTCCTGGATCATTTCCGGATCAAGCGCGGAGGTAGGCTCGTCGAATAGCATGATCTGCGGTTTCATGCACAGCGCACGCGCGATGGCGACGCGCTGCTGCTGGCCGCCGGAGAGCTGGCTCGGATATTTATTGGCCTGTTCGGAGATCCGTACGCGCTCAAGAAAATAGCGCGCGACTTCGTCGGCTTCCTGCCTCGTTGCGCCGCGGATCTTGCGTGGCGCGATGGTGAGGTTCTGCAGCACGGTCAGATGCGGAAACAGGTTGAACTGCTGGAACACCATGCCGACATCGCGGCGGACCACGTCGACATTGCGCGTCGAGTGATCGAGCTCGACGCCATTGACCATGATGCGGCCGTCGCGATGTTCTTCCAACCGGTTAATGCAACGGATCATGGTCGACTTGCCGGACCCCGAAGGCCCGCAGATCACGACGCGCTCGCCGCGCGCCACCGTGAAGTCGATGCCCTTGAGCACCTGGACGTCGCCATACCATTTGGTGACGCCGGACATCTGGATGATCGGCGCGGATGTATCCGCTGGCGCTTGCTCCATTGTGCTCTCCGAAACGTTGCTCATGACGCCATCCAGCCGCCATCGACGAGAATGTTTTCGCCCGTCATGAAAGTTGCCTCGTCTGAGGCCAGAAACAGCGCTGCATTGGCGACGTCGTCGGGACGGCCCAGCCGCGGCATCGGCGTGCGGCTGGTGGAGTAGTCCATCCAGCGCGGCTCCGCGGCGCGGCCCGGTTTGCCGGTGACGATCTTGCCGGGCGCGACTGCATTGCAGATGATGTGATCCTTCGCGTAGTCCGCCGCGATCTGCCGCGTCATGTAGACGACCCCGGATTTGGAGGTGCCATAGGCGATGTCTTCCGGGCAGGCGATCATGCCGTGTTGCGAGGAGATGTTGACGAGGCGGCCGCGGGCCTCATTGCGAATATCCTGCGTCAGCATCTGGTTGACGGCGGCGCGCGACATCAGGAATACGCCAGTGAGATTGACCGCCAGCGTTCTGTCCCATTCGGCGAGGCTGGTGTCGGTCAGACGCTTGCCGGTGCCGATGGCGGCGTCGTTGACGAGCACGTCGAGGCGGCCGTAGCGCGCAACGGTCTGTTGGACGGCGCGGACGGTGTCGTCCTCCGAGGCGACGTCGATCTGGATGAAATCGACCTCATAACCGTCTGCACGCAGCAGCTCCAATGTCGGAGTGCCGCCTTCGCGCACGTCCATGGTGAGATCCGCGAGCATGAGCTTCGCGCCCTCGGCAGCAAACCGGCGGGCGATGGCGCGGCCGATGCCCGAGGAGGCGCCGGTGATCAGAACCGACTTTCCAGCCAGACGTTTGCTCATGCAGGTTCTCCTGCCTGCGGCAACCAGCCGAGATAGTCGCGCGCCGCATCTTCCAGATGATACTGAGGCGTGAAGCCGGCATCCGCGGCCAGTCGCGCAATATTCAGCGGCGCACGGTCCTTCGGCAGGCCATAGATCACGTTGCCCTCCGCCTCGATCTCCGCCATCCGCCAGCGGAAGCCGGGCATGTGCGTCGCGATGATCTCGCACCATCGTGGCAGATCGGACAACACACCGCCGCTGACGTGATAGGTGCGGTGCTTCAGCGTGTCGGAGGCGCTCACCCTCGCGACGCCGCGGGCAGCGTCGCGAGAATAGATCCAATCGCCGGCCATGCTGCGCGGGAGAATCGCTTCACGGCCGTCGAAGGCCATACGGAGCACCTGATAATGCGGACTCAGCGCATCGCGGACACCGGTTTGCAGTTCCCATGGACCAAAGACCGGCCCGAGCCGAATCACGCGCACATCGAGCTTGTGAAGGTCGGCGATCCGCAGCGCCGCCTGTTCCGATGCGAGCTTTGTAATGCCGTAGAGCGCGGCTGGCGCCGGCGGCGAGAAATCCTCCTCGAACAGGCCCGACGCGGCCGGTTGCGAGAAGCCGTACACTGCGACCGAACTGAGCACGGTGACGCGCTTGATGGCGGGTCGCAATGTTACGCGTTCGAGCAGATTGACGGTGCCACCGATATTGACGTCGACGATCTGGCGCGCAGCGTCATGCTCGCGCTGGGCATTCGGCGTCATCGCGGCGGTGTGGATCACGCGGTCGATGCCGGCCGCGTTCAACGCGCGGTCGACGTCGTCGGCGCTTGTGACATCGCCGGTGACCAGCGTAGCGCCGGCAAGCTCGGCGCGCATCAGCATGTCGCGGCCGGGGGCTGAGAGGTCGAACAAGATAACGGTCTCGCCGTCGGCGATCAGGCGTTCGGCGAGCGCGAGCCCGATGAAACCGCTGCCGCCGGTGATCAGTGTGGCCATGTCAGCGAACTTTCAGTGCTTGCCGTTCCAGCCGCGCCACCCAGCGCGCGAACGGATACAGGATGACGAAGAAGATCACCGCGGCCGCCATCAGCGGCGTCGGGTTGTAGGTTTGCTCCTGGGCGACGCGGGCTGAGCGCAGCAGTTCAGGCAGCGCGACCAAGGCGGCAATTGGTGTCGCCTTGACGAGTTCTAGCGAATTGCTGGCGAGCGGCGCCAGCACGTTGCGGATCGCCTGCGGCAGCACGATGGAGAACACCACATGCAGCGGCTTGAAACCGAGCGCCCGGGCAGCCTCGGTCTGGCCGTGGGGCACGGACAGGAGGCCGGCGCGAAAAATCTCGCCGAAGTAGCCGGAATTGTTGAGCGCGATGGCCAGCACGGCCGCCGTGAAGCCGCCGAGCGTCAGGCCCAGAAACGGCATGCCGTAGAAGATCAGGATCAGCAGCACCACCACGGGAAACGACCTGAATAGGTCGATATAGATCAGTAGCGCGATATTTACCCAGCGGTTCTTGAAGCTGTACAGCACGGCGATGGCGAGGCCGGCGAGAATGCCGAGCGGCAGCGCCACCACCGCCAGCGAGACAGTATAGATCAGCCCCTGCAGCAGCAGCGGATAGACCCGCAACAGCGACTCCCAGTTGGCGAAATTGTCGAGGAAATCCTGCATGAGACCCGCTCACCGCCCCGTGCTGGTACGATATTCGATCCACCGGCTGGCGATCACCAGCGGAAGAAAGAAGGTGAGATAGAAAGCGGCGGCCAGCGTCAGCGGCGAGGGATTGGCGACCAGCGCCATCACGCTCTGCGCCTGTCCGAGCGTTTCCGGGAGCGACACGGCGGTGCCGAGCGCCGTGCCCTTGCTGATGGAGATGGCGCGGTTGGTCAGAAGCGGGATCGCGAGGCGAATGGCCTGCGGCAGGATGATGGTGACCAGTGTCCGCAGCCGGCTGAAACCGAGTGCGCTGGCGGCGTCCCATTGTCCGCGCGGCAGCGCCATGATTGCCGACCAGAAGATCTCGGTGGAAAAGGCCGACAGCACCATGCCGAGCGCCAGCACAGTGGTTGCGAAGGGGGACAGCGTCGGGCCCAGATAAGGCAGGCCAAAATAGATGAAGACGATCACGACGAGCTGCGGCAGCGTGCGCAGCACGTCGACATAAGCAGTGATGATGAAATTGACGGGGCGCAGGTTGGCGCAGCGCAGCAGTGCCAGCGACAGGCCGAACAGCGTGCCGCAGACAATAATCAAAAGCGATACGATGACCGTCGTGCGAAAGCCCGCGAGCACCTGGGGGAAGGCGCCCGCGATGACTTCTGCATTGAAGTAGTATTCGACTATTCGCTCCATCGGGTGTCCATCAACCGCGGTCGGACCGGCTCGGGCCGGTCCGGTGTTCGCAGCTATCTTGTCAGAGCAAGCGTGCTACTTGCACGCCGGAACGTGCGAGGTCGGCTCGAAACCCTTGAAGCCGGGAGGACCATAGCCGAAATACACAGTGTCGATGGCCGAGCCGGCATCGGGCGTTGCGCCATACCATTTCTCGTGCAGCTTGCGCAGGCGGCCGTCCAACTTCATGCATTCGATGACTGCCTCGACCTTGTTGCGATACTCAGTATCTTCCAGGCGGAATGCATAGGCGAAGTTTCGCCCGTTGAAGTCCTTGAAACCGACCTTGATCGCCTTGTTCTGGCTGGCAGCATAGACGGTTGTCGGGATCTCATTTAGCGCTGTGAAGGCGCGGCGAGTCAGCACGGCCTGCACCGTATCGGGGAATACATCGTAGCGCTGCACTTCGAAGCCGTATTTCTCGGCATTGGCGGTGGCCCAGGTATCCGAGATGGTGCCGCGGTTGACGGCGACGGCCTTGCCCTTGAGATCCTCGAAGCCCTTCATCTCGTCGGCGGCGCGGACGATGAAGCCGTTGCCGGTGGAGAATAGCGGCTCGGTATAGAGCATGCGCTCGGAGCGTTCGGCAGTGAGGTTGAGCGGGTTGACGAGGAATTCGGCGCGCTTGGCGAACAGCGCCGCAAATAGGCCGGAGAAATTGATGTCGACGATCTCGACCTTCGGGCGGCCGAGATCTTTGCCGATCTCGTTGATCAGATCCGCACCGAAACCCTCGGGGCCGTTGGGGCCGCGCACCATCCACGGCGCGACGCCGAAGTCAGACGCGACCACCATCGGCTTGTCGGAGGGATGATCGGCTTCCTGCGCGCTGGCGCCGCCAGCGAATGCCGCAGTCGACAGCATCAGCGCGAACAGCCAATCCGTGGGTTTCAGTCTCATGGGGACGTCCTTTCGGGTGCGGATGTGGTGGAGATCAGGGCGTGGGGGGATGGGTGGCCTGCCAGTGGCGGGCGATGTCGCTGCGCCGGCAGATCCAGGTTTTGTCGTGTCTGGCGACGTGATCGAGGAAGCGCTGCAGGCCGGCGGCGCGGCCGGGATGGCCGATCAGGCGAGTGTGCAGTCCGACCGACATCATCTTCGGCGCGGTGGCGCCTTCCGCGTAGAGCATGTCGAAGGCGTCGCGCAGATAGACGAAGAAATCATCCGCCGTTGCCATCGCGCCGCGGCTGAACTTGGCGTCGTTGTTGGCAAGACCGTAAGGCACCACGAGATGCGGCTTGCCGAGCACACGTGTCCAATACGGCAATTCGTCGTTATAGGCGTCGGAGTCGTAGAGGAAACCGCCTTCCTCGACCACGAGGCGCCGCGTGTTCACGCTCGGCCCATAGCGGCAGTACCAGCCGAGCGGACGCTCGCCGGTGGTGCGCTTGAGGCTCTCGACGGTCTTGCGAATGCGCTCGCGCTCGTCGGCCTCGGACAGCAACGGATGCCGCTCCCAGCGCCAGCCATGGGCGCAGACGTCGTAGCCATATTCGCGAATGGCGGCGCAGGCCTCGTCGTTGCGTTCCAGCGCCAGCGCGCAGCCCATGACCGTGGCGATCATGCCGCGCTCGGACAGAAGGCGCAGCACGCGCCAGAAGCCTATGCGGCTGCCATATTCGAACATCGACTCGGCAGCGAGGTCGCGGCCCTCGAAGCCGCCACCGCCACCTTCGGTCAGGGCTGCTTCGGTGACGCCGTCGCCATCGGCGTACGACGGCTCGGAGCCTTCTTCGTAGTTGATGCAGAAGTTGAGTGCGATTCTCGCTGCGCCCGGCCATTGCGGATGCGGCGGGGTGCGGCCGTAGCCAACGAAGTCGCGGGTGAGGTGATCATCATGCGGCATCGTTGCGATCCTATGCGCTCTGCGGCATCACGGCGCGAACGTCGCCAGCGATATCGACGAACACGTCGTCGTCCTGCCGGCCGGTCATGCCCATGGCGACGGCAAATTCCATAGCCGCGCCGAGAACGGTCATGGGATGATGCCAGACATTGCGGGCGAAGGTGATGCTTTGATGCGGTCCGGCGATGAAGCACCGCAGGGTGGCCACATCAGGCAGGCCATCCGGGCCGGCATCGCACACGATCGCCAGGTATTGGCTGCTGCCGAGCGGGATGAAGGTCTGGGCGGAGAACGGATGACGCTCCAGCGTCGTGATTGGCAGGGGCAGACTGCCGAGCCTGGCGGCGCTGCTGATCCAGAAGGAAAAGGTGGCGGCGTCCTCGGTGCGATCGTCCGATGTCGGAAGATAGCGCCGGCGCACGTCGATCGGTCGCTCGGCTACATCGCCGAAGGCGGCAAAGGCGGCTGGGGACAGCGATTCGGCCGCGACGGTGTGGGAAGCAATGTGGTTCGGCGTCATTCAGGCGGGACATCTGGTTGGTCGGTCTGCTGCGAAGCGGTCCGATATTCCACTGGTATACCAATGAACCGCCCGTGCTGATTTCAGTCAAGCTGCGAAGCCCGGGAAGCTGCGTCAAATTTGGACGGAGTCCGACAAAATTGCGGGCAGCTGCAGAATTTTCGGACATGCACCCGCAGGGATTCTGCCTGATCTCGACCTAGCCGTGAGGCTCGGGCAGGAAGATCCCGAACCGTTCGAGCAATCCCTGCCGCACATTAGTGAGATGCAGGATCATCGCCTGACGGGCTGCGGCGGCATCACGATCGATGATGGCATCGATAATCGCCAGATGCTCGCGGGTGGCAGGCAGCAGCCGGCCAGGCTGGCGCTCCACATTGCACATCCGGATCTTCTGCCGGATCTCTCCAATCAGCTTCTCAAGCGAGCGATTGCTGCAATGCCGCGCGATCTGGTCATGAATTTCATCGTCGAGGGTCCAGTGAGCTGTCCCGGACACGGTCGACGCAGCAATGATCTTCTCCAGCGCAGCCCTGATCGGTGCAAGGATATCCAGCGCGATGCGGGTCGCCGCAATGAACGTCGCTTCGCTCTCCAGCACCATGCGGAGATGGATCAATTCGAGCAATTCCGCCATATCGATTGTGCGGACCACCACAGTGCCGTTGGACAATTGCTCGAGCCTGCCTTCGCCCAGCAACCGGCTGATGCCAGCCCGCAGCGGCGTCCGCGAGACTTTCAGCCGCAGTGCAAGCCGGCGCTCTTCGATCACCTCGCCGGGCTGCAGCTGTCGCGACTCGATCAGGTTGTGCAGCTTCAAATAGGTTGCGTCTGTTATGCTGCCATTGGTCCGTGCCGGGCGTTTGCTGGTTGATTTCTTTGCTTTGTTGACAGAAGGCACGGATGTTGCTTTCGACGATTGGATAGAAATGCCGCCATATCGGTAGACGTACGGTACGTTCTCGCCGCTGGCCGAGCCGAAGCTCTGGGCGAGCCATCCATTCTCAATTGGTGTCACCTTTTATGCAAGACTCCGCGAAATTCCGCTGTCTTTGGATCTCCACATGACCGCGTCTGGCGCAGGGCGGACGTTCGGATCAAGCGAGGCTGTCACTTAAGTACAAAAATCGCAAATGGCCTCGCGCTCTACTACGGTATGGGTCGGTGAGGACGGTGGTCTATTCGCGACGGCTGCGGAGCAGGCAATCTGCTCCGCAGCGCAGGACTTCAGTGGCGATCGAGCGTCGAAGGCGTCTTGGGCGACTGCTTCTGTGGAATTCACGTCCATATTTATCTGACAGAACATCATCGCTGGCTAGCAAGCTAGTTAGTTCTGCGATTTGTTGATTGGTTCGCAAAACTGATAGACGATTTCGGTAGGCTGTAGTGAGGAAGCTCCGCTTGGGATCTGGAGTTAACTCACGGCAATTTGTTCGCGAGTAAAAGATAGAGAACTACCAAGTTACGGTTCTATCCCAAAGCGTGGAATGGAAGTTGCAGCACTTACGCAAGGTGTTCAGTGTTAGGAGGTACAGATGGTAATGTTACACCGGCCTTGGACGGACAATGAAATTGCAACGCTTCGCAGTTTAGCTGGAAGGCTACCACCAGAAGAGATAGCGAAAGAAATTGGGCGAACTCGGGCTGCAACGACGATCAAAGCGCACGAATTACATTTATCTCTGAGACGACCAGGCGCAAACCGCCTGGATAAGCGTTGGGCCAAGAGCTCAGTGCTCGGCTAAGCAAGCTCATCCGTTGGGTTTGAGAGCTGTGTACCGAAACCCTTCGTTTGTTGTCTCGATCAATGGCAGCCTGACCATGTGCCGCTCGTCAGTCGGCTCAAAGCCGTCGTCTGCTTCGAAATCTCTCCGAGGGCCAATGAACCCCCAACACATTAACGGTTACGCGTAAGAGGCGAGCCTGTTCTAGAAGGGGTTGTTCTATCCAAATCGCGAGATGCGCGGTCGTGCACGTCCGACCCGGCCAAACCGAACACCCAGAGAGCTTGCCCGTCGTTTGACGGCAGCCGGCGTACGGTCGAGGAACTGCGCGATCTCAAAACTAGATCGGCCTGCTATAGCAAGTTCCCTCAGTCTCTGATCCTCCTCAACCGACCAAATATTGTTCGACGGAACCGCCACGTTTGCCCCCTTACTCCTCAAAGATCTCCAAGACGATCGGAATTCTGGTGGTGAATTTGGATCGATATTCATCGGGTTTAAGCGGAAGGGGTGACGGATATCACGACGATCCCATCGACCTTGATAAGGAATACCATGGTTGGGTCGTCAGACACGGGCGCACGTAGATTTGCATACTCAAAGGCAGAAATCTCACATGGAGAGGCAAGGCGGCACGCGAGACGGGAATGGGCGTAGCAAATAGGCGCACCATTGGTCGTCATCGACTCGAGATCTGTCCTAAGCAGATCATCCACGCACATCGTGCAAGCGAAATCCGCATCAGGCGCGTCGAATACGACCGTAGGCCTGCCGTCAATCTCAAGGACAAATACTTGAGCCGTCGTCATCGGAAGATGTGCCTCTTAACCTAAAAAGAGCAGCTTAAATTTAGCAATACTGGCAAATAAAATGGGTCATACGATTGTCCCTAGTCCGCATTGCGGTCTTATGGGCCGATCGTTGCAGACCCATCCAAGACGGATCTGGAAGAATACATAAGTCAGAATTCAACGCTCCTGTAGAGTTCCATCACGCGCTCACGCCGGTATGTTGACTTGATCGAATCGGCGGCGCAATGGCCCAAGTAATGCCGATAACTCTCGCAATCGAGATGTTGGCCAATGGTGTCCGCCACATGTTGCGGATCCATCGATGATAGATGAACAGCAGTGTTTCCATCACAAGAGTAATCGCGTATTCCGCCGACAGCATTTGCGATGACGGGTAAGCCGACCATCATGGCTTCCGCGACAACGATGCAGAACCCTTCCTCATCACTCATATGGATGAAGAGGTCCTGCTCCATCGCATCGGCGTACCACTTATGCCTAAATCCTGCGAACTCGACCTGTTGTCCAATACCGAGGTCGCTCGCTAGTTGCTCAAATGTTGATTTCATAGGCCCTTCGCCGTAGATGGTCAGAATGACCGGGCGGCCTCGGTCGAAGAGAATACGAACCGCCATGAGCAGCAGATCGATGCGTTTACGGCTCACCAAGCGACCGGCGGTTGCGATCCGAGCTGGGCCAGAGAGTTCATAACACGTCTTCAACGGGGCTTCATCGCTCGCGAGGAACAGCGGGACGACTTCCTCCTCGCGTCGTCGCGGCTTAAAGTAGATGCGCGTCGCATGTAATGTCGTCGTGCAATCCGCCCAAACGCTATCGACTCGACCGGAAGTCAATCGCAGAAGTTTGCTATATAACGCAACGGCCGGTCCGCGCTCAAGTTCGGCAATGTGTTCGAAAGCGATGCACTTGACCCTCGGAAAGGCATATAGCACGAACCTGCCGATGATGTTGGCCTGTTTGAGCGACAGAATGACTGATTCCGGACGGAAGGTAATGATGGTCCGGAACAGCAGATACGCGCCCACCAGGCAGCCGCGGATCGATAGATTTGGGGAATCGCTCGCTTCAATAATTCGGTCTTCGCCTGCTAAGTTTCCGATTTCGCGCCTCAGTTCGGCCGAGCCTCGGTGAAGAATAATCACACGAAAATCGTAACCTTCGAAAAGCCCGTTTTCCAGCAAGCTACGCAGTCCGATCTCGGCGCCGCCTCGCATGAGTCCGTTGATGAAGTAAATGACGCGACGTTGCTCCGTCATGATCGACTCGCACGTGAGAGCGTCAACTTCGCGGCTCTCATGGCTGATGCACCACCCAGATAGTGTAGTGTGAGGGTCAGCCATGCCCGCAGGTTGAACGGGTTTAGAGATATCGCAGACGCCAGAAGATTGGCAGCACTCTCGCTGCGGTCGTCGAGCGCCTCAAGATTTCCGAGTTTTCGTGCGCGTTCAGATAGTCGCTTTGCCACGCAACGAAGAAGGCGCGGCTCCTGAGTGGCTATATGGAAGGCGACGTAAGCGTGATGCTTCATCAGTAGGCTGCGTTTGGAGGTAACCGCAGATTCGTGTAGCCGCTTGTCAATCAGAGGGGTGCTCAATGCTGCGACACGGCCGAGCCTTGTCGCGCGAAAGAAAAATTCGGTGTCCTCGAAAACTTCCAGTGTCGCGTCGAAGCCGCCAAGTTGCTCCCACAATGACCGTCGCATCAGTACCGTAGACGGGACGATGGGGGGATCTTCCATAAAGTACGCAAGAGTCTGATCTGGCTCAAGGGTCAGATCGACGAGCGACGCTACTTCGGGTGGCTTACGATTGTCGGTCCAAAACAATGAGAATGCAGTATAGACGAGCGCAGTCTCCGGTCTGGCCTCGAAGATGGCAAGCTGCTGCTCGAGTTTACCCGCTCGCCAGAGATCATCCGCGTCCAGGAATGCAATATAATCGCTATCGGTGGTGGAGACGCCGCGATTGCGATTGAGCGACACACCACGTGTACCTGGAATCTTGCCTTCGGCGACCGGCAAAACGGATATACGGGAATCGCGTTTGGGAAGTTCCTGCAGGATCGCCTGAGTCTCCGCGTCTGACCCGTCGTCACAGATCACGATGTAATCGATCAGGTCGGATCGACACTGACCGAGCACACTATCAACGGCGGCGTGCAGAAAGCGCCCCTCGTTAAAGCAGGTAATGATAACGGAAACACTCATTACGGTTACTCACTATTGCGCTCCGATTGGCCTTTCGGCCTGGAACCTTGGCCAAGCGCGTCGTTATCAGATCAAGCAGCTCCTGTTTCCGTGACATACTGATTTTTCTTGAGATGGATCGCGTGGTGCGTGCGCTTCTGAATGCTGGCAGCGATTTGCTCGGCTAGAGTCCTGACGCGCGTGATAATCTGCGGCAATACGTCCGGCATGAGAGTGATCAAGACGATGATCACGAACATCTCCGTTCCTGACCCTTCATACCACATGTAAGTCAGAACCGGGATGAACAGAATGAATAGCACCCGGATGTAGGCATAGTCACCGAAGCGCCATCGCATCCAGATCGCATCACGAATGCTCAGGATCATCGAACGACCAAGCGCAGCAATTACAATTCCGGTGCCGAGAAGCCCGTTCTCGGCCAACATACGCAGAAATTCGTTATGCACGGCTGCCCGCAGATAAGGCGGGTAGTTCGCAAAGTAAGTGCGCGCAAAGTTACCTGTCGCGTCGGTGCCAGCCCCCAAGAACGGGTTCTGAGAGAACATCGCCCATGCGACCTCGGTTCCGAGCTTGCGTGCGGTATCGCTGATAGACGAGGGCAAGCCCCCCTCGATCGCGTACCAGATTTCATTCCGGTCCTGCTCGACGAAGATGCTGCCGACACGCTGCGATATCTGTCCATCCGTCAGGACGTCGGCAAAGGCGATCGCCAGCGCACCGGCAGCGGCAGCGAGAAAAAGAGCACCCAGATTCCGGACATTAAGAAACACCGCCAGTGTGATTGCCAAAAATGGCAACAACGCCTTTCGTTCAGCCGACATCACGATCAAAACGAATAGTAGACTCCAGACGGAGAGCCAGAGGCGATTGGTCGGGAGTGCGCCAATCACAAGGCCGACTCCGATGCACATCGGGAGAAACAGAAAGGCCGATTTGGGATCACCCAGCTGCTTCCAGACAATGATATGTCCATGCGAGACATGCCAAATGACATTGAATGCAACTGTCGCGGCCAGAAGCCCGAGAAGTAGCCGGTAATGCCAACGCCGCAGGCCGGTCGGGTCGATATTGCAGATGAGAAGTCCGAGCGAGATAAGAATCGCAATCTGCAGAAAGCGCTTGCTGATGTAAACCAAGTCACCAGTCCAGAGCGCCGGCACCGTCGAAACCAGATAAAACATGATGAGAAGAAGCATGCCTGCACTGGTTCTGATATGACGTGGATGCGTCGTGCCCAGATACAGTGCAATAAGACCCAGGGTAACGATGTCGATGGGCTTGAGCGTGCCGACCGGGGTTCGTAACTCCAGTCCCATAAAAAGTGCACCAAGCGAGCAAACGATACCCGCCGTGATGATGCTCCGCGGCGTAATCTCAAATCGGCCTCTGGAGGAGTTATTGTACAATGGCCCGCGCTCGCATAATGGCAGTTTGGTAGATCGTTTCCAGGGAAAGTCCCATGCTAGCAGTCGACCATCTTTCCAGGTCGATAGTTTTTGCGTTTAAACTCATGCTGGCAAGAAGGAAGGGATCATCGAGTAGGTCGCGAACGGCCGTCAACATTGAAGCGAAATCTCCCTGCTTGCAGACGACGCCGTTATGCTCGGACTTCACGATCACCTCGATACCCGGAAGGTCAAATGTGACCGCAGGCTTCCCGCTGGCACAATATTGAACGACGGCGCGCGGTAGACCTTCTCTGCCAGAGCAATAGATGCATAGATCCGCCGTCTCGAGCAGCGCGGGTGCGTCTGAGGCATATCCGCATACATCAACAATCTCCTGCAGCCCGAGATTGGACACGTGCTCCTTCAGGGAGGCTTCGAGCGCGCCCGTACCAGCCAGCACGAATGTCGTGTCACCAAACTGCCTTCGTCGCTCGCCGATGCCGTCGATCAGTTCTCGATGGGCCTTCCGTCGTTCGTAGTTTGCGAGATAGACAACACGGCGGCGTGGACGACCCGTCGCGATATCGATGCGCGCCGGTTCTAGCTGTCGGCGCCGGAACGAGTCGATGTCCATGCCGCTTGGTACGATATAGTGCAGATCGGGAGTTCCGACGCCGTGCGCGAGAGCCAGCTCCATCATGCCGGGACTAACATCGACAAAGGCGTGCGTAAACGATGCGGTGATTCGTTCGAGAGCAACATAGACCTGACGCTGCAACCAGCCCACATTGATGAAAGCGAGGATATGGATTCCGTGAACGACGGCGAGGCTTGGGATATTCATTGCCGCCATGCGTCCGATGACGCCAGCCTTGCTGGTATGCGTATGTACGACGTCCGGGCGAAGCCACCACAGCAGGCGCCTAATCGTGCGCATGGCACGCAGATCTCGCATCGGGCTGATGCTTCTGGTGAGGGACTTGACCTGAATGGCTTTCACCGCCGGATGCAACCGGGCAATCATCTTCGGATCGAAGTCGTGACCATAGATGATTGTGACGGGATGCCCCAGTTGAGCAAAATGGTTGCAGCTGAGGACTGTATTTTCATCAGCTCCTCCCGCAACGAGCCGAGTGATGATGTGAAGAATATGATGCGGATTCGTATTGTACATGTCGATTTCTCCGGAAGAGAAAACGTAAAATTGCAAACGAGTCAGGGAACGCGAAATGACGTTCCCGCAGATCAGTAGACATCGCGGATTTTCATAACCGAGTAGATAGTCCGAAAGATAATCTTGATATCGAGGGCTAAGCTCCAATTCTCGATGTACCAGAGATCTTGCTCGACGCGCTTCGCCATAAGTTCCGTAGTTGCCGTCTCGCCGCGATAGCCGGTGACTTGCGCCCATCCCGTAATGCCCGGCGGCATCCGGTAGCGAAGCGCATAGTTATCGAGCAAATTGCTGTAGGTCGTGTCATGCGCAACGGCATGCGGACGAGGTCCGACGATCGACATCTCGCCACGGAGAACGTTGATTAGCTGAGGCAGCTCGTCGATGCTGGTCGATCTGAGCCAGCCACCGATCCTGGTGATGCGAGCGTCGCCGCGCGATGCTTGCCGGATAACGTTACCGTCATCTGCGGTAGTCATTGAGCGGAATTTGAGAATCCGGAACACGCGGCCATTAAAGCCAGTGCGCCTTTGTGCGAAGAATACGGGTCCCGGGCTATCCAGGCGGATCAGTGCCGCGATGATCAACATCATTGGACACAGGGCGAGTAGGCCGGCACCGGCCAAAGTAACGTCAATCAGGCGCTTTATGGTCTGTTCGAACGCTGAGCACGGTCGGCGCTGCAGCTCGACAGCAACACCGGCCCCGATATCGACCAGCGGTCGTTGCAGAAGGGAATGTAGATCACTATGCGGGATCAATTTCACGGAAACGGGAATGCGACGCAATTGGTGCATCAGGTTTGTAAGCTGCTTCGAATTCATGGCGCCGGCGCAAATGACAACCTCGTTGAGTTTTCCGTCGCGGTTGAGATTGAGGAGGTCGTCGCGGGCTAGCGCGCTGTCCCGGCCCAAGCTGTCCGCGAGATCATTGGCCGGATAAGTTCGAACAATCTCATAACCATGCTGTGACAGAGAGTGAATGATGCCATTGGTTGTCGACAGCGGCACGTGCGGGTCGGAATCCTGAATCAGGGCGATCCGCTTGCGCTTGAGGCTGCCGTGGCGAAGCGCATTCGTTAGAAGACGTCCGGCGGAATATCGTACGACTCCGAGCGCTACGGCGCCGGTCACGAAGTAAAGAATAAGAGCGCCTCGTGAGAATTGATCGCCGATTTTCAGCAGAAAAGCTGCCAGGGAGCCAAAAAGAAAGACGCCGCCCCAGTTTGTCAGTATCTTGGTTAGTGTAGTTCCGTTTCGCAGCAACGATGATGGACGATATATCCCTCGTGCTTGTGCCGAGGCGAGGTACAGGGCGCCAAGTATGAAGCTCGCGCCGAGCGGAGCGCTTAATTCACTGAAAACTGGAATCTGGGCGTGAGAATAGAAATATGCATATGTCAGTACGGAGATACAGCCGGTCAGGATAATGGCGCAGGCGTCGCTTATTGCCAGCGCGTAGCCCCATGCTTCATACGATAGTGGAAGTCGATGGATCGACTTGAAGAGGATCTGTGGCCCGTGGAACTCTGATACCGATGCCATAGTTGCTACCGACGCGTTGCATTGAAAAAGATAGAAAGTGGAAGCCCCGCATGGGGCGTCGCTTTGTATCGTTCTGCAGTCGAGGTCGTTGAGCGTAATTCTTGATAGTCAGAAATTGTTAGTTCAGAAGAAAATATCGTGGCCCTATTCAGGGTTGCGAAGGCGCTTAACGTCAAGACTAAAAGTTTAGCGGTGTTTGCTTTCAAAAGTGTAGGTTCGTCGTCATGACATGACCTGTGACGAAGAAGCTATGGATGCTTTGCGAGATTTCGCGGCAGTCGCCGCCGAAGATGTGGACGTTGCGATTGCTCTTCAGGCATCGTCCTGAGTTCCGTCATTAATCATCGCGGCGGCAGGATATGAAGTATTGCGCAGTCTTTTGTGCAGCGGTTTGCTTGCTCTCGCGTCGATATTAGTTGGCATAACGTATGCTTGTTTTTAAGCGACTGCTTTGAGTCGGAGTACTCGATTATGTGGTTGCGGCATAAGCAGGACGATCGCCAGTCCCTTGTTGTGATGCTCACGTGTCAGTTCGTGGAGATCATGGGCGGCGCGGAGAAGCAGTGTTTGAGCCTGTCCCGGGCGCTGGAAGGTCGCGGAGAGAATGTCATCGTCTTGTCGAGCCGCGTACCCGGTGTCGCTCTCGATGACGATGCTATCGGTATCCGAGTGATCCGATTTTGGTGTCCGTCGCCGCCGCAGCTCGCCGGTCGCCATTTGTTGTCGTCATTGCTTTGGGCGGTTCAGGCGCTGTTCTGGCTATCCTGGCATCGTCAGCACATCAAAGTCGTTCACGCGCACCAGCTCCGGATTAATGCCTATGTTGCCGCGGTCGCAAGCAAGTTCCTGAAGCTGCCATCGGTCCTGAAGTTGGGCGTTGGCGGAGAAGAGAACGATCTCGTGGTGATCGGACGGAGGAAGTATCTGTTCGGGAAGGCCGGTGTCGATTTTGTGGTTAGGCATGCGAGTCGGTTCATTGCGATCAGCAAGCAGATCGAAGACGATCTGAAGGCGCATGGCGTATCTCCATTTGCAATCGCGTCGATCCCGAACGGTGTCGATCTCACTCGTTTCGCAGCGCGCATTGAGGAGACACAGGAAGCGCGGGCCGCAAGTGTCAAAGACGCGGCGGTATTCAGCTTCGTGGGGCGGCTGTCTCCCGAGAAGAATGTGTTGTCGATGATTGCGGGCCTCCAGTCCGTACCGGCGCCGAAGGGGACATCGGTGATACTGGCCGGTGAGGGACCTTTACGGGGAGCGATCGAAGCCAGATTGAAAAGTGCGCGAAATCCGCTAGATGTACGGCTGCTCGGTGCCATTACGGACGTTAGCGTACTTCTTCACCGCTCGCATTTTCTGCTGCTGCTCTCAAGCTCTGAAGGCCTCTCTAACGCGCTGCTGGAGGCGCTCGCGGCTGGTGTGGTGCCAATCATTACGGATATGAGCGGTGCGCGCGACGTTATTCCGTTCGAGAATTATCCGCTGTTTTCGGTGAGCGGTAGCGAAGTCGATATCGCGGTCGCCGTTCGCAGGGCCTATACACTCGATCCAGCGGTTTGGTTGGAGTGGTCGCGGCGGCTGTCCCAGCACGCGGAGAGAACGTTCGATCTTGAGTCAGTCGCGATGCGCTACGTTGAACTCTATCGTGCCCTGTCCGAGCCAGGCGCTTCTGTCGGACTAAGGACCACTCGCGAGACATCTCAGGTCAATCAAGCCTAGTGATCTTTCAACCCTCAGAAAAGAGGATGTGACCGTGCTGGCTAACCTCACCGAGATCGCCCATTTGCTCAGGCGTCCTGAATGTCTGGAGACGCCGTTATTCTTGAAGGAAGCTATTGGCACCAGCGGTGGCGAACCGGTCCAAACGGAAGACGCCGTCCGCCGCATTCATGGGCAGCCGATACTAATTGATTTCAATACCAGCGTGGCGCGACCGGAGGACTTCAGCGAGGGATTTCGCCCGCTTCTGGATAGGAAGCGACACTCTTTTTTCAGACGGTTCGCGAAAAGTCTCTATGTGTCTACGGCGACAAGCGCACGGAACTACAAGCGGGTAGCGGCGGAGATCAAGGCGCGTGTCGCCAAGCCGGTTGTGCTGGTGATTGGCGGCGGAACCAGGGGAGAGGGGGCGGACGCGCTTTATAGTGATGCCGAATTACGCGTCGTCTCGTTCGACATCTATCCGAGCGAGAATACGCTCTTCATCGCCGACGCGCACTCGATCCCATTGATGTCGGGCTGTGTCGATCTTGTTTGCATTCAGGCCGTGCTGGAGCATGTCGTCGATCCTGTCCGAGTGGTCTCCGAGATCGTTCGCGTACTGAAGCCGGGCGGGTTCGTCTATGCGGAAACACCGTTCCTGCAGCATGTTCACGAGGGTGCCTATGATTTCTGGCGTTTCAGCGAAAGCGGTCATCGGCTGCTCTTCCGCGAGTTCGAGGCAATCGATCGTGGTACTCTCGGTGGGCCCGGTCTTTCGCTCTACTGGGCCGTTCGTCAATTCTGGAGGGCGGTCACGCGATCAAAGACGCTAGGAAATTTGTTGGCAGCTCCAGGACTGGCCTTCGTCATGCTGGATCGATTCATCCCCGAGCAGCGGCGGATCGACGGTGCAAATGGCTCATTCTTCTTCGGCGTTAAATTTTCGGGGAATGTCCGGCCGCAGCTGCATCCAGCGGATATCTATCTAGGCTAGTGAGGTGGCGTCGTGAACCGTAACACAGTTGATACTGGAGGGACGTTTCGCTGATGGACGCGCGTGGGGAATCCTCCGGCGGCAGCCTCACACGAAGGCTCGGTACCGGTGTTGGCTGGCTGATGATCGGGCGCCTCGGGTTGGCACTCTCCGGGCTTGCGTCGTCAGTGGTACTGGCACGACTGATGTCACCGCGTGAATTCGGCATGATGGCTGCGATCACGGTCGTTCTATTTCTCGGCAATGCTCTGACCGAGGGCGGCTTTGTCTCTCCCATCATTCAAAGGACAAAGGTCGATGCTGATCTCAGAAATGCAGTTTTCAGTCTGTCTGCAATATTTGGCCTCGTGCTCGGAGCTTTGGCAGCCGCTGCGTCGCCGTGGGTGGCCGGATTTTTCAGGATAGAAGGACTCGAATGGCCGCTGTTAGCTGCGGTCGTCATCATTCCAATCAAAGCGATGGCGGCGCCCGCCATCGGGTTGCTGATGCGCGATCATCGCTATCGGGAGGTCACGGTTGCCGCGCTGTTATCGAATATATTCGCCTACTCCATCGCAGCCATCTTGCTTGCCGCTCTGGGATTCGGGATTTGGGCTTTGGTGATCCCGAGCATTCTCGCCGCGTTGACCGAGCTGGTCCTGGTTGGTCGTGCAGCCGGTCCGCCTCGAAAATTCGTATGGCGGATCACAGATCGGAATTTTATCAGCGACTGGCGCGCCTCCGTCTCCAGTGGGCTTTTGAACTGGGGTGCACTTTCGAGTCCGAATGTCATCGTCGGGCGACTGTTCGGCGCGGATGGACTGGGGCTTTACTCACGTGCCGGTAGTCTATTCTCCATGGCAACGCAACTGTTCTCCACGACGGTTGAGCGGGTCATGTTCTCGGGTTTGTCGGGAGTTCAGGACGATGGCGAGCGTGTAACGTTGCTCTTTCGGCGCATGCTGTCCGTGCTGCTGCCTATTTACGTCACGATTGGCGTTGGGCTTGCCATCCATGCCGAGCCGATCATTCGTATCCTGTTCGGTTCTCAATGGCTGGCCGCGATCCCCGTGACCAGTGTGTTGTTCCTGGCATTCTCGGGCCGCGCCAGCTACAAAATCTCGGAGTCGCTAGCGCTCAGTAAGGGCCGTTTCAGCAGCGTTGCCTTTCGTCAACTGCTCTATCTTGTCCTTGTGAGTGTGGGCTTGCTGGTCGGATCTCCGCACGGCCTGGTCGGAGTCGCGAGCGGCTTCACTGCTGCAATCTGGATATTCTACGTGGTGAGTGTTCTCCAGGCTCGGCGTCTTGTTCATCTCAGCTGGGCAAGCATCGCCTTCGTGCACGTGCGCGCCGTTGGGATCGCTGGCGTTGGCGCATTCGCCGACATCGTGGTGATCTGGTCCTTCTCACGGTTCGGCTGGCTTCTGTCGCATGGTGCGGGGGCAATGGCGCTAATCATCGTACTTGCGGTGACGATGTCGCTGTTGCCGGATCGGATCATCGGCGAGGATCTGGTTTGGGTACGGCGCAGAATATTCTCACTGATCAAGATCCGGACGGGCAGGCCGGTGGTTGGCCTGCCCGTTGTGTCGGTCGACTGAGGCGAACTGACAGCCCAGGCGCCTACATGTTGCCATCTAGCTGACGGCGCGAAGCAAAGACTTGGGCCGCGAAGGCTTGTGACCGACGCTGTTGTAAATGAATCCGTGGCGTTCGATCTCGGCCGCTCGGTAGACATTCCGGAGGTCAACCAGAATAGGCAGATGCATCAGCTCGCGAAGCCGTGGAAAGTCCAATGCACGATAGGCATCCCACTCCGTCACTAAAACCAGGGCGGACGCATTGTCGGCGCAAGTGTAGGCATCCGGGTAGAACGTCACTCCGCTGATAACCCCTTGGGCCTGCGCCATTCCTATTGGATCTGTAACATTGACCGTCGCGCCGGCGTCGAGCAACGCCTGAACGATCGCAATGGATGGAGCATCGCGCATGTCGTCGGTATTTGGTTTGAAGGTCAGTCCCAGCAATCCGACCGTCTTGCCTTTGACGGAGCCACCACAGGCGGCAATGACCTTCCGGGCCATGGCGCGCTTGCGCTGGTCGTTTACGGCGGCAGCCGTCTCGACAATACGTAGAGATCCGCCGTAGTCCTGCGCCGTCTTGACGAGCGCCGCCGTATCCTTTGGAAAGCATGATCCGCCATAGCCGGGGCCGGCGTGCAGGAATTTCTGGCCGATCCGGTTGTCCAGGCCCATGCCACGTGCGACGTCCTGGACATTGGCATCGGCTAGCTCGCAAAGGTCTGCGATCTCGTTGATGAACGTGATCTTGACCGCCAGAAAAGCGTTTGATGCGTATTTGATCAGCTCTGAAGTGCGCCGCTCCGTGAAGAAGATGGGCGATTGATTGAGAAAAAGAGGACGATAGACCTCACTCATGACGTCGCGCGCACGCTCGTCCTCGGTGCCGATCACGATGCGATCCGGCCGCTTGAAGTCGCCGATCGCAGCACCTTCGCGCAGGAATTCGGGATTGGAAACGACCGAGAATTTGAGGTCGGGACGTGCCGATCGGATTATGCTCTCGACTTCATCGCCGGTTCCAACCGGTACCGTCGATTTGAGCACAACGATCGTATAGCGACTGGCGGCTCCCGCGATATCGCGCGCCGCCTGATAGACATAGCTCAGGTCCGCATGGCCGTCGCCGCGTCTTGATGGCGTGCCGACGGCGATGAAGATGACGGATGCGCCTTTGACAGCGTCTTTGAGATTCGTCGTAAAGTGCAATCGATCTGCGGCAACGTTTCGTGTGACGAGATCGTCCAGTCCGGGTTCAAAGATCGGAATGGTACCGACCCTGAGGTTCTCGATCTTCGTGGCGTCGGTATCCACGCAAGTTACCGAGTGGCCAAAATCTGCGAAACAAGCTGCCGAAACAAGTCCGACATATCCAGCGCCGACTACCGTAATATCCATCGTTCAAACCTCTTTATACTCGAGAAAACGAAAAATCCGGCAATTGCACATATTTGAAGCGACGCGCGAACGGCACCTCATAGCCTGATATGCAGAATCCCTGCCAATTCGCGGGACCGGCGGACGGTATGACTCAGCTTGAGGAGTTCACATGCAACGCGAAAGCCGATGAAGCCGGTTATGCCCGTGACAAGAAAACGCATTATCGGCTTCCTTTCGTAACCAAGTGGGGATGGCCAGCGTCAGCCTCCCGATAGCATTGTCCTTACGATTCCATCGGCGGCCCGGAGCGCCAGCTGTATGATTGTGAAAGTTGGATTGGCGCTGCCGGAAGTTGGGAATGCCGATGCGCTGGCGATCCAGATGTTCGGGACCGCATGGCATCGCAGATCCGGATTGACGACAGAATCTGCCGGTATGGTGCCCATACGTGTGGTGCCGGACGGGTGAGAAGTGTCAATAGAGTCGGAGAGGGACAGGGTTCCCTCGATCACGTTCGGATTCCAGATTACCGGACAAAGCCGCTCAATCCCCGCACGAACCCAGAAATCGCGGAGGCACTGAATCGTCCGCAGGAAGGTGCGGAGATCGGTCTCGCCTGGCGCCCATTGCAACTTGGGTAGCGGAACGTCGAAGCTGTCGCGCTGCTGTGAGAGTGCAATCTGGTTGTCGTAGACGGGGACTTGCTCGATCCTGACATCGAGGCGTAGTTCGGCCGCCGATGGTAAAAAATTTTTCTGCGTCAGCGCACGCCAGAGGCCAAGACTCCTCAGAAAATCGACGTTCGTCGAGAGATAGAGAAACTTTCGTAGCGAATGCTGTATCTCGTTTCGCTGGAAATCGCGAACGAGGGCTCTCAGCATGTCCAGGGGTGTTCCGTCGGATATATGCAGACGCACTTCGGCATAGGCGCTGGCGACGGCATTGATATCCTGCGCCTGGTCGCTGAGCTGGAAGTAGAGCTTTCGGCGAGTATTCCCCCAGTAGTCGTAACCGAACAAGCGGGTTACGCGACTATCGTCTCCGGGCTGCAGGCGCCCGACTTCGAGCCGGATATGATCCTGGAAATAATGGCCTAGTGCACGGCAGTTTTCGAATGCGCGATATTGTGTCTGCAAATTGAGCAATAGCAGCAGGCGCGTCGTTTCTATCGTGCCGGCTGAGATCAGGAACTGATCGGCCTTGACCTGAAGCTTGCGGCCTCTGAGCGAACGTGCCTCGACCGAGGTCAGTCGACCCGTCGCTTCGTCGACTTGCAGGCGGCAAGCGGTTGCTCCGAGATAGAGCTGGAGACCGGAACTGCGTGCGATCTCCCGCCTCAGCCGCTGGCCGATATTTCGGCGCCGGAAGTTTGGCCATTTTGGCAGGCGGATCTGGATATCCGGATCGCGCCGCGGAATGACAGTATCGGGGTCCAAGCTGTCAAGAACGTCGCCCTCGAAAGCGCTGTTGTCCAGACCGAATAAGCGCTCGATCTCAGTCGTATAGATATCGAGTTCATGGATCGGAAACGGCCAGCCATCCAGCGACAGGTGCGGCCGTGGACCTGTGTCGTGCGGTGTCAGTGGAAGAAGGCGGCCACCCCACCGGCGCGATGTGCCGCCAAGGCCGCGCATCCGTCCCGTCATGGCGCCAGCATATGACGTCGTCGATGTGTCCGCGCGGTTCAACTCGTTGATGTCAGACTCGACCGTCTGATAACCGCTTTCAAGAAGGATTACGGAATAGCCCTGCCTGGCCATGCGCAGCGATGCAACCAAACCGGCAAAGCCGGCGCCGATGACACATATCTGTGCAAACTTCGTCTCGTCGATCTCTGCGTCGCGGAGGTCTCGAATAGACATTCGCTCGTCCACGGTCAGTCGCATCGCGCAAGCGCGATACAATGGATTTAAAAGGATGCGAAGATAGCCCCAAGAATGTAGTGCAAGAAGAATGCCGCAAAGCTCTCGCGGGAGTCATGTGGCGTCATCGGCAGCAGCTCTGTCTCAGCTAATATTGTTTTCGATCGAAGTCCTAAAATTACCCCACGTCGAGACGACGAAGTCGCAGCGCTGACATCTGACTTCCTGATCCTCTCTGAGGACCTTCGGGATCCGAATGGATGGGCTTCCGCATGCTGCGCAGTGAAACTCGCGCCAGCCTGACGAGCGAGACTCGTCTTCCCAGCTACGGTCCGGCATACGCACCTCTCAAGCTCGAGATGAACTACTCATGCAATAGTGAGGCCAGCTCTGGCATGTCGATTGCTTGACGCAGGATGTAGTGCATCATGGGCTTCATGCCCGGGGCCGGCGACCGATTTCGACGGAGCAAAGGACCTATGACCTATTCCGCAACTCATCCGACGCCGGAAGTCATTGATGAGCAGAAGCCGCATGCTGGAAGGTTAGAATCGGCGTCGGCTGATGCGTTCAAAGGTATCTGCATCTTCCTTATCATCTTCGGACATAACAAAAGCCTGGAATATGCGAGCCCGGAGTTCCGGGCTTTTCTGTATTTGTTTCACGTCGCGATGTTCTTGTACTTGCCGTTCCTGAGGCCGTGGCAGACGTGGGGGCGGGCAAAACCACTCGACCTGATCATCCGCTACGGCTGGCCATGTGTGGTGTTCACACTCGTCTACTCACTTATCTTTGTAAAATTCTCCGGTCGCTCATTGACTGAAGTACCCATGCTGGTCGCTGAAGCCGTGCTTGCCATGAGCGCGCGCGGCTTCGATCACGCGACAGGCCTTCAGCTACTCTGGTTTTTGCCAGCGCTGATCGGTATCCGTTTCGCGATGATGCTCGTGGCACCGCTCGCAGGCGCGCAATTATGGCCTGTTCTGGCCGTCGCCGCTTTCACCCACAGCCTGGTAGGTCTGTTGCCGGAGAGTCTGAAATACGTCACGCCATTCGGGTGGCCGATTGCGGCGTTGCTGCTGTTTCCGGGAATGGTAATTGCGCTCCTTGATCTTGGGCGACGTCGAATACCAGTGTGGATGCTCATCGGCCTTGGCGCGATTGCATTGACGCTCATGCTCGCGACGGGGTTGATCAATCGTGGTCATCCGCTCAATGTCGGAATGATCTTTGTGCCCTCAGTCGCAACGCCGTTAAAATTGATTGCGCTCGACCTCATCCAGATATGGGCCTTTGTTACTCTCATGGCCGTCAGCCTGTTATTGCCGGTGCAGAGGTTGTTCGGCGGGCTTGGAAGGATGTCCTTCGAGCTCTTTGTGCTTCACCAGCCGATCTATATCGGGATCCGCGCGATCACGCCGGTGCTAGTCACCAGTTGGGGGCCTTGGCTGACGGGCGCTGTGACACTCGCTTTGACGATTGCAATCGCCGTGGGTGTTGCTGTTGCCATTCGCAGCGTGCCGCCAGTGCACAGGCTCCTGTTTCCGGCCGGTGTTGGATCGTTCGGTCGCTTGTGGAGTCCACGCCTGCAGCAGTGAGAACCCTGGCCTGGCGGAGCCGGCGAATGGGCAAGTGGAAAGTAAACGGGGCAGATTGAGGCAATCATGCAGGCCGAGACGAGTTCTTCAAAAGACGGAAGCGCTGTCAACGAGGTGGTTTACGCCGCAGCCCATTATATCAAGCCGGGAGGCTCATTCGTCCTGCTTGGCCTCGCCTTTGTCCTGACGCTTGCGATGCTTGCTCATAACGGCATTTTCGGCGTTGTCGAGACGTTCTCGGACGAGCATGACCATTTCAAGCGGTCAATGATGTTCGCCAGCATTGTCCGCGGAAATGCAAATCTCGAGACGATCGGCACATTCTATGCGGGGGGAATCTGGCCGCCGCTCTATCCGATGCTGATGGGCAGTCTCCTGGCACTAACGAATTGCGGTGTGGGGGTTCTTAGGGGAACCAATGTACTGCTTGCCTATTGTGGCTTTGCGTTTCTGATCGGCGCGATAGCGCAGCCATGGGGCCGCTATATCGGCATCGTGGTTGTCGCGCTGTTCGTTATCGGAACACATTATTACTTTCAAATTCGTCCTGAAAGTCTGGTGCTCCTGTTGCTCGGTGCCGCGATATTTCTGATCGTGAAGTATCGCCTGTTCTCCGTTGATACGCAGAGACAGCCGAGCCGATATGTGCTTTGCGGGGCATTGTTCGCGATGGCTTGTCTGACGCACGCTTTCATTGCGGTGCTGGCCATTTATCTAGTGATACTCGCTCTGCTCGGGATCCGATATCGGTTCCATTTCGTGCTAGCATTTGCCCTGATCGCCGGGCCCTACGTTGCTGCACAGGCGATGATCCATAACGGCGTGGTGCTGTTTGCGACCACGGCCGAGGAAAATCTTGCACGGAACAATAATGTGTTCCTTCGGAATCATGAGCGACCGCAGGCGGATGAACTGCTCTTCGCGGAAATGGAGCGGCGGTATAAAGCGCGTGACAAGGTGACATACCCGCGCCCCATGTTGTTGCCCCAGGGAAGATACGAGCAGTGGCTCCATGACGAAAACAAGCGCCGCATATTCAAGGAAATGGCCATGGAGGAGGTCCGCGCCGATCCGGCGGGCGCAGCGATCCGGGCGATGCAGCGCGCCACAGGCCTGATTGGCGGAGAGGGCTGTGTCCCGGGCCAGCGTTATGGCTGTAATGTCAGCCCAAAACTCGACCTGATGGCATTCTACGGCCTCGAGCTAATGGCACTCATCGGTTTGATCTATGCGGCACGAAGTGAACGAATTCGAGTTTCTTCATTCTCATTTGCAATCGCATGCGTCGCGTTGCTCGCTCCCATGATTGTCACCCAGGCGGTGGAGCGCCAGTTCGTTATTGTGCTGGTATTGGCATCGTTCGGTGGATTGGCTCGCCTCAAATCGCCGCGAACATAGGCACTGCGCGCGACGCGGGCGCAGTCCGCAGTGCGAGTGGTGCGCTATAGGACATCGCGCGCTTCCGAAGGAAAACCTGCGGAAGGCTGATTTTACTGAAAAGTAAGTCTCGGTTCCGCCCAACTAAACGTGGAAGTGTAGTTTCTGGAGATGTCGCAAATGAAGGCGTTTCCTGCATATAATATGTACTTGCCGAAAATTGTACGCGTTCGATAGCCTACCCGAAGTGGAATTTTCCTTTAGGAGGATCCATTGCGTTTCGCAGCTTTAGACGGCTGGCGTGGTATAGCAGCCATCGGGGTTGCAGTTTTCCATCTCAGTGTTCTCGGTCATTTTTTTGATATTCCCTTTGTCCGAAAAGCGGATGTATTCGTCGATTTCTTCTTTGTCCTGAGCGGTTTTGTTCTTACGCACGCTTATGGCAGCCGCCTTTCGAACAAGGACGAGTTTTTTCGTTTCGCTATTCGTCGCTTCGGCCGGCTGTGGCCGCTGCACATTGTCACTACGCTTGTTCTGCTCGCAAGCGAGGTCCTGAAGTATGCGACGATGAAGTTTGCAGGCCTCGGTGCGGGTGCGCCTGCATTTGCCGGGCGAACGAGCGTGGAGGCGCTCATCTATAATGTGTTCTTGCTGCATGGCCTTGGCTTCTTCCCGGACTTCACCTGGAACCTGCCGAGTTGGAGCATCAGCACTGAATTCTACGTCTATGCAGCATTCGCGAGTGTTTGCGTGGTGTTCGGACGACCGTCCGTGGTGATTGCGGGGGTGGCCGCTGCGCTGGCTGCCGTCGTCTTCTACATGTTGATCGGTCAACGTACCGGGCCGCCGCCGCTCTATACCGCTGTTCCGCGATGCATGTGCGAATTCTTCGTCGGCGTTTTCGTTTATCGGCTCTTTCGAATGACGCCGCCATCGGGGATGCGCGTAGCGTCGTGGTTCGAGGTCCCAATCGTTATCGCGATGGTCGTGCTGGTTTCGATTTCATCCCGCAGCCAGCTAGCCTTCGTGAGTCCGTTTCTCTTTGGAGCGATGGTCTTTGTCTTCGCGGGCGGGGGCGGGATCGTATCGAACGGGCTCATGTGGCGGCCGCTTCAGAGCATGGGAGAGATTTCGTACTCGATTTATTTGGTTCATTTTGTTGTTCTGACCATTTTCAATGCACTGACGCGGGCGCTGGAGCAAAAATTGCATATGCCGCTGCGTGCGCAATTCGTTCATGACGGAGCCCCGTTCGATGTTCTCACGGTCGGTGGTCCCTGGTTTCTGGATCTCGTTGCGATTGGCTATCTCGTCATCGTGATCTTCGTGTCGCGTCATACGTACAATCTAATTGAGGTCCCGGCGCGGGATTTCTTCAACAATATGGCCGCAAACATGTTTCCGGTCGCACCTGCGGGTAGTGCGAAGAAGCCGATTCCGTGTGGCCTGCGGGATGCGCTCTGAAGTCCGAGGCGGCGACAGGTGGGGCTTCGATGGGCTGGCGCAACGCAAGGCGGAGATGCAGACGAGTTGATGTGAGACGACCTGCAATACTGTAAGGCGAGCTGGAGTAAGGCGTATGGGCTTAGCAGAAGCGTCGTTATCCGGTATGTCGGTTCCACTTATTGTCGATGTCGACGGAACGCTCCTGAAGACAGATTTGCTCGTCGAGACATTTCTTGCTTTGCTCTCACGCAAGCCATGGAGAGCGCTGCTGGCACTGGCGGAGTTGCGGAAAGGCAAGGCTGCCTTCAAGGCGCGGCTAGCGAGCGAAGCCGAGATCGATATCTCGCTGATGCCCGTGCGGGAAGAGGTCATCACGTTCCTTCACGGCGAGAAGGCTCGAGGGCGGAAGATCTATCTCGCGTCTGCGGCAGATGCGCAGCTCGTATCCGCACTGTCCGATCACCTTGGCCTGTTCGACGGTGTGCTTGGATCCGACGGCAAGATCAACCTGTCTGGTGCGGCCAAGGCGGATGCCTTGTGCGAGCGATTTGGCAGGGCGCAGTTTGACTATGTTGGCGACAGCCGGGCGGACCTTAAGGTCTGGAGCACCTGTAACGTTGCAATCGTCGCGGGTGGTCGTGGCGCCTGGCGCTCCGGGATTTCAGGCGGCCAGCCCGGCGTGGTGGAGATTGTTGGGTCCCAGCCGGGCCTTCGCGATTACATCTCGGCGCTGCGCCCGCATCAATGGCTGAAGAACGCGCTCGTGTTTGTTCCCGCTATCGCTGGACACGTCCTGATGACGACCTGGTTCGGGTCGATCCTCGCCTTCATCAGTTTTTGCCTGTGCGCGTCCGCAGTCTATATTCTCAACGATCTGCTCGATCTGCGAGCCGACCGGCAGCACCCGCGCAAGCGCAATCGTCCGTTCGCATCAGGGCGCGTTCCCATCATCCATGGAGCGGTGATGGCGCCTAGCCTGTTGCTCGCGGCGTTTTCCCTCACATTGTTCCTGCCGAAGGTCTTTGCGATCGTCTTGGCCGGCTACCTGGTTTTGACAACGCTTTATTCCTTTTGGCTTAAGCGCAAAGTTCTGGTGGACGTCATCGCACTCGCTTGCCTGTATGCAGCGAGGGTGATCGGCGGATCGGTAGCGACGGGCGTACTAATTTCTCAGTGGCTGGAAGCGTTCTCCATCTTCCTGTTCCTCAGCCTCGCGCTGGTGAAGCGTTCCGGAGAACTTGTTGATCGAGTAAACAGCGGACGTGGTGATCCGAGCGGACGAGGGTACCGGCTCGACGATTTGCCGGTGATCGAGTCCATGGCCGCTGCCAGCGGCTATTTGTCGGCGCTGGTGATGGCGCTCTACCTGAATAGCGAGGCTGTCGTAAATCTCTATAACAAGCCGCATCGCCTACTGCTGATCTGTGTGGCGTTGCTGTTCTGGACGAGTCGGATGTTGCTCAAGGCTCATCGCGGACAGATGGACGATGATCCCATCGTGTTCGCTGCGCGGGACCGGGTCAGTCTGGGCGTCGGAGCGGTATGCCTCGGTGTCGTGTATATCAGCCTATGAAGTCATCAACTCATAGCCTGATCGCGACTTATGTCGTCTTTTGCGTGATAGCAATGGCGACCAACCTCGGAACGCAGAACGCGTTAAGCTGGCTGTTGGTAAAGCAGGGATTCGCAGACCAGTTTCGACTGCTTGTCGTGCTCACTGGCGGTACACTGGCGGGACTTCTGATTAAGTACGTGCTGGACAAGCGCTATATCTTCGAGGACCGCAGTCGCGACCTTAGCTCTCATGCGCGCAAGTTCTCAAAGTATACGGCGATGGGACTGGTGACGACGGCCATCTTCTGGATATTCGAATCCGTAGCGTTCTTCATCGTGCCGACGACAACGGGATTGATGGTCGGCGGCGTGATCGGGCTCACTATCGGCTATGTCATCAAGTACCACCTCGATCGGCGATTTGTCTTTGAGGCGACGGTATGATGCTTTCAGGATGGGGACGATATCCTGTGCTGCCATGCACAGCCCGGAAGGCGCGCGGCGAAGCCGATGTTATCAAGTTGATGGCTTCAACAACAAGCCTGATCGCCCGCGGAGCGGGCCGCGCTTATGGCGACGCGGCACTAAATTCGAAGATGACGTTGCTGATGGAGGGCAGCGACCGCATTCTTTTTTTCGACAACGAGACGGGGCGTCTGACATGCGAGGCGGGAGTGCTTCTCGCCGACATCCTGAACGTCTTCGTACCGCAGGGCTGGTTTCCGCCCGTTACGCCGGGCACGCAATACGTGACCGTGGGAGGCATGATCGCCTCGGACGTCCATGGAAAGAATCATCATGGTGCGGGAAGTTTTGGCGAATATGTAGAGTCCCTTGAACTCGCGGTCAGCGATGGACGAACGTTGCGCTGTGCGGGTGATGAGAATGTCGACCTGTTCAATGCCACGATCGGCGGCATGGGACTGACCGGCGTCATCCTGCGCGCGACCTTCCGCATGCTGCGCATCGAGACGGACCTGATCGTTCAGGAAACGATTCGTGCAAACAACCTGAGAGAAGCTTTTGACGTGCTGGAGAACTCGCTTTCTGCAACGTATTCGGTCGCATGGATCGATAGCTTGGCAAAAGGAGACAGGTTTGGCCGCTCGGTTGTGTTCACGGGAGAGCATCTGGCGGCAGCGGAATTGCCGAAGGATCGGGCATCTGTGCCATTTTCCGCCAAGCTTCCGAACGGGCGAAAAGTGCCATTCGACCTTCCCGGAATGACTCTGAACAGATTTAGCGTATCGGCCTTCAATGCACTCTATGTCGGATCGCGCAAATTCGGGCGCTCGTTGATCAATTTCCAGCCTTACTTCTACCCTCTCGATAGTATCGCGGAATGGAACCGGATCTACGGGCGCGCGGGCTTCGTTCAGTATCAGGTGGCATTTCCGCGCGAGAGCAGTTTTGAAGGGATAAGCGCGATCCTTCAGACTGCCTCTGACTACGGAATGGGGTCATTTCTCTCCGTATTGAAGCTCTGTGGGAGACAGCGGAATAGTCCACTCTCGTTTCCACGGGAGGGCTACACGCTGACTCTCGACTATCCCATTAGAGCAAGAACTTTCAGCATGCTCCTCGAACTTGATCGCATCGTCGATGATCACGAGGGGCGGATCTATCTGGCGAAGGATGCCAGGATGGGAGCCCGCATGCTGGAGCGTGGATATCCGCGGATCGCTGAATTTGCCGCTGTACGGCAACGGTTCGATCCAGATCGCAAAATGCGTTCCTTACTCTCTGACCGACTGGGCATCTAATGATGATCGCTTCGCCTGTTTTGATCGTGGGTGCCGCGTCCGATATCGGACGCGCGATTGCGGCGGAGTATGCCAAGGCTGGCGCTTCGCTCATTCTCGCTGCGCGAAATGTCAGCAGGCTGGAGCCCGACGTGAAGGATCTGTTCTATCGATATAAGGCGGACGCGCAGCTAATGGAGCTTGATATTCTTGACGAGGGGCAGCGCGAAGCACTGCTTGGAAAACTAACGGAGGTTCCCGGTACCGTCATTTCCGTTGCCGGCGTTCTCGGCGACGAAGTGGCCGCATGGAGCAGTGCCGCTGCTGCTAACCACATCATGCAAGTAAATTATGTTGCTCCGTCCCTATTGCTCGGGGCCTTGGCCAATCTCATGGCGGAGCGGCCAGGCGCGTGCATCATTGGAATTAGCTCGGTCGCGGGAGACCGGGGACGCAAGAAGAATTATACATATGGTTCCGCCAAGGCAGGTTTCACTGCGTTTTTGTCCGGTCTGCGTAATCGCTTCGGATCGAGCGGACTTCACGTGCTTACGGTCAAACCTGGATTTGTCGCCACCCGAATGACCGAGGGAATGGCACTTCCACCGCTTCTGACGGCGAGTCCGCAGCAGGTTGCCAGTTCCATCATCAGTGCACACCGCAAGAAGAAGGACGTACTCTACGTGCTGGGTATCTGGCGAGGGATCATGTTCATTATCCGGGCGATCCCGGAACGTATGTTTAAATCCATGGATATCTAAGAAGGATCGAGGGTGGAGATGTCTGAGTGAGATCGTGGCCGATATCTGGCACCGTCCTTGCTTAGTATTTGGTTCGGCTCAGAAGATTTCGAGTCCAACTACCTTTCTATGCTTTCTACGACGCGCAGTATTGTGAAGTAGTGTCAGAGTAAGGGAGCATGCCGTGCTCGAATTGCATCGAAATTCGTTTCGTGTTGACCAAGAGATCAATCAGGCGCCGCCTTTTGGCGATCGAAGTCTTAGCCTGTCCGGATTCCTGGCAATATTCCGCCGAAACCGCTGGTTGGTGATAGGCTGCCTCGTCCTCGCCTGGGGCATTGGTGCGACCGTCTATATGACGTCTCCCAAGCTATACACGTCTAAGGCGCGCATGATGCTGGACGCGACGAGGTCAAAGTTCCTGTCGTCGCAGCAAGCCAGCGCGCCCGACGGGGTTTTGGATGCCATGACCGTCGAGAGCCAGGTCGAGGTGGTGCGATCGGAAGGCGTTGCGATTGCTGTCGCCAAGAAATTGGATCTTGCCAACGATCCTGACTTTACTTCGCCGGGCGGGTCTCCAGTCGCGACTGCTATCCGGTTTGTTGTCGGCCTCTTCACCGAATCGTCCGATCCCAGCGAAAGCCGGGTTTCGCGTGCTGCAGTCGATAATCTACTTGAGAATCTGACAGTCACTCGGGTTGGATTGACCTACGTCATCGAGATCAGCTTTCGCGCCCGTGATCCGAAGAAGGCTGCCATCATCGCCAATGCGTTTTCAGATGCATATATCGCAGGTCAACTGGAAGCAAAGTATAGCGAAGCGAAGAGAGCGGCCGACTGGCTGCGTGAACGAATTGCAGAGCTTCGGCAGGAGTCATTCGTTGCTGAAAGCGCCGTGCAGGATTTCAAATCGCAGAACAATATCGTCGACACCAAGCAGGGCCTCATTAGTGAACAGCAACTTGGCGAACTGAACACGCAACTGGTGCTCGTCCAGGGGCAGGTCGCGGAAGCCAAAGCACGACTGGATCGCGTGAACGTGGTCATGACCGAAGGTGTTACCAACGCCGCGGTCGCAGATACGTTGAAAAGTGAAGTTATCAACCGAATGCGCCAACAATATCTCGATATGCAGCAGCAAGAAGCACAATTGTCGAGAAAGTACGGACGCGAACACGGAGCCGCCGTCAACCTGCGAAACGTGATGATTGGCCTCGAGCGGTCGATGGCTGACGAAGTAAGCCGCGTTGCCGAGGCGAACAAAAGCGACTACCAAATTGCCCTGCTACGTCAGCAAGCGATCACTGCAAACGTAAATACCTTGATCAAAGGCGAAGCGCTGACGCGTAAGGCGCAGGTGACCCTACGCCAGCTTGAAAGCACAGCGCTGAGCTATCGCGCGATTTTTGACTCGTTCCTCCAAAAGTATGTGCAGTCGAATCAACAAACCTCGGTTCCTTCCACGGAAGCGCGCGTTATCACGATTGCGACGCCGCCAGAAAAGAAGAGCAATCCAAAGGGCGGCATCATTCTTGGTATCGCAAGCGCGCTTGGCTTGATGGCCGGCGCAGCCGCTGCTTTTGGACGCGAGGCACTCGATCGGACGTTCCGCTCGACTGAGAGTGTCGAGTCGACGCTACGCGTTTCTTGTTTCGGAGCTTTGCCGTTCGTAGCGGGGAGGAAATTGCGCAGGTCGGGACCGAAGATACTAGGTTTGGGAGAGCCTAAGACCGATGCTCCGGCCCGCGACCTCGACCCAGGCGAGTCAATTGCGCGCTACGTCATTAATGATCCATTCTCGCGCTTTGCGGAAACTCTTCGCACGATCAGGGTCGCTGCTGATCACGCCGGATTGATCGGGAAGTCGAAGGTCATTGGTGTTGTTTCAGCGATGCCTGAAGAGGGTGCAACCACAATTGCTGCTAATCTCGCTCATCTGGTGGCGCATGCCGGCAATCATGTGTTGCTGATCGACGGCGGTCTGAGGGATGCCGGCCTGACGCGTGCGCTGGCTCCAACGGCGGCAACCGGACTACTCGATGCGATCGGACGTCCTGAAGATACCAATGAATTTTTCTGGCAAGATGGTGAGACGGGATTGAAGTTCCTGCCAGCGATAACGCAGGAAAGACCGATCCACACGGCGGAGAAACTCTCGTCGGTCGGGATGGATTTGTTGCTGAAGAAGGCCAAGGAGAACTTCGATTACATTATCATCGATTTGCCGCCGCTAACCAAAGCGGTGGATGCCAGGGCCATCAGCCCTCTGATCGAAAAATTCGTCTTCGTTGTGGAGTGGAGAAAGACCTCGTACGACGAAGTCATTGGTGCCCTGTCTACGGCACCAATGGTCTATGAGAAAATGCTGGGCGTTGTGCTTAATAAAGCGGCATCCTGAAAGTATCATTTGAGAGCTCGTCGGGTGAACTGTGCTTATTCGATTGGCAGGAATCCGCGGTGCTCTCTGGCTCATTGGAGTCTCTCACCTCTGCTCTCAAGACTCCCAATGATATCAGTATGTTATTTTTGGTTTCCAGCCATAAGCATTCGTTAATCGTCTTTGGTCATCATCGATTAACCGATGTTGCCTGAAATCCTCCATTCCCAATAAAAAAGCACTGGTAGTTCAAAGGGGTTGGACGAGTCTGACCTGCCTTGGTACGGCATCTACAGGCTATTGTTCAGAAATGCGTTTGCGTTCTTGCCAATAAGGCTGCCCTTTGATGAATACGTCTACGCCAACCAATTCCGAGGGCGGTTTACGGATTACGCTTTTCTCCAACTGCGCGCGGCCTCGGCCTGTGTTGGCAGGGCTGGCATTTGTCTCGTTGCTGTTGGGAGGCTGTGCGGGCGGAGTGCTTCCGTCCAGTGGTCCTCCGTCAGCTAGGGTCTTCAAGGAGTCGGTCGACACCGTTGGTAACCCCAATTCGACCGTCGGCTATGTTGTAGTTAACCTCCGTCCCGAGGTGGTTACGCATTTGAATTCCGAAGATGGCGGGCGACTCTTTAGCAACATGCGAGGACGCGCGAAGACGAGTGTTGCGCTTGGAATCGGCGATGTCGTCAGCATCACAATTTATGAGGCCCAGCGCGGCGGTTTGTTCACGTCGACCGAAGGCAATGCCGCGCCTGGCAACGCTGTGGAGCTGCCACGTCAGCAGGTCGACCTGGCCGGCAACATCACCGTGCCTTATGCTGGCGCCATCAAGGCTGCGGGCCGGTCACCGCAGGATGTGCAGCTTGAGATCAAGAGTAAGCTAAGCGGCCGTGCGATTGATCCTCAGGTCCTTGTTTCGGTCGCGGATCGAATCTCCAACAGCATCAGCGTTCTTGGCGAGGTGAATACGCCCGCTCGTATTCCGATCGAACCTGGTGGCATCCAGCTGCTGCCAGCGCTTGCCCGGGCGGGCGGCACAAAGGCACCGGCGTTTGAAAGTCTCATTTCGATCCAGAGAGAAGGGAAAATCGACAGCGCGCTGCTCGTTGCTGTAAATGAACGGCCCGACAACAATATTCAGCTTCGTCCCGGTGATGTCGTGACGGTTACGCGTCGTCCGCGCTACTTCTTGGCTTTCGGCGCGACTGGTCAGACAACAACTCTTGGGCCCCTGGATCGTCGCTTCCCGTTCGACTCGTACCGTATGTCTCTCGGAGACGCTCTCGCCAAGGCCGGCGGTCTTCAAGATGACCGGGCGCAGGCGGCAGCTGTATTTCTCTATCGATTTGAGTCGCGCCAAGCACTTGAGCGCATGGGCGTAGACGTCAGCCTGCATCCCGGCCCGCTTGTCCCGACAGTGTATCGGGCAGACCTCGAAGATCCATCCGGTTACTTTCTCATCTCGGATTTCATCATGCGTGATCGGGATATGATCTACGTCTCGAACGCGCCCTCTGTTGATTTCCTGAAGTTTATCACTCTTATCCGATCGGTCCCGCAGACCGTGTCCGACTACAGGGTGGCTGCGGAAGCTCGCTTCTGATTCTTTGAAATCGCGCGCATCAGATGCACGCTCGCCCATGTGTCCAAAACGTGGGCGCCTACCGCGAATGCTAACAAGATTTTGCGCCGCGGAATCGAATATTCTGGACTCTGGGTGTAGTTCCGTTAGTTCGATAGTTGCCTCACAAAATTTAGCTTGGGACGCATTAATGTTCTGCTTAGGCGGCGAGAGCTGACATGAGCGTCATCATGATGCTGATTATAATCAACGGGCTGGCTGGCTTTGCACTCGGTCTGCTTGGACGGAGCGGCATCGCAATTTTTGCGCTACTTGGCTCGATGCTTTTCTCAGCAATTGTGCTCTCAGCTAATGTCGAAGGCCAGATTGTTTGGAAGACGCTTCTTTGCATGTTCACAGGGCAAGCCGCGTTTCTATTGGCTTCCGTGTTCGTCTTTTTGCGGAGCAACAAGCGCCGTTCTTCCGCAATTCCTTTATCGCAAGATGCCGCAATCAAGGAAGCAAAGCGGTGGAAGAAGAAGCCCGCTAGCAAGACGCATTAGCTGTTGGAGACAACCGCAGACATACCGTCGAGGCGCTAGGAAGTTATCGAACAAGCCGGTTAATCTGGAGCGGAGCCGGTGCAACGATCCGCTTACTCTAGCGTCGCGTCCGAAGCAATTCTCCGCCTCCGCATCCGACAGCGGGTACCATTGCCGCAATAGCAACGCCTTCAGCATCACCAGTGGATCACGGGCCGCCGGCCTGCACCCTCGAACTTCAATCGCGCCAGCAGCGACACCAGTGCTTCCGCAAGGCTCAGTTTATCCCGCTCCGCCATCCTCCTCCTTCGATCCATGCCTCTCAGCATCGAATCACAGAATGACAATTTTGGAACGACTCCCAGGAGGGAACGGCCGAGACGAGGCGCGATCGAGTTCGCAACAGATGAACCGTGATGAGCCCGAGAACGCACGCCGAATCTCTGTCGGAAATCAACGATCCGCCAAATCGTGGGTTCCAATTCACTATCAATTCTCGTCGCCTAAAATTGTCACCGCGAATCGGCCTGCAGTGCCTTCGTATCCAATACTCGACAATGACGCCCGTTACTCAGTCGCCTGTTCCGTTCACCGGCGATGAGCGATGAACATATTCGCCGTCTCTGTGGTAGATCAACAGCGGCACATTCGAGGTTTATAAGGTGGCTCGGCTCGCCGCTCCACGACCCGCTTACCGCGGAAAGCGTTGGGTGAACGGGCAGCATCTGCGGCGCTGCACGTCTTGAGATTAACCTGCTCAGATCAGCTTCAGCCCCTTCAAACTCGAATGGCCGTGTTTGCCGACGATGATGTGATCATGCACCGCGATGCCGAGCGGGCCGGCAACATCGATCACCGCCTTGGTCATCTGCACATCGGCCTGCGAGGGTGTCGGATCGCCGGAGGGATGGTTGTGCATCAACGTCCTTGAAGAAAGAATCTCATTTAAAAGCAAGCTTCTAGTGCTTTCCTAAATTCGGAAGGGAGATGTAACTGGGGCCGGTTCCTCGTTACAGATCGGGATAGACCCGAAGTATCATGCAGCTGTATTCACGAAACTCCACAATCACATTGTAGCACGGATCCGAATCGAATCTATCTGAGCCAGTTCATCTCACTCAGCGGCAACTGTCGGACTGGCAGATGTCACGATATAGCGTCCTCCAACGGGAGCGATCGTGAAGGCCGGCAAACAACTAGATTTCTGCGATCCCAGCGATCGAGCTCTTCCAGCGGATAGAGAATGGCTTTGCCGATCTTGATGAAAGATGGGCCGACCCTCATCGAACGCCAGTTGCGAAGGGTTCCCTCGCTGACCTGTCCGCGATAACGCTCAACAACCTCCTCAAGGGTGAGAAACACTGGACCTGCTGGAGGTACGAAGGAGCGGCTGGTGACGAGACTGTGCATGGTCATAGAGGAAACTCCGGTAAGTGCAGAGGACGTTCTGTAATCAAACATTGACTGATTGCAGTTTCGAGAACGCCGTCAGCGGATTACGACCGTTCCGATACACCAGTCTGAATGCCTACGCTTCTGAGGTCACAGAACGCGCGCCGGCACCGAGCTGAAGCAAGCTCATGCACGAACCGTGGAATAAGCCGTTCTGGAATGGCAGCTTTTGGCGGCGGGTTCAACCGGTCGGCGCAACACTCGAATCTATCAGGACAGATGGAGTGGACATGAAACAGCGACGTCGCATCTATTACTCGGCAGCTCAGCACTCCGAGATCTGAGATCGCTGGCAGGCCGGCGAGCCGATGAGTTCGATCGGCCGCCGATTTGACAGGGATTCCTCGTGGGTGTGTTCGGTGATCTCGCCGACCGGCGGCATCGCCCGCCGGTCCGGCATCGCGCCAAGCGGGCGCTCAGTCTTTTGGAACGAGAGAAGGTCTCTCGATGGCTCAGCATGCGCCGCTCGTTGCGGTCGATCGCGCTTCACTTGGGTGAGCGAACGCGGAAAACCCTACTCCCAGCCGAGAAGTTCGCCGAATGTGTTGCAGCGATCGGTTGAATCCGCCGCGCTAAGCGGACGTTAGCTCGGTTTGCCTTTTTAGTCTCCACATCGAAAGGGGACCCGGTTCAGGGCTTGGCTCACTTTCGAGGGTCCGAGCGGCTTGACGCCTGCCTAACTCGTGTAATAGCTTTGTTGCAAAGTTAATGGCAGCTTAGAGTTCTCGCTGCCAGCGAAAGGGCAGACATGATCAAGAGCGGCGAACAGCATATCGCGAGCCTGCGCGATGGCCGTGAAATCTATCTCGATGGCGAGCTGGTGGATGACGTGACCACCCATCCGGCGTTCCGGGGCGCGGTGGCTTCTATCGGACGGATGTTCGATTTCCAGAGCGCGCCGGAAAATCGCGAGCTGATGACTTTCGAGACCGAAACCGGCACCCGCGCCAACCGGATCTGGGAACTGCCCGGCAGCTATGATGCGTTGGTCAATCGTCGTCGTGGGCTGGAAGCCTGGACCGAGCTGCATGCTGGCTTCATGGGCCGCGCGCCCGATCACGTCGCTTCCTGCGTCGCAGGTATGTATATGGGCGTCGAGGTCTTCGAGGCCTACAACAAGGATCGCGCGAAGGCGCTAGCGGATTACTATCGCTACGCCCGCGACAACGACCTCTACCTCACTTACGTGATCATCAACCCCCAGGCCGACCGTTCCAAGAGCGCGGCCGAGCAGGCCGATCCATTCCTGTCGGCGGGCGTGGTGTCGCGCGATGCCGAGGGCCTGACGATCCGCGGTGCCAAGATGCTGGCGACTGGCGGCATCATGGCCAATGAGGTGTTCGTCACCTGTATCCAGCCGCTGCAGCCCGGCGACGAGAAATACGCGGTGTCTTTCGCGATCCCGATGAACACCAAGGGTCTGAAGGTCCTGTCGCGCAAGTCCTATGAAGCCGCGTCGCCATCGGTGTTCGACAATCCGCTGTCCAGCCGCTTCGATGAAAACGATGCTGTGCTCTATTTCGACGACGTGAAGGTGCCTTGGGATCGCGTATTCATCGTCGATGACATCGCGATGTGCCAGAAGCAGTTCCACGCCACCCCGGCCCATGTGTATCAGAATTATCAGGCGATGATCCGGCTCTCGGTGAAGCTGCGTTTCCTGATCGGGATCGCGCACCGGACCGCTGAAACCAATGGCATCGCCGGCTTCCCGCAGGTCAGGGAAATGCTAGGCCAGCTCGCAGCCGAAGTGTCGATGGTCGAAGCCTTCGTGGTCGCGATGGAGACCAAGGGCACCCAGCGCGGCGCTTATTATGTGCCAGACCGGGCGATGCTGTATTCGGCACAGGTCCTTACCCAGCAACTCTATTCCAAGGTCATCAACACGCTGCGCGAGCTCGCCGGCGGCGGCATGATCATGCTGCCGTCCTCGGTGAAGGACTTCGCCAATCCGGAATTGGCGCGTCTGATCGGCAAGACCCAGCAGTCCCCCGCGGCCAGCGCGATAGAAAAGGTCAAATTCTACAAGCTGGCCTGGGACGCAGTCGGCTCCGAATTCGCCTCGCGTCACTCGCAATACGAGATGTTTTTCGCCGGCGCGACCTTCGTCACCAAGGGCCATGCCTTCCGCACCTATGACTGGATGAAATCGGCAGCGTTGCTCGACAAGATGCTGTCAAGCTATGACCTTGCCGACGAAGTCTCCACCTTAACGACGCCGGCTGCCTCGCCGCGCGCTGTCGCTTGATCTGTCCCTTCAGGAAAACTGACCATGGCCATCAATAAACTTCACGATGAATTCCGTACCGTCGATATGTCTTCGGGATGGGAGACGCCCGCGGGCTATCCGGCAGGCATCCAGCAGAAAATCCTGTCGGGGGCGCTCGACGAAGTGAACAAGCGTGGCAGCCGCACCCGCCTGCTGCGCTTCGAGCCAGGCGTCTACACCACCGAGCCGTTCGTGCACGAATATTGGGAAGAAGTATTCCTGTTCACCGGCGACCTGATCGTCGGCAATGACAAGCAGGGCAACGGCGGCGAGTCCTTCAAACCGAACACCTATGCTTGCCGTCCGCCCGGTGCCTATCACGGCCCGTTCAAGTCGGTCGGCGGCTGCGTGTTGATGGAAATCCACTATTTCGACCCGGCCTGATAGAGCACTGCCAAGTCCTGATCAGGATAGCCGTCAGCTCTGGCTGGCGGCTTTCTCGCGCGCATCTCTGGCTTTTCTTGCCCGTATTGACGTTCTCTTCGGAGCATCCGCCTTAGGAGGCTTCGCTTTGGCCTTGGCTCGTACTCTCAGGCGACCAGTTTCGGTCTTCTCGATCTCGAATATTTCAGTCTTGCGCACGAGATCGCTCAATTTTCTGAAACCATAGGTCCGGACATCGAAATCGGAAACGAAGTTCGGCAGTTGCTCGCCCATGCGGTCCAGGCTGACCCAGCCTTCCTCGTTGCTGAGTTGCGCAACGACCTTTTCCAGAATGGGAACGGCCGCAGCAGGGTTTTTGAGGGCAACGGCTTTTGGGGGCTGTTCTGTAGTAGCCGCGGCGCGGTCGGGGATCAGATTTTCCGTATAAATGAACCGGCGACAGGCCTGCCGAAAGCTTTCCGGCGTTCTCTGATTGCCGAAGCCGTAGACGTCCGCTCCCTGCTCCCGCAGTCGTGAGGCGAGGCGGGTAAAATCGCTGTCGGAAGAAACAAGGCAAAAACCGTCGAAGCGCCCACTATGCAGCAGGTCCATCGCGTCGATGACGAGCGCGATGTCGGATGCGTTCTTGCCTTTTGTATATGCGAATTGCTGATACGGATCGACGGCGTATTTCTGCAGGATATCGGCCCAGGACTTGAGCTGTTGGCTCGAAAAATCGCCGTAGATCCGGCGAACGCTGGCTTCTCCGAATTTGGAAACTTCGTCGAACAGTCCGGCGGCAATCTGAGGCGATGTATTGTCGGCGTCAATCAAGACCGCGAAACGCGGCAGGCGTTGCTGTTGAACCTTCATCTGCTACTTCCATCTTCGCGGGATGAACGTGCTTGCGAATGTGTCAGCTTTCCGCAAACGACGAAACGACTTTCAAGGATTCTGAGATCCTGTCACGCCTCGCGCAGCAGTAACCGGATGGCTTTCTCCGCGCGGTGCATCGGCTCCAGGCTGCGATAGGTCCGTGCCAGCAGCAGCGCCCCCTCGAGCTGGCTCAATGCCGCTGTTGCAATGACCTCGGCATCATCAGCCGGTCGTCCGAATCGCTCCAGTCCCTTTTTGATCTCGGCTTCCCACTTCTGGAATGCGTTTCTGGTCGCGGCGCCCAGCACGTCGGACTGCGCAGCGGTCTCCAGTGCCGTGGTCGCGATCGGGCACCCCTCCTTGAAATCCGAAGTCTCGAGATCTGCGGCCATGCTGCGCGCAATCCGGATCAGGAAGGTTTCGGCATCCTCCGACGTCTCGGCCGCGCCGGCGATTGCCTTGCGCACCGCCTCGCCGGCCAGCGTCAGCGCGGTCTCGCCGATCTCTTCCTTGCCGCCCGGAAAATGAAAATATAGCGAGCCGCGGGGCGAGCCGCCGGCGGCCAGAATGTCGTGCAATGCGGTGCCGTGATAGCCCTGCTGGCGAAACAGCTTTGCTGCGGCAGCAAGCGTTTTCCCTTTTGAATCAGTAGCTTTTGCCATACCCGCAAATACCATTTGCAAATCAGTATGTCGACCGTCATAATATGTAGGTTAACATACATACTATGGAGAAGACGTTTCATGACCATTTTCTCGCGCCTCGTTCTCGCAGCGGCCGTTCTTACGGGTGCATCAGGCGCCACCGCCCAGACAATGACCGAAGCCCAGGCCCGCGCCGCGATCGCGCCCTGGTACAGCCTGTTCAATGTTGCCAGCCGCGGGGATGTGAAAACCATCCAGGAACAGGTGCTGACGCCGGACTACGAATCCTGCGCGGGCTACCTTCCGGGCGAATGCTGGGGACGCGACACCTCGATCAAGGTGGTCGGCAATTTTGCCAACACGATCCCCGACATGAAATTCGATATCAAGGAAGTGCTGGTTGCTGGCGATCGTGTCGTGGTGCGCGGCGAAGTGACGGGCACGCCGGCCGGCGACCTGTTCGGCGTGCCGCATTCCGGCAAGAGCTTCCGGATGATGGCCATCGATATCCAGACCATCAAGGACGGCAAGATCTCCCGGACCTTTCACATGGAGAACTGGCTCAGCGCGCTGGGACAGCTGCGCGCCAGGTGAAGCGCCCTGCCATCCGCAGGAACAACTATCCGGAAAGGCCAAATCGGTATAATCGACGAAATGTCGGCAGTGCCCCGTTGCGCAGGCAATCGGGTGCATATGTCCAGCTGAGTTTCATGCGCGTCACGTCGACGCCGAATATACCGAGGCCTTTGAGATGACCATCCGCCTGCATCGCGGCGATTTGCCGGATTTGAGCCGCTACACCGATTCGGTTGCGATCGACACCGAGACCATGGGTCTCAATCCGCATCGCGACCGGCTATGCGTGGTGCAGCTCTCGCCCGGCGATGGAAGTGCCGATGTGGTGCAGATCCCGATGGGCCACACGGACGCGCCGAACCTGAAGAAGCTGCTCGGCGATCCCAAGGTGACGAAGATCTTTCACTTTGCGCGGTTCGATCTCGCCGCTCTCTACAACGCGCTCGGCGTCATGCCCGAGCCGGTCTATTGCACCAAGATCGCTTCCCGCCTGTGCCGCACCTATACCGACAGGCATGGTCTCAAGGATCTGGTCCGCGAAGTCCTCGGCGTCGATCTGTCGAAGCAGCAGCAGTCGAGCGACTGGGGCAGCCAGACACTCAGTGAGGCGCAGCTGTCCTACGCCGCGTCGGACGTGCTGCATCTGCATGGGCTGCGCGAGCGCCTCAACGTCATGCTGGCGCGCGAAGGACGCACCGAGTTGGCGCAGGCTTGTTTCGACTTCCTTCCGACCCGGGCCAAACTCGACCTTTCGGGCTGGGAAAACGAGGACATTTTCGCTCATTCGTGACCGGCCTGCGGCGAAGTGACTTTCTGAAACAGTTCGGGGTCCCTCCCGCCGCGTTTCGGTCATACTCCTCGTTCTGGTGGGCGGGGCTGCAAACTGGTGCATTTCAGCGTAGACTGGCGCCGGTTTGGCAGGCCTTTCGGTGTGGCCCTTTTTGGTATGGCCCGTTGGAGCGACGGTGAGTTCAGTTCAGATTCCCAGCTATCAGGCGGGCATGGATGCGCGGTTCAGGGCCGCGGCACGCCATAGCCGTCTGGTGCGTCTGCTGCGGATTGCTGTCCCTGCCGTCGTGATCCTGTCGATGGCGGCAATTGTCGGCGTGTCAATCTTCAATCCGTTCCGGATCCTCGCCAAATTGCCGCTCGACATGGGCAATCTGGTCGTTTCGGGGACCAAGATCACCATGGAGACACCGCATCTGGCCGGATTCTCGCCGGACGGACGGCCCTATGAGTTATGGGCCAAGGCCGCGACGCAGGATCTGACGGATCCCGACAATGTCGAACTAACGACCTTGCGCGCCAAGGTGATGATGGAAGACAAGTCGACGATGACGATGGATGCCCGCACCGGGAAGTTCAATTCGAAATCGCAGATGCTCTATCTGTATCAGGACATTTTCCTGCAAACGACGACCGGCTACGAAGCCAAGCTGACACAGGCGAACATTGATATTGCCAATGGCACGGTCACGTCGGACGAACCGGTCGATGTCAAACTTCTCAACGGCACTTTGCTCGGGCAACGGATGCGCATCACGGAACACGGTGAGCTGGTTCGGTTCGAGGGCGGTGTGTCGATGAACCTGAAGATGGACCCGCCTTCGCCGGACGCTTCGGCTCAGCCTGAGACCGTGGCGGAGCCCGAAGCCGCGCCGGAGCCCGTGAAACCGCGGGCCGCCAACGGCAAGCGCGCCAACGCGAAATGAATGTGATGATTTTTCCCGTCAGTAATGTCCGATTTCGCGGGGTGACCGGCGCTGCGATCGCCGTGCTCGTGCTGGCTTTGACAGCCGATGCAAATGCGCAGAGCGCGGTGCAGGGTGTGCCGAACGCGATGCAGGGCTTCTCGCAGAATCGCGATCAGCCTATCCAGATCGAGGCCGCATCGCTGGAAATGCGCGACAAGAAAAAGGAAGCGACCTTCGCAGGCGATGTGAAGGTCGTGCAGGGCGACACCACGATGAAGTCGAAGACTCTCGTGGTCTTCTATGACGGCGGCGGCTCCGCGAACGAGCCGGCGGCCAAGGCTGCGCCCAAGGCGCCGATCAAGGCGGCGCAGCCGGGCCCGGGCGGTTCGTCGGCGATCAAGCGGCTTGAAGCGCGCGGCGGCGTCATCGTCACCCAGAAGGACCAGGTCGTCACCGGCGAGACGGCGGTGTTCGACACCCGGACCAATCTCGTCACCATGCAGGGCAATGTTGTGCTTACCCAGGGCAAGAATGTGCTGCGCGGCGATCGTCTGACCGTGGATATGACCACGGGCACCTCACGCGTCGAATCCAACAGCGGCAGGGTCCAGGGCATGTTCGAGTCGTCCGGCCAGAAGGGTGGCGGTGGCCCGACCTCGATCATACCCGGGCCTGGAGGCGGAAAACCCAAGTAACTCGAAGGGTTTGCCGATATAGACGAGCCGGATCCGGTTGAATCTGGCTGCGTAACCCGTTATCGCCATTGTTTTAATCGACATGGAAGGCTTGGCGTTCGGCTGGGCAAGGGACATCTAGTCCGCCATGCTGTTCCCAGTGATCGAACATGCCGCGACCTGGCGCGGATGACGTTTAGAGGCTGATCGAAGCGCGAATGGTTGATTTCCTCGGCATGTTCCGTCGGCGCGCTCCAAAACGCGGTCCGCAAGGCTTTGCACGCTCGCCGGTCGACATCACGGCGCTCGGCGACAGCATGGGCGACATGCTGGGCAGCCCCAGCCGCGAGGCGCCGCCCTTGGCGCGCACCGCTCCGGCCGATACGCCCCAGGTTCCGCAGGCTCGGGCGGAGGCGCCGCGTGCCCCACAGCCTGCGCCGGGCCGCCGTTCAGACAAGGTGCCGCAGCGGCCCCGGACCAACGGCGCCGCCGCACCAAAAGCTGCCCCGCGTGCGGGCTATCTGGCCGTCCATAATGTGAAAAAGAGCTTCGGCTCACGCCAGGTCACCCGCGGCGTCAGCATTTATGTTCGTCGTGGTGAGGCCGTCGGCCTGCTCGGACCGAACGGTGCCGGCAAGACCACGGTGTTCTACATGATCACCGGCCTGATCAAGCCCGACAGCGGCGCCATTGAGCTTGACGGCCACGACGTCACCCAGCTGCCGATGTATCAACGTGCGCGCCTCGGCATCGGCTATCTGCCGCAGGAAGCTTCGATTTTTCGCGGCCTCACGGTCGAGCAGAACATCCGTGCGGTGCTGGAGGTCGTCGAGCCCAGCCGCAAGAAGCGCGAGCGCGAGCTCGACGGGCTGCTCGAAGAGTTCAACATCCAGAGACTGCGCAAGTCGCCGTCGATCGCGCTGTCCGGCGGTGAGCGCCGCCGCGTTGAAATTGCGCGCGCGCTGGCGACGCGGCCGAATTACATGCTGCTCGACGAGCCCTTTGCCGGCATCGACCCGATTGCGGTGGGGGATATTCAAGACCTGGTCCGTCACCTGACCAATCGCGGCATCGGCGTGCTCATCACCGACCACAACGTGCGCGAAACGCTGGGGCTGACAGACCGCGCCTACATCGTCTATGCTGGTGAAATCCTGACGGAGGGATCTCCTGAGGAGATCGTGGCTGACCCGGACGTGCGTCGCCTTTACCTTGGCGAGGAATTCCGCCTCTAGACCAAATTTACAATTCGTCAAGCCGTGTACATCAGGCCGGGAAAGAGATAAGCAAGAAACGGACCAACTTTTGGATCGGTTTTTGCCTCCATGGCGCTGACGCAGAGACTAGAGTTCCGGCAATCCCAGTCGCTGGTGATGACGCCGCAGCTGATGCAGGCCATCAAGCTGCTGCAGCTGTCGAATCTCGATCTCGCAACCTTTGTTGAAGATGAACTGGAGCGCAATCCGCTGCTGGAACGCGCCAGCGACGGTCCTGAGCCGCCAGTGGCCGGCGAGGCCAGCCCCGAGCGCAGCGAGTTTTCCAGCCAGGACGAGGCGGGCTATGCCTCCGGCCACGACGATGGCGGCGACCATTCCGATTTTTCCGATCGTTCAGGCGGCGACAGCTTCGATGCACCGGCGCCCGACGAGTGGATGAACCGCGAACTCGGCACCCGCGCCGAGATCGAACAGACCCTGGACACCGGGCTGGATAACGTCTTTTCCGAAGAGCCGGCCGAAACCGCCGCACGCAACGCACAAGACGCTGCTCCGACCGCCTATACCGAATGGGGCGGCGGCGCCTCCAACGACGACAGCTACAATCTTGAGGCCTTCGTTGCCGCGGAAGTGACGCTCGGCAGCCATCTCGCCGAACAGCTCTCGGTGGCGTTCTCGTCGCCCGCGCAGCGGATGATCGGTCAGTATCTGATCGACCTCGTTGATGAGGCCGGCTACCTGCCGCAAGATCTCGGCGACGTGCATGAGCGGCTGGGTGCCTCTGTTGACGATGTCCAAAGCGTTCTCGGTGCGTTGCAGAAATTCGACCCACCGGGGGTCTGCGCGCGCAGTCTCAGCGAATGTCTCGCAATCCAGTTGCGTGAACAGAACCGTTACGACCCCGCGATGCAGGCATTGGTCGAGCATCTCGATCTCCTGGCCAAGCGCGACATCGGCAATCTCAGAAAAATCTGTGGCGTCGACGACGAAGATCTGACCGACATGATCGGTGAGATTCGCAGACTCGATCCGAAGCCCGGTCTGAAGTTTGGCTCGGCGCGAACACAAACCGTAGTGCCTGATGTCTATGTGCGGCCGGGTCCTGATGGCGGCTGGCATGTTGAGTTGAACAGCGACACACTGCCGCGCGTTCTCGTGAACCAGGTGTATTATTCCGAATTGTCGAAAACGATCCGCAAGGATGGTGACAAGTCGTACTTCACGGATTGTCTACAGAATGCGACCTGGTTGGTGCGTGCGCTCGATCAGCGCGCGCGTACTATTCTGAAGGTTGCGACCGAGATCGTCCGGCAACAGGATGGCTTCTTCACGCAGGGTGTTGCGCATCTGCGGCCGTTGAATCTCAAGGCGGTTGCTGATGCCATTCAAATGCATGAATCGACCGTGTCGCGCGTCACCGCCAATAAGTACATGGCGACAAATCGCGGCAGCTTTGAATTGAAATACTTCTTTACGGCGTCGATCGCGTCGGCTGATGGCGGCGAAGCGCATTCGGCTGAAGCGGTGCGACATCACATCAAGCAATTGATTGATGGAGAAAGTCCTTCTCTTATTCTTTCGGACGACACGATCGTGGAACGCTTGCGCGAAGCCGGAATTGATATCGCGCGCCGTACCGTTGCCAAATACCGTGAAGCCATGCGTATCCCGTCTTCAGTTCAGCGCCGGCGCGACAAGCAGAGTATGCTCGGCAATGCACTCACGGCACCCGCCACTCCGTCCGATAGGGCACCCGACCGATCCCGCGACACTGCACCAGCTTGATTGCACTCCCGTGGAAACGGGATACTGTCGGTTCAAGGCAGAAGAATCGAGGCATCAGCATGACCCTTCGTATCTCGGGAAAAAGCATCAATGTCGGAGACGCTTTGCGAGGCCGCGTGAGCGAGCGGACCGATGAGGTCCTTCGCAAATATTTCGATGGCAACTATTCCGGTCACATCACGCTCAGCAAAGACGGCTTCGGCTTCCGCACCGATTGTGCGTTGCATCTCGATTCCGGAATTACGCTCGAAGCGGATTCCAATGCAGCGGATGCTTATGCCAGTGCCGATCAGGCGTTGCTTCAGATCGAGAAACGTTTGCGTCGCTACAAGAGCCGGCTGAAGGATCGTTCCGCGCGCAAGACGCATGCTGAAAATCAGGCGATGGCCGAACTCACGGCCCCGACTTTGGACGCGCCGAGCTACATTCTTGAGGCGCCCGATCATGAGGGCGATGCCGACAGTGGCTACGATCCGGTCATCATTGCCGAATCGACCAGGTCGCTGAAGCGGTTCTCGGTGAGCGAAGCTGTCATGGAACTTGATTTCACCGGCGCGGCCGTCGTGCTATTCCTGCATGGCAGTACCGGTCGGGTGAATATCGTGTACCGCCGAGGCGACGGTAACGTGGGTTGGGTCGATCCACCGGTGGTTAAACCGTCCTGATGGCATTGACGCCCAAACGGCCCCTCCCTATGGTCCGCCGCCTTTGACAGGGTTATACCGGTCAATGGATTTCGCATGGGGGGTTCCGGTGCTAGAGTACGTCCGGGCGTTCGCGCCCGGCGCGTTTTCCATCACAGGGAACGATGTCCCTTTCCAGTCTTTCTTGACGCTGCCGGTTTTGGTTCTAACTACCCGCTGACGGTCAAACATCCTCGGAACGGTCAATGACGATTACCGATCTGGTCGCGCCCGAGGCGATAATCCCGGCGTTGAAGGTCAACAGCAAGAAGCAGGCGCTGCAGGAGCTCGCTGCGCGCGCTTCCGCGCTCACCGGTCAGAACGACCGCGCCATTTTCGAGGTGCTGTTGCAGCGTGAGAAGCTCGGTACGACGGCCGTGGGCTATGGCGTTGCCATTCCACATGGCAAGTTGCCGAAACTCGACAAGCTGTTCGGCCTGTTTGCGCGCCTCGATCGTCCGATCGATTTCGAGGCCATGGACGGCCAGCCGGTCGATCTGGTGTTTCTGCTGCTGGCGCCGGAAGGTGCGGGCGCCGATCATCTGAAGGCGCTGGCGCGGATCGCACGTCTGCTGCGCGATCAGGACGTCGCCAAAAAGCTGCGTGCCTCCCGTGACGCGCAGGCGATTTATTCGGTGCTCGCTTTGCCGCCGGCGACAGCCGCCTAACCGGCTCATCCCGCAGCTTACGCTGGAATCGCCCGGTTGGACCGGGCGATTCTCCTATTCCGAACCAGATCCCTGCTTGCGCGGAGATAGAAGGCTGGTTGGCCTTGCCAGCCTACGCCGCGAATTCCTTGGCCGAGATTGGAGCGAGCGATTCGTTGCGCACCGCCTGCCGCGCGGTGATCGATGCGAGCTCGTTCATGGCTGCAGAGGCAGCTTCGGCCTGCGTTTCGGCACGGATCGATTCTGCTTCATCCGCTGCAGCGACTGCGCGCGATGATGCTGCCATCCGCAGTGCTGTCTGGATCTCGTTGGAATCCGCGCCGCTCTTGAGCAGCAGCAACGTCAGCAGCGCCTTGACGTCGGAATTCATCGCGTCTGCGCTCTGCTTCATGCGTCGCACGGCCGCTGACGTTTCAGGAACGTTGACGGCGGTTACGGGACGAAGCTTGGCGACGTTGCTGCCTGAAGTTTCTATGCCCTGCGTGCGCATCGGATTGGCATATTCTTCCGCCATCATTACCCGCGATGCGGCAGCAAGCTGCAGAGCATTGTGAATCTCCGGCGAACTGGTGCCGGTCTTCAGCAACAGCAAAGTGAGGAGAGCTTTGACGTCCGAGTTCATCGCGGCAGTGTTTTGCATTGTGTTCCTCGCTTGTGAGTGACTGAGTTAGTTGAAACGTCGTCCGAACAGCTTTTCGAAGAAGGTTGGTTGTGGCGGCTCAGGGTGAGTGATTTCGGCGACGAGTTTGGGTGGCTTGGGGCGCCGGACGTCACGCTTCACCCGCAGCTTTGACAGCAGCATGGTCGGCCCAGGCATGGCCGCGGGCTCAGCGAAGGTCGTGAGCGTGCCGTCCTCGAGGCTGCCGCGGATCAGGATCGGTGAGAGAAATATGGGATCTGCGAGTGCGGCAGCCGCCGCAACGCGCGCGTTATTTAGAGTGCCGAGGCTCTGAATGGCCTCGATACTCCATTGCCCGAGCGGCAAGCGGTCTGACTTGGTAACGAAAGGCGGGTTGCTATCGGGGGCGATGATGGGAGGGACGGTACCGTCGGCGCGCATCAGGAATACGGTGGCAGCTGCGCAGCCCGGTGCAAAGACGAGGATCGCGAAACAGGCTGCGATCACTGGCCGACTATCAAAACCCCAGGAGCCGGTCCGGGGAACTGCCTCTGATTTCGGAGCGGTGATCGTTGCACCGAAGCTCCGTAGCAAGTCTTCGACTTGAACTATCTGGGCTTGTGTCGATCCATTCATGGCGACCTCGAATCTCAACATGACCAGATTTTCTCAAGTCATGGTGAATGCGTGGTCACCATTTTCTTCTGTGAAACGGCAGCAAAGATCAGGCGCGATGATGCCATCGCGTCGGATATCCAGATTGCTATTGATAGGGGGATCAGTTTATCAGATGGCGCAGCGGATGAGGTCGCGTGCGGATCGATTGCGTCCGATGTGCTCACGATATTGACGACGGGTTAAATAGATACCGCGTCATGCAAGCCGAGCGCCTGCGCGTCGTTTGGACGCTGGGATACTCGACATTGGGATACGCGGCTGTCACCGCGCATCCTAACGTCTGCATGCTGGCCAGTTCGCGTTAGTGAACGCTGACGGTCTGCAATTCCTGGCTCCATGCATTCGCGATCGCCGCTTCACGGCTGTCGGTGAGCATGATCGGCGTGCCGTCGGCGGCGTGCAGCGCGAACAGCTGCAATCCGGGCGCAATCTCCGGCGCCTGCGGGAACAGTCCCGGCACATCTTCCGAGCGAACCGGCTTCACATAGGCGATCATACCTTCGCCCAGATGCGCCAATGCTTCGGTGGTGACGGCGGCATTTTCATTGATCGTAACAACTTCAGTCATCGTCTCGACTCCTTCTATGAGATCAAGCGGTCGAGTCCGCTACTCGTTCCATACTCAGGATGCATGACCTGATCGAAAACCGGAAACCAGTTTGTCGCATCATGCATTATTCGTGTTCATTGATAGCGATTGTCTTAATGACCCTTTCAGGCTCAGGCTTGGCCAGATCAATCGACAACAGCCCGTTCTTTAGATCCGCACCCAGCACCAGCATCCCCTCTGCCAGCACGAAGGTGCGCTGGAAGTGGCGCGCGGCGATGCCGCGATGGATGTATTGCCGGGTCTTGTCGTCCTGCTGGCGGCCCCGTATCACGAGCTGGTTTTCCTCGGTGGTCACATCGAGCTGATCGCGGGTGAAACCTGCGACCGCCAGCGTGATCCGCAGGCGTTCGGGTTGACCGTTGTTACGGTCGCACCGCTCGATGTTGTAAGGAGGATAACCGTCGGCGCCTTTGACGACGCGATCGAGCGCACGCTCAATCTCGTCGAATCCCAAAAGGAACGGACTAGATAACGAAGGAACACGAGACATACCTACAAAGCCCTCTCGAAGCGACTTTGAGGGGCCCTTACGGCACCCCTGGCCAATCGGCACTCTGCCAACCGGTCAATCAACAATATGGGCATGCCAAAGCCCGGTTCAAGCACCTCTAAATTGCCGGGAAACCGTTACTAAGGCCTTGAAACCGATCAGATATCGATCCGGTTACGGCCGTTAGCGCTGAACAGGTGCAGTTTGTCGCGGGAAGCCGTGGCGCGGATCGAAGCACCGATGGCCGGGGCATCCTGGCCGGGGATACGCACGATGACCTCGCCCTCGGGCAGCTCGCCCGGAGTGGCGCTGACGGCCTTCTCGGCCCGCGCGCGGGTGCCATAGACGAAGGTTTCCGCGCCGACCCGTTCGATGGCCTCGACCGTCAGGTTCAGCGTGATGCCGCCGTCAGTTGCGGCCGCGCCGGAAATCGCAAGGTCTTCCGGCCGGACGCCCAGGATACCGGCGTCGGCGGCGCTGCGGCTGTCGCCGGCGAACTGCGCACGGATCTCATCGCCGCCCAGCTTGATCAGGTTCATCGGCGGCGCGCCGATAAAGGAGGCGACGAAAGTGGTCGCCGGCTTGCGGTAGATATCGAGCGGACTGCCGATCTGCTCGACCTGGCCGCCGTTCATTACCACCAGAATATCCGCCAGCGTCATCGCCTCCAACTGATCGTGGGTGACGTAGATCGACGTCGTCTTGAGGCGACGTTGCAGCTTGCGGATTTCGACCCGCATGGCAACGCGCAGCTTAGCATCGAGATTGGACAGTGGCTCGTCGAACAGGAACACTTTCGGCTGGCGGACGATGGCGCGGCCCATGGCAACGCGCTGGCGCTGGCCGCCGGACAATTGTCTGGGCTTGCGATCGAGCATGCCGGCGAGTTCGAGTGTCTGAGCGGCTTCGCGTACGCGCGTATCGATCTCCGGCTTCGGCATGCCCCTGTTGCGCAGGCCGTAGGCCATGTTGTTGTAGACGCTCATATGCGGATAGAGCGCGTAATTCTGAAACACCATGGCGATGTCGCGATCCGCCGGCTCGATCTCGTTGACGATACGGCCGCCAATATCGACCTCGCCGGAGGTGACGGTTTCGAGGCCGGCAACCATGCGCAGCAAGGTTGACTTGCCGCAGCCGCTTGGCCCGACGAGCACGCAGAACTGGCCGTCACCGATATCGAAATCGATGCCTTTGATGGCCTCGAAGCCGCCGGGATAGGTCTTACGGACGTTGCGCAGCGAAACATTGGCCATCTGAACTTACTTCTCCGTCTCGACCAGGCCACGCACGAACAGCCGCTGCATGAACACCACCACGGCGACAGGAGGCACCATCGCAAGAATCGCCGTCGCCATCGCGAGCTGCCATTCAGCGAGTTCATCCGTCGTCGTCAGCATTTTCTTGATGCCGGTGACGATGGTCTGCATGGATTCTTGCGTCGTGATCAGAAGCGGCCACAGATACTGGTTCCAGCCATAGATGAACTGGATCACGAACAGCGCTGCCATTGTGGTGACCGACAGCGGCAGCAACGTATCCTTGAAAAAGCGAAAGGGGCCGGCGCCGTCGATGCGCGAGGCTTCGAGCAGTTCATCGGGGATGGTCATGAAGAACTGGCGAAACAGCAGCGTGCCGGTGGCCGATGCGATCAACGGCAGGATCAGCCCGGCATAGGTGTCGAGCATCTTCAGATCGGCGATTACCTTGTAGGTCGGATAGATACGGACCTCGACCGGCAGCATCAGCGTCACGAAGATGATCCAGAAAGCCGTCTGGCGGAACGGAAAACGGAAATACACCACGGCATAGGCGGAGAGGATCGAGATCACGATCTTGCCGAGCGCGATGCCCATTGCCATGACGAACGAGTTCATCAGCATATGGCCGACCGGCTCGCGGCTGGCGCGCGACCCGCCGACGAAGATGGCCCGGTAATAGTTCTCCAGCGTATGACTGCCCGGCAGCATCGGCATGTTGCCGTTGACCACCGTTGCTGCGTCATGGGTCGAGGCGATCAGCGCGACATAGACCGGGAAGACGACGATGAACACGCCGAAAGTCAGGATCGCGTAAGCGAGGATGTCGTTCCAGCGGCGGTGTTCGACCATCAGTACTGCACCTTGCGCTCGACGTAGCGAAACTGGATGGCCGTGAGCGCGATCACGATCACCATCAGGATCACCGACTGCGCAGCTGATCCGCCGAGGTCGCCGCCGAGCCTGCCGTCGGCATAGACCTTGTAGACCATGGTGGTCGTCGCCCCGGCCGGCCCGCCGCCGGTGACCGCGTCGATGATGCCGAAAGTGTCGAAGAAGACGTAGACGACGTTGACGACCAGCAGGAAGAACGTGGTCGGCGACAGCAACGGGAACGTGATCGTCCAGAATCGCCGATACGGCCCGGCGCCATCAATCGCCCCGGCCTCGAGTACGCTGCGCGGGATCGCCTGCAGGCCAGCCAGGAAGAACAGGAAATTATAGGCGATCTGCTTCCACACCGCGGCCATGACGACGAGCGCCATGGCGTGGTTGCCGTTCAACATCGGATTCCAGTTGAAGCCCATCATGCGCAGCGGTCGTGCCATGGTGCCGAGGGAGGGATGGAAGATGAACAGCCACAGCACGCCGGCGACGGCCGGCGCCACCGCATAGGGCCAGATCATCATGACCTTGAAGGTCGGTGCCGCTTTCAGATTCTTGTCGGCCTGGGTGGCGAACAACAATGCGATCGACAGCGAGAGCGCCGCGACCAGCGACGAGAACACCACGGTCGTCGCCATTGCCTTGTAGTATTCCGGCTGGGCCAGCAGCGCCTGATAGTTCTCCAGCCCGATGAATTCCGAGTTCAGGCCGAACGCGTCCTCGCGCAAAAACGATTGCCAGACAGCCTGGCTGGCCGGCCAGTAGAAAAACACCAGGGTGATGACCAGCTGCGGCACGAGCAACAAATATGGCAGCAGCTTACCCTTGAAGACCGCGGACTTTTCCATGCAGTTCGTCGTGCCCCAGAAAGCAGCCTCATTCTGCTCATGTCATCGCCCGTCCAAGCGCGCAATTGCGCGCGAGGCCGGGCAACGACAGCGTCCGCTTGAATACTACTTCGCAGTCTTTTCGAAGGTCCGCAACATGGCGTTGCCACGGCTCACGGCGGTGTCGAGTGCCTGTTGTGCCGTCTTCTGGCCACCCAGCGCAGCCTCGATCTCTTCGGACCAGATGTCTCGCAACTGCACCATGTTGCCGAACCGCAGGCCGCGCGAATTTTCGGTCGGCTCCTTGTTGGTCAGCTCCTTCAGTGGGGTCTGCAGGATCGGGTTCTTGTCATAGAAACCGTCGGTCTTGGTCTTTTCATAGGCGGCCTTGGTGATCGGGAGATAGCCGGACTCCTGATGCAGCTTGGCCTGACGATCTGTGTCGGACAGGAAGCTGAAGAACTTGGCGATGCCCTTGTATTCGTCGGGCTTCTTGCCGCCCATCACCCACAGCGAGGCACCGCCGATGATCGAATTCTGCGGCGCGCCGGTGACGTCGGGATAGTAGGGCATCGGCACCGAGGTGAAGGCGAATTTGGCGGTGCCCTTCGCCGTCGCGTAATAGCCGGACGAGGTCATGAAGAGCGGGCATTCGCCGGAGCCGAAGCGGCTCTCGCTGGCATTGGCGCGACCGGAATAATCGTAGGTCTTGTCCTTCTGCAATTCGATCAGCGTCTGCAGATGTTTGACATGCAGTGGCGAATTGAATTTCAGCTCGGTGTCGAAGCCGTCGAGCCCGTTCGCTTTCGTGCCAATCGGCACGTTATGCCATGCCGAGAACTGCTCGATATTGGCCCAGGTCGCCCAGGCATTGGAGAAGCCGCAGGTCGCATAGCCGGCCGCCTTGAGCTTCTTGGCGTCCTCAAACACTTCGGGCCAGGTCTTGGGAATCTCGGCAATATTGGCCTTCTTCAGCGCATCCAGATTGACCCACATCACCATCGACGATGAGTTGAAGGGAAACGACAGCATTTCGCCCTTCGATGTCGAGTAGTAGCCGGTGATCGCGGGCAGGTAGTTGATCGGATCGAACGGCTCGCCCGCATCCTTCATCAGCTGGTAGACAGGTTTGACGGCGCCCTTGGCGCTCATCATGGTCGCGGTACCGACCTCGAAGACCTGCAGGATGTGCGGTGCGGTGCCGGCGCGAAATGCTGCGATGCCGGCATTCATGGTGTCGGGATAGCTGCCCTTGAAGGTCGGGACCACCTTGTAGTCCGGTTGGCTGGCATTGAAGTCAGCCGCGAGCTTGTTGACGATGTCGTTGTTGCCGCCGGTCATCGCGTGCCACCACTGGATCTCGGTCACCGCTTGCGCGGGCGAAGCGAGCGCCAGCGTGCATGCGAACAGAGTGGCGAGTGCGAATTGGGGGCGGATCATCCAGTTTCTCCCATTAGCCGTCATCGTCTCGTTGCAACAAAGCTGCGCCGGATGACGTGCATGCGACATTTTGACAGCGCGGATGCTAGGCGGGAAATGGCGGCGTTGGGAAGCCGCAAAAAGTCGAAGACGAACGGGGCTGCGGATCGCGCAGCCCCGTGTTGTTCTTATCGCTTGCGCTCGGAGCCGCTCACGGTTCCTTTGGCAACCAGCTCCTTGATCTCATCACCGGAGTAGCCGAACTCGGTGAGGATCTCGTTGAAGTGCTCGTTGAACTTCGGCGGCACGTGGCGCAGGCTCGCTTTGGTGCGGTCGAAGCGGACCGGCGAGGCGACGCCCTTGTACCAGTCCTTTTCGATGATATCGCCGCGATGCTTCGTGTGCGCATTGGCGAGCGCCTTGTCGATCGACTGCACTGGACCGGCGGGGAGGCCGGCGCCAAGCAGACGCTCGCACAGCGGCGCGCTGTCGTGATCCTTCAGGATCGCTTCCAGTTCGGCCCGCAGTGCATCGCGATTCTGTACGCGGTCGCGGTTGCGTGCGAAGCGCACGTCCGTGCCGAGTTCCGGCTTGCCAAGTTCGCGGCACAGCTTCCGGAAGGTGCCGTCATTGCCGACGCCCATGAAGATGTTGCCGTCGCGGGCAGCGAACACGGCGTAGGGCACCAGGTTCGGATGTTCGTTGCCGGTCAGCGCCGGCGGCTTGCCGCCATTGTAGAAATAGTTCGCGGTATGCGGATGCATGATCGCGAGGCCGGTTTCGTACAGTGTCGCCTCGACGAATTGACCGAGCCCCGATTTGGCACGCTCGGCGAGCGCCATCAGGATCCCGACGCAGGCATAGAGACCGGTCGCCATGTCGACGAGCGCGACGCCGATGCGGGTCGGGCCGCTTTCCTGCGAGCCGGTCGATGCCATCAGGCCGACCATCGACTGGATGATCGCGTCATAGCCGGGGTGCCCGCCATGTGGGCCGTCGCCGCCGAAGCCGGAGATGCGGCAATGGATCAGCTGCGGGAATTTCTCGCGCAGGAAATCGTTGCCGATTCCCCATTTGTCGAGCGTGCCGGGCTTGAAGTTCTCGATCATCACGTCGGCATTTTCGAGCATCCGCATCAGCACACTACGACCGCCGTCGGAGGCGAGGTCGAGACCGATCGAACGCTTGTTGCGGTTGGTGCCGATGAAATAGGCCGCATCGTCGTCGTGGAAGGGGGGGCCCCAGTCGCGAGTCTCGTCGCCGGCGGGCGGCTCGACCTTGACGACGTCAGCGCCGTGGTCGGCCAGAATCTGGGTGCAATAGGGTCCGCCAAGAACGCGCGACAGATCGATCACGCGCAGGCCGGCAATCGCGCCGGGAGCTATGGGCAAGCTCATTCAATCAGCCTTCTCTCAAGTGTCGTTGGGATATTTTTATGCCAGAGAGCATGTAAGGGCTGTCAGAGCTAGCGGGCTTCCGGCTGGTCAGCAATGGCCTTGTCCGGGCAGCGGCTATGGCCAGAGCGAGGGTATGGCGCAACCGCCAGACGAACGCGAACGGGCTCGGCCGATGGCCGAGCCCGTTCGTATCGAGAGTTAATTCGCTTGCGTCGCCGTAACTCAGACGATCACGGTGCGGACGTCGATATTGCCGCGTGTGGCGTTGGAATACGGGCAGACCTGATGCGCTTTCTCGACCAGCGCTTCAGCTTCTGCGCGCGCCAGACCCGGCAGGGAGACCGCGAGTTCGACATCGAGGCCGAAACCACCAGCCGAGCGCGGACCGATGCCCACCGTGGAGGTGACCGAAACGTCTGCGGGCACCTTGGGGCCGCCCTGCGAGCCCACGAACTTCATCGCGCCGATGAAACAGGCAGCATAGCCGGCCGCGAACAGCTGCTCGGGATTGTTGCCGGCGCCGCCTGCGCCGCCGAGTTCCTTCGGCGTGGTGAGTTTGACGTCGAGCGCGCCATCAAGCGTAGCGGCGTGGCCATCGCGGCCGCCGGTTGCCTTGGCGCTGGTCTTGTAGAGCACGTTGACAGACATGGTGGGTCTCCTCGTTGTTTGTGTCTTGCCCTATCATAATTGCGCACAATTAGATTGTGCGCAATACATAAAATGGACGGGGCAATCGAATTGTGCTCAACTGATCGTGAAGGGGTTTGGGCCTGGGATCACCTGTGGCCAGATAAGCTCCGGAGATAATCATGGCCAAGAAACCCGCACCTGTTCCGCTGCTGCAGCTCGATAACCAGCTCTGCTTTGCCGTCTATTCGACCGGCCACGCGTTCAACCGCGTCTACAAGCCGCTGCTGGACCGATTGAAGCTGACCTATCCGCAATATCTGGCGATGCTGGTGCTGTGGGAGCAGGACAATGTGCCGGTGAAGGACATCGGCGAGCGGCTGTTTCTCGATTCCGGCACGCTGACGCCGCTGTTGAAGCGGCTGGAAGCGGCCGGCCTGATCAAACGCACCCGCAGCATCGAAGACGAGCGGCAGATGCTGATCGCATTGACGGCGCAAGGTCAGGCGCTGCGTGAAAAAGCCAAGGCCGTGCCGCAGGGAATTCTCGCAGCGTCAGCCTGCACGCTCGGCGAAATGGCCGCGATGAAAAATGAACTCGTGGCGCTACGTGATCGGCTGAACGCAGCGCTCGGGGATTAGCGGTGTGGCGCCTGCCTGCGGAGTTAGAGGCGTTTTTTCGCGAAGGCGCGGCCTGATCCGGACTTGAGGTACTTCTCGAACGCGAATGCCTGCTTTTCATCACTGAAGGCGACGTAGGTTTTGATTCGCCAGGGCCGGTATTTGGAGGTGTGCGTTACTTCGCCCGCATTATGCTTCGTGAGCCGGGCTCGTAAATCGTCTGCGATGCCGATGTAGAAGTGCTCCGAGTCGAGGCTTTCGAGGATGTAGACATACTTCATCGGCGTGTCCCACAGGCGCGAGAAGAGCATCGAATGATGAAGGCAGTTTAATTGCGAAGTTTAAGCATTGAGAATTTTTGGAGAACAGCTGCCGAGGTCCGCCTACGCCCTGTGGGCTACGGCGGGACATCCTTCGCTCGCTTCGCGTCCGATGGTTTGGAGTAGGGCTTGCCGAGCCGAAGCTCGCGAAGCGAGCGAAGGATGGTGGAGCCAGGCGGGATCGAACCGCCGACCTCTTGCATGCCATGCAAGCGCTCTCCCAGCTGAGCTATGGCCCCAATACCTGCGACGCACTGGGTGGGGCGTCGCGCGGCAAACCAAGATCACATATCAGGAGTGATCTCAAGTCTCTTCTGAGCTTAACTTTCTTCGTCGCCCGAGACGTCGCCGATGATGTCGGTCACGTCCTCATCGCCTTCTTCTTCGTCGGCAATGAAGGTCGAATCATCGTCCTCATCGTCATCGATGGTGTCATCGACTTCGATATCGTCCTCGGATTCCAGCACGGCAGCCTTCTTGCCGGTATTTTCCTCGGCGTCGGCTTCCTCCAGCGAGACCAATTCTTCGCTCTCGGCGGCTTCCGGAGTTTCTGCGGCGGCAGATGCTGCAGCTGCGCGTGCGGCTGCATCCGCGCGGGTCCGCGGCGGCGCAATCGGCGCAATCGGCACAACCTCGCCCGTATAAGGCGAAATCACCGGGCTCTTGTTGAGGTCGTAGAACTTCTTGCCCGTCGTGGGGCAAATGCGTTTGGTTCCGAGATCGGATTTGGCCACGTGAAGGGTCCTGGGGATTTTTTGAAAAACGGTGCTTCACTTGGCTAGTTGACGCGCCCCTGTCAATAGCGGTTTGCGTGAGAATGACCGCTGCGTGACGCAGCGTGGCTCATATGCTACGAGCCGCCTGCGCGAAGGAACACAATCTTGACCCAATCAGACACAGCCGCCGCCCAGCCGACCCCGCTGACAGCGCGAAAATCCGGTGCCCTGCGCGGCTCTGCCCGCGTGCCCGGCGACAAGTCGATCTCGCACCGGGCCCTTATTCTGGGTGCGCTGGCGGTCGGCGAGACCCGGATCACGGGGCTGCTGGAAGGCGAGGACGTCCTGAATACCGCCAAATCGATGCAGGCGCTGGGCGCCAAGGTCGAACGAACAGGCGATTTTGCGTGGAAGGTCAACGGCGTCGGCGTTGCCGGCTTCGCCGCGCCCAAGGCGCCGCTGGATTTCGGCAATTCGGGTACCGGGTGCCGGCTGGTGATGGGGGCTGTCGCGGGCTGTCCGATCGAGGCGACATTCGATGGCGACGCGTCGCTGCGCAGCCGACCGATGCGCAGGATCGTTGATCCGTTGGAGCTGATGGGCGCCAAGGTCACCGCGAGCGAGGACGGCGGGCGTCTGCCGCTGACGCTCAAAGGCGCGCGTGATCCGCTGCCGATCGTCTATCGCACCCCGGTCGCCTCCGCCCAGATCAAGTCAGCCGTGCTGCTGGCCGGCCTGTCGGCCCCGGGCACCACCACGGTCATCGAGACCGAGGCCAGCCGGGACCACACCGAGCTGATGCTCAAGCATTTCGGCGCCGAGATTACTTCCGAAAAAGAAGGCGCGCACGGCCGCAAGATCACGCTCACCGGCCAGCCCGAATTGAAGGGTGCCGATGTCGTGGTGCCGGCAGATCCGTCCTCCGCAGCATTCCCGATGGTTGCGGCATTGATCGTGCCGGGCTCCGAGATCGTGCTCACCGATGTGATGACCAATCCGCTGCGCACCGGGCTGTTCACGACGTTGCGCGAGATGGGCGCATCCATCGAGGAAAGCGATATCCGCGGCGATGCCGGCGAACCGATGGCGCAGTTCCGGATCACAGCGTCGAAGCTGCACGGCGTCGAAGTGCCGCCGGAGCGCGCGCCGTCGATGATCGATGAATATCTGGTGCTGGCGGTGGCTGCGGCTTTCGCAGAGGGCACGACCATCATGCGCGGGCTGCAGGAGCTGCGTGTGAAGGAATCCGACCGTCTGGAAGCCACTGCGGCGATGCTGCGGGTCAACGGCGTCAATGTCGAGATCGTTGGCGACGACCTCATCGTGCACGGCAATGGCCGTGTTGCCGGTGGCGGCCTCGTTGCCACCCATATGGATCACCGCATCGCCATGTCGGCGCTGGCCATGGGCCTCGCTTCCGACAGACCGGTGACCATCGATGACACGACATTCATCGCCACCAGCTTCCCCGATTTCATCCCGATGATGCGTCGGCTGGGTGCTGATTTCTCCTGAGGTTGCCGGCGTGGATATTTCCGGAGACGGGTGCTAAGCCCGCGCAGGTCGCGCGAGCCTGACTCCCGATCCACCGCCATTCATCGTGACAAGACGAGCACGCGCAACGCATGATTATTGCTATCGACGGTCCCGCCGCATCCGGAAAAGGCACGCTGGGCAAACGGCTTGCGCACCATTACGGTTACCGGCACCTCGATACCGGCGTGATCTATCGCGCGGTCGCCAAGGCGATGCTCGATCTTGGCGCGGACCTGACCGATGAGGCGCAGGCCGTGGCTGTCGCCAGTGAGCTCGATCCCGAGAAATTCGGCAATCCGGCGCTGAAGACCCAGGAAGTCGGTGATGCGGCCTCTGTGGTCTCGGCCATCCCCCGGGTGCGGGAGGTCCTTTTGAACTTCCAGCGGCGTTTTGCCGAGGATCCGCCGGGTGCGGTGCTCGACGGCCGGGACATTGGAACCGTGATCTGCCCCCATGCCGACGTGAAGATCTTCGTCGTCGCCGATGCCAGGGTCCGCGCCCGCCGGCGCACCCTGGAGGCTCTCGGACGGGGCGAGGTGGCCGATGAGGCCGCCGTGCTGGCGGATATCGTCAGGCGCGACGAACGCGACCAGAACCGCCCGATTGCGCCTCTGAAGCCGGCCACGGATGCATACTTGCTGGATAACTCCAATTTGGATATAGAAGGCGGCGTCCGGGCCGCCATCGACATTGTCGAGGCCGTCCGAGCGGGCCGGCAACGGGTCTGATTTTTCTTTCTTTCCGAAAGACGTCAGACAAAACCGTTGCCGTCATTGGAGGAAAGCCCGCTCCCGATCTCGAGCTGCGATACGCGCTTCAGGCTCCGGACACCATCAAGACCCTACCCACGTTTCGATCGTGAAGGCATGCTGCCGGCCCGTTCTTGCATCCTCCTGCAAGGCGGTCGTTAGAGGTTGCGGACCCCTGACACTTCACATTTGAGACGCCCATTAACCCGAACGGCCGGCGATACCCGCATCTGGAGAACAAATGGCTTCGACTGCTTCTTCGTATAATCCTTCCCGCGATGATTTCGCGGCAATGCTCGACGAGTCCTTCGCGGGCGGCAACCTTCAGGAAAGCTCTGTTATCAAGGGCATCGTGGTTGCGATTGAAAAGGACATGGCCGTCATCGACGTCGGCCTGAAGACTGAAGGCCGTGTGGCACTGCGCGAATTCGCCGGTCCCGGCCGTGACAGCGAACTCAAGGTCGGCGACGAAGTCGAAGTGTTCCTCGACCGGATCGAAAACGCACTGGGCGAAGCCGTTCTGTCGCGCGACAAGGCCCGCCGCGAAGAGAGCTGGGGCAAGCTCGAGAAGGCCTTCAACAACAACGAGAAGGTTCACGGCGTCATCTTCAACCAGGTCAAGGGTGGCTTCACCGTCGATCTCGACGGCGCAGTGGCCTTCCTGCCGCGTTCGCAGGTGGACATCCGTCCGATCCGCGACGTGGCTCCGCTGATGAACAACTCGCAGCCGTTCCAGATCCTCAAGATGGATCGTCGCCGCGGCAACATCGTCGTGTCGCGTCGCACGGTTCTCGAAGAGACCCGCGCCGAACAGCGTCAGGAACTGGTCCAGAACCTCGAAGAGGGTCAGGTCATCGACGGCGTCGTCAAGAACATCACCGATTACGGTGCGTTCGTTGACCTCGGCGGTATCGACGGCCTGCTGCACGTCACCGATATCGCGTGGCGCCGCGTCAACCATCCGACCGAAGTGCTCACCATCGGTCAGACGGTCAAGGTCAAGATCATCAAGATCAACCACGAGACCCACCGTATCTCGCTCGGCATGAAGCAGCTGCTCGACGATCCGTGGCAGGGCATCGAGGCGAAGTACCCGCTGAACGCACGCTTCTCGGGGCGCGTCACCAACATCACCGACTACGGCGCATTCGTCGAACTGGAGCCGGGCATCGAAGGCCTGATCCACGTGTCGGAGATGTCGTGGACCAAGAAGAACATGCACCCCGGCAAGATCGTTTCGACCTCGCAGGAAGTCGAAGTGCAGGTTCTCGAAGTCGACAGCGTCAAGCGCCGCATTTCGCTCGGTCTCAAGCAGACCATGCGCAATCCGTGGGAAGTGTTCGTCGAGAAGTTCCCGGTCGGTTCGACCGTCGAAGGCGAAGTCAAGAACAAGACCGAGTTCGGTCTGTTCCTGGGTCTCGAAGGCGACGTGGACGGCATGGTCCATCTCTCCGACCTCGACTGGAAGCAGCCGGGTGAGCAGGTCATCGATAACTTCAAGAAGGGCGACATGGTCAAGGCCATCGTCCTCGACGTGGATGTCGAGAAGGAGCGCATCTCGCTCGGCGTCAAGCAGCTCGAAGGCGACCCCTTCGCAGAGCCGGGCGACGTCAAGAAGGGCGCTGTCGTGACTTGCGAAGTGATCGAAGTGAAGGAATCCGGCATCGACGTTCAGATCGCCGGCACCGACTTCACGACCTTCATCAAGCGTTCGGAACTGGCGCGCGAGCGTTCGGATCAGCGCGCTGAGCGTTTCGCTGTTGGCGAAAAGGTCGATGCCCGCGTGATCCAGTTCGACAAGAAGGCCCGTAAGGTCCAGGTGTCGATCAAGGCTCTCGAAGTGGCAGAAGAGAAGGAAGCCATCGCGCAGTACGGATCGTCGGATTCGGGCGCGACCCTCGGCGACATTCTCGGCAAGGCGCTCAAGCAGAGCACCGACAAGTAAGCGCGCAAGTAAGTTTCGACTCACTTGTTGCTACCAATTGGGCCCCGGTTTCACCGGGGCCCTTTTGGCTGTTTCGACCATGTTTTCTTCATATTGCCTCGCAATTGATGTATTTGAGATACCTCAAGTAAACGCTGCCCGGACGACAGATGCAGCATCCGCCAGACGCAAGCTCTCCCGAGGGCTTCCAGGAGATTTCCGATGTCGCTTGATTCCGATGTGATCGTCGATCGCCGCAGGATACGTCGCAAGCTGACGTTCTGGCGCGTGGCAGCGGTGCTGGCCGCGGTCGCTGCTGTGGTCGTCGTCGGCGTCGTCGTGACACGGTCGGGCTCCGAGGCGCTGTCGTCGTCGGGGGCGATTGCGCGCATCAAGATCGAGGGCCTGATCCAGAGCAACAATGATCGCGTCGAGGCGCTGGAGCGGCTGGAGAAGTCATCGGCGGCGGCGGTGGTGGTACATATCAATTCGCCGGGCGGCACCACGGCTGGCTCCGAGCAGCTCTATGACGCGCTGATGCGCCTCAAGGCCAAGAAACCGATGGTCGTTGTGGTCGAGGGCCTGGCCGCATCGGGCGGCTACATCGCGGCACTCGCATCCGACCATATCGTTGCGCAGCAGAGCTCGCTGGTCGGCTCCATCGGTGTTCTGTTCCAGTTTCCCAATTTCACGGGGTTGATGAAGACCGTCGGTGTCGAGGTCGAGCAGGTCAAATCTTCGCCCCTGAAGGCGGCGCCCAATGGTTTCGAGCCGACCAGCCCGGAGGCGCGGGCAGCGCTGGAATCGCTCGTGAAGGACTCCTATGGCTGGTTCCGGGGACTTGTGCAGAGCCGCCGCGCCATGGATGACGCGCAACTACAGAAAGTCGCCGATGGCCGTGTTTTCACGGGACGCCAGGCCGTGGACCTCAAGCTGATTGATCAGCTTGGCGACGAGAAAGCCGCCGTGGCGTGGCTGGTATCCGAGAAGAAGATCAAGAGCGACCTGCCGGTTCGCGACTTCAAGCTGACGCCTAAATTCAGCGATTTCACCTTCCTGCGCGCTGCTGCGACGATCACACTCGATGCAGTGGGTCTCAACGCGATCGCGCGGCAAGTCGAGCAGGCGGGCCTCGCGCAGGCCATGGACGGCTTCGGTCTCGATGGCATGCTGGCGCTGTGGCGGCCGGCCACCACCAACTAGGGAACTGCTCGTCCTGTTCTTTCTGCACTGCAAGGAAGGCTGCAACAACGGTTTCGGGCATTTGTCACGCATTTTCGAAGGTGCCCGAATTCATTTAGCGTCTTGACAGTTCAAGGCATTTTCACGGAAATGCATCCTCCCGTTCAGAGTCCAACGTCTCGATGATCAAATCCGAACTCGTTCAACGCATCGCTGAGCATAACCCGCACCTCTACCAGCGGGATGTTGAGAACATCGTGAATGCGATTCTCGATGAGATCGTGGCTGCGCTGGCACGCGGTGACCGTGTCGAACTCCGCGGCTTCGGTGCATTCTCGGTGAAGCATCGCCCGGCCCGCGCAGGCCGCAATCCGCGGACTGGCGAGCATGTTCCGGTAGACCAGAAGAGCGTTCCGTTCTTCAAGACCGGCAAGGAAATGCGCGAGCGGCTCAACCGTGAGAATGGTGCGCCGGAAGCCAGCGCGGCGTCATAAAGAACTTTGAGGTCGCGCGCATTCGGGCCGACAGGTCTGAGCCAATTAGCGGAATGCGCGCCCGCATCGCCTTCGCGAGAGACGTTGATGCGCAAATTCTTCTCAGCCCTGCTGATCATCCCCCTCGCGATCGTCTTCGTCGTGTTCGCCGTCGCCAACCGTCATATGGTCACGGTCTCCTTCGATCCGTTCAACAGCAGCGATCCCGCGGTCGGTGCCACGTTGCCGCTATTCGTTGTGATCATCCTGTCGGCCATCCTGGGCGTCATCGCAGGGGGAATGGCGACCTGGTTCAGGCAAGGGCACTGGCGCCGCGCAGCACGTCAGCATGAGGTCGATATCAGGCGGGCCCGTGCAGAACTGGCCGATCTGCGCGCCCATACCGCGACCACGTCACGGAACGGTGTGCAGCGGCTTCCGGCGCCGGGTTCCTCCTATATGGCCGGTGAGCGAGACAAGTCCGGCGCGACGTTGTAGAACCCCGCGCATAGGCTTTTCCCGCCATTCCCGGTATTACCAGCGGCCATTTGAAGCATGTCTCTGATCGTCAAAATCTGCGGCCTATCCACTCCGGAGACGCTCGACGCGGCTCTGGTCGGCGGCGCGGATATGGTCGGCTTCGTGTTCTTCCCGCCGTCGCCGCGTCACGTCACGCTCGATGTTGCGCGGGCTTTGGGCAAGCAGTCGAAGGGGCGCGCCGTGAAGGTCGCGCTGTCGGTGGATGCCGACGACGCGGATCTCGAAAACAGTATCGATGCCTTGAGGCCCGATATCCTGCAGCTCCACGGCAACGAAAGCGTGGCGCGGGTGCGTGATATCAAACAGAGGTTCGGCCTTCCGGTGATGAAGGCGCTCGCCGTCGAGACCAGGGCCGATCTCGCCGCATTGCCCGGCTATGCCGCGGTCTGCGATCGCATCCTGTTCGATGCCAAACCGCCGAAGGATGCAACGCGTCCCGGTGGTCTCGGTGAGGTCTTCGACTGGCATCTGCTCGAAGACCTCGATCTGAAGCTGCCCTTCATGGTATCGGGCGGCCTCACTGCCGCCAATGTCGCCGAGGCCCTGCGCATCACGCGGGCCGGCGGTGTCGATATTTCGTCCGGCGTGGAAAGCGCGCCGGGCATCAAGGATCCCGACATGATCCGCGCTTTCATCCGCGCCGCGCGCGCAACGCAAGAGTTGACGACCTGATGACTCAAGCCATTCCCAATTCCTATCGGTCCGGTCCCGACGACACCGGTCACTTCGGCATTTTCGGCGGCCGCTTCGTCGCCGAGACGCTGATGCCGCTGATCCTCGATCTGCAGAAGGCCTATGAGGATGCAAAGGCCGATCCCGCCTTCCGCAAGGAAATGGACGGTTACCTCAAGGCCTATGTCGGCCGCCCGTCGCCGCTGTATTTTGCTGAGCGTCTCACCGAACATCTCGGTGGCGCAAAAATCTATCTGAAGCGTGAGGAGCTGAACCATACCGGCTCGCACAAGGTGAACAATGTGCTCGGCCAGATCATGGTTGCGCGCCGTATGGGCAAGAAGCGCATCATTGCCGAGACCGGCGCTGGCCAGCATGGCGTGGCGACGGCGACGCTCTGCGCGCGCTTCGGCCTCGAATGCATCGTCTATATGGGTGCGGTGGACGTCGCGCGTCAGCAGCCCAATGTGATCCGCATGGAAATGCTCGGCGCCAAGGTGGTACCGGTGCAGGTCGGTGCGCGCACGCTGAAGGATGCGATGAACGAGGCGCTGCGCGATTGGGTCACCAATGTGCACGACACGTTCTATTGCATCGGCACCGTCGCCGGCCCGCATCCGTATCCGATGATGGTGCGCGACTTCCAGTCGATCATCGGCGAGGAAACTCGTGTGCAGATGCAGGAGATCGAAGGTCGTTTGCCGGATTCGTTGATCGCCTGCATCGGCGGCGGCTCCAATGCGATGGGGCTCTTCCATCCGTTTCTCGACGATCCATCGGTTGACATCTACGGCGTCGAAGCGGCGGGCCACGGGCTCACCAACCTGCACGCCGCATCGATTGCTGGCGGCCGTCCCGGCGTGCTGCATGGCAACCGTACCTATCTCTTGATGGATGAAGACGGCCAGATCCAGGAAGGCCATTCGATCTCCGCGGGCCTCGATTATCCTGGCATCGGCCCCGAACATTCGTGGCTGCATACGATCGGCCGCGTGAAGTATCTGTCGGCGACGGATGAAGAAGCGCTCACCGCATTTCAGCTGCTGTCGAAACTCGAAGGCATCATCCCGGCACTGGAGCCGGCGCATGCCCTCGCGAAGGTGAGCGAACTCGCGCCAACGCTGCCGAAGGATCACCTGATGGTCGTCAACCTCTCCGGCCGCGGCGACAAGGACGTCCCGCAGGTCGGCGATATCCTGAAGGGCAGGCAGTCGTGACCACCCGCATCGATACCCGTTTCGCCGAACTCAAGGCCGAAGGCCGCGCGGCATTCGTCACCTTCGTGATGGCCGGCGATCCCGATCCCGCCACCGCGCTCGAGATCGTCAAGGCGCTGCCGAAAGCCGGTGCCGATATCATCGAGATCGGCATGCCCTTCACCGATCCGATGGCCGATGGCCCGTCGATCCAGGCCGCGGGCCTCCGCGCACTGCAGGCCGGCATGACGCTGAAGAAGACCTTGCAGCTCGTGCGCGACTTCCGCAGCTCCGACAACAAGACGCCGATCGTGCTGATGGGCTACTACAATCCGATCTATATCTACGGCGTCGATAAATTCCTGCCCGACGCAAAGGCTGCCGGCGTCGATGGTCTGATCATCGTCGATTTGCCGCCGGAAGAAGACGCTGAGCTCTGCCTGCCGGCAATCAAAGCCGGATTGAACTTCATCCGCCTGGCCACGCCGACCACCGATGACAAGCGCCTCCCGGCGGTGCTCGCGAACACCTCGGGCTTCGTCTATTACGTCTCGGTCACCGGCATCACTGGCTCGGCCAGCGCGGATTCATCCGCCGTGAGCACGGCTGTGGCGCGGATCAAGCGTCATACGAAGCTGCCGGTCTGCGTCGGTTTTGGCATCCGGACGCCGGAAGCCGCGCATGACATCGCCCGGCATGCCAATGGCGCCGTGGTCGGCACCGCGCTGATCGATGCGCTGAAAGGCTCGCTGGACGCCGATGGCAAGGCCACGGCCAGGACTGTCAGCGCGGTCGCCGATCTGGCTGCAGCCCTCGCCCAGGGCGTTCATGGGGCCAAACAGGCTGCGGAATAAGCCACAATTGGCCTCCATCAACCGGGAACAACGGTTGCCGGGCTCCGTCCCGGCCGCCATATAGATATCAGAGCGACGCATCATCTCAGCGACGCGGAGACACATATGAACTGGCTCACCAACGTCGTCCGGCCGAAAATCCGCAACATCCTGCGTCGTGAGACGCCCGAGAATCTTTGGATCAAGTGCCCGGATACCGGACAGCTCGTGTTCTACAAGGACGTTGAGAGCAATCAGTTCGTCATTCCCGGCTCGAACTATCACATGCGCATGGGTGCCACCGCCCGCATGAAGTCGATCTTCGACAACGAGACCTGGTACGACGTCGCGCTGCCCGAGGTGATCGCCGATCCGCTGAAGTTTCGCGACGAGCGCAAATATGTCGACCGCATCAAGGATGCGCGCACCAAGACCGGCATGAACGATTCGGTCAAGGTCGGTTACGGCAAGATGGAAGGCTCCGGCGTCGTCGTCGCCGTACAGGATTTCGATTTCATGGGCGGCTCGCTCGGCATGGCTGCCGGTGAAGCGCTGGTGCGGGGGCTCGAGCTCGCCGTCGAGAAGAAGTCGCCCTTCATCGTCTTCGCCGCTTCTGGCGGCGCGCGCATGCAGGAGGGCATTCTGTCGCTGATGCAGCTGCCGCGCACCACCGTCGGCGTGCAGATGCTGCGCGAGGCCAAGCTGCCTTACATCGTCGTGCTCACCAACCCGACCACCGGCGGCGTCACCGCGTCCTATGCGATGCTCGGCGACGTGCAGATCGCCGAGCCCGGCGCGCTGATCGGCTTTGCCGGTGCGCGCGTGATCGAACAGACCATTCGCGAGAAACTGCCGGAAGGTTTCCAGCGTGCCGAATATCTGCGTGACCACGGCATGATCGACATGGTCGTGCATCGCCACGATCTGAAGCCGACGCTGGCGCGCCTCTGTCGTCTGCTGACGAAGTCTCCGGCCATTGCGAGCCCGCCGCGCGCGGAGAGCATTCCGGCCGAGATCGTCGTGGCTCCGGACGCGGTGCCGGCCGCGCACGCGTGAGCACCTCCGCGCCGCCATCGTCGCCCGACCTCGGCGAGATTCTGGCGCGGCTCTCGAAGCTGCATCCGAACGCCATCGATCTGTCGCTGGACCGCATGCAGTGGCTGATGGCGCAGCTCGGCAATCCCGAGCGCAAGCTGCCCCCGGTGATCCATGTTGCCGGCACCAACGGCAAGGGCTCGACCATCGCCTATCTACGCGCGATCTGTGAGGCCGCAGGCCTGCGCGTCCACGTCTATACCTCGCCGCATCTCGTCCGCATGAATGAGAGCATCCGGCTTGCCGGCACATTGGTGAGCGACGACGCATTGCGCGCGGCTTTCGCCCATGTCGAGACGGTCAATGCCGGCGCACCGATCACGTTGTTCGAGGCCGAGACCGCGGTCGCGTTCGATCTGTTCGCGAAGCATCCCGCCGACGTCGTGCTGCTCGAAGTCGGTCTCGGCGGGCGGCTCGACGCGACCAATGTGATCGAAGCGCCCATCGCCTGCGTGCTGACACCGATCACCATCGACCACACGGATTTTCTGGGCGATACGCTCGCGAAGATCGCCGCCGAGAAAGCCGGCATCATCAAGCGCCGCGTGGCGGTCATCACGGCCGAGCAAGCGCCTGATGCAACCGAAGTGATCGAACAGCAGGCGCGCAGGATGCACGCGCCACTTGTGAGCGCCGGGCAGGAATGGCACGTCAATATTGAGCGTGGCCGTCTGGTGTATCAGGACGATCGCGGGCTGATGGATATCGCTGCGCCGCGGCTGTTCGGGCGCCATCAGTTCGGCAATGCGGGTCTGGCGATTGCGACATTGCGCGCGCTGGATATCTTCAAGATCGATCCTGCCGCCTATGAAACCGGTGTGGCGCGTGCCGAATGGCCGGCGCGGATGCAGCGGCTGACATCGGGCAGGCTCGTGGCGGCGGCGCCCGCCGATTCCGAAGTCTGGCTCGACGGCGGTCACAATGCCGATGGCGGGCGCGTCATTGCGGCGGCGCTCGGCGATCTCGAAGAGCGCGTGCCGCGGCCGCTGGTGGTGATCGCCGGCATGATGGCCAACAAGGATGCGACGGGCTTTCTGGCGAATTTCGCCGGCCAGACCCGCCATATCATCGCGGTGAAAATCCCCGGCCGCGACGGCGTCATGGCGCCGGATGCGTTGGCCGACGCCGCGCGGAGTCTCGGCATGCGCGTCGAGACAGCGCCGAGCGTCGCCGATGCGCTGCAATCCCTCACCCGGCTCGCCTATGAAGTGCCTCCGCGGATCCTGATTGCAGGCTCGCTCTATCTGGCCGGTCATGTACTTGCGGAGAACGGCACGCTCCCTGCATAGAACGGCATCGATACAAGTGATCTCTGATTGATCTTTGCTTGATTTTAGGGAGGTTCGATGCGCTTCGCTGCCATTGCCGATGTTCACGGCAACCACTTTGCCCTTGAGGCGGTTGTCGCCGATATCCGTACCCAAGGCATCACCGACATCGTCAATCTTGGTGATATGGCCAGCGGTGCGCTCGATGCGCGCCGTGCGGTGGACATCATGATGGGCCTCAATGCCACCAATGTCCGCGGCAATCATGATCGTTACATCACCGACTACAAGCTTGACGACATGTGGCCGTCCGATCGGCTGGCACACAGTCAGCTAGAACCAGAGCAGATGGACTGGCTGCGCGCGCTGCCCTTCAGCACGATTTATCAGGGCGAGGTCTATCTCGTTCACGCGACGCCCGATGACGACAACACCTACTGGATGGAAGCGGTGACCCCCGAAGGCATCGTGCATATGGCCCCGATCGAAGCCATCGAGGAGAAGGCGGGGGGTATCACGCAATCGCTGATTCTCTGCGCACACACCCACATCGCGCGTGCCGTCAGGCTTCGCGACGGCCGCATGATCGTCAATCCCGGCAGCGTCGGTGGTCCCGGCTATCGCGACGTCACACCCTATCCGCATACGCTGGAAATCGGCACGCCTGACGCCTGCTACGCGATTATCGAGAAGGTGGGCAAGCGATGGCAGGTGACGTTCCGTCAGGTGCCTTACGACCATCAGGCGATGGCGGAGTTGGCGTTGGAGCACCAGCGACCGGAATGGGCGAGCGCACTGGCGACGGGATGGATTCGCTGATGTAAAGAAAAACGGTCGGCGTCGCTTCCCTCTCCCCGCAAGCGGGGCGAGGTTGGGTACACAAAACAAAAACGGCCGGTGAGGTGATCACCGGCCGTCGAATTCTCAGAGATGAAGCGCGCGATCAGACCGCGGCGCTGATCCACTGCTGCAGCTTCGCCTTCGGCGCCGCGCCGACCTGACGTGAGGCCATTTCGCCGCCCTTGAAGATCATCAGCGTCGGAATCGACATTACGCCATACTTGGAGGCGGTCTTCGGATTCTCGTCGACGTTGAGCTTCAGGATGGTGACCTTTTCGCCCATGGCAGCGGAGATTTCGTCGAGCGCCGGCGCGATCATGCGGCAGGGACCGCACCACTCGGCCCAGAAATCGATCACGACCGGGCCGGTCGCCTTGAGCACTTCCGCTTCGAAATCGGCGTCTGTCACCTTGCCAACGGCCATGGTCGTATCCTCGTCCTGTTCAATGAAAGGCGCGCTAGAAGATTCGCGCGCTGGAATGATGCATCCAACCTATGAACGCCCCCTTGCCGGGTCAAGGTTGGTCACAGTGAGATGATGGCGGCCAGCTCCGCGTCCAGCGCAGCACCGGAAATCTCCATCATTTCAAGCGTTTCCGTCCAGAGCAGGGCAGCCCGGATCGGTCGGTCTGGGTATAACTTGGCGAGCACGCCGCGATACAGCGCCAACTGCCGGATATAGGCCTTGGGCGCCTCGATCAGTCTGCGCGGCGGGTTGTGGTTGGTCTTGTAATCGACGATCCGGATCTCGGTTTTGGTCAGGACCAGCCGGTCGATCTGGCCCGAGACGAGCACAGGCGATCCGTCCTTTCGCGTCAGTCGTCCGGCCACCGCCACCTCGGCGCGACTGCCGGGGGCAAACAGTTCCGCGAGGCGCGGATCGCCGATCAGCGACAGCACCTGCGTGGCCAGCGCCACCCGGTCGAGATCGGTCCAGTCATGGGCGTTGCGGGCGAGGAAATTCAGGGCGGTCTCGCGACGCTTCTCGGCGGTGATGTCGGGCAGCGATTGTAACAGGCGATGCACGAGGTTGCCGCGCTGCAAGGCCAGTTGGCGCAGCCGTTCGGCTTCGCCCGAGCGCTGTCCGCGGCCGTCGTCATCGTCGTCGACATCTGATGGGCGCAACAGGCTTTCGCGGCGCGGCTGGTCGCCGACCTTGTCGCGCATCCAGGATGGCAGCACGATGGGCGCACCTGCTGCGACAGGCGCCATCGCGCCAGGCGCCGGTGTCACGTCTTCCACGCGCGTATAGCGTTTCACCACGCCGTCCGGCGGCGGCACGCTCTGCATCTGCAGCCCGGAATTCTCCAGGCCCTTCTGGATCAGGTCGTACCAGGACAGCGGCCGCACCTCGTTGCGGTTGCCGGGCATGCAGCCGCCAACGATCAGGCGATCGGCCGCGCGCGTCATCGCCACATAAAGCAGCCGGCGATATTCGTCCTCGGTATCGCGGATCATGTCGGCGCGCGCCGCCGCGACTGCTGGCGGATCGTCCGCCTTCTTGCCGGCCCAGACCACGACGCCCGGGCTGTTCGGTGCGGCGTTGCCCTGCGGGAGATGGATCAAATTGAGTCGCTGCGAATCCGCCGGCGACGATGTGGTATCGACCAGGAATACGACCGGCGCTTCCAGGCCTTTGGCGCCATGCACGGTCATCACGCGGACTTCGTCGCGGGTGATCTCCATGTCGCGCTTCACTTCCGTGTCGGCGGCGCGCAGCCAGGCGACGAAGCCCTGCAGCGAGGCCGGTGCCTTGCGCTCATAGCCCAGCGCGAGTTCGAGAAATTCGTCGAGCGCGTCATTGGCCTCATGGCCGAGCCGACGCAGGATGCGCGCGCGGCCGTGATCACCGCCGAGCAGCCAGGCATAGAACGCAAAAGGCGTCTCGCTGGCAAAGCGCTTCTCGCAAGCGATGAGCCGCTTGAAAGCGCCGCTGAGCTTGGGATCGCTCGCCGCCTTTTCGCCGAGTGCGTCGCGCAGCGATCCTGTGCGCTCATAGGCCAGCTTGAACAGGTCATCGTCATCGAGGCCGAATAGTGGGCTCTTCAACGCGGTCGCCAATGCCAGATCGTCCTGCGGCAGCAGCAGCGCGTCGGCCAGATTCATCAAGTCGATGATGGCGATATGTTCGGTGAGCTTGAGCCGGTCGGCGCCGGCGACGGGAATGCCGGCATGTTTCAGCGCCTGGATGATGGCGTCGAACGCCTTGCCGCGGCGGCGCACCAGCACCAGGATGTCGCCATAGCGCAGTGCACGACGCTTGCCGATCGGTCCTGTCTCGGTTTTCGCCGCAATCAGGTCCTTGATTTCGGTCTGGACTCGGCGCGCGAGCTTCACCTCCGGGCTGGTCTCCGAGCGCTTGTCGAATGGCGCCTGCCAGCCTTCGATACTCGGCCGGTCGTCCGGCTGCTCCAGCTCCCAGAGGTCGATCAGGCTCGGGCCGGCATCCTCCAGCGTTTCATGGATCGGATAGCCGTTCTCGACAGCATGGATGCTGCGAAAGATCGCTTCCTCACGAAACACATGATCGACCGATTGCAGAATGGCCGAGCCCGACCGGAACGAATGGCTGAACGCGATGGGATCGAACTTCATCCCGGCATCCTTGAACCGGCTCTGCAGCGCCTTGCGCCGCAGGTCGAATTCGCGCGGTGCGGCCCCCTGGAACGAAAAGATCGACTGCTTCTCGTCGCCCACCGCGAAGATCGTGCGCTTGAGGCCGTCGCGCGCGCCTTCGCCGGAGGTGAATTCCGAGATCAGGTGGGTGATGATGTCCCATTGCCGCGGGCTCGTATCCTGCGCCTCGTCGATCAGCACATGATCGACGCCGCGGTCGAGCTTGAAATGCACCCAGCTCGACGACACCCGATCCAGCATCTCCAGCGTGCGCGCGATCAGGTCGTCGTAGTCCAGGAGGCCGCGCTCGTTCTTCTCGCGGCGATAATTCTCCGCGACCTGACTGGCGATCACCAGCAGCGACTGGGTGCGTTCGCGCATCGCGACGGCGCGGCGGCGCTCCAGCAGCGGGATCACACGATCGCCCTCGCGCTGCAGGGCCGCCAGCAGATCCGGCCGGCCGTCGGCGATCTTCTTGGTCGCCAGCGATTTGCGTAAGCTCTGGTCCTTGGTCAGGAACAGTTCGAGGTATTTCTCGACCTGTTCGGTGCCCGACAACGCCAAAGCCTCACGCAGCCGCGCTGCCTGATCGTTGTCGGTCTTGCTGCCGGTCTCGAAGATTTCGGCGGCGGGGATCCAGCGTTCGCGGGGCAGATGCGGCCCGTCGATAATCTCCAGCTCGACGCTCTCTCTGGTATCGCCGGCTGTCACGCCCAGCGTCGCTGAGAGTTGCGCCATCGCGGCGTCGGTCGAGCCGGCGCGCTCGATCCATGCCAGGAATTGATCGCGGGACAGACTCGCCTCGCGCACCACGTCGCGGAAGGTCACGTCGGCGGCCGAGGTCATCGCGGTCGTCAGCGCGCGGCCCTCGGCGCTGTCAGGTGCCGCCGCCGCATGCAACAGCACCTGCAGGCTGGCGCGCTCCATCATCTCGTTCTGGTCGCGGTCGTCGAGCACGCTGAACCGCGCCGGCACATTGGCCTCGAACGGAAATTGCTGCAGTAGCCGCGTGCACAGCGCGTGGATTGTCTGGACTTTCAGGCCGCCAGGCGTCTCCAGCGCACTGGCGAATAGCTCGCGAGCGCGCTCGCGCACTTTACGGCTGGGAACGGCGCCGGCATTTCTGATCTCAGCATCGAGCGCGGCGTCGTCAAGCGTGACCCAATGGCCAAGTCGCGTAAACACCCGCTCCGCCATGTTGGCCGCCGCGGCCTTGGTGAAGGTCACGCAGAGAATTTTCTCCGGCGGGACGTCGTTGAGCAGCAGCCGGATCACGCGGTTGACCAGCACATAGGTCTTGCCGGAACCGGCATTCGCTGAGACGAATACCGACGAGGCGGGATCCGATGCGAGCTGCTGCTTGGCGCTCGCGGCGGGCGGGATGTTGCGCGGGCCGCTCATGACTCGCCTCCGCCGCCAGTGCCGCCATTGGCGGACCATTCCTTGATTCGCGCCAGATCGTCATAGCTGCCATAGCGGTTCGACCACATGGACAGGCTTAGCGATGTATAGGCGGTGGCTTCGTCCTCGAAGCTGCGGATCAGCGCTTCCAGCTTGGCGCGCGCTTCGATCGCGGCATCGTCGGGCAGTTGCGGCTCGTCCTTGCGCTCGATCTTCAGTTCCAGCAGCCGCTCTTCGCCGGGCGGGTTGTTGCCGCTGAGGCGGACATAGACCAGTTCGCTGACCGACGATCCCGCGGCAATGCCGGCAAATCCACCCTCGCGCAGGATCGCGGCTTCCAGCGTGAGCTGCGGTGACAGGCCCATGCGGACCTGCTTGCCGGTCGGCGGCTGGCCGGTCTTGTAGTCGAGCAGGGCGAAAGTGCGGTCGCTGCGATGTTCGATACGGTCGGCACGCGCCGAGAGATGGAAGACGCGGTCGTGATCGAGCGGGATCTTGATCTCGCCGCGCACTTCCGCGTCGATGCTGGCGACATTGATGCGGCGGTCGATCTCCCAGGCGGAAAACCAGGATGCGATGCGCAGAAATCGCGGCCACCACAGCGCGCGCGCTTCCGGCCGCGTCATCAGGGGCGCAAAATGTGCTTGTCCGATCCGGCGTAGCGCGGCGGCGGGATCGTCAGGCAGCGCCTTGCTGTATTCCATGGTGAAGTCGCCGAGCGACGCATGGATCGCCGATCCCCGGTCGGCGGCGGAGAGCGGCATGTCGACGGGATCGAGCGGCGCCAGGCCCAGAATATATTGGGCATAGATCGTATAGGGATCGCGCAGCCAGTCCTCAATGGCGGTGACCGACAGCCTGAGCGGTCGCGCGTCCCGCGGCGGCCGCGGCTCCGGCTGGGCAATCGGCGTGACGGTCTCGGGTTTATCGAGCTCTTCGGCATAGCGAACATAGTGCTCGCCGGCGGCCAGCGCCGCGTCCCAGCGGGTCTCGCCGGCAACAGCTTCGAGCCGGTGCAGAAAGCGCGACGCGACGGCCGGCGCGCCGCCAACTTTCGCGGCGTGGCTCAGGATGACGTCCTCGGTGCCGAGCAATTGCACGAAGTCATGCGCGGTGAGGCCGATACGGCGTTCCGGAAGATCGAGCCCGAGCTGATGCCGCATCGGGCGGCTCAGCCAGGGATCGATGCGCGGCGACGGCGGCCAGATGCCTTCGACAAGACCGCCAAGGATCACGCGGTCCGATTGCGTCAGCCGCGCTTCGAGCTGGCCATAGATGCGCAAGCTGGCATTGGCGACTTCGGGCCGGCGCACGATGCGGTCAGCGAAGGCGGTCTGAAACACATCGGGATAATCCCGGAGCTGCATCATCAGCCCGCTGGGGCGCAGCCGCTCCTCGTCGCCGCTCTCGATTGCGACAGTCTCCATGACGACGAGATCGTCGAACGCCTTGGTCAGCGCTGTTCCTTCGCGCCCCACAAGCGCGACATCGTTGCCCCTGTCGTCGTGCGACAGCAGCTTGATCGCCTCACGATGCCGCAAGGCAACTTCAGCGAAATCGATCGGCCTGATGGGGTGGATGCCTTCCAGCGGCGCCAGCGCGGTGCGCAATCCGGCGATCAGTTCTTCCGCGCGGTCAAGACGGTCGTCGTCGAGTTTTGCGCGCGGCTCCGCGCCATGCAGCATCGACGTTTCGCGGCGGCGCAGCTTGCCGAGCTCGTCGCGGAAGCGCGTGAAGTCCTGCGCCAGTCCCGCCGTGCCCGGTGTCGGCCGCGTACCGCGTAGCAGCGCCAGCTCAAGCGTCTCGATTGCGTCTTTCCAGGCGTTCGGCGGCGCCCCCAGACGAAACAGCGGATGTTTCAGCAGCGCCAGCAATGTCGCCGGTTCGAGCTGCTCCGCTGCGGCCTCGGCGATGAGGCGCGCGAAGATGCCCGCCGAGGTCTCGGTCAGCGCATCGCCGCCGGAATCGTCGAAGATCAGATTCCAGCGGCCCAGCGCGGCCATCACCCGGCGCGCCAGTGCGCGGTCGGGTGTCACCAGTGCGGCGGATTTCTTGAGTTCGTAGGCTTCGCGCATGGCGATCGCGATGGCCAGTGCTTCCATTTCCGGATTCGCGGCGGCGATCACAGCAAGGTTCTGCATGCCGGCCGCAATTTTCTGTTCGACGGCCGGCTGAGCGAGACGCGTATGCCACTGCGCCGTGGCATTGGATGGCCGCATCGCCTCCGAGGCCAGCAATTCGCGGCCCTGCGGCGACGGCGTGCCGAGCGTCGTCACATCGCGGCGCGTGATGCCGAAGCGCTCCAGCAGCGCATGCAGCGCGAATTGCGGATGGTTCGATGCGGACGACTCTGTGCGACCGAACGCATCCTTCGTGCCGCCGATCATATTCCACGCGGTGTCGTCGAGATCAGTATCGAGGCCGGGGAGGACGACAGCACCCTGCGGCAGCTGCGCGACCTCGCGCAGGAACTTCGCGGTGGTCGGCATCGAGCCGGTCGAGCCGGCGGCGATGATGGGGCCGCCCTTGTGGGCCTTCAGGCGCGAAGCTTCAGCATCGATCAGCAGATCGCGGCGCACCGCAGGCTCAATCGCATTGTGTGCGGCGAGGATGCCTGGCCATACGTTCCTGGCGATGCTCAGAAACTGCAGCGTGAGTTGCCAATACTGATCGAGCGCGTCGGGCACCAGCCCGTCCAGCGCGCTCCAGTCGACCTTGCGCGTCGCCATGTCGTCCATCAGCCGCGCCAGATCGTCGGCCAGAGCGAGCGTGGAGGCGGGGCCACCGACCACGAGCGGTGTCTGCGTGGGATCGCCCGGTGCAAGTTGCTTCGCCCATGCGGCAATCAGTTGCGCCAGCAGAAGCCGGCGCTGCAATCCGTCGAGCGCGGGAGGTGCATCGAGCCTTTCGAGCGCCTCAGGCGATGCTGCCTGCGCGAAGGCCAGTTCTTCCTCGTCGACATCGCCGAGCGGAACGATACGCGGCAGCAGCACGGCGTCGGTCCCGAGCACGTCGAGGAATATCTCCTGCGCCATGCGGCCGGCGCGGCGTGTCGGCAGATACAGGGTCACTTCAGCCAGTTTCTCCGGCGCGCCGCGCGCGGAAAATCCTTCGACGAGATCACCGTCGACAAGCGCGGTGATCAGCGTGCGCAGGAACGGCGCAGAGGATGGAATGTTGAAGACGCGCATGAACACCCTGATTCGTGATCAGGGTGCATCATGGCATGGCTGGAAAGGCGACGGGAGTCGCAGGAAACTCAGGCGACGCTGGCGAGGAACGCGTCTTCCGCGGCGCGCACGGCGTCGGGCGTGCCGACATGCATCCAGACGCCTTCCATGCGCAGTCCGAACAGGCGCTCCTGCTCGTTGGCCTTATCGAACAGTTTGGTCAGCGAAAATTCACCGGATGGCGCATCCTTGAACAGCGCCGGTGACAGGATCGCGACACCGGCATAGACGAACGGCACCACCTGATTCTCCTTGCGGCGACGCAGCGCACCATCGGTGAGCATCGCGTAGTCGCCGCAACCGGCATAGCCGATGCTGTTGGCGGTCGGCGCCATCAGCAGCAGGATGTCCATACGTGCGGGATCGAAGGCCTCCGCAAGACGCGCGAGATTCGGCTGCACGCCGTCGATCCACATCGTGTCGGCATTGAGATGATAGAACGGCTCGGAGCCGAGCAGCGGCAGCGCCTTCACCACGGCACCGCCAGTGCCGAGCACCTGATCGCGCTCATCGGAAATGGTGATCTTCGGTTTGGTGCGCGTCGCGACATGATCGATGATCTGGTCGGGCAGGTAGTGCACATTGACGACGGCTTCGGTCACGCCAGCAGCGGCGAGCTTGTCGAGCACGTGATCCAGCAGCGGCTGTCCTGCGACAGGGACCAGCGGCTTCGGCAAGTTGTCGGTGAGCGGTCGCATGCGCAGGCCGAGACCGGCGGCGAGAACCATTGCTTTGGTGGGTTTTACGGACATAGCGACATTGGCCTTGGTAGAATGATGGGCCTTGATGGAATCGTTCTTGAATTTTTGAGCTGAAATGATGGTAGCACGGCGGCGTGTCGCATGCATGAACCTATCGAGCCATAATGGGCCGAGATGACGCGGATGCGACAATTACACCCGCCTGCACAGTCACGTTTCTGCCTCCTGCGTCTCGGAACGTTTCGTCTTTTTCTTTTTGTCGTTGGGTTTGAGAAAATTCACACCAATCTGGTCGCCATTGACCCAGCCGAGTTCGCAGCGGCGATAGGCAAGTCCGGTTGATGAGAGCAGAAGGAAGAATTCTTTCAGGTTCAATCCTTCGACAGAACCATCGACGGTGAGTTTGGCGCCGGTCTCGGAAATATCTTCCATGATGCAGGAGCGACGCCAGGTGCCGTCGATGCCCATCATGTGCGCAGGAAAGCCGCGCTCGAAAACGACCCGATCTCCGGCACGCCGCTCCGTCATGACACGTCCCTTGTCCAGTACGCCAAGTCCCGCATGTGCAGGACTCAAGCGCAGGATAGAGCGTGTGCGACTAATAAGTGGTTAAGGAAGTGTTAGAGCGTTTTCGCGCGAAGTGGATGCCGGTTCGCGTCAAGAAAACGCGCCAATACGAAAGGCTCTAGGCCCGCGGCGGTGGTACATGCGCCGCATACCACTGCTGGAACGGCGCCAGCGTCGGATGCGCCAGCGAGCGGTTGAGATAGGTCCAGATCCGTGGCTGGTGCTTGAGATAATGCGGCTTGCCGTCGCGGCGGTTGAGCCGCGCAAATGTACCAAGCAGTCGCGTGTTTCGCTGTGCCGACATGATTGCATAGAGCTCGGCAAAAGCCGCGGCATCGAAAGCGGGATCGGTCGCGCGCCGCGCCTTGATGTAGCGCGTCAGCATGGTCAGCTCCAGATGCTCGGGCACGTCGATACGCGCGTCCTGCAGCAGCGAGACGAGATCATAGGCGGCGGGGCCGAGCACCGTGTCCTGGAAATCGATTACACCGACCTTGTTGATGCCCTCGCGATCGTCGAGCCAGATGATATTCGGCGAATGGAAGTCGCGCAGTACCCAGGTCTTTGGCGCCGCAGCGGGTTTCGCCAGCAGCGCGCGCCACATCGTGACAAATTCAGTGCGTGCGTCATCTGCGAGCGGCGCGTCGCGGTCCGGCAGATACCATTCCGGCATCAGGCCGATCTCGACCAGCAATGCATCCGTGTCGAAGACGGGAATGGCGTAATCGACATGCGGCAACAGCGGCAGCGTCTCCGGCAGCGTCTTGCCGTGCAGCATTGCGAGCATATCGGTTGCGGCCTGATAGCGCTCGGCGATCGGCGCAGGTGGCTCGCCTTCGGTCACCGGCACCGTGCCGAAATCTTCGGTGATCAGGAAACCCGCATCGAGATCGGCGTGATGAATCGCCGGCGCGGAGATCCCCTGCGCGCGTAGTCCGTTCGCAATGGCGACGAACGGTCTGACGTCCTCCGCCAGATGCACCGCTGCGCTGTAGGACTTGCCGTCATAGACCGGCGCACCATCCGGCCGCTTCGGCGCATTCATCAGGATGAAGACGTCATCACCGCGGATTAGCCGCGCATAGGAGCGCGTCGACGCATCGCCGGCCATGCGCTGTCTGATAGCATCGAGATAGCGCGCCTCTTCGAGAAATTCACGCAGTGCTTTCAGGCGCAGAACGATCGATGCGGCCTTGCCGTGACCGGTGATCTCCGCGGCACGCGCCACGGAGCCCAGTGCCGGACGATGGCTGAGCGCAATATCGATACGATCCGGCGGCAGCGTACCATCGGCGCGCTCCGGCCATTCGATCAGCGCGACTACGTCGTCCGGCAACGGCGATAGGCCGATCTCCTCGAGTTCGCTCGCGTCGTTGATACGATAGAGATCGGCATGGATGAGAGGAAACGACGGCAGGTCATAATTCTGCGCCAGCGTGAAGGTCGGGCTCGGCACTTCGAGTTCAGAATCGCTGGCGAGATAGCGGATCATCGCGCGTGCCGCGGCCGTCTTGCCGGCGCCGAGATCGCCCGAGAGGGTGATGACATCGCCGGGGCCGATCAGCAGGGCGAGGTCGGCCATCAATTGCGCAGTGGCCGTCTCATTTGCGAGCGCCAGCGAAAATATGCAGGGCTCGTTTATGATGGGATCGGTCATTCGGCGGCGTTGCGATGCGCGGTCTGGTCGATGGGGAAGTCGCAGCTGACGGTGGTGCCCTTGCCGACCGCGGAATCGACGCGGACCTTGCCGCCATGCAGCTCGACGAAGGAGCGCACCAGCGACAGGCCGAGTCCGGCGCCGCGATGACGCGAGCCATTGGCGTGGCTTTCGAACCAGTCGAACACCTTGTCCTTCACCTCGGGCGGAATACCGGGGCCGCGATCGGTGACGGTGAAGGTGATGGTGTGTTCGGATCGTCGCGCGGTCAGCGTGATTGCGGCATCATGCGGCGAGAAGCCGACGGCATTGGCGAGCAAATTGTACAGCACCTGCACAACGCGGCTTTCGTCGCCGGTAAAGCTGCCGATGGCGGGGTCGACGTCGATCTGCAGTGCGATGCGGTCGCGCACCAGGCGATCCTGAATGCCTTCGGCCGCCGCCGAGATGGTCTTGCGAATATCGATCGGGCCGAGATTCAGCGTCATCGCGCCGGCATCGATGGTGGCGAGATCCAGGATGTTATTGATGATCGCTAGTAGCGCGCCGGTCGAGGTGGTGATGTAATCGAGATATTCGGCCTGTTTCGGCATCAGCGGGCCGGTCACGGGATCGCTGAGCAGATGCGCGAAGCCGATGATCGTGGTGAGCGGCGAGCGCAGCTCGTAGGAGACGTGGTGGACGAAGTCGACCTTCATCTGGTCGGCGGTCTCGAGCGCCTCGTTGCGCTCGCGCAGCGCGCGCTCGACATTCTCGGCGTCCGAAATGTCCTGGAAGGTGAGCATGGTCGCGCCATCAGGCAGCGGCATGGTCATGCAGGCCAGCACGCTGCCGTCCTTGCGCTCGAGCTTAAGCGGAACAGACTTGCGATTGTCGATGCCGGTAATGGCGCTGCGGATCGCCTGCCATGTCGGGGTGTCGTCGAACAATGGCCGGCACCAGGTCTCGACCATTTCGATATGCGGGCGCTGTTCCAGCGCTTCGTCCGACAGCTTCCACATCTTGGCGAAAGCCGGATTGAACAGTTGCGCGCGGCCGTTGCTGCCAAACACGGCGACGGCTTCGGCCAGATTGTCGAGCGTCTCGCGCTGAACGCGGATCAGGCCATCGAAGCGCCGCGCCAGTTCGAGGCTCTCGGTCACATCGTCGAACAGATAGGTGACGCCGCCTTCGGGATTCGGCGTGGTGACGATCGAGAGCGCGCGGCCATCCGGCAGATACCAGACATCCTTATGGGCTTCGACGGCACGATAGGCTTCGTGCAGCTTGGCCTTCCAGGCGCGGAAGTCGGGCTGCTCCGGCAGTTTTCGCGCAGCACGGAGACGGTCGAGCACACTGGAATCGTCGGGATTGCCGTCGAGGAAGGTGCGGTCGAGATCCCACAGCCGGCGATAGGAGTCGTTGTAGAAGGCAAGGCTGCGCTGGCCGTCGAATACGGCGACGCCCGACGACAGCTGGTCGAGCGTGCGGCGATGCGCCTCTGCCATCCGCACCAAGGCGGCTGATAGCGCGGCAGCTTCGCTGGCGTCGATCGCCATGCCGGCGCTGCCGCTGGCGACCTTGGCGGCGTGGACGTCGAAGATGCGCCGTTCGCCCGAGATCACGATCGGCACGCGCGCGGCAAATGGCTGGTTGTCGTTCAGCGCGCGCGCCAGACTGCTGCGGTCGTCGCTGTCCAGCAGTTCCAGATTGCGACCGACCGCATCGCCCGTATCAGTCGCTTCAGTCGCACGCGCATAGGCTGCATTGACGAAGCTCAATCGGCCATCGGCCTGCTTGGCCCAGATCGGCCATGGCGCGGCATTGGCGAAGCCGCGGAGAATTTCGGATTCTTCTGCAAGTTCCTTGTGACGCAGCGAGACTTCGGCAAGCTCGCGGCGCAAACCGCTCAATTCGCGAATCCGGACAATGGCCTGGCCGCCGATGGCGCGGCCCATCGCCTCGATGGCGCGGCCGCTCGAGGTCGTCAGATTGAGCAGGAAACCTTCACCGGCATCGAGCAGTGCGTCGACGGCGTGATCCATCCGCAGCGCGGGTTCCGGCGGCAGCCATGTTCCGAACGCAAGAATGCGCTGCGGCTGATGCTGCTGCGGGTCCTGCGACATCATCAATGCGGTGTCGCCGGAGATATCGGGACGGGTTTCGCCCGCAGCCCAGGCGATCAGCACCTGCGGCTCGGTGAACAGCAAGGCGCGAAAGCGGTCGGACTCGACCTGCAGCGTATGCAGCTCCGCGCGCAGCTTCGCCTCGGTCTTGGCCGAGCGAATACGATTGTGCATCAACAGGATGGCGGAAACGACTGAGAAGCCGAGCACCGCTGTTGCTGTCGTCAGCGCGGCGATTTCCTGGCGATCGAGATCGAGCAGATTGGCGAGCGTCTGGGTAATGAAGGGTTCGTCGGCGGCCGACGCCGAGGAGGTGGCCAGAAGTGCAGACGCACTGATGCCGACAAGCCCGTCGCGCACCATAGAAGTGCATGACAGCAAGGTCCGACGCATCGCCGCGATCACGCCTGACATCATTTGCCCCAAACCGCACGTCTTCCCGACCAGCCCCTCACCGATCGCGAATCGTTCGACAATATCCGCTTCGGGAGTCGCCGGGTAAGAGTCCAGACCGTGAACGCAGAGTCCCCGGTTAAAAAATGCAGGCGCCTTTGATTCAAATGCTGCGCGATGTGACGAAATACGCGCTAGCGGCCGGTGGATCCGAAGCCGCCGATGCCGCGTTCGGTTTCGCTGAGCGCCGCGACCACCACGAGTTCCGCATGCGTGACCGGCGCGATTACCATCTGGGCGATACGCTCGCCGCGTTTGATCGTGAAATCCGCGGGGCCGTGATTGATCAGCAGCACGCCGATCTCGCCGCGGTAGTCGGCGTCGATGGTGCCCGGCGAATTCAGCACGGTGATGCCGTGCTTGGCAGCAAGGCCCGAGCGCGGGCGTACCTGCGCCTCATAGCCCGGCGGCAGCGCGATGGTCAGCGCGGTCGGCACCAGCGCATATTTGCCGCGGGCGAGAATCATCGGTTGGTCTTCGGGAACCGCGGCGAGCAGATCAAGGCCGGCAGCATGCGCGGTCTGATAGGCCGGTAGCGCGAGGCCAGCGCCATGCGGGAGCTGCTGGACGTCGACCTGAACGGGGATGGCAGCGCTCATGATTGGTCTTTCGTGGATTGCGTCACGGTGTCGGCGATTCGCGCGACCAGGGTCGTCGCGACCTGTTCCTTGCTCATCGGCGCCCACGAATCAACGGCGATATCCGCGCTGTCCGTGCTGCGCGTTAGCAGATGCACGGTATTGTCGTCGCCGCCCATGATGCCGGTCGCGGGCGAGACGTCATTGGCGACGATCCAGTCGCAGCCCTTGCGTGCGATCTTGGCTTTGGCGTTGTCGATCAGGTGCTCGGTCTCGGCGGCAAATCCGATCACCAGGGGAGGACGATGCTCGGGGAGTTTCGAGATCGTCGCGAGAATATCGGGATTTTCGGTGAGCTGCAGCGGTGCCATCGCAGCGCCGGCGGTCTTCTTGAGCTTCTGGGCGCCCTCGTTGACGACGCGCCAGTCGGCCACGGCCGCCGCGAAGATCGCGATGTCGACCGGCAGCGCGGCCTGAACTGCAGCGAGCATGTCGCGCGCGGCTTCGACTTGCGTCATCGTCACGCCCGGCACCTCGTCGAGATCGACCGGGCCCGAGACGAGAATGACCTCGGCGCCCGCGTCCCGTGCCGCCGCGGCGATCGCATAGCCCTGCTTGCCGGACGAGCGATTGGCGATGTAGCGCACCGGATCGATCGGCTCATGCGTCGGGCCCGCAGTGATCAGCACGCGCTTGCCCGCCAGCGGTTGCGCGCGCGGCGGCCGCAGGAAGGTGTGAGCCGCAATCGCAATCTCGGTCGGCTCGGCCATGCGACCGACACCGGCTTCATTGCGTTCGGCCATCTCGCCGGCATTCGGCCCGATCATCCTCACGCCGTCACGCTGCAATTGCGCGACATTGCGGCGCGTCGCGGCGTTATTCCACATCAGCGGATTCATCGCCGGCGCGATCAGGATCGGTTTGTCGGCGGCCAGGAGAATCGCAGAGGCCAGATCATCGGCAAGGCCATTGGCCATTTTCGCCATCAGGTCGGCGGTTGCCGGCGCAACCACGATCAGATCGCATTCGCGCGCAAGACGGATATGCCCGGCATCGAATTCGCTCTGCGGATCGAACAGGTCGGTATAGGCGCGCTCGTTGGACAGGGCGCTAGCGGCCAGCGGCGTGACGAATTGCTGCGCGGCCCGGGTCAGCACCACGCGGACATGGATGCCGCGTTCCTTCAAGCGGCGGATCAGATCGAGCGCTTTATAGGCCGCGATTCCGCCGCCGATGATCAGCGTGACGCGAAGCTGATCACCGATGTATTTCAATGGCTTGGATGGGTTTTCCGGGTTTGGCGCGTCTTGCGGAAATCTTGCGTCAGCCTTGAGGCCGTCTTGCGACGCCTCACGCAAAATGACCCGCACCTCGTCCTCGACCGACCGTCCGTTGCGGGCAGCACGCAGTCGTAATTCGTCGCGAATGGCGTCGTCGAGCTTGCGGATCGTCAGGCTGGCCATGAGGCGTCTCGCGCTATTTTGACAGCAACGCTAGCACAAAGTGCCAGCATTGCAATCATTCTAGCGGATCGACAGCAGCAGCCCGAGGAACGACAAGGCGATCACCCAGACGCCCACGGTGCGCCAGCGGAGCTGCTTGGCCCGCGCCCGCGCGATGGCGGCGATGGTCGCGTCGTCGAGCCTGACGCCGTCCCGCGTCATGGTCTCCAACTGCTCGAGCACCGTCAGCGCCCGTGTTGCCAGGGCCGGCAGACTGCCGGCGACCTTGCCGAGTTCGCCGGCGCCGGCGAGCGCACCCTGAATCTTGCCCAATGGGCCGAGATTGCGCTCGATCCATTCGCGGACAACGGGATCGGCGACCTTCCAGATGTCGAGCTTGGGATCGAAGCTTCGCGCGACACCTTCGACCACGACCATGGTCTTCTGCAGCAAAATCAATTCTGGCCGCGTGCGCATATCAAAGAGACCGGTGACCTCAAGCAGCAGCGTCAGTAGCTTGGCCATCGAGATTTCTTCGGCCGTGCGATTGTGAATCGGCTCGCCGATGGCGCGGATCGCCTGCGCAAAATTTTCGACCGAATGGTGGCCGGGCACATAGCCAGCCTCGAAGTGGACTTCGGCGACGCGGCGATAGTTGCGGGTGATGAAGCCCAGCAGAATCTCCGCAAGGAAGCGGCGCTCCTTCAGACCGAGTCGGCCCATGATGCCGAAGTCGACGGCGACGAGGCGGCCGTCAGGATCGAGAAACAGATTGCCCGGATGCATATCGGCATGGAAGAAGCCGTCACGCAACGCGTGGCGCAGGAAGCTCTGGATCACCTTGCGGCCAAGGTCCGGCAGATCGACGTTGGATTCTTCCAGGCCCTTGTGATCGTTCAGTGCAATACCGTCGATCCACTCCATCGTCAGCACATTGTGCGAGGTACGATCCCAGTCCACTTCCGGCACGCGGAAATCCGAATCGTTGCGGGTGTTCTCCGCCATCTCGGAGAGTGCTGCGGCTTCGAGCCGAAGATCCATCTCCATCGCCACCGAGCGCGACATGGTGGTGATGATCTCGATCAGGCGAAGGCGGCGCGCTTCGGAAAAATGCTCTTCTGCCTTGTGGGCGACGTAAGCGAAATCGCCGAGGTCGCGGCGGAATTGCGCGGCGACATTCGGGCGCAGCACTTTCACGGCGTAGGCCTTGCGGACACCGTCCTTGTCGATTTCGGCGCGATGTACCTGCGCGATCGAAGCCGCGGCGACCGGCGGACTGAAGCTCGCATAGAGCTGCGCCACAGGGCGTTCCAGCGAAGCGGCGACGACACCTTCGGCTTCGGTCAGGGAGAACGGCGGCAGCCGGTCCTGCAGGCTTTCGAGATCGCGCGCCATGGCGACGCCGACCACGTCGGGTCGTGTCGCGAGAAACTGGCCGAGCTTGAGATAGGCAGGTCCCAGCCGGGTCAGCGCGCGCGACAGCCGCGCGCCCGATTTCGCGCCGGGCCGCTCAATGAGCCGCGCCATGCGCAGAGCGAGCTGTCCCGGCGGCGGCACCAGCGAGGGATCGACCACGCCGAACACGCCTTCGCGCGCAAACACGAAGCCGGCGCGGGCCAGCCGCGCCATATGATTGAGTGCCGAGATCACAAACGCCAGCCCGAATGCAGCGCGACGATGCCGCCCGAGAGGAGTTCGTACTTCACGCGGGAGAAGCCGGCCTCGCGGATCATGTCGGCGAAAATTGGCGGCTTCGGAAACTTGCGGATCGATTCGACGAGATACTGATAGGATTCGGAATCGCCGGTGACGGCCTTGCCGAGCGGCGGGATGACCTTGAACGAAAACAGGTCATAGATCTTGTCGAGGCCAGGCACATCCACGGTCGAGAATTCGAGGCAGAGAAAACGGCTGCCCGGCTTCAGCACGCGATAGGCCTCACTGAGCGCACGGTCGATACGCGGCACGTTACGGATGCCGAAGGCGATCGTATAGGCGTCATAGCTCTTGTCGGCGAATGGCAACTCTTCTGCATTGCCCTCGACGAAGGAGACCTGATGTTCGAGATGGTGGGTAATGGCGCGCTCGCGGCCGACATCGAGCATGCCGGTGTTGATGTCGCAGACCGTCGCCGAGAAGCCGAGGCCCGACGCCTTGGCAGCGCGGAAGGAAATGTCGCCGGTGCCGCCGGCAACGTCCAGCAGGGCGAAAGGCGCGTCCGAGCGCGGCGGGTTGAGCGCGTTGATCATCACGTCCTTCCAGACGCGATGCATGCCGCCGGACATCAGATCGTTCATCAGGTCGTAGCGCCGGGCCACGCTGTGGAACACATCGTTCACCAGCGTCTGCTTGTCGCCTACGGGGACGTCCCTGAAGCCGAAATGGGTGGTTTCGCCCGGCTGATCCATCGTTTTCATCTCAAAAGCCTCATCGCGGCGGACCATAGCGCGCCTGCGGCAATGGGGCTATCACGTCAGCCTCTCAAGGTGAATGACGTGAATCATGCCTGAATTACCCGAAGTCGAGACCGTCCGCCGGGGCCTGCAGCCGGCCATGGAGGGGTCGAAGATCACCCGTCTGGATCTCAGGCGAAAAGACCTGCGTTTTCCGTTTCAGCCGGATTTTGCCGGCAGGTTGCAGGGCCGGGTAATCACCAGCCTTGGCCGCCGCGCCAAATATCTGCTGGCGGACCTCGATTCCGGCGATGTGCTGCTGATGCATCTGGGCATGTCCGGTTCGTTCCGGGTGGTGTCCGATGCGCCCGCTGCTGTCGCAGGTGATGAAGAAAATGTGATGCCAGGTGCCTTCCATCATCCGCGCAGCGACGAGCGGGCGCACGATCACGTCGTCTTCCATATGTCGTCGGGCCCGTCAGTGATCTACAACGATCCCCGCCGTTTCGGCTTCATGAAGATCTTTGCGCGCAGCGAGATCGATAACGAGCCGTTCCTGAAGGACATCGGCCCCGAGCCGCTGGGCAATGCCTTCGATGCGGCGATGCTGGCCGGCGCCACCGCAGGCAAGAAGACCAGCCTCAAGGCCGCGCTGCTCGATCAGCGCGTCGTCGCGGGCCTCGGCAACATCTATGTCTGCGAAGCGCTGTTTCGCTCGCATTTGTCGCCGCGGCGGCTGGCCGCGACACTGGCGACCAAGAAGGGCGAGCCGACCGATCATTCCAGACGACTGGTCACGGCAATCCACGAGGTGCTGAACCAGGCCATCAAGGCCGGCGGCTCGTCGCTGCGCGATCACCGGCAGACCGATGGCGAGCTCGGTTACTTCCAGCACTCGTTTCAGGTCTATGACCGCGAAGGCGAGCCGTGCCAGACCGATGGGTGTTCGGGGATCGTGAAACGTTTCGTGCAGAACGGGCGGTCGACCTTCTGGTGCCCGAAGTGTCAGAGGTGACACCGCGTCGGGCGGCCTTGCCGGCACGTCGTTGTTGAGTATCGATCCTCACATGTCTTTCAATGCGGCGGCTGCAGCTTCTGCAACTCCCTTACGCGATGTCATCAAGGGTTGAATGTGTTGTCCGAAGTCCTCAACGCCTTGGACGAAATCGTCGAAGGTGAGCAACACGCCCTCGGTGCCCGGCACGGTGGCGACCTCGTCGAGCATGCGGGCGACATTGGCGAAAGAGCCGACGAAGGTCCCCATATTGATATTGACCGCTGATGTGGGGTCCGCCATCTGGCGGATGTTGGTGTCCTTGCCTGACTTGGTGTCGACGGCACCCTGTACGCCCAGCCAGGCGACCGCTTCGTGATCCACGCCGGCTTTGTAGTGCTCCCACTTTGCGAACGCGGCTTCATCGGTCTCGGCCGCGATCACCATGAACAGCACATAGGTCGTCACGTGCCGGCCGGTGTCATGCGTAGCCTCGGCCAGCCGTTCGGCGGCGGGTGCGAAATCGGTCGGGGTGTTGATGCCCTTGCCGAAGCAGAAATTGTAGTCGGCGTATTTTGCGGAGAAGGCCATTCCGGCGCCGCTCTGGCCGGCGCAAATGATCTTCATATCGGCTTGCGGCCGCGGGCTAACGCGGCAGTCTTCCATCTGGAAGAATTCGCCTTTGCGATCCGAGGCGCCGGTCTGCCAGAGGTCGCGGAGGATCTCGACATATTCCGAAAGATATTCGTAACGGCGTGCGAAATATTCATCGCCCGGCCAAAGCCCCATCTGCGAATATTCGGGACGTTGCCAGCCGGTGATGAGATTGAGGCCGAAGCGGCCATGTGAAATCGAATCGATGGTCACAGCCATGCGTGCGGCAATCGCGGGAGGCATCACGAGCGTCGCTGCCGTGGCGAACAGTTTTATTCGCTTGGTCACTGCGGCCAACCCGGCCATCAAGGTGAAGGATTCCAGATTGTGATCCCAGAATTCGGTTTTCCCACCGAAGCCACGCAATTTGATCATCGAGAGCACAAAATCGAGTCCGTAATGTTCGGCCTTTAGCGTCACCTCCTTGTTGAGGTCGAAAGTCGGCATGTATTGCGGGGCATTTTCAGAGAGCAACCAGCCATTGTTCCCGATTGGAATGAATACGCCGACCTTCATCTCGCTCTCCTCTGTAACAGGGTGACGCCTCGGGACGTCGCGAACTGTTCTGCTTGCGATAAACCAAGCAACAACTGTGCCGATGCGTGCGCATCACGCCGATCCCACCGTGAAGGCAACGTGGTTGCGCGCCCGGCATTTCCGGCCATGATCTGCTGCCAACACCGTATTGAGGACTCCCCATGACCGACGCATCGTCTCCCTCCATCCGCTTCAATGACGGCGCGTCCTATGAGCGGATGATGGGCGTCTGGAGCCGCAGCGCCGGCGAGGTCTTTCTGGATTGGGTGGCGCCAAAGCCGGGTCTTGCCTGGGTCGATGTCGGCTGCGGCAACGGCGCCTTCACGCAGCTGATCGCCGAGCGTCATGCGCCGTCGGTGATCGACGGTATCGATCCCTCGGAGCCGCAGCTTGCTTATGCGCGGACGCGGCCGGGTGCTGCGATGGCGGCGTTTCATCTGGGCGACGCAATGGCACTGCCGTTTTCCGACAAGTCCTTCGATGTCGCCGTGATGGCGCTGGTGATCTTCTTCGTGCCGGAGCCGTCGAAGGGCGTTGCGGAGATGGTGCGTGTCGTGTCACCCGGCGGCACGGTGGCCGCCTATGCGTGGGATATGGATGGCGGCGGCTTCCCGCTGCAGCCGATCCTTGGTGAATTGCTGAAGATGGGCCAGATGCCGTCGCTTCCGCCGAGCGTGGACGCATCGCGCCTCGACGTGATGCAGTCGCTGTGGACCTCCGCCGGCCTGGTGGACGTCGAAACCCGCGTGATCGATGTCACCCGTGCCTTCACCGATTTCGACGACTTCTGGTCGGCCTCGTCCGCAGGGCCATCGGTGAAGGCAGCTCTGACGGTGATGACGCCGGAGGAGATTGCGCAGCTCAAATCGCGCGTCCGGACGGGACTTTCGGAGGATGCAACCGGCCGTATCACCTGCAGTGCCCGCGCCAATGCCATCAAGGGGCGGGTGCCCGGCTGAGGCAGAGAAGCCTCCGGCCTCCATAGCGCCAATCGCCGGGATTTTGCCGGTAATATTTCCTCAACTTGAAGGGGTATATAAGTAACGCAATAACCAAGGCGGGCGCAAATGCTGGCGTGGTTGGGTTTTCTATGGTGGTGGAAATGTACCGTAGAGGATGAACCTGTGTCCGTCGAAAAATTCCTCAAGCAGCGGGCCGTCAACGTTGTCGTCAGCGGGCAATATACGCTGTCGAACTGGCTGGATTCCGCAGGCAATCCGCGCAGCTTTGCCTGCCGGACCAGCCGCGTCTCGCCGTTCCGGATGATTGTTGATGTGCCGGTGGTCGGTCGTATCGGCGATCGCATCACGCCCTATTTCGGCGACTTCGGTCAGCTCGAAGGCCGCATCAGCGACACCATCTCCGGCAGCTTCTTGCTCGAACTCAACATGACGCCGCCGATGCGTCAGAAGCTCTCGGACAAGCTGACCTGGCTGGAGAAATTCCAGAAAGACCCTACGGTGCGCGAGGAGCGCAAGCAGGCCCGCCTCATTCCCGCGAGCCCGCATTCCATGCTGACGTTCGCCGACGGCAGTATGAAGAACTGCTTCGTCATCGACATGTCCGTGTCCGGCGCCGCGATCTCGGCCGACGTGCAGCCGGAGGTCGGCACGCCGCTCGCCGTCGGCGCCTGCGTCGGCCGCGTGGTGCGCCATCTCCAGGGCGGATTCGCAGTGAAATTCGTCGAGCAGCAGAACCGCGAACAACTCGAACGCCGGATCATCCGCGCGCCTGCAGCGCCGCCGCCGCGCGCGACGCCGTTCGCGGCGCAGATGGATTCGATGTACGAGGAAGTGGACTAGCAAACGTCTGCGGGCTTCGGAGCCCGACAGCTACTTCCGCACGCAGATCACGCGCACCATCGCAGCCTTGGCATCGGCCGAGCTGCCGTTCGCGTTCACGCCATTCGCTTTCACGAAATTCAGCACGAGTTCCGCGGGCACCAGCGCCGCCTGTGGCGCTGCATTCGGCGGGCCGGCTACGAGCAGCGGCTTCAACTGCGCGAGGCCCGCAAATTTGCCGTCGCTGTCGATGGCGGCTGCGCCGGAAAAACCGAACCCCGGTGCGGGTGAGAGGGCCAGTTCGCTGCCGGTGCCGACCGGCGTGGTGGACGCCTTCACGCTGGTGACGGCTGCGCCGCCGCCCTGGTTTTGCGGATCGGCAATCCCCACGAGCTCAAGATTGGGCTTCGCTGCGCCTGCGCCGAGCGACAGCGGCTTCAGCTCGCGCGCGCCATAGATGCGCAGCAATGCGAGATCGCGCACTTTATCTTCGGCGACTTTGTCGGCATTGCCGTAACCAGCGACGACAATGGACATGCAGCCATCGACGGCCTGGCGATCGGTGACGATGGCGCCGTCATCGCTCACCACGATGCCGCTGGCATATTCGACCTTCTTGCGCGGCGGCGGACCCATCGCCTGCGCCCCTGCGGGGAATGCGTTGAAGGCCGACGACATCGCAATCACCACCGGCTCCATCGTGCCTTCGGTGGCCTGATCGTAGAAGATCGAGAGGATGCGGACCTCGGAGTCCTTGAACTGGCCGCGGATGTAGAACTTCTTCTGGTTCTGCAACCCGGACAGCACGAAGAAATCCGGCTTGACGACCTGATAGTCGATCTTGCGACCGGGCTCCTTGCGCTCGGCCTCGGCGAGTTTCGCGGTGGAGGGCGCGTCCTCCTTGCGGCGCGCCAGCGTGATCTGGACCGTGCCGGTGGAGGACGACCATTTGCTGCCGTTCGCGTCGGAGGCCTGCTGCGGCACCAGCTTGCCGGGAATGCCAAGCCGTGCGCCGGTCACCATGTCGGTGACCATTTTCCAGCCGACATTGTCCTGAAGTTTCCTCGCTGCCGCGCGCAGCAGATCGCGCTCCTGCGGGTTCAGGACGCCTGTTTGTTTGGCGCCGTTGTCCTTCTGGAACGTCTTGATCGCATTGACCATGCGATCCGAGACCTCGCCGGTAATGGCGCCGTTATACTGCCCGGTCCACGCCAGATCCGATTGAATGCCGAGCCGCTCGGCCTGCGCCATGGCATTGGCGGTGTCGGCAGGGGTCTGCAGCGCCGGACGGATCGGTGTGGTGGTGACCGGCTTCGGCTTGATGCCCTGCACCGCGGGAGGCGTCGCCTGCACCTGTGCGTGAGCCGCAGAGGCTGCCACGATCATCAATGTTGCTGAAAGCATCGATCTCATGACATGTCCGGTCTTGAAGCTGGTGATTGATTTCGGTGGAATTAAGCACATCTCGTGGGTCGGTGACAGCGCGGGGAGGGTTCACGACAATGCGGGACCTGATCTGTGGCCTCATCCTGAGGAGGCGCTTCTTCAGCGCCGTCTCGAAGGATGAGCTGTTCATCTCATGGTTCGAGACGCGCGCAAGAAGCGCGCTCCTCACCATGAGGGTCGGAGTTTGGAGCGACTATTGCGATGCTGAATGCCGATGAACTCGAGCGCTATGCGCGTCACATTGTGCTCCGCGAGGTCGGCGGTCCCGGCCAGACCGCGCTGCAGGGCGCGAAAGTGCTGGTGATCGGCGCCGGCGGGCTTGGCGCACCGGCGCTGATGTATCTAGCGGCCGCGGGCATCGGCACGCTCGGTGTGGTCGACGACGACACGGTATCACTGTCGAATTTGCAGCGGCAGGTCATTCACGCAACGCCGGATATCGGCGCATTGAAGACCGACAGCGCCGCAGCAAAGATCCATGCGCTCAATCCGCATGTCAGATTTATCGGCCATGCCGTCAGGCTCGATGCAGCCAATGCGATGGCGCTGTTGTCGGGCTACGACATCGTGCTCGATGGTTCCGACAATTTCACCACGCGCTATCTGCTGTCGGATGCTTGCTATCTCGCGAAGAAACCTCTGATCTCCGCTGCGCTCGGCACCTTCGATGCGTCGCTGACCACGATCCGTGCCCACGAGGCCAACGCGTCGGGCGCATTGAATCCGACCTATCGCTGTCTGTTTCCCGAAGCGCCGCCGCCGGGCACGGTGCCGAGCTGCCAGGAAGCCGGCGTCATGGGTGCGCTGGCCGGTATGGTTGGCTCGATGATGGCGCTGGAAGCGATCCGCGAGATCGTGGGCTTTGGTGAAGGGCTGGTCGGGCGTCTGCTGATGATCGACGCCCGCAACATGCGCTTCGAGACGCTGCGTTACGGGCGCGATCCGGCGAATCCGCTGAACGGGGATGCGCCGAGCATCAGGGATTTGAGTGCATATTTGTGAGGCGCTTTCTTAATCCCTCCCCGCAAGGGGGGAGGGATGCCATTGGCCTGTGTCGTCTCACGCCCGTTTCTTTTCACTGTCCATATGCGCGAGATGCTCGTCAGGATAACGGCCGCCGGCTGCCGCATCGGCCGGGATCGCCTCCGCCAGCGCCCTAAGATGCGCGGGCGTGAGTTTCACATCCAGCGATCCCAGCGCTTCAGTGAGCCGATCCCGTCGGCGGGCACCGACCACGGGCAGGATATCCTGGCCCTGTGCGGCGACCCAGACGATGGCGACCTGTGCGACCGAAGCGCCGATGTCGTCGGCGACAGCGCGGATTTTGTCGACCAGAGCCAGATTCCGATCGATATTCGCAGCGCTGAAGCGTGGGCTGTGGCTGCGATAGTCCCTCGCGTTCATGCCGTTCTTGGTGAAGTGGCCACCGATCAGGCCGCGCGACAGCACGCCGTAGGCCGTGATGCCGATGCCGAGCTCGCGGCAGGTCGGCAGGATGTCATCCTCGATACCGCGCGAGATCAGCGAATATTCGATCTGCAGGTCGGTGATGGGATGCACCTTGTGGGCACGGCGGATGGTCTCGGAGCCGACTTCGGACAGGCCGATATGTTTAACATAGCCGGCCTTGATCAGGTCGGCGATGGCGCCGACGGTGTCCTCGATGGGCACATTGGGGTCGAGCCGCGCGGGGCGATAGATGTCGATGATCTCGACGCCGAGCCGCACCAGCGAATAGGCCACGAAATTCTTGATCGCTATCGGGCGGTTGTCGAAGCCCATGAAGGCACCGGCGGGATCGCGCATACCGCCGAATTTGACCGAAAGCTGCAGGTTGTCGCGGTTGCGGCCGCGCAAGGCTTCGGCGATCAGGAGTTCATTGTGGCCCATGGCGTAGAAGTCCCCGGTGTCGATCAGGGTGACGCCGGCCTCCAGTGCGGCGTGGATGGTGGCGATGCTTTCGCCTCGGTCGGCCGGGCCGTAGACATCCGACATGCCCATGCAGCCGAGGCCGAGCGCGGCCACTGTGGGGCCAGTCTTTCCGAGTTGAAGGTGGTTCATGGTGGTTCTCCCAGAAGGCGGCCGGACCGATCCTCCGCCGCTGCCGCCCCGATATGAGCCCGCTCCATTGATCCGATAAGCTGGACAATCCCGAAAGGCTTGTTCACTCTGTCGAACAATGAGCGATCTCGATCTGCGCGATCTGGCGGCCTTTCTGGCAGTGGCACGGACCCGGAATTTCCGGCGGGCGGCGGTGGAGACCCATGTGTCGGTGTCCAGCCTGAGCCAGCGTTTGCGCGACATGGAAGAGCGGCTTGGCGTTCGTTTGCTGCATCGCACAACGCGTAGTGTTGCGCTTACCGAGGCAGGAGAATTGCTGCAGCGCAAAATCGCTCCGGCCATGGGTGATGTCCATGCTGCGCTGCAGCAAGTTCGCGATTTCGGTGATGTGCCGTCTGGCCGACTGAGGATCAACGGTCCAGCACCAGCCATCGATATCGTGGTGGCGCCGATGGTTACGCCATTTTTGCAGCAATATCCGCAGGTTGAGCTTGAGATCGTTGCCGAGACGTCATTGATCGACATCGTCGCCAAGGGTTTCGACGCCGGCATTCGCTATGGCGAGGATCTGGCGCAGGACATGATCGCAGTCTCGCTGGGGCCGCCGCAACGCTTCGTGATGGTGGCTTCCTCGCAATATATTGCGCAGCATGGGCGACCTATTGCACCGCAGCAATTGCTGCAGCATTGCTGCATCAGAACGCGTTTCGACAACGGTTCTATCCCGGAATGGGAGTTCGAAAAGGACGGCCAGGTGGTCAGGATCCCGCCGCGGGGGCCGCTGCTGGCGAGCTATTCCCGGCTGGGGCTGGAAGCGGCCCGGGACGGACTTGGCTTTTACGCGGTGTTTGAGGGCTATGTGCGGGACGACCTCGTGACCGGGAGGTTGGTCAGCGTGCTGGAGGACTGGCTGCCGCCATTCCCGGGCCCGTTCCTGTATTATCCAAGCCGTCGGCAGCCGCCGCCGGCTTTGGCGGCGTTCGTGAGTTTTGTGGCGGAGTGGCGCAAACGGGAGCGACGGGCAGCCGCCCCGGAGAACCCCAGCGGATCAGAGCGGCAGGGGGATCGCTGAGGCGGTCTCGCGGGTCTGCCAGAAGGTCAGCACGCGCTGTGCCGTGGCGGGAACCAGGCGCTCGAAATTCTGCCGGGCTTCCTCGACATCGGCGGCGGCAGGCGAACGGCCGGGGCCGAGACGCAGCGTCATCAGGGCGCGGACGGTGGCCCAGGAAATCCCGATCGATTTGCCGAGGATCAGCATCGGATCGTCGCGGTCGCCCTTGAGGAGCTGGTCGATGGTCCCGATCCGCACGCCCGACAGAGCGGCGAGGGCGGCGGCGGTTTCCTCATATTGATGGGCGCGGGCAAAGCGCAACAAGGCGCCTTCGTCCAGCTCGTCGGCCTGGTGGAGCTTGCGAATGGCACGCTGCGCGGTGGCGAAGTCGCGGGTGACGGCCAGATGCGTCGGCGTACCGGTGATGTCTTGCATCGCGCGGTTGATCGCGTTGCGCAGTTGAGGGGCGGCGGCGTCGAACAGCCGACGGCGAACCACCTCGACCGACTGTGCCAACAGGTGTTTGAGTTGTTCCGGCGCGAGATCGTCGCGCTGCCCGACCGTGACGGCGAGGGCGCCATCATCGCTGGCGCGGCGAATGAGGCCGGTATAGCCAAGTTGCGAGAAAGCGGCACCGGCATTGCCGGCGACCCGGCGGATCACGTCGCGGTCGCCGCGGCGGACGATCACGTCGGTAATGCGCGGGGTCAGCGTCGAGCGATCGGAGATCGCCAGCAGATGCGACTGGCCCTGGGCCTTGGCGATGTCGACCAGTGTCGGTTCGTCGATCAAAGGTGAGCGGCGCAACAGCGGCCCGGCGATCAGGATTTCGTCATCGCGGACGAGCAAGGCCACCAGTTGCGGCGGTGCGTTGACGAGATCAGACAGCCGTTCGGCCAGCTCGGTGCGTGCTTCGACCTCGGTTTGTGGAACCAGACTCGTCAGAACGCCGTCGAACAGATCGACATGGGCCGGCTGAAAACGGGATGCGCCCCTTAGGAAAAGCTCGGAAATCTTACGCACCGCTTCGCCGCGCCGCTTGGGATCGCCATCTCTGACGATGTTCTCCAGCCCGGGAATGAGCGATTTCGCCTCAGCCATCAAAAAATACTCAACACCACCATACGGAAAGGCTGGGGCACCCTAGATGGGGTTGATGAAGGAACGGTTAGTCCGCAGGATTGGGCTACCGCGGGTTGCAGAAATATTGCGGGGCAGCCACTGCGGCCTTGCCGGGGCGCCGGAAAAGGGCTATATCGCCCACAACTTATTAGGTTCTCATACGATCGCGTTTGAGAGTGGGCCCCTCGGGACCCGCTCTTTTTTATTACCTGAACGGACCTTGGCCATAATCCGGCGGGGCTCGCAGGGTCCAAAAGGGCCGAAAGCCCGACGCGATACACTTCTGCAGGCTGCACGCGCATTCAGACATCCTCCAACCGGAATACTTCGATCCTGGACATGACCGACCAAAACCCAGAAACCGTTGATACCGAGCTGCTTTCCGAGCCGCGCCTGGTGATCGAGCCGGGTGCTGCGGCGCGGGTATCGGCAGTCGCCACGCCCGTGCTCGAAAACCTCGGTTACCGGCTGGTGCGGATCAAAATTTCCGGCGAGCTCGGCTGCACCGTGCAGATCATGGCGGAGCGGCCGGATGGCACCATGCTGGTCGAGGACTGCGAGGCGATCTCACACGCGCTATCGCCGGTGATGGATGTCGCCGATCCGATCCAGCGCGCCTATCGCCTCGAAATTTCGTCGCCGGGCATCGATCGCCCGCTGGTCCGACGCTCCGATTTCGAGCGCTATCATGGCTATCTGGTTAAGATCGAGATGGCTGTCGCCGTCGGCGGCCGCAAACGCTTCCGTGGTCGGCTCGGGGCTATCGAAGGCGACGTCGTCCTGATCGACCGCGAAGGCGCCCGCGACGGCGAAGACCCCATCACGCGGTTGCCGCTGGAAGATATCTCCAATGCCAGCCTGGTGTTGACCGACGAGCTGATCGCCGAGTCGATGCGCCGCGGCAAGCACGCCGAGCTTGATCTCAAGCGGGAGCTCGGTCTCGCGCCGCCGCCGGCACCGCATGCCAAGCGCAGCGATCCGAAAAAGAGCTTTGCGCCGAAGCCGAAACTCAAGGTCGCGAAAGCTACCAAGAAGCCTTTGCCGAAGAATACCAAAGAACATCGTCTGGCCGCCGACCGTGCGCGCCGAGGCGAAATCGATCCCATCGAAGGAGAATGAGCTATGGCCGCTGTCAGCGCCAATAAACTCGAACTGCTGCAGATCGCCGACGCCGTCGCGCGCGAAAAATCGATCGACCGCAACATCGTCATCCAGGCGATGGAAGAGGCGATCGCGAAAGCGGCCCGCGCGCGTTACGGTTCCGAGACCGATGTGCATGCCGAGATTCATCCCAAGACCGGCCAGCTCTCTCTGACCCGCCACATGCTGGTGGTAGAGGACGTCGAGAATTCGTCTTTCCAGACCTCGCTGTTTGACGCGCAGCGCGCCAATCCGGGTGCGCAGATCGGCGACACCATCGCCGACACGCTGCCGCCACTGGAATACGGCCGTATCGCCGCGCAGTCCGCCAAGCAGGTCATCGTGCAGAAGGTGCGCGAAGCCGAGCGTGACCGGCAGTACCAGGAATTCAAGGATCGCATCGGCGAGATCGTCAACGGCATCGTCAAGCGCGTCGAATACGGTTCGGTGATCGTCGATCTCGGCCGCAGCGAAGCCATCGTGCGCCGCGACGAGATGCTGCCGCGCGAAGTGTTCCGCAACGGCGACCGCGTTCGCGCCTATGTGTTCGACGTGCGCCGCGAGACCCGTGGTCCGCAGATCTTCCTGTCGCGCACCCATCCGCAGTTCATGGCCAAGTTGTTCGCGCAGGAAGTGCCTGAAATCTATGACGGTATCGTTGAAATCAAGGCCGTGGCCCGCGATCCCGGTTCGCGTGCGAAAATTGGCGTGATCTCGCGCGACTCGTCGGTGGATCCGGTCGGCGCCTGCGTCGGTATGCGTGGTTCCCGCGTGCAGGCCGTGGTCAACGAGCTGCAGGGCGAGAAGATCGACATCATTCCATGGTCGCCGGATATCGCCACTTTCGTGGTGAACGCGCTGGCGCCGGCGGAAGTCTCGAAAGTCGTGATCGATGAAGATCGTGAGCGCATCGAGGTTGTCGTTCCCGACACGAATAACCAGCTATCCCTTGCGATCGGTCGTCGCGGCCAGAATGTGCGCCTGGCTTCGCAGCTGACCGGCTGGGATATCGACATCCTGACCGAGCAGGAAGAATCCGAACGTCGCCAGGCCGATTTCGAAAATTCCACGCGCGTCTTCATGGAAGCGCTGAACGTCGACGAAGTCGTCGGTCAGCTGCTCGCGTCGGAAGGTTTCACCTCGGTGGAAGAACTTTCGATGGTCGATGCCAAGGAACTGTCGGGCATCGAGGGCTTCGACGACGAAACAGCGGCCGAATTGCAGAGCCGTGCACGTGAATACCTCGAGCAGCTCGAAGCTGAACTCGAAGGCAAACGTAAGGAACTGGGTGTGGAAGACGCTTTGAAGGACGTTCCGGGCGTGACCCTCAAGATGATGGTCAAGTTCGGCGAAAACGACATCAAGACCGTCGAGGATCTTGCCGGCTGCGCCACTGACGATCTGGTGGGCTGGACTGAACGCAAGGAAGGCTCCGAGCCGACCAAGCACCCGGGCATTCTCGATGCCAGCGAAATTTCGCGTGAAGACGCCGAGCATCTGATTATGCAGGCCCGCGTCGTGGCCGGCTGGATCACCCAGGCCGATCTCGACAAGGGTGCGCCGCTCGACGCCACCGAAGAAGCGTAAGGACAATGCCACGCGCATGCTCGCCATTGCTGACCAAGCAGATCTGGACAACGGCCCCCGGAGCACCAAGCCCGGGACGATGCGGATGTGCGTGGTTACGCGGAGCGTGCGCCCGATCGATGAACTGATCCGGTTCGTCGTCGCGCCCACGGGCGAGGCGATCCCGGATCTGAAGCGCAAGCTTCCCGGCCGCGGCCTCTGGGTCACGGCCTCCCGCAAGGCGGTGACCGAGGCGGCGAAGCGCAATCTTTTTGCCAAGGGCTTCAAGAAAGCGGTCAAGGCGTCGCCGACCCTGGCCGACGACACCGACAAGCTCATGGTGCGCGGCGTCATCGAGGCGCTGGCCATAACTGCCAAGGCCGGTCTGGTGGTTTCCGGCTTCACCAAGGTCGAAGACGCCCTGCGCCGCGGAACGGTCGGTGTTCTTCTCCACGCCTCCAACGGCGCCCCCGACGGAATCCGTAAACTGGACAGCGTTGCCCGGCAACGCGTGGAATTTGACGCGGAATCCGGCGACGACGCGCCGAAACTGCCGATCATTACGGTTTTAAGCTCCGATGAATTGGATTTGGCATTGGGGCGGTCAAATGTGATACATGCTGCCGTGCTTACGGGCCCGGCGGGCAAAACGTTCCTGTCGCGCAGCCAGACTCTGGTCCAATACCGGCTGGCTGACGACGACATCAACGCAAGCGCCAAAGCTTCGCTGACAACTGCTGCGCCGGAGACGGAGCCGCTGACGCCAACGATCTCGCTGATCGAAACTTCGACGACTGTGCGACCGCGCACAACGCAACAAGATTAGGACTGCTGAATGGTTGATACGAAAACGCCTGGTGACAAGACTCTGAGCGTTCCCAGCAAGACCTTGACGCTCAAGCCGCGCGTCGAGCAGGGCACTGTGCGCCAGAGCTTCAGCCATGGCCGCACCAAGCAGGTGGTGGTCGAGAAGCGCGGCAAGCGCCGTATGCCCGGCGATGCGCCCGCGGCTGCGCCTGTCGCCGCACCAGCAACTGCTGCTCCCGCACCTGTCGAGACTGCTGCACCAGCTCCCGTTGCTGCTGCGCCGGCTGCTCCCGCTGCAACTGCTGCGCCCGCGGCGCCGGTTGCGCGCGCTGCTGCGCCTGCGCCGGCCGCACCGGCTTCCCGCACTGCTGCCCCTTCTCCCGCAGGACGCAGCTCCGCTCCGCCTCCCGCAGCGCCGCCGTCGCGCGCGCCGCAGCGCCCGCAGCCTCCGGCCCGTTCAGGTTCGGGCGTCGTGCTCCGCACCCTGACCGAAGAAGAGCGCAATGCCCGCGCCAGCGCGCTGGCCGATGCCCGCGTGCGCGAGCAGGAAGAGCGTCGCCTCGCCGAGATCGAGGCAGCTCGCCGCAACACCAAGGAATTCAAGGAACAGGAAGAGCGTGAAGCTGCCGAAGCCCGTCGCAAGGCCGAGGAAGAGCGTCACCGCCAGGAAGAAGAAACCAAGCGCCGCGCCGAAGTCGAGGCCAAGCGCCGTCAGGCTGAAGCCGATGCGAAGGCCGCCAAGCCGGCCACGACGACGGCCCGTCCCGGCGCCACCTCAACTACGCCTGCGCGTGCGCCCGGCGTCGCTGCCGACGGCACCGACGAGGATGAAGGTCCACGCGTCATTCGCCGTGGTCCCGGCGGCGCCGCGCGCCCCGTGATCGCGCCGAAGCCCACTGCCAAGCCCGGTCCGCAGAAGGAGCGCGGCCGTCTCACCGTGGTCACCGCGCTGTCGGCCGGCGACGTCCGCGAGCGTTCGATCGCCTCGTTCCGTCGCCGCACCCAGCGTCTGAAGGGTCATCAGTCGAACGAGCCGAAGGAAAAGCTGGTTCGCGAAGTCACGATCCCGGAAGCGATCACGATTCAGGAGCTCGCCAACCGTATGGCCGAGCGCGCCGTGGACGTGATCCGTCTGCTCATGAAGCAGGGCGCGATCCACAAGATCAACGACGTCATCGACGCCGACACCGCGCAGCTGGTGGCCGAGGAAATGGGCCACACCGTCAAGCGCGTTGCCGAATCGGACGTTGAAGAAGGTCTGTTCGACAAGGTCGACGATTCCACCGATACCGAGCCGCGTTCGCCGGTCGTGACCGTCATGGGCCACGTCGATCACGGCAAGACCTCGCTGCTCGATGCGTTGCGTCATGCCAATGTGGTGTCCGGCGAAGCCGGCGGCATCACGCAGCATATCGGCGCTTATCAGGTCACGTCGCCCGAGAGCGGCAAGAAGATCACCTTCATCGATACGCCAGGCCACGCTGCGTTCACCGCGATGCGTGCCCGCGGCGCCAAGGTCACGGATATCGTCATCCTTGTGGTGGCGGCCGATGACGGCGTCATGCCGCAGACCATCGAAGCCATCAACCACGCCAAGGCAGCCGGCGTGCCGATGATCGTGGCGATCAACAAGATCGACAAGCCCGACGCCAAGGCGGAGCGCGTGCGCACCGAATTGCTGCAGCATGACGTGCAGGTCGAATCCTTCGGCGGCGACGTGGTCGACGTCGAAGTGTCGGCGAAGAACAAGACCAACCTCGACAAGCTCCTGGAAATGATCGCGCTGCAGGCCGATATTCTCGACCTGAAGACCAATTCGGAGCGTCCGGCGGAAGGTACCGTGATCGAAGCCAAGCTCGATCGTGGTCGTGGTCCGGTGGCGACCGTGCTGGTTCAGCGCGGCACCCTGAAGGTTGGCGACATTATCGTGGCCGGTGCCGAAATGGGCCGTGTCCGCGCGCTGATCTCCGATCAGGGTGAGACGCTGACCGCGGCAGGTCCGTCGGTGCCGGTGGAAGTGCTCGGTTTCAACGGTCCGCCGGAAGCCGGCGATCGTATGGCCGTGGTCGAGAACGAAGCCCGCGCCCGTGAAATCACCGGCTACCGTGCGCATCAGAAGCGTGAGAAGTCCGCGGCCTCCACCAATGGCATGCGCGGCTCGCTCGAGCAGATGATGAGCCAGCTGAAGACCTCGGGTCGCAAGGACTTCCCGCTGATCATCAAGGCCGACGTGCAGGGTTCGCTTGAAGCGATTCTCGGCTCGCTTGAGAAGCTCGGCACCGATGAAGTCGCTGCGCGCATCCTGCATGCGGGCGTCGGCGGCATTTCAGAATCGGACGTCACGCTGGCGGAAGGCTTCAACGCCGCCATCATCGGCTTCTCGGTTCGTGCCAACAAGGAAGCCGCTGCTGCTGCCAAGCGCAACGGCATCGAAATCCGCTACTACAACATCATCTACGATCTCGTGGATGACGTGAAGAAAGCCATGTCCGGTCTGCTCGCGCCCACACTGCGCGAAACCATGCTGGGCAATGCGCAGATCCTCGAAGTGTTCAACATCTCGAAGGTCGGCAAGGTTGCGGGTTGCCGCGTCACCGACGGAACCGTGGAGCGCGGCGCGAATGTGCGCCTGATCCGCGACAACGTCGTGGTGCACGAAGGCAAGCTGTCGACACTGAAGCGCTTCAAGGACGAAGTGAAGGAAGTGGCGTCAGGCCAGGAATGCGGCATGGCGTTCGAGAACTACGGCGACATGCGCGCCGGCGACGTGATCGAGTGTTACCGCGTAGAGACCATCCAGCGCTCCCTGTAAGTCCAAATCTTACAGAGAGACCGGATTTAAACGAGACGTCATGCCCGGCCTGCGCGAAGCTAGCTTCGCTAGATGGCCGGGCATCCACGTCTTTGAATTTCAAAAGAGCAGTCGTGGATGGCCGGGACAAACCCGGCCATGACGAATTTTGTTTTCGTAGGGAAACCGATGCCCAAGCATCACCAAAAATCTGCCGCGCCGGGCGGCTCGCAGCGTCAATTGCGCGTTGGCGAGCTGATGCGCCACGCGATTGCCGATATCCTGTCGCAGGGTGGGGTCCACGATCCCGTTCTGCAGACCACCATCATCACCGTGCCCGAGGTGAAGATGTCGCCCGATCTCAAGCTCGCCACCGTCTATGTGATGCCGCTCGGCGGCCAGAACACCGAACCGGTGCTGAAGGCGCTCGCGGCGAACAAGAGCTTCCTGCGAACCGAGGTCGCGTATCGCGTGAACCTCAAATACGCCCCCGATCTCCGCTTCCGCATCGATGAGCGCTTCGACGAAGCCGAACGCATCGACAAACTTTTGCGCACGCCTGCCGTTGCGCGCGACCTCAAACCAGACTCGGACGAAAACGAATGACTGTGACGACCCCAGCCGCCGCCCTCGATTCACGCCTCGATGAAGCGGGCAATGGCGAGCCCACCCTGTCTCCGGCCGTGCAGCACGGCGACCACGGTCAGCAAGGTGACCGCGGCAGCAATGACCAGCGTCAGCATCAGGGCCATCGCGGCAATAACGATCCCCGCCATCAGGGCGGCAAGCAGCGTCAGCAGGGCCAGGTCCGGCGCGACAAGCGCGACGTTCATGGCTGGGTGATCCTCGACAAGCCGATCGGCATGACCTCGACCCAGGCCGTCGCGATCGCCAAGCGCCTGTTCCAGGCCAAGCGCGCCGGCCATGCCGGTACCCTTGATCCGTTGGCGTCCGGCGGTCTGCCGATCGCGCTCGGCGAAGCCACCAAGACGGTTCCGTTCGTGATGGACGGCCGCAAGCGCTATCGCTTCACGGTCGCCTGGGGCGAGGAGCGCGATACCGACGACACTGAGGGCCGCGCGACCTTCACCAGCCCGAATAGGCCAACGGCCGACCAGATCCGGGCGCTGCTGCCGCAATTTACCGGCAATATCGAACAGACCCCGCCGCAATACTCGGCGATCAAGATTCAGGGCGAACGCGCCTATGATCTTGCCCGCGACGGTGAGGTGGTGCCGCTGGTTCCCCGACCGGTTGTCATTCACGAATTAGTCCTGACAGAACAGCCAGATAGCGACCATGCCGTGTTCGAGGCCGAATGCGGCAAGGGCACTTATGTGCGCGCGCTGGCCCGCGATATCGGCCGTTTACTCGGCTGCTACGGCCATATCAGTGCGCTCCGGCGTACCCTGGTCGGACCTTTCGCCGAAGCCGACATGATTCCGCTGGAACAGTTGGAGGCTTTGTGCGATAGAGCCGCGTCTGGCGAGGGTAGCCTCGCCGACGCGCTACTGCCCGTTGAGACCGCGCTGGACGACATCCCGGCACTGGCCGTCACACGGGCGGATGCGGCAAGGCTCCATCGGGGCCAGGCCGTTTTGTTGCGCGGACGGGATGCGCCCGATTGTAGCGGCACAGTTTATGTCACCGTGGCAGGGCGATTATTGGCCCTCGCTGAAGTTGGCAACGGCGAACTCATCCCCAAGCGCGTGTTTAACCTGACCGGACTGACCGCCAGTTCGGCCCGCAAAGAAAGTAACTGACGATGTCGATTACCGCAGAACGCAAAGCGGAAGTCATCAAGACCAATGCCAACAAGACCGGCGACACTGGTTCGCCGGAAGTCCAGGTTGCGATCCTCTCCGAGCGCATTGCCAACCTGACCGGACACTTCAAGACCCACACCAAGGACAACCATTCCCGCCGTGGTCTTTTGAAGCTCGTCTCCACGCGTCGTTCGCTGCTTGACTACATCAAGCGCAAGGACGAGGCGCGCTACAAGGCGCTGCTCGAGAAGCACAACATTCGCCGCTAAGCGAAATCACGCGCGCAAAAACCCTTTGCGCGCGTTTTTTGTAGCGGAAGCCATGTGCGGCTTTCGCGATAACGTTCAGAAGCAATCCGGCAACTGGACGATGACGGGCAAGGTGCCCGTCGCGCGGCGCGATCCTCCAAAGATCCCCGCGACCATCGGAAGGATGGACGCCATTCAGAATACCAGAGCCATGGCAGGATCGCCGGACGCTGATTTCGCGACATCGCGAACAGCTTCTTGCCGTCTTGCGCATGGCTTTTGTGTTTTGGACTTCAGTGTTTTTGGCCGTCACGTCCTCCGTGAACCCATGAAAGAAACCTAAGATGTTTAATGTTCACTCCGTCGAGATCGATTGGGGCGGTCGTCCGCTCAAGCTGGAAACCGGCAAGGTTGCCCGTCAGGCTGACGGCGCCGTCATCGCCACCTATGGCGAGACCGTCGTTATCGCCACCGTCGTCGCCGCGAAGACTGCCAAGGATGGCATCGACTTCCTGCCGCTGACCGTCGATTACATCGAGAAGACCTACGCAGCCGGCCGCATTCCCGGCGGCTACTTCAAGCGCGAAGGTCGTCCGACCGAGAAGGAGACGCTGGTCTCCCGCCTGATCGATCGCCCGATCCGCCCGCTGTTTGTCGATGGCTGGCGCAACGAAACCCAGATCGTCGTCACCGTGCTGTCGCACGACATGGAAAACGATCCGGACATTCTCGCGCTGGTCGCCACTTCGGCTGCCCTGACGATTTCCGGCGCCCCGTTCCAGGGCCCGATCGGTGCAGCCCGCGTCGGCTTCATCAATGATGAATACGTGCTCAACCCGACCCTCGACGAAATGGCCGACACCAATCTCGACCTCGTCGTCGCTGGCACCGGCGATGCCGTGCTGATGGTGGAATCGGAAGCCAAGGAGCTCAACGAAGACGTGATGCTCGGCGCCGTGATGTTCGGTCACCGCCACTTCCAGCCGGTCATCAAGGCGATCATCGAGCTCGCCGAGAAGGCCGCAAAGGAGCCGCGCGAGGTCAAGACCATCGATGACAGCGAAATCGAGAAGGAAATGCTCGGTCTCGTCGAAACCGAGCTGCGCGCTGCTTACGCGATCCCTGTGAAGCAGGACCGCTACGCCGCCGTCGGTGCCGTCAAGGCGAAGGCGATGGCGCACTACTTCCCGGAAGGTCAGGAGCCGAAATACGACAAGCTCCGCATCGCCGGCGTGTTCAAGGAACTGGAATCGAAGATCGTTCGCTGGAACATCCTCGACACCAAGAAGCGCATCGACGGCCGCGACCTGACGACGGTTCGTCCGATCGTCGCCGAAGTTGGCGTGCTGCCGCGCGCCCACGGTTCGGCGCTGTTCACCCGCGGTGAAACCCAGGCGCTGGTCGTGACCACGCTTGGCACCGGTGAAGACGAGCAGTACATCGACTCGCTGTCGGGAACGTACAAAGAGACGTTCCTGCTGCACTACAACTTCCCTCCCTACTCGGTCGGCGAGACCGGTCGTATGGGCGGCACCAAGCGTCGCGAAATCGGCCACGGCAAGCTCGCCTGGCGCGCAATCCATCCGGTTCTGCCGGGTCACCACGAATTCCCGTACACCGTGCGCGTGGTGTCGGAGATCACCGAGTCCAACGGTTCGTCGTCGATGGCATCGGTTTGCGGTGCTTCGCTGGCGCTGATGGATGCGGGCGTTCCGATGAAGCGTCCGACGGCGGGTATCGCCATGGGCCTGATTCTCGAAGGCGCACGCTACGCGGTTCTGTCGGACATCCTGGGTGATGAAGATCACCTCGGCGACATGGACTTCAAGGTGGCTGGTACCGATACCGGCATCACCTCGCTGCAGATGGACATCAAGATCGCCGGTATCACCGAAGAGATCATGAAGGTCGCTCTGGGCCAGGCCAAGGAAGGCCGCATTCACATTCTCGGTGAGATGTCGAAGGCGCTCAACAACGCCCGTGCCGAGCTCGGCGAATACGCGCCGCGCATCGAGACCTTCAAGATCGCCACCGACAAGATCCGTGAAGTGATCGGCACCGGCGGCAAGGTGATCCGTGAGATCGTCGAAAAGACCGGCGCCAAGGTCAATATCGAAGACGACGGCACCGTGAAGGTGGCTTCGTCGGATGGTGAGTCGATCAAGGCTGCGATCAAGTGGATCAAGTCGATCGCTTCGGATCCGGAGCTCAACGCGATCTATGAAGGCACCGTGGTCAAGGTCATGGAGTTCGGTGCATTCGTGAACTTCTTCGGCGCCAAGGACGGTCTGGTTCACATCAGCCAGCTCGCCGGCGGCCGCGTGCAGAAGACCTCCGACGTCGTCAAGGAAGGCGACAAGGTCAAGGTCAAGCTGCTCGGCTTCGACGATCGCGGCAAGACGCGTTTGTCGATGAAGGCTGTCGATCAGGAGACCGGTGAAGATCTCGAAGCCAAGCAGAAGGCTGCCGAAGGCGCGACTGCAGCGGAGTAATTTTCGCGACATTGCGAAGTACGAAAGGGCGGCCGATAGGCCGCCCTTTTTGTTTAGCGGCAAGACACCTGCCCCCATCACTGCGAGGTTTGAAACGACACGACGATGTGATCGACAGATATGAAGCTTTCCTTTGTAGTTTTCCTTCATATCCTGTAATCCGAGGTCATGACGGACCATCACGACAACCCCGAAGATGCCCAGGCACTGGCATTGGCGACCGAGATTCGCGACCTGATCGGTCAGGTGAAGCGCAGATTGCGTGAAAAGGCCGGCATCGGCGACCTGACGATGTCCCAGGTGTCGGTGCTGAGCCGGCTGGATCGCGACGGCCCGGCGACGGTGACCCACCTCGCTCGCGCCGAGGGCGTGCGGCCGCAATCCATGGGCGCCACGGTGGCAGCGCTGGAGACCACCGGGCTGGTCAGCGGCACCCCCGATCCGAATGACGGTCGCCAGACCATTTGGGCGCTCACCCCCGCCTGTAAGGAATGGATCCGTGTCGGTCGCGCCGCCCGCGAGGACTGGCTGTTCCACGCCATCCAGAAAACCCTGACCGCCGTGGAGCAGGATCAGCTCGCCGGCAGCATCGGGTTGCTCAAGCGCATCGTCGACGCCTGATCGCGCCGTCGCATTCAAAGGAGAGCTCCATGGCCCTCACCATGCTCGATCCGAACACCGCACTTATTGTCGTCGATCTGCAGCAAGGCATCGTCGCGCTGCCGACGGTGCATCCGATCGGGGACGTCGTGAAGCAGACACGTGTGCTGCTCGACGCGTTTCGCGTCCGCGAATTGCCGGTCGTGCTCGTCAACGTGGCCGGCGGTGCGCCGGGCCGCACCGAACAGCTGCGCCGATCGGTGCCGCTTGCCGAGGACTGGACCGATCTCATCCCTGAACTAGATCAGCAACCCCGCGATATCACCGTGACCAAGCACAGCTGGGGCGCGTTCGCCACAACCGATCTCCAACAGCAACTGAAGTCGCGCGGTGTCACGCAAGTCGTCATCGCCGGTGTTGCGACGGGAACCGGTGTCGAAGCCACTGCGCGCCAAGCCTATGAAGCGGGCTTCAACGTCACGCTCGCCGTCGATGCGATGACGGATATGCGCGCCGAAGCGCATGATTGCAGCATCGCCAACGTCTTCCCCCGTCTCGGTGAGACCGGCACCACGCAGGACGTCATCAACCTGCTCGACAAACGGAGTGCGTGAGATGCTTTGGCTTCATTATCTCGCCTGGTTCTTCGGTGGCGCTTTCCTCATCAATGTGATCCCGCACCTCGTGAGCGGCGTATCCGGCCGGCCGTTTCAAAGTCCGTTCGCGAAGCCGCCGGGCAAGGGACTGTCGTCCTCGACGGTCAACGTGATCTGGGGCTTCGTCAACCTGGTGATCGGCTATCTCCTAGTCGTCCGCGTCGGCGATTTCGATCTGCATTCCACGATCGATGTCACCGCTTTCGGTCTTGGCGCTCTGCTAATGGCGATCTTTACGGCGCGGCTGTTCGGGCGCCTTCACGGCGGCAACACACCGCTCGGTTCATGAGTATATCGGCCACCGGTACGTTCCGCTCGCTGCGCGGTTTCAACTATCGCGTCTGGGCAGGTGGTGCGCTGGTGTCGAATATCGGCTCGTGGATGCAGCGTACCACGCAGGACTGGGTAGTGCTCACGCAACTCACCGACAACAACGCCACCGCGGTCGGCATCGTGATGGCGCTGCAGTTCGGGCCGATGCTTCTGCTGTTGCCATTCACGGGCTATGCCGCCGATCATCTGGATCGCCGCAAGCTGCTGATCGCGACGCAGGTGGCGATGGGGCTGCTGGCGCTTGGGCTGGGACTCCTTCTCCTCAGCGGTCACGTGCAGCTCTGGCATGTCTATGTGTTCGCGTTCCTGCTCGGCTGTGTTGCGGCCTTCGATTTTCCGGCACGGCAGACCTTCGTCTCCGAACTGGTCATCGAGGCCGATCTGTCGAATGCCGTCGCGCTCAACTCGACCTCGTTCAACGCGGCGCGGATGATCGGTCCGGCGGTTGCTGGCCTCTTGATTGCCCATGTCGGCTCCGGATGGGTGTTCATTCTCAATGCGGTCTCGTTCATGGCGGTGCTTGGCTCCCTCATGCTTCTGCGCGCCGATGAGATGTATCCGGCGCAGCGTTCTGCAGGTGGCCGCGGCAGTCTGGTCGAAGGCTTTCGCTATGTCTGGAAACGGCCGGACCTGAAAGCCATCTTGCTGATGCTGTTCCTGATCGGCACCTTCGGTTTGAACTTTCCGATTTTCATCTCGACCATGTCGGTCACGGCATTTCATGCCGGCGCCGGTCAATATGGCGTCCTGACATCGGTCATGGCGATCGGGTCGGTGATCGGTTCGCTGCTGGCAGCGCGGCGCGACAGGCCGCGCATCAGTCTTCTGATCGTCGGGGCCGCTGTGTTCAGCGCGGGCTTCGCCCTCGCCGCCGCCATGCCGAATTACTGGTTGTTCGGTCTTACGCTGATCGTGATCGGTATTGCAGCTCAAACCGTGACCACCTCGACAAGCAGCCTGGTGCAGCTCTCGACCGAGCCGGCCATGCGTGGTCGCGTGATGGCGATCCTGCTAGCCATTGCACTTGGTGGTACGCCGATCGGTGCGCCGATTGTCGGCTGGGCCGCTGATCGATTCGGTCCGCGCTGGGCGCTAGCCATCGGCGCGATCTCGGGAATGGCTGCGGCCCTGGTCGGCCTGCATTATCTCCTGAAGCACCGCGACGGCCAACGCAGCGTCCGGCCCGGTGGATCATGATTCGCCCCATGTGAGACGGTATTTCAGACCTGTGATGTGCTATGTCGCGCTGCGTCACAATGCCCGCACACGAAACTGCCAGAGATGCGGTGCGTATTTGCCAGACGTAGCAGTTCATATTCAAGGGAGAAGCCCCATGTCATCGATGTCCCGACGCCATCTCATGCTCGCTGCGACCGGCATCGCTGCCGCGGTCGTCGCGCCCCGTCTTGCTTTCGCCCAGGCGGCTGCGCCGGCCACCCCTACTGCCGGCAATGCGCCATTCATCCTGCCGCCGCTGACCTATCCGGTCACGGCGTTTGAACCGCATATCGATGCCAAAACGATGGAGATCCATCACGACAGGCATCACGCCGCCTACGTTGCCAACATGAACAATTTTGCCAAGGATACCCCGGTGATCGGCGAGAAGCCGCTGGTCGAGGTGCTCGGCAATCTCAACAGCGTGCCTGACGCGATCCGCACCGGCGTGCGCAACAATCTCGGCGGCCATGCCAACCACACCATGTTCTGGCAGATCATGGGCCCGAATGGCGGCAAGCCGGAAGGCGATGTGCTCGCGGCGATCGATCGCGACCTCGGCGGCCTCGAGAAATTCCAGACCGATTTCAACGCCGCCGGCGGCCGTCAGTTCGGTTCTGGCTGGGTGTTCGTGATCGTCGACAAGGACGGCAAGCTGTCGATCGAGACGCGTCCGAATCAGGACAATCCGATCATGGACGGCAAGCGCGCGCTGATGGGCAACGACGTCTGGGAGCATGCTTATTATCTGACCTACCAGAACCGTCGCGCTGATTATCTCAAGGCGTGGTGGAATACGGTCAACTGGACCAAGGTCGGCGAGCGCTATGCGGCGGCAAAGGCCGGCACGCTGGCGGTGTGATGTTTTCCTTCTCCCCGCTTGCGGGGAGAGGGTGGCGCGGACGAAGTCCGCGACGGGTGAGGGGGAGCTAACGAGTGAAACACTGGCTCCCCCTCACCCGGATTACTCGCTGCGCTCGCAATCCGACCTCTCCCCGCAAGCGGGGCGAGGTTAAGTAAGAGCCGCTTCTACTTCCTCAGATCGCCTTCGTCCGCCGCGCTCTCCGCGAGCGTAGCCGGCTCGATGCCGTAGCGCTTGATCAGCGGCATCTGCGCCACCGCGAAGACCATGGTCAGCGGGATGACGCCGAACGCCTTGAAGGCTACCCAGAAATCCGTGCTCTGGGTGCGCCAGATCGCTTCGTTCAGAAGCGCCATGCCGAAGAAGAACAGCGCCCAGCGCTTCGTTAGCGCGCGCCAGCCTTCGTGTGTGAGATTGAACATCTGGTCGAACATGATGGCGATGAAGGAGCGGCCGAACAACAGGCCGCCGCCGAGGATCGCAGCGAACAGGCCATAGATGATAGTGGGCTTGACCTTGATGAAGGTCTCGTCATGCAGCACCAGCGTCAGCGTGCCGAACACCAGCACGATAACGGCTGTGACAAGCGCCATGATCGGCACATGCTTGACCACGACGTAAGACGCGATCATCGCCGCGACGATCGCCACCATGAAGGCGCCGGTGGCGACGAACAGGTTGAATTTCGCATTGGCGACGAAGAACACGATCAGCGGGCCGAGCTCGGTGGCGAGCTTGAATAGCGGGTGCGGCTGCTTCTTGTCGATCACGTCAGTCATGTCAGCTTTCAATCCCTGCAATCGCCTGCGCGAAATCCTTGGCGGTGAAAGGCGCGAGATCATCGATGCCTTCGCCGACGCCGATGAAATGCACCGGCAATTTGTATTTCTCCGACAGGGCCACGAGGATGCCGCCGCGCGCGGTGCCATCGAGCTTGGTCATCACAAGGCCGGTGACGCCAGCCGTACGATGAAACGCTTCGACTTGCGACAGCGCGTTTTGTCCCACTGTGGCATCGAGGACCAGCAGCACCGCATGCGGCGCTGTGGCATCGACCTTCTTGATCACGCGCACGACCTTTTCGAGCTCGACCATGAGTTCGGTCTTGTTCTGCAGGCGGCCGGCGGTGTCGATCAGCAGCACGTCGCGTTTGTCGTCGCGGGCCGCGGTGACGGCGGTGAAGGCGAGGCTCGCGGAATCCGAACCCTGCGCGCCGGCGATGACCGGCACCTTGTTGCGCTCGCCCCAGACCTTGAGCTGCTCGATGGCTGCCGCGCGAAACGTATCGCCGGCGGCGAGCATCACCTTGCGGCCTTCGGCGGAGAAGGTGGACGCCAGTTTGCCGATGGTGGTGGTCTTGCCGGAACCGTTGACGCCGACCACGAGGATCACGAACGGCTTGTGCGAAGTATCGATCACCAACGGCTTGGCGACCGCCGAGAGCACTTTCTCGACTTCGGTGGCCACAACGGTTTTGACCTCGTCGGCGGAGATCGCCTTGTCATAGCGGCCATGGCCGACGGCGGCGGAAATCCGCGCCGCCACTTCGGTACCCAGATCGGCGCGCAGCAGCACGTCCTCGATGTCCTCGAGCATGACGCGGTCGAGCTTGCGCTTGGTCACGAGGTCGGCGACCGCGGTGCCAAGGGCGCTCGAGGTGCGCTTCAACCCGCCGGAGAGCCGTCGCCACCAGCTCAGTTTTGGCGTTTCGGGAGTGTCGCTCATGTCGGGGGTGTGTTAGCCGTTTCGCGCCATGATTCAAAGTATGACCAGTGAAAGTGACGAAGACGTAAGCTTGGAGGCCGAGCCCCGGCTGGAACCCCGCACCGACGCGGTGGAGCTGACCGAGGCCGAGATTCTGGCGCGGGTGCTGCACCGTGACGGCCTGATGCTGGTGATCGACAAGCCGGCTGGCCTGCCGGTGCATCGCGGCCCCAAGGGCGGCGCCAATCTTGAAACATCGTTCGAATTCCTGCGCTATGGCCTGCCGCGTGCACCCGTTCTGGCACATCGGCTGGATCGCGACACCTCGGGCTGCCTGGTGCTCGGCCGGCACCGCAAGGCGACAGCGTCGCTGGGCCTGCTGTTCAAGCACAGCCGTATCCGGAAGACCTATTGGGCGGTGGTCGAGGGCGGGCCTGTCGAAGATTCGGGCGTGATCGACATGCCGCTCGGGCGGCTCAATGCCGACCGGGGCTGGTGGATGAAGCCGGATCCCGAGGGGCTCAAGGCCGTCTCGAACTTCACCGTACTCGGCCGCGGCGGCGGCATGAGCTGGCTGGCGCTGGAGCCGGTGACGGGTCGCACGCATCAGCTCCGCGTGCACTCGGCATCGTCAGGTTTTCCGATCGTCGGCGACAATATCTACGGCAATGGGCCAAGGTTTGGCGAGCCAACGCTGCATCTGCATGCGCGGGAGATCGTGATCCCGATCTCGCGCAACAAGGACCCGATTCGTGTCGTCGCGCCGGCCCCGCCGCATCTGCATGAGCGGCTGAAGGAGTGCGGCTGGAACGGGGAGTAACGCGTCGGGATAGCGCGCAGCACCCGCGCTATAACAGGCCACGCTCACGCGGCAGCGCCGTTCTGAACTGTCACCGTGCCATCGGGGTTTAACGTGACGGTGAGTGCACACATGTTCGGTTCGAAAACCAATGGCACGACGACCGCCAGCTTGGACGGATCGAAGATTTCGCCCTGCACGACATCAGCGAGCGTCATCCAGTATCTCGCCGTCGACGTGAACGTAAATGTCATGTTCGGTGCGGCCTGCATCACCTCGGTTGCTGATCCGGCCATGCCAATGCCGACGCTGGCCGTGTCCATCGGGATCGTTCCGTCGCATGTGATCATCAGGGAGTCGCTTTGCCCCTGCCGCTGGTTGATGAAGCCAAAGGCCCCGCTGTCATAGGTCAATGTCACGAGGCTGCTGGCGGGCAGCGTCGCGGGAAGGACCTCGACCGCAGCGAATGTGATGCCCGGCGCGAGGTTGCCGCTCTCCATCCAGACGAAGTCATGGGTCGGCTGCCACGAAAAGATCAGCTCTGTCCTGGGACTGACCCGCATGACGAACCAGGCAGGGACAAGCCCGGAAGGCGGGTTCTGGCTGGACTGAAAGCAGACGAATGTCTGTGTTGAAGCGCTGTTATTGAAAAATTTCAGTTCGTAAACCGGCAGGCCACCCGCAATGGCCGATGCAGCCGTCGCACCGGGCTCGCCATTTCTGTGGTCTGCGAAATTGATGCGGACGACTGACGGCATGCCCCACCTCCATCGCGCACCGTTGCGATGGCGCGTAGGATCAATATATCGCAACCATTGGTTGAATGAAAGGGGCGTCTGTCTAAAACAATGTGGGCGATGGATGCGTAGCTCACGAACAGATCGATTGCCCGGGGACGCGAAGCTTGTTTCAGGCGACCGAAGCGAACAGCTTCGGATCGAACGTGCCTTCATATTCAAACGCGGCCGGCCCCGTCATCAGCACGTGGTCGTCGCTCTCGCGCCATTCGATGGTGAGTTCACCGCCGGGCAGCGTCATATGCACAGTGCGATTGGTCCGACGCAGGCGAGCGGCGGCAACAGCGGTTGCGCAAGCCGCGGAGCCGCAGGCCTTCGTCAAGCCGGCGCCGCGCTCCCAGGTACGCATCACGATGTGATCGCGATCGACGATATGAGCCAGCGTGATATTGGCACGGTCCGGGAAAATCGGGTGGTTTTCTAAGAGCGGGCCGAACTTCTCGAGGTCATAGGCCTGGATGTCGTCCACCCAGAAGATCGCATGAGGGTTGCCCATCGAGACCACTGACGGGGTGTGCAGGATTGGCGCGTCGATCGGGCCGATCTGCAGCTCGATGCCGCGGGTGTCACGGAATTCCTCGGCCAGCGGAATGTCCTGCCAGCCGAACTTCGGCGTGCCCATGTCCACCGTGTAAAGGTCAGGCGCGGGGCCTTGCCAGCAATTGATCAGGCCGGCCTTGGTCTCGAAAGTCAGCGCCGTCCTGTCGCGGCCGGCACCGGCAAAAGTCTGCCGCGCCACGCAACGCATGCCGTTGCCGCAGGCGCCCGCCTCGGAGCCGTCATTGTTGTAGATCGAGACGAAGGCGTCGGTGCCGGCCAGTCGGGGCTTCTGCAGCACCATCAACTGGTCATAGGGTACGCCTTCGGGGGTGGCAACGGCGCGGGCGTCGGCAGGCGTGATACCGGATGCCGTATCGCGCAGGTCGATCACGACGATCTCGTTGCCGATGCCGTTCATCTTGGCGAAGGAATGGTTGGCCAGTGCGCTCATGCTCGGTCCCGTTGATCTCAGCCTTATATGGCGAGGCCGGGCAGATTGGCCAGTGCGGCGATTCTGTGTCGGCTGTTTTGAATGGCCCTGCGCAATTTGGGGAGGGGACGAAAGCCGCGGCTGCGTGTTACCATGATGCCGTATCGCGCATGTTGCCGGACGCTGCGCGCAGGATGTCACTGGAGACCCTTCGAATGACCCGTTCTCGCCTGTCCCGCCTCGCCACTGCGGCGCTGATCCCGGCAGCCGCGCTGACGCTGAACGCCGCGGCCTGGGCACAATCTCCGCCTGCCACGCCGCCAGCGGCAAGCTCCCCGGCCACCCCGCCCGCGCCGGCGACACCAGCTCCGGCGGCAACGGCTCCCGCCACACCCGCTCCCGCCACACCGGAGACGCCGGCCCCCGCCGCGCCGGCAACGCCGCCCGCCGCGGCGCAGGCCCCTGCAACGCCACCCGCGCCTCAGGTCCAGGTTGCTGATCCGTTCGGCGAGGAAATCACGCTGTCGCCGAAGCAGATGGTGACGTTCGTCGGCAAGGCCAATTGGGATTCGGCCTTCGATACGCTGATGGATGCGTTCAAGCAGATCACGACCGTGCTCGACAAACAGGGCGTCAAATCATCCGGCAATCCGATGATCGTCTATACGACCACCGACGACACCGGCTTCACCTTCCTCGCGGAAATCCCGGTCGATCAGGAGGTGAAGAACCTGCCGAAGGCGATGAAGATGGGCCTGTCACCGGATGGTAAGGCGCTGAAGTTCGTCCATCGCGGCTCCTACGACAATATGGACAACACCTATGAGGCGATCACCAATCACCTCGACGACAAGAAGTTGGAGGCGAAGGACACCTTCATCGAGGAATACATGACCGATCCCTTGAAGACGGCGGAAGACAAGCTCGTCATCAATGTCTATGTGCCGCTGAAGTAATAGAAGCGAAGGCCAGCGATAAGGAATCTCTGGTCATAAAGAAGCCTTGGACGGTCGCGAGAGATCGGGCATGAAAAATCATCTGACTCTGGCCGTTTTCGGCATTGCGCTCATCGCCACTCCTGCGCTCGCGCAGGTCAATCCACCGCCGGTGATTTCCGTCTCCGGCGAAGGCACCGTCTCGGTGCCGCCGGATCTCGCTGTCGTCGATGGCGGTGTCACGACTGATGCCAAGACGGCACGCGAGGCCGCCGAGGCCAACAATACCGCGATGGCCAAGGTGTTGGCGGCCCTGAAGAGCGCGGGCATCGCCGAGAAGGACATGCAGACGTCGCGGCTGTCGCTGTTTCCGCAATATGCGCAGCAGACCCGTCCCAATCCCAATCCTGGCCCCAACGTCATCTCGGGTTATCGTGCGAGCAACCGCGTCACCATCCGCGTACGCGACGTGACCAAGGTCGCCGGCACCATCGACGCGCTGGTGTCGTCGGGCGCCAATGAGGTTGGCGGCATCAATTTCATGGTGACCAAGGCGTCGCAACTTCTCGACGATGCGCGCAGCGACGCGATTGCGGATGCGCGGCGCAAGGCAGAGATTTACGCCAAGGCTGCCGGCGTCAAGCTCGGCGCGCCGATCAGCATCTCCGAGGACTCCGGCAGCGCGCCAGCGCCAATGATGTTGCGCAAGATGGGCGCCGATGTGGCATCGGCTCCGGTGGCGCAAGGCGAGGAAGTGCTGCGCGTGAATGTCAGCGTGAGCTGGGAAATCAAGCCGGCGCAGTAACTACAAACTCGGTCATGGCCGGGCAAAGCGCGAAGCGCGGCTTCGCACTGGTCGGGCATGACGACTGAGAGTTCGTGCTCTCCTTAAATCTCCACCACCTGTCCCGGCTTCAGCGCCATAAATTTCTCGCTGGGCAATTCCGCCGCGCTGCATGCGGCGGCCAATCCTTTCACCGGCCCGTCGATCGCCTCATCGGTGAGCTGGAAGGTCGAGTGATGGCTGGCCAGCGCCTGCTGTGCGCCGCAGTCACCAAACGCCTTCACGGCATCTTCCGGATTCATGTGCTGGTCCTTCATGAACCAGCGCGGCTCATAGGCGCCGATCGGCAGGATCGCGAGCCTGATAGCACCATGGGCCTCGCGCACGCGGCGGAAGTGCAGGCCGTCGCCATAGCCGCTGTCGCCGACGATGTAGATCTTGCCGGCTGGCGTCTCCAGCACGAAGCTCGCCCACAGCGACTTGTTGCGATCGAACAGGCCGCGTGCCGTCCAGTGCCGCGTCGGCACCAGCGTCACGGCGAGGCCGCCGCCAAGCTCGACGCGATCTGTCCAGTCATAGGCCTCGGCCTTGATGGTGCTGTCGGCACTGGTCATGGTGGCATCGTTGCCGAGTGGTGTGATCACCCGCGGTGCAAATTTGGCTGATAGCTTCGATAGCGTCGGAAGATCGAGGTGATCATAGTGACCGTGCGACACCAGCACGACATCGATCTTCGGCAGCCTGTCGAAGGCGATGCCCGGCGCGTTGTGGCGCTTCGGGCCGGCAAACGGGAATGGCGATACACGATCCGACCACACCGGGTCGAACAGGATGTTGATCCCGGCTGTCTGGATCAGCCAGCTGGCGTGACCGACGTAACAAAAACGAACGCCTGTGCCCTCGACCTTCGCCGGCGGCGTATCGGCAAACTCGTTCTCGACCCAGTCGGGCCAGACCTCCCGGGTGCGGCCGCCGCCGAATTGCCAGCGCAGCACTTCACCGAACGACCTGGGCGGCACCCCATCGGGATCGAAAAAGATCTTGCCGTCGAAGTGATCGGAGACGGGGCCGTCATAATTGGTCATACGGGAAGCCCAGATGGCCGACAGCCCCACTGTGGCTGCGGCGAGACCGCCCAGCGACGTCAGAAGGCGGCGGCGGGTGAGAATCATGGAGCTGGATCAAATCCGGTGGGACGACGGGCTGCGCCCAACGAGGCGCAGCCCGCATCACATGGAATTTGTCAGTGGATTCCGCAACCCGCGCCGATCCTTTGTTCGCTCAGTAGCCGACGGTGAACCGCTTGCGTGCATGCGCAGGCGTCTCGATCTCGTCGGCCATGGCGATGGCATAATCCTCAAAGGAAATGCTGCTGCCCTTGTCGTTGGCGAGCAGTTGATCGCTGCCAAGCCGGAATGTCCCGGTGCGCTCGCCCGGGATGAACAGGGCCGAGGGCGACAGGAAGGTCCAGTTGAGCTCCTTGTCGTGGCGCAGGATGTCGAGGAACAGGCCGCCCACCGCGGCCTCGGCCCGGTATTCCGCCGGAAATCCCGGGGTCTCGATCAGCTTCAGGCCGGGAGCGACTTCGAGGCTGCCGGCGCCGCCGACCACCAAATAGCGCGGAACGCCCGCCGCCTTCACGGCCGCGATCAGCTTGTGCGGGTCGCTGACGAGGAAATGGATCGCGCTGACGGCGACGTCGTGGCCCTTCAGGGCGGCAGTGAGACCGGCAGCATCGTTGGCGTCGGCCTTCAGTGGCGTCACCCCGGCCAGAACAGGGGCTTTCTCCGGGTTGCGGGCGATGGCGGTGACGGTATGACCGCGGCGGGACAGTTCAGCGACAATTTGCGAGCCGGCGCGGCCGGTGGCGCCGATCAGGGCGATTTTCATTTGATATCTCCATGTAGTAACCAATAGAAACTTGCTATTCATTTCGGCAGTAGCTGTGAAGAAGGCACTTTTGCGTTAGCTGGTTACCCCGAGGAGACCGCCGCCATGCAGACCGATATCGAAAGCGCCGCCCAGCGCTGGAAAGCCGGCAACGTCTATGCGAGCAGCTGCCCAACCCGGCTGGTTCTGGACCGGATCGCCGATAAATGGGCGGTTCTGGTGCTGGGCCTGCTCACGGACGGCCCCGTTCGCTTCAACCAGCTGCGGCGGCAGATCGAGGGAATCTCGCAGAAAATGCTGTCGCAGACCCTGAAAAGCCTGGAGCGCGATGGCCTGGTGAGCCGCAAGGCGATCCCCACCGTGCCGGTCACGGTCGAATATGCGATCACTCCGCTCGGACGAACCCTGTCGGATACCGTCGATGCGCTGCGGGTCTGGGCTGAAAACCATATGGGCCAGGTGCTTGAGGCACAGCAGCACTATGATGCCGGCGGAACCCGGAGCGCGGCCGCCTGACCAGGCGATCGCCCTGCAAACCTTGACTTATCGGGCTCCAGCACTGTAAATCCCGCCACTTCTCGAAAAGTTCTCTTTTCGACCCGCCGACCGGTCCTGGAGACCGGAGGTCAACGCCCGACAGCGCGATGCGCCCTCGGGCGCAAAAGTGTTTGGTTATTTGCCATCATGGGGATGGCACGAGCGGAAGCGACAATCGATGTTCGACAGTCTGTCGGAACGGCTTGGCGGAATTCTCGATCGGCTCACCGGGCGCGGTGCGCTGTCGGAGGCTGATGTCGATGCCGCCATGCGCGAAGTCCGCCGGGCGCTGCTCGAGGCCGACGTCTCGCTCGACGTGGTCCGCAGCTTCATTGATCGTGTCCGTGAACAGGCCATCGGCGCCACCGTCGTCAAGTCGGTCACCCCCGGCCAGATGGTCGTCAAGATCGTCCATGACGAGCTGGTCGCCACGCTCGGCGCCGACGGTGAAGGCGGCATCGATCTGCAAGCCGTGCCACCCGTCGCCATCATGATGGTCGGTCTGCAGGGTTCCGGTAAAACCACCACCACTGCAAAGCTCGCCCGCCGTCTCACCCAGCGCGACAAGCGCAAGGTGCTGATGGCCTCGCTCGACGTCTATCGTCCGGCCGCCATGGAACAGCTCGCGGTGCTCGGCCGCGATCTCGACATCCAGACGCTGCCGATCGTCGAAGGCCAGAAGCCCGCTGAGATCGCCAAGCGCGCGCTGTCCGCTGCGAAGCTCGGCGGCTACGACGTGGTTCTGCTCGACACCGCCGGCCGCACGACGCTCGACGAAGAAATGATGTCGGAAGCGATCGAGATCAAAGCGATTGCTAACCCGCACGAAGTGCTGCTGGTCGCGGACGCGCTGACCGGTCAGGACGCCGTCAATCTTGCACGCTCCTTCAACGAACGCGTCGGCCTCACCGGTATCGCGCTGACCCGTGTGGACGGCGATGGCCGCGGCGGTGCTGCACTCTCGATGCGTGCGGTCACCGGCAAGCCGATCAAACTGATCGGCACCGGTGAAAAGACCGATGCACTGGAAGACTTCCATCCGAGCCGCATCGCCGGCCGCATTCTCGGCATGGGCGACGTCGTCTCGCTGGTCGAGCGCGCCGCTGCGAATATCGACGCCGAGAAAGCTGCGCGCACCGCCGAGCGCATGCGCAAGGGTCAGTTCGATCTCACCGACATGCGTGAGCAGCTGATCCAGATGACCAATATGGGCGGTCTCTCCGGCCTGATGGGCATGATGCCTGGCATCGCCAAGATGAAGAACCAGATCGCCTCCGCCGGTCTCGATGACCGCGTGGTGAAGCGCCAGATCGCGGTTATTGATTCAATGACGCGTCAGGAGCGCAAGAATCCCGACCTCCTCAAGGCCAGCCGTAAAAAGCGCATCGCTGCCGGCGCCGGTCTCAAGGTTGAGGAAGTCAACAAGGTGCTGAAGATGCACCGGAACATGGCCGACATGATGAAGGCCATGGGCTCCGGCAAGCGCGGCCCGATGGCCGGCATCGCGCAAGCCATGGGCTTCGGTGGCGGCGGCATGCCGTCACCCGAACAGATGAAGGCGATGGCCGAGAAGATGCCGGGCGGTCTGCCGCAGGGCATGCCGTCATTGCCGAAAGATTTCCCGGGCCTGTCGGGCCTGGGCAAACCGACGCTGCCGGGACTCGGCGGCTTTCCCGGTCTCGGGAAAAAGAAATAACGCGACCCATTCAACTCACATTCAAATCGAACATACTTAGGAGAATCCCATGTCCGTCGTCATCCGCCTCGCTCGTGCAGGCACCAAGAAGCGCCCCGTCTATCACGTCGTCGTCGCCGACTCGCGTTTTCCGCGCGATGGCCGCTTCATCGAGCGTCTTGGCTACTTCAATCCGCTGCTCGCCAAGGACAATGAGCTGCGCCTGAAGCTCGACCTCGACAAGACCAAGGCCTGGATCGCCAAGGGCGCACAGCCGTCGGATCGCGTGGCTCGCTTCCTCGACGCCGCTGGCGTTCAGAAGCGCGAAGCGCGCAACAATCCCGAGAAGGCCGTGCCGCGCAAGGAGCGCAAGGCCAACGCTGAAGCCGCCGCTAAGAAGTAAGGCGGAATGACCTCCGCGCAAATCTGCGTCGCGCGCATCGGCGCGCCGCATGGTGTGCGCGGTCAGGTCCGGCTGTGGACCTTCACCGAAGATCCATTCGCCGTGTGCGACTACGGTCCGCTTGCCACCAAGGACGGCAAGCGGAGTTTCGAGGTCGATGATGTCCGCGAGGCCAAGGGCCATTTGGTCGCGACGCTGAAAGGCGTCGCGTCCCGCGAAGACGCCGAGCGCCTCAATGGCGTCGAGCTCTTTGTGGCGCGCGATGCGCTGCCCGACACCGAAGACGATGAATATTACCACGCCGACCTGATCGGCCTCGCTGCGGTCAATGCCGCGGGCGATGCGATCGGCCGTGTCGTCGGTATCCATAATTTCGGCGCCGGCGATATCATCGAGATCGCGCCGCTAGAGGGCGCGACCCTGCTGTTGCCGTTCACCAATGCGGTGGTGCCAACGGTCGATATCAAGGCCGGCAAGGTCGTGATCGAATTGCCCGGTGAGATCATCGGCGACGATCCCACCGCGGCGTAGGGTTTACGCTTTCAACGCCTCCGCTATCGTTGCTGCGAACGGCGTCGTCTTCCGCCCGATCAGCTTACTCAGCGTATGGCTGTCATCGAACAGCGCGCCGTCGGCTGCCGCCGTGTTTGACGTCGCGATCAGATCCGCGAGTTCTTCCGGAAGGCCCGCATTGAACATGATGGCCTTGAATTCGGCTTCCGGCAGACGAACGTATGGGACTGTTTTGTCGCTCTGCCTTCGGTCGAATATCGGCTGTCGCCGCTCGGACAATCGGCCCTCGGGCCGCTGGCCGGCCTGATCGACTGGGCTGAGCGCAGCTTCGCGGAGATCAAGGCCGCTCGCGCCGCCTTCGATGCCGGTGACACCAGCGAGCAGATGTCGGCGGCCTGACGCGGCGATCGCCGGGGTTTGACGCCTCGCGCCGGACGCGCGATGGAAGGCCATGACTTCCGATCCTTCATCCGCGCCATGGCGCGCGACGGTGCTGACGCTGTTTCCGGAGATGTTTCCGGGTCCGCTCGGCATCAGCCTTGCTGGCAAGGCGCTGGCTTCCGGCCTGTGGGTGCTGGAGGCACGGGATATCCGTGCCTCGGCCACCGACAAGCATCGCAGCGTCGATGACACGCCGGCCGGCGGCGGGCCGGGCATGGTGCTGCGGGCTGACGTGCTGGCGGCGGCGATCGATGCGGCGGATGCGCAGGATCGCCCCAGGCTCGTCATGAGCCCGCGTGGTCGGCCATTGACCCAGGCGCGAGTGGCGGAGCTGGCGGCCGGGCCGGGGCCGCTGATCGTCTGTGGCCGCTTCGAGGGCATCGATCAGCGCGTCATCGACGCGCGAGGGCTCGAGGAAGTCTCGATCGGCGATTATGTGCTGTCCGGCGGCGAAATCGCCGCCATGACGCTGATTGACGCCTGCGTCCGGCTTCTGCCGGGGGTCATGGGTAAGTTAGCGTCTGGAACCGACGAGAGTTTCTCCGACGGGCTACTGGAATACCCGCAATACACTCGCCCGCAGACCTTCGAGGGCCGCCAGATCCCGGATGTCCTGATTTCCGGCGACCATGCGAAGGTGGCCAAATGGCGGCTGGCCGAGGCGGAGGCGCTGACCGCGGAGCGCCGGCCCGATTTATGGGCGGCTCGCCCGAAAGCCCCGGAATCGGGCAGAAAGCGAAAACCGCCAAAAATCACGACGGGCGAGTGACAGAGACGGTGACAACGGCTTCGCTTTCCCGTATAGCAGCGCCAAATCCGTGCAATGGCAGGGTAAGAGTTTCGAGCGCAGCCCGCGCAACATCTGGGCGCGCCGCCGATGGAGATTTTCGATGAACCTGATTCAGACGCTTGAAAAAGAGCAGTTCGACCGCCTTTCCGCCACCAAGTCGATCCCGGAATTCGGTCCCGGCGACACCCTCATCGTCAACGTGAAGGTTGTCGAAGGCGAGCGCTCCCGCGTGCAGGCCTATGAAGGCGTCTGCATCGGCCGTAACGGCGGTGGCATCAATGAGAGCTTCACCGTTCGCAAGATTTCCTACGGCGAGGGTGTCGAGCGCGTGTTCCCGCTGCTCTCCCCGATGATCGACTCGATCAAGGTTGTGCGTCGCGGCAAGGTGCGTCGCGCCAAGCTGTATTACCTGCGCGATCTGCGCGGCAAGTCGGCCCGCATCGTCGAGAAGAAGACCGAGCGTCCGGCCAAGGTCGCGGCTGTGGCTGCAGCTAAGTAATTTTCCGCATCATCGAATGTGCGAGACGAAAAGCGCGGCGCAAGCCGCGCTTTTTTGTTACGTGAAGACTGCATACCTCCGTCGCATTGGCGTCGTGATCGCTGAGTGCTATATGACTGGAATGTTTCTAGACCTGCACCAGCACGCTTTGCGCATCGTCATCGACGATCATAGTCGGCTGCCCGGTCGCTTCTTCGGTCGCTTCACCACGTCGATCGTGGGCGCGCTTAGAAGCGCGTGAGCAATCTCACGCGTTTCTTTTCCCGTTTCTCAGTTGCTCGCTTTGCGCCGTCGATGCGGCGAATCATTTAGCAGCACGCAACTGGCCCACGTTTTCTTTTGAGGCCTGATCTCATGACTGACTCTGCAAAGCCGACCACCCTGTACGACAAGATCTGGAACGACCATTTGGTCGAGGAAGCCGCTGACGGCACCTGCCTGCTCTATATCGATCGCCATCTGGTGCACGAAGTGACGAGCCCGCAGGCGTTCGAAGGCCTGCGTGCCGCCGGCCGCCGTGTGCATGCGCCAGAGAAGACGCTCGCCGTCGTCGATCACAACGTGCCGACCACCGATCGCACCAAGCCCAATCCCGATCCGGAAAGCACCGAGCAGATCGCGACTTTGGCCGAGAACGTGCGTGAATTCGGCATCGAATATTACAACGAGTTCGACAAGCGTCAGGGCATCGTTCACGTCATCGGCCCCGAGCAGGGCTTTACGCTGCCGGGAACGACGATCGTTTGCGGCGACAGCCACACCTCGACGCATGGCGCATTCGGCGCGCTGGCGCATGGCATCGGTACGTCGGAAGTCGAGCACGTGCTGGCGACGCAGACGCTGATCCAGAAGAAGGCGAAGAACATGCGCGCTACCGTCGACGGCAAATTGCCCGACGGTGTCACCGGCAAGGACATCATCCTGGCCATCATCGGCGAAATCGGTACCGCCGGCGGCACCGGCTATGTGCTGGAATACGCCGGCGAGGCGATCCGCGCTCTGTCGATGGAAGGCCGCATGACGGTCTGCAACATGTCCATCGAGGGCGGCGCCCGTGCCGGCCTGATCGCGCCCGACGAGAAGGCCTATGAATTCCTGAAAGGTCGTCCGATGTCGCCGAAAGGCGAGATGTGGGAACAGGCCGTGCGCTATTGGGAAACACTGCTCTCCGACGAAGGCGCGCATTTCGATCACGAGATCCGTCTCGATGCGGCGAAGCTGCCGCCGATCGTCACCTGGGGCACCTCGCCCGAGGACGTCATCTCGATCTCCGGCAAGGTGCCGAACCCCGCCGACATCGCGGATGAAGCAAAGCGTCTCTCCAAGGAGCGTGCGCTGGCCTATATGGGTCTGACCGCAGGTACGAAAATCACCGACATCAAGCTGGATCGTGTGTTCATCGGCTCCTGCACCAATGGCCGCATCGAGGATTTGCGCGCCGCGGCCAAGGTCGTCGACGGCAAGATCGTCAACGGCCATGTCTCGGCGATGATCGTGCCGGGCTCGGGTCTGGTGAAGGAACAAGCGGAAGCTGAAGGCCTCGACAAGATCTTCCTGAAGGCCGGCTTCGAATGGCGCGAGCCGGGCTGCTCCATGTGCTTGGCGATGAACCCCGACAAGCTGGCGCCGGAAGAACGCTGCGCCGCCACCTCGAACCGCAACTTCGAGGGTCGTCAAGGCCACAAGGGTCGCACCCATCTGGTGTCGCCGGCGATGGCGGCTGCGGCTGCGATCGCGGGACACTTCGTCGATATCCGCGAGTGGCACTAATCTAGCTGCACACGGCGGTACATCCTCGATAAGATCGACGGCCTGCTGATGCAGGCCGTCTTTTTATGAGCCATGTTGAACGCTGTCGATGCCCCGCACACCTGCCAAACCCATCGCACTCACCAACACCGCCGCCCGCCGCATCTGGCTGCGCGCGCAACGGCTCGATGCGCGTGCGCCATTCGGCGATGGCGCGGAGGCGGTGAAGGCCGCGGTTCAGCATCTCGGCTATGTGCAGATCGACACCATTAATGTGATCGAGCGCAGCCATCATCACATCCTGTTCTCGCGGATTCCGAACTACAAACGCGCGGATCTCAGGCAGGCGCAGACCCATGACAAGAGCGTGTTCGAATACTGGACCCACGCGCTAGCCTATGTGCCGACCGACGACATCGGCGGACAAGCGCAAGGTGATGCGGCTGGCCAAGGCTGGCCCGCTGTCGATCCGCGATATCGATGACGATGTGCTGCGCGAGAAGGATCACGAATGGGCCAGCCGCAAGCCGTCAAAGCGAGCGCTGCAGCTGGCGTTTTATGAGGGGCATCTCACGATCTCCGAACGGCAGGGCATGCTGAAGACCTATGATCTTCTGCTGCGGCATTTCGGCTGGGAGACGCTGCCGAAAGCCGCGAGTGCTACGGAGAAATACGCCTATCTGCTGGATCGCGCGCTGCGGTCGCAGGGCATCGTCAGTCTGGACTCGATCTGCCACCTGGATGCACCGAGCAAGGCCGGCATACGCAAGCTGATCGAGGCCCGTGTGCGCAAGGGCGAGCTGATGGCCGTCGCGCTCGATGGCGCCGGCAAGCAGGAGCACTGGACGACGCCCGCGGCGATCGAGGACACCAGCCCGGGCGAGGCGGGGCTCGTGCATGTGCTGTCGCCATTCGATCCCCTGGTGATCCAGCGCAAGCGGACCAATTTGTTCTTCGGGCATGACCATCGCTTCGAGGCCTATGTGCCGAAGGAAAAACGCCAGCTCGGCTACTTCGCACTGCCGGTGCTGGTGGATGATCAGATCGTTGCAGCGGTCGATCTCAAGACCGATCGGCAGAAGCGCAAATTGCTGATGCAGCAATGGAGCTGGGTCGGTGATGGCGCGAAGTCGAAAACGCCGCGCAAGGAATGGAAGCGCCGCATCGAGGAAGAGCTCGGGCGGTTCGAGGCGTTTCAGCTCGGAGAGTGAGCTCCGGCGCGTGCACTACACTCCGTCGCCATCCGCGGGTTTGACCCGCGGATCCACGTTTTGGCAACAAGCAAAGCGTAGATGGCCGGGACATCCAGCGAAGCCGCGCTTCGCGCTATGCTCGGCCATGACGGAGTGTGTGGAGAGTCGCTTCAGTCAACCCGACCCATCTCACCAATAAATATTGAAGCGATGGTAATGCCGCCGGTGGTGCCAGTGGCGGTGATGCCAGGGGCGATAACGGCAGATCTTACGTGGGCCGTAATAGGTCCAGACGACGCGGCAGAAGCGTCGCGGCTGGTAGTAGCGCGGGCCGTAATAGTAGCTCGGTGCATAGCCGTAATAATGCGGCCGGAAATGGCGGCGATAGCCGTAATGGCGCGCGCCATAGTAACGCGCCGGCGCATAATAGGGGCGCCGGGCGATCAATGGCGCCGCGTATCGATAGCCGCCGCCATGGAATACGGGGCCACGCCGGAAACCGCCGCCGACAAAGGCCGGGCCCGGACGGAAACCGCCTCCGCCGCGGAACGCAGGCGCTGCGGCTCGGAAGCCTCCACCGCCACCTCCACCACGAAACGCCGGCATGCCGCCACCGCGAAATCCGCCGCCTCCTCCGCCATGAAAGGCGTGACCGCCGCCACCACCGCGGAAACCGCCACCGCCACCGCCGCCGCGTCCACCGCGATGCTGGACCTGCGTGAGTAGCGCGTCGCTCGCCTGCTTGGCTGCGGGTGCCGCGCCGGGATTGATCAGCGAGACTGCCCGTGCCGATGGCGTCAGCGATATCATCATCGCTGCGGCGGCAGCCACGCCGAGCGAGCGCGTCATGAATTGTCTGATCGCAAAACCTCGATCGGGATTCAGGACAGGTTGTCGATCTTGAACATGTCTCATTGGAAACATCCTCCCTCGATCAGCGCATGGGACACTCGATCGCGCAAACCTGATGACGCACATCTTCGCTTGCGCCAACGGTGCGTTTGCGCATGGTCATGTCATGTGAGTTGTCGCGCCTTGACCGAAAATTAAGGATGTCGATCTGAACGCGTCATGAATGACGCAGGCGGAAGCCGCGCGGCGCGTACAAAAAGACAGGCGCCGCAAAGGGCGCCTGTCGACGTCGTTTAATAATGTCGGAAATTACCAGCGGCCGAAGCTGAAGCCGACGCTGAGAGGGCCTCCGCCGAAGCCGACGCCCGGGCCGTAACCATAGGCGCCGTAGGGACGATAGCCGCCGTAATAGCCGTAGGGCCGGTAGCCGTATCCGCCGTAGTAAGCAGGGCGATAGGCATAGGGACGTCCGTAATAGGCGGGGCCGTAATATGAGCGGTACGGGCGATAGCCGTATCCGTAGCCATAACGCGGGCCGTAATAGCTGCGATACCCGTAGTGCCGGTGGCCGAAGTGATGATGGCGGTGGTGAAAGTGACGATGGCGCCGCTGCGCGCTGAAGTCCGTGGCCTTTGCCTTGTGGTCTGCCGCAGCCTTTCGAGGCGTCTGTGCATCAGCCATTGCGGGGGCACTGGTCAATGCGCCACCAAGTGAAAGTGTTGCAGCCAGCATGGCTGCGCCTACCCAGTTCTTCATGATTTTTCCTTGCCTCGATCGCTTTCCATCGATCGTCTTTCGTCGCCTTCACCCCATAACGCATATAGCTGCAATGATTTCCCGCGACAGACCGACGCGGTCAACATCTCGTCAAAGAAAACAGGCGCGCGTGCGCACGCCTGTTTGGACTTTAGAGGGAGTCTCAGTAGCGCCAGCCGTGACGACGCACATGGTGCGGCCGGTGCCAGCCATGATGGCGGCGGATGTGATGCGGACGATGCCAGCCGTGGTGACGCCGCATGCCGTGATGCCCGCGATAGCCGCCATTGTGGTGATGACGATACTGAACCTCAGTCGTCAGCTTCTCACCGCCCTGTACGGACGATGCGATGCCCGGGCTGTTCAGCGAGACTGCATTTGCCTGCTGTGTCGGCGCTGTGACGAACAGCAATCCTGCGATGGCGGCGAGGCCGAAAAATTTCTTCACGTTCACGTGTTCTCTCCTGAGTCTGCTGCGTTCATGTCGAGATGCAGCTTCACGAATGGATCATCGCCCATGTGCATGACGCTAGGGCGCAGGAGGTGAACGCGATGTGAATATGCTCGGTGCGATATGTCGCAGGGTTTTGTGACGCATCGCTGGAACGAAAGCTCAGCGCATGCGAACGCCATCTCCGCAGTTGCAAAGCCTCGGCCTGACGTTATTCAAAATCAAAGTATGAAGTGTCGGCTCAGCCGCGGCGCCAGTAGCAGTTCATGCGCGGCACGATCACGGTGCCGCTCGGGCGATATTCCTGCACCAGATTGGCGGTGCAATCGCGGACGGCATTCGGGCCGGGATTGTAGCTGGGATAGACACCGCGTTCGTCCGGGGTGCGATAGATACGAACGCGCGGGCGCGCACGGCGGGGCTGAACGCTGTCGTCGGATTGGGCGACCTGTGTGGCCGTCTGCGCCTGTGCGGTGTTCGCCATCGGCAAGCCGCCGAGCGCAACCGCCAATCCCAGTGCCGCCATCATGATCCGCATTGTCTCGCCCCAAACTGCCATAAGCATGATCCCGAAAAGTGGATGCCGGGTTTCACCGACAAACGGGTTCGTTTGTCGAGAGATCATGCTTCAAAAGAATGCCGCAAAGTCTCCGATTGACGCCCGCCCGTCAACCGCCGGGACGGCCCTGTGCCGGCGCATTGCCATGTCATGGGAATTGGCTAGACAGGGAAACATGTGGCACCAGGCAAAAGCTCCCGATCTCGCGGAAATGGAGGATATGGCTCATGCCATGCTGGCCCTCCTGCCGGAGGATTTTCGCAAGCTCTGCGCGGGCGTGATCATCCGGGTCGATGATTTCCCGACGGATGAGGTGCTGGAGGAGATGCAGGCCGAGACCGAATTCGACCTGCTCGGCCTGTTCCAGGGTGTCGGCCTGCCATTTCAGAGCCAGGACAATACCGGGCAGTTGCCCAACATGATCTGGCTATATCGCCGGCCGATCCTGGATTACTGGGCCGAACACGACGAAACCCTCGGCCATATCGTCCGCCATGTGCTGATCCACGAGATCGGCCACCATTTCGGGCTCTCGGACGCCGATATGGAGGCCATCGAGGCTGGCGTCGCCGATTAGCCCTGCATAAATCACCCTTGGACGGGCCGCCCGATCGGGCTAAAACGCCCGCTCAATCCGAGGATACGTTCATGGACAAGTTCACCACGCTGGAAGGCGTCGCGGCGCCGCTGAAGATCATCAATGTCGATACCGACATGATCATCCCGAAGCAGTATCTGAAGACCATCAAGCGTACCGGTCTCGGCAAGGGCCTGTTCTCGGAAGCGCGCTACCTCGATGACGGCAGCGAGAACCCGGATTTCGTGCTCAACAAGCCGGCTTATCGCAATGCCAAGATCATGGTGGCCGGCGATAATTTCGGCTGCGGTTCGTCGCGCGAACACGCGCCGTGGGCGCTGCTGGATTTCGGCATCCGCTGCGTGATCTCGACCTCGTTCGGCGACATTTTCTACAACAACTGCTTCAAGAACGGTGTGCTGCCGATCCGCGTCTCGCAGAAGGATCTCGACGCGCTGTTCGACGATGCCGAGCGCGGCGCCAATGCGACGATCACCATCGATCTGCCGAACCAGGAAATTCGTGGCCCCGACGGTGGCACGGTGAAGTTCGAAATCGATCCGTTCCGCAAGCACTGCCTGCTCAACGGTCTCGACGATATCGGCCTGACGATGGAGAAGAAGGCCTCCATCGACAGCTACGAAGAGAAGCTCAAGACCGCACGCGCCTGGGCCTGATCTCACTTCGGAAGGTGACGCGTGATTCCTGACGTCGTCACCTTTTGGGAGGGCCCGCTCGATGCGCTGCGCCGGCTGTGCCTGAGGTCGCAGGTCGAGGCCGGCCATCGCGTCACGCTCTACAGTTTTGCACCGATCACCGATCTGCCGGATGGCGTGAGCAATGCCGATGCGGAAGCCGTGTTGCCGCGGGCTTTCGCCGAGCGGCTGCGCCCATCAGCTCCCGATGGCGCGTGGGTTGGCTGGACCCCACTGCAGTTCAGCGATTTCTTTCGCATCCGGCTGATGGCCGAAGGTCTCGGCCTCTGGCTCGACGCGGATGTGCTGTTGCTGAAGCCGATCGAGATCGATTCCGCAAAACCCTATTTCGCCTGGGAGAAGCGACGTCAGCTCGGCAATTCGGTGCTGTATCTGCCGCCCGACGATCCGATCGTCGCGGCGTTCGAGGCGCTGATCAGGCAGGACGAGTTGACGCCAGACTGGATGTCATTGCGCCATCGCCTCGCTTTCGCATGGCGCAAATGGCGCGACAGGTCGAAGCGCGCGAGCGACGTCCGCGTCGCGATCTTTGGCCCGGCATCGCTGACGGCGCTGGCGAAGCGCCATGGCGCGCAGCATCACGCGCTGCCGCGGAAGTCGTATTATGCGGTTCATGCCGAGCCGAAGCTGTTCTTCGAGCCGTCGAACTTTGCAGGGCTGATTGGCGATCCCGAAGTATTGGGCTTTCATATTTCGCCGAAGGGGCGCGGGAAGGAAGCGCCGGTGCCGGGGAGTTTCTATGCCTGGGCGACGGAGTGGGTTGGCGCTCGTTAGTATCAGCCTTTGAATCTACAAATTTCGCGCAACGGCCCGCGGTATCCCTCCCCCTTGCGGGGGAGGGTCGGCCGAACCTGACGATGCGAAGCATCGTTCAGGTGGAGGCCGGGGTGGGGGTGCCACACGTGAGAGCATCGCCTGTGGCACCCCCACCCGTCGTGCTGCTCGCTGCGCTCGCAACGCGCCACCCTCCCCGCAAGGGGGAGGGTGAAGAAAGCGCGTCGTTGCTGACTGGTACTAGTTCCCCATCGCCGCAATCGCGTCCGAGATCGCGATCGTGCGCTTGGCCATGTCCGCATGCAGCCGCTCGACCATCTTGCCGTCGAGCTGAATCGCGCCGCGCTTGGCATTCTCGGGCTGCTCGAAGGCGGCGATGATGCGGCGGGCTTGGGCAACTTCGTCGTCCGGCGGCGTGAAAACCTTGTTGCAGGCCTCGATCTGGCTCGGATGGATCAGCGTCTTGCCGTCGAAGCCGATGTCGCGGCCCTGTTCGGCTTCGGCGATGAAACCCTCGGTATCGCTGAAATTGCTGTAGGGACCATCGAGAATTTCGAGACCATGCAACCGCGTCGCCAGCACGCAATGCGTGATCATCGGCAACATTGCCGCGCGACCGGGCATCATGCGGATGCGGGTCTCGCGGGCGATGTCGTTGGGGCCGAACACGAAGCCGGCCAGGCGATTTTCGGAATCGCGCGAGGCGGCCGCGAGTTCTTCCGCATGCAGGATGGCGCGCGAGGTCTCGATCATGGCCCAGACCTTGATCGACATGTCGGCGCCAATGTCACTCAGGCGATCAGCAACGGCTGAGAGATCCTCGACGCTGGAAATCTTCGGCACCAGGATGCCATCGGGCTTGGCCTTGCCGGCCATGGTCACGTCGTCGATCCACCACGGCGAATCCAGCGCATTGATGCGGATGATGACCTCGCGCTTGCCGAAGCCGCCGGCATTGAGCGTCTGCGCGATGGCGTCGCGCGCGGTTCCCTTGGCGTCCGGCGCCACGGCGTCTTCGAGGTCGAGGATGATGCCGTCAGCGGCCACGGTACGGGCCTTTTCCAGCGCGCGCGGGTTCGAGCCGGGCATGAACAAATGGCTGCGGCGCGGACGGATCATGGCGTCATTTCCCTGTGATTATGGCCTGTTCGTTATTCAGGCATCCGCGATAACATTTCAGCCCGCCGCCCGGAAGGCTTGTTCGCGCTGGCGTCCTATGGTTATCCGTGGGGACCGTATGTTTGAGCGTGATCTCTCGACAAACGACCCCGTTTGTCGGCGAAAACCGGTATCCACTTTTCGGGATCATGCTCCGAACGAGGCAGACCATGACATCATTTCCGAAGCAGCTCATTGCCGGTTACCAGACCTTTACGTCGGAGCGATTGCCGACCGAGCAGTCGCGCTTCCGCGAATTATCGGAAAAGGGCCAGTCGCCGGAAGTCATGGTGATCGGCTGCTGCGACTCGCGCGTGTCGCCGGAGGTCATCTTCGATGCTTCGCCCGGCGAACTGTTCGTGGTGCGCAACATCGCCAACCTGGTGCCGGTCTATCAGCCCGATGGCGGCGCCCATGGCGTTTCGGCAGCGCTGGAATATGCGGTGCAGGTGTTGAAGGTGAAGCACATCGTCATCCTCGGTCACGCGCAATGCGGCGGCATCCGCGCTTTCGTCGACAATGCGGCGCCGCTATCACCGGGTGACTTCATCGGCCGCTGGATGTCGATGTTCATCAAGCCCGACGAGAAGGTTGAGATCCGCGAGCACGAGGCGTTTCAGGATTTCGTCACCCGTATCGAGAAGGCCGCCGTGTTCCGCAGTCTGGAAAACCTGATGACGTTCCCGTTCGTGAGCAGCAAGGTCGAGAGCGGCGAGCTGGAATTGCACGGCGCTTACTTCGGTGTCGCTGTCGGCTCGCTGTCCGTGCTCGATCAGGCCGCGAAAGAGTTTCGGCCGGTGGCGTAAAACAAAAAAGCCGGATGCTGAGCATCCGGCTTTTGATTGTAGGAGATCGAAGGTCCGCTTACGCGGCCTTCTTCTTCGCCGTGATCAGCTTGCGGTTGATCAGGCATTCCGCGATCTGTACGGCGTTGAGCGCCGCGCCCTTGCGCAGGTTGTCCGACACGCACCAAAGAACCAGACCGTTATCGACCGTCGAATCCGTGCGGATGCGGCTGATATAGGTGGCGTCTTCGCCTGCGGCTTCATAGGGCGTCACGTAGCCACCCGGCTCGCGCTTGTCGATCACGAGGCAGCCTGGCGCATTACGCAGGATGTCACGGGCTTCATCTTCCGAGATCGGGTTCTCGAATTCGATGTTGACCGCTTCCGAGTGGCCGACGAACACCGGCACGCGCACGCAGGTCGCGGACATTTTGATTTTGGGATCAAGAATCTTCTTGGTCTCCATCATCATCTTCCACTCTTCCTTGGTGTAGCCGTCCTCCATGAACACGTCGATCTGCGGGATGACGTTGAAGGCGATACGCTTCGGGAATTTGTTATTGACCAGCTCGCTGTTGGTGTAGACGGCCTTGGTCTGCGAGAACAACTCGTCCATCGCATCCTTGCCGGCGCCCGACACCGACTGATAGGTCGAGACGACGACGCGCTTGATGGTCGCCTTGTCATGCAGCGGCTTCAGCGCCACCACGAGCTGCGCAGTCGAACAGTTCGGGTTTGCGATGATGTTCTTCTTGGTGAAGCCATCAACGGCAGAGGCATTCACTTCCGGCACGATCAGCGGCACGTCGGGGTCCATGCGCCATGTCGACGAGTTGTCGATCACGACGGCACCGGCCGCGCCGATCTTCGGCGACCATTCCTTGGACACGGCTCCGCCAGCCGACATCAGGCAGATATCGACATCGCTGAAGTCATAGGTCGCGAGGTCTTTGCATTTCAGGGTTCTGTCGCCGAAGGAAACCTCAACGCCCATGCTGCGGCGCGACGCGAGCGCCACGACCTCGTCAGCGGGGAATTTACGTTCATCCAGAATGCTGAGCATTTCACGCCCGACATTGCCGGTCGCTCCGACCAGCGCGACTTTGTAACCCATCGTTCACTCTCCGAAGAAAAATGCTTCACCCCCACATACCGTGGAAAGGGAAGAGCCGCGCTTCTATGCGAGAAACGTCGCAAAGACAACGTCCTAAGCGTGTTTGCGTGTGTTGATGCGTTCAATTTTGGTTTCGCACCACCCAAAGTCGGCAGGTGTCCATCCTGCCCTGCAGAGCTTTGCCGACGAGTGCGGTGCCATCGCCGTGCGTCTGCTCGCGTATATGGGTGCGCTGGCACTGGTTGTCATGGCCGCGGCTACGGTTTTCGACGGACTGGAATTCGACCTCAGCAGCGAACCAGCCGCCAAGGCTGGCTGGAGTGTCGCCAGCCGCTCCCATCCCGCTTTTGCCGTCAGTCAGTTCGATTCGTCAGGTAAAACAGTGTCTTACGAGATCATGAGGCATCCCGACGGGGGTCGGAAGGACATCCTGCGCTGGACGTCGCCCGGAGAACCTCCGGTGGCCGAGCTGGAATTGTATCGTCCTGGTGCCGAGGCTGAGCGGGCAGGTCCGCCGGCAGCGGACATTGCGGGCCGCATGGACCCCGGCGGCGTTCGCGAGGTGGTGGGCGAGGGCATTATCGACAGCAAGTTCGGGCCGGTCGCCCTGATGGGCTTTGCCGACCGGCTGAAAGACAACAAGCGCTGCCTCGGCTTCATGAAGACGCTGGAGGTGGCCAATCTCAGGATTTCCGGCTGGTCGTGCCAGGGAGACGGCCTGCCGGCGCGGCGGGCGGCGATCGCCTGCACCCTGAACCGGCTGGTGCTGCTCACCGCCGGCAATGAACCCCGGCTGCAGGAGGCCTTTGCCCAGGCAGATTTGAAGCGGGCCGGCTGCATCAGCGGTGCGGCACTGTCGGCCATTTCAGCCGATTGGGTCACCGGCGCCCAGAACCCGCTGCTGCGCGGCAGCTTGTGACCTCTTCGTGATGGGTTGGACCAAGACCTTGGATTACATGCAACATTCGGCCACACCGCGCATTATATCGACGACTGTGGCCGGATAGACCTTGTGGCCGGATACCCCGGCCAGCTAAATTGACCGCAAATCGGATTTGCCGACTCGGCTTTTGAATGCCGATCTTCTGACTGCAATGAGGACCTGATGACCTTGAAATTCCCCGCCGCGAAAACTCTCGCCATGTTGTTCGCGACGGTTGCCGTCATCGCGACCGCCGTTGCCGTCTCGCCGGCCGATGCCGCCACCAAGAAGAAGGTTCGTGTTTCTGACCGTGACGCTGTTTATGGCGCGCGCGGCCCGAACGTGTCCTATCAGCAGGGCCGCACCCGCGTTTACGTGACGCGTCGCTCCTGGCTCGATGCCGGCGTCGAAGTGCTCCCGGGTGACCGCAAGTTCACCGACTATGCCTATCCGCCCGGCTACTCTTTCGCCCGCGACAACAACAACCGTCCGCTGGATCGCCAGCCGCTCAACTCGCAGTGGGATCTCGGCGGCTATCCCGAGCGCTTCCCGCTCTACTGAGCGTGGCGACATCCAAATACGAAAATGCCCGGCTCAGCCGGGCATTTTTTGTTTGTGGGAGAGGTTCGAGCGCGCTTAAGCGTGCAGCGTCTGCAATTCCTTCAGCAGTGCTTCGCCCATGCCGGATGTGCTCACCACGGTTGACCCTTCCGACTTGATATCGGCCGTGCGCAGACCCTTTGCCAGCACCGCGGCGATGGCCTGGTCGACCTTGTCGGCCAACTCACCCATGTCCAGCGAGTAACGCAGCGCCATGCCGAACGAGGCGATCATCGCCAGCGGATTGGCCATGCCCTTGCCGGCAATGTCCGGCGCCGAACCATGCACGGGCTCATACATTGCCTTGCGCTTTTTGGTCTTGGCATCGACTTCGCCGAGCGAGGCCGAGGGCAGCATGCCCAATGAGCCGGTCAGCATCGCTGCGATGTCGGAGAGCATGTCACCGAACAGGTTGTCGGTAACGATGACATCGAACTGCTTCGGCCACTTCACGAGGTTCATGCCGCCGGAATCGGCGAGCTGATGCTCGAGCGTGACGTCCTTGTATTCGCGGCCATGCACCTGGGTGACAACCTCGTTCCAGAGCACGCCCGACTTCATGACGTTACGCTTCTCCATCGACGTCACTTTGTTCTGGCGCTTGCGGGCCAGATCGAAAGCGACGCGGGCGATGCGCTCGATTTCATAGGTGTCGTAAACCTGCGTATCGACGGCACGCTTCTGGCCGTTGCCGAGATCGGTGATGGTCTTCGGTTCGCCGAAATAGACGCCGCCTGTGAGCTCGCGCACGATCATGATGTCGAGGCCCTCGACGACCTCACGCTTCAGGCTCGATGATTCCGCCAGCGCGGGATAGCACACGGCTGGGCGCAGATTGGCGAACAAGCCGAGATCCTTGCGCAGGCGCAGCAAGCCGGCCTCGGGGCGATGCTCATAAGGCACGCTGTCCCACTTCGGGCCGCCGACGGCGCCGAAGATGATGGCATCGGCGGCATCCGCCTTGGCCATTGTGGCATCGGTGATAGGGAGCTTGTCGGCATCATAGGCGGCGCCGCCAACCAGGCCGTTCTCGATCGTGAATTTGGCGATGCCCTGGGCATCGATCCAGTCGATCAGGCGCTTCACCTCGGCCATCACTTCAGGGCCGATGCCGTCGCCGGGGAGAAGCAGCAATTTGTGCGTTGCCATATTCAAGTGCCCTTGCAATCCGTTACTGATTGCCGCGAGTGCTAAGACGTCATTGCGGGAATGGCAAGACAGTGTTGCCGAAGGGGTGATTGCGGGTGCCGTGAAACCTGCGACATTGCTGACACAGCGGAGATTCCCGTGACGTCATCTGTGCCTTCCCCGGCGCGCCCTAACCCGGCGTGGCTGATACTCGTCCTGTCGCTCGCGCCGGCCATCGGGCTCGGCATCGGCCGCTTTGCCTATTCGCTGGTGTTGCCCGATATGCGCGACAGCCTGCAATGGTCCTATTCGGCGGCCGGCTTCATGAATACCGTCAACGCCGCGGGCTATCTCGCCGGCGCACTGGTTGCGGCCGGGCTCGGCAGGCGCTTCGGTCTGATCGCGGTGATTCAGGGCGGTACGCTTGCTTGCATCCTGTCGCTCATCGTTTGCGGCGTCACCGTGGATTTTACGCTGCTCAGCATCGCGCGGCTGGTCACCGGTTTTGGCGCGGCGGTTTCGTTCGTGGCCGGCGGCGCGCTCGCCGCCACCATCGGCCTCGCTTATCCCGAACGGTCGTCCTATCTGCTCAGTCTGTTTTATGCCGGGCCAGGTATGGGTATCCTCCTGTCCGGTCTGATCGCGCCGTTCGTGCTGCAGGGCTTTGGTCCGGGCTCCTGGTGGATCGTGTGGTTGGTCCTCGGTCTCGTATCGGTCGTGATCGGCCTGCCGCTGTTGCGCCCGCGCGTCGATGCGGCTGATGACACGTCAACGGACGACAAGGCGCCGCTCGCGATCCGCCCGATGTGGATTTACCTCATTGCCTATTTCATGTTTGGCGCCGGCTATATTGCCTACATGACCTTCATGATTGCCTATGTGCGCGATGGCGGCGGAAGCGCCGTGGCGCAGAGTGCGTTCTGGTGCCTGATTGGCGTCAGTTCGTTCGCGTCGCCCTGGCTGTGGCGTAACGTGTTGGCGCGTGGCCAGAGCGGCCGCGCCATGGCAATCATTCTCGGCACCAATGCGGTAGGCGCAGCGATGCCGCTGCTCGGGCATTCGCCTGTGGTGCTCGGCATCTCCGCCGCCATTTTCGGCGTTGCATTCTTCGCGGTGGTTGCGGCAACCACGGCCTTCGTGCGCTTCAACTATCCTCGCGCGGCATGGTCGAAGGCCATCGCGGCGGTGACGATCGTGTTCGGCATCGGCCAGACTCTTGGTCCGATCGCGGTGGGTGCCATTTCGGACGCGACCGGCAGTCTCACATCCGCTCTTGTGGTCTCAGCAGCGACGCTGGTGTTCGGTGCGGTGCTGGCGATGTTCCAGAAGCCAATCAGCTCCCGCTGAAATCGTTATAGCCCTGATCTTCCCAATAGCCGCCCTTGTAGTCGTTGGTGACTTCCATCGCGACGACGTATTTCGGATTCTTGAATCCGAGTTTGGTCGGTACGCGGATCTTCATTGGGAAACCATAGGCCCGCGGCAGAAGCTGGTTGTCGAACTTGAAGGTCATCTGCGTTTGCGAATGCATGGCCGTGGGCATATCGAGTGAGCTCGTATAGTCCTCGGCGCAGCGGAAATGGACCCACTTTGCATTGGTGTCCGCGCCGACCAGCTTGAGGAAGTCGCGCAGCGGCGTGCCCTGCCAGGAGCCGATGGCGCTCCAGCCTTCCACGCAGATATGGCGGGTGATCTGCGATACTTCCGGCAGCTTGTGCAGTTCATCCAGCGTCCAGGACCTCTTGTCCTGCACCAGACCGGAGACTTCGAGCTTCCACTCCTTGCCGTCCACATTCGGTGCGTCGTCCTCGGCGTAGAAGGCGTTGAACGGGAACGGACGCTTGATGTCTTTCTCGGAATAGGTCGGCGCCAGCGTGTTCGGATTGAAGATTCGGGCCTGAACCATGTCGTTGAACTTGGACATATGCGTCAGCAGGTTTTCAGCCGAGAGACTGTCACTCACGTCGCAGCCGGTGAGCAAAGTCAATGCGCCGAAGCTTGCACCCGACGCGATGAAACGGCGGCGCGACAGATCGGGCATCAGTTTGGTGGCATCCTTGACGAGGAGATTCTTGTCGACGCCGGGAATGATGAGGGAGCGAATTTTTCTGATCATGGTCGTGTCCCTCAGCGTCCGATAATCATTGCACGCAAACTCTTCGGCACGATCAGGGCCAGAGCGATGTGGATGACGAGGAAGCCGACGATGGCCGCCATCATGAAGAAATGCACATAGCGGGCGGTGTCGTAGCCGCCGAACAGCGCAGTAAGATATTGCAGCTGGACGGGCTTCCAGATCGCGAGACCCGACAGCACGATCAGAATGCCGACCACAATGATCCCGGTATAGAGCAGCCTCTGCACCTGATTGTAGGTTGAGAGGTCAGCGTGCGAGAGCTTGCCGGTCAGCGCAGCCTTGGTGTCGTCGAGTACACCCTTCGCCGAGATCGGCAGCAGCTTCTTGCGGAAGCGTCCGGTGACCATGCCAAGAGTGAGATAGACGAGGCCGTTGATCACCAGCAGCCACATGGCGGCGAGGTGCCACATGATGCCGCCGCCTAGCCAACCACCCAGCGTAATGGATGATGAGAATGTGAAATTGAACAGCGGCGAGGCGTTGTAGATCTGCCAGCCCGACATGATCATCAGCACGATCGCGACGGCGTTGATCCAGTGCACGACGCGCACCCAGGCGGGCTGGATGACTTTGGTATTCGTAACTTTGGTTGCGGCGCGATCGCCGGCGGCTGTGATGCTCGACATAGGCATATCCTGGGCTGAGCAGTGGTTCGATGGTGCTCGGTGACGCGAGTTGTTACCAGCTATACGGCATAACCGGTCGTTCGTTACGGCGGCTCCTGTAACAACCCCGGTCGGGTCGGCTCATACCGATCACAAAAAAGCGAGCCGGGTTGCCCCGGCTCGCTCCTTTTGCGCCCTCGGTATCCTTGGGGGACGCGCGCGCATCCAGTGGGGACAAGTCAGGATGCGCGAACTTGTTGCGCAGAAGCCGGAGATCAGGCTTTCGGCATCAGGACAGTATCGATGACGTGAATCACGCCGTTCGACTGGTTGACGTCGGCGATGGTCACGGTCGAGGAACCGCCCTTGGCATCGACGATCATCACCTTGCCGCCCGAAGCCTTCACGGTCAGCTCTTCGCCTTCCACGGTCTTCAGCTTCTGGCCGTCCTTGAGGTCGGCGGCGTTCAGCTTGCCGGGCACCACGTGGTAGGTCAGGATCTTGGTGAGGGTCGCCTTGCTCTCAGGCTTCACCAGCGTGTCGACGGTACCGGCCGGCAGCTTGCCGAAGGCGGCGTTGGTCGGTGCGAACACCGTGAACGGGCCCTTGCTGGAGAGGGTATCGACCAGGCCGGCGGCCTTCACGGCGGCGACCAGCGTAGTGTGATCCTTCGAGTTGACGGCGTTCTCGACGATGTTCTTCGACGGATACATCGGCGCGCCGCCGACCATGACGGTCTTCTCGCCCGACATTTCGCTCTTCATCATCTTCTTGTCTTCGGCCTGCGCGGGGGCAAGCACGGCGCCAGTGATGGCGAGGGTGCTGAATGCGACGGCCGACAGAAGTGCAATGCGCTTGGACATGGATCGTCTCCCGAGTGATGTGAGTGACCAGCGATCTCGCTGGTGCGATGAATGGCATCAACCGCGGCAATCCCTTGGAGGCCAGATTGCGCCGTCGATGCCCGAGTTACGCGAGGTCTCGGGACCAGTTTCAGGCTATATTTTTTGGCGCCGTTGAAACTTTTGCCGGCGCATCTCGTTCGCGCGAGGCAATAACGCGTTCGATGCATCGCGTTTAATACAATCACGTGCGGAAACCGTGCCGGGATGACGCGCCCCAGGGGGCCGATCCACCAGATATGGGGGCGATCCCCATGGAGCATGCGTTGCCTAGATATGGCCATTCTTGCTAAGGAACGGGATTAATTGACGCGATCGTCAGGCAGCTGCACCGGTCGCTCCCTCACTCCTGCACCGCGTGACCTTGCCATGAACGCCAACCTGTTTTCTCGCCTGTTCGACAAACTCGACGATGCCTCGCGTCTCGCCATCGAGACGCCCGAGGGCAAGCACATCAGCTATGGTGATCTGATCGCGCTGGCGGGCCAGATGGCCAACGTGCTGGTGGCTCGCGGCGTCAAGCCGGGTGACCGTGTCGCGGCGCAGACCGAGAAGTCGGTGCCCGGTCTGGTGCTGTATCTGGCGACCGTGCGCGCCGGCGCGGTCTATCTGCCGCTTAACACCGCCTATACGCTGAACGAGCTCGATTACTTCATTACCGACGCCGAACCGTCGCTGGTGGTGTGCGATCCCTCCAAGGCTGAAGGCTTCGCCGCTATTGCGGCCAAGGTCGGTGCGAAGGTCGAGACGCTGGGCGCCGACGGCAAGGGTTCGCTGACCGATGCCGCAGCGAAAGAGAAGCCGGATTTCCAGACCGTCGAGCGCAAGAACGAAGATCTCGCCGCGATCCTCTATACGTCGGGCACCACCGGCCGCTCCAAGGGCGCGATGCTGAGCCACGACAATCTGGCGTCGAACTCGCTGAGCCTTGTTGAATACTGGCGTTTCACCAAGGACGATGTGCTGATCCACGCCCTGCCGATCTATCACACGCATGGTCTGTTCGTGGCGAGCAATGTGACGCTGTTTGCGCGCGCGTCGATGATCTTCCTGCCCAAGCTCGATCCGGAACTCATCATCAAGCTGATGGCCCGCGCCACCGTGCTGATGGGCGTGCCGACTTTCTACACGCGTATCCTGCAGTCGCCGAACCTGACGAAAGAGACTTGCAGCCACATGCGGCTGTTCATCTCCGGCTCCGCGCCGCTGCTGGCCGATACGCATCGCGAATGGTTCGCGCGCACCGGCCATGCTGTGCTCGAGCGCTACGGCATGACCGAAACCAACATGAATACGTCGAACCCTTATGACGGCGAGCGGGTACCCGGCGCGGTGGGCTTCCCGCTTCCCGGCGTCTCCGTGCGCGTCACCGATCCCGAAACGGCCAAGGAACTCGCGCGCGACACCATCGGCATGATCGAGGTGAAAGGGCCGAATGTGTTCCAGGGCTATTGGCGGATGCCGGAGAAGACCAAGGCGGAGTTCCGCGACGACGGGTTCTTCATCACCGGCGACCTCGGCAAGATCGACGCCAAGGGCTATGTCCACATTCTCGGCCGCGGCAAGGATCTGGTGATCTCGGGCGGCTTCAATGTCTATCCGAAGGAAATCGAAAGCGAGATCGACGCCATGCCCGGCGTGATAGAAAGCGCCGTGATCGGCGTGCCGCATGCAGATTTCGGTGAGGGCGTCACCGCCGTGGTCGTGAGCGACAAGAAGACCGCGATCGACGAGGCCTCCGTGCTCAAGGCGCTGGATGGCCAGATCGCCAAGTTCAAGATGCCGAAGCGCGTGATCTTCGTCGACGATCTGCCGCGCAACACCATGGGCAAGGTGCAGAAGAACGTACTGCGCGATAGCTACAAGGATATCTACGCGAAGTAAGCCCCCGCGCGGTCCCTCATAGTGAGGAGGCGCGCAGCGCCGTCTCGAACCATGAGATGCTGTGTGGCCATACCTTAGATAACATGCTCCGGCGCGAGTGCGCAGGCCGAATTCGGATCCATCTCGATCTGGATCGTCGCGTGCTCAATGCCGAAGTCACGCTTCAGGCGCGCGGCGACTTCCATCAGATAGGCGTCGCCGGGTGCGCCTGACGGGATCACCATGTGACAGGTCAGCGCCACTTCGGTTGTGCTCATGGGCCAGATATGCAGGTCGTGCACCTGCGCGACGCCGGGGCATTGTTCGAGGTAGCCGCGCACGGCAACGGGGTCGATGCCGCGCGGAACGGCGGCGAGCGACATCGCAGTGGAGTCGCGCAAGAGGCTCCAGGTGCCCCAGACGATCAGCACACAGATGACGAGGCTGGTCAGGGCGTCGATCCACAGCCAGCCGGTGAACATAATGGCGATCGCGGCGATGACCACGCCAACGGAGACCGCAGCGTCGGCGACCATATGCAGATAGGCGCCGCGGATGTTGAGGTCGCTGTTGCGGCCCGAGGCAAACAGCCAAGCGGTCACGCCGTTGATGACGATGCCGATGGTCGCGACGATCATCACGGTGATCTCGGCTACCGGTTCGGGATTGAACAGTCTTAGCACGGCCTCCCAGGCGATGGCACCGACAGCAACCAGCAGGAACACGGCGTTGAAGAGCGCTGCGAGAATTGAGGACCCGCGCAAACCATAGGTGAAGCGCGGCGTTGGCGCGCGCTTCGACAGCACAGCTGCGGTCCATGCCGCGATCAGCCCGAGCACATCCGAGAGATTGTGCCCGGCATCGGCCACCAGCGCCATCGAGCCGCTGGCATAGCCATAGATCGCCTCGATGACGACGAAGACGGTATTGAGGCTGATGCCGACGGCAAAAGCCATGCCGAAATTAGCGGGCGCATGCACATGTCCGCCGGGACCGTGGGAATGACCGGCGTGATCGCCTTGCGCGTGGTCGTGGCCGGCATGGTCGTGTGTGTGACCGTGGTCGTCATGATCGTGATGCGAGTGCGCCATCGGTGTTCCGTCGCGTGGTCTGACGGCATCCATAGCAAGTTATGATCCGGATACTATTACGGTAGCTGTTGTGCGTCGGCCGCTCTGATTTACGGGGTCATATTAGAGCGATGACAAACCGGCTGCCGACGATGAATAGATAAATTCCAAATGCCATTTCCAGCGCGCGCTTCGACATCGCATGTGCCGCCTTCACGCCGAGCGGCGCCACCAGCAGGCTGGTCGGCATCACCAGCAGCGCGCCGATCAGCGAGACATAACCGACAGCGAAGGGCAGCTGCAGCGCTGCGACATCGGGAAAGCGCGCAGCGGCCGGCCAGCCGGCATAGATGTAGCCGATGGCGCCGGGGATCGAGATCAGCACGGCGAGCGCTGAGGATGTCGCCACCGCCTGATGGATAGGCCGGCCATAAAAGGTCATCAGCAGGTTCGAGAACAATCCGCCGCCAATGCCCATCAGCGTGGAGAGAAGACCGACGAAGAAGCCGTAAATCTTCATCAGTGGGCCGTCGGGCAAGTCGTCGCCGAGCTTCCAGCCGTCGCGCGCGAGCAGCAGCCGTGCCGCCGCGGACCAGGCAACGGCAACGAAAACGATCTTGAACAGCCGCTCCGGCGCATAGCGGGCGGTGACACTGCCGATGATGACGCCGATCAGGATCGGCCACCACCACTTCCGCAGGATCTCCATATCTACGGCGCCGCGGGCCATATGGGCACGGAAGGACCGGATCGAGGTCGGGATGATAATCGCCAGCGAGGTGCCGATACAGAGCGGCATCCGTACTTCCAGAGGCACTCCGGCGATGCGGAAACACTCGTAAAATACGGGGACCAGGATGGCGCCTCCGCCTATCCCGAAGACACCTGCCAGGAAACCGGCCAGTGCGCCGACGGCAATAAGAAGCGCCGCCAGTTCGACAATCTCGGTTACATTGAGCCCAGCCATTCCCGCCCCGATTGCCATTTGCTATCGCATCATGAAGTTCTCATGAATCGCGCTTCACCAAGGCTGTCAGCAACAAGCCCGGCAACTGTCAATACCCGCAAATGCAAGGCTCATTTGAAGCTCTGAACGATTGTTCGGAGTATGTCATTTCGCGATTGCACTGGTTGTTTTGAGTTCGTAAATAGAATTGCTCTACGCGATCCCCAATCGGGCACCGTCTGCCCATTAACCTGTCAAAGTTGCTAAATGACCGCTCGGATCGAACGACCCCTTTCGCCGCATCTGCAAGTGTACCGCTGGACCCTGACGATGGCGTTGTCCATCGTGCATCGCGCTACCGGCGTCGCCTTGTATTTCGGCACTCTGCTTCTTGTCTGGTGGCTGATCGCCGCTGCGTCTGGCCCCGCGGCCTATGCACACGTGCAGGCCTTCACCGGCAGCATCATCGGTCGCCTGATCGCATTCAGCTACACGTGGGCGCTGATCCATCATGCCATGAGCGGCATCCGCCATCTGGTCTGGGATCTCGGTTACGGTTTCAAGCCATCCGAGCGTGAATGGCTCACCTGGGCCGCATTGATCGGCGGCATCGGCATCACCATCCTGCTCTGGATCATTGCCTACGCGATCGGAGGCGGACGATGAGCGGTTCCAACTCTCCGAAGTCGGTGCGCACGCCGCTCGGCCGCGTCCGTGGTCTCGGTTCCTCGCATTCGGGCACATCAGACTTCTGGCGGCAGCGCCTGACCGCAGTGGCCATGCTGCTTCTGCTGATCCCTGTGATCTTCATCGTGATGTCGGTTTTCAGAAGCAACCAGGCCGGCGTCGCGCAGGTCCTTGGTTCGCCTATTGTCGCCATCGTCATGTTGCTCTTCATCGTTGCCAGCATCTGGCACATGAAGATTGGCATGCAGGTCGTGATCGAAGACTATGTCCATGACGAGAAGATCAAGCTGATCTCGATCATCGGCAACAATTTCTTCTCTGCCGCCGTGGCGCTGGCATCGATCTACGCCATCCTTAAACTTTCATCCGGAGTGTAGCGCATGGCCGTCAACGGCACTGGCGCGAACGGCGTTGGCGGCCCCGCCACCAACGGCCACGCCTATCCCATCGAAGATCACACCTATGACGTCGTTGTCGTTGGCGCCGGCGGCGCCGGGCTGCGCGCGACCGTCGGCTGCGGCGAAGCTGGCCTGCGCACCGCCTGTATCACCAAGGTGTTCCCGACCCGCTCGCATACGGTTGCAGCACAGGGCGGCATCTCCGCCTCGCTCGGCAACATGCACGAGGATAACTGGCGCTGGCACATGTACGACACCGTGAAGGGGTCGGACTGGCTCGGCGATCAGGACTCGATCGAATATATGGTGCGCAACGCGCCCGACGCCGTTTACGAGCTCGAACACTGGGGCGTGCCGTTCTCGCGCACCGAAGATGGCAAGATCTATCAGCGCCCGTTCGGCGGCATGACCATGGATTACGGCAAGGGCCAGGCCCAGCGCACCTGCGCGGCCGCCGACCGTACCGGTCACGCCATGCTGCACACGATGTACGGCCAGGCCCTGCGCCACTCAGCCGAGTTCTTCATCGAATACTTCGCCATCGATCTGATCATGGACGATCAGAACGTCTGCCGCGGCGTCATTGCGCTCAAGCTCGACGACGGCACGCTGCATCGCTTCAAGGCGCAGACCGTCATTCTCGCCACCGGCGGCTATGGCCGCGCTTACGCCTCCTGCACTTCGGCGCATACCTGCACCGGTGACGGCGGCGGTATGGCGCTGCGGGCTGGTTTGCCGCTGCAGGACATGGAATTCGTTCAGTTCCATCCGACCGGCATTTACGGTTCGGGCTGTCTCGTCACCGAAGGCGCGCGCGGCGAAGGCGGTTATCTCGTCAATGCCGAAGGCGAGCGCTTCATGGAGCGTTACGCACCGTCAGCCAAGGATCTCGCCTCGCGAGACGTGGTTTCGCGCGCCATGACCATCGAAATCCGCGAAGGCCGCGGCGTCGGCAAGAAGAAGGATCACATCTTCCTTCATCTCGACCATCTCGATCCGAAGGTGCTGGCCGAACGTCTGCCGGGCATCTCCGACTCGGCGCGCATTTTCGCCGGCGTCGATGTCACCAAGGAGCCGATTCCGATCGTTCCGACGGTGCACTACAACATGGGCGGCATCCCGACCAACTATCACGGCGAAGTCGTCACCAAGAAGGACGGCGACGACAATGCGGTGGTGCAGGGCCTGATGGCCGTGGGCGAAGCTGCCTGCGTGTCGGTGCACGGCGCCAACCGTCTCGGCTCCAACTCGCTGATCGATCTCGTGGTGTTCGGCCGTGCGGCCGCGCTGCGCTGCGCTGAGAAGCTGACGCCGAATGCCAAGCAGCCCGACCTGCCGAAGGACTCGGCCGACCGCGCGCTTGGTCGTCTCGATCACTACCGCTATGCGAAGGGTGGCACTTCGACCGCGAAGATCCGCGAGAACATGCAGCATGTGATGCAGACCAACTGCGCCGTGTTCCGCACTGGTGAAGTGCTGAACGAAGGCAAGGAGTTGATCCACAAGGTGTATGGCGGTATCGGCGATATCGCCGTGTCTGACCGGTCGCTGGTGTGGAATTCGGATCTCATCGAGACCCTCGAATTCGACAACCTGATCACTCAGGCCATCGTCACCATGGACTCGGCTGCGAACCGCACCGAGAGCCGCGGCGCGCATGCGCGCGAGGACTTCTCGGATCGCGACGACAAGAACTGGATGAAGCACACGCTGGCGTGGATCGATGGGGGCGGCAAGACCACCATCGATTATCGCCCGGTGCACGACTACACGATGACCAACGACGTTCAGTACATCGTGCCCAAAGCGCGCGTGTACTAATGATGACAGCGAAGGCTTGAGAGAATGGCTGAGTTCGCACTTCCGAAGAATTCTAAGATCACCGGCGGCAAGGAATGGCCGAAGCCGGCCGGCGCCACGCAGACGCGCGAATTCCGCGTCTATCGCTGGAATCCGGATGACGGCAAGAACCCGTCGGTCGACACTTATCACATCGATACCAACGACTGCGGTCCGATGGTTCTCGATGGTCTGATCTGGATCAAGAATAACATCGATCCGACGCTGACCTTCCGCCGCTCTTGCCGCGAAGGCGTCTGCGGCTCCTGCGCCATGAATATCGATGGCCAGAACACCTTGGCCTGCACCCGTGCGATGGACGAAGTCGACGACGGCGCCATCAAGGTCAATCCGCTGCCGCATCAGCCCGTCGTGAAGGACCTGGTGCCGGATCTCACCAACTTCTACGCCCAGTATGCGTCGATCGAGCCGTGGCTGAAGACCACCACGCCGACCCCGCAGAAGGAATGGAAGCAGAGCCATTCGGACCGCGAGAAGCTCGACGGCCTCTACGAATGCATCCTGTGCGCCTGCTGCTCGACCTCGTGCCCAAGCTATTGGTGGAACAGCGACCGCTTCCTCGGTCCGGCTGCCCTCCTTCAGGCCACCCGCTGGGTCAAGGATTCGCGCGACGAAGCCACCGGCGAGCGCCTCGACAATCTCGAAGATCCGTTCCGGCTCTATCGCTGCCACACCATCATGAACTGCGCCAAGGCGTGCCCGAAGGGTCTCAACCCCTCTGAAGCCATCGCCGAGCTGAAGATGAAGATGGTCGAGCGTCAGGTCTGACGTTTTAAGGATCCGGGTTTGCCGATCAGGACACCGGTCTGCGCAAGCAGGCCGGTGTTCTTTTTTTTGCTCACGATTTAAGCATACTGCCTCTTCGAACCCGATCCCTCGGAGCCGCGGCGCTATTTCTCGTTGAAAAGGGGACTCGCCAAGGTTGGCACGGGCTGTGCTAGCCTGTGCCTGATAATTGATCAGGGGGAGTTTTTCATGTTTCGTCAGCTGGGTTTGAGCGTCATGGCGGGTGCAGCGCTGTTGGCGTCTGCGCTATCCGCGAGCGCCGACACCGATGTCAAATTCGCGCTCGACTGGAAATTCGAAGGTCCGTCCGCGCCGTATTTCGTTGCGCTCGACAAAGGCTACTACAAGGCCGAAGGCCTCAACGTGACCATCGACTCCGGTCCAGGTTCGGTCGCCGGCATCGCGCGGGTCGCGGCGGGCACCTATCCGATCGGTTTCTTCGACATCAATTCGCTGGCGCGCTTCCGCGACCAGAATCCGGACAAGGACGTCAAGGGCGTCCTCATGGTCTATGACAAACCGCCCTTCTCCATCGTCAGCATTGCGAAGTCGGGCATCAATTCGCCCAAGGATCTCGAAGGCAAGATCCTGGGCGCGCCGGCGCCGGACGGTGCATTCGCGCAGTGGAAGGCCTTCGTCAAAGAGAACAAGATCGACGACAGCAAGGTGAAGATCGAGAATGTCGGCTTTCCGGTGCGTGAGCCTATGCTCGCCGACGGCAAGGTCGATGCGATCACCGGTTTCTCGTTCTCGTCCTATTTCAACCTGATGTCCAAGGGCATCGCCGAGAAGGACATCAAGGTGATGCTGATGTCCGACTACGGCATCGTGCTCTATGGTAACGCCATCATGGTGAACCCCGAATTCGCCAAGGCCAATCCGAAACTCGTGGCCGGCTTTGTGCGCGCGACCGTCAAAGGTATCATCGACACCATCAAGGACCCTGACACCGCCATCAAGTCGGTGATGAAGCGTAATGAGACCGCCGACGAGAAGATCGAGCTTGCCCGCCTCAAGATGTCGCTGAAGGACAACTTCGTGACCCCTTGGGTGAAGGCCAATGGTGTCGGCGGCATCGATGAGAAGCGCATGACAGATGCCATCGAGCAGATCGCCGTGACCTACGAGTTCAAGAATCCGAAGCCGAAGGCGGGGGATCTGTTCACGTCGGAATATCTGCCCCCGGCTGACGCACGCAAGTTCTAAGCGCCACGACAGAAGGTCAGGTCGCCGCGCATGGAAGCTTTCGTAGATATCGACGGCGTCACGCTGAAATATCGTGGCGCCTCGGGTGACATTGTCGCGCTTCAGGATGCGACGCTCAAAGTCCAGCGCGGCGAATTCGCCGCGGTGGTCGGCCCCTCCGGCTGCGGCAAGTCCACCTTGATGCGGCTCGTCACGGGCCTGCACAAGCCAACGGCCGGCACGATCGCCATCGACGGCAAACAAGTGACAGGACCGGTGAAGATGGCCGGCATGGCGTTCCAGAACGCCAACATGCTGCCGTGGCGCAAGGTCATCGACAACGTCCTGCTGCCGCTCGAAATCGTTGAGCCGCATCGCTCGCAGTTTCGTTCCAAGAAAGTGGAGTTCCGTGCCAAGGCCGAGCAGCTTCTGGCTACCGTCGGTCTTGCCGGCTTCGGCGACCGCTATCCCTGGGAATTGTCCGGCGGCATGCAGCAGCGCGTGTCGCTGTGCCGCTCGCTGATCCACGAGCCGGCGCTGCTGATGCTCGACGAGCCCTTCGCCGCGCTCGACGCGTTCACGCGCGAGGAGCTGTGGTGCGTGCTGCGCGATCTCTGGCAGCGACTGGGCTTCACGGTGATTCTGGTGACGCACGATCTGCGCGAGGCGGCGTTCCTCGCCGATAATATCTACGTCATGAGCGCGCGCCCCGGTCACATCGTCCAGATCAAACCAGTGGATTTCCCGCGCCCGCGCGATCTGCAGGTGACCTATGAAAAGGATTTCGGCGACATCGTGATGGAGCTGCGCATGAAGATCGCACAGGTGCGCCAGTCATGAACCCGCGGACTCTCGAAAAGCTTTCGCCCTGGCTCTTCACCATTGCCATCTTCCTGATCTGGGAGCTGGCCTGCATCGTCTTCAAGGTCAACACGTCGGTGCTGCAGCCGCCATCGGCCGCCTTTGCGGCGATGTTCAAACTCTGGCGTGTGTTTCTCTATCATTCCTGGGTCACGCTCTGGGTGACCATGGTCGGATTTGCGCTGGCCGTGGGCTTCGGCATCATTCTCGGTCTCGTCGTGGGGTGGTCGCGGGCGATCTATCGCGGGCTCTATCCGGTGATGATCGGCTTCAACACGATCCCGAAGGTCGCCATTGTCCCGCTGCTGATCCTGTGGTTCGGCATCGGCGAAGTGCCGGCAATCGTCACCGCCTTCCTGATTTCGTTCTTTCCGATCGTGGTCAATATCGCCACGGGTCTGGCGACAACCGAGCCGGAACTCGAGGACGTGTTGCGGGCCCTCGGCGCTGGCAAGCTCGACATTATGCTCAAGGTCGGCATTCCGCGTGCGCTGCCATATTTCTTTGGCTCGCTGAAGATTGCTATCACTTTGGCATTCGTCGGCACTGTTGTGTCGGAGACGCTCGGCGCCAATGCCGGGCTCGGCTACCTGATCGCGCTGGAGGGCGCCAGCTTCCGTATGGCGAATGTCTACGCCGCCTTGCTGCTGCTCGCCTTTGAAGGCGTGCTCATGTACGCGGTCTTCGCGGGGATCGAGCAGCATTTCACCAAATGGGCCTTCCGGTCGCAAATGAGCGCGGCCGGCTAACGCCACAGGACCTCCTCCCGGCTACGGCGGGTTCCCGCCCGGGGAGCGGTTGGTGAGACACCGCCCTTGCGCTAGACTGCAGGGAGTCGGGCAGGTGCTGTGAAGACCGAACACCAAAATTCGTTGAGAACGCTGCAATGGATGATGGCCGCTTCGCTGGCCCTTCCGCTTGCACTGTTTCTGTTCGCGGCGGCGACGTCGTGGGTGTCGACGCGCGAGATCGCCGACCGCGAGATCGAGCGCGCGCTCGATGTGGCGCACGAACACGCTTTAAAGGTGTTCGAGACGATCGACCGCAGCCTGTCCGAAATGAACGAGATCGTACGCGGTAAATCCGACGACGAGCTGCGTGCGCAATCGGACCGGATGGCGGGCCGGCTAAAGCAACTCACCGATGCGCTGCCGCAGTTGAAGTCGGTCTGGGTGTTCGACAATAAAGGCCGCGCGTTGGTCAACAGTCTGGATCTGACGCTGCCGGATCTCGATTTCTCTGATCGCGATTACTACAGGGTCCATATCGCTGGTGATGCCGGCACGTTCATCGGTCAATCATTGTTGCCGCGCCCGCCCTATCAGGGGGCGCCGTTCTTTGGTGTGAGCCGTAGGCGGGTCTCGGCCGATGGCAGCTTCACTGGTGTGGTGCAGGCCTCTGTCTTTCCGGAATATTTCGATCGTTTCTATGCGCGCATCGGCCACGATGCCGGGAGCTTCTTTGCGCTTGGTCTCACCGATGGTTCGATCCTGGCACGTTATCCGCAGCTCGATCGTGAGGTGCGTCTCGATCCCAAGGGCCCCGTGGGCCGCACCCTGTCGGCCCATCCTGCTGGAGGGCTGGTCACGCTTGTCTCGCCCGGCGACAATGTCGAGCGCCGTATCGGCTATCAGCAGCTCGCCGGCTATCCGGTCTATGTCGCGGCAGGTCTTGAGACGTCAGCGATCCGTGCGCGCTGGCTGCGCACCATCAGCTATCATCTGATCTTCGGCGTTCCTGCGACGGCATTGCTGTTCCTGTTGCTGGCATTCGCGATCCGTCGCACCCGCCGGCTCAATTTCGAAGCGATGAAACGGCGTGAGGCCGAAGAAGCGCTGAAACATGGCCAGCGGCTCGAAGCACTCGGCCAGTTGACTGGCGGCGTCGCGCATGACTTCAACAATCTCCTCACCGTGATCCGCTCGTCAGTCGACTTGCTGCAACGGCCCGATCTCTCGCCGGATCGTCGTGCCCGCTACATTGCAGCGATCTCCGAAACAGTGAATCGCGCCGCCAAGCTGACAGCGCAATTGCTGGCCTTTGCGCGGCGCCAGACGCTGAAGCCTGAAGTATTCGACGTCGGCCAATGCGTGCATTCGGTGAGCGAGATTATCGGCACGCTGACGGGGGCGCCCATCGAAATTATGACCCATGTGCCCGATGAGGCGTTGTTTGTGGATGCCGATATCGGCCAGTTCGAAACCGCGTTGATCAACATCGCGGTTAACGCGCGCGATGCCATGGCGGGCGAGGGGCGGCTGACGATCGCCGTCAGCGCGGCAGAGCAAATCCCTGTTGCGCTTGCCCTGAGGTCTGACGGCTATGTGGCGATCTCAGTATCCGACACTGGCAGCGGTATTCCTGCCGATCAGTTCGAGCATATCTTCGAGCCATTCTATACGACCAAGGAAGTCGGGCAGGGCACTGGCCTCGGACTTTCGCAGGTGTTCGGCTTTGCCAAACAATCCGGCGGTGAGGTCGTGGTCGCCAGCGAAGTCGGGAAGGGCAGCACTTTCACGCTCTATCTGCCGCGCGTTTCCGGCGACAGCATCGCGCCGGCGCTGTCGGCGAGCGAAGCGCCCGTCGTCGATGGCCACGGCATGTCGGTGCTGGTGGTGGAGGACAATCGCGACGTCGGGACTTTTGCGACCGATGCGCTGAGCGAGCTTGGCTACACCACGGTGTTGCGGCCGAACGCTCAGGAAGCGCTCGTCGAACTCGCCCGTCATGCCACGCACTATGACGTCGTGTTCTCCGATGTCGTGATGCCTGGAATGACCGGCATCGAACTGGCGCAGGAGATTCGAAAACTCTATCCGGATCTGCCGGTGGTGCTGACCTCCGGCTACAGTCATGTGCTGGCGCAGAACGGCACCTTTGGGTTCGAGCTGCTGCATAAACCCTATTCGATCGAGCAATTGTCGCGGGTGCTCAGCAAGGCCGGCACCTGGCGCAAGGCCCAGCGCGAGGCTGTCTGAGCCGCTGGGAACTCAAGGAACCTTTTGATTTCCTTGGCGTTATCGCGCCATGAGCAAACATTCAGTTAACGAAGCCAAGCCTGCATCCGACGCGTCCGATGTGAAGGGGCCGATTGTCGGGGTCGTTGGCGAGGACGGCAGGCATATCGAGCCGCCGCCGCCTGAAGTCGTGGAGCCCGATCCGGACCTGACGCCGGAAGAGGCCGAGCAGGCACGCAAGGACTATCTGCTGACGCGATTCTGGATCAGCGCGCGTGGCTTCTGGGGCAAGTCGGGCGACAGACTAGCCTGGGTGTTCTCGGTCGGGCTGCTGCTGCTCATCGTCGCCAATGTGGCGTTTCAATACGGCATCAATGTCTGGAACCGCGCGATCTTCGACGCCATCGAGAAACGCGATGCGGCCAGCGTGTTTCATCTCACCGGCGTGTTCTTTCCGCTCGCCATCGGCAGCGTGCTCCTTGGCGTCGCGCAGGTCTATGGCCGCATGGGCATCCAGCGTCGCTGGCGCGCATGGCTGACCAATTCTGTGGTGTCGCGCTGGCTCACCAGCGGCCGCTATTATCAGCTCAATCTCGTCGGCGGCGATCACCAGAATCCCGAATATCGGATCGCCGAGGATCTGCGCATCGCGACCGATTCGCCCGTCGACTTCGTCTCTGGCGTCATCGCGGCATTTCTCTCCGCCACCACCTTCATCGTCGTGCTGTGGACCATCGGCGGCGCGCTGACGCTGACTGTGGGCGGCAGTCTCATCACCATTCCCGGCTTCCTTGTCATTGCCGCGATCATCTATGCGGCCATTGCGTCCGGCTCGATCATGGTGATCGGCCGGCGTTTCGTGCAGATCTCCGAAGACAAGAACCAAGCCGAGGCCGAGTATCGCTATGCGCTGACGCGCGTGCGCGAGAACGGCGAGAGCATCGCGCTGCTCGGCGGCGAGGAAGAAGAGCGCGACGGCATCGATAAGACCTTCGGCAATGTCCTCAGGCAATGGGCACGTCTCGCCGGACAGCATATGCGTACCACGTTGGTGTCGCAGGGCTCGAGCCTGATCGCGCCCGTCGTACCGCTGTTGCTGTGCGCGCCGAAGTTTCTCGACGGCAGCATGTCACTCGGTCAGGTGATGCAGGCGGCGTCTGCCTTCACCATCGTGCAAAGCGCATTCGGCTGGCTGGTCGACAACTATCCGCGCCTTGCCGACTGGAACGCCTGCGCGCGCCGCATCGCCTCGCTGATGATGTCGCTGGATGGTCTCGAACGCGCCGAGCTTGGTGACGGTATCGGTCGTATCAAGCGCGGCGAAACGACGGATGAGACGATGCTGAGCCTGCATGATCTCTCCGTGACGCTCGACGACGGCACTGCCGTCGTCGGCGACGCCGAAGTGAAGATCGAGCCTGGTGAACGTTTGCTTGTCGCGGGCGAGTCCGGCACCGGCAAAAGCACGCTGGTGCGCGCCATTGCGGGCCTGTGGCCATGGGGTGGTGGCAGCGTCAATTTCCATCCGGACCGGCGGCTCTTCATGTTGCCGCAGAAGCCCTATGTGCCGTCAGGCACCTTGCGCCGCGCAGCCGCCTATCCCGCGGCGTCGGAAGACTGGACCGTCGAGCAGATCGGCGAGGCCCTCGACAAGGTCGGGCTCGGCCATCTCAAGGAGAAGATCGAGGAGGATGCGCCGTGGGACCAGACACTGTCCGGCGGCGAGAAGCAACGTCTCGCTTTGGCACGGCTGTTTTTGCACCGCCCTGATATCATTGTGCTGGACGAAGCGACCTCGGCGCTGGACGCGAAGAGCCAGGACAAGATGATGGAGCTGCTCACCAAGGAGCTGCCCAACGCCACGGTGGTATCTGTCGCGCATCGCGTCGAGCTTGAAGCCTTCCACAGCCGTAAGATCGTGCTGGAGCGCCGCAAGGGCGGCGCCAAGCTGGTCAGCGACATCGATCTCATACCGCGCAAGGGTAAGCGTCGCTTGCTCGGCCGCTTCCTGCGCCAGCGCAAGCCGGCCAGGAGCGCGGCGTGATCTGTGCCTGAAACTAGAAGAAGTTGATCTTCAGCGCCGGCGACAGGAAGATCGCGATATTGGCGAAGAGCCCGCCGGCATAGGCGGCTGAGCGCAGCGACGATTTATCCGCGATGTACAGCAGCGCGTGCGCAATCCGAAACGCGAGATAGAGAGCGGCCAGCACGCTCACGGTCGTCGCCGATGCGCCAAAGTTCAACGCTGCGACGACCGAGACTGCGTAGAACGGGAAGCTCTCGAAGGCATTCTGATGCGCGGCATAGGCGCGGCGCTTGGCGCCTGAAAGGTTCTCGGCGCTGTCGCGCGGCGCGCTGTTATCGCGCGATCCCGCTTTGGCATAACCAATAATGATCAGCGGCAGCAGTGCAGCAATCAGAATGCTCCAATAGGCGAACGGCATCGAAATCCCCCAGGTCAAATAGTATGGCCAAACTGCGTCTTGATGGGCGGTTCCTGTTCCGCTGTCAAACCCGCCTTCATCCGGCCCGTTGTCGCGGAACATCGCATCGATCGCGCCGTTGTTAGTTCAGCCCCAAGGGAGACAGATGATGGCCAATGACAATACCCGTGATATCGAACGTGCCTGGGAATTGATGAAGAAGATCGGCTTCGCCATGCTGGTGACGCATGATGGCGACAAGCTGCGAGCGCGCCCGATGGCTGCCTATGTGGATCGCGAAGCCGATGCGGTCTACTTCCTCAGCGATGCGCGTAGACACAAGGATGATGAGATCAAGCGCAATCCGAACGTGAATCTCTCTTTCGCAGATGCGAGCGATCAGAAGTATGTCTCGGTGAGCGGCACTGCTGCCGTCTCGAACGATCGCGCCAAGATCAAGGAGCTGTTCACCACCTCCGCAAAGGCGTGGTGGGACAGCGCGGAAGATCCGAATATTCGTGTGCTGAAGTTCACGCCTGACGATGCCGAGTTCTGGGACTCGCCGGGCACTGTGATCAGCTATGTGAAGATGGCCGCTGCGGCTGTGACTGGTACGCGTCCAGACATCGGCACCAACCGTAAGGTCGCAATCTAGATGCCTAAAGACGATTCACCCGGCATCGATCCCGTCGAGGATCCGCCGATCAAGCCCGGTCAACCCTCCGAACCGCCGCAGGAGAGCCCGCCGGGCAATCCGCGGCCCGAGGTACCGCCGCCGGTGCGCGATCCCGGTGAGCCGTCGCGACCCGAAGAGTTACCTGGAGATGTGCCTGATGAGATGCCGGTGCCAAATCCTGATATCAATCCGGGTCAGCAGCCGCCTGCAGTGATGTAGCGAACTACAGATCGATGGCCTGAACGCGCAATGAACAAAGCGCGTTTGGGCCATTGTCGTGTCGAAAATAAAAACGAATTTGCATTTGCCTGTCGCCACATTCCGGCCCAATGCATATCAGTTGATCAATGTGCCGATTTGTTCGGCCGACAAAAATCAGTTTGTTGAAGATCCTTATCCGGGGGCCCAAGGTCTATCATGACAAAACTTCGTCTCGTATTACTGGCCACGACGACGCTCGGCGTTGCGCATATCGCAGCGACCGCTGCTTATGCGTCGAGTGTCGATGCGCCGATCGTGCTCGCGCAGGCCGCACCTGCTGCGCCTGAAGGTGAGCCCAAGGCTCCCCCGAAGGCACCACCCAAGGCTCCGCCAGCTGCTGCGCCTCCCGCCGCTGCGCCGCCGGCCGCACGCCCTGCGGCGCCACCGCCGCCGCCACCGGCTCCCCCTGCTGCGCGTCCCGCGCCTCCGGCACCTCCTGCTGCGCCGCCGCCTGCGGCTGCACCTCCGCGCCCGGCACCGCCGCCACCCCCACCACCTGCGGCCGCTCCGCCGCCGCGCCCAACCCCGCCGCCGGCTCCCGTCGCGCCTCCGGCCCCGCGCGTCGCACCTCCAGCGCCCACCGCTGCGCCTGTAGCTCCGTCAGCGCCAACGCCGCCCGCTGCGCGTCCCGAACGTCGCGAGCCCGGCGAAGGACGTCCTGAGCGCCGTGAACCCGGTGCAACGCCGCCGGCCGGCGCACGTCCCACGCCTGCAACGCCACCAGCCGCGGCGCCGGCGACACCGCCTGCAGCAACTCCACCTGCCGCGCGTCCGGCACCTGCTGCTGCGCCGACACCGGCTCCAACACCGGCGACGCCGCCAGCGGCTGCGACTCCCCCCGCGGCAACGCCTCCTGCAGCAGCACCGGCGCCGTCGGCAGCTCCGGCTGCGCCGGGCACACCGCCTGCTGCGGGTGCGCCTCCGTCTGGTCGCCCCGGTGGCCCTGATGGCCGTGGTCCTGACGGACGAGGTTCGGATGGTCGCCGTGGTCCTCCTGGTGGTCCGGGCGCAGGCGCGCCCGGTGCACCCGGCACGCCGCCCAACGCTGCTGCGCCCGGCGTCGCGCCGAACGCTACGGCACCCGCCGCTGCGCCGCCCACGAGCACTGCTGCACCTCTCGTGGTCGCCCCCGGTGGCGGCAACATCAAGGTCGTGCAGCCGCCCGCACCAACTGTGACGGCACCGATCCCTCAGGCGCCGCCGCCAGCAGCAGCGCTGACGCCGATCGCACCGGGCGCTGCCCCCCAAGGGCCGCGCAACATGGGCGATTTCCGCGGCCAGCGCAGCGAGCGCCAGGAAGGCGGTCGCACGATCATCACCGAGCCTGGACGCATCATCGTGCAGGATCCGAGCGGTCAGTCGTTCATCCGCCACAACGAGGTCGATCGCTTCCGCTACGGCGCGCGTGACATCCGTACGGATCGGGTCGGCGGTGAGGATCGGACCATCGTGATCCGTCCCGACGGCTCGCAGATCATCACGGTGGTCGGCCGCGACGGTCAGCTGCTGCGACGTATCCGCAGGGACCGCGAGGGACGCGAGATCATCATCATCGATAACTCGTTCCGTGGTCCACGTGGCCCCGGCGGTCCGGGTGGTCTCGGCTTCTATGTCGATCTGCCGCCGCCGATGATCCGGATTCCGCAGAACCGTTACATCGTCGACTACGATCAGGCCTCGCCCGATCTCGTCTACGATACGCTGATCGCGCCACCGGTGGATCGCATCGAGCGCCGCTATACGCTCGATGAAATCCGCTACAGCCCGATGGTGCGCCAGCGCATGCCGTCGATCGATCTGGACTCGATCAACTTCGAGCTAGGCTCGTGGGATATTCCGCCGGACCAAGCCTCGAAGCTGCAGGTGATCGCAGATGGTCTCAACCGGGCGATCTCGCGCAACCCGCGTGCGGTGTTCCTGATCGAGGGTCACACCGATGCGGTCGGATCGGACGTCGACAACCTGTCGCTGTCGGATCGCCGTGCGCAGTCGGCGGCTGAATTGCTCACCCAGCAATTCCAGGTGCCGGCGGAAAACCTGACGTCGCAGGGTTATGGCGAGCAGTATCTGAAGATCCAGACCGACGGTCCGGAGCGCCAGAACCGCCGCGTCACGATTCGCAACATCACGCCGCTGTTGAACGGCGGTCAGGCTTCGCTGCCCCCGCCGCCTCCGGGCACGGCACCGCCGCGTCGCTGAGCGGTTTGATATGAAAGAAAATGGCCGGGAGCGATCCCGGCCATTTTTGTTTTGATAGTACGCTGCTGCCAATGGCTTCCCTCCCCATTGCGCGGCTGAGCCGCTTGAGGGAGGGAAAGACGCTACTACTTCGCCGCCAATCCCAACGCATCCACCATCACGCGAAACACGTCCGTATTATCCATCGAGCCCTTCACCCGGTCGCTGCCGGGGCCGATGGCGGTGAGGATGACGTCCTCGCCGGAATGCACGCTGGCGCCCATCATGGCCGGCAGGTTGCCGAGCCGCAGCATGCTGCCGGGCGCATTCTTGTATTTCTCATTGGCCTTGAAAGTGCCGGGCTCTTCGCCCTTCTCGGTGGGATCGTTCGGGTTGTCGAGCTTCGGCCGCAGCGTCTCGTAGTGATCGGGAAGGCTCGCCGACATGATCGCAAGCCGCCGGCTGACATCGATGCGCGATGGATAGCCTTCGGCATCCGGCGCGGGATAGTTCGGGAAGCCGGCCTTCTCATAGACGCCAAGCCGTTCGCGCAGCGGCAGGTTTGACTCCTTGCTCATGTCGTCATTGACGGTGCCGACCAGGCTGTTGGGATGGCTGTGGTCGGAGACGACGAGGATGAGCGTGTCGTCGCCGCGCTTGGCTGCCCAGTCGCGGGCGAGCTTCACGGCATTGTCGAGCATGATGACGTCATAGACGGCGCGGTCCATGTCGAGCAGATGGGCGTATTTGTCGATCAGGCCCGACTCGACCATCAGGAAGAAGCCGTTGTCGTTGCGCGACAGGACCTTGAGCGCGCCATGCACCTGCTCGGTCAAATCAGGCTGCTGCGGAAATTTCTTCACGCCGCCGCCGCCGAGGAACTTGCGGTCCAACACGCCGTCCATATTGCCAGGCGTAAAAAGTCCAAGCAGCTTGCGCGTCTCCGGCTTCTTGGCGAGGCCGTTCAGTTCGGGCGCCGTGGTCGCCACCGAATAACCGGCATCACGGAAGCGCGCGACATAGTCGACGTCATCCTTGCGCTTCGATGTCGCGGCTGCCTGCGGCAGGAAATTTGCGGCGCCGCCCCCCATCAGCACGTCCGGCCTGACGGCAAAGAACTGCGCGACGATCTCGTCATAGGCCGCGCGGCGGCGGGTATGCGCGATCATCGCGGCGGGCGTCGCGTCCTCGACCTCGGTATTGGTGACGATGCCGATCGCCAGATCGAGCTTGCGCTTCGCGAGGCTGGTGATGGTTTCAACCTGCGGATCGTCGAACACATTCGCCGTGCGATCCGCATAGACGCCCATCGCATTGGTCGCGGTCTTGTGGCCGGTGGCATAGGCGCTGGCTGAATTCGCGGAATCGGTAATGATGGAGTCGGAGCCCGCCGTTGCCACCATCGCCATATGCGGCATGTCGTCCATCGCGAGCTTGCCGCGGCTCTTGCCTTCGGTGATGCCCTTCGAAAGAATTCTGGCGCCGACGCGGTGCGCCAGCGACATACCGTCGCCGATAAACAGGATCACGTTCTTCGCCTTGCGCGGACCAGTGTCGTAGACGTTCCACATCACCGCGCGGCTGCGCACGCCGTCGCTGACTTCGATCTTGTAAGTCCCAGCTTTATCGAGCGTCACGTCGCGCAGCAGCAGGGCGGACTGATCCTTGCCGTCTTCCCTCGCGATGTAGTCCGCGGTCTTGCCGAACGCCGCAGTCTGGTCGGCGCCGTTGATCGTCACCTTGATATCGGCGGCCTGAATGAGTTCGGGAAACTCGACTTTGAAGTCGAATTTCGCGCCCGCAAGGATATCAGCGCGGTCGAGCGGATAGATCGTCTGTGCGCAGACTGGGGTGTTCATGAAAAAGGCCGCAAACGCGGCCAGCAACGACGTGTTTCTCATGGTGGACGTCCCAAGCGAGAGCCTGTGTCAGGCGATGTCCTTCCAATATAACGGCCGGATGACGTGACGACGACATCCGGCCGTTTGATCTTATAGTTCGAGCGTCTCCGCCGCGCCCTCAGTTCTTATCGTTGTCGAGCTTTGGAATGTTCGAGCCTTCGCCGGCGCTCAACAGACCCGTCTTCGAATACAGATCCAGCTTGGCGCGGGTATCGGTGATGTCGAGGTTGCGCATGGTGAGCTGGCCGATCCGGTCTGCCGGCGTAAACGGCGCATCCTCGACCTTCTCCATGCTCAGGCGCTCCGGCGCGTAAGTCAGGTTCGGGCTCTCGGTGTTCAGGATCGAGTAGTCATTGCCGCGGCGCAGTTCGAGCGTGACTTCGCCGGTGATCGCGCGGGCCACCCAGCGCTGCGCGGTCTCGCGCAGCATCAAGGCTTGCGAATCGAACCAGCGCCCCTGATACAGCAGCCGGCCGAGCTTCATGCCGCTCATGCGATATTGCTCGATGGTGTCTTCGTTGTGGATGCCGGTGACGAGACGCTCATAGGCGATGTGCAGCAGCGCCATGCCGGGCGCTTCATAGATGCCGCGGCTCTTCGCCTCGATGATGCGGTTCTCGATCTGGTCGCTCATGCCGAGCCCGTGGCGGCCGCCGATGACATTGGCCTCGAGGAACAGCGCGACAGGATCGGTGAAGCTCTGGCCGTTCAGCGCAACGGGCTGGCCATCCACAAACCGCACCACGACCTTCTCGGCCTTGACGGCGCAGTCGTCGCGCCAGAACGGCACGCCCATGATCGGGTTGACGATCTTGATGCCGCTGTCGAGCTGTTCGAGATCCTTGGCTTCATGGGTGGCGCCGAGCAGGTTGCTGTCAGTCGAATACGCCTTCTCGGCGCTCATCTTGTAGGCGAAGCCGTGGGCGGTCATGAAGGCCGACATTTCGGCGCGGCCGCCCAGTTCGTCGATGAATTGATCGTCGAGCCAGGGCTTGTAGATCTTCAGCTCCGGATTGGTCAGCAATCCGTAGCGGTAGAACCGCTCGATATCGTTGCCCTTATAGGTCGAGCCATCGCCCCAGATATTGACGCCGTCTTCCTTCATGGCCGAGACCAGCATCGTGCCGGTGACGGCGCGCCCGAGCGGCGTGGTGTTGAAATAGGCGATGCCGCCGGTCGAGACATGGAAGGCACCGGCTTGAATCGCGGCGATGCCTTCATGGACGAGCTGGGCGCGGCAATCGACGAGGCGCGCCTTCTCGGCGCCGAACTCCATCGCCTTGCGCGGAATCTCGTCGTAGTCGGCTTCGTCAGGCTGGCCGAGATTGGCGGTATAGGCGAAGACCTTGGCGCCCTTCTGCTTCATCCAGAGCAGTGCCGCTGACGTGTCTAGGCCGCCGGAGAAAGCGATGCCGACGTTTTTGCCCTTGGGCAGGCTCTTCAAGATCGTGGTCATGGAACGTCCAATCGGGCAATTTCTGCGGCCAGCGATAGCCCGGCCGGGCAAAGCGCGTCAACGCGGCATCCGCTTGAGGCCGCTCAATCGTGGTGCTGCTCGGTGATCCGGTTGACGAAAGACGGCTTTGGCTGCTGCCCGATCATGCGCAGCCGCCAGCGATAGCCGGGCCAGGCGATCCTGGTCAGCCAGCGATCGACGTCCTCATCCGTCATCCGGGTCGAGGGCCAGCGGTAAATCCATCCGTGAATCAACCAGATAACCAGGAACGACACGAGGCCGGCGATGGTCACGTCGGTAAAGAAATGGCCGCCGAAGGCCATCCGCCAGCCCGAGGTGGCGATGCCGAACACAGTGGCCGCCACGTAGGCGTAGGGGCGCACGGACGGCGGCGCGAGCGCGGCGGGGGCGTAGGTCCAGAAGGCCGTGGCGCCCTCACCCGAGAAGAACGAGCAATTGCGCCCGCATTGGCCGGTCGGATCCCACCACGCCTTGAACTGCCAGGGGCCGTTGAATTCGGAGACCATCACCGGCCGCGGGCGGCCCCAGAAGGTCTTGAAGGTCAGATTGGTCAGGATCCCGGCCGACATCAGCATGGTGAGGATCAGGAAGGCCATGGTGCGGCCCTTCACCAGCAGTGGCCGGTTCGGCCAGATCAGCTTCACGATCAGCGCGAGGATCGAGGGCGCGACAAAGGCCCATGCGATCCACATCGCCGCATCGCGGGCGAACTGCGCGTAGGGCAGCGACGTCGTGGGAAAGCGTCTGGTCTCAGGATCGTAGAACAGCGCCGCGAGCTTGAGGTCGAGTTCGGGCCAGATTCCGAAGACAATGGCAATGACGGCAAACAGCCCAAGCGCGATGAGGAGTCCGGTCCGGTTCATGGCGGGCGGTTTAGCCGAGGCAGGAGTTGAAGGAAAGGCAGTGCACTAGGGGCCGGCCGCGACATCGGGCTGCGGTGGCGCGCGCCGTGGCTGCCGCCAGGCGCCAGCGTTGCGGCCAGCGATCACCCAGTAGATCAGCCCCGCGATGATGCCCGCGCCGGTCATGACTTCGAGATGGCGGCGGACGATGCCGTCGAAACTCGTCGTGGCAGGGTCGTAGGGGATCAGGCCGAGATAGCAGGCGAGCCCGACCGCCGCGCCGCCGAGCGCATAGACGATGACGCTGCGAATATAGAAAGCCTCGGTGATGAGGACGACGAGCATCGCCGGGATCAGCGCAAAGCCGCTGATGAAGATAAAGCCGAAGCCGAGCAGGATGTTGATCGTGTTCGGGTCGATGACGCCGGTATCGAGCGCGCTGAGTTCCGGAAACAGGATCGAGAACACCACGATGGCGCCGCCAACGAGACAGGCGGCGCAGAAGCCGAGAAAGATGACGAACAGGCGGCCGATCAGCGCCATTGTCAGTCCGTCATCGCCATCGCGCGCAAAGCCTGACGCTCGCGCGCCGACAGTTTCTCGGTCTCCGACTTCAACTGGCCGCAGGCCGCGAGAATGTCGCGGCCGCGCGGCGTGCGCACCGGGGAGGAATAGCCGGCATTGAAGATATATTCGGAGAACTTCTCGATCTGGTCCCAGTCCGAACATTCGTAGCGCGTGCCGGGCCACGGATTGAACGGGATCAGATTGATCTTGGCGTGGATACCCTTGAGCATCTTCACAAGCAGCTTGGCGTCCTCGAGCGAGTCGTTGACGCCTTTCAGCATCACATATTCGAAGGTGATGCGCCGTGCGTTGGACGCGCCGGGATAATCGCGGCAGGCCTGCATCAGCTGTTCGAGTGGATATTTCTTGTTGAGCGGCACCAGCTCGTTGCGCAGCTCATCGCGTACTGCATGCAGCGAGATCGCCAGCATGACGCCGATCTCGTCGCCGGTGCGCTTGATGTTCGGCACCACGCCGGAGGTCGACAGCGTGATGCGCCGGCGCGAAATGCCGATGCCTTCATTGTCCGAGACAATCAGCAGTGCGTCACGCACCGCGTCGAAATTGTAGAGCGGCTCGCCCATGCCCATCATCACGATATTGGTGACGCGGCGGTTGCCGTCTGGGGTCTCACGGTCGGCCCAGTCGTTGAGACGATCGCGGGCGACCATGATCTGGCCGACGATCTCGCCGGCCGTCAGGTTGCGGACCAGCCGCTGGGTACCGGTGTGGCAGAACGAGCAGTTCAGGGTGCAGCCGACCTGCGACGAGACGCAGAGCGTGCCGCGGTCGGTTTCGGGGATATAGACGCACTCGACCTCGTGGGCCTTCTCGCCGGCGGTACCTGAAGGCAGCCGCAGCAGCCATTTCCGGGTGCCGTCATTGGAGATCTGCTCGACCACGACCTCGGGCCGTGCCACCGTGAAATGCTTCTCGAGGTCTTCGCGCATGCCTTTGGAAATACTGGACATTTCGGCGAAGGTCTGGACGCCCCGGACATACATCCAGTGCCAGATCTGCTGCGTCCGCATCTTGCGCTGGGCCGGCGCCACGCCGATGGAACCGAGCTTTTCCGCGATTTCCGTGCGCGACAGGCCGATCAGGGACGGCTTGGCCAGCGGCACATAGGTCTCGGTGGCGATCTTCTCCAGCGGCATCTCGCCCGCGGGCAATGCGCGGGAAGCGTCGATGGCGGAGCCGGCCTCGGCTGAAACGGGGGTCATGGCGTTCGATCTATGATGTCGCGGGAAATCAGGCCTTAAACAGGCCGACCTCAAATAAGCTTTTCGCGCCCGAATGAAAAGGCGCGAAATGCGGCAATATTAACGGCGACAAGGATTTAGCCGGTGTTTGGCGGCAATTACCGCCGGCAATCCTGCGCCAGCCGGTCCAGCGCCTGGGCCAGGCCCTTCAGCGAAAACGTGTCGGTGGTCTCGGTGCCCTTGGCGGAGACGCCCTTCACGGTCACGTCGGCCGCCTTGCGCAGGGCTTCCACCATGCGCTCTTCTTCGGCGGCATTCTTGATCCAGAGCCCGTCGCCCTGCGTATACATCGCATAGCGCGCGCCGCCGACTTCCAGCGTGGACTCGGAGCCCGGCTTCAACTGATAGCCGATCATGATCGAGACTTCGTTGGTCACCTTCTCGGCCGGGCGGGTCGAGACGAAGGCGTAAGCGGGATCGCGCGGGCGGTTCGCCGGATTGGTCTTTGACGACGCCGGCTTGGCCAGAGCAAAGCAGACTTTCTTGCCGTTCGGTGTCGCGGTGTAGGCGCCCCACGAGCCGAACTGTCCGACCAGCGTGGGCTCGGCGCCACCCGCTGCAGCAGGCGCCGCGGCTGCTGGCTTTGCCGGTGTGGGCGCTGCCTTCGGTGCGGCGGCCTTGCCTTTCGATGCAGCGCTCTGCGCCTGCGCAAGATCGGAGATACCGACCATCGCTATACTCATCGACACAACTGTCAGGAATCGCCGCACGGACATCAAGTCTCGATCCTCTATCATTGTGACTGGAAGATGGCTCGCAACAAGACGGCTTTACCAAGACGATCTGGAATCGCTGACGTCACGATGTCTGCCATATCCGCAAATCGCTTTCTTGAAAAGGCAGACGCGACTCCCGCAAGGATAGCAGTCCTTGCCTTGCTGCGCGCTGACGGCGCAGGAGTCATCCTCAGTTTTCTGCTCAGTTTTTTGCACGCGCCGCACGCTGCGCTGCCCACTGCGCATCGCTCCACTGCAGCAGATCCTCTGCGCCAGATGCGCGCAGGTGTGCGCCCCCATCCTGCACCACCATCTCGCCATTGATATAGCCGGCCTGATCGGAAATCAGGAAGCTTGCGAGATTTGCGAGCTCGCTGTGTTCGCCGACGCGGCCGAGCGGGTTCTGCGCCGCAGGGCCGCTGTCGCGTCCCTCGGGCCGCAGCTGCCCGGTCGCGCCGGTGGTGGGGAACGGGCCGGGCGCGATCGCGACGGTGCGGATGCCTCTGGGTCCCCACTCCACCGCGAGCGACTTCGTCATTGCAAGGAGTCCAGATTTGGCCATCGCCGATGGCACCGTGAAGGCGCGCCCGGTGATCGTGGATGTCGAGAGGATGCTCAGCACGACGCCCTTGTGGTGTCCTGCGATCCAGCGTCGACCGGCTTCGAGCGTGCAATACATGGCGCCGTGCAGCGTCGGCGCGAGGATCGCGTCGGCGGCGCGGGTGGAGAGATGCTCGCTCTGCGCGATGAAGGTGGCCGCAGCATTGTTGACGAGGACGTCGAGCGGCCCGTCGCGCCAGATTGTGTCCATCATCGTCTCGACCGCGTCGGCGTCGCGAATATCGCATCGTGCGACGCTGACCTTGCCGCCGAAATCGGTCCGCAGTTGTGCTGCAGTCTGTTCGAGCAATTCAAGCCGGCGACCGCAGATGATGAGCTCGGCACCCAGCTCCGCAAAGCGGCGACTCATGGACGCACCGAGGCCGGAACCGCCGCCGGTGACCAGAATGCGCCTGTTGGCGAGCAGCGTTGTTTCGAACATGGGACGGTTCCTCGGTTGGCCGCGTGGCGGAATTACCTTTTCTCGAATCAGATTGTAGCGCGCCGTCAAATCCGGCATGACTCCCTTCAACTGTCTCAAGCCGAAGGTCAGATGATCAGATGAAAGCCATTCTCTGCTCGCAATTCTGCGAACCCGATGATCTCGTTCTCGCCGATATCGATGATCCCGTTGCCGGTGACGGTCAGGTCGTTATCGCCATCAAGGCGGCGGCGCTGAATTTCTTCGACATTCTGATGATCCAGGGCAAATACCAGATCAAGCCGCCGTTCCCGTTCTCGCCGGCTGCGGAAGTCGCTGGTGTGATCGAGAGCATCGGCAGCGGCGTGACCGGCTTCAAGGTTGGTGACCGTGTGGTTGCATCTGTGGGCCACAATGGCGCCCGTGAAAAGATCGCGGTGCCTGCGGCATCCGCCGTGAAGATTCCCGACAATCTCGATTTCGATCGCGCCGCCGGCGTGATCATCACTTACGGCACGGCGCTGCATGCGCTGGAAGACCGCGCCAGCCCGAAGCCCGGCGAGACGCTGGCCGTGCTCGGCGCCGCGGGCGGCACTGGGCTCGCGGCCTGCGAACTCGGCAAGCTCTTGGGTCTCAAGGTCATCGCCTGCGCATCGTCGGACGAGAAGCTGGAATTCGCCAAGAAGCACGGCGCGGATATTGGGCTGAACTACGCGACCGAAGATCTGAAGGAAGGTCTGAAGAAGCTGACGGACGGCAAGGGTGTCGACATCATCTTCGATCCGGTGGGCGGCAAATATGCCGAAGCCTCGCTGCGCGCTATCGCTTGGGAAGGCCGCTTCCTGGTGATCGGCTTCGCCGCCGGCGACATTCCGAAGATGCCGCTTAATCTCGCGCTGCTGAAAGGCTGCGACATCCGCGGCGTGTTCTGGGGCGCCTGGGTACGGCAGAATCCCGAGAAGAACCGCGCCAATCTGGAAAAGCTGGTGAAGTGGGCCGCCGAAGGGAAGATCTCATCCCATGTCGACAGGACTTTCCCGTTAGCCAAGACAGCCGATGCGTTGAAGGTACTGGCGGGCCGTCAGGCCATGGGCAAAGTGATCCTTCATCCATAAAGCTGAATGAGGCGGACGCGGATTACGCGTCCGTTTCACCCTTCGCCAATCCACGTGCGATGGCCGCTCTGGCGGCTTCGCGGTGGTCCTCGTTGATGTGGCTCGCCACCATGCGCAAGGCGGTGGCCAGCACCGCGGCATCATCAGTGAATCCCAGAACGGGCAGCATGTCCGGCACGAAATCGAATGGCAGCACGAAATAGGCGATGGCGCCGAGCAGCGCCGCCTGGACATGGCGCGGTGTCTGCCGGTCGAAGGCGCAGTAGTAAGCCGCCAGCAAGTCTTCGGCGAAAGGCAGCTTGACCGCCAGTCGCTTGAGCTTGTGCCAGAACTGCTTGCGTACGCTTTCGCGGTCTTTGGCCAGTTCATCGGCTGGCTCGAAGCCCACGCTGTGGTCGGTTGCCATCGGCAATGTCCTCACGGCTGCAGTTTGCAGCCTTTCCGGTAAATGGTGATCCGGCTCCGGCGTCGCAACATTCAGCAACGCTCAGGAGTGGCCGAGTTGCCCGGCGATGGTATTCATGGCCCTGGCCAGATCGACGTCGCGCTTGGTGACGCCATCGGCGTCGTGGGTGGACAGTACTACCTCCACTGTCTTGTAAACATTGCGCCATTCCGGATGGTGGTCGCTCTTCTCGGCGACCAGAGCGACCCGCGCCATGAAACCGAAGGCCTCGTTGAAATCCTTGAACGTAAAGGTCCGGGCGATGGCATCGCGCCCGGAAACCTCGCTCCAGCCCGAGAGCTCCTTGAGCGCCGCCTTGCGGGCCTCGGCCGAGAGTCGTTCCACCATGCCAACCTCCTGCTTCACTTGAACTTTACTCTAACGCCCGGTGACACAGTTGGGATCCATGCCACAATAAGGCAGCAAATGCCGCGCATGCAGGAAAGTAACCAATCGCGCCGGTAACCATGCTGCCGGTGGAACGGCGCGTCGACCCGAAACTTTGCTACATTGTCGCTCGAACCCATTTGGCGCAGATGAATTTGAAGCGATTGTTTTCCAGATCCATGGCAGACGGTCCCGATGTTATCGGGCCGATAGGGCCGCCGTCACCGCGGTCGATCCGGCGCAAGATGACGCTGATTACGCTGGCCGGGACTCTGGCGATCGTTGCTGCCGTGGCTGGCGCTTACTACTTCGCCATGAAGCCGGTACCGCTGCGGATCGCCGTCGGTCCGCCGAACAGCGACGACGTCAAGGTGGTGCAGGCGCTGGTGCAATCGTTCTCGCGCGATCACTATACAGTCCGGCTGCGACCGATCCTCACCGAAGGAGCCACCGCCAGCGCCAAGGCGCTCGCGGATGGCAAGGCCGATCTCGCGATCATCCGCGGCGATCTCGAAGTGCCAAAGAATGCGCGCGCCGTCGCCACGCTGCGCAAGAACGTTGCTGTGATCTGGGTGCCGCCGGCCGCCAAGGGCAAGAAATCCGGGCCGAAGATCACCAAATTCTCGCAGCTCGCCGGACGCCGCGTCGGCGTGATCGGCAAGACGCAGGCCAACGTCAACCTGCTGAACATCATCCTGCGGCAATATGGCGTCGATCCGGCCAAGGTCACCATCGTGCAGTTCTCGACCACCGAAGTGGCTGAGGCCGTGAAGGACCAGAAGGTCGATGCGTTCATCGCGGCAGGTCCGGTGAACAGCAAGATCACCAATGATGCGATCCAGGCTTCGAGCCGCGATGGCACGCCGACCTTCCTCGCGATCGATTCCGCAGAAGCCATCGCGCAGAATTTCCCGATGTATGAATCATCGGAAATTCCTGCAGGCGCATTCGGCGGCGCGCCGGCGCGGCCGGACGACGACGTCAAGACCATCAGCTTTTCGCATCACATCGTGGCACGGCAGAGCCTGTCTGATGTGACCATCGCCGCCTTCACGCGGCAGCTGTTTGCGATCCGTCAGCAGATCATCAACGACTTCCCGCTGGCGGCGAAGATCGAGACGCCGGATACCGATAAGGATGCGGTGATCCCCGTGCATCCCGGCGCGGCCGCCTATGTGGATGGTGAAGAAAAGACCTTCCTCGATCGCTATAGCGATTACATCTGGTGGAGCCTGATGGGGCTCTCGGCGATGGGCTCGATCGGCGCTTGGTTCGCGAGCTATCTGAAGAAGGATGAGCGCAACGTGAATGTGTCAGAGCGCGATCGTCTGCTCGACATGATTGCCGCCGCGCGCAAGAGCGAGTCCCTCGAAGAGCTCGATACGATGCAGGCGGAAGCCGACGATATTCTGCGTCATACGCTGAATTGCTACGAGCATGGTGCCATTGAGGAAGGCACGCTGACAGCCTTCAATATTGCGCTCGAGCAATTCCACAACGCCGTCGCCGACCGCAAGGCGCTGATCGGCATGATCCCGCCGGAGCCGATGAATCCGCCGGAGCAATTGCGTCAGCCGCCGCGGCCGCTGGCGGTCTAGAGTCTTTCGTTTTGACGCGTTTTCTTCACGCGAACCGGGACCACTTCGCTTGAAAACGCTTTAGCGCTTGAGATAGCGCCAGCCGATCACGACGCCGCTCGCCGAGACGATGGTGCCGAGAATCGACAGCAGCCACACCACGATGTCCCAGGCCGGGCGATACATCAACAACAGCTGAAAATCGAAACTGTGCAGCGCATTGAACAGCCAGCGATAGGTACGCCGGCTTGAGTCGACGCGGCCGAGAATGTCGCCGGTGACCGGGCTGATGTGAAACCAGGTTTGCGCGTCGTCATCGAATTTGGCGCGTAACACCGGCAATTCGCGGTCATTGTGGTGCGCGTACCAATAAGCGTCGTATTTTCCGAGGGTTATCTGGCGTTCGAGGCGCGAATCCGGAAGCAGTTTTGTTGCGGCGTTCCAGAGGCGGTCTTGCGGCAGTCTTGCGATTTCGCCGCTTGTCGGATTGATCGCCATCTTCGTGCCGTCGCGCTTCGCGACGATCATCAGCGGCATGCCGTCGATCCATACGAAGCGCGCTTCGACCGCGGCCTTGTCCGCCGGTGCGCGAATGGCCGCAGGGATATCAGGCGCGTCGTGGCCGGCATAGCGCTGCAATACCTCGCGTGGCGTATTGCGGTCGGCAAAAACGCGGCCGGGATCGAGCGACAGCCAGCCCGAGAACATCCAGGTCAGCACGAAGAGGCCGGCGATCAGTCCGGTGACGTGATGCCACGCCATCCAGCCGCGATAGGGCGTGATGTTGCCGCTCGCATAACGCCGCTTGAGGCGCACGCGCAGAATGCCGATCCAGATTCCGGTAACGCCGACGATCAAACAGATGCCGGAGATCCACAACACCACGAGCCGCCACAGCGGACCGTCCTTGCGCAGCACGGTCGGATAGATCCAGTGCGGGATCGAACCGAGCCAGTTCCAGACGCGTTCGGTGCGGTTGGTATCGAGCGCGATCTCGCCGGAGCGCGAGGAGACGTAGAGTTTGGTGCCGGCGTCGTCGCCGAGTGTGATCAGATACAATGGTCGCAGTGGATCGTAGCGTGCGGTGACACTCCATTGATCGTGATCGACGGTCTCTTCGAGCTGAGGCAACTTGCTGGCGGGATGATGCCGCGCGACTGCAAGTGCCTGCTGTTCGTTGATCTCGGTGATGGCGCGGCCATCGACGGCGGAGATGGTTTGCCGTTTGCCGTCCCAGCCAGTCAACCGATACACCGGCTCGTCGGCAACCATGTTCAATCGCAATTCGCGCGGATAGCGCGTGGCACCGGCAGCCTTCATCGCCTCGTCGGGAGAGAGCGCCACTTTCTCCCAGACGATGTCGGGCAATGCTGCCAGCCGCTCCTTGTCGGAGAGGCCGGGAAACGCGACATACATCATCACCACGCCGGAGATGAACCACATCGCGAAGAAGAGACATGTGACGATGCCGACCCAGCGGTGGCCGATATACAGCCACCGCCGGAGAGTGCGTGTCAGCTTGCGTGACAAGCTCAGAACTTCACGTTGACGGCGAGTTGAGCGGTGCGTGGCATGCCGAGCATCCACTGATTGTCGCTGTAGCTCGACGTCGCGTAGATCTTGTCGAACAGGTTGTAAACGCGCAGCGACACCGTGGTGTTGACGTCCGGCTTCCATTGCAGGCCGGCATTCACAACTGTGTAGCTCGGCATTTCCAGCGTATTCGCGTTGTCTGCATAGGTCTTGCCGACAATCTGCACGCCGGCATTGGCCGACCAGTTTGGCGCAAAGCCCCATGTTGCCCAGATATTGGAGACGTTCTGCGGGACATTGATCGGGACGTTGCCGGCAAAATTCACGCCGCTGGCCTGCAGGAAGTCGTCATACTTTGCGCGCAGGAGCGCGGTGTTGGCATCGATGCGCCAGCCGTATTCGAGCACGAGACCGATCGAGGCCTCGACACCGCGCGACGACTGCTGGCCGACCTGCTGAACCGCTCCGCCGCTACCGGGAACGACGGCCAGCAGATTGTTCTTCACGATCTCATAGGCAGCGAGCGTCCACTCGCCGCGGCCGCCCCAGAACGACTGCTTGACGCCGATCTCGGCCTGTTTGCCGGTCGCGAGGTCAAACTTCGCATTGGCGTTACTCGCCGAGATCAAGCCGCCGATGGTATCGACCGCCGTCGAATACTGGCCATAGAAAGCAAGGTTCTGAATCGGCGTATAGACGACGCCGGCGCGCCACGAGGTCGCCGAATAGTCCCGGGTGTAGCTGTTGGCGGGGGTGCGATAGTCGGTTCGTTCGACGGTCGGTTGGTCCTGGCGGACGCCGGCGATCAGCGACAATTGTTCGGTGACGGCCAGTCGGTTCTCGGCGAAGAATGCGTACTGATTGGCGACGCTCTTGAAGCCGGGAATCGTCGGGTCCGGGCTGCTGAACAGGCCGGGATCGAAATTATACGGATTGACCGATGAGGACCCGCTAAACGGCGAATTGTTGGTATGCTTGAAGTCGATGCGGTTAACGTCGAAGCCCGCCACGAAGGTGTTGACCATGCCGAACAGATGGCCCTCGAAGGTGGCGTCCATGCGGTCGCCGATCTGCTGCTGCTGGTGGAAGATCTCGAGATAATCGCCGCGATCGATCAGGCCGGTGCCGGAATTGAAGCCGTAGATCTCGACCTCCTTCCAGTGGCGCTTCGCATACATGTAATAGAGCGTGTTGCGCAGGGTGATGCCGTCGGCCACCTGCCACTCGGTCTTCACCTGGCTCCAACTGTCCTGATAGCGGATGTTGCTGTCGCTGACATTGTAGTTCTTGAAGCGGATCGCCTCATTGAGCTGGCCGTTAATCAGCGGCGTGCCGAAATATTTTGATGGATGGCGGTCGCCATAGTCGGTGGAGAGCGTCCAGGTGATGTCCTCGGTCTGCTTGATCTGCACGGCGGCGTGCAGCGCGATGTTCGAGGTGTTGTCGCGATCGACCCAACCATCGGACGCGTTGCCGGTGACGGCGATACGATAGGCGACGTCCTTGCTGACCGGGCCGCCGCTATCGAGAGCGATGCGGCGCGTCATGTTGCTGTCCAGAGAGATTTCGGCCTGGTTGCGTGGCACCCAGAGCGGCAGTTTCGAAATCACGTTGATAGCGCCGCCGATGGCGCCTTCGCCATACATGACGGAGGCGGGGCCGCGCAGCACTTCGATCTTCTCGGCGGTCCAGGTGTCGAAGGGGAAGTTCACCGTGCCGGAGCCGACATAGAGGCGTGTGCCGTCATAGAGCGACGTGACAGAGCCGCTGCCGGCGAAGCCGCGGGTGCTGAAAGCGATGCCGCCATTGCCGGGTTCACCGATGGCCGTAAAGCCGGTGGCATTCTGCGTGACGGCATCGACCACGTTCTGCTGGCCGCGCTCGGCCATGGTTTCCGCCGAGATCACCTCGACGCTGGCCGGCGTCTGCAGGCGCGTCAGGCCGAGGCGGCTGCCGGTCGACGTTGTGCCGGTGAGGTTGAGCGTCGGCGCTGCGAAGACGGGGCCTGTCGGCGTGGCAACCGGCGCGCCGGTATTGGCGGCGACATTGCGCTGCTGCCGCAAGCGCGCGGCGCGCGTGGCCTTGCCTGATGTGGCGCGGCGCGCGCGCGTTGGCGTCACCGTCGGCTGCACCACCACGGGGTCGAGTACGTGGTGCGATTGCGCAGGTCGCAGCGAGCCCTCGGCGGGCACAAGGAAGCAGGACAGTGCGACAGAGGAAAGAAGAGCTTTGCATTGCTTCAATGCGACGGGAGAAACGGAGGTCATCTACAGGACTCGCGGTTACGTGGCACGTCACCGCAAACCAAGTCTCGCCGCCGCTTTTCAAAGAGGCAGTGTGACTTCCACCAGGACACCCCGCCCAATGTGCTCGCGTGTGACCACGACTGGCGGCAGGTCTCCTGGCTCGCGGGTCACTGCCTGTCGCCGCCTTCCCAGGTGAACACCCAGTGGCTCTTGGCGCAGGCTCGCCGCTTACAGTTGCGGGGGCAGCCGCGGAATCGGGGGATCCCCCTCACCGCATTCCCTTTTGATCCCCGAAGGGAACCGTCACGTTCACGTTAAGGTGAAATTTCCAAATGTGTCAATCAAGTTGCTAGTCACTCGCAACGTGCGCTGACAGGTGTTGATATTGCGCATCACCTGTCATCGCAGCGTCAAGCGATCTGCCTAGAGCCACTGGTGCCAGAGCCAGGATCAGGAGTTCGCCATGGCGCTACATATTTCCCGTCGTCGCTTCCTCGCGCACTCAGCCGCAGCAGGCGCAAGCTTCCTGGCGATGCCTTACCTCAGCCGTGCGGCGGATCGTCCGCTCGTGTCGCATGGCGTGCAGTCCGGCGATGTCGGGACGAGCAGCGGCATGATCTGGTCGCGCGCGGATCGGCCGGCGCAGATGATGGTGGAGGTCGCCACTACCGAATCCTTCAGCAATGCGCGCATGTTGCCGGTTATCACGGCGCTGCCCGAGAGCGATTTCACGGCGAAGTTGCTGCTCGATAATCTGCCAGCCGGGCAGGACATCTTCTACCGCGTCAAATTCCGTGATTTGTCGCATACCGCAATCGTCGGCGAGCCGGTGATCGGCCGCTTCCGCACCGCGCCAGCGGATCGCCGCGATGTGTCCTTTGTCTGGGGCGGCGATGTCGCAGGGCAGGGCTGGGGCATCAACGCCGATGACGGCGGAATGGTCACCTTCGCCACCATGCGCAAGCACAATCCGGATTTCCTGATCCATTCCGGCGATACCATCTACGCCGACGGCCCGATCCTGCCTGAAACGAAACTGCCGGACGGCACGATCTGGAAAAACACCATCACGGTGCCGGAAAAGGCGAAGGTCGCCGAGACGCTCGATGAATTCCGCGCCGCGCACAAATACAATCTACTCGACGACAATGTCCGCGCATTCAATGCGCAGGTGCCGATCTTCGGCCAGTGGGACGATCACGAGGTCACCAACAACTGGTCGCTCTCGAAACAGTTACCGGCATCCTACAAGGAGCGCGACATCACGCTGCTGGCTGCGCGCGGCGCCCGTGCCTATCACGAGATGTATCCGATCTCGGTCAATCCGGCCGAACCGGGCCGCGTCTATCGCACGCTCAATTACGGCCCGCATCTCGACGTCTTCATGCTGGACGAGCGCAGCTATCGCGGGCCCAACGGCCCGAACCTGCAGGACACCTATGGTCCCCATGCGTATTTCATCGGTCCGGAGCAGATGGCCTGGCTGAAGCGCGCATTGATGGCCTCGAAGGCGACCTGGAAGGTCATCGCCTCGGATATGCCGATCGGCCTCGTCGTCTATGACAACGCCGCCGACAAAACCGGGTCTGAGGCCATCGCACAGGGCGACGGACCAGTGCGGGGCCGCGAGCTGGAAATCGCCGATATCCTGCGCTTCATCAAATCGGCCGGTATCCGCAACACGGTCTGGCTGACCGCCGACGTGCATTACACGGCGGCGCATTACTACAATCCGGAAAAGGCGCAGTTTCAGGATTTCGAGCCGTTCTGGGAGTTCGTTTCGGGCCCGTTTCACGCCGGAACTTTCGGGCCGGCGGCGCTCGACAATACCTTCGGTCCTGAGGTCCGTTTCGTGAAGGCGCCGGGGCCCGATAAGCAGAATTTGCCCCCGTCGGCCGGCATGCAGTTCTTCGGTCACGTCAAAATCGACAGCCAAAGCGGCCAAATGACCGTTACCCTGCGGGATCGGGCCGATATGGCCCTTTGGGCCACGGTTCTGGACCCGAAATTGGGCTAACCATTTGGCAGATTCGCATTGTTTTTCGGCGATTTCCCCCTATATTGCGCCGCAACGCGTCCGAGTACCCGGCCCCTTCTGGCCGGGTTTGCTTTTGGAGGGATTGCCCCAGCGCGTTTTCAGACGAGGCAGTTATCGAACGCGCTCGAGCGCAAGGCATAAGCCTTTTGTTGTCGAGCATGTCTTGTTGAACCCGCTCAAGGGCACCCAGACCGTAACCAGAAGAAGACCTATGAACCTTCGCAACATTGCTATCATCGCCCACGTTGACCACGGCAAAACCACTCTCGTGGACAAGCTGCTGCAGCAGTCGGGCACGTATCGCGACAATCAGCGCGTCCAGGAACGCGCGATGGATTCGAACGACATCGAAAAAGAGCGCGGCATCACCATTCTCGCCAAGTGCACCTCGGTGCTGTGGGATGAAGTCCAGATCAACATCGTCGACACCCCGGGCCACGCTGACTTCGGCGGCGAAGTCGAACGCATCCTGTCGATGGTCGATGGCGTGATCGTGCTCGTCGACGCCGCTGAAGGCCCGATGCCGCAGACCAAGTTCGTGGTCGGCAAGGCGTTGAAGCTCGGCCTCAAGCCGATCGTCGCCATCAACAAGGTCGACCGTCAGGACGCCCGCATCACCGAAGTCGTCAACGAAGTGTTCGACCTGTTCGCAGCGCTCGACGCCACCGACGACCAGCTCGATTTCCCGATTCTGTACGGATCGGGCCGCAACGGCTGGATGGCCGACAGCCCGGATGCGTCGCATGATGTCGGCATGAAGCCGCTGTTCGATCTCGTCATCAAGCATGTCGCGCCGCCGGTGGTAGAAGAAGGTGCGTTCCGCATGCTCGGCACCATCCTCGAAGCCAACCCCTATCTCGGCCGTATCATCACCGGCCGTATCTCGGCGGGCTCGGTAAAGCCGAACCAGGCTGTCAAGGTGCTGTCGCGTGACGGTAAGGTCGTCGAAACCGGCCGTATCACCAAGATCCTGGCCTTCCGCGGCCTCGAGCGCCAGCCGGTGGAACTCGCCGAAGCCGGCGACATCGTTGCCATCGCCGGCCTGCCGAAGGGCACTGTCGCCGATACCTTCTGCGATCCGTCGGTTGAAATTCCGATCCAGGCGCAGCCGATCGATCCGCCGACCGTGTCGATGTCCTTCATCGTCAACAACTCGCCGCTCGCCGGCACCGAAGGCGACAAGGTCACTAGCCGCCTGATCCGCGACCGCCTGTTGCGCGAAGCCGAAGGCAATGTCGCGCTCAAGGTCGTCGAATCCGCCGATCGTGACGCGATGGAAGTGTCGGGCCGCGGCGAATTGCAGCTCGCGATCCTGATCGAGAACATGCGCCGCGAAGGCTTCGAACTGTCGGTGTCGCGTCCACGCGTGGTTCTTACCAAGGACGAAAACGGCAACACGCTGGAGCCGGTCGAGGAAGTCGTCATCGACGTCGATGAGGAATTCTCCGGCGTGGTCGTTCAGAAGATGAGCGAACGCAAGGCCGAGATGATCGAGATGCGTCCGTCGGGCGGCAACCGTCTGCGTCTGGTGTTCTACGCGCCGACCCGCGGCCTGATCGGCTATCAGGGCGAACTCATGACCGATACCAAGGGTACCGCGATCATGAACCGTCTGTTCCACGACTACCTGCCCTATAAGGGCGAGATCGCCGGCCGCCGTAACGGCGTGTTGATCTCCAACGACCAGGGCGAAGCGGTGGCCTACGCCATGTTCAAGCTGGAAGATCGCGGCCCGATGATGATCGAGCCGGGCTGGAAGGTCTACAAGGGCATGATCATCGGCGAGCACACCCGCGAGAACGATCTCGAACTCAACGTTCTCAAGGGCAAGCAGCTCTCCAACATCCGCACCACCTCGAAGGATGAAGCGGTGCGTTTGACGCCGCCGATCCGCATGACCCTCGAAAAGGCGCTGGCCTATATCGAGAGCGACGAGCTGGTCGAGATCACCCCGAAGTCGATCCGCCTGCGCAAGAAGCATCTCGATGCCAACGACCGCAAGCGCGCCGAAAAGACCAAGGAAGTGATCGCGTAAGCGACGAGCTTTCTTTGACTGGTTATGAAATGCCCGGCGAAAGCCGGGCATTTTTTGTTTGGGTGATGCCTTCACTCCGCCCCTCATGGCGAGGAGACGCGTAGCGCCGTCTCGAACCATGAGTTGGCGTCGCGCCGATGCTTGTGGCCATCCTTCGAGACGCCGCTGCGCGGCTCCTCAGGATGAGGGCAGAGTCAATTTGCCGGCGCTCCCACCTGCTTCAACGGATCCGCCTTCGCAAACGCCTCCATCGCCTCGCAGGTGGCGACGATGCGGTCGATGGTCGGGATGCCTGCAATCTCGATCTTCAGCACCTTCATGGTTGCGGTGATGCTGAGCAGACAGATGTCGGCGATGGTCACTTCGTCGCCATGACAGAAGCGGCCGGTGGCGGGTTCGCTGGCGAGGCGCTCTTCCACGGCGGCGAGGCCCGTGGTGAACCAGTGCACCAGCCAGGCGCGAACTGCGGCATCGTCAAAGCCGGCGGTGATGGCGAGATATTTCCGCACACGCGGCGTAATGAGCGGGTGGGTGTCGGCGGCCAGCATCGCGGCGATCGAACGCACCCGGGCGCGGCCGTGTGGATCGCTCGGCAGCAGCGGCGGGGTCGGATGGATCTCGTCGAGGAATTCCAGGATCGCCAGCGACTGAGTCAGCGGCAGGTGGCCGGGCTCGATCAGGGCCGGAATCGCGCCGAGCGGATTGATCTTGAGGAACGCGTCGCCGCGCTGCTCGCCCTTGTCGAGGTCGATCACGCGCTCGTGCGCTTCCAATCCCTTCAGGTTGAGCGCCACGCGGACGCGATAGGTCGCGGACGTCCGCCAGAAGCCGTAGAGTTCGAAATCGTGTGGGGCTGTCATGCATCTTCTCCGAGGGCAGCGGTGGCTTGAATAATTCAAGCAAGCCTTTATCCCGTTGTCACCCGTTTCCCATCCGCTGTGAATACCGACGCGATGACCAGACTGCCTTCCGAAGTAGATATCGCCATCATCGGAGCCGGCGCTGCCGGCCTCGGCGCCGCGCGTATGCTGGAAGGTTCCGGGCTCTCCGTGATCGTGCTGGAAGCGCGCGACCGGATCGGCGGCCGCGCCCATACGATCATGGCGACCCCCGGCATTCCGTTCGATCTGGGCTGTGAATGGCTGCACTCCGCCGACAAGAATGACTTCGTCAGCATCGCGAAAGAGCTCGGCTTCGCCGTCGACAAGTCGCGCCCGCCGTGGCGCGATCAGGCCTATGATGCCGCCTTCTCGAAGGCGAAGCGCGATGAGTTCTTCGCCGCGATCGACGCGTTCTATGAGCGCGCCGAGGAGGCCGCGGAAAACGAGATCGATGCGCCTGCTGCGACTTGCCTCGAACCCGGCAATCCGTGGAATCCGATGATCGATGCGGTCTCGACCTATATCAACGGTTTCGAGCTCAAGGATGTGTCGCTGCACGACATGGATGCCTATGAGGACACGGACATCAACTGGCGCCTGCCCGATGGCTACGGTGCGCTGATCGCGGCCTATGGCGCGCCATGTTCGGTAGCGCTGAACACCGAAGTCACTGTTATCGATCATTCCGGTACGCGCATCCGCATCGAGACGTCGCGCGGCACGCTCAGCGCGGCGAAAGTGATCGTCTGCGTGCCGACCAATCTCATCGCCAATGAAAATATCCGCTTCACGCCGCCGTTGCCCGGCAAGGTCGAGGCCGCCGCCGGCCTGCCGCTCGGCGCAGACAACAAGGTGATGCTGGCGCTCTCCGACGCGGAGAAGTGGCCGTCGGATATCGGGTTGCGCGGCGCCGCCCTGCGCACCGGTGTCGGCAGCTTTCATCTGCGCCCGTCCGGCCGCCCCTGCATCGCCGGCTTCTTCGGGGGCAGGTTCGCACGCGACCTGGAAGACGCCGGCCAGGGTGCACTCGCCGCGCAAAGCATCGACGAGATCGTGGCGCTGCTCGGCTCGGATATCCGCAGCAAGCTCACGCCGCTCGCGGAATCCCGCTGGGGTCACGACCGCTTCGCGCAGGGCGCCTATTCGGCGGCGAAGCCCGGCCATGCCGCTGCGCGCGCCGTGCTAGCTGTGCCGGTGGATCGACGGCTGTTCTTCGCCGGCGAAGCGACATCGCCGAATTTCTTCTCGACGGCGCATGGGGCGCGGGAGAGTGGAGAGCGGGCGGCGAAGGAAGTGCTGGCCACAGGCAACCAGAGCAAAGCGTAGAAGCTCGCTTACTCCATCACCCTCGCCCTCATCGCCGCATCCGGCACGATACACGCCTCGGTCTTTCCGAAGATGCGATAGCGGTTCGTTGCGATCAGGCCGTAGACCGGATTGCGCAGCGCGTTCGGCACGGCGAACAGCACGCGCACCCATTGCCAGCCGGGCAGGGTCGACAGCACCGTCAGCGCCGCATCGGATCTGACATAAGCCGCGCCGCCATGGATCACCGCATTGGTGTCGGGATCGGCGGGATCGATGCCGAAATGGCGGGCGAGGCGGCTGCCATAGTCGGACTGGATCGGGGTGAAACGAAAGCGGTGATCGGTGTCGCGTTTGGCGACGAACTGGATCCAGCGCGAGCAGAAGATACAGACGCCGTCATAGAGGATGACGTCGTCGTCGGGCCAGGGCTCGGTCACTGCGGTGTCCACTCCGGTTGCGCAGGTTTGCGCGTCATCGCTTCCTGGCCGTAATTGCCTTCAGCGCCTTGTCCAGCGCGGCACCATAGATGTCGTCACCGCCGTCGCTTTCCGCAAGCCAGTGGCCCTCGCTTCGAAAATTGGGCAGTTCGTAGGCATCGACCTTGTCGCCGCCCTTGCGGAATGCATCCGCCAGCTGGCGTGACAAGTCCGGGGAAAAATAGCTGTCATTGCGCGCGACGAGCCAGATCACAGGCACGTGCGCCGTCTTGCCGAAGGTTGCGGCAGCGGCGATCAGGCGCTGCGGCGCGCAGACGTCATTCGGCCGGTCATTCGCATGGCCGCCGCGTCCGGGGGCAAAGGCAATGATCGCTCTGACGCCTTGCGGATTGGCGCCGGCCATGGCCAGTGCGCCCCAGCCGCCCGCGGAATGGCCGACGACGATCGTGCCGTCGCTGCGAATGAAGGGTTGTTTGCGAATGTCAGTCATCGCTGCGGCGATACTATCCGCCGTGGCGCGGCCGGCGCCGACATAGTCGCCATTGTCGCAGCCGCCCTGGTCTTCGAGATAACGCCCGCCGGTTAAGCCATGGCCGGGGCGCTCGGGCACCAGCACGGCGTAGCCACGCCCAACGAACCAGGAGGCCAGTGCGCGATATTCCGGTTGCGGCATCTGCGCGCGGCGCAGCGCATTCTGCGTGGTGGCATGCGCAATGACAGCGAGCGGGAACGGGCCATTGCCGGGTGGGCGGAATAGCACCGCGCGGGAACTGGTATTTGGATCGGGCGACACTACCGACCAGACCTGCCGGCGATGCGGCGCTTCTTCCGGGGCCTGCGCGCCTGATGTCTGGGCTGCGGCAGTAGCGGCGCTTCCGAGCAATGCAGCCAGCAGGCAAAGCGCTTGGACGTGTTTCATGAGCGCTCAGGGACTTTCGTGCGGACGCAATGCCTGTCGAACTCTACACGCCGCGAATCACATTGATGCAGTTGTGCACATCGATACGCGTGTGCAACTGCGACACGACTCGCGCGATACGTGCCAGCAGTGGAAAACATGGCGTTCGGCGCGCATTGGATGCAGCTGTGTCCTTTTTCGATACAACTCTTTCGGTAAACTGATGCTGAAAATCCACACGTTAACCGATAATTAACGATGGACCTTGAAGAGCGCCCGCCGACTTGCTTTGATCCCCTCCATGAGCACAACCCTGATCGAGGTTCGGCCGGCCAAAGCTGCGGATGCAGCCGCGGTGGCGTCCACCCATGACGAAGCCTGGCGCGCGGCCTATCAAGGTCTCATCCCGGGCCCCGAATTGGAAAAGCTGATCAATCGCCGCGGTCCCGGCTGGTGGGATTCCGCGATCCGCAAAGGCAGCCGCGTCAGCGTTTTGTGCTTCGGCGACAAGGTCGCTGGCTACGCCAATTACGGTCGTAACCGCGCCCGCAGCCTGCAGTTCGAAGGCGAGATCTACGAACTTTACCTGCGTCCGGAATTCCAGGGCCTCGGCTTCGGCCGCCGGCTGTTCGCCTCCGCCAAGCGCGATCTCGTGCAGAGCGGGCTGAAGAGCATGGTGATCTGGGCGCTGTCGGACAATGAGGGCGCCACGGAGTTCTACCGCGCTCTGGGTGGCCGCATGGTGGCCCGTTCCTCGGAGCGTTTCGGCGCAAAATCGCTCGATAAAGTGGCATTCGCCTGGACGAATTAAGCCATTAAGCCGGTTCATGATTTTCTGGTCTCGCAGGCGTTGAATCCGGGCTCTCGCTCGGCTACGCCTGTCGCAACCTGTCCTATGAAATCTGGAGTGTTTGATGCGTCTTGACGCAATCCCGCTCGGCGCCAAGGCGCCGCATGAAGTGAACGTCGTGATCGAGGTCCAGGTGGGCGGCGAGCCCATCAAATACGAGATGGACAAGGAATCCGGCGCCCTGTTCGTCGATCGCTTCCTCTACACCCCGATGCGTTACCCGGGCAATTACGGCTTCATCCCCCACACTTTGTCCGGCGACGGCGATCCCTGCGACGTGCTGATCGCCAACACCCGCGCCATCGTGCCGGGCGCCGTGATGAGCGTGCGTCCCGTCGGCGTGCTGTTGATGGAAGACGAAGGCGGCCTCGATGAGAAGATCATCGCCGTGCCGACCTCGAAGCTGACCCAGCGCTACGACAAGGTGAAGAACTACAGCGATCTGCCTGAGATCACGCTGCAGCAGATCCAGCACTTCTTCGAGCACTACAAGGATCTCGAGCCCGGCAAGTGGGTCAAGGTGGTGCGCTGGGGCGATGCCGCCGACGCGCAGCGCCTGATCCTCGAAGGGATCGAGCGCGCCAAATCTGCAAAAGAATCGGCGGCCAAGACCAAGTAACAGAGACCGGCGTAGCAGAAGGGGACTTCCGATGCGCCGATGGATCAAACTGCTCCGAACGGCCGCGCTGATCGTCATCGCGGCCGTTTTGCTGCTCGCGGGCATCGTGCTCGTCAAGACATTCAGTGGAGGATCGCGGCAGCTTCAGGTGACCGCGGCGGCGAAAGCGCCGGTCAATGAGCAGGCGGCGGCAGAGCGACTTGCGGAAGCAATACGCTTCCCGACCATCTCCAATTTCCTCAATCCCGATCAGGCCGCCGAACCACTGCGCGCGATGCAGACGCATCTGGTGGCGAGCTTCCCGGCCTTCCATGCCGTGGCGAAGCGCGAACTCGTCGGCAACTACAGCCTGCTCTACACATGGGAAGGCAGCGATCCCGCCTTGAAGCCGATTGCGCTGCTGGCGCATCAGGATGTCGTGCCCGTCGCACCGGGCACCGAGAAAGACTGGCAGCAACCGCCCTTCAAGGGCGTCGTCGCCGATGGCTTCATCTGGGGCCGTGGCTCCTGGGACGATAAGGGTAATCTGTATTCAATCCTCGAGGCCGCCGAGGTGATGGCGAAGCAGGGTTTCCGCCCCAAGCGCACCATCTATTTCGCCTTCGGCCATGACGAGGAAGTCTCCGGCACCCGCGGCGCAAGGGCGATCGCTGCGCTGCTGAAATCGCGTGGCGTGAAGCTCGATTTCGTACTCGATGAAGGCCTGCTGATCACCGAGGGCATCCTCAAAGGCCTCGATAAGCCGATGGCGCTGATCGGCGTGGCCGAGAAGGGTTATGCGACGCTGGTGCTGACCGCGCAGGGCACGCCCGGTCATTCGTCGATGCCGCCGCGCGAGACGGCGATCGGCATGATGAGCGCGGCGCTGGCGCAGCTCGAGAACAAGCGCTTGCCGATGCAGATCCGCGGTACGGTCGGCGAGATGTTCGACACCATCGCGCCGGAAATGAGCGGCTTCAACCGCGTGGTGCTGTCCAATCTCTGGCTGTTCAAGCCGCTGCTGTTGCGCGAATTCGAGAAGAGCGGCCCGACCGAGGCGACGGTGCGCACGACCACGGCGCTGACGATCTTCAAGGCCGGCGAGCAGGACAATGTGTTGCCGGGCAATGCCGAGGCGACGGTGAATTTCCGGCTATTGCCCGGCGACACCCAGGCCAGCGTCACCGAACATGTGCGCAGCGCGGTCAGCAACGACAGGATTTCGATCGCGCCGTTCCCCGGCAATACCGATCCGCCTCCCGTGACCGGCACGGCCAGCGCGTCCTATCGCGCGCTCAATCAGACCATTCGCGAGATTTTCCCGGATGCGCTGGTGGCGCCGGGCCTAATGGTGGCGGCAACGGACTCGCGGCACTACACGGATGTGACCGACAACATCTTCCGCTTCTCGCCGGTGCGCGCGACGTCGGAAGACCTCAAGCGCTTTCACGGCACCAATGAACGGCTGAGCGTCGCGAATTACGCCGACATGATCCGGTTCTATCGACGGTTGATCGAGAATACGGCGAAGTAAGAGTTCTGCGTCGACCCCTCAGCCGTCATTGCGAGCGCAGCGAAGCAATCCAGAAAGCCAAGAACTGGATTGCTTCGTCGCAAGGCTCCTCGCAATGACGTGGATGGGCCGGAGCGAGCGCTTTAAACCGCCGGCGCCGGCAGCTTGTGGATCGCGCATGCCGCACGCAACGTATTCACCAGCAGACATGCGACGGTCATCTGGCCGACACCGCCGGGCACCGGCGTGATCGCGCCGGCGGTCTTCAGCGCTTCCTGATAGGCCACGTCGCCGACGAGACGCGTCTTGCCTTCGGCACCGGGCAGCCGATTGATGCCCACATCGATCACGGTCGCGCCGGGCTTGATCCAGTCGCCGCGCACCATTTCAGGGCGGCCCACTGCCGCATAGACCAGATCCGCCTGCGCGCAGAGCTTGGCGAGATCGCGCGACTTCGAATGCGCGATGGTCACCGTGGCGTTTTCATTGAGCAGCAGTTGCACCAAGGGACGGCCGACCAGATTGGAGCGACCGATCACGATGGCATTCATGCCTTCGAGTGATTTGTGCACGCTCTTTGTCAGGATGATGCAGCCTAGCGGCGTGCAGGGCGACAAAGCGGGCATGCCGCTGGCAAGGCGTCCGGCATTGGTCGGGTGCAGGCCATCGACATCCTTGGCCGGATCGATGGCGTTGACCACAGCGTCGGTGTCGAGCCCCTTCGGCAGCGGCAGCTGCACGAGAATGCCGTGCACGGCGGGATCGGCGTTGAGCTTCTGCACCAGCGCGATCAGATCGGCCTGTGCGACATCAGCGGGCAGCTTGTGTTCGAAGGAGGCCATGCCGGCTTCCTGGGTCTGCTTGTGCTTGCTGCGCACATAGACCTCGCTGGCGGGATCGCTGCCGACCAGTACCACGGCGAGGCCGGGCGTCACGCCATGTTCGGCTTTGACGCGCGCGACTTCGGCGGCGACGCGGCCGCGCAATTCGGCGGCAATGATCTTTCCATCGATGATGCTGGCGGTCATGTGTCGGTCCTGTCGTCTGTGTCGTCGGGCGTTGCTGCAGTGATCCTGCGCAGCATCGCGCCCAGTTTCGTCGGGTCGCCGTCGACCGCGATCTGCTTCACGCGCGACGTGGTGCCGGACAGCACGCGCACATCGCGCTTCGGCACGCCGAGCCGCTTGGCAAGCAGTTCGGTCACGGCGCGGTTGGCTTCGCCGCCCTCGGCGATGGCGCGCACCCGCACCTTCACCACCGAACGGCCATTGGCCATCGTCTCGATCCCGTCGATATCGTCTCGGCCACCCCGCGGCGTCACGCGAACGGCGATGCTGACACCGTCAGTCGCGTAGCGCCAGGGATCTGCCACGAACCCGGCGGCCGATCAGAAGACGCTGGGATAGATGTAGTAGGTGATCACCCGCTGCAGGAACATGATGATCAGGATCAGAATGATCGGCGAGATATCGAGGCCGCCGAGGCTCGGCAGCATCCTGCGGATCGGCGCCAGCACGGGCTCGGTGATCCGGAACAGGAATTCGGCGATCGCGGAGACGAACTGGTTGCGGGTGTTGACGACGTTGAAGGCGATCAGCCAGGACAGGATCGCCGAGGCGATCAGCAGCCAGACATAGAGATCGAGAATGATCAGCACGATATCGAGAACGGCGCGCATGGCGGGGATGGCTCGCGGGTTAGGTCGCGGATTCGACTGTCCGCTAAATATCGGTTCAGCCCCCCTCAAACAAGGGAAGTTCCGGGCGAAAAGTGCCGGAAAACCGCGCTTTTGCGACGTTCTTGACTTGCCGTTAACGGGGATTGTAAATGACGCCGATTGCTGACCGGATCGCATGGGCGACCCGGTTCGTATCGGGGCCATAGCTCAGCTGGGAGAGCGCGTCGTTCGCAATGACGAGGTCGGCGGTTCGATCCCGCCTGGCTCCACCATCCTTCGCTTGCTTCGCAAGCTCCGGCTCGGCAAGCCACCCTCCCGACCATAAAAAGCGAAGCAAACGAAGGATGTCTCGCCGAAGCCCGCAGGGCGTAGGTGGACCGGATTCACACCCGTCTCAACTGCAACCTTGCCACCGCCCCCGCGATGAAGCCGCGCGGAAAAAGCCGCAGCAGCAGCGGCACGATCTTGATGCCGAGGCCGGGGAAAACCGTGCGCTTGTTGGCCATCAGGCCCTGATAGCCCAGCAGGGCGACGTCAGCCGCCGAGACATTGAGGATCGCCGAGTCGAGGCCCGGCGTGAATCCGGCGCGCGCCTGGAATTCCGACGGCACCGGCCCGGGGCACAATGCGGTGACGCGCACACCCTTTGAGCCGAGCTCCTGGCGCAGCGCTTCGGTGAAGGACAGCACATAGGCCTTGCTGGCGTAGTACACGGCCATTCCGGGACCCGGCAAAAAACCCGCGATCGAGCTGAGATTGAGAATGCCGCCCTTGTTGCGGATCAGGCTCTCGGAAAAGCGCAGCGACAGATCCGTCAGTGCGCGCACATTGACCTCAAGCATGCCGAGTTGCCGATCGCGGTCCATGTCGATCGCGCGACCGAACATGCCGAAGCCGGCATTGTTCACGACGTACTCCACTTCGACATCGGCAGCAGCGAGGGCAGCTGCGATCTGGGCGCAGGCGTCGCGTTGTTCGAGATCGCAGGGAATGATGATGGGCGCAGCACCGCCGGCAGCAGTGATTTCAGCGGCCAGCGCATTCAGACGCTCGGCACGGCGTGCAACCAGAGCGACGCGATGCTTGTTCGCGGCGAAGATGCGCGCGAACTCGGCGCCAATTCCGGCCGAGGCTCCGGTTATTAACGTCACGCGCTCAGTCACAATAAGGTACTCTTGAAATACGTGAGGACGATTTGCATGCATCTACAGGCGTAATAGGGATACCCGTGATGTGCAAGTCGGAATGACCACCGGAGTACCGTAGGACCTCCAGTTCCCGAGCGTGTAGCAGTGGCATGAATTATCGGGGACCGCGCATTAAACTTTGGTTATGCGTCGTGGTGCTGTCATTTGCCGGTCGGGCTGCGCCTGCTCAGACAGTCGTATCCGTTGTGGCCGTACCGCCCGCCACGCGTCGTTTGAGCTCCATCCGGTCACGTGATGAAACTGCGAGCAAGTCGGCTGCGCGCCAGACCACATTTTCCTCGAACTCACTGACGCGGCCGTCAGCATAGACCAGCTGCCACATCATCTCGACGAGACGGACACGACCGGGCTCGTCGACCACGCGCATGATGACGCTTGTAAAGTGATAGAGATCGACGGCCTCGCCTTCGACGAGGGTGGCAGCCGAGATGAGCCTGTCAGCCGTGCCGGGATCGAGCTCGAAACGCGACTCGATCAGGCTGTGCAACTTGGCTCTCTCGATAGCTGAGGGCTCACCGTCCAGCGAGATGACGTGAAGCATCAGCGCCGTGGCGGCAAGACGGAAGCCGGTATCGTCGAATGCCTGATTTCCGTGCGCATCGGGAGACACCACGTCGGCAATGAATTGGCGCAGTTTTTCCAGCATTATTCTTTGAACCAGATGATCGCGAGGCCCGCCATGCGGCGAAAGCGCTCGTGCTTTGTGGCGCGAAAATGGAACGCATGCAATGCGGCCGGGTTCCCGAAGCACTGATGACAGTTAAGTAACAATTGAGACGATCGGTAGTTTATGGGATCTCGTGTCACGGAATCTCATAGACCACAATCTTGTCGGCGATGCCGCGCAAGGCGGCGTGCTTCTGGATCGGTGTGATTTCAGCCTTCCGCAGAATGGCTTCCACGGCCAGCGCCGATATCACCGGGCTGGTGACGTGGATCGCCTGCGAGGTTGACAGGCCTTGCACCCTGGCAGCGATATTGACGGTCTGGCCAAAGTAATCCTGCCGCTCGTTCAGCATCACAGCGAGGCAGGGTCCCTCATGGATACCGATTTTGACCACGAGGTCCTTGGTGCCGCGCTCCTCGTTCAATCGCTCCATCGCGGCGCGCATGCGCAGACCCGCGGCCAGCGCCTGTTCGGGCCGCGTAAAGGTCGCCATGACGGCATCCCCGATGGTCTTCACGACGGCACCGGCTTCCGACGCAATGATCTCCAGCAGTGCGTGGAAATGCGCACGCACCAGATCGAAGGCTGCGAGATCGCCGACGCGCTCGTACAAGGCGGTCGAGCCCTTGAGGTCGGTGAACAGGAAAGTCAGCGAGGTAATCTTCAGGCGCTGATCGATATTGAGGTTGTCGGCTTTGTAGACATCGCGAAAGGTCTGGTTGGTGAGTATCCGCTTGGCCGTGAGGAACGGCTTGCGCTTGCCGATCAGGTGATGGAGGCCCTCGGCAGCGACAAATACCGACGGCAGCACGCGCACCTCGGTCTGGTTCTCGAGGGACAATCGCAACGGTCCGGGTTGCAGCGTGATGGTGCCGGTCGGTGTATGCTGCCGGTTGTAGATCAGCGACAAATGCTGTCGTTCCTTGGTCGGCTCACCCTGCACATCGATGAACTGCGCGGCATGGGTTACCGGCTCGAACACGATGACGAACTCCGACGGCAGGTGCAGCGACATCACCGCTTTTTCATGCGCCGGCAATTCCATTGCGTCCAGTGTCACTTCATCGGTGAGTGACGCAAACGATTCCTGATTGAGATCGACGCCTGAGCTCCAGAACACCTGCTTGAAGTATTCCCAGAGCGGCAGCGTATTGGGGTCGTGTGCAGCGATGTGCCTGACGCGCGGTGCGACCGTGAACGCCACCTCGACCTGCTCGTCAACCGACGCTTCATAGCCGCAGGCGCAGAGCCCGCAATGGTAGTCGTCATGGCGCAGCGATTTCAGCGTGCTGTGGGCGTCGAGGACGCCGCTGCAGCCCGGGCACAACACATTCCAGGTCAGGTCGAACAGGCCGAGGCGAGAGGCATGCAGGAAGCCGGAAATGACGCGCTCTTCGTTCAGGCCGCGGCGTGCCGCAAAATCCAGCACGTTGATACGATTGAGTTCGTGGTCCGCGCCGTCGCGGATCAGTTGTGCAATGGCATCGGCTACGGCCGGATCGGTCGCCTGGTTCAATGTCGCGAATAGTGCCTGAACATCACTCATGGCATCAGTTTAGGCCAAATAGTCGCTACGTCCAAGACAGGGCTTTGCCGCAGCGCTTCAACTTGTCGTTCCGCCTAAGTGCCATGAGCGCGCGGGGGCGGGGAAGACGTGAGGAGAGGGCGTGCTGAAATAACGTCAACGCCGCTCAATGCGGAACATTGGCGAGCGATCCGGTTGTGTCGTCACCACGCCGATAGGCATGACGGGCGCTTTATCCGGTAGCTCGACGCGGATAGCGCCGATGATTTTCGCCAGCGCCAATGTGGCCTCGACAAGCGCGAAATGCGCGCCGATGCAGACCCGGGCACCGACGCCGAAAGGCAGATAGGCGAAGCGGTCCGGCGGTGTCGCGCCGGGCATGAAACGGGACGGCATGAAGGCGTTGGGCTCGTGCCACAATTTCTCGTGCCGATGCAGTAGCCAGGGGGCGATCAGGATCACGTCCTTGCTGGCGACGGACTGGCCAGCCAGACGATCAGGGCCCGCGGCGGCGCGTGCGATCAGGAAGGCGGGCGGATAGAGCCGCATGGTCTCATCGATCACCGCGCGGGTGAACTTCAGATGCTCGATGTCGAATGTGCCGCTCGCGCTGGCGGCACGGGCTTCGGCCGCGACCTGCTCCTGGGTCGCCGGATCGAGCGTCAGCATATACAGCGCCCAGAACAGCGCCGTTGCCGTCGTCTCATGTCCGGCGAGGATCATCGTCGCCACCTGATCGCCGAGCTGCCCATCGGTGAAGGATGCGCCGGTTTCCGGATCGCGCGCGGCCACCATCAGGTCGAACAGATCGCGCGGCGCGTCGTCGTTCTTGCCGGCGGCGCGACGTGCGGTCATCAGCTCGCCGACGAATCTCGTCCAGCGTCTGCGGAAGAAGGCGCGCGAGATATCCTGCGGCGTCGGCCAGCCCAGCGGCAGCAGCAGATCGAGGAAATGCGGCCGTGCCAGGTTCATGCCGTATTCCATCACGAAGTCGCGCAGCTTCGCGCCATGCTCGGCCATGCCGAAGGAGAACATGGTGCGGCCTGCGATCTCCAGCGTCATCCGCTGCATGATCGCGCGCAGATCGACCGGCTTGCCCACGGCGCGATGCAGGTCGGCCAGCGTGTCATCGACCGCCGAGATCATGTGCGGCACCAAAGTCGTCACCGCGCGCGGCGTGAAAGCGGGCGCCAGGGTGCGGCGCTGGTGTTTCCAGGTGCGGCCTTCGGCGAGCAGCAGGCCCTCGCCGAGCATCGGCCGCAGCACGCGGAATGCAGCGGGCGTGCGGGTATAGTTCTCGTAATTGTCCACCAGCACATGGCGGATCGCGTCGGGATCGTTGAGGATGAAGCTCGCGTGGCCGAAGAAGCGGCCCTTGACGATGTCATCTTCATAGGCGCGCTGACCCCAGGTCTCGATGGCGCTGCGGCGCATTGCCGACATACGCCCTAGCGCACCCATGTTCTCGGGCGCACGTGGCGGGCTCGGCGGCACCAGGGGCGCTCGCGCAGCGGAGAAATCGTAGACCTCGGCAATGCTCACGATGGGCCTCGCAATTGATCCAGGGACCGGAGCGTCTCGTCATTATAGCAGGCGTCCATCCGCGCGCCATGGAGGCCTCGATGGAAAGCGTGGCCGCAACGCACGCATCGACCAATATTGCGGTCCAGCGGGCGCATCCCTCGGAACGATACTCACGCATGCACATTAGGGAGGCAGTGGCTCCATATCGGACCGGCCTGAGGATTTAAAATGATCGATACCGTTGTCGTCCAACCCAATGTAAGCGTCGACGAACCGCAAACCTCCGGCGTATCGTGGGCTGCGGTTGCAGCCGGTGCCGTGGTTTCGCTCGCACTGACGCTCGTCCTGATTGCCTTTGGCACAGGTCTCGGTCTGTCTGTCGTGTCTCCGTGGGCAAGTTCCGGCGCCTCCGCGACCACGTTCAAGATCACGACCGGTATCTACCTGATCGTCATCGCGATGATCTCGTCATCGCTCGGTGGTTATATTGCCGGCCGTCTGCGGTCGCGCTGGATCGGCGTGCATTCGGACGAAGTCTACTTTCGTGACACCGCGCATGGATTCCTGGCCTGGTCGTTCGCGACGGTTTTGGGAGCGATCCTGCTGGCATCTCCAGCAACCACTTTGCTGAGCGGAGCCGCGTCGGGTGTTGCTGCCGGTGCAACCGCTGCTGCAGCCCAGTCAGGTCCGAGCGATGGCTACCTGGATTCGCTGCTGCGTCCGACGACGCCGTCGGCCGATGGCACCAGCGCGGAAGCGCGTGGTGAACTGTCACGTGTGATGGCTGCCAGTTTCCGTGGTGGAGATCTCAAGCCTGCCGACCGCAGCTACGTCAACAAGGTTGTCGCCAGCCGCACCGGTCTGAGCGAGGCAGATGCCGACAAGCGCGTCACTGAAGTCATCAACGATGCGAAGACCGCGGTGGATGCCGCACGCAAGGCCGCGATGCAGCTCGCATTCTGGCTCACGGCGTCGCTGCTGATCGGCGCCTTCTCCGCCAGCCTTGCCGCGACGGAAGGTGGCGGGCTTCGTGACGGGACCTGGAAGAAGCGTCGTTAACCCCAATCAAAGGAGACAACCATGCCCATTCTTCTGTGGCTACTCGGAATCCCGCTTCCCCTCATCATCCTGGTACTGTTGCTGCGATAACAGAATAACGAAGGAGCCCCGCACATGGCGGGGCTCTTTGCGATTTCGAACAATGCCTCATGCGATCTGACCGGAGACGCGCAGGGAAGTCAGCAAAGCGGTTATATAGAAAGCCAGACCGCTGAGGGGCGCGAGCTGGCGTGATCTACTCGGTGAATTCCGCCACCGTGATCCGGTTTTCCGACGCCGGCCAGGCGCGCGCCACGATCCGCTCCTGATTGAACAGCGCTGCCACCGGACGTCCGATGTCCGTGGCCGGAAGGCGGATAGTCGAGAGCGAATCCGTGGGCACGCCGGCTTTCACGTCGGTCGGCTCCTTGCCGTCGAGCAGCACGACATCGCGCGGTAATCCAAAATAGCCACGGACGCGCGACATCGACACCACTGCACCGGCATTGGCATCGGTGGGTCCCAGCGGCCGGCCGGCGCGCAGATGCACGACGTCGGACGAGCGGGGGAATGGCGAGCGATAGGAATGCGTGATCGGCGCTCCGGCCGATGTCAGGACGATCTCGACAGGCCAGGTCGGATCGACCTGAACGGGACCCCAGCGGCCATCGGCGGATGTGCGGGCCGAATGGAGCGCTGTCCCGATCCGCTCGCCCGTGTCCGGCGCCACGCGGTACACCTCGACCAGGGCATCCGCGACCGGCCGGTTGGTGGGCACGCCGCCGGGCGTGCCGGTGACGAGACCGCTGATTTTCACCTCAGCTTCCGGCGCGATATCGATCCGCACGGGCTCGCGGCCGACGATAAATTTGTAGATCTCGCGGAAGGCACGGGGGTGAAAGCCCGTCTCGCGATGATCGATGGCACCGAGGACCAGATTGGTGGCGCCGCGCAGCGCTGGACCATCGGAGGTGACGCCGGTGGCCACGCCCGGCTTGCCGAGCAGGCGACCGTCGGCCTGCGCATATTTGTCGATGCCATCGCTGCGGAGGGTGAGGAAAGCGGTGCCTTCGGTCACCTCAGGGCCTTCGCCGGGATTGAGGCTCTTGAGGAACGGGCTGCGGCCATTGAATTCGCTGCCGGGACTATCGGTCCCGTCGAACACGCCGTGATTGGGGGTGCCGCACAGGACGGCGTGGCTGACATCGGCGCTGCCGCCATTCTTGATGTAATTGCGCACTGCATTGCCGCCGCGCGAATTGGCGACCAGCGCCACTTTCGCAGCACCAGTGCGCTTTTTCAGTTCCGCGATGGCTTCGCCTAGTTCGCGGCGCTGGTCTTCGGTAGAGGAGCGGCCCTGCTGCGCCACAGCATTGTCGGAACGCGCCAGCGGATCGGTGAAATTGAGCGCCATCAGGCGGTTGCGCGGAACACCGTTGGTTTCCATGCGCCAGATCTGCGTCATCCAGAGCGCCGCGTGGTCGCCATTGCCGTGGACGAACAGGATCGGGGGAATGTCGGAACCAGCCGCTGCGCCGGGGCCCGTCTGTGCTGCGGCCTCGAAATGGAATGCATGGGCAGCCAGCGGCAGCATCGCTGCGCTCGTGAGTATGGTCCGTCGTGACAGCGCCATGGCTGGTCTCCCTTTATCTGCGCACATCCGACGCCTGCCACTGTGATAGCGGAGCAGGCACTGGACAGACAACGCGTTTCGCAGGCATCAACTTGATACGCCAAGCGGGGAATCAGGCCCCGCATGGCCCTGCAGTCGCTATCTGCAGCAGACGACGGGACGATGATGGCCGAAGCAGCGAAACCAGTGGTTCTTCCCTCCGACGGCATCGCCGCCCCGCTGCGGTTTGCGGTGTTCCGGCGGATCTGGCTAGCCAGCCTGTTGTCGAATCTCGGCCTGATGATCCAGAGCGTGGGCGCTGCCTGGGCCATGACGCAGATGACCGCGTCGGCCGACAAGGTGGCGTTGGTACAGACCGCCTTGATGCTGCCGATCATGCTGATCTCGATGCCGGCGGGCGCCGTGGCCGACATGTATGACCGCCGTGTCGTGTCGCTGGCCTCGCTGGTGCTGTCGCTGGTCGGCGCCTGCGTACTAACCATGCTGGACTGGACCGGTCACATCACGCCGAACATCCTGCTCGCCTTCTGCTTCATCATCGGCAGCGGCATGGCGCTGTTCGGACCGGCCTGGCAATCCTCCGTGGGCGAGCAGGTGCCGCCGGAGGTACTGCCATCCGCCGTGGCGCTGAACGGCATCAGTTACAATATCGCGCGCAGTTTCGGCCCGGCGATCGGCGGCATCGTGGTCGCCACCGCCGGTGCCGTCGCAGCCTTCGCGGCCAATGCGGTGCTGTACATCCCGTTGCTGGTGGTGCTGTTCCTGTGGCGTCGCAAGGTCGATGTTTCCAGGCTGCCGCGTGAGCGGCTGAGCCGGGCCATCGTGTCCGGCGTGCGTTACATTGCTAATTCGCCGTCGATCAAGATCGTGCTGACGCGCACGCTGATCACCGGCATCTGCGGTGGTTCGGTCTCGGCGCTGATGCCGCTGGTTGCGCGCGACCTGCTGCATGGCGGCGCGCAGACCTACGGAATCATGCTCGGAGCTTTCGGTATGGGTGCGGTGATCGGCGCAATGAATATTGGGCATGTCCGCAAGCATCTGAGCGGCGAAAGTTCGATCCGGGCCTGTGCGCTGATCATGGGCGTCGCGATTGCCGTCGTGGCGGTCAGCAGCGAGCCGGTCATCACTGCGGCGGCGCTGGTGGTGGCCGGCTCGGTCTGGATGCTGGCGGTCGCGCTGTTCAATATCGGCGTACAGCTCTCGGCGCCGCGCTGGGTCGCCGGACGTTCGCTCGCGGCATTCCAGGCGGCGATTGCCGGCGGCATCGCGATTGGCAGTTGGGGCTGGGGGCATCTCACAGACATGGTCGGCGTCGAAGCGGCATTGCTGGTGTCCGGCGGAGCGATGTTTCTCTCGCCGCTGTTTGGCCTGTTCCTACGGATGCCGCCGACCGGCGCGCGCGACGAGGATGCCGAGCGTCTTGAAGATCCGGAAGTGCAGCTGCAATTGACCGCGCGCAGTGGTCCGCTGGTGGTGGAGATCGAATATCGCGTGGATCAAGAGAATGCGCGCGCATTCCACGGCGTGATGCAGGACGTGCAGCTCTCGCGCCAGCGCAACGGCGCCTATGGGTGGTCCATCGCGCGCGATATCGCTGATCCCGAATTGTGGACCGAACGCTACCACTGCCCGACCTGGCTCGATTTCCTGCGCCAGCGTAATCGTTCGACGCAGTCCGAACGCGCTTTGTATCAGCGCGCGGCAGACTATCATCTGGGGCCGGATCCGGTTCGCGTGCGTCGCATGCTGGAGCGGCCGTTCGGTTCGGTGCGCTGGAAGGACGATACGCCCGATCGCGCGGCGACCGAGGTGCTTCCTGTCGCGACGCCGGCCGGCAGCAGCGGTTAGAGCTTCTAATCTTGACGCGTTTTCCTGACGCGAACCGGTGCTCACTTCGCTCGAAAACATTAGTCGCGCTATTGATTATTCTCGGCGAGAACTTTCGCGCAGGCCTTGCTGAGCTTCGAACGGTTTTCCTTGAGGCAGCTGAGCACGACCATGTCACCATCGTTCATCTTGGCGCGGCAGAAGCGCGAGACGTCGCGCGAGCAGGCCGACTGATTGGCTGATGTGTTACCGCCCTGCGCGAAAGCGGAGGTTGCGATCAGCAGGAACGGGATGATCAAAAGTCGGGTCATGAAATGGGCCTCCTAAAAATTGGCTATCTGATTCTATGGCGCGCAACGAAGTACGCGGGAATGGCGCAATGATGGCGAGCGTCCGGCGCCAAGTTTACGGATTGCGCGTTACGTCGTTCAGGCGAAGCGTCGCTGCTTAACTTCGTGATCCCGAAATCACGAGATCGTCGCGATGGATCATTTCGGCGCGGCCGCTGATCCCAAGAATAATCATCACGTCCGGAGATGAGCGGCCTTTGATCTTCTCAGCATTGTCTGCGTCATAAGCCACGAGGCCGCGGCCGATTTCGTGCGTGTCCGGTCCGCGCACGATAACGGCGTCGCCGCGTGCGAAGTCACCTTCCACCTTGATGATGCCGGCAGGCAGCAGACTCTTGCCGGCACGGAGTGCGGCGACAGCACCTGCATCAATAGTCAGCGTGCCTTTCGGTTCCAGCGATCCCGCAATCCAGCGTTTGCGCGCAGTGACGGGATTTGCAGGAGTCAGGAACCAGGTACACAGGCCGCCATCGGCGATCTTCTGCAGTGGATGCTCGACCTTGCCGGACGCGATGATCATATGCGTGCCCGCGGTGGTCGCGATCTTGGCAGCTTCGATCTTGGTGTACATGCCGCCGCGCGACAATTCGCTCTCGGCAGCGCCCGCCATGCCTTCGATCTCGGCAGTGACGCTGTCGACGATGGGAATCAACTTCGCATCGGGATTGGCGCCGGGTGGTGCAGTGTAGAGCCCGTCGATATCCGACAGCAGCACCAGCAGATCGGCGGATGCCATGGTCGCGACGCGCGCCGCGAGGCGATCATTGTCGCCATAGCGGATCTCGTTGGTCGCGACCGTGTCGTTCTCGTTGATGACCGGCACCGCGCGCCATTCCAGCAGTTTGCCGATGGTCGAGCGCGCATTGAGGTAACGACGACGTTCCTCGGTGTCCTGCAGCGTCACGAGAATCTGTCCGGCACCGATGCCGTGATGGCCCAGTACTTCCGACCAGATGCGCGCCAGCGCGATCTGCCCGACGGCAGCGGCGGCCTGGCTCTCTTCGAGTTTCAGCGGACCGCGCGGAAGCTTGAGGCGGCTGCGGCCGAGCGCGATCGAGCCTGATGAGACCACGAGGACGTCGCGACCGTCCGCATGCAGCTTGGCGATATCGGCGGCCAACGCCGCAAGCCATTTGGCCCTGACTTCGCCGGCCGCGGAATCGATCAGCAGCGACGAGCCAACCTTGACGACGATACGGCGAAAGTTCTTCAGCTCGGGGCGCGACATGATGTGGGCTTTGGCAGGACGTGTGATGCTTGGACGGGCGTGAGAGGCAGATTAGCTCGTCGCCGGCGCCCATGGCGCAGACTGCGCTGCGCTCTTGGCCTTGTCCGACACCGGCGCCTCGCCGATCACTGCAACGAGCGCACGCAATGCGTCCGGCACGCCTTCGCCCGTTGCGCCCGAGATCAGCAGCGGCGTCTGCTTCGCAGCGCGCTTCAGTCGGTCCTTCTGCTTCTTCAACTCGTCCGGCTCGACCGCATCGATCTTGTTGAGCGCGACGATCTCGACCTTGTTGGCGAGGTCACCCTCATAGGCATCGAGTTCGGTGCGGACGGTCTTGTAGGCCTTGCCCGCATGTTCGCAGGTCGCATCGATCAGATGCAGCAGAACACGGCAACGCTCGACGTGGCCAAGAAAGCGATCGCCAAGGCCGGCGCCTTCATGCGCGCCTTCGATCAGGCCAGGAATATCCGCCAGCACGAATTCGCGCGCATCGACATCGACGACGCCGAGCTGCGGATGCAGTGTTGTGAACGGATAGTCGGCGATCTTCGGCCGCGCAGCGCTGACCTTGGAGAGGAATGTGGACTTGCCGGCATTGGGCAGGCCGACGAGGCCCGCATCCGCAATCAGTTTCAGTCGCAGCCAGATCCAGCGCTCTTCGCCGGGCTGGCCGGGATTGGCATTGCGCGGTGCGCGATTGGTCGATGACTTGAAGTGCGCATTGCCGAAGCCGCCATTGCCGCCCTCGGCCAGGACATAGGTCTCGCCGAGCTTGGTGAAGTCGTGGATCAGCGTCTCGCGATCCTCATCGATGATCTGCGTGCCGACCGGAACTTTGAGCGTGATCGGCTTGCCATTGGCGCCATGGCGGTCCTTGCCCATGCCATTGGTGCCACGCGGCGCCTTGAAGTGCTGCTGGTAGCGATAGTCGATCAGCGTGTTGAGGCCGTCGACCACTTCGATGATGACATCGCCGCCGCGGCCGCCATTGCCGCCGGAGGGACCGCCGAACTCGATATACTTCTCGCGGCGAAAGGCCACGCAGCCGTTTCCGCCGTCGCCGGAGCGAATGTAAACCTTGGCTTCATCGAGGAATTTCATAGCGTATCCGTATCGCAGGGGGGTGGTCGCGGCAACCACTTCGTCGCCGGAGCATCGTGAAAAGCCCTTATTTGGGGGCCTTGCTGCGCATCAGGTGACGTCCTAAACGACTCATCTTGCCGTTAACCAAGCGTGCGCATTCCGCGACTTTCCTACAGGCTCATATAGGCATGTTTGCGACCATTTCGACCGCAGCCGACAATCGTGCCGCCCGGCTGGCCGGTATCGGCCTGATGCTCCTGGGCATCAGCATGTTCTCCTGCGGCGATGCGATCGGCAAATTCCTCGTCGGCACCTATTCGGTCGGGCAATTGATGCTGCTGCGGGCCTGCGCGGCGCTGGCGCTGCTGGCGCCGTCGATCTGGCGGCATCGTGCGGACTTCCTGCGGCTCGATCGGCCGGGTCTGCAGCTCATTCGCGTGGTGCTGTCGACACTGGAAGTCGCGGCGTTCTTCTGGGCGGCGGCCTATCTGCCGCTGGCGGATGTCATCACCTATTATTTGGCCTGTCCGATCTTCGTCACCGCGGGCTCCGCGATCTTTCTGCGCGAATCTGTCGGCTGGCGGCGCTGGAGCGCGATCTTCGTCGGCTTCTGCGGTGTACTGATCGCGCTGCAGCCGTCGGCGCAGACGGTGACATGGCCGGCGCTGATCGCGCTCGGCGGCAGCCTGTCCTTCGCCGCGCTGATGCTCATCACCCGCTCGTTGCGTTCCGCGCCGGACGTCGTGCTCGCGACGACCCAGTTTATCGGCACGTTTACTTTCGGCGCCGTATTCACGGCGTTCGGATGGGTGATGCCCGATCTGCGCGATCTCGGCCTGTTCTTTCTGGCGGGCGTTGTCTCGGTCTGCGCGCTGCTCTGCGTCAATCGCTCGCTGAAGCTGGCGCCGGCGAGCACTGTGGTGCCGTATCAGTATTCGATGATCATCTGGGCGGTGATCTTCGGCTATCTCGTGTTCGGCGAATTGCCGTCGTGGGCCACGCTGATCGGTGCGGCGGTCATCATCGCAGCAGGGCTCTATATCTTTCTGCGCGAGCAGCAGCTCGGAAAGATCGCCGACGAAGTACCGCCAGCGGTGTGAACTTCTTTTCCCTCTCCCCCCAGCGCAGCGAAGCTGCGCGCCGTGGGAGAGGGTGGATCGAACACGCGAAGCGGGTTCGAGACGGGAGAGGGAGAGCCATGGAACGAGAGCCTGTCCCCTCTCCCGCCTTCGCTTCGCTCAGGCACCCTCTCCCGCAAGGGGAGAGGAAGTAAGAGTCGTTCACCGTCGCGTCGACGTTCCCCAGTTCTTCAGCGAACTCCACACGCCCCTTGTCAGCTTGAAGCAGTCGACCGGTGTTGACGAGCCGATCGCTTCGAAGCGGTGCAGTTGAACACCACTCCACTGGAAGCCGCACTTCTCCAGGATGTTGCGCGACGACGGATTGGCGACGCGCGCACCCGAGATCAGGTGATCGATATCGAATTCGTCGAATGCGTAATCGATCGCGGCACGTGCGGCCTCGGTCGCAAAACCCTGGCCCCAGTGATCGACGCCGAGCCAGTAGCCGAGCTCCGGCGATTCGGCTTCGCGCCAGTCGATTCCGACCATGCCGATGGGACGACGATCGAGTTCGATCAGGAACACGCTGTCGCTTGCCGTGCCGCTCAGCGAATTGACGAAATCGACTGCGTGATCCTGCTGATACGGGAAGGGCAGGCGACGCGTCATCTCGGCGATGCGGCGATCATTGGCGAGAAGCGCGATGGCTTTTACGTCCGCGAGTGTCGGCTTGCGCAAGGCCAGCCGTTCGGTCTCGAGGACGCAGCCTCTGGTTTCTCTCAACGTCGGGGTCGGAATATCCTGCAACATCTCGGGCTCCTGTGTGCGCCCCGAAGCGACGCACCAAACGAAAAGGGGAGGCCGGTTTCCCGCCTCCCCTGGAGCCCAATTCTGGCGCTCCGCCGGTTCAACAGGACCCGGCGGACTCCAATGTGTCCACCGTTTATTCGGCCGCGGCTTCAGTAATCGGGAGTACCGATACGAAAGTGCGGCCGTTCGATTTGGCGCGAAACTCCACGTGGCCTTCGACCTTGGCGAACAGGGTATGGTCTGTGCCCATGCCGACATTAAGGCCGGGGTGCCAGGTGGTGCCGCGCTGACGCGCAATGATGTTGCCGGGAATCACGCGTTCGCCGCCGAACGCCTTCACGCCGAGGCGCTTGCCAGCCGAATCGCGGCCGTTGCGCGATGAACCGCCTGCTTTTTTATGAGCCATAGCCCGTCTCCGATCTCGATAAGTTCTAGATCAATTCCTTGAAGGAATTGTCTCACAGATTCTCAACTTTTCGCAGCGGCTTATTCCGCGGCGGGCTTTTTCTTCGCAGCCGGTTTCTTGGCTGCAGCAGGCTTGGCAGCGGCTGCCTTCGGAGCAGCGGCCTTCTTCGCCGGCGCCTTCTTGGCAGGAGCTTCGTCGCCATCGACCGGAGCGGTCACGACCGGCTTCTCACGCTTCGGACGAGGTCCGATCGTCGGCGCCTTGCCGTCGGCCAGGATCTCGGTGATGCGGATCATCGTGAGTTCGTCACGGTAGCCACGCTTGCGCTTCGAATTCTTGCGGCGGCGCTTCTTGAAAGAGATGACCTTGGGGCCGCGCTTGTGGTCGAGCACTTCGGCCGCAACCGACGCACCAGCCACCAGAGGCAGGCCGAGCACAGGCGTATCACCGCCCAGTACGAGAACTTCACCAAGCTGCACGATCGTTCCGACATCGCCGGCGATCTTGCCAATCTCGAGCACATCATCCGGAACGACGCGGTATTGCCGGCCGCCGGTTTTGATGACTGCGAACATCGTTATATTCCTTCGTGTTCGATCCCATCCTCGGATCAGATCCGGGACGGCTTCTTGTTCAGTCGATAAGGGTTCACCGCGACTTCCAGGAAGTCGCGCATCTTTGCGTTTTTGGTCGACGTTGCGACCCCACGCAAAAACAATCGGCGCCAAGCAAAGCTTGCGCCGAAGCGTGCTTTATAGAGGGTGAAGGCGGAGAGTCAAGGAAAGACGGGCGAAAAGCGAGCCAAAAACAGAGTCTTGGCGGATGAGTCGGTGCCTGCGATGGAGCGTACCATTTAACCTGCCGCCCCGTTTTTCGGGCGCCTGCCTTTAGTCGTCATGCCCGGGCAGCGCGAAGCGAGCTTCGCTAGATGACCCGGGCATCCATCTTCGGACGGAATGGCGGAAAGGTGGATGGCAGGGTCAGGTCCGGCCATGACGGAGTTTTGTTCTCCAAATCAGAGGCTTAGCCTCTCGGTCGCCCTCACGACGCCAGGCTGCGCATTTCCTTGATCAGGTCGGACTTGCCCTCGAAGCCGATCCCCGGGAGTTCCGGCATGGTGATGTGGCCATCAATCACCTTCACTCCATCCGGGAACCCGCCATAGGGCTGGAACAGGTCCGGATAGGACTCATTGCCGCCGAGACCGAGGCCTGCGGCGATGTTGAGCGACATCTGGTGGCCGCCATGGGGGATGCAGCGGCGCCAGGACCAGCCGTAGCTCTTCAGCATTTCGAGCGTGCGGAGATATTCGACCAGGCCGTAAGAGAGCGCGCAGTCGAATTGCAGCCAGTCGCGGTCCGAGCGCATGCCGCCATAGCGGATCAGGTTGCGCGCGTCCTGCATCGAGAACAGGTTCTCGCCGGTGGCCATCGGACCGGGATAATGCTCGGCGAGCTTCGCCTGCAGTTCGTAATCGAGCGGATCGCCGGCTTCCTCGTACCAGAACAGGTCGTATTCGCGCAGTGCCTTGGCATAGGCGACGGCCGTGTCGAGATCGAAGCGGCCATTGGCATCGACAGCGAGTTTAGCCCCTGCTGGAAGCAGTTTCAGCACATGCTCGATGCGCTTGCAGTCATCGGCGAGCGGCGCGCCGCCGATTTTCATCTTCACGACATTGTAGCCGCGATCGAGATAGCCCTTCATTTCCGAGGCGAGGCCTTCGAGACCCTTGCCGGGATAATAGTAACCGCCCGCGGCATAGACGAAGACCTTCGGGTCAGCGGTGGTGCCATTGCGTTCGGCGAGCAAACGGAACAGTGGCTTGCCCGCGATCTTAGCGACCGCATCCCACACCGCCATGTCGATGGTGCCGATCGCGACCGAGCGCTCGCCGTGGCCGCCCGGCTTCTCGTTGGTAAACATGGTGGCCCACACCTTGTGCGGGTCGATATTGTTGCCCGAGGCGTCGATCAGGCTGTCGGGCTTGGCTTCCAGAATGCGCGGCGCGAAGCGCTCGCGGATCAGGCCGCCCTGGCCGTAACGGCCGTTGGAGTTGAAGCCGTAGCCGATCACCGGTTTGCCGTCGCGGATCACATCAGTGACCACGGCGACCAGACTCAGGGTCATTTTGCTGAAGTCGATGAAGGCGTTAGCGATAGGGGAGGCAATCGGGGCGGTACGCTCCCGGATGTCGACGATGCGCATGAGGCGCTCCTGCGGCTGGGGTGAGACGGGCTTGCGGAGAGGCATACGCCTCTCCTAGCCATCTCTGAAATGGTCATTTTTCATCTGAGAAGTTCCAAGATAAGATGGCTGGTGTCATCCCGGACGTCCCATGCAAAGCTTCGATCCAATTTCACTCCGCCTGTTCATCGCTGTCTGCGAGGAGCGCAATATCGCCAATGCCGCAAAGCGCGAGGCCATCGTGCCCTCAGCGGTGAGCAAGCGTATCAGTCAGATGGAGCAAGAAGCTGGCGTCCAGTTGCTTGAGCGCGGCCGACGCGGTGTCACGGTGACGGCGGCCGGTGAAGCGCTGTGTCGTTACGCACGCGAGTCGCTGCAACTGCTCGACCGGATGCAGGCCGAACTCGGCGCTTTTGCCGATGGTGTGCAGGGCCATGTGCGGGTGTTCGCCTCGAAATCGGCGGTTGCGCAGGTGCTGCCCGAAGACATCAGCCTGTTTGCGAAGCGCTATCGCGACGTGCGCGTCAGTCTCGAAGAGCGCGAGATCTGGGAGGTCGTGCGCGGCGTCGAGGAAGGGCGCGCCGATATCGGCGTCTGCTGGGATGCCGTCGACCTGCGCGGCCTCAGGACGTCTCCCTATCATCGCGATCAGCTCGCGGTAGTGGTGCATCCCGATCATCCGCTTGCGAAACGCACGTCAGTATCGTTCGAGGACACAGTCGACTATGAGCACGTCGACATCGTCGCGCGGAGCATCATGCAAACCATGCAGCGAAGCGTCGCGGCTGCGGCCGGCAAGCAGATGCGCTACCGCATTCAGGTTTCCACCGTGGATGCCGCCTATCGCATCGTCGCGGCGCAACTGGCCGTCGCCATCATTCCGCAGGAAGAAGCCTCCACCATCCAGCAGACATTGGGGCTGAAAGTCATCCCACTCAGCAATGACTGGGCGAGGCGGCAATTCGTCGTCGCCGTGCGCGACAAGGGCCTCAGTCGACCGGCGCAATTGCTGCTGGAAAGCCTCAAGGAAAGCGCGAGCGAATGAGCATTCGCCACAGTGCAGTGGCGTGCGTGATCTTGAAGATGAATCACGCAGTCGATCTCGCGGAGCTAGCCGACTTGCCCGGTCGTTGCGCCGGCTAGCGGCTCACGCGGGCATCGGCAACGGCACGCTGAAACAACGCTGTCATCGCGTCCGAGATGCCCTGGGTCGGGCTGACCTCAAAATAGAAGCCTGGCGAAGCACAGCTCTGCATGTTGCTGGCGATCTGGCTGTTGGGCGAAGGTCCGTAAGGACCAGCGTTGAATGGTGCGATCCAGCTATTGTACCAGGCATTGGTCGGAAGTGCGAGGTAGGTCGTGTAGAGCACGGCAATCTTGATGCCGCGGTTCTTCAACGTGGTGCAAAGCGCCGGATTGATCGGCGACTGGCATCGTCCACCAGTCGTCGGTTTCAGGCAGTTGCCGGGATTGTATTCGTCAGCCACGCCATCGGATACGAAGAAGAGATATTTGAGCGGTGCACCGGCTGTACCGGCTCCGGGGGCGCTGATGGCGGTGTTGATCGCCGGGAATATAGCGCTGTAGCCGGTGTCCTGATCGTTGTTGTCGTTCTGGCCGTTCACCGTCATCAAGTCGATGTTTCCGGCTGCCGTCTTCGCACTCGAGAGGCTGGACGACAATGTGAACAGGGCTCTCAAACCCGAAGTCGAGGCGGCCGCGCCGAAGTCGTAGATCGCCATGCGGAACTGGTTGGAATAGGTCTGCGTACTGGCCGCGGTATCCATCAACTTCTGGGTGGCCGTACGCAGCACGTCGATGCGCGTGATCACGCCAAGTGTCTTGGCGAGTTTGTAGTAGTTGTTGGTATTGTTGAGGTCGTGGCACGCAAAGGCGCAGCTGTCCGACGTGTTCTTGACCATCAGAGCCACGTCGGCCGGTGTTGCGCCGACGCCCATGGATGGCGAATTGTCGAGCAGCAGATAGAAATCGATGTAATTCGGCATCGTCGCCGTCGCGACAGAACTGCCGGTGACGGTCATTTTGGAAAAGCCCATGACGGATGTGAGACTGGTCGGCACATCCGCCGAGAATTGCATAGTGGCCGTCACGACGCCGTTGGCGCGATTGACGGTCGCTGTCGTGCTGGTCAGCGTGAAGCCGGTCCTGCCGGACGTGTTGCCCTTGAAAATATTGATTGCGTCGACGTCGCCCCCGGGGACGGCGCCGTCTGCTGCCATCGAACCTGCGGTAATGAATGCAGCAGACTTCTGCACGATGGAGCCGACGCTCGCAGTATCAAGGGCGGCTTGCAGTTGAGATCTGATCTGTAGTGCACGCGTATAGTCGACCGCGGCGCCAACCATAGAAATAAGGGGGATGCATGTGATCGCGAATATGATCGCGACATTGCCGCGCCGGTCGCGGCGAAAACGATCGGTTAGCCCAAGGAATGATAGCCCGAGGAATGACTTCAGCATGAATACGCACCCGTATGAATGCAGAGATAATTACCTGAGCTGATAAATTTACTGTTAGGGCGATCGCAGAAAGGTAGTGGCTTGGGTTGCTGCCCTGTTGGTTAGTTAAGGATGTTCTACCGGTATCATTGAAACCGGCTCGCGCGACCGACGCAAAAGGTGAGCGGTACGATCATCCCGGCGGGGCGATGAAACAAACCGGCTCCCGGAGCATTGTCATGCGGTTCTAGTCTGGCAGGGGCAATATGGCTGAAGACACAATGACGACCGTCGGCATCGGCAATCACGGTGCCAAGCGGCTGCCGTCCGTTGATGTGGACACGTTCAACATCGAGCTGAAGGACGACAACGGCTTTCTCGGGGACCGCGCCAGCAAGGGCGCGTTTCAGCGCATACTGGATGATCTCAGAAAGCCATTGAAGAAAAACGGCGACGATCCGCTCGGCAAAAAGGCTGCCAACGAGATCAGTAAATCCAGCCTCGACGAAATCCTTCTTGGCGACGATGTGGCCGCGGCTGCGCTCGTCCATGGTGCGATCGAAGAATTCGCGCGGGAGCTGGCTTATGTCACGCAGCGCTTCTTCAAGACGAAGGCCTGGGCAGATACGGAATGCATCGTGGTCGGCGGCGGTTTCCGCCAGAGCCGTGTCGGAGAACTCGTCATTGCGCGTACGGACATCATTCTCAAGGCCGAGGATCTCAAAGTTACGTTGGTGCCGATCCGTTTTCATCCAGATGAAGCTGGCCTGATCGGTTGCCTGCATCTGGCGCCGTCGTGGATTTTCGAAGGTTACGACAGCATTCTTGCGGTCGACATCGGCGGCTCCAACATCCGTTGCGGTGTGGTCGAAACCGCATGGAAGAAATCGAAGGATCTCTCCAAGGCCTCGGTGTGGAAATCCGATCTCTGGAGACATGCCGATGACGAGCCGACGCGTGAAGGCGCCGTCAAACGGCTGGTGAAGATGCTGAAGGATCTGATCTCCGCCGCCGACAACGAAGGCCTCAAGCTGGCGCCGTTCATCGGCATCTCGTGCCCGGGGGTGATCAACGAAGACGGCACCATCGCGAAGGGAGCGCAGAATCTTCCGGGTAATTGGGAAAGCAGCAAGTTCAACCTGCCGGCCTTGCTCGCCGAAGGCATTCCCACAATCGGGGATCACGATACTGCGGTGCTCATGCACAACGACGGCGTTGTCCAAGGCCTCAGTGAAGTCCCTTTTATGCAGGACTTCGAACGATGGGGCGTGCTGACGATCGGAACGGGGCTGGGCAATGCTCGCTTCACCAACCGCAAGAAAGAGAAGGACGACAAGAAAGCGAAGAAAGACAAGGATTGAGCAGGACCGTTGAGCGTCCCGTTGCCGCCTCGGCCAATGGCCGAGTGCATGCATCCGTCGGCGAATCATCCTGGCGCCGCCGTGGCTCGTCATGCCGCGCGTCCAACCATAGCGTGCGTTGCCGCTGCGAATCTGCAACGAAAAGGCTGGCTTCCTAGTCTACGCGCTAGCTAGAGCCAGCTTTTGCGGCTCTGCGGGCAGTTGGGTGCGGATTTTCCGCTCTGCCCGTCTTGTCTGGCCCGCCATCCTCGCCTAGAACTCCGCGCAACCACCCACGGGCGACCGTGGGTCTTGGCGCCTTGGAGAGGTGGCAGAGTGGTTGATTGTACCGCACTCGAAATGCGGCATGGGTGCAAGCCCATCGGGGGTTCGAATCCCCCCCTCTCCGCCACTACGCTGACACCTAAAACATCCCTATAAAATCAAAGGCTTAGGCGAGTGCAAAATCGTGGTGTCCCCCACGATGCACCCCAATGTGTCCCCCAAATGGGAGGCAGCTACGCCTTGGGAATGATGCGTGTCGAGTAGCCCCGGCTGAACCAATTCAACCGTGCGCCGTAGCGATCCTCGTAGTCCTGACGCTTAGCCGCCGTCCGGTCCCACATTGCGAGCTGTGCTGCGCATCCATCGGCATCTTGGAACATATTCACGGGGATGTAGGCACCCTTCCAACTGATCAGCTTGCCTGTCTCGGCATCAACGATCCGAAGCCGCCCATTCCCGAATAGCTCTTGTTCGAACCGCCGAACCTCACGCACTCGTCGAGCTGATGCCGCGCTGCCGGTGTCCACAATGCCCACGTCGGTCAATGGTGACAACGACAACCGCTCTGCTGCGAAGTCCAGACAAACGCGGAGGCGGACGGTCTCATCAGCGGAGCTGAACGCGATGTAGAGCTTCGACTGGTCACGTTCCATCATGCGGGGGACCAGCCGCTTCAATGGTTCGTAGGGTGGCTTGTCGAATAGTTCTACATTGATCTCAGGGATGTCGGTCATCCGCTCCCCGGTCGCCTGCTCGTTCTTCACCAGCAATTCTACGGCCTCGACCCCCAGTATCTCCTTGAACCCCGCCAGCTCATGAAGGTGCTTCTGGTAGACTGCGTTGCGCGTCTCAACGCCCAGCTCTTCCTCAATAGCCTTCTGCGCGAGAGCGCGGATGAGTGGGGCCTCCGACCTCAAGCGTCTAAGGTCGCCCGGCTTGTCTGGATCAACGATGGGTTCCTTGTTCGCATGAGCGATGGCGCATCGCCCCGACTCGTAGAGGTGCTTGTAGATGTCTTGAATGCCGCTCGCACGGAGCGCCTGAACGACCTCCTGAACACCGTAGCCGTCCACCGTGTCGATAGCGGTTTCGATCCAAGCCTTCCGCTTCTGGCTGCTGAAAGCGACTTCGAGAACACGGAAGAACGACAGGAAGGAGTAAGCGGGATGGTTCAGTCCCCGTCCCTCGCGCATCAAGGCCAACGCGAGCAAGGCGCGGTTGTCAGTCGGCTCCGGGAAGTAGGACAGATCGAAGCTCTCGCATGTCATGATCCCCGTGTCCCTGAACATGCCCAGCGGGGCAGGAAGGCCACCACCCGATAGCTCGACGACGATGTGGCCGCAACTCTCGACCCACGATAGGTTGCTGACGAAGCGCATCAACATCTCTTCGCAGCGAGATGCACTGATCCCCGGCACGACCTTCATCGCCACCGCAGGATGGTGCTTCTTCATCAGCGGAATGACCCATATCACATGCCCACGCCACTCGACGCGCTGAGCATTAACCGGCCACGATGCGTTAGGCTGGATGTTGGCGACGATCCAATGCCCGTGCTCGGCAAGCTCGGCCTTGATCACGTCCGCTGGAGTGGGAAGTTCTCTCGACCAGAAGGGCCTGTCGATTCCTACGGGCTCCTCGGGTTGAGGCGATGATGCGTCCAAGGTCCACCACGATGCGTTGTAGGGCCGACTCGCGACTGTCCCCGATTATAGCAGGTGCGGTGGCCGGAGCGGGCAAAATACACTGATCGGGAGGGACAGATCAGGTTGCCACATACTCGATCCGGCTCACGCCTGCGCTCGTGCGGTGACCCGAAGCACCTGCAGTGCTGTCCACTTGTTGCCGCCACGAGCGGTCGGGATGCCGCGCTCGGTCAGTGCTCGTGCCACCGCGCTGGCAGATGTGATGCCCTCGGCGGTGAGCTGTGACAACAAGGGCGCAAGGTCGGTGGCCCGTTGCTTGGCTCTGTTAGCCTGTGCGGCGCGCCCTGCAGCCTGCGACTGTTCGGACAGCTTGATCCCCCGGTGGCCACCAAGACGCTTGCCACGGGCCTTCGCTGCGGCGAGAGCGGCCTTCGTGCGCGACGAGATCAGGCCGGCTTCCAATTCTGCCACCGATGCCATCTGCTGCAACATGAAGCGCCCTGTCGGTCCCTCGATTGACGGCAGGTCGGCGAACCGAACATCAACGCCAGCTTCAAGCAGCTTCGACAGGAAGGCCACCGAGCGCGTGAGCCGGTCCACCTTGGCGACAACGAGCGGGGCCTGATGAACACGAGCCGCTGCCAGAGCTTCTTCGAGGGCGGGGCGGTCACTGCGGCGTCCGCTCTCTATCTCGGTAAACTCTGCGACGATCTTCCATGACCCGCCGTTCAGGTAGCCTTCGACTGCTGCCCGCTGCGCTTCCAGCCCAAGACCCGATACGCCCTGCTTGCGCGTGGACACCCGGTAGTAGGCGACGAACTTCTTCACGGTCATGACGGCAAGCCCTCACATCTCAGTCAACGTGCGTTGACACAGATGTAACGAAAGATGGCTGCGCGGTGAACTGAGTCAGGTTGTCGCACTGCGGAGGTGTCGGCGAACTGAGGGCGGTATCGACAGAGCCGTAATGACGACGCTCGGTCACGCAATGCCCGACCAACGATGATCATGAGCAGCCTGCTGGCGCACTCCAACCCGAGCCCCACTGCCCCCCTTAGGATGCTGACAGCCGCTGCTGTTGCACTTCGATGCGAGCCCCAGCGCCGCAACCGCCGCCGTCAGGATCGACAATATCGCGGAACCCTATGGCTGCGGCATCCATCAGAACCGACCCCCCGGTACGGGGAAAATGGCTGAGCCGTCACCCATCAAATGGCCTCTCGCAGTTTTGCGCCAACTATCCGGGACCGTTGGCTCGCTCTTTCGACCATGATAGCCTCGCATCAAGCCCCACAGTTTGCCGTAAGCATGCTTGTGCAGACCGCGACGTCGGGACGCGGGCATTCCGATAGTCGTCTACGTTACCCATGCCATGGACGAGACGAGGCAGATGACCGACACCATCATCCGACTGTCCAAGGGCTGGCTCGTTCAATGAGGCGAGACCGCCACCGGGAGACTGGGGCTGTCGGGATCGTCAAGACGACCAATTCCAGACATTCCCGGTGACTATCCGCTTCACCTTGGGTTGACCCTCGGGCGGACGAACGTGATCAAGAACCGTCCATGATAGCGGTGACCCGCTGCACGGCAGACGGACTGTTGGGCTTGCGACAAGATCGTCGCCTCCCGTCGCGCAAGGTGACATCCTTGCCGTAGTCTGGCCCACGGTTCTTCTCGACGCGGACCTGCTTCAGCAACCCACGCGACACTGACGCGATGTTGGACCGCCGCAAGTCGAAGAGGTTGCCGTTGCGCTGGAGGATGAGGTGGTTGCCATCACCGTCGATCAGGAAGCGGTCAGCTCTGTACCCGCCGTTCCTGCCGGTCCCGCAGGCCCGCACTCGACCGCCCAAGACCCGGATCGTTGTGAGCTTCCATCGCTCAAGCCACTTCCACCCGCCCCGACAGAAGATGACGGGAGAGCCGTCTGGCTTCGAGCTGACGAGCACCACGGGTTCCCCGAACATGGTTGCCGGAACGACGGTCCCGACGGGCAGAATTGGCCATGCCGCGCCGATCTCCAGAGGTTCGGGTTTCAGCCCTATCTCCTTGTCATCAGCGGACATTTCAGCCGGACTGTTCACTGTAGGTGTGCATTTTACACAGTCCTTAGAAGTCACTGTTGGCCTCGGTAATGGTCCACGGTCCAGCGCCTTCAATGCCCGCGATGGTGCCCTTGGCGTGGGCGATCAGTTGCCCCCGCTCCTCGGGGCTCATCGAACGAGCTTCCGCAAGGGCCTGATCAAGGTTCGCCATCGCGACCGCCAGTGCACTGAAGGTGTCTTGCGGCGGTGGTCCGCCATCGTGGTAGCGAGCCTTGTCCTCGTCCCGATACTGCTCGGCCATCTTCGCTGCGATCTTGGGGTGGTCCTTCTTCATCCAGTTGTAGATGGTCTTGTGGGCCACCCGGTTGTTCAGGTCCTGTTGCATGTCCCGATACGACTTGATCCGTCCCGCCTTGGTAATGTGCTGTCGCGTGGTGATGTAGGCGTTGAACACCTTGCGCAACTCACCATGCTTCAGGGGGAGGCCGTGAGCCATGTTCGCCATCGCTGCGGCGAACTTCGCTTCCGACATGGTCGCGTCGAAGATGGTGGCCTCGACGGTGCTCTCTCCGAGCAGTTCAAGTGCCCTCAGGCGGTGCCAGCCATCCACCAGACGGAGCGTGCCGTCCACTCGGGCCAGTGTGACCGGGGGGAGTTGCCCGCTGCTGTTGCCGCTGTTCTTGTAGGTGCCCTTGTAGGAGTTGACCGTTGCGCGGTCGATCTTGTTGCGGACCTGCCAGTCGTCTCGGATGGCAATGTCGGCGATCTTGACCCTCAAGGGCTCTTGCGATGTCCCCGAGGCTGTCTCGTGTGTGTTCTCTTCTGTCATTTGTCTCTGCATGTTCGGGATGCGTTGAACCACCCGCCCGAAGTCCCCGTCCGAACGACCGACAGAAGCGGCCACGGGTTCTTCGAGGGGGCGGTGGTGTGTGCTGATCAACGCCAGCGGGCGATAAGCTGGAGAGCAACCGCCCTGTGGGATGTGTGATCAGGTAGGAGAGCAACGTATTCCACGCTGAGCGTGAACCGCATTCAGCATGCAACTGGGCGTTCTCAGTGACGGGCAGAGCGAACACGCACCAAGTCAGTGTTGTCCGGCCCGCCGTCACTGCTGTAATGCTCTTCGAGAGGTGTCGCGCCTCCCGAAAGAACCGCCATGCCCGGAACGCCTATCCTGTCCTTGCCAACGCAATGCCCCGAGTGTGGGGCTGAGATGACCCTTGTCGGCACCGCTCCTGGCACTGGAGACCTTACGGGCTACGAGATGCAGGAGTACGAATGCCCGAGGTGTCACCTCCACCAGACTGACGCGGTGCTATCCGTGCTGAGCGGACCAGCCCCATAGGTCGTCGCCTAACCTCCTGCGCTTACGGGTTCGCCGGGTAGAACTCCCGCAGCAGCCAGACCGGGAAGGCTGGCTCATCGTCCCGTCGATACGCGATGCCGTTCAACTCGCAGGTAGCGATCAGGTCCGCTGCATCCTGCTTGAAGGTGGCCCGAGGGTCTTCGAGAAGGTCGGCAGGCTCGTCGAACTCCGTCCAGTAGTCGGCAATAGAGAGCAACCGCAGTGGATCGCGAGCGACCCTGAGGCCGGTGGCGAGTGTCGAAGGTGAGAGGCGATGATGATGGTTGTGATGCACGATAGTCCCCGTGATGCTGGATCAGTTGCCATTGGTAGACAGTCTACGAATGGAAGGGGATCGTATCCTCGCACAGGGTTCCACCATGCGGCGGTGGTGTCAACACTCCCGATGCTGCATCACTCCGCTGCCTTTTGAAGTGAGACAACAGGCTTCACCTTACGTCGCCTTCGACCGGGGCCGTGCGTCTCGAAGTCCGTGCGATTGACCGGCACGTCATCAGGCAATGTCACCGCATTGACGCACGCTACCATAGCCTCCCATGATGCCTTGCCGGAATAGCGCATGGTCATGCCAAGCGGCAGTTCGACGCCATCTAAGCTGCCCCCTTCGACCTTGTGCCCGACCACGTCCGGGATGGTCCAGTCGCTGTAGCCTGTTGCACCGTTCAGCAACGCCTCACGTGCCGTTCGGATGAACCACCGCCGCCAACTGTGGAAGTCCACGTTGGACTGTCGCTGTTGCTTGGCGACTCGTTCATCGACAGCCAGCCGGACGCGCTCGCGACTGAACGACTGCGTCACTGGCGCTGATCGGCCCCGCTTCGATCCCGGCTTCTGCTCGGGCAGTTCGTCGAAGAGGTAAGCATTGGACGGCTTGCCGTTGATCCGGTCGGCGATCAATGCGGCGAGGGCGGGGTGCGCCGGGATTGTCCGCTTCCCCGTTGGCGTCTTGGACTTCGCCACTGTGATCTTCCCGTCCGCGCAGTCCTTCACCCGAAGGCTACCGATCTCGTCGATGCGCAGCCCGCTTAGGGCGGAGATCAGCGAGAACTGCCAGTCACGCTTGGTCTTGATGCCGCGAAGTAGTGTGCGAACTTCCTCGTCACTGAAAGGGCGCTTCTTGGCTTCCTCCACGTCGTGGCGCTTGCTCGGTGCCTTCAACGTCTGCCGGTGCCACGGGTTCGGCCTCATGTCGTAGCGCAGGCCCAGCCATTCCCAGTACGAACGCAGACAGGAGATGTCCTTGTTCGCGGTGGTGTGGTTGGCCTTCGGGCGGATGTAGGTCTCATGAATGAAGCGGCCCGCGACCGGCACCTTGATCGCCTCAATGGACTGCATGGTCGAGGTGGTGGCGCACCAAGCCTCCAGACGGCCCAACACGCGGCGGACATCCTCCTCGTAGCCGATGCTGAAGTTGCCTTCCTCGAACCAGACATCAAGCAGCGCCCGGAATGGCGTGGCCTTGCCTCGTGCCACCGCGTCGAACTGCAGTGCTTCGCTCGCTCCGTGAAGTTGGGCAATTCGGTCCACACGGTCGCTGAGAGCCTCCGCTACGGTGGTCTGTGGATCATCCGGGTCGTTTGCGAGGGTCTCGTCTGCCGCAGCCTTCCGCCACCGCATCGCCTCCTCGATCAGGGGCTGCTGCCTGTCCGTGTTCTTCTGTCCTCTGAGCTTGGCCTTGAGGCGGCGGACGACCGGTACCTTCTCGCTGTCAGCTTCGAGCGGAATGCGGGTGACAAGCACCTCACGGAGCTTCGAGCCGAACTGGCTCTTCTGCTTGGGCGGAACGCGGACGACGACGCGGATACGGTTGCCGTGCCACTCAAGATAGGGGCCGAGCTTAGGCTTCTTCATGGATCAGTTCGGGAAGGTCTCATTGCGGGTGTCCCCCACAATGTCCCCCGTTCTGTCCCCCAAATCAAGGCGATTTTCCTTAGTGAGATCAATTGCTTCAATGACTTGGATGGATTGTAGCGTAGTGTCCCCCCCTCTCCGCCAGCCAGATAAAAATCGCAATGAAATCAATGGGTCATTGGAAGTAAGAGGCTTTTGCTTCCCGTTTGGTGCACACGGGTGGTACACATGGCTCGATCTATGTCTTGTGCGCCTCGCGATGCCGTTATTGAGCGTCAAGCTTACGAAACATCACGAGCGCATCAACATATTCGTCAGTCGGAAGCCGAAAAGCCTCAGGCAGCCGTCCGACGATCTCAAAACCAAGCGTAGTCCAGAGTCTCACCGCACGCACATTGCTGCTCACGACGCAGTTGAATTGCATGGCGCGAAATCCGGAGCTTCTGGCATAGTCGAGCGAGTGTAGGCACATATTGCGCGCCACACCGCCGCCTTGCGCGCTCGCCAGCGTCATGTAGCCGCAATTGGCCACGTGGCTGCCACCACCGCCCTGGTTGGCGCGCACATAATAAGATCCCACGATCTGACCTTGGCGCACGGCAACGAAGGTTCGTTTATCCGGACCGTGCCAGTAGGACAAAGCATCGTCCTTCGTCATCAGGGGGTCCAGGGCGTAGGTCGTGCCTGCACGGATGGTCGGCTCGATGACCGACCAGATGTCTGCCCGGTCTGCCGGCTCAGCCGGGCGAATGATCAGGTCGTCGGAGTGTATGACCATACAAGTGCCGCCTAAGCCGGACTGAATATACGCCGACCTTCGCCGGCATCTTGCCCGTGGGATTGACCGATTATTCTGCGGCGTTCCTCGGACGGGTTGGTATTGAAGGCGGCCTTGAACGCCTTGCTGAGATGCGAACCGTCGACGAAGCCGGTTTCGGCGGCGATCGCGGCCAGCGATAGGTCGGTTTTCAGCATCCACCGTGCATGTTTCAGGCGCAGCCGCAGATAAGTCGCCTGCGGCGACTGTCCGGTTTCCTCTTTGAAAAGGCGCTCCAGTTGCCGCGTGCTCAGACTGACCTTGCCGGCCAGTCGCGCGACAGACAGCGGCGCTGATAGGTTCTGCTCCATCATTAGCAGCGCGCGCGAGATCCGTCCGTCGGTCTCGGCAAATTCGGTCGGCGGCGCCGATTGAGCCGAAGATCCGGGTTTCATGCGATCGATCAACATGATGTGGAGCGCCTTCTGCGCGCTCGACAGGCCCATGCGTTGTTCCACGATATGGGCGGCGAGGTAGGCAACGCCCATGCCGCCCGAACACGTGATGCGGTTGCCGTCGATGACGAAGAGCTGGTCGGCCACCGGGAGCGTCTCGCCGAATTCCTCCAGGAAATCGCGATAGTGGTACCAGCTGATGCAGCACTTTTTCTGGTTGAGAAGGCCTAGACGCCACAGCACGAAACTGCCGGTGCAGACGCCGATCAGATCGACCTTGGTGTTCGCAGCCTCCAGCAGATAGCGCTTGATCTTGTCATCGATCTGCGGGCCCTGATGCAGCAGGCCGCCCACGACGACGACATAATCGAGCTCGCGCGGATCGAGGAACCGGGAATTCGGATACATCAGCAGACCGCAACTCGAACGGATCGGCTCGTCGGTGTCGGCCATGATGTGCCACTGGCAGCGGATCGGCCGACTGTTGTCGCCTTCGTCGGCGGCGAGACGCAGCACGTCCACGAAGCTGGCCAACGCAGTCAGCGTGAAATTCTTGGTCAGAATGAAGCCAACGCGCAGCGGACGGACCTTTGGTTGCATCACCCCTGCCTTCGCATTCACCATATGGTCGAATGGCAATCCGGGTGATCGCCGCGAGACGATGCTCCAAAACGGACCCATGTCGCATCATTACATACCTCCAGCGCGCCGGGGCAGGCATTTGCGACGGACTGATCCTAAAAATACATTGCCGCGCGCGCAAGGGCGGCGAAGCGTCTCGCCTGGTGCGCGACGTTCGGGGCGTCGGCTGGGAACCGAGAAGCCCCAGATTGTTGCGGCCAGATCAGGTCGGCCGGTGCGGCGCAGGAGGGTCAGCCGGCGGCTCTTCTGGCGTCGCGAACTGCGCTTCGCGGCCGATCGCAGCAAGAAATGCGTCGAGTGCGCCGACCGACAGCGATGTCGTGCGGCTGTTGATGATGGGGTGGCAATTGATGCGCTCCGCCGATCGTAAGCGCGCATCGATGACGGGAGTGACCGCCTGATTGGCATCGTTATAGAGCGCCAGAATCGAGACCGATCCCGGTTCGATGCCAAGCAATTCCTTCAGGGCTTCCGCGCTTCCAAATGACAATCCGCCCTTGGCGCCGATCGTCTTTGCCAGCGACTTCAGGTGAACGGTCGCGGCTTCGTCGGTGACGAACAGGAAGAACCGTTTCTTGCCGTCGCGGAGGAACAGGTTCTTGGTGTGAATGCCGGGAATGTCGCCGCGTAGCGCACGCGACTCTTCCACCGTATGCACGGGCGGGTGTTCGAACGTCTCCACCACGATCGACTTGTCTTTGAGATACTGAAGAACCTCGTCGCTGCGTTCGATGCTCATCCTGCGTGTCCTTGATCGTCGAGGGCGGGACTGCGTGCGCCCGGGGCATGCCGTCCTGTCTACATGGCAGCGATCCGTGTCGCATGGATACGCCGCGAATTCGAGACCCTGGCGAGCGAAGCCGGGCGGCTTGTCGCAAATCTACGTGTTTCGTGTCGGGGCTTTGCAAACCTGCGGCGTTCCGATGTCGCTCTGATCCAACATGATTGGCGGGCTGATGCTGGCCGCGAAGCGGCAGCGAGTTGTAGGCTCCGTCCAATCACAACGTGGACAGCCATGCAGAAATTTTCAGCGCTTTCATTACTACGGGTAGGGCTGACCGGTCATGCCGGCTGGCAGCGACAGTGGCGTTCGCCTGAACCGAAGCCGGGCTATGACGTCATCATCGTCGGTGGTGGTGGCCACGGGCTTGCAACGGCTTACTACCTGGCTAGCCGCTACGGCGTCAAAAACGTTGCCGTTCTCGAAAAGGGCTGGATCGGCGGTGGCAATACCGGCCGGAACACCACGATCATTCGCTCGAACTATCTGTTCGACGAAAGCGCCGGGATCTACGAGCACGCCCTCAAACTGTGGGAAGGGCTGTCGCAGGAGCTGAACTACAACGTCATGTATTCACCACGCGGCGTCTTGATGCTGGCGCACAACATTCACGATGTGCAGAGCTTCAAGCGACACGTTCATGCCAACCGTCTCAACGGCATCGATAATGAATGGCTATCACCGGAGGAATGCAAAGAATTCTGTCCGCCGCTGAATGTCGGTGGGTCCATGCGTTATCCGATCCTCGGCGGCGCGCTGCAGCGCCGCGGCGGCACGGCGCGCCACGACGCTGTGGCCTGGGGCTATGCCCGCGCTGCTGATGCGCTCGGCGTGGATATTATCGAGAATTGCGAGGTCACCGGCATCCGCCGCGCGCCGACCGGCGAGGTGGTCGGCGTCGATACGACGCGCGGCAGCATCAATGCGAAGCGCATCGGCGTCGTCGCGGCCGGCAATACCAGCACGGTGATGAACATGGCCGGCGTGCGTCTGCCGCTGGAAAGCTTCCCGCTGCAGGCGCTGGTCAGCGAGCCGGTCAAGCCGATCTTCCCCTGCGTGGTAATGTCGAACACGATCCACGCCTATATCTCGCAGTCGGACAAAGGCGAGATGGTGATCGGTGCGGGAACGGACGTCTACACGTCCTATACGCAGCGCGGTGGCCTGCACATCGTCAATCATACGCTGGATGCGATCTGCGAACTGGTGCCGGCGTTCCGGCGCTTGCGCATGCTGCGCAACTGGGGCGGCATCGTCGACGTCACGCCGGATCGCTCGCCGATCGTGGCGAAGACGCCGGTATCCGGGCTGTACGTCAATTGCGGCTGGGGCACCGGCGGCTTCAAGGCGACGCCGGGATCGGGCGAGGTGTTCGCCAGTACGATCGCCAAGGATGAGCCGAACAAGATCAATGCGCCGTTCACCATCGAGCGATTCCGCGATGGCGCCGTGATCGACGAAGCGGCTGCGGCCGCCGTGGCGCATTGATAGCGGGGAAAACGAGATGCTCTTGATCAATTGCCCCTATTGCGGGCCGCGCCCGGAGGCCGAATTCGCCAATGGCGGGCAGGCGCATATCGCCCGCCCGGCCGACCCGATGAGCCTCACTGACGACGAGTGGGCCGCCTATCTCTATATGCGCGACAATACCAAGGGGCTGCATCACGAGCGTTGGCGGCACGCCAATGGCTGCGGCCGTTTCTTCAATGCCAGCCGCGACACGACCACGGACGTCATCAAGCGCACCTATCGCATGGGCGAGCGCCCCGAAGCCGAACATCAGGGTGCCAAGCCATGACGGGTACGTATCGCGTGCGGCGCGGCGACGGCGCTGAAAGCCGCAACGCAATTCATTTCACGTTCGACGGAAAGTCGTATCAGGGTCTGGCCGGCGACACGCTGGCCTCCGCGTTGATCGCCAATGGCGTGAATTTGGTCGGGCGTTCGTTCAAGTATCATCGGCCGCGCGGCTTCGTCTCCGCCGGCTCGGAAGAGCCGAATGCGCTGGTCGGTGTCGGCGCGGCCCAGTCGCGCTATACGCCGAACCTGCTCGCGACCCAGGTCGAGATCTATGACGGGCTAGTGGCCGAAAGCCAGAATCGCTGGCCGTCGCTCGAGACCGATGCCGGCTTCCTCAACGAATATTTCTCGGCCTTCCTGCCGGCGGGCTTCTACTACAAGACCTTCATGTGGCCCCGCACGGCCTGGAAGAAGCTCTATGAGCCGGTAATCCGGCGGATGGCGGGTCTCGGCAGAGCGCCAGCCGAGCCGGATGCCGATCGCTATACGCAGGTGTTTGCGCATTGCGACGTGCTGATCGTCGGCGCCGGACCTGCGGGTCTTGCCGCAGCGCTCGAAGCCAGCAACAGCGATGCCACCGTGATCCTGTGCGACGAGCAGGCAGAGATGGGCGGCTCGCTGCTGTCCGATCGTTCGGCATCGATCGACGGCATGCAGGCCGCCGAATGGACGCGCGCGGCGCTCGATGAATTGCGTAAGCGCCCCAATGTGAAGCTGATGTCGCGCACGACGGCGTTTGGCTGGTACCCGCACAATTTCGTCGGTCTCAACGAGCGCGTCACCGACCATCTCAGCAATCCCGCGACGAACCAGCCGCGTGAGCGGCTCTGGCAGGTCAGGGCAAAGGAAGTCGTGCTGGCGGCCGGCGCAATCGAGCGGCCGCTCGTCTTCACCGACAATGACCGGCCGGGCATCATGCTAGCCGGTGCTGCCCGGACCTATGTGAATCGGTACGGCGTGGTGCCGGGCAAGCAGGTGGTCGTATTCACCGCCTGCGACAGCGCCTATCGCGCGGCGCTGGACCTCAAGGCAGCCGGTGCCAGGATCCAGGTGATCGTGGATCTGCGCAAGAGCGTGTCGGGCTATTGGGTCGACAAGGCACGCGCCGAAGGCATCAAGGTTCGCTCCGACAGCATCGTTCGCGGCACGTCGGGCTGGCTGCGGGTAAAGTCGGCGCAGATCTCCAACGCGCAAGGCGGCGATGCCGAGACGGTGGCTTGCGATCTTATCCTGATGTCCGGCGGGTTCACGCCGTCGGTGCATCTGTTCTCGCAGAGCCGCGGCAAGCTCAGCTACAGCGAAGAGCTGCGGGCCTATGTGCCTGGCGAGTCCGTCGAGCGTGAGCGTTCGGTCGGGGCGTGCAAGGGACTGTTCGCGCTCGAAAGCGTCATCGAAAGCGGCGCCAAGGGTGGTCGGGACGCTGCGGCCAAGGCCGGCTTCTCCCCGCGCGGCGAGCGCAGCTATACGGTCTCCGCGCAGTCGGTGGGTGCCGATGCGTTCATCGGCTCCGTGATGACCGATCATCAGGCGGAAAAGCGGGCCTGGGTCGATTTCCAGAACGACGTGACGGCCAAGGATGTCCGGCTCGCGACCCGCGAAGGGTTCCGGTCGATCGAGCACGTCAAGCGCTATACGACCACCGGCATGGCCACCGACCAGGGCAAGCTGTCCAACATGAACGCCCTCGGTGTCGTGTCGAAGCAGATCGATGTCGCGGTGCCGAAGGTCGGCCTGACAACGTTCCGGCCACCTTATACACCGACGACCTTTGGATCCTTTGCCGGCCAATCGCGTGGTGATCTGTTCGATCCCGTGCGCAAGACCAGCATCCATCCATGCGCCGAAGCCCAGGGCGCACGGTTCGAGGATGTCGGCGTCTGGAAGCGCGCCTGGTATTTCCCGCAGGTGGGCGAGGACATGCATGCCGCCGTCGCGCGCGAATGCAAGGCGACGCGCGAGTCGGTCGGCATCTTCGATGCCTCAACGCTCGGCAAGATCGAGATCGTCGGCAAGGACGCTGCCGAATTCATGAATCGCATGTACACCAATGCCTGGACCAAGCTGGAGCCCGGTCGGCTGCGCTATGGCGTGATGCTGCGCGAAGACGGCTTCATCATGGATGACGGCGTCGTCGGCCGCATGGCGACGGATCGTTTCCATGTCACCACGACGACCGGCGGCGCGGCCCGCGTGCTATCCATGATGGAGGACTACCTCCAGACCGAATGGCCGGACCTCGAAGTGTGGCTCACCTCGACCACCGAGCAGTGGTCGGTCATTGCCTTGCAGGGACCGAATGCGCGCAAGGTGCTCGAGCCGTTGGTCGAGGGCGTCGATCTGTCGGCCGATGCCATGCCGCATATGAGCGTCCGCGAAGGACGTATCTGCGGCGTGCCGACGCGGCTGTTCCGCGTGTCGTTCACCGGCGAACTGGGCTTCGAGGTCAACGTTCCCGCCGGCTACGGCCGGGCGGTCTGGGAAGCGATTTTTGCGGCGGGGAAACCCTACGGGATCACGCCCTACGGCACCGAGACCATGCATGTGCTGCGCGCGGAGAAGGGCTACATCATTGTCGGTCAGGAAACCGACGGCACGGTGACTCCCGATGACGCCGGCCTCGGCTGGGCTGTCGGCAAGGCGAAGCGGGATTTCGTCGGCAAGCGCTCGCTGTCGCGGCCGGCGCTGGTCAGAGAAGACCGCAAGCAACTGGTCGGGTTGCTGACGACGGACCCCAAGGTGGTCCTCGAAGAGGGCGCCCAGATCGTGCTCGATCCGACCCATCCGATCCCGGTGCCGATGATCGGACATGTCACCTCCGCCTACTGGAGCGCGACGCTGAACCGTTCGATCGCGCTGGCACTCGTTCGCGGCGGTCGCTCGCGGATGGGTGAGGAGCTCTCGATCCCGATGCCGGACGGCGTGATCAAGGCGAAAGTCGTCGACTCGATATTGTTCGATCCGAAGGGGGAACGTTTGAATGCTTAGTCCTGCGATCATGCGTTCGAACGCGTTGTCCCCAATGCAGTCATCCGGCACCACTGCTGCGTTCGCCACGACGCTCTCGATTCTTCCCGATGCGGCGAAGCTGGTGTTTCGCGGTAAGACCGAGGCGATCGAGGCTGCCGGGGCGCATTTTGGCGTCAAACCGAGCCTTGAGGCCTGCCGCTTCGAGGCTGTCGGCGACCGGTCGGTCTATTGGTTGGGGCCGGACGAATGGCTGTTCCAGGCGGTGAACGAGAATCCGATCGAGGTATTTGGCGGGATGTCGGTAGCGCTGCAGGGGCAGGCCTGTTCGCTGGTGGATGTCAGCCATCGTTCGGATGGCATCGCGGTTGCAGGTCCAACGGCGGCGCTGGTGCTGAACCATGGCTGCCCGCTGGATCTGTCCCTCAAGGCGTTCCCGGTCGGGATGTGCACGCGCACGGTGCTGGGCAAGGCATCACTTCTGCTGTCACGTTCTGAAGAGCACGTGTTCCACGTGGATGTATGGCGTTCGTTTGCGCCCTATGTCTGGCAATTCCTCGACGAAGCGCGAAGCCTGTCCTAGCAGCCCGGCTGCGCCCTGGAGACCGCGCGATGATTGGAACGTTCGATCTCTTCAAGATAGGCATCGGGCCGTCGTCGTCACATACGATGGGACCGATGAAGGCCGCGGCGCTGTTTGCCAGCCAGCTTGCGGAGCGCGGCCTGCTGAAGGATGTCGCGCGCGTGAAGGTCGAGCTGTTCGGCTCGCTGGCCTGGACCGGTCGCGGCCATGGCACCGACAAGGCGGTCGTTCTCGGTCTTGCTGGCAAGTTTCCGGAAACGATCGATCCGGAAGAAGCGGAGACGCTGGTCGATGACGCCCGCGCGGCGGGCACGCTGCGGGTTGCCGAGCGGCGTAACGTTCCGTTCGATTTCGCCAATGACATCATCTTCGACGGCGTGACCGAGCCGCCAAACCATCCGAATACGCTGGCACTCTCCGCTTTTGGGGGGGACGGTAATCTCCTTCACGGCGAGCGCTGGTGCTCCGTTGGCGGCGGCTTTGTCGTTCCGGAAGCGCAGGTCGGCGTCGTCGGGATTGTCGAGGACGTTCCCGTCCCGCATCCTTTCAGGTCGGGCAGGCAGCTGCTCGAGATCGGTGCGAAAACCGGTCTGTCGATTGCGCAGATCGTCATGGCCAACGAGATGTCGTCGCTCCCGGCGGACGAGATCGAGCAACGGCTCGATCGCATCATCCAGGTGATGATGGACTGCATCGATCGTGGCATGACCAAAGAGGGGCAGCTGCCGGGCGGCCTAAACGTCAAGCGCCGCGCGCCCTCACTGCATCGGCGCCTTCTCGCCGCTGCAAGCTCGAACAGCCGCGCCCAGCATGAGGTGATGGATTGGGTCAGTCTGTATGCGATCGCGGTCAACGAGGAGAATGCGGCCGGCAGCAAGGTGGTGACGGCACCGACCAATGGCGCGGCCGGCATCATTCCTGCGACGCTTCGCTATTTCCGCGACCATTGCCGCGAGGCGTCACCTGAAAACATGCGCGTGTTCCTGCTGACTGCCGCCGCTATCGGCGCGCTGTTCAAAATGAATGCGTCGATCTCCGGCGCGGAAGTCGGCTGCCAGGGCGAGGTCGGCTCGGCCTGTTCGATGGCGGCGGCGGGGCTCGCGGCGGTGCTCGGCGGCACCAATGAGCAGATCGAGAACGCTGCCGAGATCGGCATGGAGCATCACCTTGGCATGACCTGCGATCCGATCGGTGGGTTGGTGCAGGTGCCATGCATCGAGCGCAACGCCTTTGGTGCCGTGAAGGCGATCAATGCGGCGTCGCTCGCGTTGCAGGGCGACGGCACCCATGTGGTGCCGCTCGACAAGGTGATCGCGACGATGCGCGAGACCGGGCGCGACATGCAATCGAAATACAAGGAGACCTCACTGGGAGGTCTCGCTGTCAATCTGGCAGAATGTTGAGGGAAGACCATGACCCAAGCCGAACGCGAGGCATTCTTCACGACCGATCTCGCCCAAGCAGACCCAACCATCTCGTCGTCGCTGGCCGGAGAACTCGGCAGGCAGCGTGACGAGATCGAACTGATCGCGTCCGAGAACATCGTATCGCGTGCAGTGCTGCAGGCGCAGGGCTCGGTGCTGACCAACAAATATGCCGAAGGCTATCCCGGCCGGCGCTACTATGGCGGCTGTCGCTTCGCCGACGAAGTCGAGGAGGTTGCGATCGAGCGCGCCAAGACGCTGTTCGGCTGCGGCTATGCCAATGTGCAGCCGAATTCCGGGAGCCAGGCCAACCAAGCGGTGTTCATGGCGCTGATGAAGCCCGGCGACACCTTCATGGGCCTCGATCTTGCGGCAGGCGGCCATCTCACCCATGGCGCCAAGCCGAACATGTCGGGCAAGTGGTTCAACGTCGTCAGCTATGGCGTTCGCCGCGACGACTGCACCATCGATATGGAGCAGCTCGAGAAGCTGGCAGTGGAGCACAAGCCGAAGGTCATCGTCGCCGGCGGCTCGGCCTATTCGCGGTTCTGGGATTTTGCTGCGTTCCGCCGCATCGCGGATGCGGTCGGTGCCTACCTGTTCGTCGATATGGCGCATTTCGCTGGTCTCGTCGCCGGCGGCGTCCATCCGTCGCCGTTCCCGCATGCGCATGTGGTGACCTCGACCACCCACAAGACGCTACGCGGACCGCGCGGCGGACTGATCCTGACCAATGACGAGGACATCGCCAAGAAGATCAATTCGGCGATCTTCCCGGGATTGCAGGGCGGGCCGCTGATGCATGTCATCGCCGCCAAGGCGGTATCGTTCGGCGAAGCGCTGCAGCCCTCGTTCCGTCAATATGCGGCCGACGTCGTCGCCAATGCGCGCGCGCTGGCGGACACGCTTTCAAAGGCCGGCTATCCGATCGTCACCGGCGGCACCGATAATCACCTGATGCTGGTCGATGTCCGGCCGAAGAACCTGAACGGCAAGCTCGCCGAGGCGGCGCTCGGGCGGGCGAACATCACCTGCAACAAGAACGGTATCCCGTTCGATCCGGAGAAGCCGACCATCACGTCGGGCATCCGGCTCGGCTCGCCGGCCGCGACGTCGCGCGGTTTTGGCGTCGGTGAATTCGAAGAAGTCGGCAAGCTCATTGCCACCGTCCTGGATGCGAATTCCGGCGCGCCAGACCAGGGAGCGCCGGAGGTCGAGGCAAAGGTACGTGGCCGCGTCGCCGAGCTGGTTGCGTCGTTCCCGATCTATCGGTCCTGATTAGGCCGCTTGATGGAGCGTGTGGGAGAGGGGCAGGCGGACGGGATATTCATCCAAGGGCTGAATGTTCACGCGCGCCAGCGCCGTGCGTGTCACCGTCCACAAGCCGCAGGCGCCGATCACGGCGATCTTCGAAGGTGTCGGCAAAAGGCTGACGCGACACCGCGCCGACAGGCATCGTCAGATCGCGTGATGCAGGGCGTCCGCCGTCCCGCTGTGCGGCAGCCACACCGACATGTTTCCAGTCCATGGCGATCGTAGCCACACGGTCGATCCCACCACTGAGACAAGCAAGATGACGAAGAAGAACTGGATACTGACCTTCTATTGCCAGGATCGCCCGCGCATCGTGTCGACCGTTGCGACGGCGATTTCCGATGTCGACAGCAACATCCTGGAAAGCGCGCAGTTCTGGGACCGGACAACCAACCGCCTGTTTATGCGCATTGCTTTCGAGACGCCGGACGCGGTCAGTCGAAAGATACTGGAATCTGTGCTCAATCCGGTGTTGTCTCGATTCGAGATGAACGCTGTTCTGGTCGATGCAGCGTCGCGTCCCCGAGTGATCATCATGGTCTCCAAGTCGGACCATTGTCTCGAGCAGCTTCTGTATCAGGTTAAAGTCGGCTGGCTGAAAGCCGAGGTCGTCGCGATTGTGTCAAACCACCGCGACTGCGAAGCGATCGCCGAGAAGGCGGGGATCCCGTACTATCACTGGCCCGTCAGCAACGAGACCAAGCCAGAGCAGGAGCGGCAACTCTACGAACTGTATCTGAGGGAAGGCGCCGATCTGGTCATTCTTGCACGTTACATGCAGATCCTGTCGGACGATCTGTCGAGCAAGCTCTATGGTCACGTCATCAACATCCACCACTCCTTCCTGCCGAGCTTCAAGGGCGCGCGGCCCTATCACCAGGCCCACGACAGGGGCGTCAAGATCATCGGCGCTACCGCGCATTACGCGACGCCGGATCTCGATGAGGGCCCGATCATCGAACAGGAGACCGAACGGGTGACGCACGCGTCGTCCTCGGACGATCTCGTCGCCGTTGGGCGCGACATCGAGTCGCGAGTGCTGGCGCGCGCTGTGCGGCTTCATCTCGAGCGTCGTGTCCTTTTGAATGGACGCAGAACGGTGGTGTTCTAGCGCCCGCAATGCGACGACGAATGCTCGTTTGAAAAGCATCGACAGGCCAAGATTTGATCTTCGCGATGAATTTTGCAGCGCAGCGGAAATCATTGTGTTTGCTACGCAAAATAGTCCGACGAGCAGTCGGCGCGCGAACCAAGAACAGGCAGTCGATATTCGGTAGTTATGACGCAATTCTACAAGCAACAGCGCGCGTGCATCCTATCTGCCGCATTCGCGGACCACTAGCGTTGCAGGCTGGATCAACCTGGAAGGATCAGCGATGGGGACGATTAGCAAGCGTGGTTTGGCCGCATTGGCCGTTGCGAGCGTGTTGCCACTGGCCTTTGGCGGCTTCAGCGCGGCCTTCGCCAAGGACAAGGTGAAGATTGCTTTCGTGGGTCCGCTGACCGGCGCTATTTCGCCTCACGGTATTGGCGGACGCAACTCGGCCGAACTGGCCGTGAAGCTGATGAATGCCGAGCCCAACACCAAATATGAGTACGAGCTCGTCGTGCTTGACGACGAATGCAAGCCCAACGTGGGCGTGCAGGTCGTCACCAAGATCGCGTCCGATCGTTCGATCATTGCCGCGATCCCGCATTACTGTTCCGCGACTGCGATTGCCACCGTCGATATCTTCAATCGCTTCAAGATGCCGATGGTCGTGTGGGCGGCAGTGCTGCCCGAAATTACCTATGCCAAGAAGTATCCGGAAGTGCACCGCGTCAGCGGCATCCTGATCGGCCAGAACCGCATCGGCGCGCAGTTCATGAAGGCACGCGGCTACAAGAAATTCGTGTCCTTCGCCGACTCCACCGACTACGGCAAGTCGATGAACAAGTACTTCACCCAGTTCACGCTCGAGAACGGTAATGAAATCCTGGGCAGCTTCTCGGTCCCGCCGGATCAGCAGGATCTGTCGGCCGAGCTGACCAAGATCAAGGAGCTCAATCCGGAGGTCATCTATTTTGGTGGCCTGACGCCGCTCGGCGCGCGCCTCCGCACGCAGATGGCCAAGTTCGGCATCAACGCGCAGTTGGAGGGCAATTCCGGCATCATGGGCGACGCGTTCGTCAACGCCGCTGGTCCGGAGCTCGCCGAAGGCACGCTGACCTTCTTCGACAGCCCGCCGCTGTCCAAGATGCCGGGCGGCAAGATGTTTGCGGATGCCTACAAGGCTGCCGGCTATTCGGAACCGCCGGAAGCTTATGGACCGTTCGCTTATGTCGCCACCCGTCTGGTCATGGAGACCATCGAGAAGGTCGGGCCGGATCGCGCCAAGGTTACCGCCGACCTCGGCGATGTGAAGGACCGTCCGTCCATCGTCGGTCCGGTCACCTTCGACGACCATGGCCAGAACATCACGCCGCTGACCACGAGTTATGTCGTCCAGGACGGCAAGTGGGTGGTCTGGGAAGAAAGCGAATACGTGTCCGGCAAGCGCAAGCTCAAGAACCTGCCGTAAGCGCGGATCGTCGGGACATCCATGGGTATGATCGGTCAACACCTGCTGAACGGCTTGATGCAAGGAACGATCTATGGCCTCGTCGCCATGGGGTTCACCATCTTCTTCGGCGTCATGAACGTGATCAAGTTCTCGCACGGGGACGTGCTCACGCTCGGCGCCTTCGGAGGCCTCGTCGCCGTCTGGGCGGCGAACGCGCTGGGACTGTCGGTGCCGCTGCAGTTCATTGTCGCGCTGTGCGTGGCAATGGCACTGACCGCGGTGGTCGGCGCCGGCATTTCGCATTTCCTTATCATGCCGCTGCGCAATGCACCGCCGCTCAACATGCTGCTGATGACGATGATGGTCGGTACGGCCATCCGCGAAGCCATCCGGCTGTTCTTTCCGAACGGCACCAATCCGCAGCGCTTTCCGGAGCTGCTGCCGGCCGGAGGCTTCAATATCGGTCCGTCGTTCTTCCGCACCGACGCGATTATTCTGATCATTGCCGGCGCCGCCTCGATCGGCGCCGTTTACTGGATCATCAACCACTCCAAATTCGGCCTCGCGATGCGGGCGGTGGCCGAAGACACCGAAACGGCACGTGTGATGGGGATCAATTTCGGTCGCATCATCCCGCTGACCTTTGCATTGGGCTCCATCACCGCAGGCTTCGCCGGCATGATCTATGCGCTGTATTACAGCGAGATCAATTACAGCATGGGCCTGCTGTTGGCCGTAATCGGCTTCACGGCTGCGATCGTGGGCGGTCTCGGCAATATCTGGGGCGCGATCATCGGAGGCTATCTGTTCGCGGGGCTGCAGACTTTCGTCGTCGCTGCGATGCCGTCGATGAGCGACTACAAGAACGTGTTTGCCTTCGTGCTGATCATCGTCCTCATCACCTGGAGGCCGACCGGGCTTCTCGCCGAGCGCGGGAGCGAGCGGGTATGACGCCGACCTCTCGGATGCTTGCACGGGTGCCGGTGTGGCCGCTTTTTGTCGCTGTGGCCTTCGCTGCAGTGGCGCTCACTGCGCTGGTCCTGATCGAAAACCAGAAATTGCTCGGTGCCGCATTGGCGATTACGGCTGCATTCTGCTTCTGCGCCGCTCGGTTCGGAGGCGTCGCCGCGATGGAAGTCGCCGCTTCGGAAAATCCCTGGCTGCTGCGTGGCCTGATCATGGTGGCCTCGCTCGCTGTCATCTTCGTGCTGCGCGACGACAATTTCGGCCTGCTGATGCTGGCAACGGTGCTGATCTACGCGACGATCTGCCTCGGCCTTACTGTGCAGATGGGCTATGCTGGCCTGACCAACTTTGCAGCCGCAGCTTTCGCCGGCACCGGCGGATATACCGCGGCGATGCTGGGGCAGCAGGGCGGCCTGCCCGATGCGCTGGTTTTGGTCTGCGGCGGCTTGGTCGCGGTCTTCATCGGCTCGCTGCTCATCCTCCCGGTGCTGCGCACCCGCGGACATTACGGCGCGCTGACGACCATGGCGTTCGGCGTGATGTTTAATGTCTTTCTCGATGCGAATGACTTCTTTGGCGGTCCGCAGGGCCTGAAGCTTCCCGGCATCAATCTGTTTGGCTGGGACTTCACCAATGACATCCATATCTTCGGCCTCGTGCTGTCGTCCTATGTGAACTACGTGATCCTGACCGGTATTCTGACAGCGCTGGCGATGATCTTTGTCGGACTGCTGGACCGCTCGTGGGTCGGTGTCTGGTTCGATGTGGTGCGCCTCGATGAGACCGCAGCATCCGTTTTCGGACTAAAGATAGCTTACTGGAAAGTGCTGGCATTCACGATCGGCAACTTCCTGGCCGGCCTGATGGGGGCGGTCTATGCGAAAATGACTGGGTTCATCGCACCCGCGAATTTCACATTCGGCGACTCGCTGGTGATGGTGTCCATCGTGATCCTGGGCGGCATCGGCAATCGCTGGGGCGTGCTGCCGGCGGCCTTGATCGTCGTCCTGCTGCCCGAAAAGCTCCAGTTCATCCAGGAATACCGGCTCATCTTCTATGCCATCCTGGTCATTGCGATCCTGACCATGCGCCCGGATGGCCTCGTGGCGCGCCGGGTCCGGAAACTGCATACGGAGGCAAGCGCATGACGAGCTTGTCCAACGACGTGCTGCTCGAGAGCCGCGGCTTGACGGTTCGTTTCGGCGGCCTGTTCGCACTTAATGAGCTGAACATTGACGTCCGCAATGGCGAAGTGCTCGGACTGATCGGGCCGAACGGCTCGGGTAAGACCACGTTTCTCAATGTGATCAGCGGTGTCTATTCCGCAAGTGCAGGCAAGATCTTGCTGGGTGACATCGACATCACCCGCGAGAAGGCTCACAACATCTCGTCTTATGGCCTGTCGCGCACGTTCCAGCGATCGCGCCTATGCCTGTCGCTGTCGGTGTTCGACAATATTGCGCTGGGTGCGCAGCGAACGCTGAACAATGGCCTTTGGCACAATATCGTGCAGCGGAAATCATTCGCCGCGGAAGCGCAGAAAATCGCGGATGAAGCCCGCGAGCTGCTGCATGTCTTCAATCCCGCGCTGCCGAACAAGCTGTTCGATCCGGCGATCTCGCTCGGCATGATCGATCGGCGCAGGGTTGAGATCTGCCGCGCATTGATCGGCAAGCCAAAGCTTGTGCTGCTCGATGAGCCGTCTGCCGGCATGACCCATGACGAGACGGATCAGGTGGTGGATGAAATTCTCGGCATCCGCAAATCGCTCGGCGGGCTCACGATCATCATTGTTGAGCACGAGATGGGCTTGATCGAACGCGTCACCGATCGCTGTGTCGTGCTGAACTACGGCAAGAAGATCTGCGAAGGCAAATTCCGTGATGTCGCGGCCGATCCTGTGGTCCGCGAAGCCTATCTGGGGCAAGCATGAGCGGTCATCTCACAGTCGAGAACATCTTCACCGCCTATGATCGGGCCGACGTGCTGTCCGGCATTTCCATCGACGTGCAGCCGGGCAAGATCACCTGTATCCTCGGTTCCAATGGTGCCGGCAAGTCGACGCTGATACGCTCGATTCTGCGGCTGACGCCGCCGCGCGCCGGCTCCATCGCATTCGAAGGCAAGACGCTCGACCAGATGGCAACCCATGAGATCGTCGGTCTCGGGATTGCGTGCATTCCCGAAGGGCGCAGGATCTTCGCGAAGATGACCGTCGAAGAGAATCTTCGGGTCGGCGCCTATCTCGTCAATGCGGAGAAGACGGTCAAAGCGCGCCTTGGCAAGGTGTATGAGGTGTTTCCGCGCCTGAAAGAGCGCGCCAAGCAGCTTGCCGGCACCATGTCCGGCGGTGAGCAGGCGATGGTGTCGATCGGCCGCGGAATGATGACGGATCCCAAGCTTCTGATCATCGACGAGCCATCGCTGGGCCTGTCTCCACTGTTCGTGCAGGAGAACTTCAACATCGTCCGCCGGTTGAACGAAACCGGTGTGACGGTCCTCCTGGTCGAGCAGAACGTCAACCAGACCCTCGCCATCGCCCATTACGGCTATGTGCTGTCGCAAGGCAAGATCATCGTCCAGGGCGACTCCGAGATGCTGGCAAAGAACGAGGAAGTCCAAAGCGCCTACTTCGGTGGGGCGCACTGATCAGAAAGAACGTCGCGCTAGCCGGTATGGCTGCCGCATCATAACGAAAAGTCAGACTATCATCTGAAAGGAAACGTCATGTCCTCAAGCATCCATGAAAGCGCCATCGTCGTCGATGGATTGATCATCTCGGATTTCGGGCGCCCGGTCTTCGAGGACATGCGCAAGGGCGGATTGACAGCCGCCAACTGCACCTGCTGCGTCTGGGAAGGCTTCGAAGCCACCATGCGCAATGTGGTCAAGTGGAAGCGCTGGTTCGCAGACAACGACGACATCCTCAAGCAGGTTTACACCACCGCTGACATCCTGAAGGCCAAAGAGGAAGGCAAGACCGGCATCATCCTGGGCTGGCAGAACGTCACCGGTATCGAGGATCAGATCGGCTATCTCGGCCTGTTCAAGGAGCTCGGCGTCGGCATCATCCAGATGGCCTATAACACGCAGAACCTGGTCGGCACCGGCTGCTACGAGTCCAAGGACGGTGGCCTGTCCGACTTCGGTCGCGAGGTCGTCGCCGAGATGAACCGCCTCGGTATCCTCTGCGACCTGTCGCATGTCGGATCGAAGACCAGCGAAGACGTCATCCTCGCCTCCAAGCAGCCGGTTGCTTATTCGCACTGCTTGCCAGCCGGCTTGAAGGAGCATCCGCGCAACAAGTCCGACGAGCAGCTGCGCTTCATCGTCGATTACGGCGGCTTTGTGGGCGTCACCATGTTCCCGCCTTTCCTGAAGCGCGGTCCGGCATCGACTGTGGACGATTATGTCGAGGCAATAGAATACGTCATCGATATCTGCGGCGAGAACAGCGTCGGCATCGGCACCGACTTCACGCAGGGCTATGGTCAGGAATTCTTCGACTGGATCACCCATGACAAGGGATATGGCCGCCGCCTCACCAATTTCGGCGACGTCATCAATCCCGAAGGCATCAAGACTATCGGCGAATGGCCGAATCTTACCGCCGCCATGGAGAAGCGCGGTTGGAAAGCCTCGCGCATCGAGGCCGTCATTGGCAAGAACTGGGTCAATCTCCTGAAGACCGTCTGGGGAGCCTGAGATGGGGAAGCCGCAGGTTGACATCAATGTCGATGATCAGACCGGGCGCTGGTCGGTCGACGCGACCAATATGATCCTGGTGCCGCAGCATTTTTACATGAACAACCACTTCGCCATCGAGGCCGCGGTGGGAGCTGCAGAGCTGGAGCGCATTCTGCGGCCGGCCGGCCATCGCTCGGCCTATTACTGGTGCGAGAAGGAAGCCGAATTCCACGGCATGTCCGGCGTCGATGTGTTCCGTCACTATATGCGCCGCATCACGCAGCGCGGATGGGGCCAATTCGATGTGCTCGACGTGTCGCCGGAAGCAGGGACGGCGACAGTGCGCTTGCGAAATTCGGCAATGGTTGATGGCGAGCGCCGCAACAGTGGTCGCAAGGTGTGTTACATGTTTGCGTCTTGGCTCGAGGGCTCGCTCGAATATGTTGCCGCAAGTGCCGGTCGTGAGGTCAAGTTGCGGGCGCAGGAGGTCTATTGCGAGGCTGAAGGCACTCACGATCATTGTCTGTTCAAGGTCGAGCCGGCTTAATTTACGCTGGGGACCTCTGTAACGATATTAGGACGCGCCTAGGCAGGTTTCCGAATAAAGATGTGGTCAGCCGTGCCACTTCGCTTCAGCTTGGCGCCGAGTGACGGATCGACCAACTGAATGGCGGAAGTAATCTTGCCCTCTGACTCATCCTCTGACGTGTATTCCAGCGCATGCAAATCGTGCCTGGCGCGTCGGCGCTTGAGCGAGCTGAAGCAGTTCGGCCGCAGACGTTCCGATACGTCGGTCATCAGTGTCCACGCATAGTCCTCGATCTGGAGAACGGACCTGACTTCGTCGTCCCAGCCGCAGAGCACAATCTCCATCTGCGAAAACCCGCCGTTGTCGGTGGCAAACGCTGCTGCTGCTGCTTCCACCGACTCGGCGATGTCCGTCGTGCTGCCTGCAAGGATGTCCCTGATCACGACTGTGATCAGCCCGCGGCCGCCGGCGGCGCCTTTCATGACGAGGTGAGCTTCCGGAGCCTGATGGCGTTCGAACCTGCGCCCCAACTGCATTTGTTCAGCGAATTTTTCCAATGGATGATCATCATTGTTACAGGCATGAGCGAGGATCGTGCCGTCGACGCGCGGCCTCACATCATCTTTTTGCCAGTAGGTGTCCGGCAGCCAGGCGGTTTCGATCTCCCGCTGCGCATTTGTGAGCGCCCATGCCTGATCCAGCAGGAAGGACTCCGGCAGATTGGGGTGGCTGCAGGTGAGGCGCCGCCAGATGTCGAGCAGCGCTTCGGCGCGCTCGGTCTGATGGAAGAACAGCGCGCCAGTATTCATCACCCCATTCGGGCGACGGTTGACTGCGAAGTCACAGCCCAGCGCCTGCGGAAGCAGTGGAAGATTGGCGAGCCGCGCCTGAGCGTCGATCCAGAACACCGGGCGGCATGCCTGGCTCCACTGCTCGATGATGAAATCGACTTTCGATGTGCCTTGCCGGGCGTTGCTGCAGTTCGGTGATATCTGCGTTACGACGTGATCGAGGCCCAACCGCTTCAGATCTGCGGTAAGGCCGGCATCCTCGCCCTGAATGTCTGAACTCTCGAATGACGAGATGAAAAGCGTATCCTGCTTTCGATACAATCCGGTCGGCACCGTGAGGGGCTTGACGCCGCCCCACCACACCTGATGCGGCGCATCCGCGCCCTCGGCGCCGAGTGACCCGTGTGCGTGTAATTTCGACTTCAGGCCGTCGAAGGCTGGGCTCTCACCAACGAGCAAAATGACGATTGCATTCTCGTGCAAGGATTCGATTAGCGCCTGAACGCGCACAGCGTGCGTCGCTTCGAACACAATGACCGCAGCGCCAGGCTGAGATACGGCACTGACGCCATCCCAGTCGACAATGCCATGGCACCGGCTCGTTACCTGACGCAAGCGTGCACGTTGAAGCGCGCCCAGTCGCGGGGCGCGCGCATGCTGCCGGAGGATATCGTCCAAGCTGTCGTTCATCGCCGCTGTCTCGTTCGTTTGAATGCTTTGACTGATACGAACGAGCCGACGTCGTCAGGCGGATATCTCTGCGATGCGTCGGCACAATATGCTTCTATATGTTTCAGCTCGGTGCGGTTTGTTTCTACTGTGTGTATCTTCATTGCGCGTGCACGTTGGATGCACGCGGTCAATGTTCTGAAACAAAAAAGATCGCGATGCGCCGCAGATGAGCGCCGCATGCAAGCGTTTTTTCTTTTTCCGACGACGCAGTCCGCTATTTTCAAATTGCGATTCGGCAAGAATTTCCCAGTGAGACGTTGTCTACCGTCGAATCCATTGCTGCAGAGTTGTTAGCATCGGTCTTCGATTGCTGAGTGATGTCGTATCGCTGCAGGTGTTGTCGTTGTGTGCGTAAGAATTCTTTCCATCACTCGCCGCAGTCGATGCGATTTCTCGAGATGCTTTGATGACCTGTTCCCATCAGGCCCGACGTGGCCGCAACAGCCAGTGTAGAAATTTCTGCCTAGTTCTAGGCAGTTTTTTCCCATCAAGTATTTGTAAAATAAGCAAAATTCATCGCCTGATCGTCGCGCGTCACCCGTTCAAGAGTGAGAGGTCGACCAGAACGGCCGTTTGTCGGCGGAGAAATGGGAGAAGGGCATGACGTACGCGCTCCAGATTGCAGACGCTGTCGAAACAATGCCGGTGCAGCTCGAAGCTGCGGAGGATTCTCTGATGCTCGACGCGTGCGAGCCCGCGGGCGATAGTGACGAAGAGCTGCTGGACAGATTAGCCGCAAATGACGAGACGGCATTCAGATGTCTTGTCGAGCGTCATATCGATCGTGCGTTTGGCATTGCGCTTCGGCTTCTGGGTAGTCGTGCCGATGCTGAGGATGTGGTGCAGGACACGATGCTGAAGGTCTGGACGCATCGCGGGCAATGGGAGCACGGCCGCGCAAAATTCTCGACGTGGCTCTACCGCGTTGTCACCAATCGCTGCATCGATCTGCATCGTCGGCCACGCACCGACAATGTCGATGCCGTGCCGGAGCCAGCCGACATCAAGCCCGATGCGTTCAGCACGATGCAGCGCGATGAGGTGGCTAAATTGCTGGAGGCGGCGATGCAGCGTCTGCCTGAGCAGCAACGTGTCGCGGTGATCCTGTCCTACCATGAAAATATGAGCAATGGCGACATCGCTGAAGTCATGAACACGACTGTGTCGGCGGTCGAGTCGCTGCTCAAGCGCGGGCGGCAGCAGCTGCGCGAAATCCTGCGCCGCCACGAGCCGGACATCCTGCACTCGTTAAGCGATTGCTAACTATAAATCTCCAGCCCCGAAATAGACCGCGCCTGAATTGTGAGGGCCATTCCGTTTAGCGAATGGACGGGGGCTGGCCTGCGTCCAGAGGTCCCCGATCGGTCCGCATCCGCGGCCACATTCAAGGAGCAATTTAATGCCCGTTATTTCAACCAACACCGCGGCCAATTCTGCAGTCCGTTACCTGAATATCAACTCGTCGCAGATGTCGAGCTCACTCTCAAAGCTGTCGAGCGGCTCGAAGATCACCCAGGCATCCGACGACGCCGCCGGCCTCGCGATTTCGACGCGCATTTCATCCGACGTCACCACGCTGCAGCAGGCCGCAACCAACGCATCGCAGGCGACCTCGATCCTGCAGACGGCTGATGGCGGGGCCTCGAACATCAGCGACATTCTCTCGCGGATGAAGTCGCTGGCATCGCAGTCCTCCTCGGCGACGGTGACCGACAGCAGCCGCGCCTATCTCAATTCGGAATTTACCGCATTGAGCGATCAGATTGACAGTATCGCGACCGGCACGCGCTATAGCGGTCAGAGCCTGCTGGATGGTACCAGCGCATTCGCCGCGGGTGCGTCCGTTCTGGTCGGCTCGACATCGGCCGATACGATCACCGTGAAGCTCGACGATCTCACCTCCGCCACGTTGGGTGTCGATACGCTCGATGTCAGCACGCAGGCCGGCGCCACTGCAGCCATCGACGCGCTCGACACTGCCATCGATACGGTCTCCGCCGCCCGCGCGACGATCGGTGCGCAGGAATCGCGCTTCAATTTCAGCGCCAGCTCGATCTCGACGCAGTCCCAGAACCTGCAGGCCGCCAATTCCGCGATCACCGACGTCGACATCGCAGCCGAGCAGGCCAAGCTGTCGTCGTCGCAGGTCAAGGTGCAGGCCGCGGTTGCCGCGGAATCGTCGGCGAACCAGATGCCGCAATATCTGCTGAAGCTGCTCGGCTAAGCCGCAAAAACGCGGGCCAGCGGCAACGCTGACCCGCACCTTCGTACAGGAAAGTAAGGTGGCATGGCGACGGTGACGAGCTCGACTTCCGCAGCGGCAACTGCGGCTTTGGCGACGACCACCTCAGGAACGAAGACGACGACCAGCGTCGATTGGGACGCCTTGATCGAGGCGCAGGTTGCCACCAAGACGGCAGCCGCGACCACGATCCAGACCAGCATCACCGCGAATGAGGCCAAGATCTCGGCCTATCAGCAGTTGCAGACGCTGCTGACGACGCTGACGACCGACACGACTTCGCTCTCCAAGTCGATCGTCAATTCACTGTCGTCGAGTGCCTATGGAGCGCGATCGGCGACCATTACATCCACTGGCGACGTGAGCGCCAGTTCTGCCGTCTCGATGGCCATCAGCAACGGCGCGGCGACCGGCGATCACACGCTCACGGTGACCCAGATCGCCACGGCTCACAAGGTGATCGGCACCGCAGTTGCAGACAAGAGTGCCGATCTCGGTCTGGCCGGCACTTTCTCGATCGGCCTGGAAGGCGGCACAAGTGCCGATATCTCGGTCACCAGCGGGATGACGCTGGAGGATCTCGTCGATACGATCAACGCACAGACGTCCACGACGAACGTCCAAGCCTCGATCATCCAGATCTCGAGCAATCAGTACGAGATGATCCTGTCTGCAACCAAGGACAATGCGGATATCATCACCAGTGTCATGTCGGGTGACGATGTGCTCACGACCCTGGGCGTGACAGATAGTTCCGGCGCGTTTACCGACGTGCTGCAGGAATCGCAACCCGCAATTTTCAGCGTCGACGGCATTACGCTGACGCGCGACACCAATAACATCACTGACGTACTGAGCGGCGTCTCCTTTAGTCTGCTGCAAAGCACGCCATCGGGATCGACAGTCAAGATCAGCATCGATGTCGATACAAGTTCGATCCAGACTGCATTGCAGCAATTCGTCACGTCCTACAACGCTGTGCGCGACTACGTAACCACGCAGCAGACGCTGTCGTCGAGTGGAACCGCAGACACGAGTGCGGTGCTGTTTGGCGACGGCACCATGCGTAGCGTCACGACGCAGATGGAGCAGGTCCTGAACTCCATCGTGGGCGATCTGTCGATGAGCGATCTCGGCCTGTCGTTCTCGGACACGAACGATCTTGTGCTCGATACGAGCACGCTCGCCACAACCCTGGCCGACAATCTTGACGGTGTCATCGCGCTTCTCGCCACCAAGACCACGAGTTCGTCGGCGGCGCTCGCGGTTGTCAATACAAGTTCATCGCCGCCATCGTCCTTCGTGATGGATATTGCGGTCGATAGCTCCGGTGCATTGTCGGTCTCGGTGGGGGGAGACAGTTCGCTGTTTACCGTGTCCGGCCGGACGATCATCGGAAAGGCCGGCACGATCTATTCCGGCATGGCCTTCAGCTACAGCAGTACGTCATCGGCATCGGTGACCATCACGTCGACCATCGGGATTGCGGCGCAGATCAACGCGATCGCGAGTGCCGCATCGAACAAGACCAGCGGCTCACTGCAGGATCTGATCACCAATTTGCAATCCCAGGATGACCGGATGCAGCAGCAGATCGATGACATCAACGAGCGCGCCGCGATCTATCGTACAATGCTGACCACCCAATACGCCAAATATCAGTCAGCGATCTCGTCGGCCAATTCCACCCTGGATTATCTGTCCGCCCTTCTCAACGCGTCGAGTGATTAGTCATGCAGCATCAAGCGAATTTTCAGGCCGCCCAGGCCTATCGACAGGCAGCGGTCGCGGTACCGCCGTTGCGGGCGGTGGTCATGATGATCGATGGGGCGATTACGGCATTGCAGAAATCGGTGACGGCGTCCGAGGAGAAGAAATTCGAGGAGAGCCACGATCTGATGATCCGGGCGACTGCCATCCTGCGCGGACTGAGCCATAACCTGAATTTCGATCGCGGAGGCGAGGTCGCGGGAGGCCTGCACACCACCTATCATACGCTGATCATGGCCTGCCTGCGGTCGTTCGGGCAGCCGAACGCGGCGCAGTGCTATGGCCGGATCATTGCGAGCCTGACCGAGCTTCGTGACGCCTGGATTGTCGTCGCGCGGAGTGCCGCGAAGCCCGCCTGATCAGATCGACACCGGCGGGCACGGTGAATTCATCGCACCTGCAGAGTTTAGGATCGTTCGATGTCTTTTTGTGGTTGAAAAGTCGGGGCAGCATTGCCTCGCGACCCGGTCTGTCTTAGGACGCTGGCGTGCCAGTCCGAACGAGGGCTGACATGCAACGTACGATCAGGTGCGTGCCGGGCGAGTTTCCAGAATGGACATTCCCGAGTTTGAAGACCTGCTGGGTCGGCACGGTGAAGACGTGTCAACCTGGCCAGATAACCGGCGGGACGCCGCGGTCGCGTTGCTGCGGACGTCGGAACAGGCGCGTGCGGCGATGGCCGAGGCGCAATTGCTGCGCCGTGCCCTGCCATCGGGCGTCGTGCGCGCGCCGGATGGCTTGGTAGACCGGATCATGCAGAAAGCTCGGCAATCCGATGTGGTTCCCGCGAAGCCGGCAACCAAGCCTGACAGCAAGTAGCTGACGCTTCCGTTACGGTCGCTCCAATCCCGCCAGTGCCGCGGACAATCCCGTGCGCGACTGCCTCCCGTTTCGGCCTTCTACAAAACCTCCCTCGGCCGTCCCAGCGGGCAATTTTTGCCGCGCTTGAGCGCCAATAGCTCGCGCCAAAAAATTTCAGAAAACCTCCGCGGCACAGCGCTTTCTTGTAACGGAGCGCGATGGCTCGCGGGCAGGAGCGGCCTGCAAAGAATCTTTGCCTGAACGGCCGAGACCACCCGTTTCAATAAGGAACGGACTTCACGAGCACTCTTCTCACTGACGCAATTCCGCAGCGCTGCGCGCGCGGATATCGCCGGAGCGCGCCATGACTGTAGCTGCAACGACGTCAACCACGACCACGACAGCCTCGACGGCGTCGTCTTCGTCGGTGACCTCCGCCATTACGTCGCAGCAATTTCTGAACCTGCTGGTGACCGAGTTGCAGAACCAGAATCCGCTCGACCCAACCAATTCGACCGACTTCATCAATCAGCTCACGTCCTACGCCAATTTCGATCAGCAGCAGACGTTGAACAGCAATATGGGCACGCTGGTGTCGTCGCTCAACAGCCTGCTCACGCTGAACTCGTCGAACTATATCGGCCAGACTGTTACCGCCAAAACCGACACCGGCACGCTGAAGGATGGCCAGATCTCGTTCGGTTATTCGCTCGAGTCCGCCGCCTCCGATGTCACGCTGAGTGTCAAGGATTCATCCGGCAACACGGTGTGGACCGGAAGCGGAACCACGGCCTCCGGCACCAACAGCTTCACCTGGGACGGCACGACGACGGACGGCACCCAGCTGACCGACGGTGGCCAGTACACGCTCAACGTCTCGGCCACCGATAGCACTGGTCAGTCTGTCTACGGCTACACGACCGTCACCGGAAAGGTGACCTCGATCGACAACTCGTCCGGCACTCCGATGCTCAATATCGGGAGCACGTCCGTGAGCACCAGCAACGTCATCGGCGTCACTTCCTGAGTTTACTTTGGAGTACTGATTATGAGTCTATCCGGCGCGCTGTCTTCAGCCATCTCCGCTCTTAACGCCCAGAGCTCGGCTCTGGCGATGATTTCCGACAATATCGCAAACTCATCGACGGTCGGCTACAAGACAAACTCGGCATCGTTCGAGTCGCTGGTGACGGGTTCGTCCAGCGCATCGGCCTATTCGTCCGGCGGCGTGACGACGCTCTCGAAGTCCAATATCACGACACAGGGCCTGCTGACGACAACGTCGACCTCCACCAACATCGCGATCCAGGGTAACGGCTTCTTTCCGGTGACGACGTCGCTGACCGGCGGCTCGACGCTCTACACGCGCAACGGCGGGTTCACGACGGATTCCGACGGCTATCTCGTCAATAACGGCGCTTATCTTCTGGGTTGGCGCACCGATGCGGCCGGCAATGTGATTGGCAGCGCTAGCAGCGGAAATCTCACGGCAATTGACACGAGTGTGGCGCAGACCAGCGGCAGCGCGACGGCGACCACCACCTTCTCGGCCAATCTGCCGGCGGATGCCGCGGTTGGCGATACGTTCACCACGTCGATGTCGGTCTACGATTCGCTGGGAACGTCGAGCTCGATCCAAGTGACCTGGGCAAAGACCGCGGACAATACCTGGAGCGCGAGCTTCGGCCAGCCGACATTGTCGTCGGATTCGACGACGACAACCGCGGCAACCCCGACCAGCACCGTGTCGGTTTCTTTCAATACCGACGGTTCGCTGGCCAGCACCAATCCCAGTCCGGCAACGCTGGCGATCACTGGTTGGACCACAGGGGCGGCGGACAGCAACATTACGCTCAACCTCGGCACCGTAGGCGGCACCGATGGGCTGACGCAATATGCCTCTGGCCTATCTACTCCTGCTGTAAACATCACCCGCATCGAGTCCGACGGTCTCGCATTCGGTAAACTGAGCAACATCTCGGTTGGCGAAAACGGCATCGTCAATGCCACCTACTCGAACGGTCAGACCATTGCGATCTACAAGATCCCGGTGGCGACATTTGCCGCTGCCGATCAGTTGGAAGCCCAGAGCAACGGGCTGTATTCGGCAACGGCAGAATCGGGAACGGCTGCGTTGCAGGAATCCGGCACCAACGGCGCCGGCACCATTTTTGGCAGTGAGCTGGAATCCAGCACCACCGATACCAACGAGCAGTTCAGCAGCATGATCTCCGCGCAGCAGGCCTATTCGGCCGCGTCGCAGGTGATCACCGCCGTCAACAAGATGTTCGATACCCTGATCTCGAGCATGAGATGACCGCGATGGTGGCCGAGGCAGACGATGACGCGCTAATGCGGCGACTTGACCGGTTGCTGGCCGCCGCGCAGCGGATCGATCGTGGCGATCGGCGCATGATCCTGGCGCTGCAAGGCGATCTCAGTACGCTGCGTACCACTTTGCAGCAGCGCCGCGACGCGCTCGCGCAGAAACTCAACATCGCCGGCGCGCGTAGCAAGGCGGCGACGGCATATTCCCGGATAGCCTCGCTCGGGCGGCACGCCACGGCAGCCGCGCCCCATCCATCGATCACGGAGTGACCATATGATGACCCGAAGCCCGCCGCTGCAGCCCGCGAGCGCCGATGACGGATCCCGCCTCGAGGATCTGGTCGAGCTGATCGAACGCCTGATCGACGTCGTCGCCGAAGAGAATATCGCTCTGGCGATGGGGCTGCCGGCCTCGCAGTCGCAGCACACGGCGATCAAGTTGGAGCTTTCGGAGCTGTTCGAGGCCTGGGTCAAGGAAGTAGGTCGCAAGAACATGTTGCTTGGCACTTCCGATCGCCAGTTGCAGGGGCGGGTACTCACCCGGCTCGAACAGCTCAGCGTCGCGATGGACGAGAATGTTACCCGCCTGCGCGCCGCGATCGAGGCCAGCCAGCGCCGCATCGACGCCGTGATGGCCGCGATTCGGGAGCAGATATCCGACAGCGCGCCCTACGGCGCCAATGGTCGCATCAATGCGCAGTCGGCATCCTACGCACGCAACGTGCGGATCTGAACCAAGCCGTAATATGAGGTCGCCGCCGTGTCGCTGGAGATAGCCCGCAGCATCGCCGTCAGTAGCCTGATGGCCAGTCAGGTCCAGATCAGCGTCGCCTCGTCGAATATTTCGAATGCTGACACCACCGGCTACACGGTCAAGACCGCCAATCAGGTCGCGACCACCAGTGGCGGCGCCGGGACCGGCGTGTCGATCATCGGGATCACCAGCAGCGTCGACAAATTGCTGTTCAAGTCCCTGATCTCTGCAACCTCGGAACTCGGCGCAGCCAACACCAACAACGACTATCTCAACCGGCTCCAGGCGCTCTATGGCAGCACGACCGGGGCGGAGGACACCGGAACTTCGATCGCGAACACGCTGGCATCGCTGGAATCCGCCATATCGTCGCTCGCCGGCACGACCAGCAGTGCCTCGCTGCAAGCCAATGTCGTAAGCCTGCTTGACAACCTCGCATCGCAATTGCGCGAGACGTCCTCGGGAATTCAGCAACTGCGCGGCACTGCCGATGCCGCGATTTCCTCCGATGTCGATCAGGTCAATGCCAGCCTGCAGGCCATCGCCAGTTTGAACGCCCAGATCAAACAGGCGGCGGCCGCTGGCCAATCGACGGGCGATCTCGAGGATCAGCGCAATGTCGCGCTGCAGACCGTCGCGTCGAAGATGAATGTCAGCTATTTCATTTCATCGACGGGGGATATGCAGGTTTATACGGCGTCAGGCCAGACGCTCGTGGACAACAGCGCGCATCTGCTCAGCTTCACGGCGGCATCATCCGTTACGGCTAATGCCAGCTACTCGGCCGGTTCGTCCAGCGGGCTCAGCGGCATTTCCGTCAACGGCGTCGATGTCACTACGCAGATCACATCTGGCGAAATCGGCTCTTTGCTCAGCCTGCGCGATAGCGTCTTGCCCGCAGCGCAGTCGCAGCTCGACCAGCTTGCCAATACGCTGGCAGACACCCTGAATGCCGCAAGCAATCAGGGCACGTCGTTGCCGCCGCCAACAACGCTGACCGGCACCACGATGGTCACGGCGGCGACTGCGCTGGATGCGACCGGCACGGTCCGCATTGCCGTTGCCGACCAGTCGGGAAGTCTGGTGTCCTATGCCGATCTCGATCTGTCGACCTATGCGACGGTGGGCGACCTGGTCTCGGCCATCAATGGCATTTCCGGCCTCAGCGCATCGATCAATGCCAGCGGGAAGGTAGTGATCGCCAGCTCCAGCAGCAGCAACGGGGTCGCCATCAATGAGATGACGAGTGCCGTCGGCAGCAGCGGAATCGGCCTGTCCGACTATCTCGGCCTCAATGACCTCGTGACCGGAACCGGGGCATCCACCATCGCCGTGCGCAGCGACATCCTTGCCAATTCAGGTTTGTTCGCCGTCTCGACCCTCGATGCATCGGCAACGCTGACGACGGGCACCAAGGTACTGCCCGCCGGCGCGACCGATGTGGTCGATGCGATCTACTCGGCGCTCACGGATTCCCGTACCTTTGGCGCGTCTGGTGGGCTCGGCTCGTCGACCGGTTCGTTTGCGGATTACGCGGCCACGGTCATCGCCAATGTCGCGTCGAAGGCGACGCTCGCGGCCACGACCTATACGTCCAAGTCGACGGCACAATCGTCATTTGCCAATGCGCTGGCGTCGCAGTCGGGCGTCAATCTCGACGAAGAAACCGCGAAGATCAGCACATTGCAGAATCAGTATACGGCCGCGTCGCAGCTCATGCAGGTCATCAACGAGATGTTCTCGTCACTGATAACCGCCGTGCAGAGCGCGAGCTGACGGGAGCCGACTTGATGCAGATGCGCGTTGCCACCTTTGCGATCAACGACCAGATGATTGCATCCGCTTTGCGCACGCAAAGCACCATGGCCAATCAGCAGATCCAGGAGGCTTCGGGTCTGATCTCGTCGGATTTCGGCGGGTTGGGGTCATCGGTGCAGCAGGTGCTTAATCTGCAGGTTTCGGTCACCCGGGCGCAGTCCTATATCGATGCCGCCACGCTGACCAACAGCAAGATCCAGGTGATGTATTCGGCCGTCAATTCGGTGTCCGATCTGGTGACGCAGTTCCGGACCTTGCTGACCAGCGCATCGAGCGCTTCGAGCACGGACGCAGCGAGCGTGACAGAGACCGCGAAGAACATGCTGGAGCAGATGGCGTCGCTGCTCAACACGCAATACAACGGCGGCTATCTGTTCGGCGGTTCTGCCACCAAAACCGCGCCGGTGGATATATCGAGTGCGACCTATGCCGCAGCATCGTCGCCGTCCACCGCAGATACCAACTACTATCAGGGCGACAGCCAGCCCGGCGCTGTACGCGTCTCGGACAACCAGACGGTCTCTTACGGCGTCACGGCGGACAACACCGCTTTCGAGCAGATCATGCGGGCCATGAATCTGGTAGCGAGCAATTCGCCGCTTTCGACCGACACGCTCAATGAGGCGCTCGATCTGGCGGTCGATTCCATCGACAAGCTTGGTGTGGTGCAAACGCGGATATCCAACGCGTCGGCATCAATCGAGCGGGCCAGCGCCTACCAAACCGAGTATCAATCCTATGCGCAGACGCTCGGCAACGATCTCACCAGTGTCGACGTTGCAGCGGTCACCGCCAAACTGTCGACCTATCAGGCCCAGCTTACGGCATCCTACGCCGTGATTGCCAAGGTTCAGAGCCTGAACCTGGCGAGCTATCTGCGGTGATTTGGACACGAGCGCGATCCTAAATGCGTCTTTCTAAGTTATCCTGCCCCAGCACGTCGAGTTGGCTCGAAATCTTCTGATGAAGATCGATATCCTGTTGGCCGATGTTGCACAGGCTTATGGCTTTGCCGATCAAAGCCACTTCACTCGCATCTTTTCCGCTGCGACCGGATTGCCGCGGGGGCATGGCGCCGCGCGACCAGCAATGCAGGTTCCTCAGCGATTTGCTGAAGAAGGCCCACCGATGTCGGGCAGGGTGGTAAAGCGCACATCAGGGTCCTTTCGGCCTCCGCGCTGGCGGCAAGGTGAATGTCGCCGATCAGGACTGCCAATCGCCTGTATCAGCGTGGAAGTGGCACACGGGCCGGCAGTGCGACTGCAGACGCTCAATCACAATGAACCGACAGAGCCCGATCCTCAAGAAAGCCCCCACGTTCATTGTGGGATATAGCAAGCGCCGCAAGCACTGTCCGGTTGTTGATTTCAAGCTTCTGATAGATGTGATGGAGATGTTGCTTGATGGTGCCGTCAGCAATATTCAGCCGCCGCCCAATTTCCTTGTTCGACAACCCTTCAGAGACCAGGCGCATGATCTGACGCTCGCGCTCTGTCAGCACCGCCAGAACACTCTCCGTGATCGCGATACTCTTCTGTTCGGAAGGTATAACGTGATTGACCGCGGGAAGCGGCAATAGCCTTTGGCCAGCCGCGATCTCCCGCAAGGACTGCACCAGGGGTTCGAGCGGCATGTCCTTCAGGATGACACCGTAGGCGCCAGCAGCGGCCGATAAAGCCAGTTGGCGATCTTCAACGACAGCGGTGAAAAAGACGACCCGCGTTGAAAGCCCCTCGGAGTTGGCGATGGCAACGATTTCCAGCCCGGTCAGGCCCGGCATTTCGATGTCTATAATGGCGATGTCCGGCGTTAAATTTCGAAGCGCTTCGATACAGCTCGGGCCAGTGCTGCAGCACGCGACAATCTTGAAGCCGTTTTGCGCTTCAAGCACGCTCGTCAAACCTTGCAGAACCACAGGATGGCGGTCTGCGATCACGACACTGGTGCAACGCATGGGCGGTCCTCAGCCTAGCCCCCAAAACTTAAACTCCACGCGACCCCGGATATTCCCTTCTTAGCCTAATTTTCTGGAGGCTCAAATTCGTTACGCTACATCGCAACGCAACAAAGAAAACACGTAACAACTTTGGGTGGACGTACCTGAAATTGTCACTCAAGGATAGATGCCCCGTATGACGAAGCACGCACTCCCGGTACCGAGTCTGCAGTGATTCCCCCGTTTACTATTATGAACGACATCCCTCAGTACCGGCCCATCGCCTATAACTAAAGGTATATAGGGAGATCGGGAATTCGCATCTAACATTCATAAAATCGTCTCAAACGAGAAGGGAGGCTTCTTCAATTCGACGACGAAATGCTTCTAAAAAGACAGAGTTTCTTGCCGACTGAAAATATTCCAATGCCAAAATTTCTGCCGAAGAAGCGGCGCTTAACCGCCGACAGATCACCAAGAAGGAGCCGAATTTCAATCGCTCCGTTTTTTTTAAATCAGTTTGCGTATGGTTGGGAGGGTCGCGATGCGGAGGCAACAATCTTTTTTTACAATTCTCGTTGGGAAAAATACTTTACTCAGAGAAGGTCTTGCCAGGATTTTACGCTCAGCAAATTTTCGTATCCTAGCCTCAGTATCAAGCGTGGATGATTTGCTCCCGGGTCAACCGCAAGCACACCAGCCTCTGCTTCTTATTGCTCACACTGGCGATGATTTTGACGCCGCGATTGAACAAATCGAACTTTTCAGGGACTACCATCCGGGCGGGCGCATTGCGATCGTGGCCGATCATTATCGAATGGACGAACTTTCTTCTGCGTTTCGGGCAGGTGCCAACGGCTACTTTGTCAACGTTATGACCTGCGATGTATTCATAAAATCCATCGAACTGATAATGATGGGTGAAACGATCTTTCCTCCGGAATTTCTATCATCTGTTCTTGCTCCCGAAGGCAGTCACCCAGGCGAGACGGGGTCGCGCGACCAAAACAAGACGCAGGCGATTCTTATCGCGACAGAAGATATGACCACGCCGCAGCTGTCTCCGCGGGAAAAATCAATTTTGCACTGCCTAATTGAAGGCGCCTCCAACAAAAGCATCGCGCGAACGATCCATATCGCCGAGGCAACTGTAAAAGTCCACGTCAAGGCGATCCTTCGCAAGCTCCGAGTCCAGAATCGGACACAGGCAGCGATTTGGGGGATGAACAACGGATCACTGGCAGAACCGGCAAACAGCAACTCTCCGCCTTTAGCTGGCGATTCGAACGGTCGGCTTTCAAATCCCGTTGCGATGATCTCCGAGATCAAGAAAAACGAGACGTCAGTGCCGCTGGGTGTGATCAACCACGAGCCAAATCATATTGAGGTCTCGCGCATCGACGGTCTGATCCGTAAGGGCATCAACGGAAAGATTTGCGGCACGGCACGAATTGGCAAATAGTCAGCGATTGTTGGTCGCGCCGCTCGATGGCTGTGGGATAGTTGTGCTCATGCCGGTGAACGATCGAGCATAGATACGTGCGCTGTCGATCGCGCGTGTCCTCGCGATGCGATTCAATAAATTATTCCACCGATCTTCGGCGACGGTTAGTGCGATGTCGCTCGCGTGCGTGACGGATGTCGGCCGTCAGTTTCTAACAGGCTTGCTGAAAGGCCGGTTCGTTGCGATATCGTCTTCATTCCAAGCGCGGCGATGTCAATCGGGCCTCGCGATATCGCACGCCAGCAATGCAGCCGAAGTCCGGTTCGGTCTGTCTCGTCCCATCATGCACCACTGCGAGCTGCAGCTTTGCCGCCGCAATACAGTGCTCGCGTGCAATCCAACTATCATTCCGACATCTCATGCAAACGCACGAAGACGCGTGGATAGTCAGCGTCTAGTTTTCTCGTCAATGGCATTCCGGTTCGGCCATCAGCGCCAGGTCGGGCTGTCGCGTTGATATGATGAACGATTGCGCGCTTCAGTAACACAGGAGGATAATATGAAGGCTGTCATCCAATGCGGCGGAAAGGGAATGCGCTTGCGTCCGCATACATCCATCTTGCCGAAACCGCTTATGCCGATCGGATCGCGGCCCGTCCTCGAACTCCTGCTCAAATGGCTTAGACGTAACGGGATCAGAGAAGTCTTCATCACGACTGGATATCTGGGCCACCTTATTCGCAGCGTTTGCGGCGACGGCAATCAGTGGAACATGCAGATCGTTTACACGCAGGAAGTGGAACCGCTTGGAACGATGGGCCCGCTGTCACTTTTGCGAGAACAACTCGACACTCCGTTTCTGGTCCTCAACGGCGATGTGCTCACGGACCTGAACCTCAGTCAGTTCGTGAGCTGTCATCGCCGACACCAAGGTCCCCTCACCATCGCCACCGCCACACGTCCTACCAAGATGGACTTTGGCGTGATCGACGAGACGGGCGGTTGCGTTACCGGATTCCGCGAGAAGCCCGAACTGTCGCATCTCGTGAGTATGGGCATCTACTGCATGGATCCCTCGGTGCTGGACCGCATTCCGTCAGGTGTTCCATTCGGCTTCGACGATCTGATGGCCCAGATGCTGGAAGAGGAAATACCCGTGAACGTATTCAAGCACAACGGCATGTGGCTCGACATCGGGCGGGTGGACGACTTCCTCAAGGCTCAGGATATTGCATGGGACGAGCAGTCGCCCCCGGCATTCGTGGCAACCGTCGCGGCCTGACGAAGACACTGCATGTTACGGCTGCTGCTCGTGCAATCTCAAACGTATCGCTGAATCCGGGATTGGAGATGAACACATGCTATTGGTATCAGAGCCAGTCCTGGGTCCGGACGAGCAAACAGCCCTAGCTTCTGTCATCGAGAGCGGCTGGGTTACGATGGGAGACCGGGTCCGGGAGTTCGAACAAGCGTTTGCTCATCTTCATGAGGCCGAGGATTCGATCGCCGTCGGCTCGTGCACGGCAGCCCTCCACCTCATCCTGCACGCGCTCGGCATTGGGCCTGGCGACGAAGTTCTCGTTCCATCGCTGACCTTCGTCGCCACGGCCAATAGCGTTCTCTATGTGGGAGCGCGCCCCGTCTTCGTCGATATCGATTCGGCCGAGATTCCGTTGATGTCGCTGGATGATGCTGAAGCCAAGTGCACATCGAGAACAAAAGCGATTATTCTCGTCCATTTCGCCGGTTACCTCGCGCATCGCGACACTTGGCAGTCTTTCGCTCGTCGCAAGGGCCTGCTCCTGATCGAGGATGCAGCTCATGCGCCCGGACTGCCCGCAGTGGGGACCTATGGCGAGGCGGCAGCATTCAGCTTTTACGGCAACAAGAACATGACGACCGCCGAGGGCGGCGCCATTATCGCCCGCAGCCGCGCTTTGAGGGAAACCATCAAGCGAGCACGGTCTCATGGCATGACAAGCAGCACGCGACAGCGCCTTACCAGTCGTCGTCCCGATTACGATGTTACGATCCTCGGATTCAACTATCGTATGGACGATTTGCGCGCTGCCGTTGGCCTTGCCCAACTCAAGAAACTTCCGGAATGGAACGACACCAGGCGACGCCTGTCACTGTGCTATCGTCAGTTGATGGCGGAGCATTGCCCAGCGGTGATGATACCCTTCGCGAATCCTTGGCCATCGGCGCACCATCTGATGCCGGTCGTCCTGCCGACGGCAACCGATCGGCAGCCTGTGATCGATCGGCTACGCAAGCGCGGCATACAGACTACGATTCACTATCCCGCCGTCCACCACCTGACATTCTACAGAGAACTCTATCCCGATACATTCTTGCCGCGCACCGAGGAGTTTGCCCAACGGGAGCTCACGCTGCCGCTGCACCCCCGGATGAACCCGGCCGACGTGGAACAGGTAGTGAATTCTCTTGCCGCCGCACTTGGCACGGAGTTTCCATTAGGGGCAATCGCGTAGCCGTGCGCGGGGCAGCGAACCAGCTCCTGGCGTCAACTCCTGTTACGCAGGTGGGCTTGCGGCGCGCCCTTGATATTCTGTTTGCCGGTGCTGCGACAGCCACTCTCGCTCCTCTCTTCCTGGTTGTAGCACTTGCTGTCTGGATCGAAGGCGGAAGGCCGATTCTGTTCTCGCAACTTCGTCTCGGGCAAAATGGACGACCATTCCGCATGTATAAATTTCGCAAGTTCAGGCCGGATTGCGACCGGCATGGATGTCCGCTCACAATGGAGGGAGACGGCCGCCTGACTAGGATTGGCCGCATCCTTGCCGCGAGCAAGCTGGACGAGTTACCGCAACTCTGGAACGTTTTGCGCGGCGACATGGCGCTCGTGGGACCGCGGCCTGAATCGCTCGCATTCTTCGACTGCTTTCACGGTGGCTTCGAGAAGCTTCTCGACCACAAGCCCGGTCTTGTTGGTCCGTGCCAGGTCATGTTTCGACATGAAAGCAAGCTCTATCCCGCTGACGTTGCGGCTGTGGATTTCTATCGACAAGTTCTGTTCCCGACCAAGGCGAAAATCGATCTCGCTTATTTCCCGCGCCGAACACTGGCTTCTGATCTCGGCTGGATTGTTCGTGCGGCCTGGGCAATCGCGGTGGGATCGTGGACCGAATACACGCGGAAGAATCAATCGAAAGAATCTAAACAACAAACCGGACATTGACGGCCATGAATTACCTTGGTGCCAGAATTCTCGTCACGGGAGCCGACGGTTTCATTGGCTCGCACCTGACCGAAGCGCTTGTTTCGGCAGGGGCCAACGTTACCGCTCTTGCCCAGTACAATTCCTTCGATAGCCATGGTTGGCTGGACGACCTTCCGGATTCGACCCGAAAGAAAGTCAACCTGGTTCGCGGCGACATCCGCGATGCGGCTTTCGTCGGTCGTCTCGTACCCGGCCACGAAATCGTCTTTCATCTCGCGGCACTGATCGCGATCCCCTATTCCTACGTCGCTGCGCAATCCTATGTCGAAACAAACGTGCTCGGCACCTTGAATGTGCTCGAGGCCGCGCGGCAGTGCGGCACCGAGCGGGTCATTCACACGTCGACCAGCGAGGTCTACGGCACAGCCATAACAATGCCGATCGATGAAACTCATCCGCTGCAGGGACAATCGCCGTATTCCGCCTCCAAAATAGCCGCGGACATGATGGCAGGGGCTTTTGCGAAATCGTTCGGCGTACCAGTCGTCATTCTCAGACCATTCAACACGTTTGGGCCACGACAGAGCGAAAGGGCGATTATCGCCGCCATTATACGGCAAGCGCTCGATCCCTCTTGCCCCGCGATCATGATCGGGGATGCAACGACCGTACGTGACCTTACATTCGTTGCAGATACCGCGGCCGCGTTCATGGCTGCCGGACTGGCCGAGGGCATCGAATACGGCCAGCCATATAACGCAGGTAGTCAGCGGGCGATCATGATCCGCGACCTGATTGATGTCATCGTCGATCTTACTTCCAGCGAAAAGCCTGTGCTTCAGGATGAGAAGCGTCTGCGACCGACAAATTCGGAAGTGCGAGCGTTGCTCGCTGATTGCACCCGCTTCGTCCATGCAACGGGATGGTCACCGCAGGTCACGCTGCGGGAAGGGTTGGAGCGGACAGTTGACTGGTGGCGTCATCGCCTTTCGGGAAAGCAAGTCCGGCGGCAGAGGGATTTCATCACATGATGGCCCGGCTGGGTTATGCCCGAGCTCTCCTGTGCTGTGGCGCTCTTGTCTTGCTCGCTTCCTCAAGACCCGCCTCAACGGAATCGCTCGCAAACGCCCAATTCCTCCCGGCGCCCGCCATGGATTTGCCTGGCTATCTCGCGCCAGTCGTCGATGCGTCTCTCGGTACGACCTTGGTTCGTGTGACCACGCCTGAAAGTCCGATGGGAAACGGCATGGTTTGCAAGCGTTCCTATTGCACCCATCGCTATTCGAGTGCGCAGGCGTGGAACGCCGACCAGAGCCTGCTTTTGATTGTCAACGGCTGCAATGGCTTGTGCTTTCTTGATGGGCACACCTATGCTCCACTGTTCCGGCGACAGCGCGGGGGTGAATGCGAATGGCATCCGCAAGATCCAGAGCTCATGATTTGTGTCGCCGGGCGCCGCATTTCGCGATGGTCGCCGCGAAGCAACGCCGAAGATGTAATTCTTGAGACTGAAGCATATCGCGAGCTTCAATTCGGTCCCTACAAGGGCAATCCCTCATGGGACGGCAACCGTATCGTGGTGCGCGCCATCGGCCAGCAGGGCACGCTTGTCGCATTTGCGATGGATCTTTCGGATCGCCGGAAATTTCCTGATATTGAGCTGGCGCGAATTCCCGGCAAAAATAGCTATTGCGGAATCTCGCCGCTGGGCAAGTACATATTCTGCCAGCAGTCTCTCATTGACTTCACAGATCAAGCATTTGTCTTCAGCATTGAGGGTGATCTCCTGCAGAGCTGGACAGAGCATCACCGGCCCGGCCACGGCGACATGACCGTCGATGCCGGCGGTGATGAAGTTTATGTCGGCATCAGTAAGTCGGCGCCCGACAAGTATCAGGTCATCAAACGGAGACTCCAAGACGGACAGGTCACGGCGCTCGCTCCCTATGGAGAAGCTCAGCATGCATCGATGCGAGCGATACGCCGTCCCGGCTGGGTCTTCATGAGTTATGCCGGCGCCGCGCTCGCTCCCGCCGGCGGTAAGAAAGTGGCCCCGTTCGCTCAGGAAGTTATCGCACTTAAAATCGATGGCAGTGGCGAATTTCGACGTATCGCGCATACGCGCAATGCTCCGTATGACTATTGGAGCGAAACGCATGGCTCACCTTCTCCTGATGGATCGCAAGTCATCTGGTCGAGCAACTGGGGGCAACGAGGCGGGCCGGTATTTGATTTTGTTTCCCGCATCGACTGGGCTGATCGAGACAGCGGAAACGACTTAGCGCAAGGAGATCGTCATGAAGGGCAACAGGCGCAGTAAGACTTTCGGCTATGTCTCCATCAGCTTCTGGGCAGGAATCGTTGTCTTGGCGGGCAGCGACGCTTGCCTTGGAGCTCAATACAGCCTCGCGCCGGGCGATACTGTCGAGGTGTCGGTCGGTGGAGCGCCTGAACAGCGCAATAGAGCTCAGATCCAGATTGACGGCACCATTGCTCTTCCCGGGGTCGGTACGGTGCCGGTTGCTGGTCTGACCCCGTCGGAACTTCAGACCCGCATGGAGACGCTGCTGCAGTCCAGGATTCTGCGTCAGCGCTCACCGGATGGGCGCGAGCAGGCGCTCGTCATCAAGCCGGGGGACGTGATCACGAGCGTCGTGGAATATCGACCGATCTACGTCACTGGCGATGTTCTCACGCCCGGACAGTTGGTGTATCGCGCGTCCATGACTGTACGCCAAGCCGTTGCGGTCGCCGGTGGCTTTAGCCTGTTGCGTTCTCGCGGTCAGGTCGGTGCTATCGATCCGGCGGATCTGTTGCGCGATTACCAATCTTTGTCGACCGAGTACATCAAAGAGTATATCCACGTGATCCGCACCAATGCGGAACTTCAGGGCAATGACAGCTTCGATCAGAAGATACCCAGCGAAGTATCTTTGCCGGCCTCCGTCATCGAGTCGATCATGCAATCCGAGGCGGCGTCGCTAAAGACCGCGCAAATCGACTATCGCAAGGAACGAAGCTTTCTGGAGGATGCAGTCAAACAATCGGAGGCTCAGCTCGTAACCCTCAGGAAGCAGCAGGACGGTGAGGAAAAGGGTGTTCAGGCCGATGAGGATGAGCTGGATCGGGTAGCCAAGTTGTTTGGTGCAGGATCATTGCCAAGCCCCCGTGTTACGGAAAGCCGACGCGCTCTTCTGTTGTCGTCGACAAGGCGTCTTCAGACGATGGTCGAAGTCATGCGGCTGCAACGTCAGCGCGACGACTTCGTGCGCCAGATCGAGCGGGTCGCCAATCTACGAACCATCAATCTGTTGCGCGAGTTGAAGGATTCAACCGTTCGCATGGCGGACTTGCGGGTTAAATTGCAGGCGTTGAGTCAAAAATTGCAGCCTGTCGGCGGTGCGGGAGCACTACCTGTCGGAACCAGCGATCTCCGAGCAGAGGTAACGATCGCACGAAAGGTCGGCCAGCAGTGGAACAGGATCGTCGCATCAGTTGATTTCGATGTAGAGCCGGGAGATGTGGTCGAAGTTGCGCTGCGCCCTTCGGGAGTAGCCAGCGCATCTAACTGAGCCATTGGCACAAGCGGGGGTACCCACAAAGGATACCGCGCTTACGACCTCTGGCCGGACGCCTGCACAAAACTGCGCGCTGAGGCGCGCATCGCTTTTCCAACCGACATTCCCTCCATGTCACTCAGACCGCTAGGGGCCCCACGAATAGTAGACTGCCTCAGCCAAATGTGCAGTCGGGTTACCCCAATTTGAACATTTACATGGCTCATCGAAATTGGAATGCTTTCCCTCCGATCAATCCTTGTCATTCGATTGAAGTAGTAGGCGAAGGGAATGACGACATGTTGAATTTGAACCAGAGTGCCACATTGCCCGGCGCAATTGCATCGCTTCATCCCTGCAGGGAATCCATCTTCAACATTTCGAATCGTGCTCCCGCTATCCGGCCAGACGCTGATCCAGGCAAGAAGCCCGACCTTGGCGAACAACGTGACGTCCTACACGCGGTTTTGGCGCGTATTGGCTGCGGGCAAGTTCTGCTCAAGCGTGGCTGTGTGCTTGACGTGAGTGCAATCGGACGTGCGATATTGGAACGCGAATGCAACCTCACCACCAGCCCTGAAACGCTCTACGGCGCCGTCAAGCAGCTGGTGAACCGCGCGGGAGCCCAAATTCCCGTTGGCTCGACATCATGGCTCGCGACTTCCTTCAAGGAGGGCGTCACCAGCCTTGTAAGCCAGATGGTCAATGTTTGGACGGATGAAACCAGCACCATCATTCTGCTCGATCTCGACGCTCATCCAGAGCCGACGCCCCAAGCGCTCCGGTGTTTGTTCGGCTTCACAGCCGCGGAAACCCAGCTTGCAGTCGAATTGGCGCGCGGCCATAATTTGCTTGATATTGCTCGCGCCCGACGGCTGAGCCGGACGACGATCCGCTCACACCTGGCCTCCCTGTTCGTCAAGACACAGACACGGCGGCAGGCGGAACTGGTTGCATTACTCGGGCGTGTCGCCGTCCTGCCTTCTCCCGGTAATTGAGTCTGACGATAGGCACCCAGGCGAGCCTCCTTGTTCATCCGGGCACAAACACAGCGGCAAGTGAAACGGGTCGCCGACAGGCCTGCTTTGCTCCGACGTTTGAACTGATTCTGGATCTGACGACGCGACGCTTCGGCTTGCGTACATCATGCCAAACGCGCTTCGGAGTAATCCTCGTCGTGTCGATGTCTCAATTCTTCAGGATCGCCGAATACTTCCGACGCGGCCGTCATTCGAACGAATGAAGACACTTTGTGATCGCCTCGTAAGCTCACACCGTCCGCTCATACGCGAGGACGTCGAAATTCATCTGTAGCCGATTCTCCGGATCGACTGAGCTGCATTCCGATTGCGACCGAAAGGAATAGCATGACGTTGCATGTGCTTTGTGTGGGAGGCGAGGATCATGCCCTGCGGATCCCATTTCTGGCAGCTTTGCGCAGTCGTGGCTTTCGGGTGAGCGCTGCCGGTACTGGCGCTGCACTCCCGTTCTCAAATAGCGGCATCGAGTATCACCGCTATGACTTCAATAGATTCGGCGCACGGGTTGCTGACCGCCTAGCTGTCGGCCAGCTCTCACAGCTTGTGCGTGGCATTCGACCGGACGTTGTTCAAACGTTCGATACCAAACCAAATCTGCTTGCTCCTCTTGCGGTGAGAGGCGCAATCCCCATTGTGCGCACCATCAACGGAATGGGTTGGGTATTCTCCTCCGCACAGCTGAAAGCTCTTGCATTCAGGCCAGCCTACCTAGCTCTGCAGCGGTTGGCCGCCTGCTGGACCTCGGCAACGGTATTTCAAAACAAGGAGGATGGCGACTTTTTCCGCCGCTATCGTCTGCTTGGCAACAGCCCCGCTGTACTGATCGGAAGTTCGGGAATCGATGTCGATGCTTTCGACACAGCGCGGGCTCAGGCGCCGTCCACCGCAAAACTTCGTACAGAGCTCGGACTCGGTGACGACGAAGTCGTCATGACTGTGAGCCGACTGACCGTACAAAAGGGCATACCCACGCTTCTAGATGCGGCGGCGATTGTCCGCGAAGTGCGGCCCGGCGTTCGTTTCCTGCTTGTCGGTCCAAGGGAGAGCGAAGGTCCTTTTGCCGTGGATCAGGCTTTGATTGATCGATATGCACCACACGTAATCGCTCTCGGTGCGCGATCCGACGTTCCTGCGCTTCTCGGAATCGCGAATGTCTTTGCCTTCCCGACGGAGTATCGGGAAGGCATCCCCCGTGTTCTGCTGGAAGCAGGATTGGCGGGTGTGCCTATTGTCGCCACGCGTATGCCAGGCTGCGGCGATGTTGTGGTGGAGAACTGCAATGGCCATTTGGTGCCGCCCCGGGACCCGCGTGCGCTCGCCGCAGCCATTCTCGATCTTCTCCAAGATCCTGCCCGCGCAAAGAGCATGGGACAGCGCTCGATCGCGCTCGTGCGCCGTGAGTTCGACCTGAACGTCGTGGCTGACCGCTACGCCGATCTTTACAGGAAGCTGATTTTCACCGGGAGTCGAAGCGAAGATCCGGCTGCTTTGTCTCGCGACGTCCATGAAGATCGAAGGGTTAGCCGGCACAGCGGGAAATCATCATGATCGCCAATGCGCTTCTTTCTTTTGGCATCGTGCTTACGACAGCTTCACAGCTGCGCCTTCCCGGAATTCCGCTGGGTGTTGGCGAGGTCTGTCTTGTCCTGTGGCTAGCCTTCGTCTCATTGCGAGTCATCGTTACCGGCCAGATTTACAACGCGACAGCTTTGCTCCGAATCGGTGCGTTTTGGGCCTGTCTTGCACTCGCCCTGAGCATAGGGACATGCGTGGCCTATCTGAGCCAGGAGCTGGACCTTCCTACGATGTTGCACGACACCTTCGCGTATCTGTTGGTGGCAGCTTTGACCTGCCTCATCGTCGCAACGATGGAAGCCGACGCTGCCCTACGTCAAACCCAATGGTTCCTGCTCGCTTTCTGGAACATCGCACTGGTCCTTCAGATCGCTGCGGGCTGGTCCATCATCAGCCTGCCGTCGGTCGATCCATGGTATTGGGATCGATTTCGAGGCTGGGCGGAGAATCCCAATCAGATCGCTCTCTATTGCGCCGTTTTGACGCCGCTGTCTCTCAGCCTTGCCCTATCGGCCAATGGGTTTGGCCGCATCGCGGCATCATTCAGTTGCCTGCTAACCTTCGCCGTCGGGCGCCTGACCAAAAGCGATACATTTCTTGTTGCGATGGTGATTGCCACCGCGATCTTTTCTTTGCTGCGTTTGCGCAGTTGGCTGACCTCGCCACAGCACAGACTAAATTTCCGGTCGGTGGTCGCGGTTCTGGTCATCGCCGCCGCCGTCCCTCTGGCGCTCGCATTAGCACCGTATGCCGTTGCGACCGCCGATGAGTTTGAAGGTCTGGCAATCAGTCTGGCCAAGGACCGTGGCGGCGAGGCAACGAAGCGCACCGCGTCCCTGCGACTGCAACTCTGGGAAGATGCACTCCGTCGAGGGCTGGAAACCGGATCGCTCGGGCTGGGGCCAGGCCCGCATCTCGAGAAGCCGAACGTCGCCAATAACAAGGCGCTTCCAACTCCTTTCGAAGCCCATAGCACACTGCTGGATATATTTACGCAAGGTGGCCTGCTCGCTGTGATTGCCGTTTGCGGCCTCTTCGCAGGCACGTTCATGCTCATGTTCCGCGCGAAGCTCGATGCCCTGGCAGCATTGTTCGCTGCGCTGGCCATTTTCAGCATCAGCCATTTCATCTTGCGTCATCCCATCGTGTGGTTCGCGTTTGCTCTCAGCCTGATCCTTGGATCGGCGCGCCCGCCGTCGCCGCACACGCGTATCGGAAGCTAGATCATGTGTGGAATCGCCGGAATTCTTCAGATGCCAAAAGCTTCCCGATCCGCCGATCTGGATGCGATCGGCCGAATGACGAATCGTTTGCACCATCGCGGACCCGATGCCCACGGTTCGTGGTGCGATCGTGACGCCGGGATTGCATTCGGGCATCGCCGGCTCTCCATCGTTGACCTCACCGACGCGGGGCGACAACCGATGCTTTCCGAGAGCGGCCGATTCGTCATCACATTCAATGGTGAGATCTACAATCATCCGTCGTTGCGACAGGAGCTTCAACGCCTCGGCCAGAACTTCATCGGCAGCAGCGATACCGAGGTCTTGCTCGCGATGATCGAGAGATGGGGATTCGAGGCTGCCCTGGCGCGCTGCAACGGCATGTTCGCAATCGGCCTCTGGGATCGGCAGACCCGTACGCTCCATCTGGCCCGCGATCGAATGGGAAAGAAGCCCCTATACGTCGCCAGAACGAGAAATGCCGTGGTCTTTGCTTCAGAGTTGAAGGCGATCGACGCGTTCCCCGATTTCCATCCGGAGATCAATCCGCGCGGGGTCGCTGAATTTCTCGCTCGCGGCTGGCTATCGGATGAACATTGTATATGGAAAGATGTCTTCAAACTTCCGCCCGGCAACATTCTATCTTTCGGCGCCGATGAACTTCTGGCATCTCGGGATGCTGCAGCGCTTCGGGCAAAGGCGCGCACTTGGTGGTCGCTGACCGACATCGCAAAGCACGGCCGAAGAAACCCCGTTTCCGCGGACGATGGCGAGCTCGTGTCGCATCTTGATGGCCTACTTCGCGAGGCTGTCGGTGAGCGCATGGTTGCCGACGTGCCAATCGGGCTGTTCCTGTCCGGTGGCATCGACAGTTCAACTGTCGTCGCCCTGATGCAATCCCAATCCACCCGGCCCGTCCGTACGTTCACTATCGGTTTCGGCGAGCCCGCCTTCGACGAAGCGGCCAGTGCCGCGGCCGTGGCTCGTCACCTCGGCACGGACCACACGGAGCTACGTCTCACTCCCTCGGAGGCCATGGATGTCATTCCCGAACTGCCCCGTATTTGGGACGAGCCGTTCGCCGACGAATCGCAGATTCCGACACTGCTGCTATCTCGCCTCGCCCGCCGGGATGTAACTGTTGTCCTCTCCGGTGACGGCGGAGACGAATGTTTTGCTGGATATTCCAGGCATCTTTTAACCGCCCGTCTAGCTCCCCTCCTTAACTCCAATCGAGCACTTCGGCGAACGGCGGCAATGGGTGTGTCATTGCTCGCCCGCGGTTTGCGGGAAGACATCGCTGACGCGTTACCTCTTCCTGGCCGCCTGCGACGGATGATCGGAAGCGACCGGGTTAACCGCCTTGCGCAACTGTTTGCAGGCAATGACGCCGACGACATGTACCGGAAAGTTATGCGGCTTTCCGAGCTGCAATTGACCCCGGAGCAGGTAACCGATTCGGCTAAGGTGCCGCCGCTGAACGATCTTCTATCCGACTTCATTGTACGGGACATGATCGGCTATCTCCCCGGCGACATTCTGGTGAAGCTCGATCGCGCCAGCATGGCGACAGGCCTGGAAGCGCGCTGTCCAATTCTCGACCATCGCGTCGTGGAATTCTCCTGGCGGCTGCCGAACACGGCCAAGGTGCGCGACGGACAGGGCAAGTGGATCTTGCGGCAGGTTCTCAGCCGTTACTTGCCGCGCCACTTGATAGATCGACCCAAGCAGGGCTTCGACGTGCCTGTTGGCGCCTGGTTGAAAGGCCCCCTGCGCTCATGGGCTGCAGACCTGCTCTCCGAATCACGCCTTAACCGCCAGAATTTGCTGGACGTACAACGAGTCCAGAGCTGCTGGCAGGATCATCTGAGTGGCAATCGCGATCACTCGCGAATGCTATGGGCCGTCCTGATGTTGCAATCATGGCTAGGAATGATGGTTGAACAGAGTACGTCCCGATCGACAGATACCCTCGAGCCCGCACAGTAGAGGAGCGAGCTATGGAAGCGTTAGTAGGAAGACGTATTCGATCCCTGCAGGCTCTTTCGCCGGATATGGCAGAGGACGAACTTGGGCGGCGCCTGACGGAACAATCCCTGGCTTCAAATGACGGTCTCCAGTCTTTGAATCGCGTGCTGGATAGCGTGCGGAAGTACAGGCGGCTTGTCGTCAGGATGATTGTCGTCGGCGCCTTGCTAGCTGGAGTAGCCGGCCTTCTTATGTCTCCTTCTTATCTGGCGACGGCACAACTTGCTGTTGACGTCCGACAGTCCGGCGCAGTCGATGCCTTGAATGCCGGTGGCGCATCCGCAGCACCTACACCGGCCGCCGAGGAATCCACCATCGACACACATGTCACGGTGCTGCTTTCCGACGCCTATCTGCGGAGACTCCTTCCAACGCTCCGCGCTCTCGAAGATGCGAGGCACGGTGCTGAAACGGGGTCACGAACGTGGATGCAAAGCTTGCGCACGCTCTTTGGTCGTACATGGTCAGCAACCAAGGAGCTGCTACTTGGCAAGAACCACGAGCCCGATGACGGGTCGGCTCTCGCTGCTCTAAAGCGCAGCTTGAAGGTTGGTCAGGAGCGGCGCTCCAGAATCATCGCCGTTACTTCTATGGCCGCCAATCCGCAACGAGCGGCGGAAATCGCCAATACGGTGGCACAATCGTATGTCGACGAGGTCGCGCGTCAGAAGCAAAGCGATGTGGAGTATGCTTTGAGCTCCCTTGCGACACAATCATCCAAAGTTCAGCGTGACCTTGCAAAGGCGGAGGAGGAACTAAAAGCCTCCCGTCTTGGCCAGCCCTCTCCCTCACGGGACGCCGCGCTGGAGTGGCAGGTCACCACGCTGGCGCAACAGTTTGAAACGCTTCTGCGGCGGCGGCAGGAGCTCACCGCAAAAGGTCTGACCGCGCAATCAGACGTCAGTATTCTCGCCACGGCCACACCGCCAGAACGACCGACCTCATTACACCCGCTACTTATGATTCCTCCTGCGGCAATTATCTTCGCTCTGCTGGCTTGTGTTCTCGCAGTCGTATTGAATCACTTCGATCGGACCCTGCACACGGAAGCCGACGCCGCTGAAGCTCTGCGTATTCCATGCGCCGGACTGATACCTTCGATTCCACTGGAGCCAGGCAAGCAGCCGCATTATGTTTTGGAGGAGCCTGCGAGCCACTATGCCAGAGCAATCCGCTCCATTCTGGTATCCATACTGGCCTCCGACCCGGCAACCCCACGATCGCAGCGTGTTGTCCTCGTCAGCTCCAGCATCGGTGGGGAAGGCAAGACCACACTTGCATGGAGCCTTGGTCTTTACGCTGCCCGGCTCGGGTGGCGCACTCTACTCCTTGACTTTGGCCAATTCACTCGTCGACCGAGTGGCGAGAGCGCCAACTTACTCAGTGTACTAGCGTATGGCCGTCCACTTGCAGACGCGATCGAACATATCCATGAGTCCGGAATTGACTACCTGCCCGCCACATCGTTTGGGGGACATCGGCTTCGGATTCTCGCCGACCCCAAGATTCCTTCGTTGCTCCGACAGCTGAGCGACACCTATGATTTCGTGATCATCGACGGACCTTCGCTGCTGGAAGCCCCGGAAGCAAGACTTCTGGCGAGTTGGGCTGACCACGTTTTGCTCGCCATTCACTCTGGAAGCACCGATCGTGAGGCGGCGCAGACCGCGCTGCATCAACTTGTTCGGACAGAACATCTCAACCCTGCCCAGAACACGAGATTCTCGTCGGTCTTAACTCGTGTCGAGCCGCTACAGCAGGACCAGTTCGGTGAGCGCGCACAGCAGCTGGTCAAGAGGACTTGGGGCGCACTCTGCCGGCGGTCGAAGAGAGCAATCACGTGGCGAACGTGGCGCGGAGACGCAATCGAGCTGAAACGCTCCGGATCACCCAAACTGAACCCCCGCAATTGGTTGAGAAGCGATTGAGGGCAGCATGATTATCGAGACCTTCGGTCCACCAGGCGCTGGCAAAACAACCTTTAGTCGGGCACTCGCTCAACGCCTGCGTGACCGCGGGTATGAGGTCGACCTCGTACTTACGTTGCCGCATCTATCCAATCATCTTCTGAACTTTGGTGGATTTCTTCCAGCGCTGCAGCGCGTCACTCTCGCGATCTTCGCCACCATCGCAATCTTGTGCCGTCCTATCGCAAATGCCCGAGGGTTGCGTCTAGCGAAAGACCTGCTCCGACTAATGCCACCCAATAATCCCGTTTGGAGGATCAGGCTTAGCCAATACGTCGTCCGATTCTCCTGCGTGTGGAGAGATTCGCACAAGTCAGATCGCATCGTCTTGTTCGACCAGGGCTTTGTGCAGATCGTTTGCACCTTGGCCCTGTTTAGCCGAGCAGACGAGAAGACGATCGCTCGTGCAATCGGCATGAGGACACAATCCGATCTGCTGATCCGGTTTGATGCTCCGAAGGAGCTGTTGGAAAAGCGCCTCCATGAGCGAGTACACCAAAAAACCTACATGGAGAAATGGTTCGAGCCTGACGTAGCGACCTTTCTCAAGGCAAAGCCGATTACTGACTACGTTGGCTCATTACTCGCGGCCGAGCATCAACGGGTGATCTGCATCAACTCGCTTGATCCCGGCCTGATGTCCAGGGCTCTCGACCGTATCGAAGAAGAGGTCTCGAGTAAGTTCAGGCCCAACGGAGCGGTCAGCTCGTCACCCGACCCAGGGGAGGAAAGTTTTGAACCTTATGCCGAGAAGTTCACGCCACCCCTGCCGACGCCCGAGACAATCGGAGCTTTCACAGCTCCGGCTCAACCCGAGCTCGCTCGGCGCATGGCCAGCGCAAGTCTGTGGGCGTTCGTTATCTATGTTGGCGGCGCCGGGCTGACGTGCGTGGCTCAACTTGTCATTGCCCGTACGATAGGAGCGACGAGTTACGGTATCTATTCATACGTCTTGGCCTGGACGACCCTTCTCTCTTACATCGCGGGACTCGGGTTCAACACGGTTCTGCTGCGATATGTGCCGGCCTATAGCGCGACCGGAAAGTGGCCATTGGCGCGCGGAGTCATTCAATTTGCATTCGGACGATCATTGTTGGTTGGGATGTTGATTGCGATCTGCGGAGTCGCCACCGCACTATTCCTGTCGGAGACGCTTCATCGGGAGCTGACTATCAGTCTGGCGGTTGGCATGGCGACCGTCCCATTGGTCGCGCTTTACGTTCTCGGTTCCGCTACGGTACGCGCGCTGGGTGGCGTCATTTCGGCAATTGCGCCCGAACGCTTCGTTCGGGATGGCCTTATGGTCGGGCTGCTTCTGCTTGCCGTGGCACTCAACGTCACGCCAATTGATGCGACAACGGTTTTGATCGCTTTGATGGCAAGCTCTGCCGTCACAGCGGCCATCGTCGGACTGAGCATGCGGAAGCTTTGGCCGCCACAACTACGCTCGGCGGTGCCGGCTTATGCACCTCGCGACTGGTGGCATCTCGCCTGTCCTGTCATGATCTTGATTGGAGTTGAGGTTCTCATGAGCCGCGCCGGCGTGATTATCCTCGGCTGGACCGGCGATACCCACGAGGCCGGCATCTTCGCACTGGGGCTGAATTTAGCTCTTTTTCTTGTTCTGCCTCGGATGGCAGTAGGGACTTTCTTTTCGCCGAACGTCTCGAAGCTTCACGCGCATCGGAATGAGGCAGCGCTTCAGAGTCTGTTTGCCCGAGCAACTGTCCTGTCGCTGGCTGGAACAGTCGTGCTGGCACTTCCACTTTTGTTGCTGACGGTACCGCTACTCCGCTTTTTCGGCGAGGAATTCGTTGCAACAGCTCCGGTCGCCCAAATTCTCGTCGTCGGACAGATCTTTGCTGCTGCTACTGGTCCGCAGCAAAATCTTCTGACCATGACTGGGCACGAGCGAGCAGCTGCCGCAATCACAGCGATCGGAGCCGTCATGAACGTTGTCGCCTGTGCGATCGGCATTGCTTTCTTTGGCGTGATGGGTGCCGCCGTTGCGACGGCCGTGACGAATGTAGCCTGGAACATGGCAATGGCGATCTACATCTACAAACGCGTGAACATGACGGCCGGCCTGCTCTTTGCCTTTGTGGAGTTTCGTCGGCCCGCCGCCGCTGAATAGCCCGGTAATTGGATAGAGGCCGGAAAATTGGTGCAGCCCTATCATTCACTCGAAGGACGTCAATAGCCGACGTGTGGCCTACGATCTCCATCCCGCAACGGTGAGTACCGTCATGCAACTTCAGAGATTTCCCGATGGATCCTTGGCGAAACGCGCGAAGACGTTCGCTGGCGGGCGCGCACTTTCCGGAGATTCAAGCGAGCCTGCACAAGCCCTCTGGATGAAACCTCCCGAATTGCCCCTCGACCTGGGCGGGTCTGTCGATCGCCCGTTCAATCGTATGGGCGTCGAATTTGCCGGCGTGCCCGCGATCACGCATCTGGATGCGGTGGCAAAGAGATTTCCGAACAACGTAGCCATCAGCGATGACACCCGCCAAATCACATATTCGGATTTTCTGATCAGAGTTTTGACGCTGGCCCAGGCGATTGCAGCGGTGGCTCCCGAGGGGCGGGCCGTCGGCCTGTTGTTGCGCCACTCGATCTGGCATCCGATCGCCATGCTTGCATGTATGGCCGCAGGGCGCCCCCTGGTGCCGCTCAATCCGCGCGATCCGGACCAGCGACTTGCCCACATCGTTGCAAATGCACAGATTTCTGTACTGATCGGCCAGGGGGACAGTAGCTCAACCAAATGGATCGACGAAGACGGCCTGCGTTGGATCGATATTACGCACGCGAACGAACTTTTCGATGACGCCCCATCGCTTGAGCCAGTCTCGGTGGATGCACCTGCCCTTGTGCTCTACACCTCGGGTAGCACCGGACAGCCAAAGGGTGTTGTGAATAGCCAGCGCAGCTTGCTCCAGCGCGTCCAGCAATATGCGGATGCATGCCACATAGACGCCACTGACGTCTTCATGCCTCTGAGCGGCCCTACGACCATTGCGGGCACCAGAGAGATGCTCACGGCCTTGCTGACCGGCGCAAGATTGCATATGGCGGATGTCGAGGCCCTTGGCCTTCGCGGCGTGTTGCGTCAGATCCGATCACAACAGATAACGATCACCTACATCGTTCCCGCTCTTCTGCGGGCAGTGATTACCGCGAGCGAAACCGGTGATTTCGAGTCGCTCCGGGTTGTCCGTATCGGCGGCGAGAAGGTGCTGTGGACGGATGTCGCGCTCGTCCGAAAGGTCGTGAAGCCCTCCTGCTTCATTCAGATCAGCTATTCGTCGACCGAAACCACCGGCACGCAGTGGTTTCTTCCCGACGACTGCAAGGAAAGTGATTTCAGCATACCCCCGGTTGGTTATTTGCTTCCCGGAATGTCGTTTGCTGTCGTCGACGACAACGGGGTGCCTGTGCCCACCGGCGAGGCCGGAGAGCTGATCATCAAGAGCATGCATGTGCTGCTTGGTTACTGGGAGAACGGTCAGGTGCTTCCTGCATTACCCGACCCGGATGATAGCCATTGCCGCATCTTCCCGACAGGCGACCTTGTTACTGTCGATGCGCGCGGATTGATGCAGATGCTGGGACGAAAGGGGCGTCAGCTCAAAATCAATGGACGGCGTGTCGAACCGGCTGAACTCGAGGTCGTCGTACGCAGAATTCCCTATGTGAGCGACGCCGTCGCCATCGTCACCGATTCAAGCGAGCTGGTTATTTTTGCATCGCCAGGTGTCGAGGCCAAAGCAACATTCACGGCTGACGTTCGGGACGTCATCAGGCAGACGCTTCCGACCGCATTGCATCCCACCAGATTGCATGAAATCGCAGAGCTTCCGCGGCTCGCCGGCGGAAAGATAGACGTCGCGAAACTCAAGGTGCTGGATACCGAGAGCCGAAGAGGTCCAGCCCCACCTCAGCCCCCAGGGGCGGGTGAAGTGAAGCAAGCCGAAAAAATAGTGGCGCAGGTATGGACGCGGATCCTAGGTACGACCGACGTTGCCAGCCGCTGGGACGAGGCAGGTGGCGATTCCCTCAAGCTTCTGCGATGCGTGATGGAGCTGGAAGAGCTGGTCGGCCAAGAGCTCAACATGGAAGCTTTCACGGTGGACATGAGCGCAGCCGATATGATTCAGATCGTCGCTGCAGGTGGCCGATCGCAGCGGCAACAAGCCGCCGGGGAACTCCTGCCTCATCTGGTGATGTTGCCAGGCTCGATAGGTTATGGTCCGAGTCTGGCGGCGTTCGGGGCACAGCTGAGCAAGACGGCTCATGTGATCCCGATCCGCTACCCGGATCTGACGTCTGCCCTGACCGGATGCGGCTCGGTCGACCACATGGCGACATCGGCTCTGGAGCAGATCAACGCCGTTCATCCCCGCGGCGACATACGTCTGATCGGCTATTCGCTGGGTGGCGGCGTCGCATTTGAAGTGGCAGCCCGGCTGATTGCGGAAGGCCGGTCAGTGAAATTTCTGGGCATTCTGGATACGAATATCGGCCCCCGCAGGAGTGACTATCGGGAGACCCTGTCACGTACGCTGCAGCGAGTTAGATCACACCGGGTTACGATGTACCGAATGCTGTGTCGCGCTATCGCAAAATGTGTTGCTCGACTCCACTGGGAGGTGAAGTTCTGTCGAATTCTCGATGCGAGGATCTGGACGCGTTTGGCCGGCACCCGCTTCATGCTCAAGTTGGAGCTTGAGGAGATTCTCCGGATGCAGGAATTCGGCCGCTGGGTGGCGAGTGCCAAACCTCGCTTGCCAATTACCGGAACGCTATTCCTTTGCAACCGGCGAGGGTCACCAGCACACCTCGGATGGGACTCTCTGTTTGCAAAACTGGAGGTAATTCCGATTGCTGGCGGCCATCTCGATCTCGTGATCGACCCGCATTTGACCGTCAACCGACCGGTCATCGAACGAGCGATCAAGTCGTCCTGTTCCTGATCTTCGACCAACAGATCCAACAGATTGGAACGAGGCGATGCTGATCGCAAAGGCCCCCTTTGGATCAAGGTCGCAAGTAGCTCCAGCCTCGCTCTTGCAGCTCCATGATCCGTACCACTCCGGATTTGGTGACCTTGGCCTGCGGGATGAGAGGAATATCTTTCGCCTCAGCTTTTGCCATGTTCTCGCGGGTGTTCCCGCATGCTGAAAAGGTCAGCTGTGGCATGGTTTCGCTCATGGATTTGATGCGCGCTTTGACGGGAGAAGTGTCATCTCGCAGCATATGCAGTCCGGGCCCAAAAACGACCACTTCGATCCCAACCTTTTGACCGATCTCGCTGTAGTGCTGAGCGACATTGCTGACATTATTGAGAGCGAGATTGATTGTCGCGGGGTCATTGACGTCAACCTGTACAACGAGCCGATGGGGCTGCATTCGGATGGCGGCAGTGGTCACCTTGGCGTTGGCGTTCATTTTGGCAGAAGTCTTGGCAGACGTATTGATTTCTACAGCGCCGCTGGTTTGGGTGCTCAGCATCAAGATACTCCCAACGGCGGCCATGCTGGCGAAGACGACGAGTGATCTGTTCATGTTGTTTCCTTGAGTGTGCTGGGAGTGCGGGCTCAAGTGTGTGCGATAGCGTAATCGCGCGCGAACAGGCGGGTCAAGAATGGTTCAGACAATGCAGGCGTGATCTACTTAATTGCCGCGATTGGTGCGCCTACCTCGTTGTGACTACTTCCATTGCTACATCGACAAACGGCCGATGAAGGCTGTGTCATCAAAATGGACACACATAAAAGCTCACCTGAGTTGTCACGATGTGGTCACAGGCAGTTGAGGTAGCATCGCATTGGCTACCGCGATCCAAAGCTGTTGAGGGCTCCCGCGCAACAAGCAGAACCGCTGCGCGTGCCTCGTCTGCAGTAGGAGCTTGCATTCTGTGGGTCCTCATTGGGGCTGCGGAGGATGGGCTATGCGGTGAAAGCCAATTCCGCGCGCAGGCCTCCGAATCTTCTCAAACACGGGAGCGGAACAGGGCTGAAGCCCTTGCACCTGTGCTTGTCACGCCTCCCCGAGCAGAACTCAATGCGGCCCAGTCGACGGCTGAAGCGACCAGCACCACGCTAAGACAGGCGCTTGATCAAGAGCGAGCTAGGGCAGACGCCCTTGCGGGTGAACTTGCGACCCTCCGGGCGGAACTTGAGACGGCGCGGGTGGCAGGCAAGGAATCTGCCCAGGCCATCGAGGTAGGGATCAGGCAAACGCAAGCGCTCGAACAGGAGCGAGACAAAACAATCGACCTTATGCGTGAGCTTGCCTTCCTTCGGACCGAACTCGACGCGGCGCGGATCGTGATTTCGAAAGCTGTGCAAGCCACCGAGGCAGAGATCGAGCAAGAGCAGGCGCTCGAACAGCAGGAGCGGTGGAAGGCAGACGCGCCCGCCCATGACCATGCTTCCCTTCGGGCGGAACTCGATACGGTGCGGATCGCAGCTTCGGACGCCGCAAAAGCCACCGCGGCAGAGATCGAGCAAAAGCAGGCGCTCGAACAGCAGCTTAAACAGCAGCAAGACGGGACGGAAGCCCTCAAGCGTGAATTGATCTCTCTCCGGACCGAACTCGACGCGGCGCGTGCCGCGACGCCGGAGGCTGCGCGGATCGTCGAGGCTGCGAAGGTCGAACAAGAGCGCGCATCTGCAAAGGAGCGCAGCCGGACCGAGGCAGTCGCCCGCGAGCTCTCCTCGGCGCGTCAGCAGATCGAGGAGCATGCCAGCCGTCTCGCGGCGGCACACGCTGAGGTGCTTCGGGTGACGGACGCCAGCAACACCACGGCAGCAGAGCAGAAGCGAGCTCTTGCCAGCGAGCGCGAGCGTGCTGACACACTTGTGCAGGAGCTTGCTCTTGTTAAGAACCAACTGGAGGCTCGAAACCAGCAGCTTGCTGCCGTGAGTGCTTCTCAGACTCTCGCTTCGCGCCAACCCGCCCCTACTGGCCGGAACGAAGGCGCGGCGGAGCCCCGTGCGAAGACGACCGAGGGAAAGAGCGCCTTGCCGCAGTGGGCTTTCACTCAGGCCGTCGCTTCATATGCGGAACGATCGTCCGTGTTGGAAACGCCACCGCAAGCACGGTCGACCGCTCGCGAAGCCGTGCCAAGTGTGGAGCCGAAAGTCCCCGTGGCATCAGAGGCAACCGTGCTGGCGAGTGTCGCTCCCTATTCTGTGGCGGACGAACAGAGACTGCTTGTTCGGGCGAACGCATTGCTCCGGCAAGCTGACATCAGCGGGGCGCGCCCATTGCTTGAACACGCTCTTGGACATGGTAGCGCGCGAGCCGCCTTTATGCTCGCGGAGACCTACGACGCCCGCGTGCTGAAATCGTGGAGCGCACGTGGGGTCCACGGTGATTCCAGAAAGGCACTCGAACTGTATGAAAAGGCACAGGCGGGCGGCATTGAGGATGCGAAGGCGAGGATTGAGTCGCTGAAATAGCAGCCAGCTCGTGACGCGTAGATGGTCATTCCGAGAATGGAGACTCGCATGTCGCTCATCAAGTTCTCATTTGCTATGGCATTAGCGGCGTTCGGGCTGCAACTGGCTGCCAATGCCCAATCTCTCCCGACGCGCGAGACGCAGGCTATGGCGGCGGTGAAAAGGACCGAAACGGCCGCGAAAGAGCGCATCAATGCATGGACTGTCGGCCTCGCCGGCGGGCTCATTGAAGGGGCTCCGCTTCGTCTCGCGGCAGAGATCGCTCGCGTCGTAAACGAGGAGGATAAGCTTCACGTCCTCCCGATCGTGACGCGCGGAGCAACGGAAAACGTCAATTCGCTGCTGTATCTTAGAGGCGTTGATGCGGCGATCATCAATACGGATGCTCTTGAGGAATATAAAGCTCAAGTTCCGTCTATCGAACGGCGCATCGTTTACGTTCTGAACCTCTTTCCGTCCGAACTGCACATATTCGTCCGCCCGGAGATCCGGTCGCTCGAAGAGCTCAAGGGAAAAAAGGTCAATTTCAATACGCAAGGTACGGCAGCCGCCTATTCCGGTCCGCTGATCTTCAGTCGGCTGGGACTAAACGTGGAAAAGATGTTCATTCCGCACCAGGTCGCATTGGAGCAAATGAAGCGCGGAGAAATCGCGGCCGTTGTGTTTGTGACGTCAAAGCCCGTCGACGCCTTTCTGAAGGGACGCTGGGATCCCGGATTTAAATTCCTCCCCGTCGAGTACGGCGCCAAATTTGAGGACTACTATCTTCCATCGTCTATCGATGCGGCGGACTATCCGAGTCTGGTGCCGAAAGGTGAGCGGATAGCGACGATTGCAGTCCCCACCATTCTTGCGGCCTATAACTGGCCACAACAGTCTGACCGATACCGGCGCGTGGCGCGCCTTGTCGATCACCTGTTTGGTCGCTTCGACCGGTTGCAGTCCCCTGGTTTCGATCCGAAATGGAAAGAGGTCAATCTGCGGGCCAGCGTGCCGAGCCTCGGCCGGTTTAAGCCGGCGCAGGAATGGCTTGATCTTCCGCAAGCCGTAACAGCGGGACGGTCCCCATGAAGGACACGGGTACTCTCGGTCTGGCTGTGCTCTTGGTTATGAGCCAGACTGTGTGTGCTCAAACCGGTGGCGCCATAGATCGCCTGAAGACCTGCTCACAGTTTGAAGGCATGGAGCGCTTGAAGTGCGTCGATGAGCTGTTGGGGGAGATGACCGAAACCCACGCTACCACGCCGTCTTCAAGTCCGAACTGGATCATCAGCGAGACCACCTCTCCGGTGGATTATCAGCCGCAGATTGAGGCGCTGATGACAGCGCGCACAGCATCGCAAAATGCTGCCTCCGCGTTCGCCATCCATTGTCGCGCCCATCGCACGGAGTTGATAATTTCCACAACGGGATCCTGGAAGCAGGTCCCGGATGGCGAGGTGAAGGTCGCGCACCGGATCAACGAAGAGCCAGTTGTTGAACAGCGCTGGCGGGCGTTAGAAACGGGGAAAGGTCTTGCCTTTCCAGGCGACGTTGTTCGCTTGCTCCGCTCAATGCCGGATGGTGGCCAGCTTCTCGTTAAAGTCCACGTTGGGAAAGGTCCACCATATGAAAGTACGTTTCAATTGGTCGGCTTGAATGCCATCCGACGCAAGATGGCGACGGCATGCAACTGGCCCGCGCCCTGACCGACGCACATACTAAGCGAGTCAGGACAACGCGACCCGTTCGCTCACCTCCGTCGCGAAGATACCAGCCCGACATATCTGCCGCTTTGCCGCATGCTCAGCTGCCTTCGCGCCCGCTCGTCCATTCAACGCTCCAACATCTGCGATGTCCGGGCATTGCGGCAACGACGGTTGTGCTGAACTGAACCAAGCCGCCGGCGAGGCTTCGGCAAGTCGCGACGCCGGTTGACCTCCTTAGTCCTCCCGCATGCCACGCCGTATCGCATCGGTCATCGGTTGCATAAGATAGGCAAGAACGGTGCGTTCACCAGTCGCGATCAGGACGTCGGCCATCATGCCGGGTTTGAGCTTCTCGCGAATTTTGTCGGGAAATTTCGTCACTTGCACTGAAACTTTGACTTCGTAGTAAGGCTGGTGCGTGGCTTCGTCGCGAAGCGCATCGGCTGCCACCGAAAGAACTTCGCCGATGGCGATCGGCGTTGAGCGAGCCTTGAACGAGGGAAGCCGAACTTCCGTGGGCATGCCGATTTGTACGTGATTGACGTCGAGAGAGGATATTTTCGCGGCAACCACGAGGACGTCGTTGTCCGGCACGATCTCCATCAAGACGTCGCCCGGCTTGATCACCGCGCCGACCGTGTGGACTTTCAGATTGACGATACGTCCGGAGCGAGATGCGCGAACATCCATCCGACCGAGAACGTCTGCGGCCATGCGCAGCTTCTCGCGCGCGTCAGCGAGCTGAGCGCGGGTGTCGGCAAGCTTACCGGTGGCTTCCTCCAGAACTTTCTGCCCGACCTGATTGATCTGTAACCGTGCTTCGTCGATGATCCGTCCGAAGCGCGCGATGTCGGCGTCGTATGAACCAATTCGGCCCTCAAGGTCGGATTTGGAACGCTCCAGAGTCGCAATCCGCGCGAACGGAACGATCCCCTGGTCGGCGAGCGGCTTGAGCTTGGTATATTCCTGCGCCATGCTGTCGAACTGCGCGCGTGCAGCCTTGCTTTGCGCAGCGTTTCCCTGGATCTGGCGCTGCGCCTGTCCGACCTTCTCTTCAAGGATCGAAACCTCGATCTTTCGCGCGACGCGGCGTTCCTCGAACCGCCGCTTCTGGTCGCCCATGGCACGCTGCGCAGAGGGATCGGAGGCCTTCTGCGTCAGTTCGGATGGAAACGTGATCGTATCGGCCCCATCGGCTTCCGCAAGCAGGCGCGCCTCTTCCGCGATTGCCGAATACACGGCCGAACGCGCGATCTCCTCCCGTGCCCGGTCCTGAGTTGGATCGAGCCGCAACAGCACCTGTCCCTGTTCGACATGCGCGTCGCCCCTCACCATCAGGCTTTGGACGATGCCGCCTTCCAGGTGCTGTACGGACTTACGGTCGCTCTCGACGACGATCGAGCCCGCAGCCACGACGGCACCGTCGATGGAGGCCAGGCCAGCCCAACCACCAAACACAACGAAGGTCAGGAACACGATGCCAAAGCCGCGTCTCGCCGGAGTGCGCCAATCGCCCGATGGGTCGCCATTTGCGTTCCCGGCGTCGCGATTCCGGAATATCGACAGCCATACCTTTGATAGCCAGATCAGCAACCGCGCCTTGATCTCCATAAATCGTTGCAAGACATCAGGCCTGCGAAACGCGTGGCCGCCATCGCTCAAACGTCTGAGGAGTCGCGCCAGTTCGTCCTGAGCAGCAATCTCTGCTCGCAATTTTGGAATCTTCATCATTGCCTCGTGACATGGACAGGCCGAGCCGAACTTGGGAACGGCGCGTGGCGCGAGGCCCCATCAACTCGGTGGCTTTCTGTTGCGATCCGCGGTTCGCGGCGCATGGGCGCAATGGTCTCACCAAGAAGCAAGGGAAGAAGCTCTTCGCGCGTACCCGCGCGCCCGATGCGTCCGTCGTGCATGAAAACAATCTTGTCGACCAATGAAAGGAGATTTGGTCTGTGATTGATGATCACGATCGTCACACGCTGTTGACGGAGCATTTGGATGGCGTCAGCCAGAGCACGATCGCCGTCACCATCCAGATTGGCGTTCGGTTCATCGAGCACGACAAAGACGGGCCTGCCAAAAAGTGCGCGGGCTAACCCGATGCGTTGTCGCTGGCCGCCGGAAAGACCCGCCCCGTTTTCCCCGATGACAGTGTCGTAGCCCTGCGGCAGCCGCTGGATCATGGCATGCGCCGAAGCCAGCTGCGCCGCCTCGACAACCTGTTCATCCAACGCGCCGTCACGAAAGCGAGCGATGTTGTCGCGGACGGTCCCGGCGAATAATTCAACATCCTGCGGCAAGTAACCGAAACTTTGTCCAAGGAAACTGGCCTCGAAATGCCGGATGTCATTTCCATCGACGCGTACGCAACCCTGTGCGGCTGGCCAGGCTCCAACCAGCGCGCGCGCTAAGGAAGATTTGCCGGAACCGGACGCACCGACGATCGCAACAACTTCGCCAGGTGACAGCCGGAAACTGACATCGGAAATCGCCGCCAACTGCGATCCCGGTACCATAACGGTCAAAGCCTCGACGGAGATGTTGCCGACCGGGGGCGGCAATCGCGTCGGTTGTCTTTCCGTCGCCCGCGTCCGCAGAGCCTCGTCGAGGCGGGAAAAAGACGTCCGCGCTGACACGAACGCTCTCCATTGTGCGACGGCCGCCTCAACCGGCGCCAGCGCACGCCCCATGATCAGGGAGGCAGCGAAGAGAACGCCTCCCGAGATCTCCTGATGAATTGCCAGGTAGGCCCCGACGCCCATAATCGCCACTTGAATCGCCATCCGCAGAAATTTCGAGATTGCGAGCAGCGTTCCGCCGCGTTCTCCGGCCTTGGCGCTTTCAACGAGCGCCTGTCCATGCGTGGCGCCCCAGGCGGCGCGTATGGCAGGCCCCATTCCGAGACCACGGATCGCCTCCGCGTTACGAAGCGAGGACGTCAATCGGTCCAGAGCGTGGAGATTCTTGAACGAAGCCGCCATCAGCGGCGCTTTGGTGGCGCGCTCATTGAGAAAGGCGAGCGCAAGGATGACCAGCGCGCCTGTCAGAGCAACCATGCCGATCGACGGATGAAGCAGAAAACACATGCCGAGAAAAATCGGAGTCCAGGGAGCGTCCATCAGAGACGTGATCACGCCGCCGGATAGAACGTCGCGCAATGTGTCGACGTCGCGCAACAGCTGAACATGATGCGAGCTTCCTGTGCGCACTGCCTGCGCGAGAGCCGTTTCGAAAGCTTCTCCTGACAGCAAATGGTCGAAGCGAATTCCGGTTTGCACGAGAACACGGCTGCGAAAGTGCTCGAGTGCTGCGTAACTGATGAAAAGCGCGAGCGCGATCAGCGAAAGCAGCAACAGCGTCATCGCGTTTCGGCTCGTCAGCACGCGATCGTAGATCTGCATCGTATAAAGCGGCGAAACGAACACCAGGAGATTTATGAAGATAGACAGCCCGCCAGCGGCAAGCAGGCCTGGACGTATCTGGCGGAAAGCGTCTGCAAGCGCGGGCGGTCTTGCTGAAGTATACATGTGTGCATCCAGGCCGCCCGGATCGGACGGCGCTAACGTTAGAGAAGCCATATGCGAAGAAGCGAGCGCGAATTGGCTCGTACGCAACACATCCCGCACTGCGCGAGACGGCATTCCTCTCGCGACCATACTGGCCGCGATGATCCCCAAATGGGGGGCCATGAAGGCCCCCCAAGTCGCTTTCATATGCGCGGATCACCGCGCATATGTCGTTCTTTGTCGCAGACTCAGTTCTGCGGGTTTACCAGTGCCACGAATGGTGATCCACGTGATGGTTGTTGTGGAGGCTGGCGAGATCCAGATGCGGCGCCAGAGTTGCGTCGGTGACGTCGCTCGAAGCCGTATCCGTTGCAGCCGTCGCTGCTGCGGTTGCAGCGGGCGAAGCGGATGCGTGCTGATGATGACCACCCCAGAAAGATTTGTTCCCATCCGTGAGATGAGAGAAGTCCAGCCTGTGATGGTGGTTGTGCCCGGAGTTGCCGACGTCGGTGGCCGGAGCCGTCGTCGTCGGCTCGGTGGTCGTAGGCGCAGTCGAGGTGTCGACAACGCTGCTGGAAGCGGTATCCGCTGCAACGCTCACGGACGCGGTTGCCGCGGATCCGTGGTGATGGTGTCCACCTCCGGATGATGTGCTTCCATCGGTCAGCTGGGAGAAGTCCAGCTTGTGATGGTGGTTATGCCCGGAGTGGCCGGCGTTGGTGGTCGGCGCCGTCGTCGTTGGCTCGGTGGTCGTGGGCGCAGTCGAGGTGTCGACCGACGCTGTGTCGGTAACGCTGCTGGAAGCGGTATCCGTTGCAGTGCTCACGGACGCGTTTGCCGCGGATCCGTGGTGATGGTGTCCACCTCCGGAACCGGACGATGTGCTTCCATCTGTCGACTGGGAGGAGTCAGCCTTGTGATGGTGGTTGTGCCCGGAGCCGCTGGTATCGGTGGTCGGCGCCGTCGTCGTTGGCTGAGAGGCCGTGGGCGTCGTCGAAGAATCGCTCGAAGACGTCGTATCCGTCGAGGTGCCGCTATGCGACGTATCGACCGGCGTCGTCGGGTTGCTGCTCGACGTGTCAACCGGAGTCGTGCTTCCAGTCGGCGTCGAATCCGTCGTCGTGCTCGTATTGTGCTGCAGGAATACGTTCTGGAGCGCTTGCGAGTTTTCCAGCGCCACGTCTCCGTTCTGCGATCCCCAGGCGTAGGCGTAGTCGAAAGCCGGATTGGGAACGACAGATGCCCAATGGTCGAGCATTTGCTGTTCCTGCGCGGCGGTCGGCATCACATAGTGACCACCCTGATCGGTGACCCAGTTACCGCCGCCGAATGTCTGAAATACCGGGACGATGCTGGCCTCCGGAATTCCAGCGGCTTTGGCGGCAGCGACAGCCTTGTCAATCATGCTGTAGTCGACTGTCGAGCTATCCGACCGCACCGGATACGGATCGATTCCGAAGAGGTCGATATGGGTGTTCTCCGGGGTGTACGTATTCGCGAAGCTGGGATTATCCGAAGATCCCATGTTCATCATGGTGATGAACGTCTTCGCACCCGGAACGTTGGCGTGAATCCAATCGGACTCAGCCTTCAGGTTTGCAGCGGTCACGAGGGTATTCCACTGCCCCGTGGGATCTGGCTCGTCCTTAAGGAAGAAACCGTAGACGTTGGGATTACCGATGTAAGGTTTCACAGCGTCGATGAAGCTCTGGGTGACGCCGTCACCCTGATCGAGCCAGACGAGGCCCTTCACGCCTGCCGGCAAAGCGTTCACTTGCTCCACCGACGAAACGTCGGCAAGATTGAAGCCTGCTTGAGCTGGGGTGAAGTTACCTTGTGCGTCGATGTTGTCGCCTGATGCGTAGTGTAATGTTGCCAATACCGTTCCCCTGTATTGTAGTACGTTGACGAGGCCCCCAAGAATCTTCGTAAAAGTAAATGCAGGTATGTAACTACAGTTCTGCGTTAGCTTTGATCGAAGCGCCCATGGATTAACGTTTGTTTACGTTTGAGGCGGGAGTTTGTCGCAGCACCGGACGAAACAGTGAGTTTATTGTGCTAAAACTTGGAGGCTGGTATCGGAGAAGTGTTAGCACGGTACGTAACGATTCAATCTGTTCGCAGCGGTACTTTTCGATAGTCCCGATGCGGTGAAGGAACTACACAAGCGCGCATAAGTATCGCTGAGAGAAATGATACTCGGTGACGCGCGTTTCGCTTTCCTCTGCTGCAGTTGCACTCGTGACGACGACAGCAAGCTTCTCTCCGACCTCGGGTGCCCATTTCGGGCGTCGCACTTCGGAAAGCCCGTAATGTCGGTGTGGCGCGATCTCACTCTTTCGACGCAAAATGCGTGCGCCGGTGCCGGGTCACATCAATGTCGCGGCAGAACCTGGCTCCGTAGCTGCACTTCATGCGCTCGAGCAGCTTGATCAATCTGCCGGCGTGGCTGTGCTACAAATGTCATGATGCCGATTGTACAAGCTCAGGCATCAGCTGTTTTGAGCCATCAAGAAACACCCTCACTGCGTCGTTGACGATGTCGTCCAGTCGCTCCGGTGTCGGCGTGTCGTAGACGAAACGCCGGATGGCCATATAGAAGATGCGGCCGTGCAAACCCCAGAACATTTCGACTTCGCGCTCCGACAGCGGGACCTGATCGCTTGAAGGCAGCTTCAACTCGTGACGAAGTTCGCAACAGGCGGGCTCGATGATTTGTTCGCGGACGATCTGAAGATACCGTTTGGTGATGTCGAACGATTTCATCCCGGAGAAGACGAAGATTCTCACCCAGTTGTATTCGAAGACCTGCTCGACATATTCGAGATAGAAGCGCGACAGCCGGGCCTGCAGCGACAGCGTGCGATCCTGGATCAGGCCGGCCCAGGACGGCGACCAGCGGCTGAGATAGATCTCTTCATAGACGCGTTCGATCAGCGCCTCTTTGCTCGGGAAGTGGCGATAGATTGCCGAATGGGTGATGCCCATGCGTTTCGCCAGTTCGCGCGTCTGCCCGCCGAAGCCGTGTTCCGCGAAAAATTTCACGGCTTCATCGACGATGAAGCGCTCGCGCTCCGCCGCGCGCATGTTGCGACGCGGTGGCTTTTCGACTGATTTGATGGGCTTTTTTGCCATTTTTGCTTCGCGTTGCGGGAGTTCTGAATAGCTCAATTCGAAAAAGAGACCAAATGGTCATTTTAAGTTGACCCGGGGAAATCGACGTGTTCTAGATTTCCGACCAAATGGTCACAACTGGACGTCCGCGAGACGTTTAGGGAGAAGACGTTGAAGGCGAGGGCGTTCAACTATGTGAGGGCTTCCACGGTGGTGGAGGCTTTGAAAGCGTTCGAGGAAGCCGGCGACGATGCGAGTTACATCGCAGGTGGCCAGAGCCTCGTGCCGGCGCTTGCCTTGCGGTTGCAGGCGCCGCAATTGCTGATCGACATCGCGCATATCTCGACGCTTCGTGGTGTCGACCTGCAGGGGGACTGGTTGCGCATCGGCGCGCTCACCCGCCATCACGAAGTGCTGACCGATCCGTTGATCCGCCGGCACGCGCCGCTCTACAGCGAAGCCGCGCCGCATGTGGCGCATCCGGCTATACGAAACAAAGGCACCCTCGGCGGCAGTATCTCTCATGCCGATCCTGCGTCGGAATTCCCGGCGATGACGTTGGCGCTGGGCGCCGAGCTCGAAATTGCTAGCCGCGACGGCGTACGCCGCGTGCCGGCCGACGATTTCTTCCTCGATCTGTTTCAGACAGCGATCGAACCGGGCGAGCTTCTTGTCGCGATTCATGTGCCGGTGGTTCAGCCGAGTCATCGCTGGGCCTTTCATGAGTTTGCGCGTCGGCGTGGCGACTTTGCGTTGGTCGGCTGCGGTGTTCTCGCCGAATTCGTCGATGACGTCGTCAAACAGGTGCGTATCGCGTTCTTCTCCGTTGGCAGCACGCCGATTCGTGCGCGGCAGGCCGAAGACAGTCTGATCGGCAAGCGGCTGGATCAGGCCGCGATCGCTGCGGCCCAGGCTGTTGTCGGCGACGATCTCGATCCGCCTGAAGACGAGCACACGCCGCCTGCCATGAAGCGCCATCTTGCGCGCGTTCTTCTCGGCCGACTGCTGGGCGAGATCGCGAGGCAGGGCGCATGAGCGATCTCGTCAATGTCACCATGACGGTGAACGGCACTGAGGTGTCGCACAGCATCGCGCCGCGTGTCACGCTAGCGGATTTCCTGCGCCAGACGCTAGAACTGACCGGCACCCATACCGGCTGCGAGATGGGCGTTTGCGGCGCCTGTCTGGTTATTCTGGATGGCCGTGTCGTACATTCTTGTCTGACCTTCGCGGTGCAGGCGAGCGGGGCGGCCATCGAGACCGTCGAAGGTCTCACCGAGCGCGCTGCGATTGCCGATCTTCAGGAGGCGTTTCATCAGCGCAACGCCCTGCAATGCGGCTTCTGTACGCCGGGCATGCTGATGACCGCGCATAGCCTGCTGTCACAGCCGGGCGTGCCCACGCGTGAGGAAATTCGCGACGCGCTATCTGGAAATTACTGCCGCTGCACCGGTTATGAAGCCATCGTCGATGCCATCGAGAAGGTCGCGCGCGACCGCGATGCTGGTGTGATTGCTCAGGCGTCCGAGGAGGTCGGCGCATGAGCGTGCTGACCCCACTTGACCGTCCGAATTCCTATATCGGCCGCTCGGTGCCGCGCCCGAATGCCAAGCGATTGCTGGCCGGTCGCGGCCGATACGTCACCGACATCACGCTGCCGCGCATGCTCCATGTCGCCTATGTGCGCAGCCCTTATGCGCATGCCCGCATCCTGTCGATCGACACGCAGACGGCGCGTGAAATGCCCGGCGTGCGTCTGATCGCGACCGGCGAGGACCTTGCAAAGCTCTGCAGGCCATGGGTTGGCACCATGGATCACTTCAAGGGCATGAAGTCACCGCCGCAGCTGCCGTTGCCGATCGACAAGGTCGTATGGTCCGGCCAGGCGGTTGTCGCGGTCGTGGCCGATACGCGCGCACTGGCTGAAGATGCAGCGGAGGTGGTGTATATCGAGTTCGATGAACTGCCCGCCGTTGTCGATATCGACGCTGCGCGCGCACCGGATGCGCCGGTGATTTCACCGGAACTCGGCAGCAATCTCTGTTTCCACGGTAAGATCGATACCGGTGGTGTCGAGGATGTCTTCGCCGGCGCCGCGCATGTGGTGGAGGAGGAGTTTCACTTCGGCCGCCACACGGCGGTCACCATGGAGCCGCGCGCGATCATCGCTGATTACGATGCCAGCGAAGGGCAATTGACGGTGCATCATGCGACGCAGACGCCGTATCAGTTCCAGGACATCTATGCCCGCCACTACGGCCTCCCTGAATCCCGCGTCCGCGTGATCGCACCGGATATCGGCGGTTCGTTCGGCATGAAGCTGCACATGTATCACGAGGACATGGCGGTGGTCGGGCTCAGCATGATGCTTGGCCGTCCCGTGAAATATGTCGCCGATCGCATCGAATCTTTCGTGTCCGACATTCACGCGCGAGATCACCGCGTCCGCGCGCGCATGGCGGCGGATATCGACGGCAATATCCTGGCGATGGATGTGGAGGACGTCACCGGCATCGGCGCGTTCTCTGCCTATCCGCGCACCAGTGTGGTCGAAGGCAATCAGGTCTATCGCCTGATGGGCGCGCCTTACACATTCAGGAATTACCGGGCCGATCTGCAGGTGGTATTCCAGAACAAGGTGCAGATGAGCCAGTACCGCGCCGTCGGTCATCCGGTCGCCTGCACCGTCAGCGAGCGTCTGGTGGACATGATCGCCGACAAGACGGCGCAGGATGTGTTCGACATCCGCAGCCGCAACTTGATCCCCGACGACGCCTATCCCTGCACGTCGCCGACCGGCTACCAGTTCGAAGCGCTGTCGCATCACGCCTGTCTCGCCAAGCTGAAGGCGATGATGGACTACGACCGGCTGCGCGCCGAGCAAGCGGAGCTGCGCACCAAAGGCATTCATCGCGGTATCGGCATTGCGAGTTTCGTGGAAATCACCAATCCCGGCCCGGCTTTCTATGGCGTCGGCGGTGCGCGCATCTCGTCGCAGGATGGCGCCATCATCAAGATCACGCCGTCGGGGGATGTTCACTGCTCGATCTCGGTGACCGAACTCGGGCAGGGCACCGAGACCATCATCGGGCAGATCGTCGCCGAACATCTCGGCGTCGATCGCGATCGCATCAAGGTGATGACGGGCGATACGGACACTACGCCGCATGGCGGCGCGACCTATGCCTGCCGCGGCGCCGGCATCGGCGGCGAAACTGCGTTGCAGGCCGCCAAGAAGCTGAAGGCCAATGTGCTGGCCGTGGCCGCGGCCATCCTGCAGGACGAGCCGGAGAAGCTCGACATTCATAGTGGCTGGATCGTCGACGCTGTGACGGCGCAGCAGCGCATGGAGCTCTCGGAGATCGCGCGCATCGCTTACTTCCGTTCCGATACACTGCCGCCCGGCACCCAAGCGCAGCTGTCCGTCGCGCATCACTATGCGCCGCAGGGCTATCCTTTCGCATTCACCAATGGTGTTCAGGCCTGTCATCTCGAACTCGATGTCGAGACAGGTCTGGTCAAGATCCTCAAGCTATGGGTGGTCGAGGATTGCGGCCGGGTCATCAATCCGCTGCTGGTCGACGAGCAGATCCGCGGCGGCGTCGTGCAGGGGCTCGGCGCGGCGTTCTTCGAGGAATGCGTCTACGGAGACAGTGGCCAGCTCACCAATGGCTCGCTCGCCGACTATCTCGTGCCGATGGCGGTGGAGATGCCGGACATCGAAATCGGACATGTCGAGACGCCGACGCTGGATACCCAGCTCGGCGCCAAGGGTGTCGGCGAGGCCGGCACGGCTGCGGCATCGGCAGCAGCGCTTAATGCGATGAATGATGCGATGAAGCCATTCGGAGGCACGCTCGCGCAGGTGCCAATGACACCTGCACGAATACTCAAGGCGCTTGGACACATCTGACTCATAAAAGAAATCAAACGGAGGACATCATGACGAAGGACATTCGAGACACCAAACGCAATCATATTTCGCGCCGCCACGTGCTGGCCGCGCTCGGCACCGGCGCGAGCGTCGTCGCCATGCCGTGGATCGCACGCGCTGCCGATGACACGATCCGCATCGGCTTTCCGACACCGCTGACCGGCCCGTTCGCGGCGGAAGCCAAGGATCAGGTCAAGAGCGCAGAGCTCGCCGTCAAGCAGTTCAACGACAAGGGCGGCGTTAACGGTCGCAAGATCGAGCTGCTGGTGCGCGATGACAAGCTCAATGGCGGCGAGGCGGCAACGCGTACGCTTGAGCTCATCGAAAAAGACAAGGTCCATGCGATCGTCGGATCGCTGTCCAGCGCGGTGCAGCTCGCGGTCAATGAAGTGACGCGTGCCCGCGGCGTGCTCTATGTCTCCATCAGCCAGTCCGACACCATCAATGAGGTCAAGGACTTCAGCAAATACACCTTCCACGAAGCGCTGAATCCCACGATGACCGCAGGCGCCGTGGCGCGGCACGCGTTCAAGAAGGGCACCAAGGTTGCGCATCTCGTGGCCGACTATGCCTATGGCCATGAAATGCTGCGTGGCTTCAAGCGTGCGCAGGCCGTAATCGGCGCCGAGACCGTTGGCGAGATCATGCACCCGTTCGGTGCTGCGGATTACTCGACTTTCATGCCGCGTCTGCGCTCGATGCGTCCGGATATCCTGTGCATCAGCAATTTCGGCCGCGACCAGGCCAATTCGATCAAGCAGGCGGTGGATTTCGGCCTCAAGCAGCAGGCCAAGATCGTCGTGCCCGTGCTGCTGCATAACCAGCGGCTGGCGGTGAGCCCGGAAGTGTTCGAAGGGGTCGTTGGCGGCTCTAACTACTATTGGGGCCTTGAGAGCCAGTTGCCGAGCGCAAAGGCGTTCAACGACGCCTATCGCGCGGCCAATGGCGGCGCGATCCCGACCGACTACGGCGCCTATGGCTATACCGGCGTCTCGTCGCTGCTGCAGGCGATGCAGGTGGCTGGCGGTACCGACACCGACAAGGTGATCGCGGCGCTGGAAGGCCTGAAATACGATGTCGCCAAGGGTCCGCAATATTATCGCAAATGCGATCACCAGTCGGTCCAGTCGGTTCTCGTGCTCGAGTCCAAAAAGAAGGCCGATATGAAGGGCGACAGCGATCTGTTCAGCATCGTGGCCAATGAGCCGGCTTCGGAAAACGTGCTGCGCAGCTGCACTGAACTCGGCTTCCCGGCCTAACGAAAGCATTCGCCGTCCATGGATACAGAACTCATTCTGATGCAACTCTTCTCCGGAGTTGCCCTCGGTGCGATCCTCGTGATCACCGCGCTCGGCCTGTCGATCATTTTCGGCATGCTGGGTGTGGTGAACTTCGCGCATGGCGCGCTGTTCATGGTCGGCGCCTATGCCGGGCTGTGGGTCGCCTCATTGACCGGTAGTTTCTGGTGGGGGCTGCTCGTTGCCCCCATCATGATCGGCGTGTTCGGGATGGCAATCGAATATGTCCTGATACGTCCGCTTTACGGCCGTTCGATCGACGATCCGCTTCTGCTTACCTTCGGTCTCAGCTACGTGCTGGTGGAAGGCGTGCGGATCGTATTCGGCAGTGACGGCATTCCATTCCCGACGCCGTCATCACTGACCGGGGTGGTCGATCTCGGCGTCGGTTTCTTTCCGATCTACCGCATCTTCGTCGTCGGCGTCGTCTTCCTGGTCGTGGTGCTGCTGTGGATGGGGCTGGAGAAGACCAAATTCGGCCTGATCGTGCGCGCCGGCGCGCGCGATCCAACCATGATGAAGGTGCTCGGCGTCGATATCAGCAAGGTCTGGCTGCTGGTGTTCGGGCTCGGTGTCGGTCTCGCCTCGCTCGGCGGCGTGCTGTCCGGGCCGATGCGGTCAGTTAATCCGGAAATGGGCGCCTTGGTGCTGGCCGAAGCTTTCGTCGTGACTGTCATCGGCGGCCTCGGCTCGCTGGTCGGCTCGATCATCGCGGGTCTTCTGGTCGGCGTCGTGATCAGCATGACCGCGCTGTTCGCACCGGAAATGGCGACCATCGTGATGTTTGCGCTGATGGCCATCGTCCTTCTGATCCGGCCGCAAGGTCTGTTCGGCAAACTCGCGTAACGGAGCGGACCATGACATCCCCAGCGCTCGCCGTTTCTCCTTCCGCCGGTGCGCGAAAGCCTGCGCGCTTCAAATCGCTCGTGACCAAATATCGTGTCCCGCTGTCGATCCTCGCGCTCTGTCTGTTACCGTGGTTGCTGCCGTCCAAGGCGCTGGCGGTGAACGTCCTGATCTACGGCACGGTCGCCGTCGGTTATAATCTGCTGTTCGGCTATACTGGCCTGCTATCATTCGGCCATGCAGCCTTTGTCGGCACCGGGGCGTACGTCACCGGTATCGCCATCGGCCAGTTCGGTGTGCCCTGGTATCTCGCGGTGCTGATGGGCGTTATTGGCGGTGCGCTGCTGGCCTTCGTCATGGGCGCGCTGTCGACGCGAACGCGCGGCATCTACTTTTCGATGGTCACGCTCGCTCTCGCGCAGCTGGTCTATTACGTGGCGCTCCAGACGCCGTCCTGGACAGGTGGCGAGAACGGATTGCGCGGTTTCACCGTCAACAAGATCAATCTGTTCGGATTCGAGATCAATTTTCTCGACCCGGTCAACAAATACTATGTGCTGATGGCGTTCGCCGCCGCAGCGCTGTGGCTGGTCTCGCGCATTCTCAACTCGCCATTCGGCGCCGCCATCGAGGCGATCCGCGAGAACGAGCGTCGTGCACGGACCTGCGGCTACAATGTCGAGCGCACCAAGCTGTTGTCATTCACACTGTCAGGCACGATCTGCGCGCTCGGTGGAACCATGTCGGCACTGCATCTGGCTTTCGTGCCGCTGGATTCGCTGCACTACCTGTCCTCCGGCATGATCGTGATGATGACGCTTTTGGGCGGCGCGAGCAGCTTCTTCGGTCCGTTCATCGGCGCGCTGGTGTTCCTGGTGATGGAAGACGTGTTCTCGCTGTGGACGTCGCACTGGCAGATCATCGTCGGATCCATCTTCGTGCTGTTCGTGCTGTTTCTGCCCAAGGGCATCTGGGGCACATTTCTCACAAAGGTCATGCGATGAACGCGCCGCTTCTCGCCGTCAACGATATCGGAGTGAGGTTCGGCGGCTTCGTCGCGCTGCAAGGCGTGACGACGGAGTTCCGGCCGGGCCGCGTCACCTCCATCATCGGCCCCAACGGTGCCGGCAAGAGCACGTTCTTCAATGTGCTGTCCGGCGTGCTGACGCCGTCCAGCGGATCAATCCGCTTCAAGGGCGACGATCTCAAGGGCACGAAGCAGCACGAATTCGTGCATCGCGGCATCGCACGCTCCTATCAGATCACGAACATCTTTCCCGATCTGAGCGTCCACGAGAACGTTCGTGTCGCTGCGCAGGCCAGTCGTTCGCGCTACAATATCTGGACCAACCGCAGCAGGTTCACAGAGCTAGATTCAAGAGCTGATACCGCGCTTGAAGCCGTTGGACTGGTCGCCAAGCGCGACGAGACCGCGAAGTTTCTGGCTCACGGCCAGCAGCGTGCGTTGGAGATTGCTATTGCGCTGATCTCCAACCCTGAAGTGCTGCTGCTGGACGAGCCGACCGCGGGCATGGGTCCGGAAGAGACCAAGGAAATGGTGGCACTGCTCGAGAAGCTGGCGGCGGAGCGGACCATCCTCCTGGTTGAACACAAGATGAAGATGATCCTCGGTCTCAGCGACCGGATTCTGGTGCTGCACCATGGCCGGCTGATCGCTGATGGCACGCCGCACGACATTCAGACGGACCCCGAGGTTCGTCGCGTCTATCTGGGACAGAACGATGGCTATGCTTGAAACCAAAGACCTGAACGCCTGGTACGGCGCCAGCCATACGCTGCACGGGGTCTCGATCTCGGTGGCGCAGGGCGAAGTCGTCGCACTGGTCGGTCGCAACGGCGCCGGCAAGACCACGACGATCCGTTCGGTCATGGGGCTGATGTCGAAAACCACGGGCGGCATGACCTTCGACGGCAACGACCTGACGTTGATGCCCGCCCATGATCGTTTCAGGCTGGGGCTTGCTTATGTGCCTGAGGAGCGCCGGATCATTCCGGGCCTGACGGTGCGCGAGAACCTGCAACTGGGTCTCGTCGCCAGCCGCGGTCAGATCAACGAGAAAGACGCGATCGAGGAAATCGCGGAGAGCTTTCCACGCCTCAAGGAGCGCCTCGATCAGGAAGGCGTTACCATGTCCGGCGGCGAGCAGCAGATGCTGGCCATCGCCCGCGCCACCATCGCCAAACCCAAGATGATCCTGCTCGACGAGCCTTCCGAAGGCATCATGCCGGTGTTGGTCGAGGAGATGGGCGTGTTGTTCCGCAAGCTGCGCGATCAGGGCGTCACGCTGCTGCTGGTCGAGCAAAATGTGGAATGGGCGCTGCGTCTCGCCGATCGCGCGATCATCATGGATCAGGGCGAGGTCGTCTATGAGAGCAGCTCCGCGGCATTGCTGGCCGATAAGGAAATTCAGGAACGTTATTGCGCGGTTTGACGCGTATGCCCGCAGACAGGTGATCTCATGCAGATGAAAGACAGCCAGACCGTTCCGGCCTCGCGCGACAAGGTCTGGGCCGCGCTCAACGATCCGGACGTGTTGAAGCAATGCATTCCCGGCTGCCAGGTGCTGGACATGACGTCACCGACCGAGATGACGGCGACAGTCGTGATCAAGGTCGGGCCGGTGAAGGCGACATTCGGCGGCAAGGTGACGCTGAGCGATCTCGATCCGCCGAACGGCTACAGGATCACCGGTGAGGGCTCCGGCGGCGTTGCGGGCTTCGCCAAAGGCGGCGCGGCGATCAGGCTTGAGGCCGCGGGCGACGACGAAACGATCCTGCACTATGAGGTCGATTCCCAGATCGGCGGCAAGCTGGCGCAGCTCGGTGGGCGACTGATCGACTCCACCGCCAAGAAACTGGCCGGCGAGTTCTTCACCAAATTCGGCGCGGTCGTTTCCGCAAGCTGAGCGCAGTGGCTGTGACCTATTGCACGACGAACTGGCTGCGCGCCTCGCGCACCCTTGCCACGATGTAGCGGCGGACTTCTCGGACCCGGCTGGTGTCGTGCGTGTCGGGATGCGAGACGAGCCAATAGCTTCGGGTGAAGCGGCTGGCCGGCAGGATGCGCTTCAGCTCGGGATAAAGCTGCGCGGCATAATCGTGCAGGATGCCGACGCCGTGACCGGCGCGAACCGCTTCAAGCTGGCCGACCACGCTGCCGCATTCGAAGCGGCGGGTGATCAGTTCGCTGAAGGTCGACGCATAGTCCAGCGCGCGGCTGTAGATGATATCGTAGATGTAAGTGATCAGCAGGTGGTCGGCGAGATCGCCGGGCTCGCGGATCGGTGTCGACCGAGCGAGATAATCCTCCGACGCGTAGACGCTCAGCGTATAGTCGGTGAGCTTGGTGCAGATCAGCTTGCCCTCATCCGGGCGCTCCAGTGTCACCACGATATCGGCCTCACGCTTGGCGAGCGAGAAGGTGCGCGGCAGCGCTACGAGCTGAACGATAAGATCCGGATTGGCTGCGGCAAAGCTGCCGAGCTTGTCGGCCAGAAAATAATTGCCGAGTCCGTCCGGCGCGCCGATCCGCACCGTGCCTGCCACCTTGTCGGCGGCCGATGTCAGCTGCGATCCCACCTTGAGCAGTTCGGATTCGGCGCGCTCGGCCGCTGCGAGCAGCGCAACCCCCGATGGCGTCAGTGACGAGCCCGTCGTCTGCCGGTTCAGCAGCTTTGTCTTCAGGTCTTTTTCGAGGGCGGTGAGCTGGCGCGCCACCGTTGCATGGTTGAGTTTCAGCCGCTTGGCGGCACCCAGAATCTGGCCGGTACGGGCGACTTCCAGGAAAATCCGAACTTTGTCCCAATCCATCGCCGGACTCTATTTGCTGCACATCGAAGCCGCAATACTTCGCGTTGTCCGGGCCGGGGAAGCGGCGCAAGACCGCCGGAGCATCAAAGGAGAGTTCGATGGCTTCGGAAATCAAGCACTATATCGGCGGACAGCAGGTGGCAGGTCGCAGCGGCCGGACGTCGCCGGTTTTCAACCCGGCCACCGGCGAGCAGACGGCTCAGGTGGGTCTTGCCAGCACGTCCGAAGTGGGCGCCGCTGTTGCTGCCGCAAGCGCGGCTGCCGAAAGCTGGGCCGATACGCCATCGCTGCGTCGTGCCCGTATTCTCAATAAATTCCTGCGCATCTGTGAAGACCGCATCGACGATCTCGCGGCGGTGATCACCTCGGAGCACGGCAAGACCCTGTCGGACGCCAAGGGCGAAATCCAGCGTGGCCTCGAAGTCGTCGAATTCGCCGTCGGTGCGCCGCAGTTGCTGAAGGGCGAAGTCAGCGAGAATGTTGGCACGCGTGTCGACAGCTACGGCGTACGTCAGGCGCTTGGTGTGGTCGCGGGCATCACGCCGTTCAACTTTCCGGTCATGGTGCCGATGTGGATGTTCCCGGTGGCACTGGCCTGCGGCAACACCTTCGTACTCAAGCCCTCCGAGCGTGACCCGTCGGCATCGCTTCTGATTGCCGAATGGCTGGCCGAAGCAGGTCTGCCGGCCGGCGTGTTCAACGTCGTGCATGGCGACAAGGAAGCCGTCGATGCGCTGCTGCATCATCCCGATGTTGCAGCGATCAGCTTCGTCGGATCGACACCGATTGCCCGCTACATCTATTCGACCGCGACCAGCACCGGCAAGCGTTGCCAGGCACTCGGTGGCGCCAAGAACCACATGGTCGTGATGCCCGACGCCGACATCGACCAGGCGGTCGATGCGCTGATGGGAGCGGCCTATGGCTCGGCCGGTGAACGCTGCATGGCGATCTCGGTCGCCGTGCCGGTCGGCGAGAAGACGGCGGATGCCCTGATCTCCAGGCTTGAGCCAAAGATCCGTGCACTGAAAGTCGGTTCAGGCTTCAACGCGGAATCCGAAATGGGTCCGCTGGTGACTCAGCAGCATCTCGACAAGGTGCGTGGCTATGTGGATTCCGGCGTCGAGCAGGGCGCGAAGCTGGTTGTCGATGGCCGGGACTTCCGGTCCAATGAAGGCGGCTACTTCATCGGTGGTTCGCTATTCGATCACGTGACGCCCGACATGAAGATCTACAAGGAAGAGATCTTCGGGCCGGTGCTCGCGGTGGTGCGTACGCCGGACTATGCGACGGCAGCGCGCATGATCAACGACAACGAATACGGCAACGGCACCGCGATCTTCACGCAGAATGGCGACGTCGCGCGTGAATTCGCGCATCGCATCCGCGTCGGCATGGTCGGCATCAATGTGCCGATCCCGGTACCCGTGGCGTTCCATTCCTTCGGTGGATGGAAGGCCTCGCTGTTCGGCGATCACTCGATGCATGGACCGGAAGGCGTTCGCTTCTATACCCGCCTCAAGACCGTCACCAGCCGCTGGCCAACGAGCATTGCGCAAGGTCCGGAATTCGTGATGCCGACAATGAAGTAAGGTCGGAGCGTGGAGCGCGCGACTAACGCGTGCTCCACGCTCCTGCCGGTCTATTCCACGCCCTTAGGCCGCGGCCGTCACACGCCAGATGACGTCGCCCACATCGTCGGCCACCAGCAAGGCGCCGTCCGGGGTGAGGGTAACGCCGACAGGGCGTCCATAGGACACTTTTTCGTCCGGCGCGAGGAAGCCCGACAGAATATCCCACGGCGGTCCGGACGGCTTGCCGTTCACGAACGGGATGAAGACGACCTTGTAGCCGCTGAGCGTGCTGCGATTCCATGATCCGTGCTGGCCGATGACCATGCCGTCAGGGAAGCCCGGCAGCGTGCCGGCCGGCAACCAGCACAGTCCGAGCGAGGCGGTATGCCCGCCCAGTGCATAGTCGGGGGTGATCGCGGTGGCGACCAGCGCCGGATCCTGCGGCACGCGGTCGTCCACCGTCTTGCCCCAGTAGCAATAGGGCCAGCCATAGAAGCCGCCGTCGCGCACCGAGGTCAGGTAATCCGGCGGCGTCTCGTCGCCGAGGCCGTCGCGCTCATTGACCACGGTCCATAGCGCGCCTGTCGTCGGTTCCCATGCGAGGCCGACGGGGTTGCGCAAGCCGGCGCCGAAGATGCGGCTCTTGCCACTGGCGATATCTAGTTCATAGACAGCCGCGCGGCCTGCTTCGACTTCCATGCCGCTCTCGGCGATATTGCTCAGCGAGCCGACGCCGATATACAGCTTGCTGCCATCCGGGCTCGGCAGGATGCTTCGCGTCCAGTGGCCGCCCGACTTGAAATTGGTCAGTTTCTTGCCCGGCGCGGTGATACTGTCTGCGCCCGCCACATAAGGGAAGGCCACCACGCCATCGACATTGCCGACATAGAATGTGTTGTTCAGCAGCGCCATGCCGAACGGCTGGTTCAGCCCCTCCATGAAGGTCTGGCTGGTCTCGGCGACGCCGTCGCCGTCCCGGTCGCGCAGCAGCGTGATGCGGTTGGCGCTGATGCCGAGCGCGGCGGCCCGCCGCATCGTCGCCTGCATCGCATAGCCGAACATGTTACGCACCGGGCCTGCGACCTGCGTCGCCTCCGCGATGAGGACGTCACCGTTGGGCAAAACATTGATCCAGCGCGGATGTTTTAGGCCGGAGGCAAAGGCATTGACCTTGAGCCCGGGCGCGACCTCGGGCTTCTGTCCCGCGGCCCATCCCTGGGCAGTCGGCATCTTCAATGTGGGGATGGCGCCTTGCGGCTTCGCCTCTGGCACCACCGGCGCGCTGCCCCAGGCGGGCGCGTGTGTATTGCCCTGCAGGCGGCGCCACTGCAGCGCCGCGCCGCCGATGACCGCCACGACGCGCGCAAAAACTCCAGACAAACTCATGTCATTCCCCCATGTATGTGCCGCGCACACTATCCGACACGCGCGCGCGTTAAAACCGCCGCGTGACGGCATATAGGGCATGTGAGCCCATCGCTATTGGGGGATCGGTGCCATCGATATTGGGAAGATCAGCGCTGCTATGGTGTCGCGATAGCCTGGTTGATGCAGGCGGCTAGTTCGTCGACTTCAAACGGCTTGTTGAGGACGCAGGGCGTGTTGCCCAGCCGCTGACGCACCTTTTGCTCGGAATTGGCCGTGATGAAAATGACCGGCGTCTGGTTCTTGTCCGAGCGCATGCGCTCATAGAGGTCGATGCCGGTGAGGCCCGGCATTTCGACGTCGGTCACCACGCATGACGTAGCGAGCACCGACGGCGATGTCAGAAACGCTTCGGCGGATTCGAAGCTGAGGACGACAAAGCCCAGCGATCGCAGCAGGCTTTCAAGCGCGCGGCGAACCGACGAGGAATCGTCGATGATGGCAATGGCATGTTCAGAGTTCAACGCAATCTCCACACGGCGGCTTTGACAGCGACCCCAGTGTTGAGCCGTTTCGCCTAGGATATTGTCAAATAACGCCGTGTAGTGAAATCATACTGAGGTTTATCGGGAGGTACCCGGGGCTGGTTTCATGCCGATGGCCTCGGCCATGCGCACCAGAGAGGCGAAGGATTTCGCATCCATCTTCTTCATCATCTTGCCGCGGTGGATCTTAACCGTAATTTCGCTGAGGTTCAGCTTTGCGGCGATCTGTTTGTTCAGCAGCCCAGCGGTGGCAAATTCCATCACCTCGCGTTCCCGCGCACTCAAAGTGCCGAAACGCTCCTTGATATCGGCCAGTCCATCGCGCTCTTGCCGCGCCTTGCGGTCGCGCTCCACCGCGCCGGCGACGGCATCGAGCATTTCCTGATCGCGAAACGGCTTGGCGAGAAAATCGACGGCTCCGGCCTTCATGGCGCGCACCGTCATCGGCACATCGGCATGGCCGGTCATGAAGACGATGGGTGTATTGCCGCCGAGATCGGCCAGGCGCTTCTGGAAATCAAGGCCGCTGACGATCGGCAGCCGAATATCGAGGACAAGGCAGCTGGCCCTGGTGAGAATGTCGCTCTCGAGAAGCTCGACCGCCGAGGAGGCGAAGCTGACTTCATATCCGACCGAGCGCAGCAGACTGCCAACCGCAGTGCGGATGGCGGCTTCGTCGTCCACGACGACGACCAAAGGTGCTTCTGCGTCGTTAGGCAATGTTGCCGGGTCCTTCTGCGGTCGCTGTCGGTATCATGAAATGAAAGGTGGTTCCACCACTCTCGTTTCGTTCCGCCCAGATGCGTCCGTGATGCGACTCGATGATGGATCGGGAGATCGAGAGGCCGATGCCCATTCCCTCGGCCTTTGTCGTGAAGAACGGCGCGAACAGGCGTTGCATATGGTCGTCCGGGATGCCTGATCCTGAATCGCGCACCGAGACGAGAATTCCCCGCGTCGCGTCGAATGCCGACCGCACCTTCAGCTCCTTCGTCGCACTCGCCTTCATGGCGTGGACGGCGTTGTTGACGAGATTCATCAGTACCTGCTGAAGCTGTACTTCGTCGGCGGCGATGGTGGGCAGATCGGGTGTCAGGTCGAGGACTGCTGAAATCTGGTGCTGTGCCAGATCGCGCTGAACCATCGCCAGTACCTGCGTGACGATGGCGTTGACGTCGACCGGGCCACGCGCCAACTCGCCCTTCACGGCGAGCGACCTCAGCCGGTGAATGATGTCGCCGGCCCTGCGCCCCTCCTGCACGACTTCCTTAAGACAGGCCGTGGTCTCGCCGAGATCGGGCCGCTCCCGCAACAGCCAGCGCAAGGCGGCCTCCGCATTGGTCACCACGGCGGCAAGTGGTTGGTTGACCTCATGGCCGATCGATGCCGTCAGGGCACCCAATGTCGCGATGCGCGACACGCGGGTGAGCTCTGCGATGCTCTGCTGGAGTGCTTGCTCGGCTGCGATCTTGGCGGTGACATCGAGCGAATTGATCAGGACGGAGCGAGATCGATCGGTGGGGAAGGTTGCCGTGACGATGGTGGTACGCAACTCGCCATTGACGGCACGGATCGCCGCTTCAATCGTGAATGAGCTTTCTCCGGCAAGAAATGCGAGCAGGATTTCGCGAAAGGCGACCAAAGTCTCTGGCTCGAGTGCCGCATCCCAGGACTGCTGAACGTTCTTCTGGTCGAGATCGCCGATCAATTGCTTTGCGGCGTCATTCGCGTCGAGGGTCCGCACCAGAAACAGGCAATGTTTGAGGAAGCCCTCATTGGCGATGAAATAATCGCGCAACCGGGGAATGCCTTGTTGCAGGATCGGCGCGCAGGCATTGGCCGCTTCCGTGAAATCCTGCTCCCAGATGGCAACACTCGTGCCCTGAAAGATGTTGCGATAGCGCTCTTCGCTCTGCCGAAGCCTTGCATCCGATATCCTGATCTGGACGCAGAGCACGGCGGCGATGGCAATGGCGAGCGCGCTGACGGCGCCGCGCAGCATTGCTCCCTCATTGGGGTCGTTCGCGTGGCCGATCAGATAACCGAGGATTGTCAGGCCGATGCAACCGAGGGCGATCAGGATGATGCCCATGACATTGGTGAAACGGAGCGCCATCAGCAGCACGACGATATAAAGCGCCGCGACAGCGATCTCGAATGTGCTGAAGGCGTCGAACGCGAAAATACCTGCAGCAAGGATAGCTGTCGCAATGGCCATGGGCAGCTGTGAGGGGCGGTGCACCCGATCAGAATTGGTCATTTGAGCCGCAAAATAGGAAGCAGGGCGTGCGTCCTGCAGGGAATGGTGAAGTCGTCTGAAGTCGGTGGCGTCTCGCCCGGGATAAACCTTGGTATAGGGCGGGATTACCTTTGTTTCTTGAATCTCTATCCTCGTAGAATGGTTAGCGCGGCCGGAATCTCTCATCCTTGGATCGTCGAAGTCATCGCGATGTCGATGTCATTCACCATCCAAAGGAGACCGATATGCTGCTCGATTCACAGTCCCAGAATTCTGACTCGTTTGCCGGTGTATTGTCTGACGCAAGTTCTACGACGGTCGCCCAGCTCCTGCTAGATGCACGGCAGGCGATTGGATCGGATGTTGGTGCGGCTCTTCGCTGCATCAAGCAGGCTGCATCGCTGCTCGAGGCGCCCTCCCAACCGTCGCCCGTCAGCCCCGCGAGGGGCGGTCTCGCACGCTGGCAGGCGGAGCGGATCAAGCGCCACATTGATTCAAATCTGGATGAGGCGATCCAAGTATCGGATCTCGCGAGTCTCGCTCGCCTGAGTTGCGGTTACTTCTCAAATGCGTTCAAGACCACCTTTGGCCAGTCTCCCCATGCCTATATCGTCTCCCGCCGTCTGACGCGTGCGATGGAGCTGATGACATCCAGCAGCAAGTCACTCTGCGAGATCGCGATCGATTGTGGCTTCTCCGATCAGGCCCACATGTGCCGCCAGTTTCGCCGCGCGACAGGGGCCAGCCCCAACGCCTGGCGCCGCGACAACATGATGATGTCCGCGCTCGCAACACAGCAGTGATGCTCCTCGAGGAGTATCCAGAAACGGGCCACGGACGCTTGCATGATCGTTCCCGCCTTTGACGAATAGTTCGCATCGACGCTCCACCCGAAGATATCTCGCTACCTCAACCATGATGAAAGGATCGCTCAAATGTCTGCGCGCGACACGATGATGAAATCGGCCCGGCGGTGGCTCCTGGTGCCCGCGTCCGTGGCTTTCGTGATGTTGACCTCCATGGCGGAGAGCTCGGCGGCGTCCGACAAGGCCTATCGCTGGATCGGAGATCCCCGGCTCTCCACCGACATCAGCGCAGCCCGTCGTGTACAGCAGCGACGTGTCCATGCTCCCGCCCGCGTGACGGTTCCTTCCGTTGCTCCGCCGGTGCGGCCGATGGATTCCTATGCGAGTGCGCCGACCAGCTATGGCTACGGCATCGGCGACAACTCCCGCAATCAGACGTGGTGAAGCGAGGCGTCCAGCCAGGCCCGGTCGATCCTCGCAGCATAGTGGTCCGTGCAGCCCGGGTTGCAGAAATGCCCCGTGGTCCCGCGGCCCCGAATGGATAGGTTCCTCCTCGAACATGGTTCAGCGACATTTCCGGGCCTTCCGACGAGCCTGAGACATCGCTGCATCGATGCAAGAGGAAGAAGAATGACGATGTCGTCACAGGTTAAAGTCGCTGCGGTCCATGCTGCGCCGGTATTTCTCGATCGCGCGGCCACCACGGCGAAGGCGATTTCGATCATTCGCGAGGCTGCTGCCGCAGGCGCGCAGCTGATCGCATTTCCTGAAACTTATATCCCGGCGTTTCCGGTCTGGGCGGCATTATGGGCGCCGATCGAGAATCACGATCTGTTCGTGACGATGGCCGAACAGTCGGTCTCGATTGCAGGTTCGGAAATGGCCGCCCTGCGCAACGAGGCGCGGGCGCTTGGCGTGACCGTCTCGATGGGCATCAGCGAGAGCTCGCCGGTCAGCGTCGGCCTGATCTGGAACAGTAATATTCTGATCGGGCCCGACGGCAGCATTCTCAATCATCACCGCAAGCTGGTGCCGACCTTCTATGAGAAGCTGGTCTGGGCTGCCGGCGATGGCGCGGGCCTCCGTGTCGCCGATACGCCCGTGGGCCGTGTCGGCAATCTCATCTGCGGTGAGAACACCAATCCGCTGGCCCGCTATACACTGATGGCGCAGGCCGAGCAGATCCACATTTCGAGCTGGCCGCCAATGTGGCCAACGCGCCGCCCGAGCAGCGGTGGTAATTTCAACAATGTCGCCGCCAATCGCATTCGCGCCAGCGCGCATTCGTTCGAGGCCAAGGCCTTCGGCATCGTCACCGCCGGCTATATGGACAAGGCGATGCGCGACTTCCTGATCGCGCGGGATCCCGATGTGGCCGATGTGATCGATCGCACGCAGCGCGCCGCCAGCTTCTTCGTCGACCCGACCGGCGAAGTGCTCGGCGACATGCTGCAGGACGAGGAGGGCATCGCCTATGCCGAATTCGACCTGCGCCGCTGCATCGAGCCGAAGCAGTTTCACGACGTGGTCGGTTACTACAATCGTTTCGATGTGTTCGATCTGACCATCAATCGCAAGCGCCTGGTGCCGGCAACCTTCGTCGACAAGATCGACGACGAAGAGGTCGCGTTTGAGCCGGCCGAACGCGCGGTCTAGCGCTTCGACTGGTTCAGAACCGCATGCGGCATCATGACATGGATGCCCTTGTCGAGATTGACCAGCTGGGTGACGCGGACATCGGCGGCGAGACTGCAGAGCATATAGGCATCGTCGGGCGTCAGCGTCGTGCGTGCGACGATCATGCTGACCATCCGGCGGAGCGCGATACGCGCGGCTTCGTCGAGATCGGGATCGAAGGCCATCGAGATGAGGTGATCCTTCGTCTCGGCATAGGGCGCCTCAAGCTGCGCATTCTTGACAAGGTCGATCTTGAATGTGCCAGTGAGGCCGGTCTCCACGGCGGTGACGCAGACTTCGCCGTCGCCTTGCACGGCGTGACCGTCACCGCAGGAGAACAGGCCGCCCTCGGTCCAGACAGGAAGATAGAGAACGCAGCCTGCGCCGAGCTCCTTGTTGTCGATATTGCCGCCGAAATGCGAGGGCATGGTCGTGCTGACCCGGCCAACCGCGGGTTTCGGCGCGGTGCCCATCACGCCGAAGAATGGTCGCGCCTTTAGCGTGATGCCCCATGGCGTCTTCACCACGCCATTGGCCCGATCAAGTCCGATATGGACGCGGCGGAAATAGTCGAAGTCGTCGGGCAGCGTGCCCATGCCGGGCTTGAAGAGCGTATAGCCCCAGTCATCCGCGAGCTGGACATCAAGGATCTCGACACGCAATGCGTCACCCCGTTGGGCGCCGCGCACGGCGACAGGCCCGGTGAGGATATGGGGCCCGAGTTCTGGCGTGACGGCATCCAGGATGGCGACAAGTTCGGGGCGGATGGTCATGCCCGCTTCTGTCGGGAGGTTCTCGCGTGTGCCGCTGACGCTTGTGATCGTGACCGTCTCGCCGGGATCGATGGCGGCGATCGGCTTCAGCGTGGCGTCGAAATAACCCCAATGAACGGTCGTCGGGCTCGGAAGCAATGTCTGCGTCATGGAATGTCCTGTGTTCAGCCGCCGGCGGCGAAACTGTCGCTGCGCACGGCCCAGCCGGTGACGCGCGCCTCGATCAGCGAGAACACAATATACAAACCGACGCCCAATGCAGCCAGAATGAACAGGCCGGCGAACACCAGCGGCACATCGAAGCTGGACGACGCGATCATCATCAGATTGCCGATGCCGCGATTGGAGGCCACGGTCTCCGAAATCACCGTGCCGACGAAAGCCAGCGTCGCAGCCACCTTCAGGGAGGCGAAGAAGTACGGCATGGTGCGCGGCAGCCCCACATTCCACAGAATTTCCAGTTTGGTCGCGCGCAGCGTCTTCATGACATCCTGCAATTCGGGCTCTGTGGCCGCAAGGCCGGTGGCGACGTTCACGACGATCGGAAAGATGCACATGATCATCGCGGTGAGGATCGCCGGCACGGTGCCCGCGCCGAACCACAGCACGAAGATCGGCACCACCGCGACTTTCGGGATCGACGAGAATCCCACCAGCATCGGATAGGCGACGTCATAGGCCAGCTTCGACGAGCCGATCAGCATGCCCAGCAGAATGCCGATCGCGATGCCGAAGCCGAACCCAACCATAGTTGTGTACAGCGTCTGCAGCGCATGCGGCCAGATCGCGGGGAAGCGCGTCCAGAGCGTCGCAAGCACCTGGCTCGGCCGCGGCAGCACGATGTCCGAGACATGGAACATCAGGCACAACAATTCCCACAGTACGAAGAAGCCGATGATGCAGGCGGTGGACATGACCTGGCGGCGGACGCGTTCGCTCATGACACGATCTCCCGAACGGCGCGAGCCGCGACGATGCGCTGGCGCAGGCGCTGGGTCAGCGTGACGAAATCCGGCTCGAACGACACGTCGATGGTGCGCGGCCGCGCGAACGGCACCGTGCTGTCATCGACGATGCGACCGGGCCGCGCCTGCATCACGCAGATGCGCGACGCCAGATAGGCGGCTTCCTTGAGGTCGTGAGTCACCAGCAGCACCGTCGGGCGCTTCTCGATCCAGAGATTTTGCATGATCTCCCACAATTCCTCGCGCGTGAACTGATCGAGCGCGCCGAACGGCTCGTCCAGCAGCAGCAGCGTGGGATCGTGGATCAGCGCGCGGCACAGCGAGGCACGCTGCTGCATGCCGCCGGACAGCTGCCAGGGAAATTTGTCACCGAAACCGCCGAGGCCGACCTGTGTCAGAGAGGCCTCGACGCGGTCGCGATATTCGGTCTTGCGCTTGGCGCTGAAGCGTTCCTTGAACGGCGGCACGATCTTCAGTGGCAGCATGACATTGTCGCGGATATTCAGCCACGGCAGCAGCGTGGGGTTCTGGAACGCCATGCCGATGCGCGCCGCACCCGCGCCGATTTCGCGGCCGGCAACGAACACGTTGCCCTGGGTTGCATTCAGCGTGCCGGCCACCAGTTTCAGAATCGTCGACTTACCGCAGCCGGACGGACCGACCAGGGCGACGAATTCGCCCTTGTCTATGCGTAGCGACGTCTCGGCCAGCGCGGTCACGGCGTTCTTCGCCGTGCCGAAGGTGACGCGCACCTTTTCGAGCTCGATCACATTGTCCACAGCGCGGGGCTTTGGGTGGGCGAGCGGTGCGTTCATCGGGTCAGGCTTTCTGCACGGAGGTGATCGCGGCCATGGTCGAGTCGGTGTTGACCGGCGTCGCCGGCGGCATCTGCTGGATCGCATGCACCGATTGCCCGGTGCCGCGGGCTTCCTCTTGCAAGATCCGGTCCTTCATCACGAAACGGCCGCGCACGATGGTATGGATCGGCAATGCCGAGGCCTTGCGGCCATGCCACGGCGAAATCTTCGCGCGCGACTGGATCATCGCGTCGTCGACAGTCCATTCGCGCTTGAGGTCGACGATGGCAATATCGGCATCGGACCCCACCGTCAGCGTACCCTTGCGTGGATACAAGCCCCAGATTTTGGCGGGGCTCTCGGCGCTCCAGCGCACGTAGTCGTTGATGGTGGCGCGGCCCTTGTTGATCTCGGTCAGCATCAGCGGCATCTGGGTCTCGACGCCGGGAAAGCCGCAGTCGACCGTCCAGATGTCCGGCCGGGTCTTCTCGTCCGGTGCATGTGGCGCATGGTCGGTGGCGATCATGTCGATCGTGCCATCCATCAGCGCGTTCCACAGCGGCTGCTGGTTGGGCTTCTCGCGCACCGGCGGGTTGACGCGCACGACGCCGCCGAATTTTTCGTAATCGGTCTCCGACAGCAGCAGATATTGCGGACAGGTCTCGCCGGTAATGTCGACACCCCGCGCCTTGGCTTCGGCCAGCGGTTGCAGTTCGGCAGCGGAGGAAATGTGCAGCACGTGGATGCGCGCACCGGTCCATTCGGCGAGGATCGCCGCGCGAGCGACGGCCTCGACGGCGACGACGGCGGGCCGTGCTGCCAGGTGCGCGATCGGTTCGATGCGTCCGCTGGCACGCAGCCGTGCTTCGCGGCGCTCCATGATGGAATTGGTCTCGGCATGCAGCGAGATGCGCTTGCCGGTCGGGGCCACCACTTCGAAGGCTTCGAGCATCGCGCCGGTGGTCGGCGAGGGGATACGGCCGAAAGTGTTGCCCATATAGAGCTTGAAGCCGATCACGCCGCCATCGATCAGCGCGTCGACATGTTCGATGCTGTCTTCGCCCAGCACCGCATAGAGCCCGTAGTCGACATAGGCCTTGGCAGAAGCGATCTTGTGCTTGTCGGCCAGCGCTTCCGCATTGTTGATGGTCGGCAGCGTGTTGGGCATGTCGAACACGGTGGTGACGCCGCCAAAGGCCGCCGCGGCAGTGCCGCTGGCAAAGTCTTCCTTCTGCGGATAGCCGGGATCGCGGAAATGCACGTGCACGTCGATGGCGCCGGGCAGAATATGAAGGCCCGTGGCGTCGAGTATCTGCGTCGCCGGCGGCATCGCCTCCGGCGCGCCGATAGCGTGGATCACGCCGTCCTTGATGGCGATGCTAGCCCTGTAACTTGCATCGGGCGATACGATGGTGCCGCCATTGATGACCAGATCGACCTTGTCGCCCATGTTAGCCACCTCGCTCACAGCATTGCCCAACCGCCATCGACCGGCAGGTCGACGCCGGTAATCTGGCGCGAGACGTCGCTGGCCAGAAACAGACAGGCATTGGCGACGTCGGCATCGACGGTGACGCGGCGAAGCGCGTAGTCCATGGCGTGACGCTCGGCGGCTTCCTGTTCGGTGATGCCGAGCTTCAGCGCCATGTCGCGGCAGACCTTGTCGCGAAAGCGCGGGCCATCGACCATGCCAGGCGCCACGCAATTGACGTTGATGTTGTGCGGGCCGACCTCGAGCGCGAAGCTCTTCGTGATGCCGCGCAGACCCCATTTCGAGGCCGAGTAGGCCATCCGACCGGCGCGGCCGCGCATGCCGAAGGTGCCGCCAACATTGACGATCTTGCCGTAGCGCTGATCGATCATGGTCGGCAGTGCCGCGCGCATGGAGTGGAAGCAACCGTTCATATTGAGCGTGACGATCTCGTCGAACTCCTCCGGCGTGGTTTGCACCCCCGTTTTGCCGATCGGGCCGGAGCCGCCGGCGACATTGACAAGAATGTCGATGCGCCCGCCGAACGTCGCCTTGGTCTTCTCCGCCGCGGCCTCGCATTGCTCGGACTTCGTGAGATCGCAGGGAATGACGATCACCTCGCCGCCCTTGGCTTTCACCTCGGCGGCAACCGGCTCGATCGCCGAGGTATCGCGGCCCAGCAGCGCCAGCTTGCAGCCTTGTTCGGCAAAGGCGTGGGTGATGGAGGCGCCCATACCCTTGGCGGGGCCTGTGATCATGACGACGCGGTTTTCGAGGGAGAGTTTCATGGTGTTGTCTTTCTTGGGTCGTTTGCTCTGGCCCCTTGACGTGATTGCAAGGAGCGAAGGCGACGCGGCAATCCAGAAGCCACGAGCGGAAGAAGACTGGATTGTTTCGCCCAACGAATTGGCTTCGCCAATTCGCCAGGGCTCGCAATGACGGTTGAGAGGCGATGATGCTGAGGGGCCGGGTCGTCGTTACATCGCGGCCTTGATGGCCGTTGGGCGATCGGCCAGCGGCGGCATGAAGCTGCGGTCGAATACCTCGCCGACCTTCGGCGTGCGTGGCAGCTCCTTGGCGCTGACGAGGATATCGATCGCCTTGCTCATGCGTTCGTCGCTGATGTCGCCATGGCCGATCTTTGAAATTTCCGGCGAAGTCATTTCGTCGGACAGCGTGGCTTCCAGGCGCGCGCGTTCGATGTCCGGCTTGATCAGCGGTTCGCGCTTCTGCACCGCCTCGATGGCTGCTTTGGGATCGGCCATCGCATCCTTGACGCCACGGTTGAGCGCCTTGAGGAAGCCCTTCACGGCGTCAGGGTTTTCCTTGGCAAACTTGCGCGAGACAATGATGGCGTTGGAATACAGATCCATGCCGTAGTCCCCGAACTTGATGAAGCGAATCTCTTTTTCAGGATCGATGCCGATCAGCCTGGCGCTGAAGCGGATGGTGGTGATGTAGCCGAACACGCCATCGACCTGATCCTTCATCAGCATCTGTTCGCGCAGATTCGGCTGCATGTTGGTAACCTCGACCTTGCTGCAGTCGATCTTGGTCGCCGCGCAGAGCGCCGGGAATAGCTTCAGCGCGCCGTCGTTGGCCGCACCGCCCAGCTTTCGTCCAACGAAATCGGCGGGGGTCTTGATTGGGCTGTCGGCTTTCACCGCCACCGTGAAGGGCGGGCGGTTGTACATCTGGTAGACGCCGATCGGCGCTTCGTCCGGCTTCCTGGCGGCAAGTTCGATCAGCGCATTGATGTCGCCGAACCCCATGTCATAGGCCCCGTTGGCGACCTGCGGCACCGCCGCACCAGAGCCGTTACCCTGGTCGAAACTGACGTCGAGGCCTTCAGCTTTGAAGTAGCCGCGATCCTGCGCCAGGAAGAACATGCCCTGCGGACCTTCATACTTCCAGTTCAGGACCATCTTGATCTTGGTGTCGGCCTGCGCGGCGACAAACGATCCGGCCGTCACGATCAGTGTCAGGGCAAGCGTCTGCAATCCACGAAATGCATGGCGTCCGGTCATCGGTGTGTTCCTGTTGAGAAGAGTGACACGATCGGCCGGTGGGGTGTCTCTGCCTGCGGCCGCCCTCGGGAACAAGTTAAGCCTATCCGAGTGCGCTTATCTGCTGCTATCTTTTTGCTTAAGCGGTGCAAAAAAGGCCTCACCGGAATCGTCCAGATAACGCGTTGTTCGGGCCGGCGCTTGCAGAACCGCGAGGCGCAGGCACGTCAGCAGCATCCGCAAAAGCTTGCGGCAATCACGCCGTCGAGCGCGGCGAGGGCCCCAGCCAGGTTCTGGCCAGAGGGCAGGCCGGTGCGCATCTGAGCCAGAATCTCCTGCCGCGCGGCCGTGAAGTCGATCCCGGTGACATGCCCATCGCGTACGATCGTGTGGCCTGCGACGATCACCTCCCGGATATGGCGCGCGGTTGCCCGCGAGAACAGGAGATTGATCGGGTCGAGATCGCTGCGCAGCGCGTCGTCGTTGAGGGCGTTCCAGTCCAGCAGCAGCATGTCCGCATCGGCGCGGTCGCGCAGGCCGCCGTCGCTGGCGATATTGGTGACGGCGAAGCGGCCGTTGCTTACGCTCTCATGCAGCGCCCGGTGGCGGGTCACGACTTGATCGAAACCGCTGCCGGAATGAAGCAGATGTGACAATCGGAGCTCGCGCAGTGCATCGTTGTCGTCGTCGAACGCTTTGCCGTCGATGCCGAGGGCGATCCGGCATCCGGCGGTCCACATCCGGGTCATGGGAGCCAGGCCCGAATGCAGATGCAGGTTGGAGCTGGTATTGACCGAAATGACGACGCCCCGTTCGGCCAGGAGTTCGAGTTCATCGGGCCGGGCCCAGACGCAATGTGCAAGCGTCAGCCGTGGGGACAGCAGACCGATCTCGTCCAGCATGCGGACTACGCCGCCAGGATAATTGGCGTCACACCACTGGCGTTGATACTTGGTCTCGAGCAGATGCATGTGGACACGGCGGCCGGTCCGTACCGAGGCTTCGGCGATCGCCTGCAACAGCGCGTCGCTGCACCACTGCACGCCATTGGGACCATATTGCACATCGAATGTCGGGCCATCGGCGGCGGAGACAATCTCGTCCACTAGCGTCATGTAATCGCGCGGTGACAGCGGCGGACGCGTGAAGCGCTGCGCGATCTCCGCCCGAACGTCCGGCGGCAGCGCTGCTAGCACAGGTTCCGAGGGACCGTAGACCAAAGGATTGCGATCTCTCATTGCCACGGCGAGGCCGGTGCGCACGCCGACATCGCGTGCCGCGCGCGATACCTCGGCCAGTTCGGTCGGCAGATCAGTGAAGCCCTGCACGCGGGTGTAATGGTTCATGACGATACCGGCACCGCCCAGCGCGCTGCTGGCGAACGCGACGCAGGCCGCTACATAGGGATCGACCGCAGGAAACAATGCAAGATAGTGGATCCAGGACTCCAGCGGCTTGGCGTCGGCGCCGATGGAGCTGGTGCGGACCGCGCGGCCGTGGTCGTGGGCATTGACCAAAGCGGGCAGCGCCATGATCGGCTCTGCTGCTTCAGTTGTCCGCGCGATCGACTGGATCTTGCCGTCGTGCAGCGCGATCACCTGCGCGCCGGGCATCGGCCCGTCCGGACCAAGCACATGAGCGCAGGTGATGCGACGCGGCGCGCCGGTGGAGCGAGCCGTTGTCATTACGGCGCGATGGTCGGGGGCATCCGGTCGGGCTTGGCCGGCAGGAACGTATTGTTGAACACGTCGTCGGGCTTCGGTGTTCGCGGCAGTTCGAACGAGGTGACGATGGTGGAGATCGCTGAAGTCAGGCGCTTCTGATCGAGCTCGCCGAGGCCCAGATCCCCGACCTCTGGCGTGTTGATGAAGTTGTTGTAAACGTAGGTCAGGCGCCGCTTCTCGATATCCTTCTTGATCAGCGGTTCCTCGGTGGCGAGCAGGTCGATGGCGGCGTCCGGTGCCTGGACGGTTTCCTTGATCGAGCGGTTAATGGCGCGCAGCAGACCTTTCACCGCCTCCGGATGTTCCTTCAGCAGCTTCTGCGACACCATTACGCCGTTGGAATAGAGGTCGAGGCCGGCGTCAGAATAAAAATTCCAGCGGAAGTCCTTGTCGGGATCGACCTTGAGCGACACCAAGTTGAGATAGCTGGTGGCCGCGAACACCGCGATTGAATCCACTTGGCCCTGCAGCAGCATTTGTTCCTGCAAGGCCGGCGAAACCTGCAAAATGCTGATCTTGCTGTAATCGATGCCGTTCTGCTTGGCGAGCAGCGGCAGTAATTTCAGCGACGCACTGCCGGAAGGCGAGGCAAGCTTGGATCCCTCGAGATTCTTGAGAGTTTTGATCGGTCCATCCGCCTTGCTGAGCAGCGCGAACGGCGTCTTGTTATAGATCATGTAGACCATCACCGGTGCATCGTCCGGCTTGGTGGCGGCGTTCTGAATGATGGCGTTGATATCGCCGAAGCCGGCATCATAAGCGCCCGACATGATCCGCGTAACGGTCGCCGCCGAGCCTTCGCCCTGATCGATCGTCACGTCGAGATTTTCATCTTTGAAGTACCCTTTGGCCTTCGCCCAGTAGTACCACGCATGCAGACCCTGGATTTTCCAGTCGAGGGTAAACTTGATCTTGGTTGGCCCGGCAGCCTGGGCAAGAGTGAAGGTTCCTGCGGCTACGCCCAAGGCTAATACGAGCGTCAGTAATCCACGAAGTGCCCGGCGTTCGGTCATCGATGCTTTCCTGTTGCGAAACGTGACATGATTGGTCGGTGGGCGACGTCGCTCTCGCGACTATCTTCCTGTGTGAATCAGGATAGACCTATTCGAGTGGTCACATCTGCTGCTATCTTTTCCAGTGACCGGTGTGAAAAAGGCATCACTTGAGAGGCGAGGGCAATGAGGCATCTGCGGTTGCTGACCCATGTGGTCGAAGTGGCCCGCACCGGCTCGATCCGCCGCGCCGCGGAACTGCTCAACTTGACGCCTTCCGCGATGAACCGGCGCATTCAGGACCTCGAAGCCGAAATCGGCACGCCTTTGTTCGAGCGCCGGCCACGGGGCGTGAAGCTGACTACTGCCGGCGAAATGTTCGTGCGCTACGCGCGCAGCCAGATTGCCGATGCCGACCGGATGAGATCGCAGGTCGAGGATCTCAGAGGTCTGCGGCGCGGTCCGATCCAGATCGCCTGCAGCCAGGCGCTGGCGCTGGATTTTCTGGCGCTGCGCGTCGCTGCGTTCCAGAAGAAGCATCCGAAAGTGGTGTTCGACCTCAAGGTGATGGATCACGAGCGCGCGCTGGCCGCGCTGGCGGCTTACGACGTCGATCTCGCTCTGGTGCATCGTCCGGCGATGTGGCCGTCACTGCGCGTCATCGCCAGCCTTCCCCAGCGTCTTGTGGTGATCACCCGCTCGGATCATCCGCTGGCAGCCAAGAAGATGCTGCGCCTCTCCGATTGTGTCGATTATCCCGCAGCCCTGCCGGATCGGACTTTGAGTGGCCGCCAGATTCTCGATGAGGTCACGACCCGGCGCGATCTGCGCCTCAACATGCTCGCGGAGTCAAACTCCTTCGAGATGCTGCGCGGGCTGGTGTTCCGCTGCAACATGATCTCTTTCCAGATCGAGATCGGAGCCCCCACCGGGAACCTCGGAATGGGGCTGGTCGGCCGCCCGATCGATACCCGCGATGTGCCCACCGCCGATCTGGTGCTGTGCCAGCTGCGCGGTCGCACGCTACCGGTAGCCGCGGCGACTTTCGCGGAAATCCTGATGAAGAGCCTGAGCGAGATGCGGGCAGGCACTTAGCTCTTTTGCGGTGCAAAATATCCTTCCTTGAGCGGGCCGGATGCCTTATTGGCAGGCCTCAATCCCTGTCTCGTGAGCCCGTAGTTCCCATGATCCGCCTCGACAATATCAGCAAGCAGAACGGTCATCAGATCGTCTTCATCGAAGCCGCCGGCGCGCTGCTGAAGGGTGAGAAGATCGGTCTGGTCGGGCCCAACGGTTCCGGCAAGACGACCCTGTTCCGCATGGTCACCGGCCGCGAACTGCCCGACGAGGGGCAAGTGGTGGTCGAGCGCGGCGTCACCATCGGCTATTTCAGTCAGGATGTCGGCGAAATGTCGGGCCATAGCGCCGTCGCCGAGGTGATGGAGGGCGCCGGCCCCGTCAGCGTGGTCGCGACCGAGCTGAAGGAATTGGAAACGGCCATGGCTGATCCGGACCAGGCCGACAATATGGACACGATCATCGAGCGCTACGGTGAGGTGCAGGCCCGCTTCGAGGAACTCGACGGTTACGCGCTGGAAGGCCGAGCTCGCGAAGTGCTGGCGGGTCTGTCCTTCACGCAGGAAATGATGGACGGCGATGTCGGCAAGCTGTCCGGCGGCTGGAAGATGCGCGTCGCGCTGGCACGCATTCTGTTGATGCGTCCCGATGTGATGCTGCTCGACGAACCCTCGAACCATCTGGATCTCGAAAGCCTGATCTGGCTCGAAGGGTTCCTGAAGGGCTACGAGGGCGCGCTACTCATGACCTCGCATGACCGCGAATTCATGAACCGCATCGTCACCAAGATCATGGAGATCGATGCGGGCTCGCTGACGTCCTATTCCGGCGATTACGAATTCTACGAAGCGCAGCGCGCCATGAACGAGAAGCAGCAGCAGGCGCAATTCGAGCGCCAGCAGGCGATGCTGGCCAAGGAAATCAAGTTCATCGAACGCTTCAAGGCCCGCGCCTCGCATGCCGCGCAGGTGCAGAGCCGCGTCAAGAAGCTCGACAAGATCGAGCGCGTCGAGCCGCCGAAGCGCCGCGAGGTCGTGTCATTCGACTTCCTGCCGGCGCCGCGTTCGGGCGAAGACGTCGTCAGCCTGAAGAACATCCACAAGGCCTATGGCAGCCGTACCATCTATGAAGGGCTGGACTTCTCGGTGCGTCGTAAAGAACGCTGGGCGGTGATGGGTATCAACGGCGCCGGCAAGTCGACACTGTTGAAGCTCGTGACCGGCGCGGCCGAGCCGGACAACGGCAACGTCACCATCGGCGGCAGCGTCAAGCTCGGTTACTTCGCGCAGCACGCGATGGATCTGCTGGATGGCGAGCGCACGATCTTCCAGAATCTCGAAGACTCATTCCCGCAGGCCGGGCAGGGTACGCTGCGTGCGCTCGCCGGCTGCTTCGGCTTCTCCGGTGACGATGTCGAGAAGCGCTGCCGCGTGTTGTCGGGCGGCGAGAAGGCGCGTCTGGTGATGGCCAAGATGCTGTTCGATCCGCCGAATTTCCTGGTGCTCGACGAGCCGACCAACCATCTGGACATGGCCACCAAGGAAATGCTGATCAAGGCGCTCGGCGATTACGAAGGCACCATGCTGTTCGTGTCGCATGACCGCCACTTCCTCGCGGCGCTGTCGAACCGCGTGCTCGAACTGACCCCGGACGGCATCCAGCAATATGGCGGCGGCTATACTGAATATGTCGAACGTACCGGCCAGGAAGCGCCGGGTTTGCATCCGAATTAAGCGCGCCTGTTTCCTTCGCCCCGCCCGGCGAAGCGAAGCTTCGCTAGGCGGGAGAGGTTAAGCAAGTTCAGCCCGTCAGCGCGGACACCGAGACGCCGCGCTTCACCACGCTGCGCATCGCGAAGCTTGAATGCAGCCGCGCCACGCCGGGCATCCGCGAGAGGTGCTGCTTGTGGATGCGCTCATAGTCTTCCATGTCGCGCGCCTGCACATGGACGAGATAGTCGTCATTGCCCGACATCAGGTAGCACGACACGACATCCGGGCATTTGGCGATCTCGCGCTCGAAGGCGGACAGCGCATCCTCGCTCTGCTTGTCGAGCGTGATGTGGACGTGGACCGTCATCATGTAGCCGAGCTCGGATGCGTCGATCTCGGCGGCATAGCCTTTGATCACGCCCTTCTTTTCCAGGGCCGTGAGACGCCGGGTACAGGCGGTGGGTGACAGGCCGACTTTCTCTGCCAGTGCCATCTGGCTGATCCGGGCATCCCGGACAACCTCGCGAAGGATCTTCCGGTCGGTCGAATCGAGGTCGCTTGCCATGGTTCTCGCCAAAGTTTTGCAGGATTTCTCTACAGGGACGTAAATTTACGCCGATAATCACCATTTATGACCGTAGCAGCGGCCGGAATCGCCGTAAAGCGCCATGCGGAAGGTGAGATACTGCCGTTGCGATCATTCGTAGCGGGGGATGTGATGCTGGCACCTTGGACAGGCGGAACGGGCACGCGGCATGCGAGCGCGGTGCTGACCATCGATCTCGAAGCCATCTCACGCAATTACCGGCTATTGGCCGAGCGGGTCGGCCCCGGCGTCACCTGCGCCGGCGTAGTGAAGGCCGACGCCTATGGCCTCGGCGCTGATCGTGTCGCGCCGGCACTCTATCGGGCCGGCTGCCGCACCTTCTTCGTGGCGCATCTCGACGAAGGGCTGGATCTCCAGACCCATCTGGCCCGCGACGTTACGATCTACGTGCTCAACGGTCTGCCCTCGGGCAGCGAGCGTGACTGCGCGGAAGCCGGCATCATTCCGGTGCTCAATTCGCGCGAACAGCTTGAGGCCTGGTCCGATCAGGCGCGGCAACGCGGCCGGATTCTCCCGGCGGTCATTCAGGTCGACAGCGGCATGTCGCGACTGGGCATGTCGCCGCGTGAGGTCGCCGAACTCTCGGGCAAGGACACCTCAGTTCTCGATATCCAGATGGTGATGAGCCATCTCGCTTGTGCCGACACGCCGGAGCATCCGGCCAATGCGCACCAGCTCGCCGCGTTTCAGGCGCTCGCGAAACGCTTCCCTGCTGCGCGACAATCTCTGGCCAATTCGTCCGGCATTTTCCTTGGGCGCAACTATCATCATGACCTCGTCCGCCCCGGCGCCGCGCTCTACGGGCTCAATCCCCATCCCGCGCAAAGCAATCCGATGCTGCCAGTGGTTCGGCTCACCGCGCAGGTGCTCCAGATGCGCGAGGTCGCAGCCGGTGCCCATGTCGGCTATGGCTGGAATTTCAAGGCGACGAAGCCGACGCGTCTGGCGACATTGGCCATTGGTTACGCCGACGGTCTGCAGCGTGCCTTCGGTAGTGGCGGTGCCGTGTATTTCCGCGGGCGGCGGCTGGCCGTTGCCGGGCGCGTCTCGATGGATTCACTGACCGTCGATCTTGGCGATCTGCCGCCCGGTATGTTGGCACGGGGCTCGCAGGTGGAGATCATCGGCGGGCATCAGTCGCTCGACGCGTTGGCCGCAACCGCGGGCACCATTGGCTACGAAATGCTGACCTCGCTGGGTCAGCGCTATGAACGAATTTACTCGGATGAGATCGATGTGCGGTGGACCGCCCGGTCTGGAGGCACGGTGCGATGAAGGTTCTGGTTCTTGGCGCGGGCGTGATCGGCGTTACCACGTCCTATTATCTGGCCAAGGCAGGCCATGAGGTGACGGTGATCGACCGTCAGCCCGGCGCCGCGCTGGAGACCTCGTTCGGCAATGCCGGCGAAGTCTCGCCCGGCTACGCCTCGCCCTGGGCCGGCCCCGGCGTGCCGAAGAAGGCGCTCGGCTGGATCATGGACAAATACGGCCCGCTGGTGGTGCGGCCACAGGCCGATCCGCACCAGTGGCGCTGGATGCTGCAGATGCTGCGCAACTGCACGAGCGCGCGCTATGCGCTGAACAAGTCGCGCATGGTGGGAATCGCCGAATACAGCCGCGATTGCCTGCGTGCGCTGCGCGCGGAGACCGGCATCACCTATGACGATCGCAGCCAGGGCACGCTGCAACTGTTCCGCAAGCAGTCGCAGCTCGATGCCACCGGCGGTGATATCGACGTGCTCAAGCAATATGGCGTGCCCTATGAGGTGCTCGATCGTGCCGGCTGCGTGAAGTATGAGCCGGGCCTCGCCGGCGTGCAGGGTCTGTTCGTCGGTGGCCTGCGTCTGCCGGAGGACGAAACCGGCGACTGCCATCTGTTCACGCAGCGGCTGGAAAAGATCGCGGCCGGACTTGGGGTGAAATTCGTCTACGAGACGACCATCAAGTCGGTGGATGCGACGGGTGGCCGCGTCGCGCAGGTGACGACCGACAAGGGTGTCTTCACCGCAGATAGTTATGTGATGGCGCTTGGCAGCTTCTCGCCGCTGCTGCTGCGTCCGCTCGGCATCGATGCGCCGGTCTATCCGGTGAAGGGCTATTCGCTCACGGTGCCGATCACCGATGAGAGCGTTGCGCCGCAATCGACGATCATGGACGAAAGCTACAAAGTGGCCATCACGCGCCTGGGTAACCGTATCCGCGTCGGCGGCACCGCCGAAGTCGGTAATTATCACCCGGTGCCCACCGCCCCGCGCCGTATGCCGCTCGACAAGTCGGTGACCGATCTGTTTCCGACCGCCGGCGATCTCTCGCGCTCGACCTTCTGGAGCGGCTTGCGGCCGATGACGCCCGATGGCCCGCCCATCGTCGGCCCGACGCATCTCGGCAATCTGCATCTCAACACCGGTCACGGCACGCTTGGCTGGACCATGGCCTGCGGCACCGCCCGCGTGCTGTCCGACCAGATCTCCGGCAAGGCGCCGGAGCTGGACGTCAAGGATCTGGCGATCAGCCGCTATAGCTGAAGCAACGCTCTTTCTTAACCTCTCCCCGCATTGCGGGGAGAGGTCGCCGCGTCTTCGCGGCGGGTGAGGGGCCGTTTCGGACGAAGCCTCCATCACGGGTCTCTCGGTTCACATGTCTTCGACCCGAGAGACCACTCCTTTTGCATCGTATGTGCCTCGCCCCTCACCCCAACCCTCTCCCCGCGCAGAGCGGGGAGAGGGAGCTTACCTCACGCAGTCGCTCGCTTTCGCATTGCGACGATTCTAGCCGCATGCGTGCCATGCTTCCGTCCACGCCCATTTACATCCCCGCCATTTCCGTTTTCAGTTGCTGAAAACAATTGGGGGAAACATGAGCGGTCAAACTGCGTCGGCGCATCGCGCGTCGGCTGACGCCATTGAGGCTGATTACATCATCGTCGGTGCGGGGTCGGCCGGTTGCGTGCTGGCCAATCGTTTGTCGGCCTCCGGTAAATATTCGGTGCTGCTGCTCGAAGCCGGCCCGAAGGACCGCAATATCTGGATTCACGTGCCGCTCGGCTACGGCAAGCTCTTCAAGGAGAAGTCCGTCAACTGGATGTATCAGACCGAGCCCGAACCGGGCCTCGATGGACGCTCAGTGTTTCAGCCGCGCGGAAAAGTGCTCGGTGGCTCCAGCTCCATCAACGGCTTGCTCTATGTACGCGGTCAGCATGAGGATTACGATCGCTGGCGTCAGCTCGGGAATACCGGCTGGGGCTATGACGATGTGCTGCCCTATTTCAAGAAGGCGGAAAATCAGACGCGTGGGCCGAGCGAGTATCACGGCGTCGGCGGCCCGCTGCCGGTGTCGGATTCGCGCTGCCCCGATCCGTTGTCGGAGGCCTTCATCGCCGCTGCTGCCGAGACCGGCATTCCCGTGAACAACGACTTCAACGGTGCCACGCAGGAAGGGGCTGGCTGGTTCCAGACCACCACGAAAGGTGGCCGCCGCGCCTCGACCGCGCGGGCCTATCTGCGCCCGGCGCTGAAGCAGGGCAAGGTCCGCGTCGAAACCGAAGCGCTGGCCCAGCGGATCCTGTTCGAAGGCAAGCGCGCGGTGGGCATCGAATTCAAGCAGCATGGCGTGGTGCGCAAGGCGCGCGCCCGCAAGGAAGTGCTGGTGTCGAGTGGCGCCTATAATTCACCGCAACTGCTGCAGCTCTCCGGCGTCGGTCCCGCCGATCTGCTCAAGGAACACGGCATCGAGGTCCTCCTCGATGCACCCGGCGTCGGCAGCGATTTGCAGGATCACATGCAGGTCCGGATGGTGATGGAGTGTCCGCAGAAGATCACGCTCAATGATTTCGTCAATCATCCGGTTCGCAGGGCGATGATGGGTCTGCAATATGCGGCGTTCCGCACCGGTCCGCTGACTTATGCCGCCGGCACCACCGGCGCCTTCTTCAAGACCGATCCGCGCATGGCGTCTCCGGATATCCAGATCCACTTCCTGCCGTTCTCCACCGACAAGATGGGCGAGAAACTGCATCCGTTTTCCGGCTTCTCGGCGTCGGTCTGTCAGTTGCGCCCCGAAAGCCGCGGCTCGCTGCGCATCAAGAGCGCTGATCCCTCGGTGCCGCCGGCGATCCGCATCAACTATCTGGCGACCGAAACGGATCGTACGGCGAATGTCGAAGGCCTGAAAATCCTGCGTAAGATGCTCAACGCGCCGGCGATGAAGCCATTCGTGACCAAGGAGGTCGAGCCTGGTCCGGGCACGGTGACCGACGAGCAATGGCTCGCTTATTGCCGCCAGCGCGGCAGCACGGTCTATCATCCGACTTCGACGTGCCGGATGGGTAATGATGCGAAAGCGGTGGTCGATCAGCGCCTGCGTGTGCGTGGGCTGGAAGGTCTGCGCGTGATCGATGCATCGATCATGCCGGACCTGATGTCGGGTAACACCAACGCGCCGGTGATCATGATCGCCGAGAAGGCGTCGGATATGATCCTGGAGGATGCGCGGTAGCTCCAGTTGCGAGCTCCAGCGCTACAGTTCGTCGGACATCCGATAGGCGGCTGTCTGGCCGCGGAACTGGCCGGGCGTCATGTTGGTCGCCCGGCGGAAGGCGCGGGTAAAATTGGCTTGAGATGAAAAGCCCGCGGTATAGGCGACATCGACGATTGGTCGATACAGATCCGCTAGCATTTGTTTCGCCAGTGTCAGCCGCCGTTCGCTGACGAACTGATGCGGTGTGAGACCGGTTCGGACCTTGAACACCCGCGCGAAATGCGCCGGGCTGAGACAGGCCGTGCGGGCCATATCGGCGACCGCGAATTCGCGCGAGATATTGGCGTCAACGAATTCGATTACCCGCGCCAGCCGCCGTTGATCCAATGGCTTGTCGGATGACGGTGGCGGCTTCAGTGGAATCGCGTTCGCCGCATATTTGTGAACGAGATGTGCGGACAATGCACTGCTGAGTGTTTCAATCAGCAGTCGGCCGGCGGAGGTCTCCGTATTCAGCTCCTGCAGGATCAGCTCGGCGACCTGTTCGATGAATGGATCATGATCGACGCTCTCATAGCGCAAGGTCATACGTGATGGATCGATTTCCAGATCCTGCAGAAGCGTGTCCTCAAAGGGCTGGCCGGGAAGATAGATGTGCAGGCAGTCCGCGACCGGTTCGGAGACGTTGATATATTCTTCGCGAATGCCGGCGGGGCAGAGCCAGATGGTGCCGCGATGGCCCGACGTCCGTTGCCGCATACCGCCGCCCTGACGCTCCACGACCGAGTTGCCGCGCAGGAACATGGCAATCTCGGTATCTCGTGGCAGCACCGAGGGTAGATCGCCGGCCCCATGGCTCCAGCGCTCCGCGAGCAGATGGGGCCAATTCCGGTCCTGAGACCCATCGATGAGATGTCCGGTGACATACTTTTCCGCGCCGTGGCCTGCAATCGTCATAGCCAACCCCCACTCGCTGAAATGATCGCCGCTTAACATTCAATTCCTGTGCCATGGGCGCGGGGCGGAATCCGCCGCGTGGTCAGCAGGATTTGCAAACAGAACAGCAGGCTCGGAAAAGCCAACAGCCCGTCAGCTCAGCATGCTCGGCATCGCCCCAGATCGGTAGCCAGCGGAGGCCAGCTTGACCCAGATAACCGTAATTGGTGCATGCCCCCATGATTGCCCCGACACCTGCTCCATGATCACGACGGTCGAAGATGGCCGCGCCGTGTCCGTGCGGGGCAATCCGGATCACCCGTTCACGCAAGGTCGGCTCTGCGTGAAGGTCAACGATTATCAGGAGCGCGTCTATAGCGACCAGCGCATTCTCTATCCGATGCGGCGCTCGGGGCCAAAGGGTAGTGGCCAGTTTACGCGCATCTCATGGGATGACGCGCTGTCCGAGATCGCCGGCAAATGGAAGACGATCATCGCCGAGGACGGCGCCAAGGCGATCCTGCCGTGCAGCTATCTTGGCACCCAGGGCATCATCAACGGCCTCAATGTAGGCGATCCCCTGTTCAACAAGCTCGGCGCCACGGTGGCCGAACGTACGTTCTGCGATTCCGGCGCCTGTACTGCCTATCTGATGACGATAGGCCATACGCCGGGTACCGATCCGGAGAGCTTCGTCCACTCTAAATACATTATCCTCTGGGCCTGCAACACGCTCAGCACCAACTCGCATCACTGGCCTTATATCAAGCAGGCGATGAAGAACGGTGCCAAGCTTGTGGTCATCGATCCCGTACGGACGCGGACCGCGCAGCAGGCGGACTGGCACATCGCTATAAGGCCGGGGACAGACGCGGCGCTGGCGCTGGGCCTCATCCACGTCATCACCACCGAGGGACTGATCGATCGCGATTACGTCGACAACTATTCGATCGGCTATGACGAGCTGGCCGAACGTGCCGCGATCTACACGCCCGACTACGTGTCTGGAATCACCGGGATCGCGGCGGACGACATCCGCACGCTGGCGCGTGAATATGCCACCACGCCGCCCGCGGTAATCCGCATCGGCGTCGCCGTCGAGCGACATGCCGGCGGAGGCCAGACCGTGCGCGCGATCTCATGTCTGCCCGCGCTGATCGGTGCCTGGCGTCACGTCGGCGGCGGTCTGCTGCAGCTGCCGATCTGGGCGTTTCCGGTGAAATGGGACGTGCTGATGCGCCCGGACCTACAGGGAGAGGATTTGCGCATCGTGAATCTGTGGCAACTCGGCCCGGTGCTCACCGGCGAGCTTGGTTTTGATCCACCGATCAAGTCGCTGTTCGTCTACAATGCCAATCCGATGGCCATGGTCACAGAGCAGGGCAAGATCGAGGTTGGCCTGGCGCGTGAGGATCTGTTTACCGTCGTCAGCGAACACTTCATGACCGACACCGCGCGCTTTGCCGATATCGTGTTGCCGGCGACGACGCAGCTCGAACAGAAGGATCTGATGTTCTCCTGGGGGCATCTTTATCTGTCCTACAACAACCAGGCGATCGAACCCCTCGGTGAAGCCGTATCGAACACCGAGCTGTTTCGCAGGCTCGCCGCCGCCATGGGCATCGACGATCCGTCGTTCTTCCGCAGCGATGACGAGATGATTGCGGATTCGATGGACTGGACCAGTCCCGTGCTGGAAAACATCACCATCGAGCAACTGAAGCAAACCGGCTATGCGCGCTTGAAAGTCGAGGGATCCGATACATACGCGCCACATCGCGAAGGCAATTTTTTCACGCCGTCAGGCAAATGCGAATTCAAGTCCTCGATTGCCGCCGGCGGAAATTTCGTCGTGCCGCTGTTCAGGCAGGGCTATGGTGGCCAACAGTCCGGCGAGCCGGTCGATCCGTTGCCGTCCTATATTCCACCACGAGAATCGCCGCAGACCAATCCCGAGCTGGCGAAGAGATATCCGCTCAGCCTGATCTCGCCGAAGAGCCACGCATTCTTGAATTCCAATTTCGGCAATATGCCGAAGCAGCTCCATCATGCCGGCGAGCAGGCCGTACTGCTGCATCCCGACGATGCTGCAGTACGTGGCATCGAAGCGGGCGCGCCGATCCGTGTCTATAACGATCGCGGCTCGTTCGAGGCGCTCGTCACCATCTCGGCGGATGTGAAGCCCGGCGTGGTGGTGGCACCGAGCGGCTATTGGCAACGCTCGACCCGCAAGAGTGCAACGGTGCATGCGCTGACTTCGCCGGCGATGGCCGATCTCGGACGTGCGCCGACCTTCTCCGACATCCTGGTGCAGGTATCGACGGCGTAAGAAGGCGGGCTACCCCGCCTTCTTCACCCACACTTTGTTATCGTGAAACGCAGCCCCACCGTAAGGCGCCACGGCTTCGCCGCCGGTCAGCATATTGATGCCATGGCCGCCGATATGCGCCTTGTTGGGGTGCACCGATTCCGCAATCAGCACACCGCGCCGCAGGCCCTCGAAGATACGCGCGGTCAGTGTCGTCTCGCCGCGCGTGTTGCCAAGTGTCACGGCATCGCCATCGGCAATGCCGAGCCTCGCCGCGTCGACGGGGTGCATCATCACACTGGGTGCACCCTCGCGGGCCTGCGATGATGGCGTCTCGTTGAACGAGGTGTTGAGGAATGAGCGCGATGGGCTGGTGGCCAGACGAAACGGATGCGCCTCATCGGCCTGTTCGATCACCGCCCAGTGGTCGGGGAATGACGGCATCTCGTCCCATGCGCCCATCAGCCCGGCATTGGGCATTGGCACTGTCGACCAGTCCGCCTTGAAGTGGAATTTGCCGTCGGCATGGGCGAAACCGTCGAGATAATGCGAGGTGCGGAAATCCGGCTGGATATCGCGCCATTTGTCGGCCTCCAGCCCTTCGATGCCACCGCGGCCGCTGACTTGCAGCGTCTCGTCGATGATGTCGCGCGGATGCATATCGAACGCGCGGTGTTTCGCGCCGAGGCGGGTGGCGAGGCCTTGCAGAACGTCGTGGTTCGAGCGGCACTCTTCCGGCGCGTCGATCAGCTTGGCACCGACCGAGATGTGCTGGTTGCCGCCGGCGTAATAGAGATCGTCGTGCTCCATGAACATGGTTGCCGGCAGCACGATGTCGGCCATCATGGCGGTCTCGGTCATGAATTGCTCATGCACCGCGACGAACAGGTCTTCGCGGGCAAAACCCTGCCGTACCAAAGCCTGTTCCGGCGCCACCGTCATCGGATTGGTGTTCTGGATCAGCATCGCCTTAACCGGCGGGCCGTTGTGCAAGGCTTCCGCGTCACCGGTGAGGATGCGGCCGATCTTCGACTGATCGAGACGCCGAACGCTCTCGTCGAGCACGTCGAGACCCTCGATCAGCGTCTTGTCGAATTTCCAGATCGCGGCATTGTTGAAGAAAGCGCCGCCACCTTCGTATTGCCAGGCGCCGGTGACTGTGGGCACGCACAGCGCTGCATGCATCTGCGCGGCTCCGTTGCGGCTGCGGGTGAAGCCATAGCCGAGGCGGAAATAGCTGCGCTTGGTCTCGCCGACCAGACGCGCGAAGGCTTCGATTTCCGCAGCGGGCACGCCGCAAATGTCTGAGGCCCATTCCGGCGTTCGCGAAGCAAGATGCGCCTCGAACTCCGGCGAGGCATCGGTGTATTTGGCGAGATAGTCGCGATCAGCCAGGCCGTCGCGGAACAGCACATGCATGACGCCGGCGGCGAAGGCGCCGTCTGTACCTGGCCGCAGCAGGATCTTGATGTCGGCCTGCTTCATGGTGTCGTTGTCGTAGATATCGACGACGGCAAGCTTGGTGCCGCGATCTTTCCGCGCGCGCGAGACATGGGTCATCACATTGACCTGCGTCGAGACGGGATTGGTACCCCAGATCACGATCAGGTCCGACTTCGCCATCTCGCGCGGATCGACGCCGGCTACCTTGCCGGTACCGGCGGCAAAGCCGGCCCAGGCAATGGTTGCGCAGATAGTCGAGTAAAAGCGCGAATATTTCTTCACATTGGCGAGGCGGTTGATGCCATCGCGCATCACCAGACCCATGGTGCCGGCATAGTAATAGGGAAACACCGACTCCGCGCCAAAGTCGCGCTCGGCCTCGTTGAACCTCAAAGCGATCTCGTCGAGCGCCTCGTCCCAGGTGATGCGGGTGAAATGGCCGGAGCCCTTCGGGCCGGTGCGGCGCATCGGATACATCAGCCGTTCTGGATGATGGATGCGCTCGGCATAGCGCGCGACCTTCGCGCAGACCACGCCGGCGGTATAGCTTTGCTCCTTGGAGCCGCGGACCCGGCCGATGGTGTTCCCGCCGATCACCTCGATGTCGAGGGCGCAGGCGGAGGGGCAATCATGCGGGCAGGTGGAGTGCTTGATGTCGATCTTGGCTTGAACGTTCATGCAGCCAAGCTAGCCAAAAGTTTACTGGAGGAAAAGCCGAGGTTTTGCGCATCCCGCCCGACAACCGGGCAGGCCTCCAGTCCGTAGTCCTCTCGGCTATTTGCCCAGGGCGTCGCGTTGGGCGATCAGCCGGTCCAGCTCCTCATTCTGCTGCGCCAGCCGATCCGCGGTGCGCTCCTCGTTGCTCTCGCCGGAAGCCGCGGTGGCCTGCTCGATCAACTGCCGGATATTGTCGCGAAGGATGGCGATGCGATCGTCGAGCTCGGCGGCTGAGAGGGTGGAATCCATGGGGCGATACTCCTGACCCGCTACGGGCCGTACACAGACTATAGCGCGCCAGAAGTGCTTTCTATTGAATAATCCGCAGACTAGCCTGCGCCAAGCACCGGGTAGTCGGTGTAGCCAGCCACATCGCCGCCGTAAAACGTCGCCCGGTTATAAGGCGTAAAGGGCGCCTTGCGCTTGATACGCTCCGGCAGATCCGGATTGGCGATGAACGGGCGGCCAAAGGCGATAATATCGACATTGCCGGAAGCGACGGCCTCCTCGGCGGAGGTGCCGTCGAATCCGCCGGCGGTGACCAGCACGCCGCTCCACATCGGCCGGAACAGCTCATAGGCTTTAGGCACATTGTTATGAAACACTTCCGCGCGGCCGACGCCGCTTGTGCGCGGCTCGACGAAATGGAGGTAGGCGAGGCCGAGTTTGTCGAGCTCACGGACCACATAGCTGTAGAGCGGCATCGGATCGGCTTCGCCGGAGTCATTCGAGACACCATAAGGCGACAGGCGGACGGCGACACGATCCGCGCTCCAGGCGTCGATGACGGCATTGGTCACTTCGAGCAGCAGGCGGGCGCGGTTCTCGATGGAGCCACCATATTGGTCGGTGCGCCGATTGCTGCGGGTCTGCAGAAATTGTTCGAGCAGATAGCCGTTGGCGCCGTGCACCTCGACGCCGTCGAAGCCGGCTTCCCTGGCGTTGCGCGTGGCCTGTCGGTAGGCGTCGATAATGCCGGGAATCTCGCTGGTCTCCAGGGCGCGGGGCGTTTCGTAAGATACCGTCTCGCCTGAAGCCGTCCGCGTGGTAGCGTCGATCGCAATGGCTGACGGCGCGACCGGAAGCCCGCCGCCGGGCTGGAACGAGGAATGTGAGGCACGGCCGACATGCCATAGCTGCAGGAAGATGATGCCGCCTTTGGCATGCACGGCATCGGTAACCTGACGCCAGCCGGCGATCTGCTCTTTCGAATAGATGCCCGGCGTGTGCGGGTTGCCTTGTCCTTCCTGCATGACCTGCGACGCTTCGGCGATGATCAGTCCGCCTTCGGTCGCGCGCTGCGCGTAATATTCGGCGTTGAGGGTCCAGGCCGCGAGCGTTGTCTTCTCGGCCCGCATGCGCGTCAGCGGCGCCATCGCAACCCGGTGGCTGAGTTGATACGGGCCAACTTGCAGCGGCTGGAACAGGGAAGAAGAGGTCATCGGCGCTCCATTCAAAATATCAATCGGGCGATAGCCTTGGTGAACAGGTGTCGCGGCATTCGTATCGTTCAATACAGCGCAGGGGTCGGTCAATCAAAGTTGATGGCATCTATTCGCAGCAATGCAGCCTTTAATGCTACGAGGCGGAATTAGGTTGGGCCATATGGGCCCTGACGACGAAGGACGGATCGCGATGGCGAAGAAGCAGGTTCAGGGCGTCGAAGACTATAAAGGTGCCGCCGCAGGTTGGGGCGCGTTGAAAGCAGTGGCCGACGCGGTGCGCGGACAGATGGCGGTCGTCAATGAGACCCATGGCCTTCTGACGATGAACCAGCCGCATGGCTTTGATTGCCCGGGCTGCGCCTGGCCCGATCCAAAGCATACGTCATCATTCGAGTTCTGCGAGAACGGCGCTAAGGCGGTGTCGTGGGAAGCAACAGCCAAGCGCACGACGCCGGAATTCTTTGCGGCCCATACGGTGAGTGAACTCTGGGACTGGCATGATCACGACCTCGAAAACGAGGGGCGTCTCACCCATCCGATGGCCTATGACCAGGCTAGCGACAAATATCTTCCGATCTCGTGGGAGGATGCGATGGCGCGGATCGGTGCCGGCTTGCGCGCTTTGCCCGATCCGAACATGGCCGAATTCTACACGTCGGGCCGCTGCTCTAACGAAGCAGCCTTCATGTATCAGTTGTTCGTGCGCGAATTCGGCACCAACAATTTCCCCGATTGCTCGAATATGTGCCACGAGGCCACCAGCGTCGGCCTTCCGGAATCCATCGGCGTTGGTAAGGGCACGGTGACGCTGGAGGATTTCGACCATGCGGATGCGGTCTTCTGCATCGGGCACAATCCCGGCACCAATCATCCGCGCATGCTGACGACTCTGCGCGAATGCTCCAAGCGCGGTGCTGCCATCGTTTCAATCAATCCGCTGCGCGAGCGCGGGCTGGAACGATTCACATCCCCGCAGCATCCAGCGGAAATGCTGACGTTGAGCTCTACGCAGATCTCGTCGACCTATTACCAGGTCAAGGTCGGCGGCGACATTGCCGTACTGAAGGGCATGATGAAGACCGTCGTGGCGCTCGACGCCGCGAGCCTTGCCGAAGGCGGCCCCGGCGTGCTTGACCGCGCCTTCATCGCCGAACATACCAACGGCATCGAGGCGCTGCTCGCCGATCTCGACGCGACCTCATGGGAGGCGATCGAGAAATCGTCTGGCCTGCCGCGCGCCGATATCGAAAACCTAGGCAACATCTACGCCGCGGCCAAGAGCGTCATCATCAACTACGGCATGGGCATCACCCAGCATCGCCACGGCACCGGTAACGTGCAGCAGATCGCCAATCTCCTGATGCTGCGCGGAAACATCGGCCGTCCCGGCGCCGGCATCTCGCCGTTACGCGGGCACTCCAACGTGCAGGGCGACCGCACCGTGGGGATCACCGAAGTACCCAACGCCGCACTGCTCGCCGGTATCGAACGCACCTTCAACTTCAAGCCGCCGAGCGCGCATGGTCACGATGCCGTCGCGTCGGTGAAGGCGATCCGCGATGGCCGTTCGAAGGCGTTGATCTGTCTTGGCGGCAATCTCGCGGTCGCGATGTCAGATCCTGAGGCGACCTATCCGGCGATGCGCAGCCTCGATCTCGTGGTGCATATCGCCACCAAGCTCAATCGCTCGCATCTTCTGATCGCGAAAGAGTCGATCATCCTGCCATGCCTTGGCCGTACCGAGATCGACGTGCAGGCGACGGGACCGCAACTGGTGACGGTAGAAGATTCGATGTCGATGGTGCACGCCTCGCGCGGCGGCTTGAAGCCGGCGTCCGAGCATCTGAAGTCCGAGACTGCGATCGTTGCCGATATGGCAATCGCGACTTTGCCGAATACCAAGGTGAAGTGGCTCGACTACGTCGCCGACTACAGCAAGATCCGCGACGCCATCGAGTCGGTCTTTCCGGCCTTCGAGGATTACAATGCGCGGATCAAGAAGCCGGGTGGCTTCCGGCTGCGCAACGCTGCCTCGGAGCGGGAATGGCTGACGCCGAGCAAGAAGGCGCAGTTCCTGGTCTTCTCTGGCCTCTATGAGGACGGCCCCGCCGGGACCGCGTTGACGCTGACCACGCTGCGCAGCCACGATCAGTACAACACCACGATTTACGGCATGAACGATCGCTATCGCGGCATCACAGGGCGGCGCGATGTGGTGTTCGTGAACGAGCAGGACCTCGCCCGCCGCGGGCTGAGCCACGGTGATCTGATCGACATCGTGCTGGATCGTCCGGACAGCGCGCCGCGCGCGCTGCGTCGGGTGACGGCGGTGGCTTACAACATCCCACAAGGATCGGTGGCGGCCTATTATCCTGAGGCCAATGTGCTCGTGTCACTCGACCAGCATGATGCGAAGTCGGGAACGCCGGCTTACAAATCGATCCCGATCCGGATCGAGGCATCGGTCGCCTAAGTTGCGCCGCAGCATTGAGAGAGCATGACCGCCACGGCTTTCGTGGCGGTTGATGCGCGCCGTGTTTCCGCGTAGGCGAGCGCCATGACCAGTGCTGCCGACTCTTCTGCCTTCAAGCCCGTTGCCATCGATCCGCCCGTGAGCGTGGCTCTCGTGGCCGCCATGCTCATTCTGACCTGCGGGCATGTATTGTCCAACATGCTGCGCACCACGCCTGCGGTCGCGATCGATTTGATGTCGACCGATCTCGGCGTCACGCCGCAGACGCTAGCCGCGCTGACTTCGGCCTATCATTTTTTCTTCGCGCTCCTGCAGATTCCGGTCGGCGTTGCGCTGGATCGCTACAGCATCCGCACGGTGTCGCTCGTGCTGTTCGCGGGTACGGTCTGCGGTGCGGCGATTGCCGCGCTATCGACAGGACCTCTGTCGTTCTTCGTGTCGCAGGCAACGATCGGCATGGCGACGTCGGGCATGCTGATGTGCCCGATGACGCTCGCGGCCAAGCGGCTGACACCAGCGCAGTTCGGTCTGTGGTCCGGCATCATTCTGTCATTCGGCAATGCGGGGCTGCTGTTGTCGGCCAGTCCGCTTGCTTACGTCGTCGAGCACTGGGGCTGGCGCGCCGGTTTCTGGATTGCGGCGGCCGCGGCTATTGTCGTGGCCATGCTGATCGCGGTTATCGTTCCGTCGTCGCGTCCCGAAGGCCAGCCGCGCGCGCTTCTGGGTGAGATGGTTTCGGTTCTGCAACTCGGTGTCTCCCGCGCGGTGCGCGGTATCGTGATCCTCGCTTTCGTGTCACTTGCGGTTCAGCTTGTGTTGCGTGGGCTTTGGGCAGGTCCCTGGCTGATGAATATTAAGGGACTGTCGCGGATAGAGGCCGGCAATGTGCTGGCGTTGTTTACGGTGGCGCTGGTGATTGGGCCGGCGCTGTCGGGCCTGCTCGATCGCAAGCTGGGTCATCGCCGCATGCTGCTGTTTGCGGTCCATCTGTGCGCCGCCGCGCTGCTGCTCGTGATGGCGCTCGGTGCACCGGGCTATCCGTTGGCCACGCTTTTCGGCCTGCCTGTGATGCCCGTGGCAGTCGATACCGGCCTGCTTGTGGTCATCGGCCTTCTCGTCGCGATGCAGCCGCTCGTCTATGCGATGATCCGCCAGGTCGTTGCTGCCGAGAATATTGGCAAAGCGCTCTCTGCGGCAAACCTGTCATTCTTCCTCGGCACCGCCGTGATGCAATCGGCTACCAGTCCGATTGCCGCCGCCTGGGGATTGCCCGCAGTTTTAATCTCAATGGCGGTATTCCTGACCGTATGCACCCTCGTCTTCTTCGTGTTGACGCGTCCCGCAGCGCAGCGCGGGGCTGCATAACAGGTTCATGACGATTGCGACGGCAAGTTGCTGGAATTGCCGTGAGTCCTGTGGTCTGATGCGCAGAGTGACGCGATCAAGACGTCGCGCGCGGTCTCGCATTGCGGGGCGCCTCACACAGGGAGGACGTGACTTGCCGTTTTTCGTCAGGGGAACCGATACGTCAGGGACTGTTTCACTCCGCCGCGACAACGCGGCCGGAGCTGTCAAGAAGGCCAGGGAGCTGCTCGATGACGGCAGCTGGGATGTTGAAATCACCGGCCCGGATGGACTTCCGCATCCGATTGCCGAATTCGAGGCGATGTATTCCGCCGGTGCGACGACGGCGGTGCATGCGACGTAGCTGCAGGCAAGGGATGCAGTGACGGCGACCGATCTTGTTCTGCATCACTATCAGCGTTCGCCGTTTGCCGAGAAGGTGCGCATCGCCTTCGGATTGAAGGGTCTGTCTTGGCGATCGGTGATTCAGCCGCGGATCGCGCCGAAGCCAGAGCTCGTGGCGCTCACTGGAGGCTATCGCCGCATTCCGGTGCTGCAGATCGGCGCAGACGTCTATTGCGATACGCGCCGTATTCTCGCGGAGCTTGAGCGGCGTTTTCCCGAGACGACGCTTTATCCGACGGGCAAGCGCGGTCAGGCCGATATCATCGCGGCCTGGGCCGATCGCGCGCTCTTTGCCAATGCTCTTGGACTGGTCTTCGGCCTGAACGGAGATCGTTTTCCGCCAGAGCTCCATGCCGATCGCGCGAGTTTCACGTCAGGCAAGTTCGATGGCTGGGACAGCGTGAAGATGCGTGAGCAGATTCCTGCGCTGCGCAACCAGTTTCGCATTCATCTTGCGTGGCTGAGCGATTGGCTTGCGCATGGCGACGCATTCTTGCTCGGCAACGCGCCGTCACTTGCCGACATCGCCGTCTACCACCCGCTCTGGTACGCGCGCGGCAATCTCGGTGAGAGCGAAGGTCTTGCCGAGCATCCGCGCGTTCTCGCGTGGATGGACCGGGTGGGTTCGCTGGGGCACGGAATGGTTGAGGAGCTGTCGCCCGAACACGCGCTGGATATAGCGCGGCTCTGTCAGCCTATGGCGACATCTGCTTCTCCTCATAACGATATTGCAGATGATCAAGGTCTGTCGTTTAAGGAAGGCGTAATGGTATCGGTCATGCCGACCGATTGGGGTTTCGATCCCGTCATCGGTGCGTTTGTTTCTGCGGGTCATGACAGCATCGCTTTGCGGCGTGAGGATCCCGATCTCGGCGCGACGGTTGTACATTTCCCGCGTGCAGGCTTTGCGATTGCTCGACTGTGAAAGCCCCGTCACGGATGCATGGCCCTCATTCGCGATTTCCATGCGCCGCAATTTGACGCAGCTGCGCAAACGCGGCTAAGTCCGAAAAACGCTGCCCGACTGCGATATGCAGACTCCCAATCTGCAACGCGGTGTTCGACACTCCAGCGCCCAGTAACAGAACAAGAAAGCGCGCCGCTTCAGCGACGTTGCGCATCGGAGGATATGACATGACCATGACCCGCCGCACATTTGGCCTTGGTGCCTCTGCCGTTCTGGCAGGGCCGATCGCCGCGCCGTTCATTCGTAGCGCAGGCGCCGCCGAGCCGGCGATCCGCATCGGCATGGTCAATTCGATGAGCGGCGGTCTTGCGGCTTACGCGCAGGAAGGCCAGCCGGCTTTCGAATACATCATCAAGAAGATCAATGCCGAAGGCGGCATCAAGAGCAAGGGCGGCGCCAGGATCGAGCTGGTGCTGGCGGACGATACCAGCCAGCCGGCGCGGACCGCTGCCGAAGCGCGGCGCCTGATCACCGAGGAAAAGGTGCAGCTTCTGACCGGCACCATTCTCAGCGCACAGATGCTGGCGCTGACGCCGGTGGTCGACGAAGCCAAGATTCCGACGCTGTCGGTCTGGGCCGGTGGGTCGCAGTCGAACTATATGTTCACGCTGGGTTATCCCTATGATCGCGGCTATGCGCAGACCATGCATGATTTCGTCATCTCATTGCGCGACGATTTCAAGTTTCCGATCAAGACCGCCGTCATGGCCTATTCGAATTACGAGGCCGGCCAGCAGTCGAACAAATTCCTGGTCGAGAAGCTAAAGGCCAGCGGCATCCAGATCATCGGCGAAGCCGCGCTCGATATTCGTGCGCAGGACCAGACGGCAGCCATGGTCCGTATTCGCTCGCTCAAGCCGGACGTCGTTGTCGGTCTCGTGACGCCGCGCGATGGCATTTTGCTGCATCAGGCGCGTTACAATCTGAACTATCATGGCAGCATCTTCTGCGGTGGCACTGGCGGCTACTCGGATCTGTCGCTCTGGAAGGATCTCGGCCCCGAGATCGGCAAGGCCGTGCTGACGAAGAACCTGTTCGGCATGACCGGCTTCAGCGCCGGCGCCAAGATTGAATCAATGCAGAAGATCGTCACGGAACTGCGCGATGTCGCCAAGCTCGACAAAATCGGCCAGGGCGCGGTGCAATATGCCCAGGCGGCACGCGTGCTGCAGCAGGTGCTCGAGAACGCCAAATCGCTGCAGAGCGATGCACTGCTCGAGGCGCTGAAGAACGTCAATATTCCGGCAGGCGATCCGAACCTCTACATCGCCAAGCCGAAGGGCCTGCAATTCGCAGAAGACCGTCTGCTCAAGGACGGTTCTGCGATGTTCATCCAGTGGACTCCCGAGCAGGATCAGCAAGTCGTATTCCCGAAGGAATTTGCCCAGGTGCCGCCGCGGCCGAAGTCCTGATCGGCGCTGTAGTAAGACTGAGCGCAACATAAAGAGTGGACGGCTGTGGCATTTCTGGAAGTCTCCAACATCACCAGGCGGTTCGGCGGCCTGGTCGCGCTGAACGCGGTGAGCTTCGACGTCGAGAAGGGCGAAATTCTTGGCATCATCGGCCCGAACGGTGCCGGCAAGACCACTTTGTTCGGTGTGATCTCCGGCTTCATTCCGCCGAGCGCGGGCGACGTTGTTTATGACGGTGAAAGCATTATCGGGGTGTCGCCGGATCGGCTGGTGCGCCGCGGATTGATGCGCTCCTTCCAGATCGTCCAGTCCTTTGCCGACATGACGGCGCTCGACGTCGTCACGACCGCAGCATTGACACGCCGTCCGATGCGCGAGGCCATCGACTATGCGGCGCAGGCGCTGCTGCGTGTCGGCCTTGGCGGCAAGGAACACAAGACGCCGGCGACACTGTCGCTGCAGGACAAGAAGCTGCTGGAGCTGGCGAAGTGCATCGCTACCGATCCGCGCTGCATCCTGCTCGACGAAGTGATGGCCGGCTTGACCATGGCCGAGACCGCCGCGCCGATCGCGATCATCGAGGAGCTCAACAAGCAGGGCGTTACCATCGTGATGGTCGAGCATGTGATGCCCGTCATCATGCGGCTCGCGCAGCGTATGGTGGTGATCAATTTCGGCGAGAAGATCGCGCAGGGCACGCCCGACGAGATCCTTCGGGATCAGCGCGTCGTGGATGCCTATTTCGGAGATCATCTCGATGCTTGAGATCGATAACCTGGTTGCAGGCTATGGTGGTGTGCCGGTGTTGCGCGACATCAATGCCAAGATCGCTGCGGGTGAGATCGTTGGCCTGCTCGGCGCCAACAACGCCGGCAAGACCACGCTGATCAATGCGCTGTCCGGCATGGTCAAGCCGATATCCGGCCGCATTCTGTTTCTCGGCGAGGACATCAGCAAATTGACGCCGCAGGCGCGTGTCGAGCTCGGCATCGTGCAGGTGCCGGAAGGCCGTCTGGTGTTTCCGGAAATGAGCATCCGCGAAAATCTTCTGCTTGGCGGCATCAATGCGCATGCGCGCAAGCATCGTCCACAGCAGATGGAGAAAGTTATCGGCCTGTTTCCGCGGCTCGGCGAGCGGCTGACCCAGAGCGCGGGGTCACTGTCAGGCGGTGAGCAGCAGATGCTGGCCATCGGCCGCGGGCTGATGGCGGAAGCCAAGCTCCTGATGCTCGATGAACCCTCGCTCGGTCTGTCGCCGCTGTTCGTGCAGTATATTTTTGAGATCATCGACAAGTTGCATGCCGATGGGCTGACCATCCTGCTGGTGGAGCAGAATCTGAATCTGACGTTGCGCCACGCCAAGCGCTGCTACGTGCTGGAGCGCGGGCAGGTGGCGGTGGAGGGTGATGCGGAGACCGTGAAGAACGATCCGCGTACCCGCAGCGCCTATCTTGGTCTGTGATCGGAGAGTGATGTGACCGAACTTTATCAGGCTCTCGCCCAAGGCCTTCTGATCGGCGCCACCTATGGCTTGCTGGCGTTGGGCATGGGGCTCGTCTACGGCGTGTCGGGCGTCGTCAACTTCTCGCATGGCGATTTCATCTCGCTCGGCATGTTCATGTGCCTCGCCCTGTACTCCGCCTTCGCCATGGACCCTTATGTGTCGATCATCATCACGGTGCCGCTGATGACCGCCATCGGCGCACTGGTCTACATCTTCCTGATACGGCCGATGGTGGGGCATCAGTTCCTGATGGTGGTGCAGCTCACGTTGGGACTCAGCCTGGTGCTGCAGAACGGCATCCTGATGGTGTTCGGCGGCGAGCCGGCGCGCACGCCCTCTTTCGTCGAGTCCAAGCTGATCATTCTCGGTGAGGTGGTGCTGCGGGTGCCGCATATCGTGGCCTTCGTTGTCTCCTTTGCGCTCGCCATCGGCCTCTACATCATGCTGCGTTCGACCGACTTCGGCCGCTCGATCCGCGCCGTGCATCAGAATGCCCATGCCGCGGCGCTGATGGGCATCAATGTCGGACGCGTACAGGTGCTCACCTTTGCGCTCGGCATCGGCATTCTCGCATTGGCTGCCGCCTTGCTGCTGCCGGGCACGCCGATCCAGCCGACCCAGGGCTTGCGCTACACCGTGATCACGCTGCTGGTCGTGGTGCTCGGCGGCATGACCAATTTCGTCGGCATCATGCTTGGGGGTTTGATCATCGGCGTCGCCGAAGCCTTCGGCACGATCTATCTCGACGGCCCGATCGGCCTGCTGCTGCCATACATCATCTTCGTGGCGATCATGCTGTTTCTCCCGAAGGGCCTGACCTGGAGCTCGGCACGATGAGAGACGAATTCTACAAGACGCTCGCATCGCCGATCTGGTGGGGCGCGCTGGTCATCGCCGCCATCATGCCCTTCGTGCTGTCGAGCTATTACGTCCACATCCTCACGCTGGCGCTGGTCTATGTGGCACTGGCCTCGTCGTGGAACATCGTCGGCGGCATGGCCGGGCAGATCTCGCTGGCGCACAGCCTGTTCATCGGCATCGGATCGATGTTCTCGGCCGCGCTCCTGCTCAAGCTCGGCATCAATATGTGGCTGGGTCTCGTGATTTCGGCGGTGATCTCCGGAATCCTCGGCGCCGTTATCGCCTGGATCGACTTCCGCTTTCAGCTCGGCCATCTTTCTTTCGTACTTATCACGCTGGCTTTCGCGGAAATGGGCAGCATCGTGGTCGAGGGCTGGGACTTCCTCGGCGGTGCGTCCGGGCTGCTGCTGCCGAAGGACACGGGTAATTTCCTGGCGTTCCAGTTTGGCGGTGGCCACGGCGCGTTCTGGATGATGCTGGCATTGGCGGCGATCTGCGTGCTGGTCAATGTCGCGATCCTCAATTCGCCGCTTGGCTATTATCTGCGCACCATCCGCGACAACGAGAAGGCGGCACAGGCGATTGGCGTCAACATCCTGCGCTACAAGATCACCGCCATGGTGATCTCGGCGATGCTCGCCTCCGTCGTCGGTACCGCCTATGTGCGCTATCTCACTTTTGCCGATCCCTATCTGCTGATCTCGCCCGTCATCACCATCGAGATCGTGCTGTTTGCAACCGTCGGCGGGCTCGGCCGCGCCTATGGCCCCGCGCTTGGCGCATTGCTGCTGGTGCCACTTGGTGAAATCCTGCGTGGCAAGCTCGGCAGCACGCTGCCCGGCCTGCATTACTTCATCTACGGCATTGTCGTGATCTCGGTGATTTTGGTGACGCCGCGTGGGCTGTTGCCGCTGTTTGAGCGGCTCTGGGCGCGCTGGCGCGATCCTGCGGTTGTCGGCAAGCCCTAAGCGGTTCGGGAATTGCCGGCGTTGGAACTTCGGTCATCCGTTGGCTGATGCCGTTTCCAACGATAGTCTTTCGCCACAGTGGAGCATTGGCTCTGCCGGTTGGGAGCTAAAATCATGCGCTTCGATGCGATCATCATCGGTGCCGGCCAGGCGGGGCCTTCGCTCGCGGGTCGGCTTACGTCCGCCGGCATGTCGGTTGCGATCATTGAGCGCCATCTGTTTGGTGGCACCTGCGTCAATACCGGCTGCAAGCCGACCAAGACGCTGGTCGCCTCCGCCTATGCCGCGCATCTTGCGCGCCGCGGCGGCGACTATGGCGTGACGATTGACGCGCCCGTGCGGATCGATATGGCCCGCGTGAAGGCGCGCGCCGACAAGGTGATCCACGACTCGCGCAATGGCGTCGAAGGCTGGTTGCGCGGTATGGACAAATGCACGGTCATCAATGGCCATGCGCGGTTCGAATCTGCGGATACGATCCGTGTTGGCGATGAACTGCTGACAGCTCCGAGGATCTTCTTGAATGTGGGTGGGCGGGCTGTCGTGCCTGATATGCCGGGCATCAACGACGTCACCTATCTGACCAATACAGGCATCTTGCAGCTCGACCGGGTACCGAGACATCTGGTGGTCATCGGCGGCAGCTATATCGGGCTCGAATTTGCGCAGATGTATCGCCGTTTCGGCGCCGAAGTGACGGTGGTTGAGAAAGGCGCGCATCTGGTCTCGCGCGAGGATGTGGAGATTTCAGAGGCGATCCGCGACATCCTGCTCGCCGAAGGCGTCCATATCCGTACCAATGCCGAATGCATCACCTTCAAGCCGCATCCCGATGGCGTGGCAGTCGGCGTCGATTGCACCGAAGGCGCGCCGGAGATTATCGGCAGCGATGTTTTGCTCGCGGTTGGGCGTCGGCCGAACACCGACGATCTCGGTCTCGACAAGGCTGGCGTCGCTGTGGATGCCCGCGGCTACATCAAGGTCGATGACGGTCTCGCCACCAATGTGCCGGGCATTTTTGCCATGGGCGATTGCAACGGTCGCGGCGCCTTTACGCATACGGCCTATAACGACTTCGAGATTCTCGCCGCGAACCTGCTCGATGGCGCAAGCCGCCGTGTCAGCGATCGGCTTCCCGGCTATGCGCTGTTCATTGATCCGCCATTGGGTCGTGTCGGCATGACGCTGACAGAGGCAAAAGCCACGGGCAGAAGGCTGCTGATTGGCACCCGGCCGATGACCCATGTTGGACGTGCGGTCGAGAAGGGCGAGACATCAGGCATGATGCAGGTCGTGGTGGATGCCGAGACGAAGAAGATCTTGGGCGCGGCTATTCTGGGCACCGGGGGTGACGAGGCGATCCATGGCATCCTCGACATCATGAATGCCGGCGCCGATTACACCCAGTTGCAATGGGCAGTGCCGATCCATCCGACGGTGTCGGAACTGATCCCGACGCTGCTAAACGAAATGAAGTGATCGGCGCTCAGGCGGTCTGGAACTTGAGCACGGCCATCAGCGTCAACAAGGTGGTTGCGCAGGATGCGGACACAATCGCCATATTGATAAGGCTGCGGACTGCAACAGCCGCGACTGCAGAAATCGGATGAACAGCGTCCGATGCACTGGCTTTCTTGCGCGGAGCCGGTTTCTTCTTTGCTGCCATGACGATCCCCAAAGAGAGGGGTCAGACCGTTGACCGGCCTGACCCTGACGCCTTCCCTGCCGAGGTGTGTCCCTCGATCATGACGCGACCATCGCATGAATGGCCGGTGAACTGCTTAACGCGCGTGGTGAATCGAATCTGACCGGATTCGATGGTTTATGAATTTCCTCGTTCTAGATTGTTCGCCCGCCATCGACCGGCAAGATCACGCCGGTGAGGAACTCGGATTCCTCACCCGCCAGATATACGCAGGCATTGGCGATATCCGAGGGGCGCGACATGCGGCCGAGCGGGATCGTCCCGATGAATTTAGCGCGGTTCTCTGGCGTATCCGGCACGCCCATGAAGGATTCCAGTAGCGCGGTTTCCCCGATCACCGGCGCGATGCAATTGACGCGGATGCCATCGGGCGCCAGTTCCACGGCCATCGATTTCGACATGAGGTTCACCGCGCCCTTGGTGGCATTGTACCAGGTCAGACCCGGACGCGGCCGGACGCCGGCTGTCGAGCCGATATTGATGATGCGACCGCTCTTCTGCTTCTTCATCACGGGTACGCAGGCATTGGTCATCAGGAAGATCGATTTCACATTGATGTCGAATGCTTTGTCGAATTCTTCTTCGGTCACTTCGAGCAAGGGCTTGTTGCGAAAGGTCCAGCCGGCATTGTTGACGACGACGTCGAGCTTGCCGAATTTCTCGACCGCGAGCTTCACCGAGGCATCAACATCGGCCTTGCTGGTGACGCTGCCGCCGAGGGCGATTGCGCTGTCGCCAATCTCGGCCGCAACCTTCTTCGCGCCAACGGCATTCAGATCGAGGATGACGACCTTGGCGCCTTCGCGCGCGTAAGACCGCGCGATCTCGGCGCCGAAACCCGATGCGCCGCCGGTGACGATGGTGGATAGGCCTTGAAGTCGCATGTTGTTTTCTCCCGGATTTTGCGCCTTGACTGGCGCTTGACGATCAAGGTTAGAGCCGATGGTGGCGGCTGTGAAGGCGCCACGGCGAATGGCTGCTAAAGGAAGCGTGGCCTTTACAGAAAACGTCTTGCGTTGACTTCTTCGAGATCGAGCCCTTCCTCGATCGCATACAGCACACTGTCGTGGATTTCGCCCTCACGGTGCATCTTCAGAAGCTCTGCACGGCCGGCTTCGATGGCGGCCAGCACGGTCGTGTAATGGTCGATGCGGTGCGGCGATAGTGCCTCAGCCTCTTCGGCATAGCGCGCCGCGGCGCCCTTGCGATAGGTATATTGCTCGAACAGGCGCGGATGGCGATGTGTGCCGTCATCATTGCGTGACGCCTTCTCGATGGCAGAAAATTGCGCGGCCGCAACGCGCGCGCGCGCCTGCGCTTCGCTGAGTTTGGAATGATGCGGTGCGCGGACATTGTCGGTTTTGATGAGACGGCGCACGATCGGTGCCAGCGTCGAACCCTGGACAAGGACCGTCACCAGGATGACTGCGAAGGTAATCGCCAGGATGACGTCGCGGCCCGGAAATTCCTCCGGCAATGATAATGCGGCAGCGAGGCTCACCACGCCGCGCAAACCGGCCCAGCTCATGATGAACGGCACCGTCCATGGCGGAGCGGGGTCGCGGGCACGCAGCTTCGGCATCAGCATGCGCGGCAGATAGGTGCCGGGAAACATCCAGGCGAAGCGGGCGAGGATCACTGCTGCGATGACAGCAGCCGTCACCGGTAACAGCGCCACCAGCGCGTCATAGCCGCCAAGGCGATACAGCACGCCGCGCAGCGACAGCCCGATCAGGATAAACACCAGAGATTCCAGCACGAATACGACGACGCTCCACGCTGCGGTGGCGCGGGTGCGCGTCGCAGCGCCGAAGAATTCGTGCTGCTTCCATCCCAGGATCATGCCGCAGGCGACGGTGGACAGCACGCCGGAGACGTGCAGCTTTTCCGCTGCGATATAGGAGATCCAGGCGACCAGGAAGGTCCAGGCAATGGCGAGGTCGATGTCCTTGATGCGCTTGATTACCAGGATGGCGGCGAAGGCGAAGACGATGCCAACAAGCAGGCCGCCGATCGCAACCGAGAAGAAACTCACGGTGGCCGCAGTGGCGCTGAACGAGCCGGTCAGCGCTGCCGCGATGGCGAAGCGCAGCAGCACCAGGCCCGATGCGTCGTTGACGAGGCTTTCGCCCTCCAGCAGCACGATGATGCGCGGCGGGAGCGGCACGCTCTGCAGCACGGCCTTGGCCGCCACCGAATCCGGCGGCGAGACGATGGCGCCGAGCGCAAAACAGGCAGCCCAGGGCAGCGACGGCATCACCAGATGCGCAACCACGCCGACCACGAGGGTAGTGAAGAAGACAGCGCCAACGGCGAGCTGCAATATGATGCGCAGATCGGCGCGGAAATCCCGCCAGGAGGTGAACCAGGCGCTCGACATCAGCAGCGGCGGCAGAAACAACACGAGCACCAGCTCGGGGTCGATCTCGACATCCGGGGTGCCGGGGATCAGCGCGAAGCCGATGCCGCCGAGGATCAGGGCAGCTGCGCGCGGGAGCTGAAAACGCCGCGCGATCATGTCGAGCAAAACGATGACAGCCATCAGCAGCAGGATGATTTCGAAGCGGGAAACGGCGGTCATGAGGGCCTGTCGAGATGCGAGAAAAACGGTCGGACGTCGATTCGGGCCAATGCCGTGATCTGATGTCTGTCATCTATCTTGCAAATGTCGCACGGGCTGTACAGCGGGCCAGTGATTTTGCAGCAGGCCAGCACGAAAAAGGGCGACCCGACGGGCCGCCCTTCGATGCCTTAATTATGCGCTTCAGACTACTCTGCGCTGCTGACCAGTCGCAGCGACACCCTATGCTCCATCATGCTGCGATAGGTGGCCACATAATCGAGAGCCATGCGCCGGGCGGTGAAGCGGGTTTCGAACTGCTTGCGGATCGCTGTACGGTCCATGCCGGCGAGACGACCCACCGCGGCAACTGCACTGGTCTCGTCCTCGACGATGAAGCCGGTGAGGGCCTCGTCGATGATCTCCGGCACCGAGCCGCGGTTATAGGCAATGACCGGCGTGCCGCAGGCCATGGATTCGATCATCACCAGGCCAAACGGCTCCGGCCAGTCGATCGGCAGCAACAGACCATAGGCGCCGCTGAGGAATTCCGGCTTCTCCCGGTCGCTGATCTCGCCGATGTATTCGACCAGCGGATGATCCATCAGTGGGCGAACGACCTGCTCGTAATAGTCCTCATCCGCGCGGTCGATCTTGGCCGCGATTTTCAGCGGGATGCCGGCGCGGATGGCGATCTTGATCGCGCGGTCGACGCCCTTCTCGGGCGCAATACGCCCGAGCACGGCGAGGTAGCTCGGCGTGATCGGTTGCGGCGTCAGCAGCTTCTCGGGAAGGCCGTGATAGATCGTGCGCACGAAATTCGCCTGCGGTACCGGGCGCCGCTGCGCGTTCGAAATCGAAACAACGGGAATCTTGGAGAAAGTCGTGAAGGTCGGCTGATGTTCCGGCAGATCCAGACGGCCGTGCAGCGTCGTGAGAAATGGTGTGGGTTGGCGGGAGAATAGCGAGAACGGATAGTAATCGAGATGGAAATGCAGAACGTCGAATTCGTCGTCGTCACATTTCTGTCTTACGCGCTCGAGCATTTCCATATGGAGGGCGTTGGGATCGCGGACAGAGCCATCGAGCCGCAGCGCCTTCGGCCATCCGGCGTCGAGCTTGCCTGACGTTTGAGAGTCGCCGCTGGCGAACAGCGTAACATCATGCCCCTGCGCCACCAGCTCTTCGGTCAACCAGTGGACGACGCGTTCCGTGCCTCCATAGAGCTTCGGCGGAACGGCTTCTGTCAGCGGAGCAACTTGCGCGATGCGCATTTTACATATCTCCCATGTTGGAAGTGATGAACAACTTCAGCGACGACGTGTCGGTACCGGTATGCCTGAAGCTGGAACGTTCTCGCATCTGCGAGGTTCCTATGTGATCTGCGTAGTTCGTCCACACTGTGGTCTTGCTGATGCCATCACGTTCAACCACGGTTTCCGGAGTGTTAATGCTGCCCGAATGTTGCGCCGAGATGGCGAGAGCGTGGGAAATTCGGGATGGCATCATCTCCATCAGCGGGCGGGGACGCTGTCCGTCGAGATTCTTGTTCTTATTCAACGGGTTTTGACAATCACATGGACAGTCTTTCCGGATATGCGTATCGCCCTTTCGCTTTCGTGATGCGCTACATCAGGATGCGTTCTGCATCGCATCTGATCATCCTGATATCCGTGCTTGCAGCCGTCGCCTGTTCGGTGGGCACGCAATACGGAATTAAATTTTTAGTCGATGGCCTCTCATCGGGACCTTCGGGAGCCGGTAATACCGTCTGGATCGCATTTGGCGTTCTGATCTCGCTGATCACGGCAGACATGTTCCTGTGGCGCGTGGCCAGCTGGACCGCGAGCTACACATTCGTTGGTGTCACCGGCGATCTCAGGCGCGATATCTTTCGCCATCTGACCGGACACGCACCGAGCTACTTCTCGGATCGGCTGCCCGGCATGCTGACCAGCCGTATCACGGCAACATCCAACGCGGTCTTCACCGTCGAAAACATGTTTGTCTGGAACGTGCTGCCGCCCTGCGTCGCGACATTCGCGGCGATCCTGCTGATTGGAACCGTCAGCCTGCCGATGGCGGCGGGACTGACAGTGGTGGCGGGCGCGGTGGTCGTGATGATGTTCAAGATGGCCGCGGCCGGCAAGAAACTGCATGACGACTTCGCCAGCAAGGCGGCCGCCGTCGATGGCGAAATGGTCGATGTCATCAACAATATGCCGCTGGTCCGCGCATTCTGCGGATTGAGCTTCGAACATGACCGCTTCGATGAAACGGTCGATCGCGAGCTGAATGCCCGTGGTCGCAGCCTGCGCTATCTTGAGCGTCTGCGCTTGACGCATGCGGCCATCACGGTCGCGCTCACGATCGGGCTACTCGCCTGGGCGATCATGCTGTGGCAACGCGGCGGTGCCAGCACCGGCGACGTCGTTCTGATCTGTACGCTCGGTCTCTCGATTCTGCATGCGACGCGAGATCTTGCGGTGGCGCTCGTGGATGTCACGCAACATGTTGCGCGCTTGTCCGAGGCGCTGTCCACATTGCTGGTGCCGCATGAGCTTAGCGATCATCCCGAGGCCGAGCCGCTGGTGAAGTCGGGCGCAGCGATCGCCTTCAACAATATCTCGTTTCGTTATCCCGGCGGTCTGCAGGTGTTCGACAAGTTCACGTTGCGGCTCAATGCCGGGCAGCGGGTCGGGCTCGTCGGCCAATCCGGCGGCGGCAAGTCGAGCCTGTTCGTGCTGTTGCAGCGCTTCTATGACGTCCAGGATGGCAGCATCACCATCGATGGCCAGGATATTTCACGCGTGACCCAGCACAGCCTGCGTCACGCAATCTCCGTGGTACCGCAGGACATCTCATTGTTCCATCGCTCCATCATGGAGAACATCCGGTATGGGCGTCCCGAAGCGACGGATGACGAGGTATTGCGTGCAGCCATTTCGGCGCGTTGCGACTTTGTCGAGACGCTGCCGGAAGGTCTTCACACCATGGTCGGTGACCGCGGAGTCAAACTGTCTGGCGGGCAGCGTCAACGCATCGCTATTGCACGCGCCTTCCTAAAGGACGCGCCCATTCTGCTGCTGGATGAGGCAACGGCGGCCCTCGACAGTGAATCGGAGGAGGCGATCCGTGAGGCGCTGGCGCGTCTGATGCGTGGTCGCACGGTAATCGCGATCGCGCATCGCCTCGCGACGCTGCGCAATTTCGATCGCGTGGTCATGCTGCAGAGCGGCAAGATCATTGAGGACGGCAAACCCGATCATCTGATGCAGGGCGAGGGGCCATATCGGGAGCTCGTCACACAGGAAATGAGCCGTCTCGCGCAGCACGCAGCCTGACGACTCAGTTATCCTCTCCAAACGCTGCGTTTATCTTCGTGCCTGTCTTCACCTTACAACCGGCCGAGGTCATCCATGCCCATCGAAGCCGCCGCGACCAAGTTGAACGCTATCGCCGATCAAAAGGCGGTCGAGTCGCCGTTCTACATTCCGATGACGGGTCCTGCGTCGCGCCCGCGGCGAGCGCTCAAGCACGACGATACGTTCGTGGTGCTCGACAGCCATGGTGACATCGGCGCGTCCGCGGGCGGCCCGGATGGCCTGTTCAATGCCGATACGCGTTATCTCGCGCGGCTCGAACTGGCGTTGAACGATGTTCAGCCGCTGCTGCTCGGCTCGAATCTGCGCGATGACAACTCGTCGCTGACCGTCGATCTGACCAATCCGGATATCTATCGCAACGGCCGCCTCGTGCTGCAGAAAGATATGCTGCACATCGTGCGCACGTTCTTCCTGTGGCGTGGTGCGGCCTATCAGCGGATCGGTCTGCAAAATCACGGCGAACACCGCGCCAGTTTCGATCTGACGCTCACATTCGACAATGACTTTGCCGATCTGTTCGAGGTGCGCGGCGAAAAACGCAAGCATCGCGGCATCGCCACGAGCCGCCTAGTCGGGCCCAGTGACGTTGCGCTGGAATATACCGGCCTCGACGGCAAGCCGCTCAGCACGATGGTGCATTTCGATCCGCGCCCGACGCGGCTGGCAGCCAACACCGCGACCTACCACTTCGAGCTGAAGCCGCAGCAAACGACGTCACTGTTCGTTGCTGTCAGTTGCAATGCCGAGGTCGGCCACAAGCCTGTGCCGTTCTTTCGCGGGTTGCTCGCGCATCGCCGCGAGATGCGCAATTTCAGCAAGGGTGCGGCGACGGTCGAGACCTCGAACGATATTTTCAACGAGGTGCTTTGCCAGGCGATGGCTGATCTCAGTATCCTGATGACGAATACGCCGCAGGGGCGATATCCCTATGCCGGTATTCCCTGGTATTCGACGACATTCGGTCGCGATGGTCTGATCACGGCGCTGCAACTGTTGTGGATCGATCCGCGCGTAGCGCGCGGCGTGCTGAAACGGCTTGCGGCGTTTCAGGCGAAGTCGGTCGATCCGCTTGCGGATGCCGAGCCCGGCAAGATCCTGCACGAAATGCGCGGCGGCGAGATGGCTGCGCTCCGCGAAGTCCCGTTCGCGCAATATTACGGCAGCGTCGACTCCACGCCGCTCTTTGTGATGCTCGCAGGGATGTATGTCGAGCGCACCGGCGATGATGAAACCTTGCGCGAGCTATGGCCGGCCGTTGAGGCGGCCCTCGGATGGATCGATGGTCCCGGCGACCCCGACAGGGATGGCTTCGTCGAATATCAGCGCGCCACCGAACAGGGACTGCAGAACCAGGGCTGGAAAGATTCGTATGACGCCATCTTCCATGCCGATGGAAAGCTCGCTGAGGGCAATATCGCGCTGGCGGAGGTGCAAGGCTATGTCTTCGCCGCCAAGCATCTGGCGTCGCGTCTCGCATTGCGCATAGGCCTGCCCGACAAGGCCCGGCAGCTCGAGGCCGAAGCGGAGCAACTTGCTGCGCGGTTCGAGGAAGCATTCTGGTGCGAGGAACTCGGCACCTATGCGCTTGCGCTCGACGGCAAGAAGATGCCTTGCGCGGTTCGTGCCTCCAATGCGGGACAGTTGCTGTTCACAGGCATCGTCCGTGAAGACCGTGCGCGCATGGTCGCTGCCGACCTGATGCGCCCGCATTTCTTCACCGGCTGGGGCATTCGCACCATTGCGCGCGGCGAGGCGCGCTACAATCCCATGTCCTATCATGACGGCTCGATCTGGCCGCACGACAATGCGCTGATCACACTCGGTCTGGCGCGCTATGGCCTGAAGCATTCGGTCGAGGCTGTCTTCAAGGGCCTGTTCGACACCGCGGCCTATATGGACCTGCGACGATTGCCGGAATTGTTCTGCGGCTTCCAGCGCGAAAAACGCCGCGGCCCGACCTTGTATCCGGTGGCCTGCGCGCCGCAGGCCTGGGCCAGCGCAACGCCGTATACTCTGCTCGAGGCAGCACTAGGAATCGAATTCGATGTCGCGCGCGGGGAAATTCGTTTCCGCAATCCGCGGCTGCCCGCTTTCCTGCAATACGTCATTTTGCGTGATCTTCGGCTCGGCGAATCCAGCGTCGATCTCTGCCTGCGCAAACACGAGAACGATGTGTCGCTGGAAGTGCTGCGAACCCGCGGTCAGATCCAGGTATCGATCGTATTGACGCATTGACGCGTCGCCTGGCGCTGGGGTCGTGCCCATCAGCGAAACGCGTGAGTGAGGGAGTTTCCATGCCTGCAATTCGCATCGTTGCCGGATTGGCTGTAGCGTTGGCGTTGAACGCCGTGGCCGTGTGCCAGGCGGCGGATGCGCCTGTGCCTCCGCCCGCGACGTCAGAGAAACCCACTCCTGAAGCGCAGCCGTCCGTGCCGTCGCCCGCACCGGATGCGGCTGCCGTGCAGCCGGCAGCGCCACCGGTCGCGTCCGCGCCTCCTGCGCCTGTCGCCAAGCCGCCATCGGTTACGGTGATCGATGCTTTCGATGCCAAGGGCATTCTCGGCCGCGACGTGCGCAGTCCCGCAAGCGAGAATATGGGACGTATCGCCGACGTGATCGTCGATCGCGCGGGGCAGGTGCGCGGCGCGGTGATCGACTTCGGCGGATTCCTCGGGGTCGGCTCGCGCAAGATCGTGGTCGATTGGGGTGCGCTGCATTTCTGGAACGTGGCCGACAAGACCGCGAGCATCACGCTGGATCTCACGCGCGAACAGGTCCGTGCCGCGCCGGAATACAAGGACGATCAACCCATCGTCGTGCTCGGCGCGTCCGGCACGCTGACGCCGCTGAGGTTTCCGCCTCTCACCATGCAGGAGCGCTAATTGGCGGTTCACGCGACCACACGCGCAGCCGATCTCTCCCGCCGCGATGATGTCGCGGCGGTGCCTGAGGTCGCCTGTGCGCCGGGGATTGCGCCGGAGTCCGAGCTGGGCCCGCAGGAGCCGCGGCACAGTCCGGAGCCGTCGAAGCAGAGCCTGCGCGGGCTCGACTGGTTCATCTTTTTTCTTGCCGACGTGCAGACAGGATTCGGTCCGTTCGTTGCGGTCTATCTCACCACACAGAAATGGACCCAGGTCGAGATCGGCTTCGTGCTGTCGATCGGGGGCATCGTCGCGCTGCTCGGCCAAATTCCGGGTGGCGCGATCATCGATGCGGCGCGCTCGACGCGGCTGGTCGCCGGCGCCGCGGTAGCGACCATCGGCGGCTGTGCGCTAGCTTACGCGGCGCTGCCGGTGTTTCCCGTCATTGTCGCGGCAGCGACGTTGCATGCGATGGCGAGCTGTGTGCTCGGCCCTGCGATCGCCGCTATCAGCCTCGGGCTGGTCGGGCCGCTGCGGATCGGTGAACGGCTGGGGCGCAATGCGCGCTTCGCCTCGCTCGGCAATGGCGTCGCTGCTGCCGTCATGGGTACTTGCGGCTATCTGCTGTCCAGCCGGTCGGTGTTCATCGTCACCTTCCTGCTGGCGCTGCCGGTGCTCTATGCGCTGTCGCGGATTCGGCCTCAGGAGATCAATTCCGCACAGGCCCATGGTGCCAGCACTAAAGAAGCCGAGAGCAATAAGCCGATCCGTTTTCGCGATCTGGTGCGGCAGAAGCCGCTGTTGATTTTTGCCTGCGCTGTGCTGCTGCTGCAGCTTGCCAATGCCGCGATGCTGCCTTTGATGGCGGGTGTCGTCACGACGCGCTCGGCCGACTGGGCACCGGCGCTGATCGCCTTCTGCATCGTGGTACCGCAGGCCATCGTCGCGGCGACCTCGCCGACGGTCGGCCGAAAGGCGCAACAGTGGGGCCGTCGGCCGCTGCTGCTGATCGCCTTCGCCGCGCTCGTGATCCGCGGATTGCTATTCGCCGTGGTCACCGACCCGTTTGCGCTGGTCGCCGTGCAGGTCTTCGACGGCGTCACTGCTGCCGTGTTCAGCGTGATGATCCCGCTGATCGTCGCCGACATCGCCTTTGGCAGCGGGCGCTTCAGCCTTGCGCAAGGCATTGTCGGCACAGCTACCGGCATCGGCGCGTCGCTTAGCACAGTGACCGCCGGCTTCGTCGCCGACAAGCTCGGCGCGCCGGTTGCCTTTGTCGGCCTGGCCTGCGTCGCCGGGCTTGGTCTGTTGCTGATCTGGCTGGTGATGCCGGAAACCCGCCGCGACCACGGTGAGGTTGAGAGCGGACCTTAGGGCGTGACACTCTCGCCGAGGAAGTTGACCGCCGCCGTGACGCCACCCTTGCCATGCGGAATGCCGAGCGCCTGCAGTCCCATCTCGATCACGCCGAGCGTTCCGAGAATCATGGGCGCGTTGACATGGCCCATATGGGCGATGCGGAATGCTTTTCCGTGCAGGTCGCCGATGCCGACGCCGAGAATGACGCCGCATTTATCGCGGCAGTAATCGAGCAGCGGCGTCGGATTGTCCATCCGCACCGTCGTGACCGTATTGCCGCGTTCTTTTGGCTCGATGATATTGAAGCTCAGCACGCCGCCATCGGCCCATACGGCAACGGCGCGGCGGACGGCTTCCGCCAGCAATCGGTGGCGCTGGAACACGTTGACCAGCGTCTCGTCGAACAGCATGTCGATGGCCTGACGCTGCGCGAACATCAGGTGCACCGGCGCGGTGCCCGAATGTTTCCGGTAGTGCTCGTCGCCGTCGCGCTCGGTCCAGTCCCAATAGGGCGTGCGTAGATTGGCAGTCTTGTGGATTTCGCGCGCACGATCATTCGCCGCGACGTAGCCGAGGCCGGGCGGTGTCATCAGGCCTTTCTGCGAGCCGGACATGGCGACATCGATCCCCCATGCATCCATTTCGAATGGCATGCAGCCGAGCGACGCGACGGTGTCGACCATGAACAATGCGGGATGACCGGCCGCCTTGATCGCCTTGCCGATGGCTTCAATGTCGTTGAACGCGCCTGACGCCGTGTCGATCTGCACTGCAAGCACAGCCTTGATCTCGTGCTTGGTGTCTTGTCGCAACGTTGCTTCAACTTCGGCAGGGCGGATGGCGCGATTCCAGTCGCCCTTCAGGCTCTGCACCTCGACGCCCATGGCGCGTGCCGCATGGCCCCAGCCGACCGCGAAACGCCCGCTTTCCAGTACCAGGATCTTGTCGCCGCGCGACAGCACATTGGTGAGCGTCGCTTCCCAGGCACCATGCCCGTTGGCGATATACATATAGGTGTTGCCCTTGGTGGCGAACAACGTGCCGATATCGCGCAGCAGCCCGAATGTGAGCTGCACCATTTCCTTGGAATAGATATCCAGAGGCGGACGATGCATCGCCCGCAATACTTCGTCTGGCATCGTGGTGGGGCCGGGGATGGCGAGAAATTCACGACCTGCACGAACGACCATTTTCAATCCTTGTTGGTATTTTTGGCCATGGTGCCATGGCGCAGCGCGAAATCAAAGCGCGTGTGAGGTGGTTTGAATTTCACTGCTTAGTGAGTCAGCGCATCACGCCCGATCACATTCGCGATGGCCTGGAAGATCTGGTCCTTGATCTCGGTCGCCGCCGGGCTCGGGATTGTCTCGGGAGGGCCGTCGTGTTTGGCGCAGGCCACCACCAGCCGCAGGATCCAGACTTCGCCATCGGTGTAGTACAGGTCGCCGCCGCCATTGTGGCCGGCGACGGTTGGCCCGATTCCTGTGACCTGATATTTGGCCTCGACCATGCCGGCCTTTTCGAGGTCGCCTGCGAGCACCGCGCGCTCCGCGTCGATATCGGCAGCGATATGATGCGTGATCGCGCCGGTGTATTTGCTGATCCCGACGCTGCGATCGAAAGTCGCGTCGCCGAGCCAGACCGGGCGATCTTCCTGTCCCTTGTCGAGTACCTTCCAGAGCCGGATGTGGTGGCGATGATCAGCGCTGTTGCCGACCGGCTTCTCGAAAGCGAGATCCTCGCGGCGGCCGAGATAGACCAGCGGTGATACCGGTGCCTCGCGATAGGGGCGATCGAGCAAGACGCTGCCGACAATCTCGAGGGACGAGCGCAAGGTTACGGGATCGGCGGGATACCAGCCGGCAGCATGCATCGCGCACAGCACGTCCTTCTTGTCGCCGATCAGGCCGACATTGATGGGATCGCCGGGAATACCTTGCGCGGTCATCGTCGTCATCGGCAATCCGGCAAGGCTCTTCTGGTGCTCGTAATGGGTCCAGAGTTCCGGGAGCAACAGATAGGCGATGCCGCCATAGATGACCAAAGCGAGCAGCGTCAGTCGCGCTGCCCGAAATGTCCGGCTGCGGCGTTGTTTTTGCGCAATGACATCCGTCTGCAGGTCAGCCACGGTTCCGCTCGATCGAATCTGAGCGGGGAACCTGCCACGTCAGCGCCACGATGTCATCGTCGGGTCTCGCGGCAGCCGGCGGCTTCGGCCTCTTCTTTAGAGCAAAACCAGCGTGTTCCCTTGCTGATCCGCATGCTGATCTTGGCATACCAGCGGCTTTCGGGCGTGTGGTAGATGCAGACGCCGGCCCGGTTGACGTTGCCCTTGATCCGGCAGGCCGGCGATGGCGCCACGTGGCCGGATGCCGAGGCCAGCAGGATCGGCAAGGCATCCTCCGGAGGCTTGATCGAGCCGAGAATGGTGGTTTTCTTGTTGCGTACGCGCCAGTCCCAGGGCGCAAAGAACGCGCCAGCCCAAAGTCCGGCCTTGGCCTCACGTGCGGCTTTCTCGTCGGCATCATAGGCATGGGAGAAGCGCACATAGGAAAGCGCCCAGCCGCTCTTCACCATCCATTGGCTGATGTCTTCGCCGTCCACCTCGCATTTGGCGACCGAGCGACCGAAGCGATCGGTCCGTAGCACGTGGCAGGTCCAGCTCTTGTCGCCGACATGTTCAACAAGCGCTTCATGGGCCGCGACGCCGCAGGTCCAGCGCTCGCCGGCGGCATTCAGGCACAACTGATCGAGGCCGGGCGAGTCCATTCCGGCGAGCCGGATGCGGGTCGCGCCAATGGTCATCTGGTCGCCATCGCGGATCTTCGGCACCCCGGTCACGTCGGCGGCCTGTGCCAGTGCGGGAATGCAAAGCATCGCGATGAAAAGAGAGAAGGTGCGGAACATGCGCATCGAACCGTTTGATTGCAAAATCATGACGACAATCCGGAGACAGTGCGGGCATTTCGCCGTGCATGCCAGCGCGGTCGCTCCTTCATACCTTCAACTTCGCGCGATGAACTATGCCGCGTGGCCATTCATCATTCTCCGCCGCGCCAGCGCGAGACCCATCAGCACGAAGGCTGAGGTCACTTCGGGACCGCCGACGAGAATCCGTGTCGGCGTTTTCATCTTGTTCCATTCATAGGCCTTGAACGGACCCTTGCGGCCGCCTTCGCCTGTTGCCGTGATGATGCAGCGCAGCGCAGGTGCGAAATGCGCGAGCTCACCGCCGAGATGTCCGAGCGCGATCAGTGCGAGTGCCGCATCGAAAGTATTCATCTCGCGCGCAATCAACTCATCCTGCACATAAGCGAGAACACGCAGGCGAATGAAGTCGAACGTGCCGTCGGTATCGATGGCCTGTTGTGTCTCGGCCGGCAATTCACGGAAAGCCGCATAGCAGCGGCCGAAATAGGCGCTATAGAGCTCCGGCAGATAGTAGATGTGCGATTTCGGATCGGCGAAGGCGCCGGATGCCACAAGGCGGCGCTGGAAGCCGATGATCCGCTGCATCGTTTCCAGACGTGTCGGCGTCTCCATCACCTTCCAGCGGACGAGATTCCGGAACGAGACTTCGAGCACGTCGAGATTGAGCGTCGGATCGAGATCGTTGCCATAGGGCCGTTCGCCCGCGAGATTGTCGATCCAGGTGACGATGGCGCCGTCATAGTCGATATGGTCGTTGAGCGGCACGGTGACCATCGGTTCGTTGCTGCCGTTGCCGACCTGATAGCCGGCATAGAAGTCGAGCAGGGGCTGATCGAGGATCGTGTCGGTCGAGCCGGCCTGTGTGGCGGCAGAGAAGGAGCAGGCGGTGGTGTCGCAGTCCGGCACATAGATGCCGAAACCGAGGTCCTGCTTGATCTGCGCGAACAGCCGGCTGAAGCGCGGATGCGGCGGCGGTGCCAGCGCCGTGATAACGTTCACACTCGTTCCGTCATGCGAGCGGACTTCCTCGCGGCTGGTGACCAGGCAGAATTCAACCATCGCATCGATGGCGCGGCGCGAGGATGTCGTCTGGTCCGGCGACGGCAGTCCGGTTTCGCCGAAGCTGAGCAGCGCCTCGGTGAAGAAGGCGTCGTAATAGGCGGAGCGATGCCGGATCTGCACCGGCTCCCACATGGGTTCGGCAATTCCGGTCCATGGCGGATTGATGAGTTCTCCGGCCGGTGAGCGTGCGATGAAGATGCGCGCGAGGGTGAACAGCAGCGTCGAATTCTTGTAGCCGCGCGAATTGAGGCCTGTCAGGGCCATCAGGAAATCGCGGCCATGCATGTCGGGATCGCCGATCAGGTTGAACGCCGCGTAAGTAGGAATGAAGCCGTTGCGGTCGAACGAGCGCAACAGATGCGTGCCGCAGGCCTTGATGACATGGTCGATCTCGCCCAGTGACGGTGCCTGCGCTGACGCCGTCACGGGCTTCGGCTCTGCATGGCTCAATGTGACCGTGTCGAGCAGCTCGGCGATGGGCTGGCCGATGGCTTCCCAATCGGGGTTCTCGTCGTCGCGCGCCGCTCTCAGGGCCTGCTGTAAGGCTTTGAACCGGGAGGGATCGCGCAACTCGGGCAGGCCGGCGCGGCAGAGCAACGGACGAAGCGCGGCATTGCCAAGCGCGGTTTTGTAGAACTTGACGATATGGGCGTCGCCGCCGGTGTGCTTGTGGAATAGGGGATCGCAGAGGTCGTAAAGCGACGGGCCGACCTTGCTCGCTGTCAGCGCGCGGTATGCGGCGCCGGCAAAATAAGTCACACCCATGAGGTTTCTTTCAGTGCCGCCCCCTGCGCACGCCTCGAAAACCGCCCGCCGCTGCTGCGGCGCAATCGCCTCCCGACACCTGCAAGCCTTTGAAAAATTGCACGAATCGGTCGAGATTACAATTGCGTGAAGCGCAAGCCCGTTCAAGACCTTAGCCTGGTCAGTCAGTAACCCTGTCTTAAATCCCGGCCTTTACCGGTTGCCCGGGTGGGCTCGACGGGTTAACAACCAGTTTGCTGCGATGCCGCAAATTGAGCGCATTTAATACTCATTGGTTTGGCATCCCTTCAAACCTATTTCGACGTTCGCGCGACCCACGGTTGCGCCTGAACGATGAGCAGGAATGACGTTATGAACGTACGGCAGTTTCGCGTATCCCGTCGCTCGATCACTGTGGCCGCAGCTTTTGTCGGCCTGGTGTCGCTGGTGCTTGGCGCCAATGCCGCGCTGAACAAGCGCTCGCTGGAAGCCGCACAGGCCGAGACGGTGACCGGGACGATCAATCCCGTGACGAAGGCGTCGCGCATCGCGCTGGTGATCGGCAACGGTCATTACCCCGACGCCGGCGCGCCGCTGAGCCAGCCGATCAATGATGCACGTGCCATGACGAGCGCACTCCGCCGCGACGGTTTCGACGTCGATGTGGTGGAAGACGCGACCCGCGATGACATGACCCGCGCTGTCGAGCGCCTGAAGGCCAAGATCAAGCCCGAAACCGTTGTGATGCTGTATTTCGGTGGCTATGGCGTCCAGGTTGGCCGCCAGAGCTACATGATCCCGGTCGATGCTGCGATCTGGAAAGAGCGTGACATCCGTCGCGATGGCATGAGCGTCGAGGCCGTTCTCGATATCATGAAGGAGCAGGGTGCCCAGGCCAAACTGGTCGTGCTGGATGCGTCCCGCCGCAATCCCTATGAGCGCCGCTTCCGCGGTTACTCCCGTGGTCTCGCGCCGATCGATGTTCCTGAGAATGCGCTGATCCTGACCTCGGCGACGCCGGGCAAGGTTGCCGACGATGTGGATGGTCAGAACAGCCTGCTCGCAACCGAATTGCTGAAGAACATGAAGGCCAAGCCGGCGAGTGCCGAGTCCGTCTTCACCAACACCCGCGTTGCGGTTACCCGCGCGACCGCCGGCGAGCAGGTTCCTGCCGTGTCGTCGTCGCTGGTTGAGGACATCCTGCTCGGCGATAGCGCAACGGCCAAAGCCGGCAGCTAAGTCTTCCCATCGCGTTTACTTGTTAGCGTCTGCGCTGGCCATCACCGGCCGAACCGGGTCGCCTTCGCGCAGCAACGCGCCCGCGCGCGCGACAATCACATCGCCATCGCTCAAACCTTCGCGTACCTCCACGCGTCCGCCTGACATCAGCCCGATCTCGACGCGGCGCGTCTCGATGCGCTGCCGCCGGACCACCTGCACGACGGTCCCGCCGGCACTGTAGAGAACGGCGGTCAATGGCACCGCGACGCCGCAGCTTTCGCCTGTCTTGATGATGGCACGCGCGTAGGAATTGCTCATCAGCCGCCGGGCCGAGGTGATCGAGACCACGACCTGGCCGAGCTGGCTATTGGGTTCCACGGTAGAGGCGACGCGTTTCACTTTACCGTCCAGCTCTCCAGCGCCGATCACCTTGACCTTGACCGGCTGATCGACTTTCAGCTTCGGCAGGTCGCGCGTCGGTACCTGGCCGATGAATTCGAACTCGCTCCGCGCGATGATGCTGAAGAGCGCTTCGCCCTTGGCCGATGCGAGTGATCCGACCACGGCGGACGAGGCGCTGACCAATCCTGCGACCGTCGCTTGAACCTGGAGCGATCCGCCTTCCGGTGGCGTCAGGCGTGCGAGGATCTGGCCCGCGGTGACGTTCTCGCCGGCATCGACCATGACCTCTGCGACCTTGAGGCCCGGACGATCCGGACGGATCGATACTTCCTCGCGCGGGATCAGGATGCCGGAGACTTCGACCGTGGCGGAGAAGCAGGACTTCGCGGCGGTCAGTACGGTCACTGCTGCACCCTTCGGGGCATCAGCAGGATCGTCGGCGGCCAGAGCCGGCTGCGTGAACACGTATAGCGACAACGCGACCAGCAATCTGGCCCATGTGGTGGTTCGCTTGGAAGAGGCGACGGACGGGGTCATTGCATTTGCCTATTTGTGCGGGACGGCGGGCGGTTGACCGTTTTGCGGGTCTTCCTCGCCGCTCGACACCAGCAGCTTGCGCCCGAAGCGCCATGCCAATTGTCCGACATCGTCCATCATCATGAACATCGCCGGCACGAACAGCAGCGACAGCGCCGTCGAGAAGATCAGTCCGCCAATGATAGCAAGCGCCATCGGCGAGCGGAACTCGCCGCCGGCGCCGAAGGCCAGTGCGGACGGCATCATGCCAGCGACCATGGCAACGGTGGTCATCACGATCGGCCGCGCGCGCTTCATGCCGGCATCGATGATCGCGACCTCGCGCGGTTTACCTTCGCGAATGGCTTCCACTGCAAATTCCACCAGCATGATCGCGTTCTTGGTGACGATGCCCATCAGCATCAGGATGCCGATCCAGACAGGCGTCGTGAGTTGCTTTCCAGTCAACAGCAGCGCCAGGATCGCGCCGCCGATGGATAGGGGCAGTGAGAACAGGATGGTGATCGGCTGCAGGAACGTGCCGAACAGCAGCACCAGCACGGCATAGACCATCATCAGGCCTGCCGAGATCGCGGTGGCGAAACCATCTGCGAGTTCGTTCAGGCTTTCGGCATCGCCGGACTGCTTGACGCTGACATTCTTCGGCAGGCTCTTCATGACCGGCAGTTCGTAGATCTTCTTCAGGGCATCGCCGAGCGCGGCGGTGCCCACGAGATCCGCGGCCACGGTGGCCTGACGTTCTCTGTCGTAGCGGTTGATGCTGGTCGGTCCCTGATCGAGCTTGATGTCAGCAACGACGGATAGCGGCACGCCGCCGCGCCCGCCGCCAAGCGGTACCCGCAATTGTTCGAGGATCTGGAAGTCGGCGCGTGCCGTGTCTTCGAGCTGCACGCGGATCGGCACCAGGCGATCGCCGGCATCGAATTTCGCCAGGGCCGGGCCGACGTCGCCGATGGTGGCGACGCGGATCGTCTCCGACAGACTCTCGGTGGAGACGCCGAGCCTTGCCGCGAGATCGGCGCGCGGCTGCACGCGCAGCTCAGGACGATCCAACGAGGTTTCCGAGATCACGTTGGAGATCAGCGGAATGCGCTTCATCTGCGTCGCCAGTTCGCTGGCGACATTGGCGACGATATTGCTGTCGGTGCCGGTCACCACCAGCGAGATGGCGCGCAGCCCGTTTTCGTCGAGGAACCAGTAACGGATATCCGGAACGCTTTCGAGTTCCTTGCTGATATCGAGTTCGAGTAGTCGCTGTGTATGTGCGCTGTCGCGTTCGCTCTTTGGGGTGTAGTTGATGATCAGAGCTGCGCGCCGCACTTCATAGGTGCCGGGCGGGACGTGACCGCCATCGACGAACACGCTCTTCACCTCAGGTCGCTTGCGGAGCCGCGCGACGATGTCTTCTGTGACTTTCTCGGTGTAAGCGAGCTGCGATCCCGGTGGCAATTCCATCGCCATCAGCGAACGCGCGGTGTCCTGGGCCGGCAGGAAGCCCTGCGGCAGCAGCTGGATGCTCCAGATCGACAGTGCGAAGACGGCGAGACCGAACAGAACCGTCACGTAGTAGCGCTTCACCGACAGGGTCACGAGCTTGTTATAGGCTTGCAGCAGGCGCCCCGGCGGCGGGTCGTCGTGCTTGTGATCCTTGAGGAAGTAGGCGGCCAGCACGGGCGTGACAAAGCGCGCTGCCAATAGTGAAAAGAATACCTGCACCGAGACGGTGATGCCGAACTGCTTGAAGAATTGTCCGGCGATGCCCGACATGAAGCTCGCCGGCGCAAAGATCGCGATAATGGTCAGGCTGATGGCGATCACGGCGAGGCCGATTTCGTCGGCCGCTTCCAGCGCGGCGCGATAAGGCGACTTGCCCATCCGCATATGCCGCACGATGTTTTCGATCTCGACGATGGCGTCGTCGACGAGAATGCCTGTCGACAGCGTGATGGCGAGGAAGCTCACGAGGTTGAGCGAGAAGCCGAGCAGGTCCATCGCCCAGAAGGCCGGGAAGATCGACAGCGGCAGCGAGATCGCCGCGATGACCGTGGCGCGCAGATCGCGCAGGAAGAAGAACACCACGATGACGGCAAGCGCCGCGCCTTCGAACAGCGTCGAGATTGCAGCTTCGTAATTGCCCTTGGTGAAGTCGACCGACGTATCGATCAGCTTCAGGTCGACATCGGGATAGGACGCCTTCAGCGCATCGATACGTTTCTGTACGGCCGCGGCGACCACCACATCGCTGGCGCCCTTGGAGCGCTTGATGCCCAGCGCCACCACTGGTTCGCCGTTGAAGCGCGCAAAGGTGCGGCGGTCGGCGATAGTGTCGGTGACCGTGCCGAGATCTTCGAGCCGCACTTCGCCGCCGGACGGCAGGCTGATCATGGTGCCGGCGAGTTCGTTCAGCGTCTTGGCGCCCGCCAGTGTCCGGATCGCCTGATCGTTCTTGCCGATTTCGGCGCGGCCGCCGGCGAGGTCCACATTGGTGCCGCGCAGACGTCTGGATACATCGACGGCGGTAAGGCCTGCGGCCTGCAAGCGATCGGGATCGAGCGAGACGAGGATTTCGCGCTCGACGCCGCCGATGCGCTCGACCTGCGCGACGTTGCGCACGCCCTGCAACGCGCGCTTGACCACGTCATCGACGAACCACGACAGTTGCTCCGGCGTCTTGCCCGGCGAGATCGCGGCGTAGGTCACGATCGGCAGGCCGATTACGTCGACGCGCTGGATCAGCGGTTCGTTGACATTCTGGGGGAGGTTGGCGCGCACGCGCGTCACGGCGTCCTTGACGTCGTTCAGCGCGCGGTCGGTATTGGTTTCCAGCGCGAATTGCACCGTCGTGACCGACAGGCCGTCAGTGATCGACGACGAGATGTGGCGCACGCCTTCGACGCCGGAGACGCCGTCCTCGATGGTCTTGGTGACCTGCGCTTCAAGTTCCGCGGGCGCCGCGCCGAATTGCGAGACTGCGACCGAGATCACCGGAATGTCTGCGCTCGGTAGCCGCGTGATCGCCAGCTTGGTGAAGCTGATCCAGCCGAGTACCAGAAGAATGATCGAGAAGACGATGGACGGGAGCGGATGGCGGATCGACCATGCCGAGATATTCATTGCCATTAACGCACCCGCGATCGATCGAGGTCATCGGCGAACATGGTCTGGACCTTGTCGCCGTCATGAAGTGATGTGCCGGCATCGGCGACGACGATGTCGCCCACCTCGACGCCTTCAAGAATTTCCGTCGACGTATCGGACACCAGCCCGACTTTTACCCGTCGGGTCTCGATGGTGTTGCCCTTCACGAGCTGCACCATGAAGTGTTCGATCGCCGAGCGCGGGATCGCGACGCCGCAGCTGCGCTTGGCGTCGATGCTGGCGCGGGCGAAGACGCCGACCTTGAGCGACGGGTTGCTGGCCAGTGACAGCCGGACATGGCCCAGCTGCGTCACGCGGTCGATCTGTGGCGACACCAGCCGCACCTTGCCGAAAATATCGGGCTGATCGTCGCGGCTGATCCGCGCCGTGACGCCGGGGTTGAGCTTGAGGATATGGATGCTCGGCACTTCTGCATCGAGCTCGAGTTCGTTGTTGATGGCGATCCTGAACATCGGCCCGGCCTGCGGCGAGGCCGGTGCGCCGACGATGGTGTTCACGGAGGTAATCAGACCTGCCGCGGGAGCGCGCAGCGTCACAGGATTCGGGCGTGCATTGCCTGCTGTCGGCGGCGGTATCAGCCGGGCCAGTTCCTGGTTCTCGGTGACGCTGTCGCCTTCGCGGACCAGCACTTCGGAGACCTTTGAACCTTCGGTATCCACGCCGACAACGGCCTCGCGGCGCGGAACCACGAAGCCGGTCACCCGCACGAGATCGGAGAAGCAGGCATTGGTGGCCTTGGCGACGATCACCATGGCGCCATTCGGCGAGGCGGAGCCGGCAGGTGCGGGTTCAGCGGCGAAGCCGATAGAGGTGGTTGCGACCATGGTGGCCGCTAGCGACAGATATGCGAGAGAGGGGGAGAAGCAGGCAAAAGCCTTCATTGCGAGATCGATCCACTTGGTATTACGGAGCACCAGGGGCATTCGATCGGTGCGGCGGCAGGTCGGGGCAATCTATACAGGATATCCGCGATCACCACAGCAAACAGCGTCCCGCGTGGCGCGGAACGCTGTGGTGCGGCAATCCGCAGCAAGCTCAGAGGTACCACCGAGCCTATTGGGATGCGGTGGTCTTGTTCGCCATATTCACCACCTGAACGCGGCGGTTCGACGGATCGGTCGGCGCAACGCCGGCCTTCGGCTTGCCCTTGCCATAGCCGACGGTGACGAGGTCGGCGCCGGCGATGCCGTATTTGTCCGTCAGATAGCGCTTGATGGCGTCGGCGCGGCGCTCGGACAGGTCCTGGTTGTATTCTTCGCCGCCGACCGCGTCGGTATGGCCGGCGACCACGAAGGTCGCGCCCTTGAGGTCTTCGCTGCTCAGCGCCTTGCCGAGGGCCTGCACCGAGGACAGCGACTTCTTGCTGATATTCGCCGAATTGTAGTCGAAGGTAATTTCCAGATCGATGGCCGGCTTGGTCTGGGCGACGGCGGCGATCTGCTCGCGCTCGCCGATCGACAGCGACCGCGTGCTGCGATTGCGAAGGGAGTCGACGAACTTGCCTTCGGCGGCATTGACGGCCGGCTCGGCCGGCGGCGTCATCGACAGACCGCGGGTCAGCGGCTTCTTCGGCGCCAATGCACGCAGGATCTGGTCGGAGGTCACTTCCTCAGCCGCTGCGGCGATGCCTGCGGTCAGCGACAGGGCGACGCTGATCATGGCGATCGTGCGAAGTGCCTTGAAGCCAGGGCGCGCGGATGTGTTCGACATGGGTGCATCCTTCATTTAGTCGCGCGAAACGCGCTTGAATCAAATCCAGCAAAATCTGGTGCCGGATCGCTTCAGGATGGCTTCCGGCTTGCCATCAATAGTGTCCGCTCGCGCGCCGCAGGTTCAAACCGGGCTTGCGACTTTCCTACGATTTTCTTGCGACTTTCCTGCGAAATCCTGCCGACCTCTGGGAATCATCGGATGGCGTGTTATCGCGCTGTCCTATCGAACGCCGTTCTATCGAACGCCGTAGCCGGCAAATTCCTTGACGATGTCCGGGTCCATGGCCTTGGCATTGGTGATGTCGAGATCGCCTTCAGCCGTCTGGCCAAGGCGATGTTTGGCCAGACCGCGGCCATAGAGCGATGAGGTCAGCTGTGGATTGATCTTCAGCGCAGCGTCGAAATCCGCAATGGCATTCTTACTCTGGCCGTTCTTGAGATTGACCAGGCCGCGGCTGTCCAGCGCATCGACGAAATTCGGGCGCAGGCGCAGCGCTTCGTTGCAGTCCTTGAGCGCGGCGGCGAGGTCACCGGTCACGGTGCGTGCCCAGCAACGATTGTTGTAGGCCTCGACATCCTTGGGATTCAGTTTGATCGTGGCGTCGAAATCCTTGATCGCAGCGGAATAGGCACCCTTGCTGGCATAGACCTGGCCACGGCGATACAGCGCGCCGGCGTCTTCCGGATTATCGGTCAGCTTGACGTTCAGCGATTTGACGGTCGGATCCTCCGCCAGCGCCAGCAGGATCTTGTTTTCGTCACGGGGCGCTTCAGCGGCGACGGCGGGAGCAGGAGTCGGTGCCGCGGCCGGCGCAGGCGCTGCTGCTGGAGCCGCCGGCGTGGGTGCAGCGGGCACAGGTGCTGCAGGTGCGGCGACGACTTCCGGCTTGGCCACAGCAGCGGGGCGCGGTGTCGCAGCCGGCGCCGGATCGGCCGGTTTGGCTTCTGCCACAGCGGCTGACGCCGGGCGCGTTCCCGCAATGAAAGAGAAGTCCTCTGCCAGCGACGACGAAATCCACGGCACCTGCTCGCTGCGCGACGCGCGGGTGACGTTGACGCGGGTCCGGTTCAGCGTCTGCTCGGCGGTGAGATCTGGAACCCGGATTTCCTTGAGCAGCTCACTGACGAACAACCCGTGATCGCCGCCGCCATCGCTGACGACCGAGCTCAGCGCCGCTGAATACATCACAAGCGTGCCGCTCGGTGCGATCACCGGAGCGAGCCCGGCGGAGAAGCTGCGGAACCGGCGCTCGAACGGATTGCGGCGGGATGCGTCCAAAAGCGCAATCTTGACGCCGGCGCCGCGGCCGTTGATCTCGCCCAGCACGGTCTCGAGGCTGAAGCCGTCGCGGCGCACGTCGGGCTCGGTCCAGATCTGGGCATCGACCGGGATCATGTAACTCTGGCGCGCGGACTGGATGCCGAAGCCGCTGAAGAACACCAGGGCGACCGAGCCGGGCTTCACCTTGCCGTAGAATTTGTCGAGCGCCCGGCGCATACCGTCGCCGCCGAGATTTTCCCCGGTATCGACCTCAAATCCGTCACGCTTCAATTCGGCGGCGACGTCGCGGGCGTCGTTGATGGGCTCCTTGAGCGGTGTCTCGGCGTCCGGATATTTCGCATTGCCGATCACTAGTGCGATCCGGTGGGTCCGATCTTCCGCGGCGGAGGCCTGCCAGATGGGTGTGGCGGCAAGCGTCAGGAGAGCGATCAGAGCAATGCGCATTTTCATAATGAAACCGGTCCACACTTGAGGGCGCTGTCCAAGCTGTGGCTTGCGCCGCAGCGACACTAATCCACGCCATTCGCATTATCAAACCGGCGTGATCGCGGCTGTCAACGTGCAGTGTGGGCGGCAGCTGTCGCCTCAATTCACCACGCGTCCGGCGTTGTCGCTACAGTCGCGGTTCGCGGTCATTCCGGTGGCTGGAACGGTTTGACCTTTCCCGGCAGCAATGGCTTGTTGCGCATAACAACGACCACGAACGGGACGGGACGAATGAGCGTGACTTACGAAATCTATGCGATCCGCTATGCCACGATGACGCCGCGGACGCCGCAGATGAATTATCTCGCACCCGATCCCCATGAGACCGCAGCGGCCGATCTCGATTATTTCGTCTGGCTGATCCGCGGCGGTGGCCGCGACATTCTTGTCGATACCGGCTTCAACGAAGCCGCCTCGAAGGAGCGCAGCCGCAAGCTCACGATCAATCCCATCGACGCGCTGGCCGATTTCGGCGCTCGCGCGGCGGACATCCGCGACGTCATCGTCACGCATCTGCATTACGACCATGCCGGCAATCTCGATCGTCTCCCCAATGCCAGGTTCCATCTGCAGGACCGCGAGATGAGCTATGCGACGGGTCGCTGCATGTGCAACGGGCTGCTGCGGCATCCGTTCTCGGCGGAAGACGTCACCTTGATGGTGCGTCACGTGTTCAATGAGCGCGTCACGTTCCACAATGGCGATGGCGAGGTTGCTCCGGGCGTCACGCTGCACCGCGTCGGTGGCCATTCAGATGGTTTGCAGATCGTGCGCGTGCAGACCGCGCGGGGGCCCGTTGTGCTGGCATCAGACGCCTCGCATTATTACGGCAATATGCAGCGCCGCAGCCCGTTTCCGATTGTCTACAATATCGGTGACATGTGCGACGGCTGGACCACCTGCGAGCGCCTTGCCGGCCACCCCGATCGCATCATTCCCGGCCATGATCCGCTGGTGCGTGAGCTCTATCCGCGCGTCGAGGGCAGCAAGGCCGATGCCTATGCGCTGCACGAGATGCCATCGCGCTCCTTTGTGAAAGACTAATCGCTCAATAGGCGCCGGCCTTTTGCCCATGCCGCGTCTGCACGAGGTCGAGGCTACGCTCGATCTTGCCGAGTGCGGCGGCGAAGTCCTTGCGCTCCTGCGCCGTCAGGCATGACAGGATGTCGCGCTCTTTGCTTAGCAGGCGCGGGATCAGTTCTTCATAGAGCGCTGTGCCTTTCGCGGAGAGACGCAGTTCGAAGGCGCGGCGGTCGTCTTCGTTTTCGACCCGTTCGATGAGTTCGCGGTCCAGCAGGGCCGTCACCGCCCGGCTGATGGTGGATTTGTGGGTGCGCGTGCATTGCGAAATGAACTGCGCGCTGCAGGCGTCGTCGCGAAAGCCCAGCGTGGCGATGACGCGCCATTCCGGAATGTCGAGCCCATAGCGTACCTGATATTCGTCGGACAGTGCGGCGCTGACCTCCGCGGCCAGCCGGTTGAGCCGGAACGGAACGAACTGAAACAGGTCGAATTTTGCCACGGAGCCACCAATTCTGCTGTTGACGCCGCCACGGGTCCGGCGTTTAGATGGTTGCAAATGAGACTATCTTAGAGGGAGTGCGATCCGTTGGCCAGACCAGCGTTGATCCGAAAATACATCCGGTTGCAGGGCGGGGTCTGAGCCATGGCGCAGCATGTCCGCCAGTTTGCCTATCGCCGCCATGCCGATCAGGCACGCCCTGCCGTTGATGCAGCGTGTCATCCCGTTGTGATCGTCGGCGCCGGGCCGGTGGGTCTATCGCTGGCCATCGATCTGGCGCAGCGGGGCCAGCGCGTGGTGCTGCTCGACGACGCCGATCGCATCGGCGACGGCTCGCGCGCCATCTGTTTCTCGAAGCGCTCGCTCGAATATTGGGATCGTCTCGGCGTCGCCCATCGCATGATCGACAAGGGCGTGGTGTGGAAGGTCGGCAAGATCTTTCTCGGACCGGACATGCTGTATCAGTTCGATCTGCTGCCCGAGACCGGCCACAAGATGCCGGCCTTCATCAACCTGCAGCAATATTACGCTGAATCCTTTCTGGTCGATCGCGTGCATCAATTGCCGGAGATCGATCTGCGCTGGCGCAACAAGGTCATCGCGCTGGCGCAGCATAACGATCACGCCGAACTCACTATCGAGACGCCCGAAGGGCCATACGCGCTGCGCGCTGACTATGTCGTCGCCTGCGATGGTGCGCGGTCAGGGCTGCGCGGCATGGTTGGCGCGGACTTTTCCGGCGAGGTGTTCGAGGATCAGTTCCTGATCGCCGACGTCAAGATGACCGCGGAATTCCCGACCGAGCGCTGGTTCTGGTTCGATCCACCATTCCATTCCGGCCAGTCCGCGCTGCTGCATCGCCAGCCCGACGATGTCTGGCGTATCGATCTGCAGCTCGGGCCGGATGCAGACCCCGCCGAGGAGCGGCGGCCGGAGAAGGTGCGTCCGCGCATCGCGCGCATGCTCGGCCACGACGATTTCGATTTCGAGTGGATCTCGGTCTACAAGTTCCAGTGCCGCCGCATGCAACGCTTCCTGCACGAGCGCGTGATCTTTGCCGGCGATGCCGCGCATCAGGTATCGCCGTTCGGTGCAAGAGGCGCCAATTCCGGCCTCGAAGACGCCGAGAACATCGCATGGAAGCTGGCGATGGTGCTGGCGGGCGACGCGCCGGCATCGCTGCTGGTGAGTTATGATGCCGAGCGTGGTCCGGCCGCTGACGAGAACATCCGCGCCTCGACCCATGCGACGGATTTCATCGCGCCGCATTCGAAGCAGGAGCAGCGCATGCGGCAGGCAATACTGTCGCTCGCCAGGGAAGCCGATTTCGCCAAGCGGATGATCAATGGCGGGCGACTGTCCGTGCCGTCGGTCTATCAGACGCCGCTCTCGACGGCCGACAGCGACGACTGGTCGGTCGGTCCTCAGCCGGGCGCGCATATGCCGGACGCGCCGCTCGCGACTGACGACGGCGCACATGTATTTCTCTCGGAATGTTTCGCGGGGGCGGGTCGCGGTTTCACCGTATTGCACTCGGATGGTCAGGCGATCGAACTGCCCAAGGGCGTGGCCCGTCTGGTCGTCGGCGATGATGCGGCGCTCCGCGACGAGACCGGACTGTTCAAGGCACGCTACGGCGCCGATCCGGGTGCCGCCTATCTGCTGCGGCCCGATGGTTATGTCGCGGCGCGTTTCCGGCATCCAACGCCGCAGGCGATCAAGGCCGCGGTCGCGCGTGCCTGCGGGAGGCCGTCATGACGGCACTATCCACGACGTCCAACTTCGCCAGTCCCGACGACGCCTATCGTGCGATCGTCGAGGCGCATCGCGGATTGACCGACGATCAAAGCGCGGCGCTCGATACGGCACTCGTGCTGATCCTCGCCAATCATATCGGCGATGCCGCTGTGCTCGGTGACGCGATAGCGCTGGCGAAGCGGCGGCTGCCGAATGTGAGGGACGAGAAATGACAAAACTCGTCATTCCGGGGCGAGGGCGGCGTCAGCCGCACGCGAACCCGGAATCTCGATATGTTCAACGCGCAACCATTTCGGGATTCCGGGTCTGCACTACGTCGGCTCTGCCGACTTACGTGCATCCCGGAATGACGGTTTGAGATTCAAGAAGGAAAAGAACGAATGACCAAGGGTTTCGCATCCACGACCGACATGACCGAGAAGAAGGTCACCTTCTCGGAGATCGGTACCGATCTCTATGCCTTTACGGCCGAGGGCGATCCGAACTCGGCGGTCATCGTCGGCGATGACGGTTGCATCGTGTTCGACGCGCAGGCGACGCCGGCGATGGCCAACAAGGTGATCGAGCGGGTGCGAACCGTCACCGACAAGCCGATCAAATATGTCGTGCTGTCGCATTATCATGCGGTGCGTGTGCTCGGCGCGTCCGCCTACAAGGCGCAGGGCGTCGTCGCGTCGCAGGAAACCTATCGGCTGGTGGAAGAGCGCGGCCAGCAGGACTGGGATTCCGAGTTCGGGCGTTTCCCGCGTCTGTTCCAGGATGCCGAGAGCATTCCCGGCCTGACCTGGCCGACGCTCACTTTCGAGGGCGAGATGTCGATCTTCCTCGGCAAGCGCGAGGTGCGCCTGATGCAGCTTGGCGCCGGTCATACGTCGGGCGATATCGTCGCCTGGGTGCCGGATGCCGAAGTCATGTTCTCAGGCGATCTCATCGAATATCACTCGGCCTGCTATTGCGGCGATGCGCTGCTGCGCGAATGGCCATCGACGCTCAACGAGATTCGTGCGTTCAACCCGAAGGCGATTGCGCCGGGCCGCGGCGATGCCCTGAAAGGGCTGGAGACGACCCGCGAGGCGATCGCGATGACGCGTGATTTCGTGATGTCGCTCTACGGCGCGGCGGAGATGTCGGTCGCCAAGGGACGCAGCCTGAAGGAAACCATGGCGGCGACCCGTGACGTCATGGACAAGAAGTTTTCGAGCTTTGCGATCTACGAGCACTGCCTGCCGTTCAATGTGTCGCGTGCCTTCGATGAAGCCTCGGGAATCGACGACCCCGTGATCTGGACCGACAAGCGCGACCGCGAAATGTGGGCCGCGCTCCAAGGAGGATGAGATGAACATCACCACCAATCCCGATCTGATCAGCCGCAACACCGTCAACGTCACGCCGGGCTATATGTCCGGCTTTGGGAACAGCTTCGAAACCGAGGCGCTGCCCGGCGCGCTGCCCATCGGCCGCAACTCGCCGCAGCGCGCGGCCTATGGGCTCTATGCCGAGCAGCTCTCCGGTTCGCCCTTCACGGCGCCGCGCGGCACCAATGAACGGTCCTGGCTATATCGCATTCGCCCGTCGGTGAAACATTCCGGCCGCTTCGAGAAGGCAGATAGCAAGCTGTGGCGCACCGCGCCGTGTCACGAGAGCGATCTGCCGATCGCGCAATTGCGCTGGGATCCGGCGCCGATCCCGAAGGAGGACATGACCTTCCTGCAGGGTGTGCAGACCATGACCACGGCCGGCGACGCCGGCACCCAGGCCGGCATGGCGGCGCATGTCTATCTGATCACCAAGTCAATGGTTGATCAGCATTTCTACAATGCCGATGGCGAGATGATGTTCGTGCTGCAGCAGGGCAATCTCCTGTTCGTCACCGAATTCGGCCGCATCGATGCCGAGCCCGGCGAGATCGTGGTGATCCCGCGCGGCGTCAAGTTCCGCGTCGAACTCACGGGCGGCGCCGCGCGCGGCTATCTCTGCGAGAATTATGGCGGCGCCTTCACGCTGCCCGAGCGCGGACCCATCGGCGCCAATTGTCTTGCCAATGCGCGCGATTTTCTGACGCCGATGGCCGCCTATGAGGACAAGGACACGCCGACCGAGCTCTATGTGAAATGGGGCGGCGCGCTGTTCAAGACGGTGCTGCCGCATTCACCCATCGATGTCGTGGCGTGGCACGGCAACTATGCGCCGTATAAATACGATCTGCGCACCTTCTCGCCGGTCGGCGCCATCGGCTTCGATCATCCGGATCCGTCGATCTTTACGGTGCTGACCTCGCCCTCTGAAACCGCCGGCACCGCGAATATCGATTTCGTGATCTTTCCGGAGCGCTGGGCGGTGGCGGAAAACACCTTCCGGCCGCCGTGGTATCACATGAACATCATGTCGGAATTCATGGGGCTCATTTACGGCGTCTATGACGCCAAGCCGCAGGGCTTCACGCCGGGCGGCATCAGCCTGCACAACATGATGCTGCCGCATGGGCCAGACCGCGAGGCCTTTGATCACGCCAGCAATGGCGAGTTGAAGCCCGTGAAGCTCACCGGCACTATGGCCTTCATGTTCGAGACCCGCTACCCGCAGCGCGTTACGGAACACGCGGCCACGACGGCGACGCTGCAGAGCGATTATGCGGATTGCTGGAAGGGCCTGGAGAAGCGCTTCGATCCGAACAAGCGGTGATACACCGGCCGTAGGATGGGTAGAGCGCAGCGAAACCCATCGACTGCAAGCTCTGACAGGGATGGGTTTCGCGAAGACGCTCTACCCATCCTACGACGCCATCAAGTTGACGTGCCTCACCGCTCTCCAGGCGGTACGTCCCTGATCCGCGCCGAATGCGCCGCGATGTCCTCGAGGCTGTGCGACAGATATACGCGCTTGTCCGATGGCGGGCGCTTGGCAACGGAAAGTCCCGGCCGCCATTCGGTGGCCGGCCGGATCGGGCGCGGCGCGAAACCGCCTCCGCAATTCGGGCAGACATTGTGGAGCTTGGTCTCCACGCAATCCGCGCAGAATGTGCATTCAAAAGTGCAGATGCGCGCATCGGGCGCTGCGGGCGGCAGATCCTTGTCGCAATATTCGCAGTTCGGTCGCAGCGCCAGTGCCATCGTTCTCTCCCAATCGGTTCGTTGCGCCGATCTTGGCAGAACCGCGATGGTTCGTGAACTCTCAGGCGGCCTGACGCCGGAAGGCGGGTGCTACGATGCTGCGCCCGTGCGCGGGATGTTGAGCCGTCGCGCCCAGGCGATGCCGGGATTGCGTGAGAACAGCCAGGCGAGCGCGTAGAAGCCGATGGCCAGCAGGTACAGAAACGCAAAGCCGAAATACATCGAGTTGTATTCCATCAAGCCGCCGAACAGCGCGCCCATCAGGTTATAGGCCAGTGCGGTCGAGATATTGACGCTCGCCCTGCCGATCAGGCTCGAGAAGATAATGCCCGAGAAGAACAGCGGGATCGTCAGCAGCATGCCGCTGAGCGCGAGATTCGCCCATGGCGATGCAAAGGCGATCAGCGTGTGGTTGCGCGCATAGAAGTAGCCAACGAGTAGGCTGATGATCAGGCCCACATAAGCGAGATTGGTGCGCTGAAATGCGTTTCGCTGCACGATGAGATTGGCCAGGAAGGCCATCACCAGCACCATGATGATGGTCGCTGCGATCACGAACCAGGTCCCGCCAAGATGCAGACCCAGTTCGGTGATGGCCTTGGTCTCCACCAGCATGAAGCCGGCGCCGAGAAAGAAAAATGGCAGATAGCCGCGCTCGATCGGGTCATTGAGGCTGATGGTCTTGCGCACGAACATCGTGCTCAGCAACATGACCATGCCGAGCGCGATCATGTAGCTGGTCGGATAGGTCCGGCTGACCATGTAGAAGAACGGCCAGTCATCGGTCGGGATGCTGGCTTCAGGATAGGGCTGCGCATAGCGCTGCGACACGTCCGTGAAGCCGATGGCCGCGAAGGCCTCCATGTTCGGCAGCACGGCATCGCGACCTTTCTGCACGACGAAGGCCGTCGTCGTGCTCGAATCGTAACGCACGCGAATGGCCAGCGGCTTGCCGGCGCCAGGCAGACCCTGCAGGATATGCGATAGCTTGAAGCCGAGCGACTCGTTCGGCAGCGCGAAAGCAATGGACATCACGCCGTCAGGCTTGAGCAGGCGGAAGGCCTCGTCGATGCCCTCGCGGGTATATACATAGGAATCGACGCGCAGGTTCGATGCATGGCTGAGCGCCGTGTGGGAATCGAGCACGCCATAAATGATCAGGTCGTATTTTTGCTGCGCCGTGCGGAAGAAGTTGCGCGCGTCGTTGATATGTACGGTCACCCGCGGATCGTCATAGGGGTGTTCCGGATGATTGCTGCGGCCGAGATGGATGATGGCGGGATCGATCTCGATGGCGTCCACATGGGACGCGCCCATCCGCAGCGCCGCCGCAACGTCGTTGCCGCTGCCGGCGCCGACAATGGCCACCCGTTCGGGCTTTGTCTTGAAGTTGAACGGGAACTCGTAATAGGTCCGCACATAGCGGTCCTCGGCAGCTTCAATGCTGCGGTGGCTCTCCGCGAGGTTGAACACCTTCTGATAATACGAGCCGCCCGACAGGATATTCATCAATCCGTCGGATTTCGCCATGCGCTCGAGCAGCTGATAGGGCGAGTAAATCCGTTGGGTCTCCGGCTGCACCGGCCATGCCAGCACCGTGAGCAGCACGCAGAAGCTCGCAATGCCGATCGGCGAGCGGACATCCCGCGACAGCACGAAGACAAGCAGGATGCCGCCGGCCGCGGTGAACCAGATCACCGGAGGCAGCCAGAACAGGCTCATGACGAACAGCACCAGCACGCCGAGGATGCTACCGACGAGATTGAGGCCGTAGGCCTTCAGGGCGTCGGTCGCGTGCAGCAGTTTTCCGCAGAGCTGGCCGACCGGATAGCAGATGCAGGCGCATAGCACGAAGCTCATCGCCAGCAGTAAATAGACGGGAATGCTCTGGGCAAACAGCGACAGCCAGTCGAGGCGATCCATATCGATATTTCATGCATCGGCAGGCCGGTGAAGAATCCGTTGCCGGCTCCGATATCGTAGCGCAACAGCGTGATGACGCTGACGAACAGCGCCAGCATCGGCAGCACCAGCGCCGGTGCGCAGGGTTGTTTCTCGGACACGGCATAGCCGGCGCCAAGGCCTAGAAAGCACGCCAGCAGCGTGAAATTCTTGAAGAACGAAAACACTGGGAAGACTGACGCCAGCCAGCGGATCATCACCAGTTCGAGCAGCAGGCTCACCATGGTGACGAGCACGATCAGCCGTACCTTCTCCTTGGTGCTCATGCTCGTATAGCCGGCTTCGAAATCGGTGCCGAGCAGCGTGATCTGGCGGCCGAGCGGCTTTGCGATCACGGGCGGAGAAATGATGATGGCCAGCGCCGCTGCGCCGAGCAACACGCGAACCAGTGTCAGCAGACCATCGGTTACGGTGATGCCATCGCTCTCGAACAGCAGGCGCACTGCCAGCAGGGCATAGGCGAAGACGAGGGTGCCAAGGCAGATGCAGAAGAAGCGAACAAGCCGGTGATTGGCATTCTCGGTCGTGCCTGCGTCGCGTCCACCCATCTCTGCTCTTTCCTGCAATGCTTTGGCAGTATCGAGTGTCCAATCAATTCGGATCGGAACCAGACGGGTGTTGTAGGCGCTTCGAGTTAAGAACTGATCAATCGGGGGTTGCAAATTCCGCTGTGTCGCAGGCCTCTGGCGCTCAGGCGAGGGCTGATTTCAGCGGCAGTTTCGATGTTTCCTTCAACCGATCCAGCACGATCGACGAACGCACATGCGCCACGCTCTGATGCGGCATCAGCACATTGTTGACGAGATCGGACAATCCCTTGAGATCGCGCAGCACGGCCTTGAGCACATAGTCGGCGTCGCCGGTGAGTGAGTAAGCCTCCTGCACCTCGTCGACCCGCTGCACCAGCGTGCGGAACTTCTTGGCATTGTCCGGCGAGTGGGTGGCCAGTTGCACCTGGATGAAGGCGATCACGTTGAAGCCGAGCGCGTCCGATGACAGATCGGCGTGATAGCCGGAGATCACTTTCTCCTCCTCGAGCCGCATCCGGCGCCGCGAGCATTGCGAGGCGGACAGGCCGACGGCATCGGCGAGCTGCTGGTTGGTCAGCCGGCCGTCATCCTGCAAGGCAGCCAGCATCTTGAGATCGAAGGCGTCTACCGGGATCATGCGTCAAAAGCCTCTTTCATGCGTGAACCGTGCATGAATGTCGCATATTCCATCCGAATTTGCATGCACCTTGCGTCGCAAACGACCGACACTCCAGGCAAGCGATAATGCAAATCAGCTTCGGGAGATCAACATGGGTCCGTTTCCGCACGACGCGCCGGCCGCCACCATCTCGGCATATAATCCGATGGGCACCGACGGCTTTGAATTCGTCGAATACGCGCATCCGAGGCCCGCGGAGCTGCATGCGCTGTTCAAGCTGATGGGCTACGCGCCCGTCGCAAGGCACAAGACCAAGAACATTACGGTGTACCGCCAGGGCGATATCAACTACCTCGTCAATGAGGAGCCCGGCACCCACGGCTTCAATTTCGTCGCCGCGCACGGCCCGTGCGCGCCGTCGATGGCGTTCCGAGTCGTCGATGCGCAGGCGGCCTATGACCGCGCGATCTTGCTCGGTGCCGAGCCGGCGGATGTGATCGCAGCGCGGAAGACGCTCGACGTGCCGGCCATCAAGGGCATCGGCGGCAGCCTGCTGTATTTCGTCGATCGTTACGGCGCCAAGGGCTCGGCCTATGACCATGAATTCACATGGCTGGGCGCGAAGAACCCGCGGCCCGAAGGCGCCGGCCTGTTCTATCTCGACCACCTCACCCACAACGTCCATCGCGGTCGGATGGATGTCTGGACCGGCTTCTACGAGAAGCTGTTCAATTTTCGCCAGATACGCTTCTTCGACATCGAGGGACGCGCCTCGGGCTTGTTCTCGCGCGCGCTGACCAGTCCGGACGGCAAGATCCGGATTCCGATCAACGAGGATGCCGGCGATGCCGGCCAGATCGAGGAATATCTCAATACGTACCACGGCGAGGGCATCCAGCACATCGCCTGCGGTGTGACGGATATCTACACGACCATCGAGAAGCTGCGCGCCGACGGCCTGCCCTTCATGCCGGCGCCGCCTGTGACCTATTTCGAGAAGATCGACGCGCGGCTGCCGAAGCACGGCGAGGACGTGCCGCGTCTCCAGAAGAACGGCATTCTGATCGACGGTGAGGGTGTGGTCGCAGGCGGCGAGACCAAGGTGCTGCTGCAGATCTTCTCGGCCAATGCGATAGGACCGATTTTCTTCGAATTCATCCAGCGCAAGGGCGATGACGGATTCGGCGAGGGCAATTTCAAGGCGCTGTTCGAGTCGATCGAAGAAGATCAGATCAGGCGCGGCGTGCTGCACGTCGGCGATAAGACGGCGGCGTAGTCTTCTCCCTCCCCCAAGCAGCGCAGCTGCGCAGTGGGGAGGGTGGCGCGGCTGCGAGCGTTCAGCGAGCAGACGTGACGGGTGGGGTGGCCCGCGCCCCGACGTCACGTGGGGGCACCCCCACCCGACCGGCCTTCGGCCGGCCACCCTCCCCACAAGGGGGAGGGATAAGAGAAGCGGAGCTCCTTAGGCGAGTATGAGCTTTCTCAACTCGCCCACTCCTTCACCGCATCCCTCAGCTCCACCTTCACGGCCGGCCGTGCTGCCGACGGCGTGCGCGAGAACCGCGGCGCGGGTGCCGGCTGTGTCGCACCTTCGTGCTGGATGAAGACTTCGCGTGCTACCATATGCGGATGCTTGGTTGCTTCCGACATGGTCAGCACCGGTGCGAAGCACACGTCGGTGCCTTCCATGATTTTTGACCACTCGTCGCGGCTTTTGGTCATGAACACCGCGGTGAGCTTGTCCTTCACCGCGGCCCAATTCTTCGGGTCCATGTGATTGTCGTAGCAGGCCTCCGACAGCCCGGCGAGTTCGCGCAGCTCGGCATAGAACTGCGGCTCGATCGATCCGATCGAGATGAAGTTGCCGCAGCTGCATTCATAGACGCCGTAGAAATGCGCGCCGCCATCGAGCATGTTGCTCTCGCGACTTTCCTTCCAGCGACCGGCCGCCGTCATGTCGAAGAACATGGTGATCAAGGATGCCGCGCCGTCGCACATGGCGGCGTCCACCACCTGCCCCTGGCCGGAGCGGCTGGCTTCCAGCATGGCGGCGAGCATGCCCATCACGAGATACATCGAGCCGCCGCCGAAATCGCCGACCAGATTCAATGGCGGCACGGGCTTGTCGGCGCCGCCGATGGCGGCGAGCGCCCCAGTGATCGAGATGTAATTGATGTCATGGCCGGCGGCCTGCGCCAGCGGGCCGTGCTGGCCCCAACCGGTCATGCGGCCATAGACCAGTCTCTTGTTGCGGCCGAGGACGACATCCGGCCCGAGGCCGAGGCGTTCCATCACGCCGGGGCGATAGCCTTCCACCAGCGCATCGGCGCTATCCAGCAGCGACAGCACCTGTGCGATGGCAGCCTTGTCCTTGAGATCGACCTCGATCACCTTGCGGCCGCGTGACGCCGCGCCCTTCGGCATCTGCTTCGGGCGTACCAGCGTGATCACTTCCGCACCCATATCGGCGAGCAGCATGCAGGCGAAGGGGCCGGGGCCGATGCCGGCGAATTCGACGATGCGTGTGCCCTTGAGCGGGCCGGTGGCCTTGGTCTGTGGTCGCGACGACGCGAGGGTGGTGTCCTGCACTTGTGTTTCCCATGCTTGATATTGGCCGTCGATGGCGACGGGCCGATTTGCCGGAAACTGTCTATGCTGGAGGTGACAAGGGCAAGAAGCTTTTGGCCGCAATCCTGCATGCGGCCATGCTGCGGCACTGCACAAAATTGAAAAGGCCAGTGGAGGTCCGGCGTTAGAGTTTTTCTATTCCAGACAAAGCTGCCCGGCTCTGACATGGAGCGTGGCTTTGTCGGCTCGCCGATCGAATAGCGCCCACGGCGGATCGCCCTCCGCGGTCATGAACGAGAGTACGTGCAAGTCATTTGAAAGATGGATGTCGAGTTCCGGTAGTCTACCAAAGACGGCAACATCCAGAACGGCCTGCCCTTTTATTCTCTGAAAACTCGAATCCCAAAGATCCTCGTTGCTCCAACTGCCGCAAATGATGGAGTGAGCGTCCTCAATACGCCAACTCCATTCGATCATTGCCGACATTTGGCCCCTGGATGCTCCCGGCGTCCCGTTCCGACGGATCGTCGGCGTTAAGTAGCCAAACTCCAAAAAAAGCGCAGATCCGTGCCCGCGCCAAACATGAGACAGCGGCAGACCTATTAACGCAGCTCGGAATGGCGCCAGCAAACTCAACTCATTACTCATGAGGGAGAGATTATTGAGCGCCATGAGAGCGTGCAAGCAGACACTGCCTGAAGCTGGATGAAGACTGTTTACCCCGCCGCTTCCACCGCGCGCTGTGCCATCACCTTGATGAGATTGGCGCGATATTCCGCCGAGCCGTGGATGTCACCCATCAGCCCATCGGCTGAGATCTTCACGCCGTCCAGCGCTCCCGCCGACCAGTTCGCCTTCAGTGCTGCCTCGATCGCCGGCACGCGCATCACGCCGCTCTGCGATGCGCCGGTGGCAGCGACACGGACTTCGCCGGATTTGGTCTGGGCGACGAAAACGGCGGTCAACGCGAAGCGCGACGCCGGGTGGCGCATCTTGGCGTAGCCGGCCTTGGTCGGAATGGGAAACGACACGGATGTGATGATCTCGTCCTCTTCCAGCGCCGTCGAGAACAGGCCCTGGAAGAAATCGTCGCCTTTGATCTCGCGTTTGTTGGTCTTGATCGTGGCATTTAGCGCCAGTACAGCGGCGGGATAGTCGGCGGCGGGATCGTTATTGGCAATCGAACCGCCGATGGTGCCGCGATAGCGCACGGCAGGGTCGCCGAGCACGGACGTCAGATGCACGATCGCCGGGATCGCCTTCTTGGCCGCGGGGCTCTGCGTGATGTCGTAATAGGTCGTCGCCGCTTTGATGATCAGCGCGTCGGATGTTGCCTCGATGCCGATCAAGTCCTTGATCTTCGCGAGGTCGATGACATCCGATGGTGCCGCAAGACGCTGCTTCATCACGGGGATCAGCGTGTGGCCACCGGCGAGATATTTCGCCTCGGGATGCTTGGCGAACAGGGCCGCTGCTTCGTCGATGCTGGCAGGGCGGTGATAAGTGGTCTCATACATTGTATTGCTTCCTTATCTTTTGGTCGTGTTTTCTTGACGCGAACCGGCTTCCACTTCGCTTGAAAACACTCCGCTTATTCCGCTGCCTGCTGCAATTGCAGCGCTTCCCAGACACGGCCGGGCGTCGCCGGCATCTCGATCTTGTTGTGGCCAAGCGCATCGGTGATGGCGTTGATGACGGCGGGTGACGAACCGATCGCGCCAGCCTCACCGCAGCCTTTCACGCCGAGCGGATTGCCCGGGCACAGCGTCGTGGTGTGCGAGACCCGGAACGACGGCACGTCGTCGGCGCGGGGCATGGCGTAGTCCATGAACGACGCCGTCACTGGCTGGCCGTTGTCGTCATAGATAGCGCTTTCGAGCATCGCCTGCCCGATGCCCTGGGCGAGGCCGCCATGGACCTGGCCTTCCACGATCATCGGATTGATCAGCCGGCCGAAGTCATCGACCGCCACGAAGTCGACAATGTCGGTCTTGCCGGTCCCGGGATCGATCTCGACCTCGCAGATATAAGCGCCGGCGGGGAAGGTGAAGTTGGTCGGGTCGTAGAACGCGCCTTCCTTCAGTCCGGGCTCCATGCCATCAGGCAGGTTGTGTGCGGTATAGGCCGCGAGCGCGACCATCGGCAGCGCGATCGCCTTGTCGGTGCCGGCGACCTTGAACTCGCCATTTTCGATGACGATGTCGCCTTCGGAGGCTTCGAGCAGATGCGCGGCGATCTTCTTCGCCTTGGCTTCTACCTTCTCCATCGCCTTGAAGATCGCGGACATGCCGACCGCCGCCGAGCGCGAGCCATAGGTGCCCATGCCGAACTGCACTTTATCAGTGTCGCCATGCACGATCTGCACCTGATCGACGGAAATGCCGAGCCGCCCGGCGACCAGCTGCGCGAAGGTCGTCTCGTGGCCCTGGCCGTGGCTGTGCGAGCCCGTCAGCACTTCGATGGTGCCGACCGGATTGACGCGGACCTCCGCGGATTCCCAGAGGCCGACGCCGGCGCCGAGCGAGCCGACTGCCTTGGAGGGCGCGATGCCGCAGGCCTCGATGTAGCAGGAGAAGCCGAGGCCGCGCAGTTTCCCGCCGGCTTTGGCCTTGGCCTTCCGCGCCGGGAAGCCGGCATAATCGATCGCTTTCAGCGCCGCGTCGAGCGACGCGCCGAAGTCGCCGATGTCATAGGCCATGATGACGGGCGTCTGATGCGGGAACTGGGTGACGAAGTTGATGCGGCGCAGTTCGGCCGGATCGACCTTCAACTGCCGCGCCGATGTCTCCATCAGCCGCTCCACCAGATAGCTCGCCTCCGGGCGTCCGGCGCCGCGATAGGCATCGACCGGCGTGGTGTTGGTATAGACGCCCATCACCTCGGCATAGATGGTCGGGATACTGTACTGGCCCGACAGCAGCGTGGCGTAGAGATAGGTCGGCACCGAGGACGAGAACAGCGACATATAGGCGCCGAAATTGGCGTGGGTCTTCACCCGCAGGCCCAGGATCTTGTTGTTGGCGTCGAAGGCCATCTCGGCATGCGACATGTGATCGCGGCCATGCGCATCGGTAAGGAAGGCCTCGGTGCGGTCGCCGGTCCATTTCACCGGCCGCCGCACTTTCTTCGACGCCCAGAGTGCGACCATTTCTTCGGGGTAGATGAAGATCTTCGACCCGAATCCGCCGCCGACATCGGGAGCAATGACGCGCAGCTTGTGTTCCTGCGCGACATTGTAGAACGCCGACAGGACGAGCCGCGCCACATGCGGATTCTGCGATGTCGTATGGAGCGTGAAGTGCTCTTCTGCGTCGTCATATTCCGCGACGGCTGCGCGCGGCTCCATCGCATTCGGCACCAGCCGGTTATTGGTCAGGTCCAGCGAAACGACATTGGCGGCCTTGCTGAAGGCGTCATTGGTCAGCTTCTCGTCGCCGATCGCCCAGTCATAGACCACATTGCCCGGCGCTTCCGGATGCAGTTGCGGTGCACCCGAGGCGAGCGCTGCGGTCATGCTGCTGACGGCAGGGAGCTCTTCATAAGTCACGACCACGGCCTCGGCCGCATCCTTCGCCTGGTTCTTGGTCTCGGCGATCACCACGGCGACCGCCTGACCGACGAAGCGCACGGTGTCCGGCGCCATCGCCGGCCATGCGCCCATCTTCATGGGTGTGCCGTCCTTGGAGGACACCGCCCAGCCGCAGATCAGATTGCCGATCTTGTCGTCCACCAGTTGCTGTGCAGTGAGCACATCGACCACGCCGGGCATGTCCTTTGCCGCGGAAGCGTCGATGCCCTTTACTTTCGCATGGGCATGCGGGCTGCGGATGAAATGCGCGTGGGTGAGGCCGACGATCTTGACGTCGTCGACATAGCGGCCGCGGCCGGTGATGAATCTCTTGTCTTCCTTGCGCGCAACGCGTGCGCCGATGCCTTCAACGCCCATCTCGTGGGTCTCCCTGCCGGAGTTTTTGATTGTCCGCGCTTTCCATCGAAAGACGCGGTTGGCTCAGCTCAATTCAAGTCGCCGCGGTTCATTCAGCCGCTTGCGCAACCTTCATGCGTCCGGCGGCGTCGAGCACCGATTTGACGATGTTGTGGTAGCCGGTGCAGCGGCAGATATTGCCTTCGAGCTCCTGGCGCACCGTCTCTTCATCGAGATCGCCGGCATGCCGGTTCACGATGTCGATCGCCGACATGATCATGCCCGGCGTGCAGTAGCCGCATTGCAGGCCGTGATTGTCGCGAAACGCCGCCTGCATCGGATGCAGCTGGTCGCCCTTGGCAATGCCTTCAATGGTGGTGACATTGGCGCCGTCGATCTGACCGACCAGCGTGGTGCAGGATTTCACGGCCTTGCCGTCGATATGCACGATGCAGGCGCCGCACTGGCTGGTATCGCAGCCCACATGGGTCCCGGTCAGGTTGAGATTTTCGCGGAGCAGGTGGACGAGAAGGGTTCTGTCTTCGACCGTGGCAGAGACAGATTTGCCATTGACCGTCAGTTTCACTGTGGACACGCAGACCTCCCGGTATTTTTTAATTATTCCAATTAGAAGCGCGGTCCGGAAAGTTTGCAACTGGGAATTTGGTGGGTGCTTCACCCTCCCCTGGAGGGGGAGGGTCGATGCGAGCGTAGCTCGCAGCGGGGTGGGGTGAAATCACAAGCGACGCAGTGTGTGGTCTCACCCCACCCCGTCTCGCATCCGCTTCGCGGCTGCTCGCCGACCCTCCCCCTCCAGGGGAGGGTACGCGCGTATCCCTCCTGCAAATTTGTGCCTTCATATCCGCAGGCTGCGATGCTCTAGTCGCGGCGCCATAAATGCCGCAAGCGATTGCGGACAATAACAATTCCGCGACGAGGAGTTTTCGGGAGTGATCGACAAGCGCGTAGCCAGCGCGGCCGAGGCCGTGGCTGGGGTGAAGGACGGGGCAGTCGTCCTGGTGGCCGGGTTCGGTACTGTCGGCATTGCCGATGATCTGCTGGAGGCGTTGCACGAGCAGGGTGCGACCAATCTCACCATCGTCCACAACAATGCCGGCAATGGCGACACTGGTTTGGCCCGGCTGATCAATTCCGGCCGCGTCGCCAAGGTGATCTGTTCCTATCCGCGCTCCGGCGACTACAGCGCTTTCCTGAATGCCTATCGTGCCAAGACGCTGGAACTCGAACTCGTCCCGCAGGGCATCATCAGCGAGCGAATGCATGCCCATGCCGCCGGGCTTGGCGGCTTCTTCTCCCCGGTCACGGCGCATACGAAACTTGCCGAGGGCAAGGAGACCCGCGAGATCGACGGCGTGCTGTATGTGTTCGAGAAGCCGCTGAAGGGCGACATTGCACTGCTGCGCGCCAAGAAGGCGGATCGCTGGGGCAACCTCGTCTATGACCAGTCGGCGCGTAACTTCAATCCGATCATGGCTATGGCTGCCGATCTCAGCGTCGTGCAGGTCAATGAAATGGTTGAACTCGGCAGTCTCGATCCGGAAGCGGTGGTGACACCGAGCATTTTCATCGATCGTGTGGTGGTGGTGGTGGGAGCAAAGGCATGACGTCGTCTGATAAGACCGCAACATACAAGCCGCTCAATCGCGACCAGATGGCCTGGCGCGCCGCGCAGGACCTGCAGGAAGGCGCCTATGTCAATCTTGGCATCGGCATGCCGACGCGGGCGGCGAGCTATGTGCCCGATGGGCGCGAGGTGATCTTCCACAGCGAGAACGGCATTCTCGGCCTCGGGCCGAAGCCGGAGCCGGGCACGGAAGACGAGAACCTGATCGATGCCGGCAAGAACTACACGACTCTGATCAAGGGCGGCGTGTTCATGCACCACGCCGACGCGTTCCTGATGATCCGCGGCAAGCATCTCGATGTCAGCCTGCTTGGCGCCTTTGAGGTCTCCGAAGCCGGCGATCTCGCCAACTGGACCACGGAAGACCCGTCCTTCCCGCCCGGTGTCGGCGGCGCGATGGATCTCGCAGTTGGCGCCAAGGAAATCCGGGTGATCATGGATCACACCGACAAGTCAGGTAAGCCGCGCATTCTCAAGAAGTGCCGGCTGCCGCTCACGGCACCGGGCTGCGTCAAGCGCATCTACACCAATCTGGCGGTCATTGACGTCACGGTGCAGGGCCTGTTCGTGCGCGAGATGGTCGAGGGCATGACGCTGGAGCAGTTGCAGGCGCTCACCGAGCCTAAGCTGCAGCTCGCCAACAACTGGCAGTCGCTGACACCGCCGGCGATGGCGGCGTAGTTGGCTCGTCATTCCGGGACAGGACGGACCGCGTAGCGGGCCGGCATGGGCCCGGAATCTTGAGCTGCTTTGCACAACATGTCGAGATTCCGGGTTCGGTCCCGCCGCCTACGGCGTCGGCCCGCCCCGGAATGACAGTCCTGTTCGCCTGCCGCGCAACCTCCAGAAGTTCCGGTATCCGTTTACTCGTCCTTAGCCAATGTGCCGTAGGTTTGGGCATCGGCTTTGCGCACGCTTGCGCGCGATGACCGGGATGTTGGGAGTGATGAACGGGGGCCCCACGTGGCAACGACGACGCTTGTCCGGAAGAAGCCGGCTTCTTTTAAGTTTCCTGCCCTCAGGTTCCGCGCCAAGGTGACGCTGGGCTTTGCGGCCGTGCTCGCCATCTCCGCGCTCAGCATGGTGCTCGCTTATGTCGGCTTCGAGCGCATCTCGGCCGGCGTGGTGTCGTATCGCACCAGCGTTGCGGAGTCCGGTCTGGCCCGCAATATCGACCGCGAACTGACCTCCTATCAGGCGCTGACGCGCTATTACGTCCTCACCAGCAATGAAGCGGACGCCAAGGCAGCGAAGGCTGCGGAAACCAGTCTGAAGGACGCCATCGACCAGTCGATGAAGGTGACCAAGGACTCCGCGCGGCTCGACAAGATCACCAAACTGTCCCGCGAATTCATTACGTTCACCAAGGTGTTCGCCGACATCCTCACCGTCAAGGGACAGAACGACGCCATCGCCTCGACCCAGTTGTCGCGCACCAGCCTGATGCTGCGTAACAAGATCGATGATCTCGGCGATACCGCGACCATGGCCGGCCTTGCCTCCGTGCAGGATCAGGTCAAGGAAATCACCACCCAGTTCATCACCGCGACCTCGCTCGTGAACACCTATATCGGCAAGGCCGAGGACAAGACCTCGAATGCCGCGACGGCTCGCATCAAGTTCCTGCAGAACTCGTTTGCGACGATCTATGCCAATGACGACAAGATCAACAACAAGGTGAAGGAGATCACCGCGGAGACGAAGCTCTACGCCGATGCTTTCGTCAAGTTCGTTGAGAACACCAAGAAGGTCGACGGTCTCGTTCAGGAAATGTCGGAGACGGCGGGAGCGATCACCAAGCTGTCGACGGCGATGAAGGGGGATCTGCTGTCCGATCAGCAGCGTCTTGAAACCGAATCCGACACCACGATCCACGATACCGAGCGCCAGGTGATGGTGCTGGGCGTTGGCGGCTTCATCGTCGGTGCCATCCTTGCGCTGCTGCTGGGCCGCAGCATTGCCGGTCCGATGATTGCGATGTGCGCAGCGATGCGCAAGCTCGCAGCCGGCGACTTCGAGGTCGTACTGCCGGGTCTCGGCCGCCGCGACGAACTCGGCGACATGGCGTCGGCCGTGGAAGAGTTCAAGGTACAGGCCATCGCGAAGGCCGAGCGGGATGCCGCTACGCAGGAAGAGCAAAGCCGCGAGGCCGGTGCGGCGCGCCGTGCCGAACTCATCCGCTTTGCCGACGATTTCGAGGCTGCCGTGGGCGCTATCGTCTCGAACGTGTCGGCATCGGCAGGGCAGCTGGAAACCGCAGCGGGCACGCTGACGCGCACCGCCGAGACCACCGAGGGATTGTCGAGCCGCGTCGCCGGCGCATCGGATCAGGCCTCCTCGAACATGCAGTCGGTCGCGACCGCAACCGAGGAGCTCTCGCTGTCGGTCAATGAAATCGGCCGCCAGGTCCAGACCTCCAGCAAGATCGCGGACAGCGCCGTCGTGCAGGCGCAGCAGACCGATGCCCGCATCGGCGAATTGTCGCGTGCCGCACAGCGCATCGGCGACGTCGTCGATCTCATCACGGCGATCGCGGAACAGACCAACCTTCTGGCGCTCAATGCGACCATCGAGGCTGCGCGTGCCGGAGATGCCGGCCGCGGCTTCGCGGTCGTGGCGTCCGAAGTGAAGTCGCTGGCCAGCCAGACTGCAAAGGCGACCGAGGAAATCTCGACCCAGATCGCGGGCATGCAGAGCGCGACGCAGGAATCGGTGTCGGCGATCAAGCAGATCGGCAGCACCATCGGCGAGATTTCCGGCATTGCGTCCGAGATCGCCAGCGCCGTCGAGCAGCAGGGCGCTGCGACGCGCGAAATCGCACAGAACGTCCAGCGGGTTGCCCACGGCACCCAGCAGGTCGCCGGCGATATCGTCGACGTCAACCGCGGCGCGACCGAAACCGGCGCGGCGTCGGCTCAGGTGCTGAATTCGGCACAGACCCTGTCGAGCGAGAGTGCGCGGCTGCGTGCCGAGCTCGATCGGTTCATGGGGAATATCCGCGCGGCGTAAGTTTCGCGTCGCTGCCCGCAACTATAACTCCGTCATGCCCGGGCTTGTCCCGGGCATCCACGTCTTTGCCGCAAAGCAAGACGTAGATGGCCGGGACAAGCCCGGCCATGACGGCGTATTATTTTGCGTCTGCCATATAGGCCCGCCATCCGCCAAACGACGAGATGTCCCGCGCGCCTTCCGTCGCCTTGGCTTCCACCAGAAAGCCCTTGACGCTCGATCGGTCGGACAATGTCAGCGTGCCGATCGACATCGGCTGCGGAAGCGATGCAACGAACTTGCCGAAGGCCTCTGCCGACAACACCCAGACTTCGACGGCGATTTCCGCGCCCGCACCCTCCGCGACGCGCAGCAGGCCGGGCTTCGCCGGCGTGGTGCCGTTGAGCGCATAGAATTTGTAGTCCGGCGCCGTCGTCGTGGCTTTCAGCAGGCGACCGTTCAGCGCCGTCAATTCGCTGTTCAGCGCCATGCCGGAGAGATGCGCGCCGACCACCGCGATTGCGATTTCGCCTTCGGCCAACTCAGTGGACAGTGCCGCCAGCGCCGGCTGCGGCAGGGCCCTGGCGCCAACCGGCAATTTGGTATCGGCGTGAAACACCCGGCCGATGCTGGCCAGCAAGGCGTCGTCGCCGCCCGGCGCCAGCAAAGTGATGCCGAACGGGATGCCGTCGGCACGCATGGCGGCGGGGATGGCGAGGCCGCAGAGGTCGAGCAGGTTGACGAAGTTGGTATAGGTGCCGAGCCGGGAATTGAGCTCGATGGGGTTGGCGAGCACCTGCGCCGTCGTATAGGCGGTCGGCGCCGTCGGCAGCACCAGCGCGTCGATAGCCGAGAAAGCCTGCTCGGCGACACGCTTCAGCTCCTGCAGCTTGTACAAAGCCGCAAACGTATCCGTCGCGCTCTGGCGTGCACCGGCGATGGTGATCTCGCGCGTCACCGGATGAATTGCATCCGGCGCAGACGCCAGCAGGTCGCGGATCACCAGCAGGCGCTCGGCGACCCATGGTCCATCGTAGAGCAGCCGCGCGGTCTCATAGAACGGCTCGAGGTCGAACTCGACCAGCGTCGCGCCGAGCGAGGTCCAGCGCTTCAGCGCGTCCGCATAGGCTTTCTCCGAGGCCTTGTCGCCGAAGAAGATCAACTGGCCATTGCGCGGCACGCCGAGCTTGAGGTCCTTCGGAAACGCGGTGAGCGAACCCGGTACCCGCCTGCGCGAATAGGGATCATGGGCGTCATAGCCGCCCATCACATCGAGCGCGGCAACAGCATCGTCCACCGTGAGCGTGAAGATCGAGACGCAATCCAGCGTGCGGCAGGCCGGCACCACGCCGGCGGTCGGGATCAGGCCGAGGCTGGGCTTGAGGCCCACGATATTGTTGAGCATGGCGGGCACGCGGCCAGAGCCGGCGGTGTCGGTGCCGAGCGTCAGCGGCACGAGTCCCGCGGACACGGCAACGGCAGAGCCGGAGCTTGATCCGCCCGGCACGAGATCGTCGCGGATCGCATTCTTGGGAATGCCATAGGGTGAGCGCACGCCGACCAGACCTGTCGCGAACTGGTCGAGATTGGTCTTGCCGATGACGATCGCGCCAGCGGCACGCAGCCGCGCCACGGCGCTGGCATCGCGCGTTGCGTTATAGGCGAAAGCGGGACAGGCGGCGGTGGTCGGCAGACCGGCGACGTCGATATTGTCCTTCACGCCGACCGGCACGCCATAGAGCGGCAGCGTTGCAGGATCCTTCGCAGCGAGCGCCTCGGCTTCGGCAATCGCTTCGGCCTCAACGCGGAGTGTGATGAAGATCGCCGTGTCACCGCGGTCGCGGATGCGCTGATAGCTACGGGCGACTGTCTGTGCGGGCGTCACGGTGCCGGCGCGATGCGCGGCAACGATGGCGGCGATCGTTTCGGGAGCGCTGGTCTCGGGAACGGACTCACTCACGATGCGAACCTGCTGCGGATGGCACGGGTGTGCCACCCGCAGGTTGAGACGATGTTATTCAGCAGGCACGGCAAGTGGCGGCTCCGATTGCGGGACAGAAGACAGGCTGGTTGCGCCGAACTTGTCCGCGGCAAAGAGCCCGGCTGCAACAAGAGCATAAGCGAGAGCGACGCCGGGCGTCACCCCCAATCCGCCGCCGATCCCGATCGCCTCGCCGTGCATGAAGCCGAAATAGGTCAGGACCGCGCCGGCCAGAGCGAAAGCCGAAGCGTTGATGAACTTCCGCTCGATCACGAACACCGCGATGGCGCCGAGCACCAGGCCGACCAGGATCGAGCCGCCGCCCATGACTTCGAGGCCGTGGAACAGCACGCCGTTCTGTCCCATCTTGGCGATGAATTCGGGCGAATGGATCGCGCCGAAATTCATCCCGGCGGCACCGAGTGCGCCCGACAGCAGCACCGTGGCCCAGGCCGCAAGATGCGGCGTGAGTGCGAGGGCAATCGCCGGAGCATGTTCGCGCGGCGTGGTCTCGAACGCCTGCGCACAGATCAGCATGCCGATATAGAGCAGGATCGGTGAGATCGCGACCACAGGGATAACGGCCAGCATCAGCGAGATGACGCCGAACCATGACAGTACGATCACCATCAGGCCGGTTGCTGCCGAGTAGCCGATCCGGCCGCCCATCGCCTTCCAGCCGGGATGGCCGATATAGACCGCGTTGATGAAGGGGTTGCCCATGAGGCAGCCGATCAGCGAGACGACGCCGTCTGCGGTCAGCACGCGGGTGGTCGGATATTCGTCGCCGGCAGCTTCCGCGCTTTCGACGTTGTCCATCGCCTCGACCAGATCGTAGATGCCATAGGGAATGGCGGTGACCAGGATGATGCCGAGGAACTGGAATCCCGAGAACACGTGATCGAAGGCCGGGATCGGCACCGAGAAGCCGAAATTGGTGAAGGCTGCCTTGACGCCGGCGACGCTGACGCCACCGATGCCGACTCCAAAGAGATTGGAGCCCCAGGCGATCACCATGCCGACGCCGATCGCGACGAGGCCTGCCGGAATCCCCTTGGGATATTTATAGCCGCCGAACCAGCTCAGCATGATGATGGCAAAACATGTGAGGCCGATCACCGGCGTCATGAACATTTCCAGCGCCGGGCGCATCGCGATGAAAGCGATGGAGACGCCGGCCAACGTGCCCAAGAGCGCGGCGCGCGGTGTCACCTTGCGGATCCACGGCGCGATGAAGCCGCCGATCATCAGGATGAAGCTCTGGAAGAACACCCAGACGAGGCCGGCTTCCCAGCCCTTGATGGGATCGCCTGTCGTGATTGAGATCGGCAGCATGATCACGAAGGTGACGATGAACATATGCGGCACGCTGATGCCCGAGGGCAGCGCGCAGACGTCGCTGCGGCCGGTCTTCTGCGCAAGTTTGTAGGCGAGCCAGGCGTAGTACATCGTGGACAGGCACATCATCAGGCCCATCGCCGGCAGGATGCGTCCGAATACGATGTTGTCAGGCATCTTCAGCACGAAGCGCAGCAGGCCCGTCAGCACCAGCATGTTGACGAGAATATTGGTGCCGAAGCCGAAAAACGCATTCCAGTCGCCCGGCGTCCATAGAGCGGGCTTGAAGTCGGATTTGCCGGCAGAATCTTTAGAAAGCGTCCCCGCGGTCGTGCTCATCGTGATGCTCCTGCTGCAAGTTTGTTGGAAGTCTCCGGTGCATGTTCAGAACGTGTGATGGCGTCGAGAATGGCGGCGGAGTCGGCGACCCAGCCGAAGATGCCGCCCTGGGCCTTGATCATCTTCAGGCCCATCTCGTGGAATTCGGGGAAGTAGGACGCGCAGCCGTCAGAAATGACGATGCAGCGATAGCCGCGGTCGTTGGCCTCGCGCACGGTGGTGTTGACGCAGACTTCCGTGGTGACACCGCAGACCAGCAGCGTGTCGATGTCGCGCGCCTTGAGATCGGCGCCGAGCGTCGTGGCGTAGAATGCGCCCTTGCCGGGCTTGTCGATGACGATCTCGCCTTCGACGGGATAGAGTGCGGGAATGATGTCGTGACCGGCCTCGCCGCGAATGAGGATGCGTCCCATCGGACCGGGATCGCCGATCCGCAGTGACGGCGCTCCGCGTTCGATCTTGGCGGGCGGTGCGTCGGACAGATCGGGCAGGTGCCCCTCACGGGTGTGCACCACCATCATCCCGGTTTCGCGCGCGGCTTTCAGGACCGCGGCGATCGGGGCGACGGCGCTGGCGAGTTGTGAGACGTCATTGCCGAGCGTCTCGCCGAAGCCGCCGGGCTCCATGAAATCGCGCTGCATGTCGATGATGACGAGCGCTGTCGTGCCCCAGTCGACCGCGATCGGGCCGGGTTCTGCAAGGACCGTCGTTGTATGCAGTGAGTCCGCCATTGCCGTGTACTCCCCGAGGCATGGATGTCTCAGAGGTTAACAAAGCAAGCAGCGTGCCATTGTGTACAACTGCGACGATGGAATAGGTCAGGAGATTATATTTATATAAATCAGATGGTTATTTCAGAATAGCTTTGCGGCCTAAATGTCGTTCGCAAGCCGGACGCTGGCTAATTGCTTAGTTTGTAGCCGGGGCTGATAGATTGGCAGCGACCGCACGTCATCGCAGCCCGGAGGGCTGCAATGACGCGGCGCGCTTGCCCTCAGTCCCAGCCGTCGCCCTTGATGCCTGGATTCGCATAGACGATGCCACCGTCCACCGCGATGGTGGCGCCGACCACGTAATCGCCGGCACGCGAGGCGAGATAGATCGCCGCGCCCGCCATGTCCTCGTCGGTGCCGATCCGGCCGGCGGGCACCCGGGTTGCCACTTCATCGGCATTGTCGCGTGCAGCCTTGTTCATGTCCGACTGGAACGGGCCCGGCGCGATGGCCGTGACGACGACGTGATCCTGGATCAGTTTGACGGCCATCCGCCGCGTCAGGTGGATCAGGCCGGATTTGCTCGCTGCATAGGAATAGGTCTCCATCGGATTGACGAAGATGCCGTCGATGGACGCGATATTGATGACCTTGGCGGGCTTGTCCGCGCTGGCTGCTGCACGCAGCGGCCCGGCCAGTGCCTTGGTCAGAAAGAACGGCGTCTTGACGTTCAGCGTCATCACCTTGTCCCAGCCGCTCTCCGGAAATTCATCGAAGTCCGCGCCCCAGGCAGCGCCCGCATTGTTGACGAGAATGTCGAGCTTGGGTTCGCGCTTCTTGATTTCGGCAGCCAGCATCTCGATGCCAGCCATGGTCGAGATGTCGATCGGCAGTGCGATGCATTCACCGGCATACTGCGCTGAGAGTTCTTTCGCGGTGGCTTCACACGGCCCGGCCTTGCGCGCGGTGATGTAGACCTTCGCCGCGCCCTGGCTGAGAAATCCTGCCGCGATCATCTTGCCGATGCCGCGCGAGCCGCCGGTGACGAGTGCAATGCGGCCATCGAGCGAAAACAGATTGGTGAACATGACGCCTCCCGTTTGTTTTGTCGTTGGACCGATTGTGTGCGGCGGCGGGCAAGGGGAGTCAACAAGGCGAGTCAACAAGCGCTACTGCAGTTGACCCAGATCAAGGCCGGAACCGGCGGCCGGCGTAGGCTTCTCGCGTTGGTTCGTCCAGCAAACGGACCTCAACCCAACGGGAGAGTGTCATGAGAGCCCATCAAATTATGACCCGCAAGCTCGTCACCGTGTCGCCGGACGCGTCGATTAGCGAAGCTGCGCGGCTGATGATCGATTATCACGTCAGCGGATTGCCTGTGGTGGATGCGGCCGGCAAGCTGGTCGGCATTGTGACCGAACGGGACTTCCTGCGTCGGCACGAGGTCGGCACGCAGCGCAAGCGTCCGCGCTGGCTCGAATTCGTGCGTGGCCCCAGCCTGCAGGCCATCGATTATGTCCGCGAAGCCGGCCGCAAGGTGCACGAGATCATGACCCGCGAGGTCCGGACGGTGACCGAGGAGACCGGTCTGGCCGATATTGTCGACGTGATGGAGAAGTATCACATCAAGCGCGTGCCGGTGGTGCAGGGCGACAAGCTCGTGGGTATCGTCAGCCGGCAGAATTTCGTCGAAGCCATCGCCGATCTCATGCACGATGTCTCCGATGTCGGGTCGAGTGATGCGTTGATCCGCCGTCGCATCGTCGCTGTGCTCAGGCATAACGAATGGACACCATTCGGCCTCGACGTCCGGGTGAAGGATGGCGTCGTGGACATCGACGGCTTCATCACGGACGAGAATGTCCGTCGGGCGATCGTCGTGGCTGCTGAAAATGTGACTGGCGTAACCCGCGTCAACGAGCATCTGTGCTGGGTCGATCCGATGTCGGGCGTGTATTTTCCGCCGGATACCGATCTGCCGCAAAAGCCGGTCTGATCCGGCGCGGGGAGCAAGACTCCAGCAAGGCTGCAGTTCGCCTGCAGTGGGCCAGACTATCCGACGCCGCCCCGCTGGAAGCCGTTCCACATCGCGGTGGCCGCGCCGGAGGTCAGCACCGGCAGATAGCGGGTGTCCTGATAGTTTCCGTTCAGCGAGACCCGCGGCAGCGCTGTGAGCTGCGAGAAGTTGTCCGAGGCGATCACGCCGGGGCGCGTCGTCACGGCTGTCTCGAAGCCGGCGCTTTTTGCCAATGCGAATTCCCGTGTGCCCGCGGCGCAGCGGTCGCCATAGGGATAGGCAAGATGCACGGCCGGGCGCTGCAGAACGTTTTCGATATCGGTGCGGCTGGCTGACAGCTCATGCACGACCATCGCTTCGCTCTGTTTGGCGAGATTGCAGTGGCTTACGGTATGCGCGCCGATTGTCACCAGCGGATCGGCGGCGAAAGGTTTGAGTTCGTCCCACGACATGCACAGCTCACGGCTGACCGCGTCTTCGTCGATGCCATGCGCGGCGCAGAGTGCGCTGACCTCGCGGCGGATATCCGCTTCTTCCGGCAATCCGCGCAGCCAGCCATGCAGGCGGTCGAACGCCATGTCCTTGCCGGCGAGAGTCGATGTGTCCAGGCGCACCATCTGTCCGTCGATCGGGGCCTCGATCGCATCGGCCCTGGCAACGACGCGCTCCAGCGCCACCCACCATAGCCGGCCTGTGCCGGAGGCGAAGTCGCTGGTGACATAGACCGTGAAGGGGGCGTCGAAATCCCGCATCGCGGGCAATGCATGGTCGCGGTTGTCGCGATAGCCGTCGTCGCAGGTGAAGCAGGCGAAGCGGCGCGAGAAATCCCGCTCCGTCAACCGTCGCTGCACTTCATCGGGCGTCACGATATCGACGTCGGTCGCGCGCAGATAAGCGAGGGTGGCGCGCAGGAAATCGGGCGTGATCTCGAGGTGGCGGTTGGGCTGGAACGGACCGGCATGCGCAGGGCGCACATGGTGCAGCATGAAAATGGTGCCCACGCCGCCGAAGATTGGTCGCAACACCCGGTGGGCGCCGCTGAAATACAGCGCGTCCAGGCCGGCACGAATAATCGTGTTGCGAATCTGCTTCATCGTATGACCGAGCAATTGATGCTACCCACGGAAATGATCAGAAACGATTGAACAAAGCGTTATTCGAATACCCGCGGCGACGCCAGAGGTTTGCCTTGATTTCAATTTGACAGTCCCGCAAGGGTTTGTTTTCTCTCTGTTTCCAGACCCGCAGGACGTCGAATGCACGGATTTTACAGGTGGAGTGCCAAATGGTGGCCCGGGCTCATCCCGCTTGCCATCCTTTGGGCGGTTGCTGCCTGGGTTAGCACGATTCCGCTTGAAACGGATTTAACGGCGCACAGCACTGCGGCGCTGAAAAACACGATCCTCGACAAGAGCCAGATCACGGTTGCCGGGCGTGACGTCTCGTTTTCTGCCGAAGCATTTTCCGAAGATGGTCGCCGCAGTGCGGTCTCGTCGGTCGAGGCCACGCCGGGCGTTCGCCTGGTCAATGACGAAACCCGCCTCGTCGCGGAAGCCAAGCCGTTCGTCTGGGTCGCGGAGCGCGACAATGTCCGCGTGACGCTGTGGGGAACCGCGCCATTGCCGGCCAGCAAGGCGCGCATCGTGGAAGCGGCCCGCGCCGCACTCAGCGGAACCGAGGTCTCCGACCGCATGGGTCTGAAGCGCGGCGCGCCGCCGCGGTTTGATGCCGCAGCCGTGCTCTTGCTCGATCAGGTCGCCAAGCTGAAGGAAGGCAAGGCGGTGATTTCGGATACCAATATCAGCCTCTCCGGCATGGCGCGCGATCTCGGTGGCCGCGAAGCCATTGCGGCGGCGCTGAAGAATCTGCCGGAAGGTTTCACGGTCGCGGCCAATGACGTCAAGGCGCCGCCCTATGTGTTTCAGGCCAACAAGGATCCCGTGACGAACACGCTGACGCTGAGCGGCTATGTCCCGGACAACACCATTCACGCCGCGCTTGCGTCGGCTGCCGGACGCAAGTTCGGCAATGAGAAGATCGTCGACAACCTGAAGGCCAGCATCGGTGCGCCCGGTGGTTTTGCCGCCGCGGTGACGACAGCACTGGGTGCGCTTTCACGCCTGTCGACGGGGACCCTGGTGGTGTCCGACCGCGAGGTGAAGCTGTCAGGTGACGCGCTCTACGAAGTCGCCGCGGACCAGATCCGCGCAAGTCTGGCGCGCGAGCTCCCGCAGGGTTGGCAGGCCAAAGCCGAAGTCTCGGTGAAGCCCGCCGCGGCGCCGGTCGATGCCAGCGTGTGCCAGCAGCTCTTCGCGCAAAATCTGACCAAGGGTCGCATCCGGTTCGAGCCCTCCAGCGCCAGCATCAATGTGGATTCGGCAGGCTTGCTCGATCGCCTCGTGGAGATCGCCATGCGCTGTCCCAATGTCCGGGTCGAGATCGCCGGTCACACCGACGGCGATGGCGACGCGGCGTTCAATCAGTCGCTGTCGGAAAAGCGCGCGCTCGCCGTCGAAGAATATCTCGTGAAGGCCGGCCTGCCGGCGGACCGTTTCTCCACCATCGGCTACGGCAGCACGCAGCCGATCGCCACCAACGATACCGACGAAGGCAAGCTGCAGAATCGCCGGATCGAATTCGTCGTGAGGCAAGCGCCATGACCTATCTTGCGATGTTTCACTGGGGCTGGCTGCTCGGAGCGTTCCTGATCGGCTTCTGCATGGGCTGGATCGCCGTGGTCTATCGCGGGCGTTCGGTGTCGCGGGTCTGGATCCAGCGCCTGTCGGTGATCGCCGCGGTCATCGTCGGCATCGCGATTGCCAAGGTCGTGCCCGGCCGCTTCGGCTACTGGCTCGATCTCGGCCTCGCCTTGTTCGGCTTCTATCTCGTCGGCTGCGCCATCGGATCATGGCTGCGCGACATCGTGGTGGTCAGGCAGCAGGCCCGCGCGACCTGAGGTCTGTGGTGCATGCCGTTGCCGTCTTTTTTATCAACGTCTCGCCGCCAAATCGGCGGCATGAGGTCACGAAAGCCTCATTGTCACGTGAGACGCGTCACGACGTCGGCATTTTGCCGCAGCGAATGCGCCCGAGAGGCTGGTGGTTTGTTAGGACTGACCTAATATACTGATGTGGCTTGTTTTTATTCACAGTCGGCGAATTCCACTTTGCCGCAAAACGCGCTACGACGGTTGTGCCGGAGACAACTGATGTGGCGGTTCCGCCGAGGCTAGTCTGACTTCCTGGTCCAGATCTCTCTGGTCAGGGGATCGCATTCGAGGTTGAGATGCTGGAAGCAATACGCAGGGCGATCTCGTTTCTGCGCGAGAAGCAAATCCTGCACAAGCTCGGTGTCTTGATCAGCGTCGCGGTGATCGGCATCGCCTGCTACATGCTGTATCACAAGCTGCGCAACATCGACGCTGCTGCCGTTTTCCGGGCGATGACCGAGACCGAGCCGCGGCTGATCATGCTGTCCGCGCTGTCGGTTGCCGCCGGCTATTTCACGCTGACATTCTACGACTGGTTTGCGGTGCGCACGATCGGTCGCCGCGACGTGCCGTACCGGATCAACGCGCTGGCGGCCTTCACCAGCTATTCCATCGGCCACAATGTCGGCGCCAGCGTCTTCACCGGCGGCGCGGTGCGCTATCGCATCTATTCGGCCTGGGATCTCAGCGCCGTCGATGTCGCCAAGATCGTCTTTCTCGCCGGCCTCACCTTCTGGCTCGGCAATCTCGCGGTGCTCGGCATGGGCATCGCCTATCACCCGGAGGCGGCCAGCGCGATCAACCAGGTGCCGCCATGGATGAACCGCATCCTGGCCTATATCATCCTCGCCGGCCTCGTCGGCTATGTGGTCTGGGTCTGGATGAAGCCGCGCAGCGTCGGCCGCGGCCCATGGTCGGTGGTACTGCCGGGTGGCCCGCTCACCTTGCTGCAGATTACCATCGGCATCATCGATCTCGGCTTCTGTGCGTTGGCGATGTACATGCTGGTGCCCGCCGAGCCTGACGTCGGTTTCGTCGTGGTGGCGGTGGTGTTCGTCTCGGCCACCTTGCTGGGTTTCGCCAGCCATTCGCCCGGCGGTCTTGGCGTGTTCGACGCCGCCATGCTGGTCGGTCTCGAAATGATGGATCAGGAAAAGCTGCTGGCTGGCATGCTGCTGTTCAGGGTGCTTTATTACCTCGCGCCGTTCTTTATATCAGTCATGTTACTGACGCTTCGCGAGCTTATTATCGGTTCGCGATCGAAGAAGCTGCAGGCGGTCGCGGCGGACGCCAAGCCCGGCGTCGGCCACCCGCTCAAGGAACATGGCCGCTCCGGCGCCTGATATACGTTCGCATTCGCAGCAGGAAGAGATCCGGTTCAGATGGCCATTGAAGCTTCTCCATCGACCATGTTTTCGCCGTGGCCAGACCGGCTGCGGCATTCAGCGATCATCCTGCTGGCCGCCGGCCTGGCGCTGGCCGCACTGGTGTTTTTCGGCGAGTTGTCGCCTGTTCGCGCGGGCATCGTGTTCGTCTGCATCGCCGGCGCGGCGCTGGTGCCGTGGCGGCTGCATGATGTGGTGACGGCGCGCGACGAGGCGCTGGCCGCCAATCCGGTCGAGGCACCCGCGGTGCGCGCCATCATTGCCGGCATTCCCGATCCCGCCGTGCTGCTCGACCGCGCCGGCCGCGTCATCCATCTCAATGCCGCTGCCGCGCAGCTTGCGCCGGCACTCCGCAAGAACGAACTGGCGCAATTCGCGCTGCGCTCGCCGGAGATCATCACCGCCTTGCGCGAGTCCATCGCCACCACCGAGCCGCGCCGCGCGACTTATCTCGACCACGTTCCGGTCGATCGCTGGATGGAATTGATGATCACGCCGGTGCCGGTTCCGACCGCCTTTGGTGGCACCGACACCTGCATGCTGATGACGTTCCACGACCAGACGCCGCTGCGCCGTGTCGAGGAAATGCGTGCCGATTTCGTCGCCAATGCCAGCCATGAGCTGCGCACGCCGCTGGCGGCGCTGTCCGGCTTCATTGATACGTTGCAGGGGCCGGCCAAGGACGACGCCAAGGCGCGCGAGCGCTTTCTCGGCATCATGCATGCGCAGGCGACCCGCATGGCACGGCTGATCGACGATCTGCTGTCGCTGTCGCGCGTCGAACTGTCGGCGCATGTGCGGCCGGATACGCTGGTGGATATTCTCCCCATCATCCGTCAGGTCGGCGACGGGCTGGAGCCGCTGGCCAATGAGCGCAACGTCAGGATCGAAATGGCGCTGCCGGAGACGCCGGTGTCCATCGCTGGCGATCGCGAGGAATTGCTTCGGCTGTTCGAGAACCTGATCGAGAACGCGCTGAAATACGGCGCATCCGGTGGCAAGGTGGACGTATCGTTGACCACGGAGTCGACCTCGGAGGGTGTGCCGGAGATCCGCGTCGCCGTGCGGGACTATGGTCCGGGCATCGCCCCCGAGCATCTGCCGCGCCTGACCGAGCGTTTCTACCGGGTCGATGTCGGCGACAGCCGCGCACAGGGCGGTACGGGCCTCGGCCTCTCGCTGGTGAAGCACATTCTGAACCGGCACCGCGGCCGGCTGCTGATCGAAAGCGTGCCGAAGAACGGCGCGACTTTTACCGCCGCCTTTCCGCAGGTGAAGACGCCGCCGGCCCCTCCTACCTCCGCCGCGTCCTGACGCCTTAAACTCTCTTCGTTCTCTTGCGCCCGTCAGGGCCGCCCTCGGGCGGTCCCGCATCGCTGCGCTTCGCTCAGGCAGTCAAAAAAGCCCTGGCGGGTGGTGCGGCATTGCGTCCGATCCCCCTCAATATCGTGCCCGCCGCTGTCATTCGCGCGCATGCACGCGAGGCCGGATTCCGCGTGCTGAAACATATTGTTAACCCCTGTGACGGCGGATTTTGACGGCCTGGCATGACCCTTATGGCAGGGCATTTTCGCTGTCATTTACACGGTAAAATTATCCGCGGAGGCAGAAAAACAAAGCATTTACAGATGCTTGGTGCCGTCATCCAAGTGTCACGGAACTATCATAAAAGCACAATCGACCACCCCTAAACGGGCGGCGTGAGCACAACTGGCGCATCCGGCGCGGTCGCTCACGAGATTGGAGACATCCCATGAAATTCCTCAAAGCGATCGTCGCTGCCGGCCTCGTCGCCGCCTCGACCTCGGCATTTGCCGCCGACATCACGGGTGCCGGCGCAACCTTCCCGTTCCCGGTCTATTCGAAGTGGGCCGACGCCTACAAGAAAGAGACTGGCAATGGTTTGAACTACCAGTCGATTGGTTCGGGCGCCGGCATCAAGCAGATCCAGGCCAAGACCGTGACCTTCGGCGCCACCGACGCGCCGCTCAAGGCTGAGCAGCTCGAGAAGGACGGCCTGGTTCAGTGGCCGATGGTGATGGGCGCGATCGTTCCCGTCGTGAATCTCGAAGGCATCGCCTCGGGCGAGCTGGTTCTCTCCGGCGAAGTGCTCGGCGACATCTATCTCGGCAAGGTCACCAAGTGGGACGACGCTGCCATCGCCAAGCTGAACCCGAAGCTGAAGCTGCCGTCGGCTGCCATCACCGTCGTTCGTCGTTCGGACGGTTCGGGCACCACCTTCAACTTCACCGACTATCTGTCCAAGGCCTCGGCTGACTGGAAGACCAAGGTCGGCACCGGTACGGCTGTCGAGTGGCCGGTTGGCGTCGGCGCCAAGGGCAATGAGGGCGTTGCTGGCAACGTCGGTCAGACCAAGAACGCAATCGGTTACGTTGAATATGCCTACGCCAAGCAGAACAAGCTGACCTATACCGGCATGGTCAACAAGGCTGGCAAGACCGTGCAGCCGACCGTCGCCGCTTTCCAGGCTGCTGCGTCGAATGCCGATTGGGCCAAGGCTCCTGGCTACTACGTCATCCTCACCGACCAGCCGGGCGAAACCTCGTGGCCGATCACTGCCGCGACCTTCATCCTGATGCACAAGACCCCGACCGACAAGGCGGCCTCGGCTGAAGCGATCAAGTTCTTCAAGTGGTCGTTCGAGAAGGGCGCCAAGATGGCTGAAGAGCTCGACTACATTCCGATGCCGGAACCCGTCGTCAAGCTGATCGAAAAGACCTGGTCGGCTGACATCAAGAGCTGATCTGGTGTGTGGGCGGAGGAGAGGGGCATCTCTCCTCCGTTTGCTGCAGGGCTGAATTTCTTTCTTCTTCTCTTCTGACTTCGCGCCCTGACAAGCCCCTCCAGGGCAATGCGTTTTGGGGTATTGTAACAATTACAGGGGACTGGCGTGGCAGACATGGCCGTACAGAGCTCTTCGATGGACGCTGCCGGACCTTATGATCGTGCGAAGGCTTTGAATGCCTTCAAGACGGGGGACCAGGCGTTTTACTGGATCACCCGCATCTCGGCTCTGTCCGTTCTGTTTATCCTCGGCGGCATCATTCTGTCGCTCATCGTTGGTGCGTGGCCGGCGCTTCGAGAATTCGGCTTCTCGTTCCTGACCACGCAGCGCTGGGCACCGTCGGCTGATCCGCCGGTGCTGGGAGCGCTCGGCCCGATCTACGGCACGCTGATCACCTCGGTGATCGCGATGGCGATCGCCATCCCGGTCGGCATCGGCATCGCGATCTTCCTCACCGAACTGTGCCCGAACTGGCTGCGCCGCCCGATCGGCATGGCGGTCGAGCTTCTCGCCGGTATTCCCTCGATCATCTACGGCATGTGGGGCTTCTTCGTGCTCGGCCCGTTCCTGGCCAACCATGTGCAGCCGTTCATGATCAGCGCCTTCGAAGGCGTCCCGGTTCTCGGCGTGATCTTCGCGGGCCCGCCGTCCTATCTCTCGCTGTTCAACGCGTCGCTGATCCTCGCCATCATGGTGCTGCCCTTCATCACCTCGATCTCGGTCGACGTGTTCAAGACGGTGCCGCCGGTGCTCAAGGAAGCTGCTTACGGCGTCGGCTGCACCACCTGGGAAGTCGTCCGCAACGTCGTCATCCCCTATACCCGCGTTGGTGTGATCGGTGGCGTCATGCTGGCGCTCGGCCGTGCGCTCGGTGAAACGATGGCGGTGACCTTCATCATCGGCAACTCGTTCCGGATCACAGGCTCGATCTTTGGCCCGGGCACCACGATTTCGGCAGCGATCGCCAGCGAGTTCGCGGAGAGCGACGGTCTGCATCAATCGGGTCTGATCCTGCTCGGTCTCCTGCTGTTCGTGCTGACATTCTTCGTGCTCTCGGCAGCGCGTCTGATGCTGCTGCGTCTGGAAAAGAAGGCGGGCAACTAATATGAACCCGATTTACGCATCACGCCGCCGCAACGACATGATCATCCGTGGGCTCTGCATGGGTGCCGCTCTCTTTGGCGTCACCTGGCTCGCGCTGATCCTGTTCACGCTGTTCTACAACGGTATCGCCGGCATCAGCCTGCAGATCTTCACCCAGAACACGCCGCCGCCCGGCTCCATGGAAGGCGGCCTGCTCAATGCCATCGTCGGTTCGATCATCATGACCGTCATCGGCGTCGGCATCGGCGCGCCGCTCGGCCTGTTTGCAGGCACCTATCTCGCGGAATACGGCAAGCACGACAAACTCACCTCGGTGATCCGCTTCATCAACGACGTGTTGCTGTCGGCCCCGTCCATCATCATCGGCCTGTTCGTTTATGGTGCGGTGGTGGTTCCGATGGGCGGCTTCTCGGCTCTCGCCGGTTCGCTTGCGCTCGCCGTGATCGTGATCCCCGTCGTGGTTCGCACCACTGAAGATATGCTTGGTCTCGTGCCGAACCCGCTGCGCGAAGCGGCCTCGGCGCTCGGCCTGCCGCGCTCCCTGGTCATCAAGCGGATCGCCTATCGTGCAGCCCGCGCCGGTCTCATCACCGGCGTGCTGCTGGCGACCGCGCGTGTCGCCGGTGAAACGGCGCCGCTGCTGTTCACCGCGCTGAGCAACCAGTTCTTCAGCCTCGATCTCACCAAGACGATGGCCAACCTGCCGGTGACCATCAACAACTTCGTGCAGAGCCCATACGAGTACTGGAAGCAGCTCGCCTGGAGCGGTGCCCTGATCATCACCTTGACCGTACTTGCCCTTAACATTGGCGCGCGCATTCTCGGCGCCGAGAGGACAGCAAAATGAGTGAGCTTTCTGTGTCGTCTGGCGTTCCTTCCGTTTCGATGCCGCCGCCGTCGGCCCTGCAGGGCGAGACCCGTCCCAAGGTCACCGTGCGCGACCTGAACTTCTACTATGGCGAACACCACGCCCTGAAGAAGATCAACCTGACGCTGATGGCGAACCGCGTGACTGCGTTCATCGGCCCGTCGGGCTGCGGCAAGTCCACGCTGCTGCGCATCTTCAACCGCATGTATGACCTGTATCCCGGCCAGCGCGCCGAGGGTCAGCTCATGCTCGACAACCAGAACATTCTGGATCCGAAGCTGGATCTCAACCTGCTGCGCGCCCGCGTCGGCATGGTGTTCCAGAAGCCGACTCCGTTCCCGATGACGATTTACGAAAACATCGCCTTCGGTATCCGCCTCTACGAAAAGATCTCCAAGTCGGAGATGGACATCCGCGTCGAGAGGGCGCTGCGCGGCGGTGCACTCTGGAACGAAGTCAAGGACAAGCTCAATGCGTCGGGCCTCAGCCTGTCGGGCGGTCAGCAGCAGCGCCTTTGCATCGCGCGCACCATCGCGGTGCGGCCGGAAGTGATCCTGTTCGACGAGCCGTGCTCGGCGCTGGATCCGATCTCGACCGCGAAGATCGAGGAACTGATCGACGAGTTGAAGGATCAGTACACGATCGCGATCGTGACCCATAACATGCAGCAAGCCGCCCGCGTCTCCGACAGCACGGCTTTCATGTATCTCGGCGAGTTGATCGAGTTCGATCAGACCAACAAGATCTTCACGTCGCCGACCGACCGCCGTACCCAGGATTACATCACCGGCCGCTTCGGCTGACGCGACATATTCGCGGGAGGAATTTGAGATGGCTTTTGAACACACCACCAAGGCTTTCGACGACGATCTGCAGGAGCTGACCCGTCTCGTCGCCGAGATGGGTGGCCTCGCGGAGCGGCAGATCGTCGAATCCGTCGACGCGCTGATCCGCCGGGACGTCGCACTTGGCGCCCGCGTCGTCGCCACCGACTCCGAGATCGACCAGTTGCAGCGCACGATCGAAGAGCGCGCCGTGCTGACCATCGCCAAGCGCCAGCCGATGGCTGTCGATTTGCGCGAGATTGTCGGCGCGTTGCGCGTCGCCACCGATCTGGAACGCATCGGCGATCTCTCCAAGAATATCGGCAAGCGCGTCAATGCACTCGACAGCGACTTCCATCCGCTGAAGCTGATCCGCGGCCTCGAGCATATGACCGACCTCGTGACCACCCAGGTCAAGGCCGTGCTCGACGCCTATGCCGCACACGATCTGCCTGCCGCGATGACGGTGTGGAAGGGCGACGAGGAAATCGACGCGATCTGCACCTCGCTGTTCCGCGAACTCCTGACTTATATGATGGAAGACCCGCGCAACATTTCGTTCTGTATCCACCTGATGTTCTGCGCCAAGAACATCGAGCGGATCGGTGACCATGCCACCAATATTGCGGAAACCGTGTTCTACATGATCGAGGGCCAGCAGATCCTCGACAAGCGCCCGAAGGGCGACATGACCACATTCGCGAATACGCCGACGGTCTGAAGCATGATCAGGAAAAGTGGAAGCCAGTCTTCCGCAAGGATCATGATTTAAAGACTTGTCGGACGTCACTGAGGGTATTGATCAAGATGGCTGTGAATGCACGCATTCTGGTTGTGGAAGATGAAGAGGCGCTAACGACGCTGCTTCGCTACAACCTCGACGCCGAAGGCTATGATGTTGAAACCGTCGCTCGCGGCGACGATGCCGACACCCGCTTGAAGGAGCGGGTGCCGGATCTCGTGGTGCTCGACTGGATGCTGCCGGGCCTGTCCGGCATCGAGCTGTGCCGCCGCTTGCGCGCACGGCCCGAAACCAAGGCATTGCCGATCATCATGCTGACGGCGCGGGGCGAAGAGAGCGAGCGCGTTCGCGGTCTCGCCACCGGTGCCGACGACTACATCGTCAAGCCGTTCTCCGTGCCGGAGCTCCTGGCGCGCGTGAAGGGCCTGCTCCGTCGTGCAGCTCCCGAGCGTCTCGCCACCGTCTTGGCGTTTGGCGACATCGAACTCGACCGCGACAAGCGCCGCGTCGTGCGCTCAAGCCGTCCGATCGATCTCGGTCCGACCGAATATCGCCTGCTGGAGTTCTTCCTGGAACATCCGGGCCGCGTGTTCAGCCGCGAGCAGTTGCTCGACAGCGTCTGGGGCCGCGACATCTATATCGACGAGCGCACCGTCGACGTGCATATCGGCCGCCTGCGCAAGCTGCTCAATCCCGCTGGCGAGCCCGATCCGATCCGCACCGTGCGCGGTGCCGGCTATGCGCTGGATGACCGCTTCGACAAGGCGGCGGAGTAGGTATCTTCCTTCTCCCCGCAAGCGGGGCGAGGTTAGAAGCCCGCAAACAAAAAATGCCCGGCTCATCACCGGGCATTTTCATTTGGTTTAGATGCTTTCCAGCTCAGCGCGTCGGCTTCGGGACTGCGCGGCGGCGGTCGCTGGCCGGCTGATAGGCGATGCGCGAGTGATGTGCGCAATAGGGGGCGCCGGCCAGGGCCTTGCCGCCGCAGAAATAGAAGTCCGCGCTCGACGGATCGCCGATCGGCCAATGGCAGGTGGCTTCGTTGAGTTCGACCAGCGACAGGCGCTGGCTGATCGGAACGATGTTGTCATAGGCGATCGGGTCGGGCTCGGCCTCGATCTCGTAATTATGGGCCAGGGCGGTATTGCCGCGTGCCATCGGGCGGGCGACACGTACCATCTGCTGTGCCGGGCGCGCCTTGCGCTGCCGCGGAGCTGCCGAGGAGGGGCTCTTGGCACGGCCGGACAGGCCAAGGCGGTGCACCTTGCCGATCACGGCGTTGCGGGTCACGTTACCGAGTTCCGCAGCGATCTGGCTGGCGGAAAGGCCGCCTTCCCAGAGTTTCTTCAACTGTTCGACGCGATCGTCGGTCCATGTCATTACCGTCATCGCCGTTTTCCCTTCGTGAGCGCCGGCCTGACCGGGCAGCGCTGCGAGTTGAGACTTCAAAAATCCCTGCGGTCAGAATCCTTTAGCGCTCACCGGGCGCGAATTTCGCGTCCGGCTGTTACGCCGCACTGGATGTGTCAAAAGGATCTACCGCCGCACGAGATGTCGTATCCGACGAGGCAAAAGCTACAATATGCCGTGACTCGCGCGCAAGAGTCGGGCATGCCGCGTCCACATGCTTCTGCAAATAAAGCTGCAAAATCGGCTTTTTCTGCGACTCCGTGTGACTCGAAAGCCGCAGTGCGCGGTTGACAGTCTTCACAGCACACATAGAATAATGCCCACGTGCCGCCCGAGAAGGGCGGCACGTTTCGTTTCTAGGGTCCGTTGTTCGATTTCGCACAGTTGTCATCGACGCGGCCGCAGTCTTTTCGATCGGATCGGTTATGACCAGCAACGCAACGTCTTCGCCCCTCTCTCAGGCTCACTTGCTGCCTGTTTTCGCGCGTGCGGATGTCGCTTTCGAGCGCGGTGAAGGCGCGTGGCTGATTGGAACCGATGGTGAGCGCTATCTCGATTTCACCAGCGGCGTTGCCGTGAACGCACTTGGCCATGCGCATCCACATATGGTCGCCGCATTGCAGGAGCAGGCCACCAAGCTCTGGCACATGTCGAACCTGTTCAAGAGCCCGGACGGCGAGCGCCTCGCGGCCCGGCTGTGCGAACAAAGCTTTGCCGATTTCGTGTTCTTCGCCAATTCGGGTGCGGAAGCGATGGAATGCGCGATCAAGGTGACCCGCCACTATCATTTCTCCAAGGGCCATCCCGAGCGCACGCGCATTATCACCTTTGAAGGCGCGTTCCATGGCCGCACCCTCGGCACGCTCGCGGCGACCGGCGCTGCCAAATATCTCGAAGGCTACGGCACGCCGCTCGACGGCTTCGATCAGTTGCCGCTCGGCGATATCGAAGCGGTGAAGAAGGCGATCGGCCCGAACATCGCCGGCATTCTCATCGAGCCGCTGCAGGGTGAGGGCGGCGTGCGTGCGCCGAGCAACGCGTTCTTCGGCGCGCTGCGCGAACTCTGCGACAAGAACGGCATCCTGCTGATCTTCGACGAAGTGCAGACCGGTATGGGCCGCACCGGCGAGTTGTTCGCCTATCAGCGCATTGGTGTGACGCCCGACGTGATGTCGCTGGCCAAGGCGCTTGGCGGCGGCTTCCCGATCGGCGCGTGTCTCGTCACGGCGGAAGCGGCCGAAGGCATGGCGCCCGGCTCGCACGGCTCGACCTTCGGTGGCAATCCGCTGGCGGTCGCTGCCGCGAATTCCGTGCTCGATATCATGCTGAAGCCCGGTTTCTTCGACCATGTGAAGAAGATGTCGCTGCTGCTCAAACAGAAACTCGCGGGCGTGGTCGACGGCCACCCTGATGTGCTCAGCGAAGTGCGCGGCGAAGGTCTGCTGATCGGCCTCAAGGCTGTCGTGCCGGCTGGTGATCTCGTGGCCGCATTGCGTGACGCGAAGCTGCTGACCGTCGGCGCCGGCGATAATGTCGTGCGCTTCCTGCCGCCGCTAATCGTCAGCGAGTCCGAGATCGAGCAGGCCGTGCAGCGGCTGGAACAGGCCTGCGTGGCCCTCGGTTCATCTGCCAAGACGCAGGGAGCCGCGTGATGAGCAAGTCACCGCGGCACTTTCTTGATCTCACGGCCGTGCCGGCCAGTGAGTTGCGCAATATCATGAACGCGGCTGCCGCCATGAAGGCGAAGCTGAAAGGGCGGGATGGCTCGAATGCCGAGCCCGATCGTCCGCTCAAGAACAAGACGCTGGCGATGATCTTCGAAAAGCCCTCGACGCGCACCCGCGTGTCGTTCGAGGTCGGCATGCGCCAGCTCGGCGGCGAAGTCGTGATGCTCACCGGCGCCGAAATGCAGCTCGGTCGCGGCGAGACCATTGCCGACACCGCGCGCGTGCTGTCGCGCTTCGTCGACATCATCATGATCCGCATCCTCAATCATGACTCGCTGATGGAACTCGCGGAGAATGCGACGGTGCCGGTCATCAATGGCCTGACGCGGTTCTCGCATCCCTGCCAGGTGATGGCGGATGTCATGACCTATGAGGAACATCGCGGCCCGATCAAGGGACGCACCGTGGCCTGGACCGGCGACGACAACAATGTGCTGATGTCCTGGGCGCATGCGGCCGAACGCTTCCAGTTCAAACTCAATATCGCGACGCCGCCGCAGCTGTCGCCGAAGAAGCCGTTCAAGGACTGGGTCAAGGCGGCAAACGCGCCGATCACCTTCAGCGACGATCCCGATGCGATGGTGAAGGGCGTCGATTGCGTCGTCACCGACACCTGGGTGTCGATGGGCGACAAGGACGGCGAGACCCGCCACAACCTGCTCAAGCCCTATCAGGTCAATGCGCGCCTGATGTCGCTGGCCAAGCCCGATGCGCTGTTCATGCATTGCTTGCCCGCCCATCGCGGCGAGGAGGTCACCGACGAGGTGATCGACGGTCCGCAGTCGGTGGTGTTCGACGAGGCAGAAAACCGTCTGCATGCGCAGAAGGGCATTCTGGCCTGGTGCCTCAACGCGGTGGCGTGAGGCGCGATCAGCGATCGAGTTCTGTCGCGGCCAGCTCGGCCACCTGAAAGTCGATGCTCGCCGGATCGTCGTCGCCGAGGAACCATGCGGCCGAGAGGCCGGTCCATGCCAGGACCCATTGCAGTAAGCGATAGCGATCGAGTTTGGCCGCGTCGCTGACGACCTCGACACGCCGCTGGAAACGGCCTGGCAAGGTCGAGACCGGGCGCGTGGGGTCCGAGAGATCCGGGTTGGTGAAAATGTTGGCGAAGTCGAAGCCGCGCTCGCCGATGATGTGCTTCGGATCGATGGCAAGCCAACCACGCTCCCCGAAGTCCAGCACATTGTCATGGTGGAGGTCGCCGTGCAGCACGGTCACCTCGCGCGGGTCGTCCAGCAAAGCGTTGGCCGTTTCGGAACAGCGACGTAACAGGCCGCCATGGGTCGCTGCGGCCGGCGCGAGTTCGCGGAACCAATGCTGCAGCGGTACCAGCGGAGGCGGCGATTTTTGCCTGGGCCGGTGCAACCGCGCCGCCACGGCGCACAGGATGCGCGAGGCTTCGTCGTCCTGTCCACCGCGCGCCATGTCGGAGAGCGAGGCCGGGCCTTGCGCGCGTTCCATCAGCAATGCGTCGTCATGGCGGGCCAGAACCCGTGCGGCGCCGTCGCCGTCCCACCATTCCAGTACCGCGCTGCCGGCGCGTTCGTCCTCGCCCTTGGCCAGTTTCACCATCGCCGGCTGGCCCCGATGCAGGACTGGCAGCAAATATCCGGCGTGGGAGGTAATGGCCGTGCCGTCCGGGACGAGGTGCCACCGCCTAAGGTAGGTTTCAAACATCGTTCGCTTATACTTGGTAGATATTTCATCCGAGCGGGGGCAAATCGTCGCCGGATGCCTTGTATTCGTTCGGACATTTGCCCCTTTGCGGGGTTTCGATTTCAGCTCCTCGCCCTTACATAGAGCGCCATGACCCCATCAAATCCAAATCTCCAGCCCGACGCCCCCATTCGCGCGCCGTCCTCCGTTCCGGTCGATGACGCGGTGCTGCCCTTCGAGGTGGCGCCGCTCGACCTACGCGGGCGGCTGACGCGACTTGGCCCGGCGCTCGACGAGCTGCTCGCCAAGCATGATTATCCTGCGCCGGTGGCCAAGCTGCTCGGCGAGGCCATCGTGCTGACCACGCTGCTCGGCTCCTCGCTGAAATTCGACGGCCGCTTCATCCTGCAGACCCAGACCGATGGTCCGGTGTCGCTGATGATCGTCGACTTCCGCGCGCCGGATAAAATGCGCGCCTATGCGCGTTTCGATGCCGAGCGCCTTTTGCCCGGTCTCGGCACCGCGGCGCTGCTCGGCAAGGGCCATCTGGCGATGACCGTCGATCAGGGGGCGGATATGAGCCGCTATCAGGGGCTCGTCGCGCTTGACGGCGGTACGCTGGAAGATGCCGCACATGAATACTTCCTGCGCTCCGAACAGATTCCGACCAAGGTGCGCCTCGCCGTCGGCGAGGAATGGCGCAGCGGCGAGGAAGGTGGCCCGACACATCGCTGGCGCGCCGGTGGCATGCTGCTGCAGTTCCTGCCAAAGGCGCCGGAGCGCGTGCAGCGCGACCTCCATGCCGGCGATGCGCCGGAGGGCGCGGAGGTGGATGCTGTGCCGGAAGATGACGCCTGGGTCGAGGGCCAGTCGCTGATTGGCACCGTCGAGGATGTCGAGCTGATCGATCCCGATCTGTCCGGCGAGCGGCTGCTGTATCGCCTGTTCCACGAGCGCGGCGTCCGCGTCTTCGCCTCATCGCCGCTGCGCGCGGAGTGTTCCTGCTCGCGCGATGCCGTGTCCGGCATGCTCAAGAGCTTCGAGCCGCAGGACCGCGCCGACATGGTCAAGGACGACAAGGTCGTCGTGACCTGCGAGTTCTGTTCGTCGGTGTATGAGTTCACACCGCAGGAAGCGGGCGTGGAATAGGCATTCGCCCGCGTCACGCCCCGCTGTCATTCCCCGGCACACCAATTGGTGCGGCGAGGAAACTCAATCCACACTCGTCATTCCGGGGCGCGGCCGGCACTTGCCGGACGCGAACCCGGAATCCCAGAGTGTTTTACGCTGTCGGAGACTCCCAGGCGGGGATTCCGGGTTCACGTGCGCAAAGATGCGCCCGCGCCCTCAGGCAAACCAATTGGTTTGCCGGGGAATGACAGTTTGGGGCCGCAAGACAGCGCCTAAACATTTTTTCCTATCCTCTGTTGACAAGATCCCTGCCTTGATTATATTCCCCTCTGTCCTGCCCCACCGAGAGGGGCGATCGCGATCGTCACGTTCGCGGGGCAGGATGCGGTGGACGCCGGAGATGCGGCGTTACGCGGTTCATGGGGGACGTCTGTCTTCGGGCAGGACGGATCTGCGCCAGCACTGCCACTGGCAAGGAGACGGCCGGCCTTGGGATGGACAGACCCCTGGACAGTGTGACGGACGACCAAGTCAAAACGCGTTCGGCTTACTCGCTTGAGGCTCCCTTCCCATCGCCTTGGGACTTTAATTCGCGATCGGAGCGTTCGTCGAGGCAAAGTGCAAGCAACCGAAAAAACACCGCAGGCGGAACGTCGGGCACTGGCTCGGCGCCTCCGAAAGTCCTGATGCATTCACTATTGCGGAAGACCGCATTCGCATCAGGCCCAAGGGTGCATCGGGCACCCGGCGTTCCGCACGCCCTCTCACAAGGGGGCGGGAATGCAAGAGACGACGGCGCCCCCGCGCCGCAAACAATGGGGGCGATGACGCATGTCTGAAGGGCCGTGGCTGTTTGACAGTTGAATCTGCGATGAGGCCGTAGGATGGGTAGAGCGCAGGCGCATCTTGCGCCGGAGCGAAACCCATCACCAACATCAACATACGGTGGTGATGATGGATTTCGCGAAGACGCTCTACCCATCCTACATTTCTACGGCGGTCGCCTAATTCAGCACGCGTTTCCCGTCCGGTCCGTCCAGCGAAAACAGCGGCACGTCGATCTCGAACGGCTCGCCGGTATCGGTCACCATCTGATAGGTGCCTTCCATGAAGCCGGACGTCGTCGGCAGCGGCACGCGCGATGTGTATTCGAAGCGTTCGCCGGGCCCGAGTACGGGTTGCTCGCCGACGACGCCTTCGCCGCGCACTTCCTGCATGCGGCCGGATGCATCGGTGATGATCCAGTGCCGGGTCTTCAACTGCACGGTCTCTTTGCCGGCATTGGTGATGACGACCGTATAGGACCAGAAGAACTGTCGCTTCTCCTGCGACGAGCTTTCAGGCATGAAATTCGGTTCGACGGTGACTTCGATCTGTCGTGTTATGGCGCGGTACATGGCGGTGTCATCGTTCAAAATGCGTCGCAAGCATAGCGAAAAACACGTTACCGGCCAAATCCAGGGAAAATCGGCGTGGAGTGCTGCGCGGAACGGCGGCAACCCATCGCGGTTTCAACATAGTTACCGCATAATCGATCCCTGATTTGGCTATGACGTGACGGATCGCCCCATGCAGATGGCCTGCGTGGTGTGGGGCGGTCGATTTTCATCATGCGACGATTTCCGTTGAGCGGTGCTGAATGACCTCTGTTGCCGACCCGATTGCCGGCCATCCCCACGCAGATGCGTCCTCCCACGTGTCCGCGTCGCGCGCCTCGACGCGTGCCGATGCCGTGTCGTTTCCCGTCGCAGGCACCGAACGCGAATTGCGCCTCGATCTGTTTCGCGGGCTGGCGCTGTGGCTGATCTTCATCGATCACCTGCCGCCGAATATCCTGACCTGGCTGACGATCCGTAATTACGGTTTCAGCGACGCCACCGAGATCTTCATCTTCATCTCCGGCTATACCGCCGCTTTCGTCTATGGCCGCGCGATGCAGGAGCAGGGCACGCTGGTTGCCAGCGCGCGCATCTTCAAGCGGGTCTGGCAGATCTATGTCGCCCACGTCTTCCTGTTCACGATCTTCCTCGCGGAAATCTCCTATGTTGCGACGCGGTTCGAGAACCCGCTTTATTCCGAGGAAATGGGGATTCTCGATTTTCTCAAACAGCCTGACGTGACCATCGTTCAGGCGCTGTTGCTGAAATTTCGCCCGGTGAACATGGACGTGTTGCCGCTCTATATCGTCCTCATGCTGTTCCTGCCGCCGATCCTCTGGCTGATGCGGCGCCGCGCCGATCTCACGCTGGCGCTGTCGGTCGGTCTTTATGCGCTGACCTGGGAATTCGACCTGCATCTGACGGCCTATCCGAACGGCGTCTGGGCCTTCAATCCGTTCGCCTGGCAATTGCTGTTCGTGTTCGGTGCCTGGTGCGCGCTGGGCGGCGCCGTCAGGATGTCGCGGATACTGTCATCCAACATCACGCTCTGGCTCTGCGTGGCCTATCTTCTGGCGGCGTTCTGGGTGACGCTGACCTGGTACATTCCGCAGATCCACCATCTGCTGCCGAAGGTCATCGAGCAGTGGATGTATCCCATCAACAAGACCGATCTCGACGTGCTGCGCTTCGCCCACTTCCTGGCGCTGGCGGCGCTCACGGTCCGTTTCCTGCCCAAGGAGTGGCCGGGGCTGAAATCGGTCTGGCTGCGGCCGATGGTGCTGTGCGGCCAGCACTCGCTCGAAATCTTCTGTATCGGGGTGTTCCTGGCCTTTGCCGGCCATTTCGTGCTGGCTGAGGTCGCCGGCGGAGCCGGCATGCATGCCTTGATCAGCTTCCTCGGCATAGTTGTTATGTCAACCGCCGCCTGGGTGTTTTCGTGGTACAAGGGCGTCACTGTCAAAGGCGGATCCCGCGCCAAACGATCCGACGCGGATCTCGCAGGAGGGGAAGCATGAAGGCCGTTCTGCGGCTCACGATGCTGGCTGGCCTGCTGGTGGCGGCTCCTGTCCGGGCCGAACCGCCCGCGCATACCTGTGAGGTTCCCGCCTACCTCCTGACCTCCGAAAGCACCCTGCCCAAGGTCGAGGCTGCGGCCAAACCGGGCGGAAAGCTCGATATTCTGGTCATTGGCAGCCGATCCTCGGTGATCGGGGTCTCCGACCATTCCGCAGCCTATCCGAACCGCCTGCAGGCCTATCTGAAGGAGAAGCTGCCGGGCGTCGAGGTGAACGTGGCGCTGGAGCTGCAGGTCAAGAAGACCGCCGAGGAAATGGCCCCGACCCTGGAACAGCTGGTAACGGACAAGAAGCCGAACCTGGTGATCTGGCAGACCGGAACCGTGGATGCCATGAAACAGGCCGACGCCGATGACTTCCGGAACGCCCTGGATGAGGGCGTTGCCGCCATGCAAAAGGCCGGAACTGACGTCATTTTAATGAATCTGCAGTACAGTCCACGCACGGAGACGATGATTTCCGGCTCCGCCTACCTAGATAATATGCGTGTGGTGGCGCAGCAGCACGACGTCCCGCTGTTCGACCGTTTCGCCATCATGCGGCACTGGAATGAGAGCGGTGATTTTGACCTGTTCAGCGCGTCACCCGGCATGGAGCTGGCGAAGCGGGTGCATGATTGTCTTGGCCGGGCACTTTCGACCTTTGTCGTCGATGCGGCTAAGATCAAAGCAGCGGATTTGAGGATTCAGCGTTAATGAGTTTCGTCGGCCATTTGTCTCGCTTTGCTGTCGTCGCTGCCTTTGCTGCCTCTACGACTCTCGCACTCCCGATCTCATCGTCCGTCGCGCACGCCGAAGCGGCGCAGGCCGCCCCAGCTGACGGCAAGGGCGCCGATCAGGGCGTTGCGGTGAATGATCCCGCGGACGCCGCGAAGAGGGGCGTCGCTGCGAAGGCCATCGACAAGGTCAAGGAAGTCGCAAAGACCGCGACCGATATCTTGAGCCGCGTCCCCTGCCGTACACCGAAAGGCGGCATGAAGGCGATGGGCGCGCTGCCGCATGTGGCCAGCAAGCTCGTGGCCGGCAAGCCCGTGGTCATCGTTGCGTTCGGCTCGTCCTCCACCGAAGGCTATGGTTCGACGGCGCCGGAATTCACCTATCCGAACCGCCTTGCAGCGCAGCTGCATCGTGCTTACCCGTCGGCCAACATCACCGTGCTCAACCGCGGCAAGGGCGGCGAAGATGCGCCGGAAATGATGGCGCGGCTGCAGAGCGAAGTGATCAATTCGAAGCCTGACCTCGTGATCTGGCAGGTCGGCACCAATGCGGTGCTGCGTAATCTCGATCCCGGCGAAACCAGCAAGATGGTGGAAGACGGCGTCGCCCGCATTCAGGCCGCAGGCGCCGATCTGGTGCTGGTCGATCCGCAATATTCGCCGCTGGTGAATACGCGTCCCGAAGGCACCAGCAAGATGGTCTCGCTGCTGCATAAGGTGGCCGAACTGCGCAAGGTCGGCATCTTCCCGCGCTTCGAAGTGATGAAGGAATGGCACGAAGGCCAGCAGATGTCGTTCGACAGCTTCGTTATTGCCGACGGCCTGCATATGAACGACTGGGGCTATGCCTGCTTCGCACAGTTGCTTGGCGACAACATCATCAAGTCGGTCGGCCAGGTGAAGCTCGGCATCAACGAGCCGCAGATTCAGCAGGCGCAGAAGCCGCTGTAAGTTCGAAGAGGGGCGAATGCCTCTCAGCCGTCATTGCGAGCCCGCGAAATTCGCCTTCGGCGATTTTCGCTGAGCGAAGCAATCCAGTCTTGCTTGAAAGAAAGTCTGGATTGCTTCGTCGCAAGTGCTCCTCGCAATGACGATGGAGAGATTGGCTACGCCTTCGCCAGTGCCGCCTGAAGATCTTCGATCAGATCGTCACGATGCTCGAGGCCGGCCGAGAAGCGGATGAAGCCCTCGGTGATCCCGAGTTCGAGCCGCGCTTCCAGCGGCAGGCGCTGATGCGTCGTTGTCGCCGGATGCGTGACCAGGCTCTTGGCGTCGCCGAGATTGTTGGAGATGCGGGCCACTTTCAGCTCGTTGAGGACGCGGAACGCCGCTGCCTTGCCGCCCTTTACCTCGAAGCCGATCAGCGTCGAACCCGCACGCATCTGCTTCTTCACCGTTGCCGCCTGGGGATGATCCTCGCGGCCCGGATAGATCAGTCGCGAAATCTTCGGATGCTGGGCGAGCACATCCGCGATCGCCGCGGCCGTCTGGGTTTGCCGCTCGACGCGGATCGCCAGCGTCTCCAGTCCCTTCACCAGCGTCCACGCATTGAACGGTGAGATCGAGGGGCCGGTCTGGCGCAGATAGTTGTGAATATGCTCGTCGATGAAGTCCTTCGACGACAGGATGATGCCGCCGAGGCAGCGCCCTTGCCCATCGATGTGCTTGGTCGCCGAATACACGACGACATCTGCACCGAGCGCCAGCGGGCTCTGCCAGAGCGGCGTCGCGAACACGTTATCGACGATCAGTCGCGCACCGCCGGCATGGGCGATGTCAGCGATGGCTGATATGTCGAGCACGTCGAGCGTCGGATTGGTCGGACTTTCCAGGAACAGCGACTTGGTGTTTGGGCGCATTGCCTTCTGCCACTGGTCGAGGTCGAGGCCGTCGACGAGGGTGAACTCGATGCCATAGCGCGGCAGCAGCTCCTCGATGACGTAGCGACAGGAGCCGAACAGCGCCTTGGCGGCGACGACGTGATCGCCCATGCGCAGCGGCGCGAGAATGGCGGTGGTCACGGCGGCCATGCCGGTGGCCGTCGAGCGTGCAGCCTCCGCACCTTCGAGGTCGATCATGCGGCTCTCGAACATCGACGTATTCGGATTCGAAAAGCGCGAATAGATGAAACCGGGATCTTCGCCCTTAAACCGCGCCTCGCAGGCTTCTGCGGTCTCGTAGATGAAGCCCTGCGTGAGGAAGAGGGCTTCGGACGTCTCGTTGAATTGCGAGCGCAGCGCGCCGGAATGAACGAGCCGGGTTTCGGGGCGATAGGACTTCGTAGACATGTGACCTCCAACGTACCCGCGTAACACGGGCACAAAAAAACCGGCCTGGACGGACGTCCTCAGGCCGGGATCGCATGCTGGAAGGACATGTGTCCCCGGCCTGTTTAGCGACTTATTTTACGTGGCTGCAAGCCGGCCGGCTCAAATCACCACGGGATAACGATGTGCATATTCCCGCTTGCCCTTTTCGTCAAGGCGGGGCTGAGATAACCGGTAAAGTCGCTATTTTTCAGTGTATTCTCGCTGAAGGACGACCGAAGGACGAGACCTGTGCCGTTTACGCTTGCCCCCGATGCCGATGGAATTCTGCCCGACCGCATGATTGCGGCGATGGCCGATGCAGGCCTGATCCTGCCGGAATATCCCTTCGTCGAGAGCCAGATTCAGCCCGCCAGCCTCGATCTGCGGCTCGGCTCCATCGCCTATCGTGTGCGCGCCAGCTTCCTGCCGGGGCCGAATTCGACGGTCGCCGAGCGCATCGACGAGCTGAAGCTGCACGAGATCGATCTGTCCGATGGCGCGGTGCTCGAAACCAACTGCGTCTACATCGTGCCGTTGATCGAGAGCCTGGCGCTGCCGCCGAACATCTTCGCGGCTGCCAATCCGAAGAGCTCCACGGGGCGCCTCGACGTGTTCACGCGGGTGATTGCTGATGGCACCAGACGGTTCGATGTGATCGGTGCGGGCTATCACGGGCCGCTTTATGCCGAGATCAGCCCGAAGACATTTCCAGTCCTGCTGCGCGAAGGCTCGCGCCTGTCGCAGGTCCGTTTCCGCGTCGGCGATGCGGTGCTCGACACCGAGGCGCTGGAAGAACTCCACGCGCAGGAGCCGCTGGTCGACAGCGACACGGCCGACCTCAACAATGGCCTCGCGCTGTCTGTCGATCTCTCCGGCGAGAATGCCTCGGGCTTCGTCGGCTACCGTGCCAAGCGCCATACCGGCGTGGTCGATATCGATCGTCGCGGTGGCTACAGCGTCAATGAGTTCTGGGAGCCGATCTCGGCGCGCAAGGACGGCACGCTGATCCTCGATCCCGGCGAGTTCTACATTCTCGCCTCCAAGGAGGCGGTGCAGGTGCCGCCGGACTATGCCGCCGAGATGGTGCCATTCGATCCTCTGGTCGGCGAATTCCGCGTCCACTATGCCGGCTTCTTCGATCCCGGCTTCGGTCATGACGGCGCCGGCGGCAAAGGTTCGCGCGCGGTGCTGGAAGTGCGCTCGCGCGAAGTGCCGTTCATTCTCGAACACGGCCAGATCGTTGGCCGTCTCGTCTATGAGCGCATGCTGGACCGCCCGGATGCCCTCTATGGCCAGCGCATCGGCTCGAATTATCAGGGCCAGAGCCTGAAACTCTCGAAGCACTTCAAGGTCTGACACGCACCGCCGGTCATCGTGGCCGAGAAAGAAAAAAGGCCCGCATTGCTGCGGGCCTAAGTTTTTTCTGGAGACGAAGTAGACGATAGATCGTCAGGCTTACTGAACGAAGCCTGCGCCGAAGTTGCCCAGATTGAAGCGATAGTTCAGGCCGGCCTTGATCGTGTGCTCGTCGTTCTTGAAACCACCAACGGCGAGGGTCGGCGTGATGAAGTTGACGTTGCCGAAGTCGTAATACTGGTACTCGACCTTGCCCGACCAGTTCTGGGTGAACAGATATTCGAGACCGCCGCCAACCGTGTAGCCATCGCGGCCACCATCGCCGGCAAAGCCGTTGGTGAAGCGCGAGTCAGCCCATGCGTAACCGCCCTTCACGTAGAGCAGTGCTGGACCCCAGGTGTAACCGAGACGACCGGTGACCGAACCGAGGCCGCGATTGTCGAAGTTGCTGCTGGTGGAGAGGAAGCTGTAATTGGCTTCGAGACCGAACACCCAGTTCGGCGCGAACTGGTAGTCGTAACCACCCTGCACACCGCCCATGAACGTGCCGTCATTGCTGCCGCCGAGCAGGTTGTTGTCGTTGCCCGGGAACGCGCCGCCGATGTGACCGCCGATGTAGAAACCGGTCCAGTTGTAGATCGGAGTAGCCGGAGCATAGGCCGGAGCCTTGGTGTAAGGGCGCGCAGCCAGGTCAGCAGCGGACGCCGGAGCGGCCAAAGCGACGAGGGCCAGAGCAGCGGTAGACAGTAGAAGCTTCTTCATCAGGTGTTCCTTCTCAATCCCGACGGGGGATGACGAAAGGCAACCTAGACTATTGCGCAGTGATTGCTGTCACACGCGTGCAACAGCGCCTCAAACGAAAAAGGCAGCTTTGGCGACCACGTCGCGCTTAAGACACAGCATTGCCCAAATTGATTCAGGAACTTTTCACGATGTGCGATTTCACTTCAATCACGTTTGGATTGAGGCGCTGGAACGCGACAACCGTTGATCAGCCACGGTAACGCAACGCTTCAACCAGCGCCGCGAATGCGGATGTCGGTTGTCGGCGGCTCGGATAATAAAGGTGATAACCCGAGAACGGTTGGCACCAATCGTCAAGCACTTGAACAAGCCGGCCTGAGGCAATGTGATCGCGCACGCGATCCTCCGGCAAATAGGCCAGCCCCAGTCCATTCAGCACCGCCTTGTGGCGCAGCGACATGTTGTTGAACACGATCTGGCCATCGACGCGCACCTTCAAGGCGCGCCCGCGCTTCTCGAACTCCCACGCATAGAGGCCGCCCATGGTCGGCAGACGGATATTGATGCAGTCATGCGCGGTGAGGTCTTGCGGGCGTTTCGGCAGCGGTCGTTTGGCGAAATAGGACGGTGCGCCGACCACGACCATGCGAAAGTCCGGTCCGATACGGACGGCGATCATGTCTTTTGCGACCTGTTCGCCCAGGCGAACGCCCGCGTCGTAGCGTTCCGCAACGATATCGATGAGGCCGTAATCGACGACGAGTTCGGCCTTGATGTCGGGATAGCGCGGCAGCAGCTTGGCGAGGGCGGGCCAGATGATCGTCTCGGCGGAATGCTCACCTGTTGTGATGCGGATGGTGCCGGCCGGCTTCTCTCGCAGCTCCGTGACGGCCGCGAGTTCGGCGTCGATCTCTTCCAGCTTGGGGCCGATCGTCCGGATCAGGCGTTCGCCAGCCTCGGTCGGCGCGACGCTGCGGGTCGTTCGGGTGAGGAGCCGCAGTCCAAGCCGCTCCTCGAGACCGCGAATGGTGTGGCTGAGCGCGGATTGCGAGACGCCGAGCTTGGCGGCTGCGCGCGTAAAGCTCGCCTCCTTCGCGACGGCAAAGAAGGCGAGGAGGTCGTCGATTGTTTGGCGGGCCATTCATGAATCCGGCTGATAAGTGCGTGCAGATTATATCATCTAGTCTCATGGGCGCACGATCTCCAGATGTCGCAGGTCGGCGGCAAAATCCCACCAGCGCGGGAGCCGCTCATTCGCCGGATGGCACAGGAGATCTGACATGAAGACACGCAAACTCGGACGCAGCGGACTGGAAGTCACGTCCATCGGTCTCGGTTGTATGGGCATGAGCTTCGGCTACGGGCCTCCGGCCGACACAACGGAAATGACCGCACTGATCCGCGCGGCTGTCGAACGCGGCGTCACGTTCTTCGACACCGCCGAAGTTTATGGTCCGTTCACCAATGAAGAACTCGTCGGCGCGGCGCTCGCGCCGGTTCGCGATCAGGTCGTCATCGCCACCAAATTCGGCTTCAGGCTCGATCCCGTGACCGGTCAGCAGATTGGTCTCGACAGCCGACCCGCGCATATTCGCGAGGTCGCCGAAGCATCGCTCACGCGGTTGAAGATCGATGCCATTGATCTGTTCTACCAGCACCGCGTCGATCCCGACGTGCCGATCGAGGATGTCGCCGGCGCGGTGAAGGATCTGATCGCCGAGGGCAAGGTCAAGCATTTCGGCCTGTCCGAGCCGGGCGTGACGACAATTCGCCGCGCCCATGCCGTGCAGCCGATTACTGCGATCCAGAGCGAGTATTCGCTGTGGACGCGCAGTCCCGAAAAGGAAGTGCTGCCGACGCTCGAAGAACTCGGGATCGGCTTCGTGCCCTACAGCCCGCTCGGCAAGGGCTTTCTCACGGGCGCCATGAACGAGAGCACGACGCTCGACAGCGGAGACTTCCGCAATATCCTCCCGCGCTTCACCCCCGAAGCGCGCAAGGCCAATCAGGCGCTGGTCGATTTGCTGGGCGAGATCGCCGAGCGGAAGCAGGCGACGCCGGCGCAGATCGCGCTGGCATGGCTGCTGGCCCAGAAACCGTGGATCGTGCCGATTCCAGGCACCACGAAACTGCATCGGCTCAAAGAAAATCTCGGTGCGGCAGACGTTGAGCTGACAGCCGACGATCTGCGGGATATCGAGAGCGCTGCTGCGAAGATCACCGTTCAGGGCAACCGATATCCGGACAGGTTGGAAGCGATGACGGGGCGATAGCCCGAAAGTCACGGCTGCTTAGATCTCGCGCCGCTGCCACAGTGCCGTGAGGCCTTCGCGATAGGTCGGAAATGCGAGCTTCACGCCGAGCTCGCGTTTCAGCCGCGCATTCGAGATGCGGTTGTTGCTGGCATAGAAGCTGCGCGCCATCAGGCTCATCTCGGCGGTTGCGAAGTCCTGCTCGGGCGGCGGCGCGATTCCCATCAGCGCTGCGGCGAATGTCACGACGTCCTGCGGCGGCGCCGGCTCGTCGTCGCACAGATTCCAGATGCCGGTCTGCGGATATTCGAATGCAGCCGCGATGGCAGCCGCGATGTCATCCACATGAATGCGATTGAACACCTGGCCCGGTTTGACGATGCGATGGGCCTTGCCGGCTTTGAGATTTTCCAGCGCATTGCGGCCAGGGCCGTAGATGCCAGCGATGCGCAGAATTGTCGTGCGATCGCCGGCCAGAGCGCGCCAGCGCTCTTCGGCATCGATGCGTGCCCTGCGCCGACCCTCGCCGGAGACCGGGGCGGTTTCGTCGATCCAGGCGCCCTGATGATCGCCGTAAACCCCGACGCTGGAGAGATAGACAATGCGCTGGATGCCGCTGGCCGCGATCACAGAGCCGAAGGTCAGCAGCACGGGATCGCCATCTGCGCCGGGCGGGACCGAGACGAGCAGCGTATCGGCGCTCGCTAGGCGATCACCGATGCCGGGATCGGTGACATCCGGGTTGAAGACCAGCGTCTCGATATCCCGAGCAGCCGACTTGCCGGCCGTGCGGATGGTGCTGGCAATCCCGGTGAATTGACCGCCATGCTGGGCGATGAACCGGTTTGCGCTGTAGCCGAGCCCGAAGACGAAAAGACGCACGTTCATTCCATTTCTGCATGAATTCGGGCGCGCCGGCCCATTTCAACGTCATCATTCGGGCTGCAGAGCGCGCTGGTCAAGTGCGCGACACCGTCATCTTTTGTGCTACTGCTCTGCTACGAGACCGGCGCGAATGCCGGCAGATTTGGGAAGGACAAGGCGATGGCCACCACGCTGGCAGCAGATGCATATGCGCCGCGCTACATCAAACTGAACGCGCGCGACAATGTCGCCATCATCGTCAATGATTTTGGCTTGCCTGCAGGCACCAGGATGACCGATGGTCTGGAGCTGCGCCATTTCGTGCCGCAGGGGCACAAGGTGGCGCTGGAAGATATCGCCAAGGATGCGCCGATCATCCGCTACGGCGAGATCATCGGTTATGCACTGGATATGATTTCGGCCGGCGAATGGGTCGAGGAGGCGCGCATCCACATGCCCGATGCGCCGGATCTCGATAGCCTTGAGATTGCCAATGCCGTTCCGGAACCCCAGCCGCCGCTGAAGGACTACACATTCGAAGGTTTTCGCAATCGCGACGGCTCCGTCGGCGTGAAGAATATTCTCGCCATCAGCACCTCGGTGCAATGCGTCGCCGGCACGCTCGAATTCGCGCTGAAGCGGATCAAGGCGGAATTGCTGCCGCGCTATCCGAATGTCGATGACGTCGTCGCTGTCACCCACGGCTATGGCTGTGGTGTCGCGATCAATGCGCCGGATGCCTATATCCCGATCCGCACACTGCAGAACATCGCGCGCAATCCGAATTTCGGCGGCGAGGTGATGGTGGTCGGCCTTGGCTGCGAGAAGCTCGCACCGGAGCGTTTGCTGCCGAAGGACGATCCCGGCAGCATGATGCGCCTTCAGGATGAGAGCAATCAGAGCTTTGGCGACATGGTGGATACGATCATCACCATGGCTGAAGCGCGCTTGAAAATCCTGAACCAGCGCAAGCGCGAGACCTGTCCGGCTTCCGACCTCGTGATCGGTCTGCAATGCGGCGGCAGCGACGCATTTTCCGGCGTGACCGCCAATCCGGCCCTCGGCTTCGCGAGCGATTTGCTGGTGCGCGCCGGCGCAACGGTGATGTTCTCCGAAGTCACCGAGGTGCGTGACGCCATCGAATTGTTGACGCGCCGTGCGGTCAACGAGGATGTCGGCCGCGCGCTGATACGTGAGATGGATTGGTACGATTCCTATCTGGCGCGGGGCGGCGCCGATCGCAGCGCCAATACGACGCCGGGTAACAAGAAGGGCGGTCTGGCGAATATCGTCGAGAAGTCATTGGGCTCGATCGTCAAGTCCGGTTCGAGCGCGATCAGCGGCGTGATCGGCCCGGGGGAGCGCGCGACGACGAAGGGATTGCTGTTTGCAGCGACGCCAGCCAGCGATTTCGTCTGCGGCACGCTGCAGCTCGCCGCCGGCATGCAGATGCAGATCTTCACCACGGGGCGCGGCACGCCCTATGGGCTGGCGCAGGCGCCTGTGATCAAAGTCTCGACGCGCACCGAACTGGCGAAACGCTGGTCGGACCTGATCGATTTCGACGCCGGCCGCATTGCGTCAGGCGAGATGACCATCGAGGAAGCCGGCTGGGAGCTGTTCCAGCTGATTCTCGACGTCGCCAGCGGCCGCAAGCAGGTCTGGGCGGACAAATGGGGACTGCACAACGACCTGGTGCTGTTCAACCCCGCGCCGGTGACGTGAAGAATTTCAAGTGGGATAGGCGAAGTAATAAAAGCTCGTCATGCCCGGCCTCGTGCCGGGCTTCCACGTCTCGGCCATAAACTCAGGAAGACGTGGATGGCCGGGACATCAAGTGAAGCCCTCGCTTCGCGCTGCCCGGCCATGACGGAGCTTTGTCAGGTCTCTGGTATCACTTTAACGCTGCCGCCTTCGTGCCCGATGGCGTCACACGCCAGATCGTATTGCCGACATCGTCAGCCACCAGCAATGCGCCCTTGCTATCGATGCGCACGCCCATCGGGCGTCCCTGCGCTTCACCACTGTCATTGAGGAAACCGGTGAGCACGTCCTGCGGCTTGCCCGATGGCTTGCCGTCGGTGAAGGGCACGAAGATCACCTTGTAGCCGCTTTGCGGGCGCCGATTCCACGAGCCGTGCTGGCCGATGAAGGCACCGTCCTTCATGCTGGCTGGAAACAGGTCTCCGGTGTTGAAGGTCAGCCCGAGTGATGCGGTATGCGCACCGAGCGCGTAATCGGGCGCGATGGCTTTGGCAACCATGTCGGGACGTGGCGGTTGCACGCGGACGTCCACGTGCTGGCCGTAATAGCTGTAGGGCCAGCCATAGAAACCGCCATCCTTCACCGAGGTCATATAGTCCGGCACGAGGTCGCTGCCGATCTCGTCGCGCTCGTTGACGGTGACCCAGAGCGCGCCGCTCTGCGGCTGCCACGACGGGCCGTTGGGGTTGCGCAGACCGGATGCGAAGACGCGTGAGGCGCCGGTCGCGCGGTCGATCTCGATCACCGCGGCGCGGTCTTTCTCGGCGTCCATGCCGTTCTCGCCAACATTGCTGTTGGAGCCGACGGTTGCATAGAGTTTCGTGCCGTCGGGGCTCGCCGTGAGATCCTTGGTCCAGTGGTGATTGATCGGGCCGCCGGGCAGGTCAACCACCTTCACGGCTGGCGTCGTGATCCTGGTATCATTGGTCCTGTAGGGAAACTTCACCACGGCATCGGCATTGGCGACAAAGAATTCATCGCCCACCAGCACCATGCCGAAGGGTGAGTTGAGCCCTTCGAGAAACGCTGTCCTGGTTTCGGCGACGCCGTCGCCGTCCGCGTCGCGCAGCAGCGAAATGCGATTTGCCGTCGGCGTGCCCGCGCCAGCGTGGCCCATGACCAGTTTCATGACCCAGCCCTTGATGCCCTTGCCGTCTTCCGGCTTCGGCGGCGCATTGCTTTCTGCCACCAGCACGTCGCCATTGGGCAACACATAGACCGTACGTGGATGATCGAGGCCGCGCGCAAAAGCGTTGACCGTCATGCCGTCCGCAGCCTTCGGCTTGGCACCCTCTGGCCAGCCGACCGCCTTCGAGACATTGACGGTCGGGATCAGCGACTTGTTGGGCTCGACAAGCTTCGGCGACGGTCCGAAATCCTCGCCTGATGCGATGGTGGATTGTTCGTTGCATCCGGCCAGCGGCAGCGCCAGAGCGACGAGGCAGGCCAAAAGCAGGAATTTCTGGCGCATGGAATGTCCTTGTGACTGAAACGATCTAATGCGGCCAATGCAGGAACGTTCGACCTCCCTGCATGAATTTCATGTGAAGCTAGAGTGATGCGCGGCTATGGTCCTTCCCAATAATCAGGGAAGAAACGATGACCGGACCGACAAATACGGGCGACGAAGCCACCTGGACGCGCTGGCGTAGCGTCGCCGATCTTTATCACGCCTATTTCACTGGCCTGATCCTGACCACGGTCACGCGCCGCGGCACGGCAGACGCCGCCGAGTTCATGTTTCGGATATTCCGCCGGCAGCAGCAGGAGCGCTTTCTGCCGGGACTCGTGAAGCTCGGTCTGTCCAGCCTGCCACCCGCGGTCGCTGCGGCCCAGTATCACTATCTCTCGAACTGGATCGGCGGCGTGTCAGTCGAGTACATGTATGAGAGTGACCGCAAGGCCTGGATCCGCTATCCGCCGCCGCGCTGGATCTGGCGCGGCACGGCAATCTGCGGCGTGCCCGGCGAAGTCTCCCGCGCGATGCTGCGCGGCTGGCACGCCAACAACGGCGTCTCGCTCGGCAATCCCCGCATGGGTTTCGTCTGCACCAAGCAGAGCGTCGATGGCCAGGATGGGCTCGAAGGCTATTACTGCGAATACGACCATGATTTGGATATCGATCAGCGTCTGGTGTTCGCGCGCCATCTGGAAGCGCCGTTGTTCGATCCCGCCAAGGCGCCGGCGCTGCCCGTCGATAGCTGGCCGAAAGCCCGGCTGGAGAAGGCCTATCGCAACTACGCCATGGAATATGTGCGGACCGCAGCGCCTGTGGCGGTTCAACTGTTCGGTCCGGTCGATGCTGGCTATTTGCTGCATCTCACCGGCAAGCTGATCGGCATGCAGTATTTCGACGAGGTCTCTGCCGGCTTCGGCTTGCAGCGCGGCGACGCCAGGGCCTTTGCGGAATTCCTCGGCGTTCTGTTCGCAGCGCAGGACGACGTCGTGGAGATCAGCAAGTCTGAGGGCCTGTTCGAGATCCGGCAGCAGAGCTGGAAACTGATGGATGGCGTCGCCGACAACAATGCCGCCTGCGCGAGGGCCTTGCAGGGGTTGGTCGAGGGCCTCGCCGCCGGATGCGGTCGCAATATACCCATCGCGATGACGCCGGCACGAGGTGGTGCGCTGCCGTTCATCTGGTCGATCGGCTAGCGCCTCGACCCCTTGATACTGCAGTGCAAATCGAGCATCCCCCATGCGTGCGTCGCGCATGGCATTGTCCGTGATCGGTGCTAGGAACGGGGTGTCCGGCAGGCAAGACCGGAAGCTCAGGGAGAATGCATGTCCGACGCTGTCGTCGCCGAACCCCGATTGGTCGATGCCGACAAGCAGCCGCTTCCGAGCCTGAAGGCGCCGGCCAAAAACGCCCTGCTGGATCATCCCATTCTGCCGACCATCCTGCGGCTGGCCTGGCCCAATGTCGTTGCGCTGACGGCAGGCGCCGTCGTCGTTATTTTCGAGACCACCTATGTCGGCCGGCTCGGCACCGAAGCATTGGCGGCGATGGCGCTGGTGTTTCCCTTCGTGATGCTGACCATGACCATGTCCGGCGGCGCCATGGGCGGTGGCGTGTCCTCGGCCATCGCACGCGCGCTCGGCGCCGGCGACCGCGCGCGCGCCGATACGCTGGCGGGCCACGCGCTGCTGATCGCCATCTGCTTCGGCCTCACCTTCACGGTCGGCATGCTGACCTTCGGCTCCTTGCTGCTGCAACTGCTTGGTGGCCGCGGCAATGTGCTGAGCCAGGCGCAGGGCTACATCACCGTCTTCTTCGCTGGTGGCGTGATCCCGTGGCTGCTGAATACCTTCGCGGCGATCCTGCGCGGCACCGGCAACATGAAGATGCCCTCCGCCATGCAGATGGCGGGGGCCGCCTTGCAGGTGGTTCTCGGTGGCGTGCTGGGCCTCGGCTTCGGTCCGATCCCGCAATTCGGCATGCCCGGCGTCGCGGCGGGCACGCTGATTGCGTTCACGATCGGCACAGGCGTCATGGGCTGGTATGTCTTTTCCGGTCGTGCGCGAGTCCGGCCTCAGATCAAGGGCTTCCGCATTCAGCGCGGGATGTTCTTCGATATTCTGAAAGTGGGTGCCATCGCCTGTTTCAATCCGCTACAGGGCGTTCTGACTCTCCTGATTTTCACCCATATGCTGGCGCAATACGGCACCGCGGTGCTGGCCGGCTACGGCATCGGTGCGCGGCTCGAATTCATGCTGAGCACGCTGGCTTTCGCGGTGGGTATCGCCTCGGTGCCGATTGTCGGCATGGCAATCGGCGCTGGCCGCATCGCGCGTGCGCGCCGCGTGACCTGGACTGGCAGCGTGATCGCCTTCGGTGTTGTCGGTCTGCTCGGCACACTGATCGCGATCTTCCCCGATGCCTGGGTCAATATGTTCACCAATGATGCCGGTGTGCGTGCGGCAAGCCGGACCTATCTGGCCACCTGTGCGCCAATGTATGCCTTTCTGGGGCTGTCCACGGTGGCCTATTTTGCCTCGCAGGGCGCCGCCAAGGTACTCGGCCCGGTGCTAGCGCAAACCGCGCGGCTGGTCTTCGTCAGCGTTGGAGGCTGGTGGCTGCTGTCGATCGATGCCTCGGCCACAAGCTTTTTCTGGCTCGCGGCGGCGTCCATGGTGCTGCTCGGCGTGCTGTCGGCGCTCAGCGTACTGCTGACGTCGTGGGGACCGAAGGCTGGCCCCGTGCCCGAGATTCGGCCGGAGCTCGTCTGAGCAGTTTCTAGCCGACGCGCGTCGCAGTAAATTCCACATCGCGCCGCCACGTCGCGCCGTCGTCATGCGAGGTCTCGCCGCGCCATAGAAACGAGCGCGGCGTGATCTGCGAGAAGCTCCAGCGGATCGGGCGTCCGTCATTGTCGCGGCCGAGTTGGATGATGTCGTCGCCCTGCTTGCGGCCGGTCATGGTGAGGAAATTCTGCATCACCGGATCGGTCCACTGTATCTGCCACGCATCGATGCGCGGATCGTAGATCCGCAGCGTGCTTCCATACGAGTAGGCATTCGCTGCGGCGTCGCCGTCGCGCAACTGGCCGCGCGGCGGCACGATCCAGACATCCTGGATGGCGCGGCCTTCCAGCACCCAGCCGAAATGCCATTCACCCTTGCGCCGTCGCTCTTTGCCGTCCGGCATATATCTGGTGACGTCGAGATCCCAAGCGCCGATCAGCCAGCCATAGAGATCCATCTGGCCGATGCGATCCGGGGCAGCACCGTCCGCTGCGAGCGCATCGAGAAACGATGCCGTCATCGCGCCACTTTCCCGAATTGGGTCTGCATCGCTGCAAGGCCCAGATCCATCTGGCTGCTCATATAAGGCGCGATTTCATTCGGCAGCACGTCGGCCGTCCAGACAAACCGGCAGCGGGCGGGTCCATCGGCAAACACCTGCGCTGACGCGCTGTGCTGGCTGATACGTTCGCTGACGATGGCATAGACGAGGCGCTGCCGGTCGTGGTCGCAGGTGACCAGTATTTCGCGTGCGACGGACCCATTGGCGAACGTCACGATACGCGCGTCGCCGTCCAGCTTTGTGTCAGTGACGAAGCCCGGCACCAGCCTTGTGTGCAGCGCGCCGAAGTCGGCCAGTGCGGACCAGACATCGTCTGCCGATGCGCCGAGGAAAATCTCTTTGTGAATCGATGCCATGCTGTGCCTCCCGGTTGATCAGGACGGCAAGTTACTCAGTGCACGGCCAGCCGTTCTTGGAAAATCTTGCGGTCGCCGCGGGAAGCCTGTCGAAATGCGCGGGGCGAGACGCCGGCAGCGCGATGGAAGCTGCGCACGAAATTCGAGAGATCGCCGAATCCGACATCGAAGGCGATGTCGGTGATGGCGCGGTCTTTCTCGACCAACAGGTTTGCGGCCCGCCGCAGCCGCGCGCGCACCAGATACTGGTGCGGTGTCACGCCGAGCACATTCCTGAACAGGCGCAGGAAATGAAACGGACTCAATCCGGCCTGACGGGCGGCCGCATCGAGATCGATCTCCTCGCTGGCATGGGCGTCGATCCACAGCGCGGCCTCGACCGCGCGCCGGCGATCCCGTGCATTGCCGTTCACACGCCTGCGCGGCTCGCCCGAGACGACGTCGACAAAACGCGCCGCAAAAGCATGACCGATCTCATCGAGCCCGAGATCGCTGTGCGCTTCTGCGCTGGCCTGCGCGAGCTCGCCCAGCACCATCAATTCGGCGCGTGGCGCGATGGCGCCCTGCTGCCAGATGTCCCTGGCGTCGCCGACGGTGTCGATCAGCTCAGGCGCGAAGGAGAATGAAAGGCACTCGTCGCCAGAGCCATGATGCTCGTGATGGCAGGTATATTCGTCGCCGGGGTGCCCGATCAGCAGCGCGCCGGCGATGAGTTCGTGCGATTGCCCGCGGCAGCGACAGCCGAAACTGCCCTTGCGAACATAGGAGAGCGAATGGCCGGCGTGCTGTTCGGAAAACGGCTGGTCGTCCGGCCCCGCCGTACAGCGATAGTCCGTGACGGTGATCGCGTTGCTCTGGAACAGTGTTGTTGCCTGCATAGGCTGAATTTAGCCCTGTGGGCGCGGTGGGGCAACCGACAGCAGGGCGTCGAACAGGGTGGTCGTCCGGCCCGCCAGCGCGCCCTCGATCGAGAGCAGCCGCGACTTGGTGATGATGCCGCCATTGCCGGCAAAGCCGCTGGTCTGGCCCGCAACGGCCAGTGCACGGTGGCATGGCACGAGGATCGCAAACGGATTGCGCGCGATGGCTTGCCCGACCGAATAGACCGCACCGCTGGCGCCGAGCTTTGCTGCGATCTCCGCATGGGTGCGGGTTTCGCCACGCGGGATCATCCGGATCGCCTCATAGACGCGGCAATTGAACAGCGGCAGGCCATGCATGTCGACGGGGATATCGCCGAGGTCGACGGCTTGGCCGCGCAGCAGCGCAACGATGCCCTCGATGGCGTAGTCGACATCGGCCGGCGGCCGGAATTCGCGCGCATCGGGAAATTGCTGCAGCAGGCGGCGCCGGGTCTCGATCTCGCGCGCTTCCGGCAACTGCACGCCAACAATGCCGGCGTCGCCCCATGCGATACCGCATCGGCCCGCCGACGTGTCGAAGGTTGTGTATCCGTGCCCAGCCATCCCGAAGGGATGTTAGCAGGCGAATTGAAGCCGTCATCTGGAATCTTTGAGCGGTGACCTTTCGGAGGGCGCGGCCGGGTGTGCGGCGCAAGGAACTGTAACCAGCTGCCATCAATCCGCTTGGCGGATCGGCCGGTCTCGGCTAGATCAGATGGCGCGACGATGCGGGCGTAGTTCAATGGTAGAACGGCAGCTTCCCAAGCTGCATACGAGGGTTCGATTCCCTCCGTCCGCTCCAGCCCCCTCATTCATTCCAGATGATCGGTGCCGCATGGCGATTGAACGGTTTGGCATCCCCGCCGTTCTTCAAAGGCGCCCGTTGCTGTTCGCACAACACAAGGTTCTTGCATGACGTTTCCCCTCTCAGCTGCAACCGCCGGCAATGTGCCTGGCGTTGTCGCCTCCAGCGTCTATGCCAATGGCCGCCGTGTTGCGGATATCCCCGTCGAGGAGGCGGGCGTCTGGGCGCAGAAGCCGGGCCATGTCGTCTGGATCGGACTGTTTGAACCGTCCCTTGAACTGCTCGAAAAACTGCGCGCGCAATTCGATCTGCATCCGCTCGCCATCGAGGACGCGCTGAAGTCGCATCAGCATCCCAAGGTGGAGCAGTATGGCGAAGCGCTCTTCATCGTCGCGCGCACGGCGCAACTGGTCGATCAGACGGTTGCTTTCGGCGAGACGCACATCTTCTTGGGTAAAGGCTACGTCGTGTCTGTGCGCCATGGCGCCTCGACGTCTTATGCGTCTGTCCGCGAGCGGTGCGAGGCTTGCCCGACCAACCTGACGCACGGCGAAGACTACATCCTCTACGCAATCCTCGATTTTATCGTCGACAACTATCGTCCTGTCATCGAATCCATCCTGTCCGAGATCGACGAGCTCGAGGATGGTGTCCTGCACCGCATGCTGACGAGGGCCGAATTCGAGCGGCTCTACAAGCTGCGCCGCGAGCTGCTGCGCCTGCGTCGCGCGGTCGGGCCGCTGGTCGATGTCTGTCATCGCCTAGAACATATCGATATTCTGTTCATCGACGATGACATGAAACCTCTGTTCCGCGATGTGCTGGATCACGTCAAACGCGCGGAAGAAGATATCGACTCGCTGCGCGAAGTACTGGCCTTTGCCTTTGAAGCCAGCTTGATGTCAGGGCAGTCGCAGCAAACCGAAATTACCCGCAGGCTTGCGGCCTGGGCCGCGATCCTGGCGGTGCCGACGGCGATTGCGGGAATCTACGGCATGAATTTCGAACACATGCCGGAGCTGAAATGGGCTTACGGCTATTACGTCGTGCTGGGCGGCATCGCCGCGATCTGCGGTTACCTGTATACCCGCTTCAAGCGCAACGGATGGCTGTGAGCGGGAGACCGATCACCCCACCGCCTTCGCCGCTGCGCGCCCGGCGGTGCGACCCGTGAACAGACAGCCGCCGAGAAACGTGCCTTCCAGCGAGCGATAGCCGTGCATGCCGCCGCCGCCGAAGCCGGCAGCTTCGCCGACCGCGTAGAGCCCTGGCATGATCTGGCCGTTGCTGCCGAATACGCGCGAGTCCAGATCGGTCTCGAAACCGCCCAGCGTCTTGCGCGTCAGGATGTTGAGCCGCACGGCGATCAGCGGGCCCTGCGCGGGATCGAGAATGCGATGCGGCTTCGCGGTGCGGATCAGGCGGTCGCCGATATATTTGCGCGCATTGTGGATGTTCATCACCTGCGCATCCTTGACGTAGGGATTGGCCATGGTGCGGTCACGCGCCTCGATCTGCGTGCGGATCTCATCGAGCTTCAGCAGATTGTCGCCGGTCAGTGCATTCATGGCGCTGACGAGGTCGTCGAGATTGTCGCGCACCACGAAGTCGATGCCGTGATCCTTGAAGGCTTCAACCGGCGCCGGTGCGCCCTTGTTGGTGGCGCGGCGCGCGGTCATCAGCCAGCTCTTGCCGGTGAGGTCCGGGTTCTGCTCGGAGCCCGAGAGCGCAAATTCTTTCTTGATGATCGCCTGTGTCAGCACGAACCATGAGTAATCGTATCCGGTGGACTGAATATATTGCAGTTGGCCGAGCGTATCGGAGCCGGGAAACAGCGGCGCCGGCAGCCGCTTGCCGGTGGCGTCGAACCACATCGACGACGGGCCGGGCAGAATGCGGATGCCGTGCTTCGGCCAGATCGGATTCCAGTTCTCGATGCCCTCGACATAGTGCCACATGCGATCGCGATTGATCAGCCGCGCACCGGCGGCTTCCGTGATGCCCATCATGCGGCCGTCGACATGGGCGGGCACGCCGGAGATCATGCGCTTCGGCGGTTCGCCGAGGCGCTTCGGCCAGTTCTGGCGCACCAGATCATGATTGCCGCCGATGCCGCCGGAGGCAACGATCACGGCTTGCGCGCGCAGCGAGAAGTCGCCGATCACATTGCGCGAGCTGCTTTCGCCGCGCTCGGTATTGGACGGTTCGAGGATTGCGCCGCTCACGCCGTCGACAGTTCCGTTGGTGACGCTGAGCGCATCGACGCGATGGCGGAACCTGAAGCTCAGCAGGCCCTTCTTCTGTGCCTCGCGCGCACGCCGCTCGAACGGCTCGACGATGCCGGGGCCAGTGCCCCAGGTGACATGAAAGCGCGGAACCGAATTGCCGTGGCCCATCGCGTCATAGCCGCCGCGCTCGGCCCAGCCGACCACGGGAAACACGCGGTGGCCCATGGCGCGCAGCCAGTCGCGCTTCTCGCCGGCGGCGAAAGCGACATAGGCTTCGGCCCAGCGCCGTGGCCAGAGGTCCTCATCGCGATCGAAGCCGGCCGTGCCCTGCCAGTCCTGCATCGCCAGGTCATGGGAGTCTTTGATGCCGAGGCGTCGTTGTTCCGGCGAGTCGACGAAGAACAAACCGCCGAACGACCAGAACGCCTGGCCGCCGAGATTCTGCTCGCCTTCCTGATCGACCACGACAACGCGCTTGCCGGCATCGGCAATTTCCGTAGCCGCGACAAGGCCCGCGAGTCCGCCGCCGACGACGATGACATCCGCATCAACGGCCATACTGTTTCCCCCATTTTGTTAATGGAGATTGAAGTCGGCGCGGGAACTTTGGTCAACGGAAATTGCGCGCGAAGGGCGGCGCTGTTTCAGATTGATACCGCGACGGAACGAGGTGCATCCCGCGCGCAACACTCGATTTGAATCGCATTGGAAGCGTCATGCTCGTCTGGACAAAGCCACGATCTGGCAACACGCTGATCATGCCCTGCATCATCAGGGCGCTCAGATTCGGGATCGACAGGTTTTGGGGCTGGACATGAAGTTCGTTACGGGTTTGCTGGCGGCGGTCTTGCTGTTCGCGGGCGTCGGGGCAAGTCACGCGGTGGTTCGCATCGCGGATGATCGTGGCGGACGGATCGGAACCTATGTCGACAGATATCAGGGATTGCGCACTTCCGGCGAAACCGTGATCATCGATGGCCTGTGCGCCTCGGCCTGTACGATCGTGCTCGGCGCGGTTCCGCGTGACCGGATCTGCGTCACCTCCAATGCCAATCTCGGCTTTCATGCGGCCTGGGACATGGGCGCCAATGGTCGCGCGGTGACCAACCCGGAAGCCACCCAGATGTTGTATTCGATGTATCCGACGCAGATTCGGCGCTGGATCTCCAAACGCGGCGGACTGAAGACGCAGATGATCTTCCTGCGCGGCCGCCAGCTGATGGGCATGTACAAGCCCTGTTACATGGATGCCCACGCCTCCAGCGCGCGCTAGAGCGTTTTCGAGCGAAGTGGATGCCGGTTCGCGTCAAGAAAACGCGTCAGAACAAAAAGCTAAAGGCCGATCTGGTTTTTATTCCATCAGCATGACGTGATGCCCTGCGGCGCCGGGAGCGCTTGCCCGCGCCGTCATCTCAGCCTATCTGGAACTAGGATGGCGGGCTCCTGAATGATCTCGAGCCTTGGCCGTTCTGAGATCGTCTGATGGTGCAGCCTTTATCGACGCCCGAGAGCACGATGCCCGCGTCCGAGCGGCCGTCACGGCTTGCGTCGGTCATTGTTGCATCGGCCGCGGCATTCGTGGCGCTCCTTGTGGTGGGCGCCATCGGGCTGTGGGCACATTACGGCACGGCCGTATTTTTCGAGATGATCAAGACTGGCATCGCCGCCTGCATGTGATCGGCTGCCAAGGGTAATTCAGGGGACATTCCATGACTGATCGAACCACCCGGCCGCTGGTCATTATTGCTGCCTTCGCCGGCAGTCTCGCGGCGGGATTGCTGGTCGTGTTGTGGCTGACGGGTGGTTTTCGCAATGTCGCCGCACCGGCCTCGATCGGCGGTCCGTTCCAGCTCACCGATCAGTCCGGCCAGACCGTCACCGAGCAGAGCCTGAAGGGCAAGCCGACGCTGGTCTTCTTCGGCTTCACCCATTGCCCGGACATCTGCCCGACCTCGCTGTTCGAAATGTCGGAAGTGCTGCGCGCGATGGGCAAGGACGCCGATCGTATCAATACCTATTTCGTCTCGGTCGATCCCGAGCGCGATACGGCACCGATCATGAAGGAATATCTGTCGAGCTTCGATCCGCACCTGAAGGGTTTGACCGGCACGCCTGATGCGGTGGCGAAGGTGATTTCCGGCTACCGCGTCTATGCCAAGAAGGTGCCGACCAAGGACGGCGACTATACGATGGATCACACCGCGCTGATCTATCTGATGGACCGCGACGGCAATTTCGTCGCGCCGTTCAACCTCAAGCGCAAGCCGGAAGAAGCGGCCACGGATCTCAAGCGCTATCTCTGAACTCGCCTGCGGTTCGCTGCCATCGTGCCGGTCCGATGCACGAGGCCGTGCTCGGTCTTTTCCCAGTGATGGCGCCGGGTCCAGAATTGCCACAGCGCGCGCCAGGTCGCGATCGAGAGACATCCCCAATAGATCGGCGTCAGGGCCAGGATCCAGCCATCGCGCAGGCGGCCACGGCGCACCAGACCGGTGAGGCCGAGGACGCAGGTCGCGATGAAGCCGCAGGCGATGGCCAGCACGTGCAGTGACGACAGCCGGTCGCCAAGCAGCAGGGTGCTATCGGCAAGCAGCAGGCAGGCGATAAGTTTGACCACCAGCACCGTAAAAGCCAGCGACGTCAGGATATTGCCGCCGAAGACGATGTTGAGTGCGAGGAATCCCCGCGCACCGGCTTCGTCCCACAGTTTTCGGGGATCGCGCATATGCACGGCCCAGGTCTGCATCCAGCCCTTCATCCAGCGTGAGCGTTGTCGCAGCCACGCGCCGAACGCGATCGGTGCTTCCTCAAGCGTGACCGATGGAATGGTCACCGAGCGATAGCCCAGCCGCGCCAGGCGGATCCCGAGGTCGGCATCTTCCGTGACGTTATAGGCGTCCCAGCCGCCGATGCCGCGCAAGGTGTCGGTGCGGAAATGATTGGAGGTGCCGCCAAGCGGCAGTGGCATGCCCAATGCGACCAGCCCGGGCAGGAAGACCGCGAACAGCCCGGCATATTCGACTGCCGCCATGCGCGACAGCAGGCTGTGCGTCAGATTGTCGAAATGCAGCCCAGCCTGAACGCAGGCGACGTCGTCGTTGTGCTGGCGAAACATGCCGAGCGCGGCGCGCAATTGGCCGGGGGCGGGATCGTCTTCGGCATCGAACACGGTCAGAAAGCTGCCGCGCACGAAGGGAAGTGCAACATTCAGCGCCTTCGGCTTGGTTTTCGGACCCGTCGCCTGTGCGATCAGGACCTGAACCTGCGGCCCCGGCCGGGCTCTGGCAACCGCCGCGCGGGTCCGCAGATCGTCGGGCTCGAGCACCAGAATGATGTCGAGTTTTTCGGAGGGATAGTCGAGCCTTTGCAGGGATCGCAACAGACCCGGAACGGACATCTCCTCGCGATAGAGCGCGACGACCACCGAGTAGATCGGAAGTTGGTCGTCGCGCAAAGGCGGAAATTGTTGCTCCGGCTGCGGCGGCACCAGCACGCAAGTCAGCCTGAGAAGCGAAAAGGCGAGAAACCAGATCGCCGCCAGGCCGCCGATCAGATCCATCGTCAGCGCCGGATACAGAAGCGCGAGAACCGCGCATACCAGCAGCAGAAGCGCCGGCTGCAATCCTTTGCGCCAACCGACGGCCGACTTGGCCGACATGGCAGGTCGCGTCTGCAGCAGGCCTTCGGCGGCGATATCCGAAAGCGCGTCGCCGGTCTGCTCGGTCAGATATTGATGCAGGTGACGCCGCGTGGTCAGCTGAATGCGCGCGATCAGCGATGGATATGTGGTGGAGAAACGCATCAGCCGCCGTGCCGTAAAGGCGCGCGGCGTGACGATCCAGTTGAGTGTGTCATCCTCCTGGAGGGGCAGGATGCCGAACTCTGCGATCCCCGGAAGATCGGCATCCGCCAGGGGACAGTGAGCGCGCCCGACTGTCGAGAGATCGTCGAAGTCGATGCTGAGGTGGCGGGCCAGATGCGCGACATACTTTTCCTCGCTGATGACGCCCCATTGGATCAGGACCTGATCGGCGCCCAGATTGAGCTCGCGGCTCCGGCGCTCCGCGGCGTGCAGAAGCGGGACCGGGAGTATGCCGCGCAGGCAGTCGAGCTCGCTGGCTGGTTCCGCGCGCCGGTCCGACCCGTCTCGCTCCGGCATGGGGAAGGAGGTCATCCTGCCGATCGGCAGAGGAGGAGAGCGTAGCGCGGCGGCCGGCTGGCGCGAAACGCGCGGCCGATGACCCCGGGAAGATTGCTGCACCCCCATGCAACGCCCTCACACCACAAACGCTACTCGCGTCTCGCGCCGGATGGTCTATAAGACCGCGATCCGGAAGCACCCTATGCAACCACAGATGGTTAATTCCCGCAACCAAATACCGCTGATGAAGTGTCGCGCAACTGCGCTGACCCTTGGCGCTTTGCTGGCCGCATGGATGTCGCTGTTTTCGGCCGCACCGGCTTTGGCGCAGACGTCGGCTCCGGCTGTGAGCCAGCCCGGTCCGCAGGCCGTGCCGGGCTTCTGGGATCCGCGTCGCCGTCCGGACCGGCCGGACCTGTCGCGCATCACCGTGATCCGCTTCCTGACCGAGACCGACTACCCGCCGTTCAACTTCACCGGCCCCGACGGCAATCCGGCGGGCTTCAACGTCGATCTCGCACGTCTTCTCTGCGAGGAGATCAAGGTCACCTGCACGGTGCAGATGCGCCGCTTCGAGACGTTGCTCGATGCCATTTCCAGCAACCGGGGCGACGCGATCATCGCCTCCATGGCGGTGACGCCGCAGATTCGCGCCCGCGTTGATTTCACCGATCCCTATTACCGTGCGCCGGCGCGCTTCGTGGCCCGCAAGAATGCGGTGATGCCGGAGATCCGCCCGGAATATCTCGAAGGCAAGAAGGTCGGCGTGATCGCGGGCTCGACCCATGAGGCCTATCTGAAGGCGATGTTCACCGATGCGGTGCTGGTGCCTTTTCCAAGCGACGATGCGCTACGCCAGGCGCTGAAACGCAGCGAGGTCGATTTCATCTTCGGCGATGCGATCTCGTTCGCCTTCTGGATCAATGGCAGCGATTCCGCCGATTGTTGCGCCTTCAGCGGCGGGCCCTTCATCGAAAGCCGTTTCTTCGGCGAGGGCATCGGCATCGCCGTCCGCAAGGGCAACGACACGCTGCGCCAGGCGCTGAACTGGGCCCTGTTCCGGGTCTGGGAGAAAGGCCGCTACACCGATTTGTGGCTGCGTTATTTCTCGGTCAGCCCCTTCTAACTCTCTCAATTCGCGGTTTGGCATTTCGGTGCGGAGCCGCTAGGTTCCGCGGCCCGGAGGCCCAAAACACGATGTCCACGCTAGACCCCACCATGAGCCCGAGCGAGCTGCGCGCGCTCGCCGAGACTTCCAACGCCTGGCCGTTCGAGCAGGCGAAGGCGCTGGTGGCGCGTCTGAAGAAAACGCCGAAAGACGAAGTGCTGTTCGAGACCGGCTACGGTCCGTCGGGCCTGCCGCATATCGGCACTTTCGGCGAGGTCGCGCGCACGACCATGGTGCGCCATGCCTTTCGCGTACTCACCGAGGACAAGATCAAGACCCGGCTGATTGCCTTCTCCGACGACATGGACGGTCTGCGCAAGGTGCCGGACAATGTGCCGAACAAGGACATGCTGGCATCGCATCTAGGCAAGCCGCTGACGCGGGTGCCGGATCCGTTCTCGAACGAATATCCGTCCTTCGGCGCGGCCAACAATGCACGGCTGCGCGTCTTCCTGGATCAGTTCGGCTTCGACTACGAATTCGCTTCGTCGACCGACTACTACACATCTGGCCGCTTCGACACGACGCTGCTGAAGATGCTCGCAGTCTATGACAAGGTCATGGACATCATTCTGCCGACCCTGGGCCCGGATCGCCGTGCGACCTATTCGCCGTTCCTCCCCATTAGCAAGACAACGGGTGTGGTGCTGCAGGTGCCGATGATCCGGCGCGACGTGGCTGCCGGCACCGTCACCTATGTCGATCCTGACACTAACGAAGAAGTCACGACGCCGGTCACCGGCGGCAATGTGAAGTGCCAGTGGAAGGCCGACTGGGCGATGCGCTGGGCGGCGCTCGGCATCGACTATGAAATGGCCGGCAAGGATCTCATCGATTCCGTAAAGCTGTCGGGCAAGATCTGCGCTGCGCTTGGCGGCACGCCGCCGGAAGGCTTCAACTATGAGCTCTTCCTCGACGACAAGGGCGGCAAGATCTCGAAGTCGAAGGGCAACGGCCTGACCATCGACGAATGGCTGCGCTATGCCTCGCCGGAATCGCTGTCGCTGTTCATGTATCGCGAGCCGAAGGCGGCCAAGCGGCTGTTCTTCGACGTCATCCCGCGCAATGTCGACGAATATCAGCAGTTCGTCGAAGGCTATGCGAAGCAGGATCCCAAGCAGCGCCTGTCCAATCCGGCCTGGCATATCCATGCCGGCGATCCGCCGGTGGCGGACATGCCGGTCACGTTCCAGCTCCTGCTGACGCTGGTGTCGTCGTCGAATGCCGAGAATGCCGAAACCCTGTGGGGCTTCATCCGGCGTTATCGACCGGGCGTCTCCGCGGCGACGCATCCGCGGCTCGACGCGATGGTCGGCTATGCCATCAACTACTATCGGGACTTCGTGGCGCCGACCAAGACGTTCCGCGAGCCCACCGATGTCGAGCGCGTGGCGCTGCAGGATCTGCGCGATGCGCTCTCGCAACTGCCGGCGGAGGCCACGCCGGAAGACATCCAGAACGCGGTCTATGAGATCGGCCGCCGCGAGCCGTTCCTTGATCACAAGAAGCTCGCCAAGGATGGCCGGCCCGGGGTCTCGCTCGACTGGTTCAACATGCTGTACCAGGTGCTGCTCGGCCAGGAGAAGGGCCCGCGCTTCGGGTCCTTCGTCGCGGTCTATGGCGTGCAGAATGCGATCAACATGATCGACGGCGCGCTGGCGCGCTCGGCCTGAGGCTTACACCCAACGAAACGTCAAAGGCGCGCTTCCTGACGGAGCGCGCCTTTTTCTTGATGCCTATTTTGGCGCTGCTGCCGGCGTGACAGGCTCCGGCATTGCCGACGAGTGGTGATGCGCGATCAGCCATTTCTTGTCGCGGTAGACATAGACATAGCTGTAGCGGGCCTTGACGATTTGCGTATCGCTGGGGGATTTTCCGGACAGTGTGAAGGTGTAGGTGCCGACGTCGGATGCCATGTTGCAGCCGATCTTGACGGTGCGCGTGTCGATCTTGCCTTGCGGGTGCTTCTTCAGAAAATCCACGAAGTAGCTCTGGATCGACGCGCTGTCGGTGCGCGGCGTGTTCGACACCGTCGGCAGCAGCACCGCGTCCGAGGCGTAATTGGCGGTGACCTTGGCGGGGTCGAGCGTTGCGAGCGAGGCATTCCAGCGGTCGAATAGCGCTTCGATCTGCTTTGTCGTGACGACCGCGCAGGTCATGGGCTTCGCATGTGCGAGAGAACCTGCGCTAACGAGGGCCAGCGCGATCGCGCCGGCAACGATTGTTCTGGTTTTCATGGCGCCACCGAAGGTTGCGAGTTTCGGATAGGGAACTCGCATGGATCATTCGGTGACCGGACGCCAGTCCAGAGTGTGTTCGGTTACTGGCTCGCCCAGACGATGCGCGCGATCCAGGCGATGTCGGCGGCCGGAAAGCTGCGGTCGACATGGTTCGGATTGAGCGACTGCAGCTCGATGATCTTCGTGGTTCGGCGCTTCAATTCCTTCGCCATCACCTCGCCGTCCTTGGTCTTGACCACGACGCGGTCGCCTTTGCGGATCTGCGCTTCAGGCGAGACGACGATGATGTCGCCGTCGCGATAAGCGGGCTTCATCGAGTCGCCAGAGATCTTCAGCGCATAAGCGTGCTCGTCATTCACCGACGGCAGGCCCACTTCGTCCCAGCCCTTGCTGCCGGCGGGAAAACCCGCGTCGTCGAAGTAACCGCCATGGCCGGCCTGTGCGAAGCCGAGCAGCGGCACCGACTGCACGATGCGCTTGGTGCCTTCGATCAGCGTGACGAAGCTGTCGATGGTCACGCCGGTTGCGGTCAGCGCCTTCGAGACCGACTCCGTCGACGGCCAGCGTTCGCGGCCGTCGTTGGTGATGCGCTTGGATTTGTTGAAGGTCGTGGCGTCGAGCCCCGCCTTCTTCGCAAGGCCGGAGGGTGACATGCCGTTGCGCTCTGCGAGGCGGTCGAGGGCGTTCCAGATCTGGGCGTGCGAGAGCATCATCGGTTTCGGTCCCTTGGCCCGGATTTCTGCGGGGCGGTGAATCGTGGCGAAATCTAGGAATTATTGCCGTGAATGCACGGATTTCGCAACAGGCATTTGAAAAAAATGTGCAGCCTTGAAGTGGAGGGGGGGCGCCGATACGGTCGACTGTCGGCTCCAGCCATCGAATCCCGCGACTGGGCGTCCACACCACATCGAAAACAGCTGATTCAACCAAATTGGAAGTCTGGGCGGTTGCGCACCATCTATAAAATCTGTCCAGCCTCGAGCTGGCGCGAGGCTGAGCGCCAGGGCACCTATCGCGGCAGCGCCGACGATGCCCGGGACGGCTTCATCCACTTCTCGACCGCGGCACAGCTCCCCGAGACGCTCCGGAAGTACTATTTCGGCCAGACCGGCCTGTTTCTGGTCGCTGTGGACGCAGACGCACTCGGTGACGACCTGCGCTGGGAGCCATCCCGCGGCGGCGATCTGTTCCCGCATCTCTACGGCGAACTCGATCTCGGCGCCGTCACGGCCGTCATGGATCTGCGTGCGCGCTCCGACGGCAACCATGACATTCCGGAGCTCAAATCGTGATCCGCGCTTTCGATGCCTTTTCCCTGCCGATGCTGCGCATGCTCGATGCCGAAGACGCGCACCGCCTCGCGATCCGCGGGTTGCGCATGCTGCCTTACGCCCGCCCGCGGCCGGACGATCCGAAACTCGCAGTCCGCGCATTCGGCCTGAACTTCCCCAATCCGGTGGGGATCGCCGCCGGCTTCGACAAGAATGCTGAGGTGCCGGACGCGCTGCTCCGTCTCGGCTTCGGTTTCGCCGAGATCGGCTCGGTGACGCCGAAGCCCCAATCCGGCAACCCACGCCCGCGCATCTTTCGGCTGGAGCGTGACGAAGCGGTCATCAACCGGCTCGGCTTCAACAATGACGGTGCGGAGGTCGTGCTGCGTCGGCTGGCTGCACGTGCGCAGAATGGCGGTATCGTCGGCGTCAATGTCGGTGCCAACAAGGATTCGCCCGATCGCACGCAGGATTATGTGCGGCTGATCGAGACCTTTGCGCCGGTGGCGAGCTATTTCACCGTCAACGTGTCATCGCCGAACACGCCGGGCCTGCGCAATCTGCAGCAGGCCGCCGAGCTCGACGATCTGCTGGCCCGGGTGATCGATGCCCGTGAGCGCGTTCGCAAGAATGCGGGAGATTCTCCGGTGCTGCTGAAGATCGCGCCCGATCTCAGCCTCGCCGACCTCGACGATGTCGTCCATGTCGCGCGCTCGCGCCGCGTCGATGGCATGATCGTCGCGAACACCACGATCGGCCGTCCCTCGACCTTGCGCGAACAGGCACGCTCGAAAGAGCAGGGCGGATTATCCGGGCGGCCCTTGTTCAGGCTGTCCACCCGCATGGTGGCAGAGACCTTCGTACGTGTCGAAGGTGCATTTCCGCTGATCGGCGCCGGCGGCATCGACAGCGGCGGTGCGGCGCTGACCAAGATTCGCGCGGGTGCGAGCCTGATCCAGCTCTATTCGGCGCTGGTCTATAAAGGCGTCGGCCTTGTCGACAGCATCAAGGCGGACCTGTCCTCGACGCTGCTGCGCACCGGCCGTGATTCACTGTCGGAAATCGTCGGCGCCGATGCGGCGACGATCACAGCGGAAGACTGGCCGGCGTAAGCCAGGCCTGCTGCGGAAACGACTGTCGCAGCAGGGCTGGATGACGCAGCGCTTGCAAAGCGCCGCGCGACAGCATGAACACCAGAAACGCGAGCCATAGTCCGGTATTGCCAAGGCTGGCCAGTGCGAACCATGCGGCGATGTAAATCGCTAACGCCAGCAGCATCAGGTTGCGCATGTCGCGCGCCCACGATGCGCCGATATAGATGCCGTCATAGGCGTAAGCGAGGACGCCACAGGCGGGCGCCAGCGCCGCCAGCAGCATGTAGTTCCGCGCAGCGAGCCGAACTTCGGGGCTGGTGGTGATGAAATCGATCAGCAGGCCGCCTAACAGCACGAATAGCAACGTGACAGCGATGCCGAATGCCGTGCTCCAGATCAGGACGAGCTTTACGGCCCGGGAAAATTGCTTGCGGTCGCGAGCGCCGGTGCCTTGACCGCAGAGCTGCTCAGCGGCGGTGGCGATGCCGTCGAGGAAGAACGAGCCGATCATGACGAAGTTGTTGAGCACTGCATTGGCAGCCAGGGTCAGGTCGCCTGCACGGGCGCCCTGCGCCGTGAAGAAGAGAAATGCAGCAATCAGTGCTGCCGTACGGATCATGATGTCGCGATTGACTGCGAACAACCGTAGTAGCCGGATGCGGTCGAACAGGACCGCGCGCGGCACATCGATGCGGCCGCCAAGGATTTTCCACACGGCGATGAGGCCGGCGAGAAAGCCCGCGGTTTCCGCGATCACCGTGGCCAGTGCTGCGCCACTGACGCCAAAGTCGAATTGCAGGACCAGCAGGGAGGTGAGTGCCATGTTGGCGAGATTGATGCCGACCTGCAGTGCCAGAGCGATCCCGGTGCGCGCCCGGCCGACCAGCCAGCCGAGAATGACATAGTTGCCGAGCATCAGCGGCGCGGACCAGAGTCGGATGAAGAAATACTGGCGTGCGGCGGATGTGACGGCGTCGCTGCCGCCCATGATGCTGAACACCAGCGCCGCCAGCGGTGTCCGCAAGATAATCAGCGTCAGCCCGATCGCCGCTCCGAGCATCAACGCGCGCAGCAGGATAGCGCGCACCTCGATCCGGTCACCGGCGCCAAGCGCCTGTGCGGTGAAGGCAACCGTCGCCATGCGCAAAAATCCGAACAGCCAGAAAATGCAGTCGAATGCCACGGAGGCCAAAGCCACACCGCCGAGCAGGTGCGGGTCGCCAAGCCTGCCGATTGCCGCGGTCGAGACGATGCCGATCAGAGGCGTCGTCAGATTGGCCAGCATGGCCGGGCCGGCAATGGCAAAGACGCGCCTGTTGGTGACGGACAATCCCGACGACATCAATGCAGCCTGAAGCGGATGATGCGCGTCTCAGCGGCCGCGGGGGGCGCTGAACAGCCGCATGATCAGCCAGATCGGCACGACGATCACGGCGCCGAGCAGGAAGTAGCGCCAGAGGCCATTGATGGCATCGAAGCCGAGGTCATAGACCCACTGGAACAGGCGGCGGATGCTGGTGACAATGTTCCACGGATCGAAGCCGATGGCGGCGAGAACGACGCCGACCAGGATCGACAGCAGGATCAGCCGGCCGAGTACCGCCAGCGGCGAACCGCCGAGGAAGCGCGCCAGGCCGTCATTGTTGGCCGGCAAGTCCCGGGTCTCATTTGGCTGCATCATGGTCTCCTGCGCGCAAATCGCGCGCTGATCATAGGTGGTCCCACGCAAATGGGGAACCCGGCTCGTTCGTCAAGTATGGACCGTCAAGGCGTCGCAGGCTCGGGCGGCGCAATTGTGGTCTCCGCCTTCAGCATGCGCTCCAGCGTCTCCAGCCGGTCGGCCTCACGTGGCGGCTTGTCCCAGCGCAACCGGCTGATGCGGGGAAACCGCATTGCGACCCCCGACTTGTGCCGGGGCGAGCGCGCCAGCCCTTCAAAGGCGACTTCGAGTACGAGACCCTTGTCTGGTTGATGGGTGACGTGGCGGACCGGGCCGAACTTTTCGGTGGTGTTGCGGCGGACGAAGCGATCGATTTGCAACAGCTCCTCGTCGGTGAAGCCGAAATAGGCTTTGCCGACCGGTACCAGCTGGTCGCCGCTCTCGCCGGCGGTCCAGACGCCGAAGGTGTAATCCGAATAATAGGACGAGCGCTTGCCGTGGCCGCGCTGTGCATACATCAGCACGGCGTCGATGATGTGCGGATCGCGCTTCCATTTCCACCACTGGCCTTTCGGTCGTCCCGGGAGATAAGCGGAATCGCGCCGCTTCAGCATCACGCCTTCGACGGCATCGGCATCTTCGCCGGCTCCGGCACTGACAGGATCGGCACGCGCGGCGGTGAGGGCATCCCATGTTGCGAACGGGATCTGGTCGGACAGATCGATCCTGTCGTCGTCCAGCTCTGTGATGAATCTTTCCAGTTTGGTTCGTCGCTGTTCGAATGGCAGTTCGCGCAAATCCGTCTCGCCGTCGCTGAGCAGGTCATAGGCGCGCAGATGGATGGGATATTCCTTCATCAGCTTCGGCGTCACGCTTTTCCGGTTCAGCCGTTGTTGCAGCACATTGAATGACTGTACGCGGCCCTCGCGCAGCACCAGCAACTCGCCATCGATCGCGCCGGGCAAACGCAGCGATGGCGTCAGGTCCGGGAAGCTTCCGGTGATGTCCTCGCCGGTGCGCGAATAGAGCCGCGTGACGATCCTGTCGTCATCGCCTTTGCCGCTGACCGCCTGAATCCGGATGCCATCCCATTTCCACTCCGCGACGAAATCGGACGCGTCGAGATTGGCGAAGTCGGAATCTTCGATGGCATGTGCCAGCATCACCGGGCGGAACGGCGCCGGATCGCGATTGACCGGCTTCTCGGCGCGACCTTCGAGCCAGGCGAACAATTCGCCATAGGGCGGCGCAAGGCCGGGCCAGATCAGCTCGACGTCATGCGGGTCCTTGTCGCCGAGCGCCGCGGCGGCGGTCTTGGCCAGCCGCGCCGAAACGCCAATCCGCATCGCGCCGGTGACGAGCTTCAGCAGTGCCCAGCGGCCGGTCTCGTCGAGTTCATCGAGCCAGCGGGTGAGTTGTGCGGGCAATTCGGCCTTGCCGAGCGTGCGGAGTGTGGTGACGACTTCGGTGAGTGTCGGCGGTGGCGGGTTGTTGTGCGCGATGTCCTGGGCCTTCGGCCACATCAGCGCAACGGTCTCCGAGAGATCGCCGACATAGTCATAAGAGAGTTCAAACAACACCGAATCAGTTCGCGATGCGATCAGGTCGCGGATCAAGCCAGCTTTCGCATGCTTGAACGACAACGCCCCCGTCAGCGCCGCCAGCGCATAGCCACGATCGGGATCGGGCACTTCGCGAAAATAGCCCGTGATCAGCCGCAGCTTGTTGTTGCGGCCGGGTTCGTAGGCCAGGCGATCGAGCAGTTCGGCGAAGCGGTTCATGCCTCGGCGCTTTCGCCGGGCGGAAGTGTCTCTTCCTCCTCCTCGTCGCCATAGCCGATCAGCGCAAGAGGCCGCGCGGTCAGGCCTTTGCTCTGGCACCAATGCACAAGCGCGTCTTCTTGGCCATGCGTGACCCAGATTTCGCCGGCTCCAGTGGCGCCGATGGTGGCGCATAATCCATCCCAGTCCGCGTGATCTGAAATCACCAGCGGCAGCTCGACGCCACGTTGCCGCGCACGGGCGCGCACGCGCATCCAGCCGGACGCAAAGGCGGTGACTGGATCGGGAAAGCGCCGCGTCCACACATCCGATGTGGCCGACGGCGGCGCCAGCGCGATGGTGCCGGCGAGATCGGCTTTCTTGACGCCCTTCACCGGGCGCAGTTCGCCGAGATCGATGCCGCGGCTCTGATAATAGTGTGTGATCTTCTCCATCGCGCCGTGCAGATAGATCGGCGCATCATAACCGGCCTGACGGATCAGCTTGATGACCCGCTGCGCCTTTCCCAGCGAATAGGCGCCGACCAGATGCGCACGCTCCGGAAACAGCGCGACCGAGGCCAGCAGCTTCTTCACTTCATCGGCGGCATTGCCATGACGAAACACCGGAAGTCCGAACGTTGCCTCGGTGATGAACACGTCGCAGGGCACAACCTCGAACGGCGTGCAGGTCGGATCATGGGCGTCCTTGTAATCGCCAGATGCGACGATGCAGATATCCTTGCAGGTCACGGCCATCTGCGCCGAGCCGAGCACATGCCCGGCGGGGTGGCAGGACACCGTGACGTTGCCGAGTTTGATCGTCTCGCCATAGGCAATGGCCTGCGTGCTGCCGGCGAAATTGTCACCGTAGCGCAGCCGCATCATGTCGAGCGTTTCCTGCGTCGCCAGCACTGCGCCATGGCCGGGGCGGGCATGGTCGGAATGGCCGTGGGTGATCACGGCGCGCTCGACCGGTCTGACGGGGTCGATATGGAAGCCGCCCGGTTTGCAGCAAAGGCCGGCGGAAACCGGGATAAGGATGTCTTGCGGACGCATCTCGGTTATATAGGTCCGTCTTGGGTTGGTTCGAGTCATCCTGCGAACGCCCCGCCCTCCGATCGGTTCCCACCATGCCCGCGCGCTTGTTCATGTCATCCGGAGATATGAACGCCGACCGGCGTTTCGACTATGCGCGCGACCTGCAGGTGCAGGGCGATCTGGTGGCGGCGGCCGATCTGTTCGAGCAGGCCACTGATTTGGCGCCGGGCTTTGCCACCGCATGGTTCGTGCTCGGGGAGGTCCGAGAGCAGCTGGGTGACACCGCCGGCGCCATCGCCGCGTTTCGCCGCGCGCAGGCCTGTGATCCCGGTGATCGCAACGGTGCTGGTCTGCGGTTGATGCGGCTCGGCGCTGACGATCTCTCGGCCATGCCGGCGACCTATGTGACGGCGCTGTTCGATCAATACGCGCCCAAGTTCGACGCCGCGCTGGTCGATACACTCGGTTATCGCGGACCAGCGGTCCTGTTGGGCGCCGTGCGTGCCGCGTGCGCTGCGACGGATAGGGCGATGCTCTTCCCTCGCGCCATCGATCTCGGTTGCGGCACCGGGCTGGCGGCCGGCGCTTTTGCCGCCTGCACTGGCGCCATCATCGGCATCGACCTGTCGCCGCGCATGATCGAGCGCGCTCATGCCACCGGGCTTTACGCCGAGCTTGAAGTGGCCGAGATCGTCGAGGGTTTGTGCCGCCGGTCAGATAGCAGTGTCGAGCTGGTCATCGCAGCCGACGTCTTGATCTATCTGCACGACCTTGCGCCGGTTTTGCGAGAAGCTACGCGCGTGCTCGTTCCAGACGGGCTGCTCGCCTTTACGGCCGAGACACATGACGGCGACGGTGTCGCTCTCGGCGCGGGCTTGCGTTATGCGCAGAGCGAAGATCATCTGCGCGGCCTGATCGCAGCTGCTGGCCTGGCGCTCATTCATCTTGAACGCGTTTCGTCTCGCACGGAACGCGGCGTTGCCGCACCAGGACTGGTGGCCGTCGCGATCAAGCGTCGGCTTTAACGCCGTCGGGGTCAGCAAGGGCTCCTTGCAATGACAGCCGGGCAATAACGTCGGTGAGCGCCAAGCGTCATACCAATAAAAACCCCGGCCGCGAGGCCGGGGTTTTGCGTTTCGGCGATGTCGCCGTGATCAGTACTTCGCGACGACTGGGCTGTTGAAGTGATAGTTCAGCCCGGTGCGGAAGATGTGTTCGGAGACGTTGGTCGTGATGGTCGTGGTGTTGATCAGGTTCGAGGTCGAACCAAGGTCGACATAGAGATATTCCGTCTTCGAGGTCCAGTTCGGCCCGAACAGGCCGAGCAGGGTGAAAGGCGTCTCGATGCCGGCGCCCGCGGTCCAGCCGCTCCTCGTGGTCGATGCATTGAGCTGCACGACGCCGTCTTCGCTGGCCTTGGTCTTCACGCCGCCATAGGCGTAACCGCCGGTGGCATAGAACAGCGTCGAACCGACCGAGTAGCCGAGACGGCCGCGTACGGTGCCAAACCAGGGCAGCTTGGCGTCGAACGGGACGTCGCCCAGGCCAATGGCCGTCTTGTTGTCGCGCTGGCTGGAGGCCTGGATGTCGGTTTCCAGACCGTAGACCCAGTTCGCCATCTGCCAGTTGTAACCCAGCTGTACGCCGCCATTGATGCCATCGGGAGCGAGGTTGAAAGCATCGTAGGAAGGTAGGTCACCAAGGCCGTCACCGGCTTTGGAGACCGAGGTGCGGTCGCGTCCGATGCCCGAGCCGACATTGCCGCCGAGATACCAGCCGGTCCAGTTCGCTGCGGGCGCTGGCACATAGGTGCTGTTGTTGCCGCCAATGCGATAGTTCAGGCCGACGCGAAACAGATTCTCGCGCAGTTCAGTGGTGGTGGTCTGCGGAAGCGTGCCGAGCACCATCACCTGATCGGTCTTGTTGCCGAGGTTGAGATAGAGGTACTCGATCTTGCCGGTCCAGTTGCCGCCGAGAGATGCCTCGACGCCGCTGCCAACGGTCCAGCCGCCCTGGACGCGGCTCGTAGCCAGGGCAGGAAAGCCCAGGGAGGTGGTGGTGGTGGTGACGTTGCCATAGGCATAGCCACCGGTCACATAGCTGAGCACCGGACCCGTTGCCAGACCGACGCGGCCGCGCACCGTGCCGAACCAGTCGATTTTCTGGCTGTAGGTGTCCTGCGGCGCCAGCGGAAAGGCGCCGTTGTTCAGCAACGGATAGCTGTCCTTCAACTCGCCGCCCTGGATGTCCGCTTCGACGCCGTAGACCAGCGGGCCGAACATGGAGCCGGTCTGCCAGTTGTAGCCGATCTGGCCGCCGCCGAATCCGCCAGCGGGCTGCAGATAGGTCGAGGTGGCTGAGCCGGGAGTGATGGGGTCGTTGTTTTGCAGCCGATCCCGGCCGACGCCGTAGCCCGCGTTCACGCCCATGTAGAAGCCGGTCCAGTCATAAACCGCTGTTACCGGCACCTTGTAGTAGGGGGCCTTCACGGCCATGTCGGCGGCTTGCGCACCGGCGGTCAGTGAGAGCAGTGCCGCGGCGGTGAGGCGAAGGATTTTCATGATGGGATCCAGTTCAGGTTTCTGGCCGAACTATGAAGGGGTAACGGAATGCTGTCTGCAGCCGTGCGACCAGAAATTGCGGTATTTGGATATTGGGTTCCTTGTGGTTAATTTTCTCGGAACAGCGTTGTTCTCGACGCAAACAAAAACCCCGGCCGCGAGGCCGGGGTTTTCGATTTTAGAGGATGTCGCTGAGATCAGTACTTCGCAACGACCGGGCTATTGAAGTGATAGTTCAGGCCGGTGCGGAAGATGTGCTCGGTAACCTTGCTCTCGCTGACGACGCCGGGAAGGATCGTGGTCGAAGCCGAGCCGAGGTCGACATAGAGATATTCGGTCTTCGAGGTCCAGTTCGGTCCGAACAGGCCGAGCAGCTTGAAGGGGGTCTCGATGCCGGCGCCGGCGGTCCAGCCACTCTTGGTGGTCGAAGCGTTGGCAACTTCCACGCCCAGTGCGTTGATCTTGGTCTTCACGCCGCCGTAGGCGTAACCGCCGGTGGCGTAGAACAGGGTCGAACCGACCGAGTAGCCGAGGCGGCCACGAACCGTGCCGAACCAGGGCAGCTTCTGATCGTAGCTGACGAGGCCGAGAGCAACGGCAGTTTTGTTGTCGCGCTGGCTGGAAGCCTGGATGTCGGCTTCAAGACCGTAAACCCAGTTCGATGCCTGCCAATTGTAACCGATCTGGGCACCGCCATTGATGCCGTCCGGAGCAAGGTTGAACTGCTCGGGAACCGGGGTGACGCCGGTAAGCGTGGTGCGATCGCGACCGGTGCCGGAACCGATGTTGCCGCCGAGGTACCAACCGGTCCAGTTCGCCGCAGCGACCGGGGTGTACACGCTGTTGCCGCCGATGCGGTAGTTAAGACCGACGCGGAACAGGTTTTCACGCAGCTCGGTGTTGGTGAGCTGGGTGGGGGTGGCGAACGCGTCAGAGCGGTTGCCGAGGTTCAGGTAGAGATATTCGATCTTGCCGGTCCAGTTGCCGCCGAGCGCTGCTTCCACGCCGCTGCCGATGGTCCAGCCGGTCGCCATGCGGCTGTCCGAGAACGCCGTCACGCCGCCTTCGGTGATCGTGGTCTTGACGTTGCCGTAAGCGAAACCGCCGGTGAAGTAGCTCAGGACCGGACCGGTTGCGAGACCGACGCGGCCACGAACGGTGCCGAACCAATCCGACTTCTGACCGTAGACGGTCTGCAGCGGGCCAACCACATTGGCGCCACCGCCGGTGAGGCCCGAACCCTGGATGTCGGCTTCGAGGCCGTAAACGATCGGGCCGAGCAGCGAGTCGCCCTGCCAGTTATAGCCGATCTGGCCGCCGCCGAAGCCGCCCTGCGGCGTGAGATACAGCGAGTCGCCGGTGTAGCTGTGGGTGACGCGGTCGCGGCCGATGCCGACGCCGGCGTTCACACCGATGTAGAAGCCGGTCCAGTTATAGACCGAGACGAGGGGCGCCTTGTAATAAGGGGCCTTGACGGCCAGATCGGCAGCCTGCGCGCTCACAGCGGTTCCGAGCAGCGCGGCGCTCGCAAGAAGAATACGTTTCATGGTCGACCCCAATTCAGATTTGAACCGTTAGAATAGGGGAGTCGGGCCATATTGGCTGTATCCGGACGGCCACACTGTCCGACATTGCAACCGCAGGGGCGCCGGCCAAAAAAAGCCGGTTAAATAAGCGTTTAGACGTCCGTGGCGCGATGCGTATTTCGTCACGTTTGGGCGCGCTGAGACCCTGTCGATAGCCAACCCACGGAAAACATGAGGCAACCTGTGAGGGATTGCCAAGCCTGTCGCGCCCGCAGAGGATAAGGGCAAGCCCGTACAGCCGCGATCAACGCCGCGACGGGTCACAAAAACACACCCGCACAAGCGGGTCTCAGGGAGAAAACACCAGATGCCTTCGCGCCACAGGTCCGTCTTCAGGACCGCAACACTCGCTGCAGTTGTCTCCGTACTGGCCCATTCGGCCTTCGCAGCAGACAAGAAATACGATCCGGGTGCCAGCGATACCGAGATCAAGCTTGGCCAGACCATCCCCTATAGCGGCGCCGGTTCCCTGTACGGCGTGATCGGTCGGACCCAGGCCGCCTATTTCCAGATGCTGAACGAAAAGGGCGGCATCAACGGGCGCAAGATCAATTTCATGTCGCTGGACGATGCCTACAGCGCGCCGAAGGCCGTCGAGGCCACCCGCCGGCTGGCGGAGCAGGACGAGGTGCTGGCGCTGTTCGGCTCGCTGGGCACTGCGCCGCAGTCGGCGGTGCAGAAGTTTCTCAACAGCAAGAAGATCCCGCAGCTGCTGCTGAACACCGGCGCCTCGCGCTGGAATAACCCGAAAGAGTTCAAGTGGACCACGCCGGGCCTGCCGATCTATTCGACCGAGGGCCGGATCATCGCGCGCTACCTGATGCAGGCCAAGCCGAACGCCAAGGTCGCGATCCTTTACCAGAACGACGAGTTCGGAAAGGACTTCATGAATTCGTTCAAGGAGATTCTGGCCGAAGCGGGCGGCTCCGCGAAGGTGATCGCCGAGGCGTCTTATGACCTCACCGATCCGACCATCGATTCCCAACTGATCAATCTGGCGAAATCGGGTGCCGACACCTTCTTCAACATCTCCACCGGCAAGGCGACATCTCAGTCGATCCGCAAGGTCGCAGAGCTTGGCTGGAAGCCGCTGCATCTGTTGGTATCGACCTCAAGTGGCCGCTCGATCATCAACGCCGCCGGCGCCGAAAATGCCAAGGGCATCGTGGCGATGACCTACACCAAGGAAGTCGGCAGCGAGAAGTGGAAGGACGATCCGGACGTGATCGCCTTCCAGGAGCTGCGCAAGAAGTATCTGCCGAATGTCGATCCCGATAACACCATCGCGTTTCAGGGCTATTCGCAGGGTGTGACCATGGCGGAGATCCTGCGCCGCTGCGGCGACGATCTCACCCGCGAGAACGTGCTCAAGCACGCGACCAATCTGGAAGGCTATCGCGCACCGGTGTTCCTGCCGGGTATCACCTATGGCTTCACGCCGACCGACTACACCACCATCAAGGCGCTCTATGTCGGCACATTCAACGGCACCGACTGGGATCTGTCGGACAAGCCGGTGAGCCAGTAAGCGCGTACTTTAAAATAACGACCATCCCCGGCAATAGGCCGGGGATGGAGACGACCAATCGGACTCGCAAAGAGCCGGATCAAAAATCATCAGGGAGAAAACGCCATGAACAAGGGACTGTTTGCGTCTGCGGCGCGGGTCGCCGTCGTCGTGTTGCCACTGACTGTGACGGCCGCTGTCGCCGCCGACAAGAAATACGATCCAGGTGCCAGTGACACTGAAATCAAGATCGGGCAAACCATTCCGCATAGCGGACCCGGCTCGCTCTATGGCGTGCTCGGCCGCGTCGGCGAAGCCTATTTTCAGAGCTTGAACGAGAAAGGCGGCATCAACGGCCGCAAGATCAAGTTTCTGACGATGGACGATTCCTACAGCGCGCCGAAGGCGGTCGAGGCCACGCGCCGTCTTGTTGAGCAGGAAGAAGTCCTGGCTCTGTACGGCTCGCTCGGCACAGCGCCGCAGACGGCCGTGCACAAATATCTCAATTCCAAGGGCGTGCCGCAGCTGCTGCTCAACACCGGCGCATCGAAGTGGAACGATCCGAAGAACAACAAATGGACCATGGCGGGTCTGCCGCTCTATCCGACCGAGGCGCGTATTCTCGCCAAATATGCCGTCAGCGTGAATCCGAATGCGAAAGTCGGTATCCTCTATCAGAACGATGATTTCGGCCGGGATTTCCTCGGGCCGTTCAAGGATGAACTCGCGAAAGCCGGCGGCTCCGCGAAGGTGATCGCCGAGGTGACCTATGATCTCACCGATCCCACGATCGACTCGCAGCTGATCAATCTCGCCAAGTCCGGTGCCGATGTTTTCTACAACATCACCACCGGCAAGGCGACGTCGCAGTCGATTCGCAGGGTGGTCGAGCTCGGCTGGAAGCCGCTGCAGTTGTTGTCGGCGGGCTCCACCGGTCGATCGATCCTGGAGGCGGCAGGGTTGGAGAACGCCAAGGGCATCGTCTCGATTGCCTATGGCAAGGATATCGGCTCGCCGCTTTATGCCAAGGATCCCGACATCGTGGCGTTCGAAGCTTTGCGCGCGAAATATCTGCCCACGGTCTCGGCGGATAATTCGATCGCCTTCTTCGGCTATGGTCAGGCCGTGTCCATGGCGGAGATCCTACGCCGCTGCGGCGACGAGCTTACCCATGAGAACGTGCTGAAACAGGCCATCGGCCTGAACGGCTTCCGCGCTCCGCAAATGCTGCCGGGGGTGAGTTACAGCTATACCAATGACGCCTATGTTCCGATGGCCACGCTGTACACCCAGCGGTTCGACGGCAAGGACTGGATCATCTCCGACAAGTCGGTGACGCAATAAGACCACAGGTCTCTCCACGTCATTGCGAGCCCCGGCGAAAATTGGCGCAGCCAATTTCGTTTGGGCGAAGCAATCCAGTCCTCTCTTGCTGTTTTCTGGATTGCTTCGTCGCAAGGGCTTAGGGGAAAGTTGCACGGCAACTTTCCTTGACCTCGCAATGACGGCTGAGAGTGCCTAGTTCTAACGCGTGCCGCCCCGTAAATCCGTCGCCGAACCCGACCTGCTGCCCGATCATTTCCTGCGCTGGTTCGCCATGCGCGGCTGGTCGCCGCGCGAACATCAATTGGCGCTGCTGGAGAAGGCGAGGGACGATCGCTCGGCGCTGCTGATCGCGCCGACCGGCGCCGGCAAGACGCTGGCCGGATTCCTGCCGACGCTGGTGGAACTGTCTAACCTCGCCCCGCTTGCGGGGAGAGGTCGGCTTGAGAGCGCAGCGAACAAGCCGGGTGAGGGGGAGCGCATAATTGAAACTCCCGAGTTCGCCGAAGCTCCCCCTCACCCGTCGCGGACTGCGTCCGCGCCACCCTCTCCCCGCAAGCGGGGCGAGGGGAAAAGCGCCCTCGTCTCCACCGGCCGCACCGTTCTGCGCACCGGTGGCCTGCACACGCTCTACATTTCCCCGTTGAAAGCCCTCGCCGTCGACATCGCGCGCAACCTGGAAACGCCGATCGCGGAGATGCAGCTGCCGATCAAGGTCGAGACCCGCACCGGCGACACGCCGGTGTCGCGGCGTGCACGGCAGCGGCGCTATCCGCCGGATATTCTTCTGACCACGCCGGAACAGTTGGCGCTGCTGTTGTCTTCCGACGACGCGCCGTTTCTGTTCTCGTCACTCAAGCGCGTCGTGCTCGACGAGTTGCATGCGCTGGTGACGTCGAAGCGCGGCGATCTCCTGTCGCTCGGGCTTGCGCGGCTCTGGAAGCTCGCGCCGGACATGCGGGCCATCGGCCTGTCGGCGACGGTCGCCGAGCCTGAATCGCTGGCGCGCTTTCTGGTGCCGCAGCCATCAGGCGAAAGCGTCTCGGCCGATATCGTCATCGCCGGCGGCGCGGCCGAGCCCGTGGTCGAGATGCTCGACACCAAGGAACGGTTGCCCTGGGCCGGGCACTCGGCGCGCCATGCGCTCGGCGAGATCTACGATCTCATCAAGGCCAACAAGACGACGCTTGTCTTCGTCAATACGCGCAGCCAGGCCGAGATGCTGTTCCAGGATCTCTGGCGCATGAATGACGATGGCCTCGCCATCGCGCTGCATCACGGCTCCCTCGACGTCGCGCAGCGCCGCAAGGTCGAGGACGCGATGTCCGCCGGTAAGTTACGCGGCGTGGTCTGTACCTCGTCGCTCGATCTCGGCGTCGACTGGGGCGATGTCGATCTCGTCATCAATGTCGGCGCGCCGAAGGGCGCCTCGCGGCTGATGCAGCGGATCGGCCGCGCCAATCACCGCATCGACGAAGCTTCGCGCGCCGTGTTGGTCCCGGCCAATCGCTTCGAAGTTCTGGAATGCCACGTCGCCATCGATGCCGTTGCCGAAAATGCACAGGATACGCCGCCGCTGCGGACTGGTTCGCTCGATGTGCTGGCGCAGCACGTGCTCGGCTGCGCCTGCGGCGCACCGTTTCGTGCGGACGATCTCTATGACGAAGTGCGCTCGGCGGCGCCTTATGCCGAACTGTCGCGTGTCGATTTCGACGACACCGTGGAGTTCGTGGCGTCCGGCGGCTATGCGCTGAAAATCTATGAGCGTTTCGCCCGCATCAAGCAGGACGCCTCCGGCAAGTGGCGCGTCACCAATCCCAAGGTGCGCCAGATGTATCGCATGAATGTCGGCACCATCGTCGAGGATACGATGCTGAAGGTGCGGCTGGTGCGCGGAGGCAGCGGAAAAGGCAAAAAGGGTGTCACTGGTGCGCTGGCGCGCGGGGGACGCATGCTCGGCCAGATCGAGGAGTATTTCATCGAAGGCCTCGTGGTCGGCGATACCTTCGTCTTTGGCGGCGAAGTCGTGCGCTACGAATCCCTGGTCGAGGATCAGGTCTATGTCTCGCGCGCGCATGACAAGGACGCCAAGGTGCCGTCCTATATGGGCGGCAAGTTTCCGCTCTCGACCTATCTCGCCGAACGCGTGCGCAAACTGCTGGACAATGAGCGCGCCTGGAAAGGCCTGCCCGACCAGGTGCGCGAATGGTTGTTACTGCAGGCCCATGTCTCGCATGTGCCCGGCGCGCGCGAACTGATGGTCGAGACCTTTCCGCGTGCCGACAAGCATTACCTCGTCTGCTATCCGTTCGAAGGCCGCCTCGCGCATCAGACATTGGGCATGCTGCTGACGCGGCGGCTGGAACGCGCCCGAGCGCGGCCGCTGGGTTTCGTTGCCAATGAATATGCGCTGGCCATATGGGGCCTCGGCGACACGTCGCACATGATCAGGCAGGGCAGGCTCGATCTCGCCGCTTTGTTCGATCCCGACATGCTCGGCGACGATCTCGAAGCATGGCTCGCGGAATCGGCGCTGATGAAGCGGACGTTCCGCACCTGTGCGGTGATCTCGGGGCTGATCCACACGCGTTTCACCGGCGAGGAGAAATCGCGCCGCCAGGTGCTGTTCTCCACGGACTTGATCTACGACGTGCTGCGCAAGCATCAGCCCGATCATGTGTTGCTGCGCGCCGCGCGTGCCGACGCCGCGACGGGATTGCTGGATATTCGGCGATTGAGCGACATGCTGACGCGCATCCAGGGCCGTATCATTCACCGGGAACTCGATCGCGTCTCGCCGCTGGCGGTACCGGTGATGCTGGAAATCGGCCGTGAAGCCGTGTACGGCGAAGCGTCGGACGAGCTCCTGGCAGAAGCCGCCGAGGAACTCGTGAAAGAGGCTGCGGGATTCGAAGAGACAGGATCGTAAGGGTTTTGCGAATCTCGCATTCGTCCTAAAAGAGCACCATGCACGCTGAGACCATCACCGTCGATATGAGCACCGTCAGCATCGCCGGCGTCACGTTGGCTGCGGACCTGTCGGGTGCTTTGTATTGGGAAGAGCAGAAACTTCTGGTGGTGTCCGACCTGCATCTCGAAAAGGGCTCGAGCTATGCCAATCGTGGCGTGCTGCTGCCGCCTTACGATACGATCGCAACGCTCGGTCGCCTCGGTGCGGTGATCGCGCGTCACGATCCGCGCATTGTGATTGCGCTCGGCGACAGTTTCCACGACCGTGACGCCCATGAGCGGTTGTCGCCGGCCAATCGCGAGGTGCTGTCTGCATTGCAGATGCGCCGTGACTGGATCTGGATCTCAGGCAATCACGATCCCGCATTGCCGCCGGATCTCGGCGGCACCGTCGCTGAAGAAGTGGCCATCGGCCCGATCACCTTTCGTCATGAGCCGACCGGTGCTGCAGGCGAGATTGCCGGTCATTTGCATCCGAAGGCGCGCGTCAGCACGCGCGGTCGCGCGGTCGAACGGCGTTGCTTTGCGAGCGACGGCGCCCGCGCGGTGATGCCGGCCTTCGGCGCCTATACGGGCGGGCTCAACATCCGCGATGCAGCATTCGCCAGGATCTTCCAGACCCTCGGCTTCATTGCCCATGTGCTCGGTGATCGGCGCATGCACGCGATTGCTGCGTCGCGCTGTTGCTAGATCAGCGATATCCAATAGATCGTCATTTTGCCTGGATCAGGCGAACCTGCGGGATTTCCAGGATGGCAGACTCCTTCGCAGGGCGCTTGTTGACGAGATGGTCGATAAGATCCTCAGTCGTCGAGCCTCGGGTCAGCATCAGGCAGGTCGCATCGTCGGCGCGCGTTGCGTGCCAAACGCCGGGACGCATGCAGATTCCGACACCGGGAGACAAACGATAAGCTCGGAGTGTCGACAAATCCGGCCGCTGGTTTGCGTCACTCAAGCAAAGGATCTGAACGATCTCTTTCGTGAGAGGCACGACCGCCTGTTGGGTCAGGTGATGGACTTCGAGCTTTGAGACAAGCGGATTGTTGTCACGATACTCGACCCACAAGACCTCGGTGTTGCCTTCTGTGCCGGGATCAAAGAAGTGTTCGTGCCAGAAATCGCTCGCCGGGCTTCGAAAACCGACCGCGTCTTTTTTGAGCGGATCGGTTTTGCCGAGCACCCATCCGAAGGGCTCGAACGACGTGAGACTCAGAGCCTCAACAGTAACAGCGTCGGATGTCGGCATGGAGGGCTCCTTGGGGGCGTGTCCGAAGCATGGCTTCATGGCCCTGCAAACCGACGAGCATTTAAAAGAAAGAGCGGCCTTACGCCGCCTTCGCCTGCACCGTATCGCAGAACTCGGCGAGGTGGTCGGCAAGCCGCAGCGTTGCCGGGCTCGCGTCGGGGGCGGCCATCAGCGTCACTTCAGTCTGGTCGATCGGCGCGAAGCCTTCTTTCGCCGTCAAGATGCGATGGTCGGCCTGGATAGCCATGTCGGACAGGATACTGAGGCCAAGTCCGGCGGCGACCGCGGCCTGGATGCCTGCAAGGCCGGAGCTCGTATAGGCCATGTGCCAACTGCGGCCTGCCGCCTCGATGGCATGGATCGCGCGGGTCCGGTAAAGGCAGCCGGCGGGAAAGCCGATCAACGGGACCGACCGGACGGCGGGGTCGATCGGATGCGCCTTGCTCGTGACCCAATGAATCCGCTCGGGCCACACCGCAATGCCACCTTTCTCACCGGCGGCGCGCTTGAACAGTGCCAGGTCGAGTTCGCCGCGTTCGAGATCGCGGCGCAAATACGTGCTCTGGTCGGCGCGCACGTCGAGCCGCAAGCCGGGCCGGGATCGCGAAAAATTCGCCAGCAATTCGGTCAGGCGATAGGCCGCGAAATCCTCGGGGATGCCGAGCCTGACAGCGCCTTCATTGGTCGGCCGGGCCAGCACGTCGCGGGCTTCCTCCGCCAGCGCCAGCAGCCGTCGCGCATAGGACAAGAGCCGCTCGCCGGCTTCGGTCGGGGTCACGTCCTTGCCGGTGCGGTTCAGCAGCGGCTGGCCGATATCCTCTTCCAGTCGCTTGATTTGTTGGCTGACGGTGGATTGGGTGCGGTGAACGCGTTCGCCGGCCCGGGTAAAGCCGCGGGCATCGACCACCGAGACGAAGCTGCGCAGGAGTTCGAGATCCAGCATCGGTTGTCCATTCGTTTTTCCACTGAAAACAAGTATATCATTTAATTTCCAAATGGAAAGGCGAGCGCATAGACCAGCGGCAAAGGAGATTTCCGATGTCCCTTGCGCCGTCAGTTGCGGTTCCCCGTGCCGCCTTCAATCCGCTGCCGATCTATATCGGCATCTTCTGTCTGCTTTGGAGTTTCTCCTTCGTCGCAGGCAAGATCGCCGTCACCGATTGCCCGCCGCTCATTCTGCTCGCCGCGCGGTTTTCGATCGCGGGTGTTCTGATCCTTGGCATTTCTGCCCTGCGCCGGGATACCTGGTCGCTGTCCTGGCGCGATGTCGCGGCCTACGCCGTCATCGGCCTGGCCAATAACGCGTTGTATCTCGGCCTCGGCTATACCGGCCTGCAAACCATCTCCGCTGGTCTCGGCGGCCTGGTCGTCAGCGCAAACCCGGTGTTTACAGCTGTGTTCGCAGCGCTGTTGCTGAAGGAGCCGCTCACCGGACGCAAGGTAGCCGGGCTCTTGCTCGGCATCGCCGGTGTCGCCTCGATCGTCTGGCACCGCATATCGGTGGGCACCGACAGCGCGCAGGGCATCGTATTCACGCTGGCATCGCTCGCTTCCATCGTGACCGGGACGATCCTGTTCAAGCTGCTGGCACCCAAGGGCAGCCTGTGGCTGGGCAACGGCGTGCAGAATCTTGTGGCCGGCGTGGTGCTGATCCCGGTGGCGCTCACGTTTTCCGATATCGGCGCGATCGTGCCGAGTGCGCGATTGATCGGTTCGTTTGCATTCCTGACATTGGGCGGTTCTATCCTCGGCTATCTGCTGTGGTTTCACCTGCTGAAGACCTGCGGCGCCACCGCTGCCAGCGCCTATCACTTCCTGATGCCGCCACTCGGCATGCTGTTCGCCTGGATGGTGCTCGGCGAGCATGTTGAAAGTCGTGATCTCCTGGGGATCGTCCCGGTCGCCCTCGGTATCTATCTGGTCACCAGACCGGCCGCTTCACCAGCCCCCCTGCGACAGGAGTAGTTCATGTCTCTCACCATCACTTTGATTGGCGGACCCACCGCGCTGATTGAATTCGACGGCTTCCGGCTGCTCACCGATCCCACCTTCGATCATCCGGGCGCTTACAAGCTGCCGCATGTCACGCTAGAAAAACTCGTTGGCCCCGCGATCTCCGCCGCGCAAGTCGGCGCGGTTGATGTGGTGCTGCTCAGTCACGATCAGCACTCCGACAATCTTGACAATTCCGGGCGCGATTTCCTGCGTCACGCGCCGCGCGTGCTGACAACCATTGCGGGCGCCAAGCGCCTCGGTGGGGATGTTGAAGGTCTCGCGCCATGGGACAGCACCGAGCTTACCGGTAAGGATGGTCACTCGCTGACGATCACCGCGACCCCGGCGCGTCATGGCCCGGCCGGCATCGAGCCGCTGTCGGGCGATGTCATCGGATTCGTGCTGAGCTCGCACGCGCCGGGGAGCAGGCCGATCTACATTACAGGCGACACCGTCTGGTTCGACGGCGTCGCCGAGGTCGCGCGGCGTTTTCCGGCCGGCGTGGTACTGCCCTTCGCCGGCGCGGCGCAAACCCGCGGGCCATTCCACCTCACCATGGACACCAACGACACCATCGAGACGGCGCGCGCATTTCCCGATGCGACGATTGTGCCGGTGCACACCGACGGATGGGCGCATTTCAAACAGAGTGCCGGCGACCTGCGCGCATCCTTCGACACGCTCGGCTTCGGTGCCCGTCTGCGTATCCTCGAACCGGGTGTGCGGACCTTGATCTAGCCCATTGCCAGTCCCTGCTTCGGAACGTTAGCTGCGACGGCACGTTGCCGAGCGGTGAGATGGCAGGGATCAGATGTCGGACCAGTCCAGCGAGAAGCCTGATGATCAGGAGGGAGAAGCTACTGGTCCGAAAGGCTTTCTGAAACGGCTTGGTCCTGGTCTGATCACCGGCGCTTCCGACGATGATCCGTCCGGCATTGGCACCTATAGTCAGGCTGGGGCACAACTTGGTTACGGCATCGGTTGGACCATGCTGCTGACCTTCCCGCTGATGGTCGCAATCCAGGAAATTTCCGGACGCGTCGGTAGCGTGACCGGTCGTGGCATTTCCGGCAATGTCTGCCGGCACTATCCGGCGTCGCTGCTGCATCTCATCGTGTCGCTGCTGTTCATCGCCAATACTATCAATATAGCGGCCGATCTCGGCGCGATGGCCGACGCCACCAAGCTGCTCGTTGGCGGTCACGGCATCATCTATGTCGTTCTGTTCGGCGCGCTCTCGGTCGGCGCGCAGATTTTCTTCGACTACAAGCGCTACGTCTCGGTGCTGAAGTGGCTGACGCTCTGCCTGTTCTCCTATGTCGCCGCGCTTGCGGTCGTGAAGGTCGACTGGAGCGCGGCTCTCACAGGCATCCTGCTGCCGCAAATCACCTGGAGCGGCTCGTATCTCACCACCATAGTCGCCATTCTCGGGACGACGATTTCGCCATATCTGTTCTTCTGGCAGGCCTCGCAGGAGGCGGAGGACGAACGTATCGATCCCGCCAAAGCTCCGTTGATCGAGAGGCCGATTGGTGCCGCGATGGAGTTTTCGCGCATTCGGGCCGACACGATCGTCGGCATGGCGTTCTCCAACCTGATCGCGCTGTCGATCATCATTACGGCTGCGGCCACGCTCAATGCCTCAGGCAAGACGGATATCGAGACCTCGGCGCAGGCGGCTGAAGCCTTGCGTCCGATCGCCGGAGTATTCGCGGAATGGATATTTGCGCTGGGCATCGTCGGCACGGGTCTGCTGGCGATCCCGGTGCTCGCAGGCTCGACTGCCTATGCTGTGGGCGAAGGTCAGCGCTGGCTGGTCGGCCTTGATCGCAAGCCGCGCGAGGCCGTGGCGTTCTACTCGGTTCTGGCACTGTCCGCGGCGATCGGGATCGCGCTGAATTTCACCTCGATCAACCCGATCTCGGCGCTGTACTGGAGCGCCGTCATCAACGGCGTGCTCGCCGTGCCGGTGATGGTGCTGCTGATGGTGATGTCGTGCCGCAAGGATGTGATGGGCGATTTTGTGATCAAGGGGCCGCTGCACTGGCTCGGTTGGCTGTCGACTGCAGCAATGGCTATCAGTGTGGTGGCGATGGTGGTGGGGATATTTTTGTAGCGCGCAGAATCCTCAACCGTCATTGCGAGGAGCGAAGCGACGCGGCAATCCAGAAGGCCACAAGCGAAGGAAGACTGGATTGCTTCGTCGCAAGGGCTCCTCGCAATGACGGTGGTGAGAGTAGAGTTAGTCCCGCCTGAATACGATCGATGCCGCCCAGCCGGACATCAGTGCCATCGCGGCGGTGAGCAGTCCGTAGATGAAACCGTGATTGCGCGCGGCATTGGCGACGAACTGCTCGAAGCCGACCTTGACGATATCGAACGCCGTCTCCGCTTTCGAGATCAGCGCACCGTCGGCGAACAGTTTGATCTCGACATCGTAGGTTCCGATGGGCACTTCGGCGGGTAGCGGAATGCTGGTTCGGAACAGCGTCGGTGTCAGGAATGTCACCGCTGAGGTCTCCTCCCGATACAGTCCATGCTCCTTGCGCAGTCGCACAAAGGCGCTCCGGAACGGGTCGGTCGCCACAACGTCGGCATAGTCGGTGCCGACGCGCTGGGTCAGCAGGATGTTATTGATTCCGAGCTGCTGGCGGCGCTGTACGTCGGCAGGCGCTATGGCGTCCATCGGACGGTTGGAAAACACGGCGAGATAGGACGGCACCTGCAGGAATTGGCGCGAATCCGTGTTAATCCAGATGCCGAAGCGGCGCTCCTTGCGCCGGGTCATGAGGTCGGTGCGCGGTCCGTTGACGGTGACGACGAGATTGTAGTTGTTGCGGCCGGGCGGTGTCTTGTCGTCTTTCTCGACAGCCCCGAACAGCACCAGTTCCTCGCCGGCATAATTCGGCGTCACGGTCACGCGATGGTTCGACACCGAGACGATCAGTTGTTCGGCGCGGGCCGGGGCGAGCATTCCGATGCCGAGTGCGGCGATGATCGGGAGCGCGCGTATCATGGAGCGACGCCTCCGGTATCGCGGATCGTGAACAGATCCGCGGGGCGAACGACCAGTTCCACCGCGAAGCGGACGCCGACCGCCAGGATCAGCAGGCCCAGCAGCAGGCGCAAATGCTCGCCGCGAATCTTCTGCCCGGCGCGGGCGCCGAATTGTGCGCCGGTGACGCCGCCGACCATCAGGATGAGGGCCAGCACCGCATCGACCAGATGATTGGTGACGGCGTGCAGCAATGTCGCGATCACCATGGTGACCAGCGTCAGCACCATAGATGTGCCGATGACCGTCGAAGTCGGAATGCGCAGCCAGTAGATCAGGATCGGGATCAGGATAAAGCTGCCGCCGATGCCCATCACGGCGCCGATGAAGCCGATCAGGAGACCGACGGCGATCACCGGGATCACCGAGAGATAGATCTTGGAGCGCTTGAACCGCATCTTGAGCGGCAGGCCGTGAACCCAGCTATGGCTGCCGGACCGGCGCAAGTTCACGGGATCGCCACGCCTGAGCCGCAGCAGCGCGCGCAGGCCCTCCCAGAACATCAAGCTGCCGACGGCGGTGAGCAGGATCACATAGGACAGCGAGATGGTGAGGTCGAGCTGGCCGAGATTGCGCAGCTGCGTGAAGGCCCACACGCCGAGCGCCGTGCCGACCACGCCGCCGGTCAGAAGGACGGTCGCAAGCGCGGGATCGATGGCGCGGCGTCGCCAGTAGGACAGCGCACCGGAGAAAGACGAGGCTGCAATGTGGCTTGCCACTGACGCGACCGATACCGCGGGGGCGATGCCGACGAAAATCAGTAGCGGTGTCATCAGGAAGCCGCCGCCGATCCCGAACATGCCGGAGACGAAGCCGACCGCAGCGCCCATCGCCAGGATGAGCAACACATTGATCGGAATGTCGGCGATCGGGAGATACAGTTGCACGCGCGTTCGCTTCGGAATTCTGGCCCTGAGTTGGGCCGAAACCGCTCATGGCGTGGTTCTGGAGGCGGCGCGGATTGCGAGCCGCGTCCCCGTCTTAGACGATATCGTTCGTTGATGGGATTAAAGAATTCGGTAAAGGCGCGGTTTTCCGCCTCTACCGATGAGGCACCTTTCAAGGTGGTAAATTTTGTTGGCCCAGGCGCGGGCCGGGGGTATCACGACTTCCTGGCCGGATCGGTGACGAGGTTCATGGCGGCGGCCTCGCTGGTGCCGAGCCAGCGAATTTTCTCGGTGGCTGACATGGCCTCGACGACCGACGAGGCGACGCCCATCTTGGTCATGTAGTTCAGCACATAGCCCATGGTGCGCTGCGCCGATGCGGTGGGGTCAGCGCCCGGCTTGGGAGATACAAAGCGGTGGACGCCCAGCCGCGAGCCCTCGACGCCTATGCGGGCCTTGCCGCCCGCATAGGTCATCACGCAGGCGCTGGCGCAGTAGGACGGTTTGATCCGGCCGGCCGAATCCACCGTGCCCACGGCGGTGGTCAGCCCGCGCGCACGGATGATCTCGCCCATGATGATGGCCTGGCCGACATTTCCGCCCGGAGACGACAGCAGCACGGTATCGCCGGGCGCGAGTTTGGCTTCATCGAGCTTTTCGCGAAACCAGCTCGCAGTGGCCGGCCCGATCTCGCCCGTGATCGCCAGCGCCGGGCGGCCGCGGCCCGAATTGTCCGGATCGAGACTTCCGACCTCCGAAGACGCCATGCTCGGCGAGATATAGAGGTCTTTCCAATAGGCCCAGGCCTCCGGTTTGGAGAGCTCCTGATAGGCCTGCGCGCCGATACCGCCGAATATTACGACCGCGAATGCGACCGAGGGCCAGTTGAACCATTTGCTGCGCGGTGGCTCGGGCAGCGGGGGCTGCGGTGGGGCAGACGGCTCGGCGGGACGTGCGGCCCAGGGGTTGACCGTAGGAATCCCTGATGGGCGTTCCGCGTCCCCCGATGTGTCGTCATTTCGAAAAGACAAACCAGTTTTCCTCGTCGTTCAATCCGGCTCGGCGCGCACTTCACCGCGGCAAGTCTGCTGAAGGTTTGTTGAGGAAATAAGACCGCCGGTTCGATCCGACGGTCCAGAAAAATCTGTCTTAGCGCGCAGCTCGCTTGCCCATCGATGCTTTCGCCCCGACCTGTGCCGGCGCAGCATCCCAACCGCCCGCGGGAGTGGCCACGTTAATGGCGTCCTCGGGCTGGCCTTCCGGTGCGAAAGTCTGGACCGCCAGCCTGGCCGCGGCCAGCGACTGCGGATCGAGGCGCTTGGCGATGTCATCGCGCTTGCGGCCGGCATCGACGTCGCCCTGGGAGGCGGCGAGGCTGAACCACTTGAAGCTCTCGGCAAGGTTCTGTTCGACGCCGATGCCGCGGGCATAGAGGATGCCGAGATTGAACTGGCTGTCGGCGACGCCCCGATCGGCTGCCTTGCGGAACCAGTACGACGCGCTCTTGTAGTTGGCGCCCTTGGTGCCGCCGTCGGCATCGAGCACGGCGAGATTGTGCATCGCCTTGGCGTTACCACGGTCGGCGGCGAGCACGTAATAGCGGCGGGCGACGTCTAGATCCTTCTTCGCGCCGAGGCCCTTCTCGAACAGCGCGCCCAGGCGGAACATGGCCGGCACGACATTGGCCTGCGCCGCGCGGTCATACCACTTGGCGGCTTCGTCGTAGTTCTGCGCTACGCCCTTGCCTTCGGCATAGCGGACGCCGATTTCGAACGCAGCAGAGGCGTCGCCCTTGAGCGCCGCGTTGCGCAACGCGGTGCTGCCGATGGTCTCGGGCAGGCGCTCGCCGGCGGGGATCGAGGCTGTGGTGATCTTCTGACCGCTCGACGGCAACACCGGCCCGGCGGCACTGGCCTGCGGCGCGGCAATGCTGCCGGTCACATCGGGCGACACATATGGCACAGGCGCGGCCTGTGGCACTGGCTGCGGCGCAGGCTCGACGGCGGCGGGCGGCGGTGCGATCAGCGACTGCTTGCCGATCGGGGTGGGTGATGTCATCGACGGGGTGGCAGGCACCGGAGCGGCGGGCTTGGTCAGGGCCTCGGCCGGCTCGGGCGCGTTCAGCTGCAGCGGCGGTGCCGAGTGAATATTCTCGGCCACCGGCGCCGGCGAGCCGCTGTCCAGCAGCGTCATCGCCATCTTGAACGAGCCGAGCACGATCACGACCACGCTGGCGCCGACCAGCAGCGAGCGGATCTTCGAGCCGATCGTGGAGGATGACTTTTCGCTATCGGCGAGCTGCGGCCCAGGTCTGGTGGCCTTCGATTTGTCGGCCCTGGATTTGTCAGACCTCGATTTGTCGTTGCCGGTTGCGGCTGCAGCCTGTGCGGCGCGGCGTGCGGCAGCAATGAAACTCGACGCGGTGGCCTGTTTGGGGGCATCGACGGCGATTTCGCTGATCGCGTCTTCCGACGCGGCGATGCGTTCGGATGGCGATGCGCCGCGGCCCTGCGGACGCGTGCCGGGTTCGAGCGGATGATCTGGTGGCAGCGCCGGGTCAACCATCGGGCGCGGCGACGGACGCTCAGCAGCGGATGCAGACTGCGCGACTGGCTTTGGCGCGGGCGGAGGATCGAGAATGTCGCTGATCGCCTTCGGCATCGGGAAGGCCGATGCCGGTTCGTGCGAGATCGCAGTTGCCGCGAAGTCGCGCGGCGCGGCATCGAAGTGAACCTGCGGCGGACGCACCTCGACCTGCGACGGCGCAGCCTGTGGCTTCACCGGATTGGGCATCTGCGGGCGCGTCGGAGCCGGCACCGAAACGGCTGGTGCGGTTGCCGGGCGCGAGGTCGGAGCGGGTGTTGCAACGGGCGCGGATTGCTTGGCAGGCGCGGCGCTGACCGCGCGCAGATCGCCCTCGATCCTTGCGAGGCGATCGACCACATGGCCGAGCGTCGAGTGAACGACTTCCAGCGAATCCTGCGTGTGACGGTCGGTTTCCGACTGGCTGAAGCGCATGTCGGAGAGTTCGCGCTTGATCGTGTCGACCAGGCCTGGATCGATCGATGACGCCTTGCTGCGGGGATTGTCCAGCGCGGCGAACAGCGACTGCTGGCGTTCGAGATGGCGCAGGATGTCCTGCAGCCCGTCCTCGACGCGGCCGAGATTGTTGCCGCGCGTATCGGTGATGTTCTCCATCCGCTCGAGCAGATAGGAGACGCGCTGTTCGAGATGCGCGAAGGCCGACGACGAGTCATTGCCCACCGGCATATGGTCGAGACGCTCGGACAGCGTCCGCAATGCGGTTTCCAGATGATCCGAGCTGGCCATGACAGCCGGGCGATCGCGATTTTCCAGCGCCGCCGTCAGCGTCATGATGCGCGCTTCGAGCGCGGCAAATGAATCGCTGTTGTCGGCGCGTGCGAGCTGATCGACCTTCGACGACAGCGTCTGCAGGTCGTCGCTGAGACGGCCGAGCGCTTCGTTGGAGGCGACGTTGGACACGATGGCGCGCAGCGCGGTGATCGCGCCCTGCAGCTGCTCCATGGTACCGGGATCGTTGCTCGAGCGCACGATCAAGTCGATCTTGCCGCCGAGATTGCGGATCGCCTCGTCGAAGCCGGCGAGCTGTTCGGCTGGCGTCAGCGTGGTCAACGTCTTGTGGATGTCGGCGAGTGCGCGTTCGAGATTGGCCAGTACGTCGCCGTCGATGCCGCTATGGCGGTTGTCGTCGATGCGGCGGCCGAGTTCACGGATCTCGTTCTCGATTGATTCAATCGCGCGACGCGGCATCGCTTCGGTGATGACGTTGCGGATGTCGGCGAGTTCGCCGCGGAAGGCCGCGATCGACTGCTCGATATTATTGTCCGGGCGCTGCAGCGCATCGATCTTTGTGGTGATCTGGAACAGCTGCCGCTCCAGGCCGGACATATCCGGCATGAAGCTCTGCGGTGGCATGGCGGACTGCGCATAAGGAGGCTGCACGAAGGACGGTGCAATGGGCGGCGCGTTGCGCGGGGCCATGCGCGGCGTGCCATCGAGCTCACCCTGACGGGCGGCGATCTCGGCAATGGCGAAGTCCAGCGAGAACGGATCGATCGGCGGCGAGGCGCTATAGACCTGATTGGCGGCGCGCTCGACCATATCGATGCGCGGCTGTTGCGGCGGCGGCGCGGGGCGATATGTGGGCTCGCTGATCTGCGACAGGCGCGCATCGAGCCGTGAAATCGCATCATTGAGCTGGCGCGCGACGCCGGGCTCGCTGCTGCGTTGTGCAGGCTTCGAGAATAGTTCGATCTGGCGGGCAATGGCGTCGAGCCGCTCGTGGATTTCGACGACATCGGCAGCGTCGCGCTGCGGCAGCGCTGCGCGCGGGGTAAGGGGGCGTTCCTGGTCGCGCGGGCGTGCGTTGGGGGAGTTATAGCGCGGGGGAGCTTCGCCGATGGTCGAGTTCAGCCAGTCGCCCAGCGACATGCCGGCACGGCGCGCCGCAGCTTCGGCCCGCTCGCGAACCGATGGCTCAATCCCGTCAACACTCCACGATACGCGCGAATTCATGCTTTGGTCCGGTTCCGAGCTTGACGCCCACCAGCGCCTGCAGCCTCCCCCGCGCGTCCCATTGTGAAGACAATCGTAACGTGCGCGGGTCGTCTGCCTCTGATCCGGACTTTTCAGGGTTAGGGTAAATAACGGGTTAAGGATCGGGTCGAGCGGGCCTTAAAAGTTAACCCGACGATACACTTGCGCCGATTTGCAGGTAGGATCGGATGTCTCTGCCTTTGGCGTCAGCGCGTAAACAGCGCACTCAAATCGTCGACATCCAGTTCGGTGATGGCGCTGTGGCGCGGATCCATCACCGCGGACTGGCCGATATAGGCCCAATAGAGAAACTCGGCGCGGGGCAGCGCCCGCTGGCTTTCCACCCCGGCCTCAATCAACCATTTCGCCATATAGCCGACCCGCCTGGCATCCACCGAGGCGACCATTTTGGCGACGTCTGTGTCGGTCGAGGCCATGGCGCGGATGGCGCGGTCCAGGCTGCGGTCTTCGTTGAAAGCGAGCTTCATCAGGTGGGTCAGACGTGCGGCGCCAGCGACCGAGGCGTCGATCCCCTCGATCACCTGATCGGTCGTCCGCTCCTGCCAGCGCTGCAGAAGCTGCAGTCGAAATTCAGATATATCCTTGAAATGCCAGTAGAAACTGCCGCGGGACACATTCAGGCCTGTGGCCAGCGCACCGACCTTCAGCGCGTCGGCGCCCTGCCGCGCGAGGATCCTCAGCCCGTGGTCGAGCCAGGCCGAGCGGGTCAGGCGGTCTTTGGTCAGTTGGTCATCCATTCCCCGACCATACACATGTGTATTGACGAAATCCACGCTCTGGCGTTAACGTCCATGCAGAAGTGTATGGAGCGGCGCTGGCAGAACAGTGCCCGATGCGGGAGGGAGAGCCGATGAGCGTGAGCGGCCTCGATAGATGGTACAGCTTCATGCGGTCTCATGATCGGGCGATGCTGTGGGACCTGCTGCATCCGGACGCCGTGTTCGAAAGCCCGGTCGTGCATGCGCCGCAGCGGGGCCGTGAGATCGTGTTCAAGTATCTGACGACTGCAGAGAAAGTGCTGGGTGGCGCTGGCTTCGCTTACAAAGGCGAATGGCGCAGCGACAACGGCGCGGTGCTCGAATTCGAGAACGAGATCGAAGGCATCAAAATCAATGGCGTCGACATGATCACCTTCGCCGCTGATGGCCGCATTACCCACTTCAAGGTGATGGTCAGGCCGCTCAAGGCCATCAACCTGTTGCACCGGTTGATGGGCGAGGAATTGGCGCGGCAATGAGCCGCCAGCTGCCTGCTTCATCTCCGATAACAATTGCGTAAATCTGACACGGCGGCGCCGTATCATCCGATCAATTGAATTCAAACCGAGAGAATTCCATGCCCAGCTATAAAGCCCCGCTCGAAGACGTCGGCTTCCTGCTCAACGACGTGTTTCAGTTCGATCGCTACAACAATCTGCCCGGCTTTGCTGACGCGTCCGCCGATGTGCGCGAGGCGATTCTGGGCGAAGCCGCCAAGCTCAGCGAAGAAGTGCTGCAGCCGCTGAATCGCGTCGGCGATCTCGAAGGCTGCAAGCGCAACGATGATGGCAGCGTGACCACGCCGAAAGGCTTCAAGGAAGCCTACAAGCAGGTCGCCGAGGGTGGCTGGCTCGGCCTCTCGGCTCCCGCTGAATTCGGCGGCCAGGGCCTGCCGGTGACGCTGTCGCAGACCGTTGCCGAATTCCAGATCTCCGCCAATATGGCGTTCTCGATGTATGGCGGCCTCACCATGGGCGCGACCGCAGCACTCATCGTGCACGGCAAGCCCGAGCAGAAGTCGATGTTCCTGCCGAAGATGGTCGCCGGCGAATGGACCGGCACCATGAACCTCACCGAGCCGCATTGCGGCACGGATCTGGGTCTTTTGCGCACCAAGGCCGCGCCGCAGGCGGACGGTAGCTACAAGATTTCCGGCACCAAGATTTTCATCTCGGCCGGTGAGCACGATCTTGCCGACAATATCATCCATCTGGTGCTGGCCCGCATCGAGGGCGCACCAGCCGGCATCAAGGGCGTGTCGCTGTTCGTCGTGCCGAAGTTCATGGTCAATGCCGATGGATCGATCGGCGCACGCAACGGCGTGATGTGCGGCTCGATCGAGCACAAGATGGGCATCCACGGCAACTCCACCTGCGTGATGAATTACGACGGCGCCACCGGCTGGCTGATCGGCGAAGAGAACAAGGGCATGCAGGGCATGTTCGTGATGATGAACGAAGCCCGCCTCGGCGTTGCCGTGCAGGGCCTCGCGCAGTCCGAAGTCGCCTATCAGAACGCGGTCGCCTATGCGAAGGACCGCCTGCAGGGTCGCTCGCTGACGGGGCCGAAGTCGCCGGACAAGCCGGCCGATTCGATCATGGTGCATCCCGATGTGCGCCGCACGCTGCTCACCATCCGCGCTTTCAATGAAGCTGCCCGCGCCATGGTGGTGTGGACCGCGCTGAAGAGCGACGTCGCGCATCGTTCGGACGATCCGAAGGAGCGTCAGGCCGCTGATGATCACATGGGCCTGATGACCCCGGTGCTGAAGGGCGTGCTCACTGATGGCGGCTTTGCCAACGCGGTGTCCGCGCAACAGATGTTCGGCGGTCACGGCTATATCGCCGAATGGGGCATGGAGCAGTTCGTGCGCGACGCGCGTATTGCCATGATCTATGAAGGCGCCAACGGCATCCAGGCACTCGATCTGGTCGGCCGCAAGCTGCCGCGCGATGGCGGCCGTGCCGCGATGGCGTTCTTCGGCGAGGTCGGCGCATTTGCGAAGGAGCATGGCGCTGACGAAGCCATGAAGCCTTACATCGATCCGCTCTCGAATGCGCTCGGTCATCTGCAGCAGGCGACCATGTGGCTGATGAACAATGCCATGATGAAGCCCGACAACGCCGGTGCCGGCGCGACCGATTACATGCAACTGTTCGGCCTCACCGCCTTCGCCTATATGTGGGCGAAGATGGCCAAGGTGGCGCAGGACAAGATTGCCACTGATGGCGCGACACCCTATCTGACCACCAAGCTGGTCACCGGCCGCTTCTTCATGGAGCGGATGTTGCCCGAAACCGCACTCCATCTCGCCCGCATCCAGACCGGAAGCGCGACGACGATGGAGCTTCCTGCGGAAGCGTTCTGAGACTAATAAGTACTCCGTCATCACCAATTCACGCCGTCATTGCGAGCGCAGCGAAGCAATCCAGAAAGCCACAAGCGAAGACTGGATTGTTTCGTCGCAAGTGCTCCTCGCAATGACGAGCCGATAGATCAACTATCCGACAACCGGGAGAGAATGAATGCCCGAGGCATATATCTACGATCACGTTCGCACGCCGCGCGGCCGCGGCAAGGCCGATGGTTCGCTGCATGAGGTGACCGCGCTGGCGCTCGCCACTGCGCCGCTGAAGGCGCTCAAGGAGCGCAACAACCTGCAGCCGGGCACTATCGATGACGTCATCCTCGGCGTGGTCGATCCGGTCGGCGAAGCCGGCGGCGATATCGCGCGCATGGCTGCGCTGTCGGCCGGCTATGGCAACGACGTCCCGGGCATCCAGATCAACCGGTTCTGTGCTTCCGGCCTCGACGCTGTGAACTTCGCCGCGGCGCAGATCATGTCTGGCCAGCACGACATGACCATCGGCGGCGGCGCTGAGAGCATGAGCCGCGTCGGTATCGGCGCGGCTGGTGGTGCCTGGCCGGTCGATCCCTCGATCGCTGTGCCCGCCTATTTCATGCCGCAGGGCGTGTCGGCGGATCTGATCGCGACCAAATACGGTTTCTCCCGCGACGACGTCGACGCCTATTCGGTGCAGAGCCAGCAGCGCGCTGCCAAGGCCTGGGACGAAGGTCGCTTCAAGAACTCGGTCATTCCGGTGAAGGACATCAACGGCCTCACCATTCTGGCCAAGGACGAGCATATGCGTCCGTCCACGACGATGCAGTCACTGGCCGCGCTGCAGCCGTCCTTCGTGACGATGGCGCAGATGGGCGGCTTCGATGCCGTGGCGATCCAGTCGCATCCGGAAATCGAAGGCGTCAACTATGTCCATCACGCCGGCAACTCGTCGGGTATCGTCGATGGCGCTGGCGCCGTGCTCCTCGGCAGCGAGGCGGCCGGCAAGAAGGCGGGCTTGAAGCCGCGCGCGAAGATTCGCGCCTTCGCTAATATCGGCTCCGAGCCGGCGATGATGCTCACCGGTCCGGTGGACGTCACCAAGAAGGTGCTGGAGCGTTCCGGCATGAAGCTGTCGGACATCGATCTGTTCGAGCTCAACGAAGCCTTCGCCTCGGTGGTGCTGCGCTTTATCCAGGCCTTCGATATCGACAATGAGAAAATCAATGTCTGCGGCGGCGCCATCGCCATGGGCCATCCGCTCGGCGCCACCGGCGCGATGATCCTCGGCACTGTGCTGGACGAACTCGAGCGCACCAACAAATCGACGGCCCTCGTCACCCTCTGCATCGGCGGCGGCATGGGCACCGCCACCATCATCGAACGCGTGTAAGGAGCGGCCAACATGACCTTCAAGAATTTCAAGGTTGAGACCGACGCCGATGGCATCGCGCTCGTCACCTGGGACATCTCAGGCCGTTCGATGAACGTGCTCGACGTAGCGACCATCGAGGAACTCGGCGCGATCGTCGATCAGACCACTGCGGATGCCGCCGTGAAGGGCGTCGTCATCACCTCCGGCAAGGAAGCTTTCTCGGCCGGTGCCGACCTGTCGATGCTTGAAGGCATGGGCAAGGTGTTCGCCGAGACCAGGGCTGCTAAGGGCGAGGAAGCCGCGCAGCAGATGCTGTTCGACGAGAGCCGCAAGCTGTCGCTAACGCTGCGCAAGATTGAGACCTCCGGCAAGCCATGGGTCGCGGCCATCAACGGCCTCGCGCTCGGCGGCGCGTTCGAACTGACGCTGGCCTGCCACTATCGCGTTGCGGCTGAAAACCCGAAGACGCGTCTGGGCCTGCCCGAAATCAAGGTCGGCCTGTTCCCAGGTGGCGGCGGCACCCAGCGCCTCGCGCGCATGCTGCAGCCGCAAGACACGATGCAGATGCTGCTGAAGGGCGACGCGATCAATCTCGTCAAGGCGAAGGTGATGGGCATCGTCGGCGCGGTGGTGCCATTAGCCGATCTCATCTCGGCCGCGAAAGAGTGGATCAAGGCTGGCGGCAAGGCTGTCGCGCCCTGGGACGAGAAGGGCTTCAAGCTGCCCGGCGGCCCCGTCTATTCCAAGCAGGGCATGATGATGTTCCCCGCGGGCAACGCGATCTATCGCCGCGAGACCTTCGACAATTATCCGGCGGCCCGCGCGATCATGCAGTGCGTCTATGAAGGCCTGCAGCTGCCGATGGATGCGGCGCTGCGCGTCGAGTCCCGTCAGTTCGCGCATATCCTGCAGACCAAGGAAGCGGCGGCGATGATCCGCAGCCTGTTCCTGTCGATGCAGGAGCTCAACAAGGGTGCGCGTCGTCCGCAGAACGTGCCGCCGACCAAGGTCAAGAAGCTCGCCGTCATCGGTGCCGGCTTCATGGGTGCGTCAGTCGGCTTCGTCTCTGCACGCGGCGGCATGGATGTCGTGCTGATCGATCGCGATCAGGCCAGCGCCGACAAGGGCCTCGGTCATTGCATCGCGGCCATCGATGGGCTGATCGCCAAGGGACGCGCCAAGGAGGCGGACAAGACCGCGCTGCTGGCGAAGATCACCGCGACTGCCGATTTCGATGTGATCAAAGACTGCGACCTCGTTATCGAGGCCGTGTTCGAGGATCGTGCCGTGAAGGCAGAGATCTACAAGAAGGTGCAGCCGTTGCTGAAGGAAGGCGCGATCATCGCGTCGAACACCTCAACGCTACCGATCAACTCGCTCGCCGAAGAGTTCGCGGACCAGTCCAAGTTCATCGGCATCCACTTCTTCTCGCCGGTCGAGAAGATGATGCTGGTGGAGATCATTGTCGGCAAGAACACCGGCGATGTCGCGCTCGCCACCGCTCTCGACTACGTTCGCGTCATCGGCAAGACGCCCATTGTCGTCAATGACTCCCGCGGCTTCTTCGCCAATCGCTGCGTGCTGCGTTTTACGGCCGAGGGCCTGGAAATGCTGCTCGAAGGCGTGCCGCCGGCGATGATCGAGAACACCGCGAAGATGGCCGGCATGCCGGTCGGGCCGCTGTCGCTGTCGGACGAGATCGCGCTCGATCTGGTGCTGAAGATCATGAAGGCCACCGAAGCCGATCTGGGTTTGCAGGCCGTCGATCAGGCGCAGAAGAAGCTGATCGTCGAGATGGTGGAGAAGCAGGAGCGCTTCGGTCGCAAGAACGGCAAGGGCTTCTACGAGTATCCGCCGAAGGGCAAGGGCTCCAAGGCTCTCTGGAAAGGCATCGCACCGTTGCTGCCGAAACCGGTCGATCCCGATACGCTCGATGTCGAGGAGCTGAAACAGCGCTTCCTGGTGGTGCAGGCGGTGGAAGCCGCGCGCACCGTCGAGGATCACGTGATCGTCGATCCGCGCGAAGCCGATGTCGGCTCGGTCCTCGGCTTCGGCTTCGCGCCGTTCACCGGCGGTACGCTGAGCTATATCGACTTCATGGGCACCAAGAAGTTCGTCGAGCTCTGTCACAAGCTTGAAGCCAAATACGGCTCCCGCTTCACGCCGCCGAAGCTGCTCGAAGAAATGGCCGCCAAGGGCGAGACCTTCTACGGCCGCTTCCCGCCGAAGAAGCTCGCGGCGGCGTAGTCGATAGCACGGACCGTAATGCTCCCTCCCCCCTTGCGGGGGAGGGTCGGGGAGAGGGGTGTCCAGAACTCGGGCGTCGCGATTTGCGGTCACCCCTCTCCCTAACCCTCTCCCGCAAGGGGAGAGGGGACGACAGCGCCAAGTCTATCGTGTGGTGATCAACGCGGCATCCAACACAAACAAAAAGGGCCGGATCATTGATCCGGCCCTTTCGTATTTCAGCGCGATGCCAGCAGCTTACGCCGCCTTCATCAGGCCTTCCTTTTCCAGCGCGGCCTGCACTTGCGGGCGGGCAGCGACGCGGTCCTTGTAGGTCATCAGGTTCTTGAATTCGGAGAGATCGATGCTCATCCGGTCGGCCCATTTCAGCATGACAAACAGATAGCCGTCAGCGACGCTGAAATCCTTGCCCAGCAGGTAGTCCTTACCTGCGAGCTGGCCATCGAGATATTTGAATTTGCCCATCAGGCGGGTCTTGAAGAAGCCCTTTACCTCGTCATCGAACACCGGCTGGAACAGCGGGCTGAAGTTCTTGTGCAGCTCACCATTGATGAAGCCAAGATATTCCTGCAGCTGACGGCGCTCATCGCTACCATGGGCCGGCGCCAGATTTTTGGCAGCAGCCTGGTCGGCGATGTACTGCACGATGACCGGACCTTCGGTCACGAGCGCACCGCTGTCGAGGCCGAGGGCCGGCACTTGGCCCTTGGGGTTGATGGCGAGATAGTCGTCGCCATTTTCCAGCTTCTTGGCTTTGAGGTCGACCTTCACGAGATCGTAAGGCAGGCCAGCTTCGAGAAGTGCGATATGAGGCGAGAGCGAACAGGCGCCTGGCGAATAATACAGCTTCATCGAAAATTCCTCCCTGAGGACATTGGTTTAACCACGCGGGTGACTAAATGCATATGCATGAAAGAGTCAAGATTGATGCAGCTGCATCAAGTGGGCTAGGGTGCCGCCACCATTTGGACTGAGCCATGAAACGTAAACCTTCCACCGAGGCGACAGCCGCCTGGATCCGCCTGATGCGAATCCAGAGCCGGGTGCTGGACGGCGTCGAGCAGGACCTCAAGCGCGCCGGTTTTCCGCCGCTCGCATGGTACGACGCGTTGGCCGAGTTGTCGCGCTCGCCGACCGGCGAGATGCGCCCGGTCGAGCTCGAAAAGCAGATGCTGATACCGCAATATTCGACATCGCGGCTGATCGATCGTCTGGTCGACGAAGGCCTGGCTGCACGCCGCGAATGCAAGATGGACAAGCGCGGCCTGTTCGTCGAGATCACGGCTGCCGGGCGCGAGTTGCACAAGAAGATGGGCTGCGCCTATTCAACGGCGATCGAGAAACATGTCGGCTCGAAACTGTCCGACGCAGATGCAGCAAAACTGTGCGGCCTGCTCGACCGGCTCGGCTGCGCGTGCCAAGAAGCGGCATCGACAGTGACATCGCCGGCCGCCAGAGACGCCGCGCCGGCGCGATGAACCTTAAATTTTTGCCTGCGTTCGCGACCCGCACGGGCCGCGGGCGTTCCCGACACCGCGCGCAACAGATTGCAGCGCCTTTCATTCGGAATTTCCATGGCGCGTGACCAAATCGATATGACGCCGCTGCAGTCGCGCGACGAACTCGTGGCGTGGCTGGCGGCGGGCGTGAAGCCGCCATCGGAATTCCGCATCGGGACCGAACACGAGAAGACGCCGTTCACGCTCGCTGGTCACAATCCCGTGCCTTACGAAGGCCCGCGCGGCATCGGCGCGGTGCTCGACGGCATGAAGCATCTGCTCGGCTGGGAGCCGATCATGGAAGCCGGCAATATCATCGGCCTCTATGACGTCACCGGCGGCGGCGCAATCTCGCTTGAGCCCGGCGGCCAGTTTGAATTGTCGGGCGCGCCGGTGGAGACAGTCCACCAGACGCAGTCCGAATTGATGGCGCATCTGGCGCAGGTGCGCGAAGTGGCGACGCCGCTCGGCATCGGCTTTCTGGGTCTCGGTCTTACGCCCTCCTGGTCACGCGCGCAGATTCCGGTGATGCCCAAGGGGCGCTACAAGATCATGACCAACTACATGCCCAAAGTGGGCCAGTACGGTCTGGACATGATGTACCGGACCTGCACGGTGCAGACCAATCTCGACTTCTCCTCGGAAGCGGACATGGTCAAGAAGCTGCGCGTTTCCGTGGCGCTGCAGCCGATCGCGACCGCCTTGTTCGCCAATTCGCCATTCACCGAAGGCAAGCCGAACGGCTTCCTGTCGTTCCGGTCCGAAGTCTGGCGCGACACCGACAATGCCCGCTCCGGCATGATCCCGTGGGCGTTCGAAGACGGCATGGGCTTCGAGCGCTGGGTCGATTACGCGCTGGATGTTCCGATGTATTTCGTCAAGCGCGGCGATACCTATATCGATGTGTCCGGCTCGTCGTTCCGCGACTTCTTCGCGGGCAAGAACGAAAAGATACCCGGCGAGCGTCCCACTCTCTCGGACTGGGCCAATCATCTCTCGACGATTTTCCCGGAAGTTCGCCTGAAGCGTTATCTCGAAATGCGCGGCGCCGATGGAGTGCCGTCGGATCGTTTGCCGGCACTGTCGGCGTTCTGGGTCGGATTGCTTTATGATGACAGCGCCCTCAATGCGGCCTGGGATATCGTCAAGAACTGGACTGCGGCGGAGCGACAGGCGTTGCGCGACGATGTGCCGAAGTTGGGCTTCAAGGCGAAGATCAAGGATCGGTATCTGTTCGAAATCGCCAAGGAGTGTCTGTTGCTCGCCCATGGCGGCCTGCGCCGGCGCGGCAAGCTCGACGCGCACGGCCGCGATGAGTCCCGCCATCTGGAGGCACTCGATCGGATTCTGGATTCCGGAAAGACTCCGGCCGAGCAGATGCTCGACAGGTTCCATGGCGCCTGGGGTGGCTCGGTGGCGCCCGCCTATAAGGAATACTGCTTCTAGATCAGCGGCTTGGCGAAGCTGAAAATCCGTTCATCGGCGGTACAGGTGATCGGCGTTCCAATGGCGTCCTTCTTACGCCGTTTGCAAACCGCTGAAAGTCATCCCGCATGCCGAGGAACCTGTTCAGAGCGTGTCTGACAGCCCTCGCCATGCTGTTGCTCGCAGCCGTTACGCCAGCCCAGGCGCAAACCAATTTCGATCGTCCCGGCGGTGACTATTCGCGCTCGGTCTCGCTGTCCGGCGATCCCGCGGAATGCGCGCTGATCTGCGAGCGCGACAAGAAGTGTCGTGCCTGGAGCTTCAACTATCCGAGCGATAATTCCGAAAACGCGGTGTGCTGGCTGAAAGACAAGGTGCCGCCGCGGGTCGAGAGCTATTGCTGCGTCTCCGGCGTGCGTGGCGCCGGCGTCATCGAGCCGCGCACCGGTCCGGTGGAAACCTCGACAGATCGTTTTGGCGGCGACTATCGTTCGTTCGAGATCAAGAACGACGACAAGGCCGAACACGGCGATGCCTGCCGCGATGCCTGCCAGGGCGACAATAAATGCCGCGCCTGGACCTTTGCGCGGCCCGGTTATGCCGGCAAGAATGCGCGCTGCTTCCTGAAGAACGACATCAAGCCGCCGCGGCGAAAACCGGGTTTCATCTCGGGCGTTGTGAGGTAGCATTCCGGCAATAAAGGGAGTTGAGCCATGACGCGTCTCCTGCCCGCACTGACATACGCTGGATTGCTGATTGCTGGTACGACGGTCGCCGCTGTCGCCCATCACGGTTGGGGCAGTTACGACGCCGCCAATCCGGTCACCGTGAACGGTCCTGTCGAAAACAGCAAATTCGAGAACCCGCATGCGACCATCGTGATCAAGGGGTCCGACAAGGCCTGGACCGTCACTCTTGCGCCGACCTCCCGCATGACGGCGCGCGGGGCATCCGCCGATATCGTGGCTGTCGGCAAGACGGTCTCGGCCTTCGGCTATCCATCCACCGTCGAGAAAGACGAGATGCGCGCCGAACGCATCACCGTGGACGGCAAAACCTACGAATTGCGATAGCGCCAGGCCCATGACCGAGGGGGCGCCCGCGATCTTCATGGCGATGGAAGCGTCCGCAATTGGCGCTGCGATCCGGCAATCGCGCTGGCTCTATATGTCCGCCAATGTCGGCCACATCGTTGCGCTGATGTTCTTCGCCGGTGCCATTGCGGTGATGGATGTCCGGCTCGCGGGCGGGTTGGCTGCAACGGCGCCCGGTCCGCTGCTGCGCAGGGCGCGCCGTTTTGCCATTGCCGGATTTCTCGGCCTCGTGCTCACCGGCGGCATTCTGTTTACCGCCGAAGCGAGTCATGTCGTGCTGAACCGCGTGTTTCAGATCAAGGCGGCTCTGATCGCGCTGGGCTTACTCAATGTCGTCTGGGTTGAGGCGATCATCGTGCCGAGGATCGCAGCGTTGCCGCCGCTGTCACCGATGCCTGCGGGTGCGCGGCAAGGCGCGCTAGCATCAATCGCCATCTGGTTCGCGGTCGCCATATGCGGCCGCGCGATTGCCTATTTCTGACGGGAAGAGCCTTCGGTCTCGAACGCCTTGCGCGCGGCCTTCGAGGCCAGCGCCAGCCACTGTCGTCGCAACAGCGGTTCGACCAGAGCGCGCTTCGCCTTGGAGAGGCGGATCAGCACCATCGGATAATCGCGATAGTGATCGGTGAAATAGAAGATATTCGGTTCGTTCTCGACGAGCATGTCGCGCTCGTCCCGCGGAACGCCGGGCATCACCAGCGAGTCGCCGTCTTCCTTTAGTCGGACCAGCAGTTTCTTGCGCACCTTGAGAGCCAGTGTACCGTAGGAAGTGCCATCGTCTACTTCGGGCCAAGCGCGCGCGAGTGTGCGGATATCTTCGAACGTCATCGCGGTCCCGCCTCGCCGGTCATGTCGAGATGCCAAACTTCCGGAGGTTGAAGCTTGAGTTCGGGCCACGCCGTTTGCGTCAGACAACCGGCGACGATCCAGGCGTCCGGGAGAACGACTTCGTTCAGCCGGCGGAATAGTGCGTCATGGACTGGATTACGCAGCACAGCGGAAATGAAATCTGCTGTGCGCATGCTGTTGTCGCGGTGCTCAATGCACCCCGGTAAAGAACCGCGCCATGCGGAAGCCCGATAGCCAGTTGGTGACCGGCTGGCTGCGCATGCCGAGATCCCATGAGCCGACAATGGCATCGACGCGGCCGACGAGGTTATCCATCGGCAGCAGGCCGACACCACCTTGCGACACCGGTACGCGGCTGTCGGCGGAGTTGTCGCGGTTGTCGCCCATCACGAACAGGTGGTCAGGGGGAATGACGACTTCCGGCGTGTTGTCGAGGCGGCCGTTGTCACGCAGCTTGAAGATCGGATGCGACACGCCGCCGGGCAGGGTTTCGACATAACGATGCGCTGGTTCGGAGCCGCCGCTATCGTCTTCCGCGGCACCGATGCCGTCGGCCTTCACCGACGTCGCGACGCCATTAAGCCAGACCTGACCGCCGCGCAGTTCGACGCGGTCGCCGGGCAGGCCGATCACACGCTTGACCCAGACCTGGGAGCGATCGCCGGGCCAGCGAAACACCACGACATCGCCGCGCTTCGGCGTGGTCGCGAAGACGCGGCCGGTCTCGGGAAGGGAGACATGGATCGGCAGCGAGGCTGTTGAGTAGCCGTAGGGAAACTTGGTCGCCAGCAATGCATCGCCGATCAGAAGCGTCGGCTCCATGGAGGCCGACGGCACATAGAACGGTTCGGCGAGGGCGCCCTTGGCCACGAAGACGATGCCGACAATCGCGACGATCTGTGCCAGCTGGCCGGACCAGCGCTTTGCAGTCGATGCGACGGTTGTGGTTTCCGTATCCGTGGTCACTGGCCCGTTCCTCCGATGGTCACCTTGTCCATGCGCAAAGTCGGCTGACCGACGCCGACCGGCACGCCCTGGCCGTGCTTGCCGCAAGTCCCGATGCCGTCATCGAGGGCGAGATCGTTGCCGATCATACTGATGCGGTGCAGGTCGGTCGGACCGTTGCCGATCATCATCGCGCCTTTCAGCGGCGCTCCGATCTTGCCGTTCTCGATCTTGTAGGCCTCGGTGCACTGAAACACGTATTTGCCGGAGGTTATGTCGACCTGGCCGCCGCCGAAGTTCACCGCATAGATGCCGTTCTTCACCGAAGCCAGAATCTCCGCGGGATCGCGCTGGCCGGCCAGCATGTAGGTGTTGGTCATGCGCGGCATCGGCACATGGGCATAGCCCTGACGGCGTCCGTTGCCGGTTGGCTTCATGCCCATCAGCCGCGCGTTCTGGCGGTCCTGCATGTAACCGACCAGGATGCCGTCCTCGATCAGCGTTGTGCGATTGGTGGGCGTGCCTTCGTCGTCGATGGACAGCGAGCCGCGGCGTGACGAGATGGTGCCGTCATCGACGACAGTCACACCCTTGGCGGCAACCTGCTGACCCATCAGACCGGCGAAAGCCGAGGTCTGCTTGCGGTTGAAATCGCCTTCGAGTCCGTGGCCGACGGCTTCATGCAGCATCACGCCGGGCCAGCCGGGGCCGAGCACCACATCCATTTCGCCGGCAGGGGCCGGGATCGATTCGAGATTCACCAGCGCCTCGCGCAGCGCGCCGTCGGCTGCCGTGCGCCACGACCCGCTCTCGATGAAGCGCGCATAGCCCTCGCGGCCGCCATAGCCCTTCGAGCCGCTTTCCTGCCGATCGCCCTGACCGGCCACGACGGAAATGTTCACGCGCACCAGCGGACGGATGTCGCGATAGCTCTCGCCGTCCGGGCGCAGGATTTCGACCACCTGCCAGGTGGCGCCGAGGGAGACCGAGACCTGGCGGACGCGCGGGTCCTTGTCGCGCACATAGGCGTCGATTTCGGCCAGCAGCTTGACCTTGGCCTCGAAGCCCGGCGCGTCCAGCGGATTGTCGTCACTATAGAGCCGCACATTGGTGTGCGAAGGCGCTGCGGCAAAGGTGCCCGCATAGCCGCCACGGACCGCATTGACCGCATCAGCCGCACGGATCAGCGCCGGGATCGAGACGTCGGAAGAATGCGCATAGCCGACGGCGTCGTCCTTGACGGCGCGGAGGCCAAAACCCTGCGCAGTGTCGTAGGTCGCCTGCTTCAGCCGGCCGTTGTCGAAGCCAAGCGCCTCGGACTGGCTGTATTCAAGAAACAGCTCGCCATCGTCAGCTCCCTGAAGCCCCCGCATGAGCTCGCGGCGAACCTCGTCGCGGTCCAGATTGGCGCGGTCGATCAGGGAGGTGGTGGCTGGGCTGGTCATGCAGGCTCCAATGTCAGCGGCGCGGCCCCGGCGCCAGGCGCGGGGCCACGATTTCAATTTGTAGCGACAACCCGGGGATGGGTCGCCTTACAATGGCGTAACCTGCGGCGAAACAGGCGATTGAAACCAAGATAGGTGCTGTTTTGACAAAAAGGGAGGCCTGCACATCGCCGGGGCGAGATCCTCTGGGGGCAACCGTGCCAGCGATGATGGGGCTACCTTGGAGCTATTACAAACTGCGCTCCGATGCGCCTCAGGCTGCGGTGCGGTAGACCTCCGAGCACCATCCTGTGTGAACGGTATTCCTTGCAGGACCAATCTCTTCTGGCAATTATCGCTTTTCATGGCCTCACGAACCAAATCCGCATTCCTGCAAGTCCATTCCATCATCGGCCTGGCGATCTCGCTGATCCTCGGCCTGATCGGGCTGACCGGCGCCATGCTGAGCTTCGAGGACGAAATCGTCGCTGCGCTGAATCGCGATGTGACGAAGGTGGATCCGCGGCCCGCACCTGTGCTCGGACCTGATGAGCTGGTGGCGCGGGTTCAGGCGGTGCCGGGGGCGGGCAAGGTTGGTCTCATCGTCTTTTCGAGCGAGCCAGGCACGGCGGTGCGGATGCGCTTTGCCCGCAGCGAGACTGGGGAGCGCTCGTCGGTCTATGTCGATCCCTATGATGGCCGCGTCATCTCGGCGATGCAGGGGGAGGGCTTTTTCGCGACGCTGCGCAACCTGCATCGCTTTCTGCTGCTGCCCGGTAACGGCAATGGCTATGGCCGTCTGATCACCGGCGTCGCCGTGCTTGGCCTGTTCGTGTTGCTGATCTCCGGGATGGTGCTGCGCTGGCCGCGCCGTGTCCGCAGCATCAAGGCCTGGATGAAGCCGAATCTGGCGATGCCCGGCCGTCCGTTTCACAGGTCGCTGCATAGCGTCGTCGGCACCTGGTTGCTGCCGGTCTATCTGGTGACCATTCTCACCGGCCTTTGGTGGTCGTTCGACTGGTACAAGGCCAGCGCGACCTGGCTGCTGTCGAGCAAGCCCGCTGCGAGTGCGCCGGCAATGCGCGCAGCAAAGGGGGGCGCCAAAGCACCTGCCGCTGATGCGCCTGCGACTCCGTCACTCGACAAGGTCTGGTCGACGTTTCTGGCTGATCAGGGCAGCCGCTATGCGATGGCGATCATGCAGGTGCCGAACGAACCGGGCAGTGTCGTGCGTATCCGCTCGGTGGCAAAGGATGCGTCATTCGATGAAGCGCGCGACGATTTCCGCATCGATGGCGTGACCGGCCGCATGGTGTCGGCAGAGCTCTACAACGACAAGACATTCGGTGAGCGCATTCTGGCCGCGGTGCTGCACATCCACACCGGTGCATTCCTGGGGCTGCCCGGCCGCATCGTGTTCTTGCTGGCCGCGGCCCTGATGCCGCTGTTCACCGTGACCGGCTTCATCCTGTATTTCTCGCGCCGCCGCCTGCGCGCGGCATCGAAGCCCGGGCGCCGTCATGCGGTCAACCTGGTGCCCGGCGAGTAAGCAGCTCCGTTCCCGGATCAAGGATGAGTCAGGGGCGCTGCGCTCTCGTCGGAGCCGGATGAGGTCGCGGATCGGGCCTGCATCGCAGAGAAATGCGCCTGCGACCATCGGAACAGTTCGTCAAAGACCGGCCTGAGCGCTCTCGCCGATTCCGTGATTTCATATTCCACCCTCGGAGGTATCTCGGCGAAGACCGTGCGCTTGACGAGTCCGTTGGACTCGAGATCGCGTAGTTGTGTCGTCAGCATGTGTTGCGTCACATTCGGAATCGCTCGCTGCAATTCTCCGAACCGGTGTTTGTTCTGGACCAGTTGCCAGAGGATTTCACATTTCCATTTGCCGGTAATCATCCCCAGCGCCCGATGAAAATCTTCGACTTCCCGGCCCTGCTGACATTCGGGGAGCGCGATATCGTCTGTTTTTCTATTAGTCATGTTTTTCATACTATCTCAGAAAAAGCATTCTACTTGTCTTTTTCATCTTACTGCCGAAATTTGTGCTTCGAAAGCGCGCCGTGGATCTGAAGCAGACTTTGCCGTCAGCCGCGCCGCCGAAACCGTTTTGACCATCTTCGGAGCTGCCCATGTCATCGTCTTCCGTCACCTCGCCAGCGCCGCGGCGCTGGACCTCCATCAGTCTCTGGGCCGTCAGGGGCTTGCTCGCTCTTGCGTTCGCCGCTGCGGGGACTGCCAAGCTTTACGGCGTGCCGATGCTCGTCGAGGAGTTCGAACATATCGGTCTTGGGCAATGGTTCCGCTATCTGACCGGCACGCTCGAAATCCTCGGAGCGGTCCTGATCATCATTCCCTCAACGGTCGCGTTTGGCGCGATCCTCCTCTGCTGCATCATGATCGGTGCGATTTTTACGCATGTGTTTGTCATTGGCGGTTCGCCGATTCCAGCGATCGTGCTGCTCGCATTGAGCGGTATCGTGGCTTACGCCAAGCGCAGCATGATCCTCAGGTAGCGAGCGCTCACGCTCTCATCCGGCCATCCACGGATTGCCGTTGAAAAAAGCCGAACCTTTCAGTGTGTTCGAGTGCAAGCGATGATTTCAATGCGGAGTTATAGCGGCAAGGCTTTGGCCACGGTGGCGTTCGGTCTGGCGTTTGCGGCACCGTTATTCGTCACTCTGGCTTTGACGGACGCAGGGTCCGCCATTTCAAAGCCGTGGGCGCCGGAGACGAAGCCTGCGGCGGCCAAGGCACATCGTCTCGTACTGCAGATCAACACTGACGACCCGACCGTCATGAGAGCCCTGATTTCGACGTCGCTAAACCTGCCGAAATACTATCGGGAGACGAAGCAGGACTTCTCGATCGAAATCGTCGCTTACAACGCCGGCATTCATATGTTTCGAGTGGATACGTCGCCGGTCAAGGAACTGCTGAAGGTCGTCCAGGCTCTCACCCCTGACATTCGCTTCGTGGTCTGCGAAGCGACCAAGCTCGGCATGGAGCGCAGCGAGGGCCATCCGATTTCGTTTATCGACAATGTCCAGATGGTTCCGAGCGGGCCTGGACGGATCATCGAGCTACAGGAAGCGGGTTGGTCCTATATCCGATCCTGAGCGGCACGCTTCGCTACCCTATTTGATGCCCATCGGAGGCTGGACCGTGACAACACCGCACCGCGGACGGGCTATTGCTCGCTCGCCAATCTCGCGACGTACGCTGCTCAAACGGGCACTGGCCACGACGGTCGCATTGGCCGCGGGGCGCACCAACGCGGATGCGCGGCCTGATGGGCCGCCGCCCTTTGGCACCACCCGGCATCAGTTCACTGTCATCCGGGGAGCGCGGCCGATCCCGTCTGTTGCGGTGCCTCGCCTAGTTGGCAAGCCGGTTGATCTGACCGCGTTTCCAGGAAAGGTCGTTCTGGTCAATTTCTGGGCGACATGGTGCCCGGCCTGCAAGACCGAGTTGCCGATTCTTGATCGGCTGCAGGATATCGAGACGCGCGCAAATCTGCAGGTGATCGCGATCGCCACCGATCGCGCGGACGTCGCTTCGTTCGTGCGCAACCTGAAGCTGAGACATCTCGATGTCGGTATCGGCCCTGGTGGACTGGTCGCGCGTGCCGGCGAGGTTGCTGCTCCGGATACTCCGTTCAGCCTTTACGCGATGCCTATCTCATATCTGATCGGGACGACGGGGCAGGTCGAGGGATATCTTGCAGGGGAGGCCGACTGGACATCTGAAGATGCCCGGCGATTGCTGGACTATTACAGAGGGCGTGGTTCCGGCTAATGCTGCCGGGTTCAAAGCCTATGGCAGCTTGTCGTAACCCTCGCCGATGCCGTTGAGGCTGAGCGGGAAGCCGATGCCTTCTTCGGGCGTTTCGAAGATGATGAAGGTGGCAGTCTTGGCGGTGCGGAGCTGGGCGAGCAGCTTGTCGTCCATCACGACTTCGGCAACGCAGCCATTGGGCAGGCAGCGCACGAAGCCGGCGCGGCCGACGTCCTGATTGTCGAGCTTGAGGCCGAGGCCGGACGGCAGCAGCACACCGAGCGGCGCCACCACGCGCATCAGCTTGCTCTTCTGGTCGGCGGTCTTCAGCACGATCACCGTCAGGCCGGCATTGGAGCGGTCTTCCGCCACCACGCTCTGGATCAGGGCACATTGTTCGGCCTGGGCACCGGGCGGGGTGTCGCAGCGGATCTGCCAGTCGCCATGAACCGACCGCACCGCACCCTGGGCGTTGGCGGTAGTCGGGACGGCGGCGATCGCCGCCAGGGCGAGACAACCGAGCGCCAGCCGGCGCCAGCCTGCGATCCCGTGGGCCGGGCGGTTCAGGGTCGATTTATGCTGCAACTTCGAGTGCCCCATCCGGGTCGATTCCTTAGGCGGTGACGTGGTGGTCGCGTAGTCCAGGGCAGCACGCTTGACGCTGTCTGTCCGGAGGATTTTTCCAGACCACGGAATGATACGGCAATGACGGCGCCTTGAAGGCATCCACGGAGCCACGAAAACGCTCGCAGGCGCGAATCAGCATCCTGCCGATCGCCTGATCTGTGCCTACATCGGACAATTCCGCTGTCAAGCGCCGTTCGGCTGCCGCACGCCTGTTTATGCCTGATTTCATGCAGCAATTGCGACCTTCGTTCAATACCGCCGAATGCATTACGGGATGCGCCACTCCTGCATTGCGACAGACCGCGAATTATGGTTTGAGAGGCTAGATTTCGACGCATTCTAACAACTGCCTCCAGGCCAATCACTTGGGCGTTTTGGCAAATTGGCAGGGTGCGGATCGGGCGGCATAATTCGGCGACAGGCCGAAATGCGACAGTAAATTATGGGAGCGCGAGCGGCATGAGGATGTCGAGGGGCCAGATTGGCCGCCGGTTGCTGGGGTTAGCAGTTGTTGGGGCCGGGCTTGCTTTTGGCGGTGCTGCATTCGCAGAGGTGATGGGGCAGCCCGCGCCGTGGGAATTCAAGCTGCAGGAAGCTGCCACGCCGGTGATGGAGAACATCACCTGGTTTCATAATTTTCTGCTCTGGCTGATCACCGCCATCACACTGTTCGTGCTTGTACTTCTCGTCATCGTGGTGATGAAGTTCAACTCGAAGGCCAACCCGGTCGCATCCAAGACCACGCACAATACGCTGATCGAAGTGGCGTGGACCATCATCCCGGTTCTGATCCTGGTCGCAGTGGCGGTGCCGTCGTTCCGTCTGCTGTTCCTGGAACTCGATATTCCGAAAGCCGACCTGACCATCAAGGCAACCGGCAAGCAGTGGTTCTGGACCTACAGCTATCCCGACAACGGCCCGTTCGAATTCGACTCGCTGATGGCTACCGACAAGCAGCCGCGCCTGCTCGCCGTTGATAACGAAGTCGTCGTTCCCGTGAACAAGGTCGTGCGCGTGCAGACGACCGCCGCGGACGTCATCCATTCCTTCGCGATCCCGTCCTTCGGCATCAAGATCGACGCCGTTCCGGGCCGTCTGAACGAGACCTGGTTCAAGGCCACCAAGACCGGCATGTTCTACGGTCAGTGCTCGGAACTGTGCGGCAAGGATCACGCGTTCATGCCGATCGCGATCCGCGTCGTCAGCGATCAGGAATTCACCGCATGGGTCGAGACCGCGAAGAAGAAGTTCGCGTCCAATCCGGCGAATTCCTACGCTTCGGCCGGAACTGCTGTGGCGCAGTAAGCGGGTGGCGGAGCCGCGAGGCTCCGCACGCACTGTAAGAAATTAGGGCGAGGGGACCGCAAGGTCCAAAGACTGCCAGAAGAAGACAAAGCAGGATTTGAAAATGGCAACGACCGCGGCAACACCGGCTCACGACGATCACGCCCACGATGATCATGCGCATGCGCATCCGACGGGGTGGCGGCGCTACGTCTATTCGACGAACCATAAGGACATCGGCACGATGTACCTTATCTTCGCGATCGTGGCGGGCGTCATCGGCGGCATCATGTCGATCCTGATCCGCATCGAGTTGATGTATCCGGGCGTCCAGATTTTCCACGAGAGCCACACCTACAACGTCTTCGTCACCTCGCACGGTCTGATCATGATCTTCTTCATGGTGATGCCCGCGATGATCGGCGGTTTCGGCAACTGGATGGTGCCGCTGATGATCGGCGCGCCGGACATGGCCTTCCCGCGCATGAACAACGTGTCGTTCTGGCTGCTGCCGGCTGCCTTCGCGCTGCTCATCATCTCGACCTTCGTGGAGGGCGAGCCCGGCGCGAACGGCGTCGGTGCCGGCTGGACCATGTATGCGCCGCTCTCGACATCGGGCCATCCCGGGCCTGCCGTCGACTTCGCGATTCTGGCGCTGCATATCGCCGGTGCGTCGTCGATCCTCGGTGCTATTAACTTCATCACCACCATCTTCAACATGCGTGCGCCGGGCATGACCCTGCACAAGATGCCGCTGTTCGTGTGGTCGATCCTGGTCACCGTGTTCCTGCTGCTGCTGTCGCTGCCGGTTCTGGCGGGCGCCATCACCATGCTGCTGACGGACCGTAACTTCGGCACCACCTTCTTCGCCGCAGACGGCGGCGGCGATCCGATCCTGTTCCAGCATCTGTTCTGGTTCTTCGGTCACCCCGAAGTGTACATTCTGATTCTGCCTGGCTTCGGCATGATCTCGCAGATCATCTCGACCTTCTCGAAGAAGCCGGTGTTCGGCTATCTCGGCATGGCCTATGCGATGGTCGCCATCGGCGGCATCGGCTTCGTCGTCTGGGCGCACCACATGTACACCGTCGGCATGTCGTCTGCGACGCAGGCCTACTTCGTTGCCGCCACGATGGTCATCGCGGTGCCGACCGGCGTGAAGATCTTCTCCTGGATCGCCACGATGTGGGGCGGTTCCATCGAGTTCAAGGCGCCGATGCTGTGGGCCGTGGGCTTCATCTTCCTGTTCACCCTCGGCGGCGTCACCGGCGTCGTGCTGGCCAATGCCGGCGTCGATCGCGTGCTGCAGGACACCTACTATGTGGTCGCGCACTTCCACTACGTGTTGTCGCTGGGCGCCGTGTTCGCCATCTTCGCCGGCTGGTATTACTGGTTCCCGAAGATGTTCGGCTACATGTATTCGGAGACCATCGCCAAGGCGCATTTCTGGGTCACCTTCATTGGCGTGAATCTGGTGTTCTTCCCGCAGCACTTCCTGGGTCTGTCGGGGATGCCGCGCCGCTATGTCGATTATCCGGATGCCTTCGCCGGCTGGAACCTGGTCTCGTCGATCGGCTCCTACATCTCCGGCTTTGCCGTACTGATCTTCATCTACGGCGTGATCGAAGCCTTCGTCCGCAAGGAACAGGCTGCGAACAATCCGTGGGGTTCGGGTGCGACCACGCTGGAATGGACCCTGAGCTCGCCACCGCCCTTCCATCAGTTCGAAGTGCTGCCGCGCGTTCAGTAAGTGGTTTTCGTGCGGCGCTCCTGGGTGCCGCACCGAGTTAATGCCTCCGCCGAACTCGCAAGAGTTTCGGCGGAGTGCTCGTAACAAAAGTGAGATTGATCTTGTCCGTCCTCGACCACCACACCATCGACCTGTCTGCCCCCCGCATCTCCGAAGCGGGTGTTGCCGACTACATCGCGCTGCTCAAGCCGCGGGTGATGTCGCTGGTCGTGTTCACGGCGATGGTCGGTTATTTCCTGGCGCCGGGCGATCATCACCCGGTGCTGGCGATCACCTCGATCCTCTGTATCGCCGTCGGCGGCGGCGCCTCCGGCGCGCTGAACATGTGGTACGAGGCCGATATCGACGCGCTGATGTCGCGCACCGCCAACCGCCCGATCCCGCGCGGTCGCATCACCCGGCCGGAAGCACTGACCTTCGGTCTGGTGCTGGCCTTCTTCTCGGTGATGACGCTCGGCATCCTCGTCAACTGGCTCGCCGGCGCGCTGCTCGCTTTCACCATCTTCTTCTATGTCGTGATCTACACCATCGCTCTGAAGCGCTGGACCGCGCAGAACATCGTCATCGGCGGTGCAGCCGGCGCGCTGCCGCCGGTCGTCGCCTGGGCTGCGGCGTCAGGAACGCTCTCGATGGAACCGGTCCTGCTGTTCTTGATCATCTTCTTCTGGACCCCGCCGCATTTCTGGGCGCTGGCCCTGTTCCGCAACGACGATTACACCCGCGCCGGCGTGCCCATGCTGCCGGTGGTCGCCGGTCCCGACGCGACCCGGCTGCAGATCCTGCTCTACACCGTCGTGCTGGTCGCGACTGCCGTCGCACCTTGGCCGCTCGGTTATTTCTCGGCCGTCTACGGCACGGCTTCGCTGATCCTCGGCGCCGGCATGATGTATCTCGCCGTCGAGGTCTATCGTCTGCGCGAAGGCACGCCTGCCAATCGCGCGACTCGCAAGCTGTTTGCTTTCTCGATCGTCTATCTGTTCGCGCTGTTTGCCATTCTGTTGCTCGAGGTGGTCGTGAAGGCCATCCTCCCGCTGGTCTGGTAGAGGGGCGCATGATCCGATGGACAACGAGCACAAGCCTGAACAGCCGGACGGCATCGTCCTCACCGAGGCCCAGAAGAAGAGCCGGCGCGAACGCTCCCTGGCCATCGCCTGGGCGCTCGGCATCCTCGTCGTGCTGTTCTTTGCCGTCACCATGGTCAAAGGGCCGGCCGTTCTCATCCGGCCCATGTAATGACAAAAGCTGAGTGACATGACCGATCAGCCGCAGAACATCAAAGCCTCCAAGCCGCGCCTCGGTCGCGATGCGACGGTGGCTGCGGCTTGCGGTCTGCTGGTGGCCTTCATGGTCGGCGCGTCCTACGCCGCCGTGCCACTGTATAACTGGTTCTGCCGCGCCACCGGCTTCAACGGCACCACGATGGTGGCGAGTTCGGCACCCGCGACGGGCCCGATCGCACGCAAGATCGCCGTGCGCTTTGATGCCAATGTGTCGGGCGGCCTGCCATGGAAATTCGTCCCGGAGCAGAGCGAGATCGAGGTCAAGATCGGCGAGGTCGTGACCGTGTTCTACACCGTGACCAATCAGTCGGCCCGCACCACCTCTGCACAGGCTGCCTATAACGTGGCGCCGCTGACGGTCGGCGCCTATTTCCAGAAGATCAACTGCTTCTGCTTCACCGACCAGACCCTGGCGCCCGGTGAGAAGCGCGAAATGCCCGTCGTATTCTATGTCGATCCTGCGCTGGCCGCGGATAGCGAGAATGACGGGCTGAAGTCGATCACACTGTCCTACACGTTCTACCCCCTGCGCGATCTGGCGCCGAAGCCGCTGGCGGCGACGGAGACTGACAAGCGCAAGGGTAACCTCTAAGAGAAAGCTCTGAGAGAAATCCTGGAGCGTTCCGCGTTATATAATTGAGAGAACTCGCACCGGCTTCAACCGGCGCAGCTGACGGAGAGAACCGCAATGGCTACGGCGCAAGCAAAGCACCACGACTATCACCTCGTCGATCCCTCGCCGTGGCCGGCGGTAGGCTCGCTGTTCGCCTTCATCATGGCGGTCGGCGCGGTCAGCTGGATGCATCACATGTATGCCGCGGCGCCCATCGTGTTTGGCGTCGGCACCATCGGCGTGCTCTACGTGTTCGCAAGCTGGTGGACCGACGTGGTCCGCGAAGCACAGTATAAGGGCGACCACACCCGCGTGGTGCAGATCAGCCACCGTTACGGCATGATCCTGTTCATCGCTTCGGAAGTGATGTTCTTCGTCGCCTGGTTCTGGGCCTACTTTAATTCGTCGCTGTTCCCCGGCGATCCCGTCCATGCCACCCGCGAAGCACTGTTCGGTGGCGTCTGGCCGCCGAAGGGCATTCAGACTTTCGATCCCTGGCACCTGCCGCTGCTCAACACGCTGATCCTGCTGACCTCGGGCACCACGGTGACCTGGGCACATCACGCCCTGCTGGAAGGCGACCGCAAGGCCGTCAAGTATGCGCTGATCCTCACCGTGCTGCTCGGCGCAGCCTTCTCCTGCGTGCAAGCGTTCGAATACGCCCACGCCGCTTTCGGCTTCAAGGGCAACATCTACGGCGCGACCTTCTTCATGGCGACCGGCTTCCATGGTTTCCACGTGCTGGTCGGCACCATCTTCCTCTTGGTCTGTCTGTTCCGCGTCTATGCCGGTCACTTCACGCCGAAGCAGCACCTCGGCTTCGAATTCGCCGCCTGGTACTGGCACTTCGTGGACGTGGTCTGGCTGTTCCTGTTCGTCACGATCTATGTCTGGGGCTATGGCGGCCCTATCGTCGGCGCAGCCGCGCACTGACCGTATTCGGGTGCTACAAGAGGGCGGCCGCAGGGCCGCCCTCTTTCGTTTTCTTTCTTCCCCTCTCCCCTTGCGGGAGAGGGTGCCTGAGCGAAGCGAAGGCGGGAGAGGGGACAGGCTCTCGTTTCGCTGCAACCCCTCTCCCGGCTCGGACTTCGTCCGATCCACCCTCTCCCACCTAGCGAAGCAGTGCTTCGCGCGGGGGAGAGGGGAAAGAACAGAAATGCCCGATCAACTCGCTGCCCCCGTCACGCTCGGCCAGACCGTCATCCGCGGCCTGACCTGCAAATGCCCGCGCTGCGGCAAGGGTAAGCTCTATGCGGGCTTCATCAATCTGGCGCCGCGCTGCGAGCGTTGCGAACTGGATTATGCTTTCATCGACACCGGTGATGGCCCGGCGATCTTCATCATCATGCTCGCCGGTGCCATCGTGGTCGGCTCTGCGCTGGTGGTGGAGGTCAAGTACCAGCCGCCATTCTGGCTGCATGCCGCATTGTGGCTGCCGCTGATTCTCGCGACCACGCTGCTGCCGTTGCGGTCCATGAAGTCGTTGCTGATCGCCCTGCAATTCCACCACAAGGCCTCCGAAGGCCAACTCATCGATCGCATGCCGAAATGAACACAGTTGCAGCGCGCCGGCGCAGTATCACCGGTCTCGGCATCATCACGCTCATCATCATCGGTGTGCTCCTCAGCCTCGGCTTCTGGCAGTTGCAGCGCCGTACCGAGAAACACGCGTTGATCGCCGCACTCACGGAGCGCCTTGCAGGTGCGCCCGGCACATTGCCCGCGCCAGCCACATGGAGCGCGCTGACCCCGGCGAAGGACGAATTCCGCCGCGTCAGCTTCTCGGCCACCTACAAACCCGTGCCGGACGGCATGGTTTACAGCTCCGGCTCCGGCGTGCGGCCCGATGTGCCCGGCCCGGTGACCTGGGCTTTCCTGCCGGCGCAGCTGGCATCCGGCGAGACTGTCGTGATCAATGCGGGCTTCGTGCAGAACACGATGCAGGATCGCGCCCAGCAGGATCGCGCCGTGCAGAAGCTCATCACCGGCGCCCCCGTGACGCTGACCGGCTATCTGCGCTTTCCCGAAACCGCGGGCACGTTGACGCCCCATGACGACGTCAGCAAGCGCCTCTGGTTCAACCGCGACCAGCGCGCGATGGCGCAGGCGCTCGGCTGGGGTGCTGTGGCCCCGTTCTATGTCGATCTGGAAAGTCCCGTGCCGGCTAATGCCATTCCAAAGCCCGGGCCGCTCGAAATCCATCTCAAGGATGACCACATGCAATATGCGATCACATGGTTTGGCCTCGCGGCCGCGGTGGTGATTGCCTTCGGAGCGTGGATCAAGGGGCAGCAGCGGGCTGTTTGAGCCAGCTCCGGAGGAAATCGTGGAGAAGAGCCGGGACGTCATTTTGGCCGCCGAAGGAAAGCGAATTCTGGAGCATCATCTGGCTCTTGGGCCCCAAAAAGCGGTGAGCTACCTGCCGATCAACACGATTGAGAACGTCCTTTACCTGACCGTGCCAATCTACCGTTCCCTTATCGCGGATGGCGGACATCAGAGTCTTCTATTCGCTGATGGAGAATGCTGTATCGGCTCCGGAGCCATCTACGCTTACAGTCCGGATGACCTTGGTGCCGTCCTGTCTGAGAGCCGGCCAATCCTTGCTTCGAACGATTGGCCAACTTCCCAAATTGAATTTCTGAAGCGAGTAGCTGCCCTATGGGTTGAGCCAGGAAGCTCGATCCTGCCGGTCATCCGGAGGGCGTTCGGCGAAACTTAACGCTCGGGTGCCTGGTTCGTCGGACCGCCCCATTGGCGGTTTCCCCACCCGGCGAAACCCATTATGGTGCCCTCAGACTTAGCTGCCAGCGAAGTTTTAACCCCATTATTATCAAAGGCTTGGCGGTTTCCGCGCCTTTGGAGGACGCCTTGACGACCTATATCTCGACGCGGGGAGAGGCCCCGAAACTCGGTTTTTGCGATGTCATGCTGACCGGGCTTGCCCGCGACGGCGGCCTCTACATTCCCGAGGTCTGGCCCCAGTTGTCAGCCGAGACCATCGCGTCGCTGTTCGGCCGGCCCTATTGGGAAGTCGCCGTCGAGGTGCTCCGGCCATTCGTAGCCGGTGAGATTTCCGACGAGGATCTCGGCCGCATGGCCAATGAGGCCTATGCCACCTTCCGCCATCCGGCCGTGGTGCCGCTCGACCAGACCGCGTCGAACCAGTTCGTGCTCGAGCTGTTTCACGGCCCGACGCTGGCGTTCAAGGACGTCGCCATGCAGCTCATCGCGCGGTTGATGGATCATGTTCTCGCCAAGCGTAATCAGCGCACCACCATCGTGGTCGCGACCTCGGGCGACACCGGTGGCGCTGCCGTCGATGCCTTCGCCGGCCGCGACAATGTCGATCTCGTCGTGCTGTTTCCGAACGGCCGTATTTCCGACGTGCAGCGTCGCATGATGACCACGACCGGCGCGTCGAACGTCCATGCGCTCGCCGTCGAGGGCCATTTCGACGATTGCCAGGCGATCGTGAAGGGCTTGTTCAATCATCACAAGTTTCGTGACGCCGTGTCGCTGTCGGGTGTGAACTCGATCAACTGGGCACGTATCGTTGCGCAGGTGGTTTACTACTTCACCTCGGCAGTCGCCGTCGGTGCGCCTGCACGCAGCGTTGATTTCACGGTACCTACCGGCAATTTCGGCGACATCTTTGCGGGCTATGTGGCCAAGCGCATGGGTCTGCCGGTGCGCAAGCTGCGCGTCGCTGCCAACGTCAACGACATCCTCGATCGCACGCTCAAGACCGGCATCTACGAGGTGCGTGAGGTGCACGCCTCGTCGTCCCCGTCGATGGACATTCAGGTGTCGTCGAATTTCGAACGTCTGCTGTTCGAAGCCTCCGGCCGCGATGCTGCGCTGGTGCGCGGCCTGATGGATTCGCTGAAGCAGTCCGGTCGCTTCGTGCTGCCCGAGAAAGTGCTGACCGCGATCCGTGCCGATTTCGAATCCGGCCGCGCCGACGAGGACGAGACCTCGGCCGCCATTCGCGCGGCGTGGCGCGAGACCGGCGATCTGATCGATCCGCATACCGCCGTGGCATTGGCCGTCGCCGATCGCGACACCACCGAGATGCATGTGCCCAATGTCGTGCTGTCGACAGCGCATGCAGCGAAATTCCCCGATGCGGTGGAAGCGGCGTGCGGCGTGCGGCCGGCATTGCCGGTCTATCTGGAAGGGCTGATGACGAAGCCCGAGCATATTAAGGTCATGAAGAATGACCAAAGCGATATTGAGCAGTTCGTGCTGTCGGTCAGCCGCGCTGCGAAGCAAGGAGTGTCCTGATGACTGTCGAAGTTACCAAACTGCCTTCGGGCCTGACGGTCATCACCGATACCATGCCGCATCTGGAAACCGCAGCGCTCGGCGTCTGGACCGGCGTCGGTGGCCGCGATGAGAAGCCCAACGAGCACGGCATCTCGCATCTGCTTGAGCACATGGCGTTCAAGGGCACCAAGAAGCGTTCGTCGCGCGAGATCGTCGAGGAGATCGAGGCGGTCGGCGGCGATCTCAATGCCGCGACCTCGACCGAGACCACGGCCTATTACGCCCGCGTGATGAAGGCCGATGTGCCGCTGGCGCTCGATGTGCTCTCGGACATTCTCGCCAACCCCACTTTCGTGCCCGATGAGCTGGAGCGCGAGAAGAGCGTGATCGTGCAGGAGATCGGCGCGGCGCAGGATACGCCTGACGATGTCGTGTTCGAACATCTCAACGAGCTCTGCTATCCCGACCAGCCGATGGGCCGTTCGCTTCTGGGCACCGCCAAGACGCTGAAGGGGTTCGACCGCGACATGCTGCAGAGCTATCTGTCCACGCATTATCGCGGGCCGGACATGGTGGTGGCTGCGGCTGGCGCCGTGAATCATCGCCAGGTCGTGCATGAAGCCGCCGATCGCTTTTCCAGCTTCGAAGGCACGGCCGCTCCGAAGCCGCAGCCGGCGATGTTCGGCAAGGGCGGTTCGCGTGTGGTCAATCGCGATCTCGAACAGGCGCATCTGACGCTGGCGCTGGAAGGCCTGCCGCAATCGGACCTGTCGCTGTTCAGTCTGCAGGTCTTCACCAATATTCTCGGCGGCGGCATGTCCTCGCGGCTGTTCCAGGAAGTGCGCGAAAAGCGCGGTCTCTGCTATTCGATCTACACCTTCCACGCGCCCTATACCGACACCGGCTTCTTCGGTCTCTATACCGGCACCGATCCCACCGATGCGCCGGAGATGATGGAAGTCATCGTCGATGTCATCAACGAGTCGGTAGAGACATTGACCGAGGCCGAGATCGCGCGTGCCAAGGCGCAGATGAAGGCCGGTCTGCTGATGGCGCTGGAGAGCTGCAGCTCGCGCGCCGAGCAATTGGCGCGGCACATGCTGGCCTATGGCCGTCCGCTTACCGTGGAAGAACTCGTCCAGCGTATCGATGATGTCAGCGTGGAATCGACCCGTAATGCCGCCCGTGGCTTGCTGACGCGCAGCCGCCCGGCCGTGGCGGCGCTCGGCAGCGGCCGGGGGCTGGACACGGCAGTGGCTTTTGCGGAAGGATTGACCCGCGCCAAGGACAAGAGCCTGCTCCACTAGGCAGGTGAGGTCCGAGGCATCAGGGAGCGAGCCTATGGCCCTGTTTCGTTTGCCATCGAGTATGCCGGCGGCGCTGGCGCCGCGCGGCTACGGCGTTGCATTGCGCGCGCCCGTGATGAGCGATTTTCCGCAATGGGCCGATCTGCGTGAGCTGAGCCGGAGTTATCTCACGCCGTGGGAGCCGATCTGGCCGTCAGACGACCTGACGCGCTCCGGCTTTCGCCGCCGGCTGCGCCGCTATGCCGACGATGCGTCCGCCGATCGCGCCTATCCGTTTCTGGTGTTTCGCGAGTCAGATGGCACGCTGCTGGGCGGCGTGACGCTCGCCAATGTGCGCCGGGGCATCGTCCAGGCCGGCACCATCGGCTACTGGGTCGGCCAGCCCTATACCGGGCAGGGCGTGATGACCGCGGCGCTGCGGGTGCTACTACCGACCTTGTTTGGCGAATTGAACCTGCACCGCATCGAGGCCGCCTGCATTCCCAGCAACCTGCCGTCGGTGCGGGTGCTTGAGAAGTGTGGCTTCTCGCGCGAGGGACTGGCGCGGCGTTATCTCTGCATCAATGGCATCTGGCAGGATCACCTGCTTTACGGCATGCTGCATGAGGACTTCCGCGGGTAGTTCTGCTGCAGCGCGATGTCCGGATGTGGCGCAATGGCGCGCATCTGTCCTGTCTCAAGCGCCTTGGGTTCGCCGCCATTGCGCTGTTATAAGGCCCTGCGCACGCCTTGGGCGGGGCTGCGCAAACGACTGAATTTCCGGGGATATCTTCACAATGCGCAACATTCGTTCGATGCCGATCAGCGGCCGCACCGGCGCGCTCCGCGGCCTGCTGGTGATCACTGCAGCAAGCCTGACGCTGGCCGGTTGCGGCGGCGGCAGCATGTTCGGCGGCGGTTCGCCGAGCAGCAGCGGCGGCGGCAGTCCGTCGATGACCGATCGCTTCACCCAGTTGTTCTCGGGCAAGTCCACCGAGGTCGGCGCGCCGCAGTCGCCGCAGACCGATGAGAACGATCTGACCTGCCCGAGCGTCAGCATCCGGCCGGGCGCCTCGACCTATGCAGTCGGCGCTGCGGGCAAGCCTGCGGTCGGCAACGATCTGGCTTTCCAGGCCACCATCACCCGGACAGCGCGCTCCTGCGATCTCAATGGCGGTCAGATCTCGGTCAAGATCGGCATCCAGGGCCGCGTCATCGTCGGGCCGGCCGGCGCGCCAGCAGTGGTCGATGTGCCGCTGCGTGTCGCCGTGGTGCAGGAAGGTGTGACGCCGAAGACCATCGCCACCAAGGTGTTCCAGACCAATGTGCAGATTGGCAGCGAGACCAGCGTGCCGTTCAGTCTGGTCGGTGAGGATCTTGTTTATCCCGTGCCCACAGGCACTGCAGGCGATTCCTACATCTTCTATATCGGCTTCGATCCGCAGGCCCTGAAATCGCAGGCACCCGCACGCAAGCGGCGCTAAGGGGTTATCCGAGCCAACAAAAAAGCCGGCGCGATCATTTCGCGCCGGCTTTTTTAGTTTGAAGTCTTTCGCTTAGTTCAGCTTGGAGCGAACTTCGCCGATACCCTTGGCGATCAGGTCGTCGGCCACCGAGCCCTTTACGGACTGCGACAGTACCGAGGCTGCGGCATTCACTGCGGCTTCGGCTGCGGCTGCGCGAACATCTGCGATAGCCTGGGCTTCCGCCATTGCGATCTTGCCTTCGGCGCTCTTGGTGCGGCGAGCGACAAAATCTTCCATCTTGGTCTTGGCTTCCGCGGCAATGCGCTCGGCCTCTTCCTTGGCGGACGTGATGATGTCCTGCGCTTCGCGCTCGGCCGCTGCATGACGCTTTTTGTAGTCTGCGAGCAGCGCGGCGGCTTCATCACGCAGGCGACGGGCGTCGTCGAGTTCCTGCTTGATGCGGACGCTGCGGTGATCGAGCGCCGTCAGGATGGTGCGGTGAATACCGAACCAGCCGAAAACCGCCATCAGAAGAACAAAAGCGACGGCGACCCAGAATTCAGCTTGAAGTCCGAACATCCGTTTATCCTTTCAGCGACGCGTCGAGCGCGGCGTTGACGGCGCCTGCATCCGGGCTGATGCCCGTCAGGCGTTCGACGATCGCCGAGGCCGTGTCCGCAGCAATGCTGCGCACATTGCCCATCGCCGTTGCGCGGGTGGTGGCGATGGTCTGCTCCGCTGCAGCAAGCTTGGTGGCAAGGCTCTCTTCGAGCTTCGCCTTGGCCTGCTCCTGTTCCGCATTGAGCTTCTCACGAACTTCGGTCGCCATCGCCTGCGCCTTGGCGCGGGCATTGGCGAGTTCGGTTTCGTAAGCCTTCAATGCAGCGTCGGAATCGCCCTTGAGCTTGGCGGCTTCGTTCAGGTCCGTATCGAGAACCTGCTGACGGGCCGCAAGCACGCCGCCGACGCGGGGCAGCGCCAGACGCGACACGATCAGATAGAGCAAGCCGAACGCGATCGCGAACGACACCAGCTGTGAAGCGAAGGTGTTGCTCTCGAACGGCGGAAACGACGCCTTGTGACCACCGTCTGCCGCAGTGTGCGCGGCAGTCCCGTGATCGGCGCCCTTGGATTTGCCCTGACCTTCAGCCACAGCAGTCTCCTTATCGATCGGAAGCGCTCCAGGACGGAGCGGCAACCGGATCCGTTTTCAGCTTAGACGGCGAACAGCAGCAGCAGCGCGATCAGCAGCGAGAAGATGCCGAGCGCTTCGGTCACGGCGAAGCCGAAGATCAGGTTAGCGAACTGGCCCTGGGAAGCCGACGGGTTGCGGAGCGCACCGTTGAGGAACTGGCTGAAGATCATGCCGACGCCGATGCCAGCGCCACCCATGCCGAGACAAGCAATGCCGGCGCCGATGTACTTCGCTGCGATGGGATCCATAGTAAAACTCCTTCTTGGGATAGGGGATTAAGACAGTTGAGGGGTGGAATTCCGCCAGAACACTAAAACGCGGTTAGTGGCCCGGATGAAGTGCGTCGTTGAGATAGATGCAGGTCAGGATCGTGAACACATAGGCCTGCAGGAAGGCGACCAGCAGTTCCAGCGCGGTCAGCGCCGTGGTCATGGCCAGCGGCAGCACCGAACCGAAAATGCCGAGTGCGCCGAGTGCGCTGAGCGAGGTCACGAAGCCGGCAAAAACCTTCAGTGTGATGTGGCCGGCCAGCATGTTGGCGAACAGACGGACCGAATGCGACACCGGGCGGGACAGGAACGAGATCACCTCGATCACCGTAACCAGCGGCAGGATGTAAATCGGAATACCGTGCGGCACGAACAGCTTGAAGAAGCCGAGACCGTTTTTGTAGAGGCCGTAGAGCAGCACGGTCAGGAACACCATCAATGCCAGCGCGACGGCGACGATCAGATGGCTGGTGACGGTGAAGGTATAGGGGATGATGCCGATCAGATTCGCCGTCAGGATGAACATGAACAGCGAGAACACGAACGGGAAGAACTTCATCCCTTCTTCGCCGATGCTACTGCGCACCGTATTCGACACGAATTCGAAGGACAGTTCGGCGACCGACTGGAAGCGGCTCGGGATCAACGCACGTCCGGCGCTGCCGCCGATCATCAGCAGCGACACGACGGCGACGGCGCCGAACATATAGGCCGATGAGTTGGTGAAGGCGATTTCCTGATTGCCGATATGGCCCAGGGTGAAGATCTTGTGGATCTCAAATTGATGGATCGGATCGGCCATCCACGTCGGTCTTTCAATTCGGCCGGAACGTCCGGCGTTTCCTTGCCGGACAGCCGGCACTCAAATGCTGCGCCAACGACGCAGAGGTCTTGGGCGCGAATTTCTTATTCCGCTTTTTTCCCGACACCAGCCGAGCGCATCACGTTCATCACGCCGGCGACGAAACCGAGCAGCATGAGAACGATCAGGCCCCACGGCGATGTCGACAGCAAACGATCGAAGCCCCAGCCCAGAATCGTTCCGACGACGACGCCCGCGACCAGTTCCGAAGAAAGACGGAGACCCACCGCCATGGCCGATGCCCTGGACTGCGCGTTTCCGCTTCCAGTTTCGGATTGGTCAGTCTGAAGTTTGCGCTCATCCTGAAGTTTGGACAGACGCTGATTCAGACTTCCGAGCCTTGCGGAAAGCGCAGCCTCATCGGGAGACGATTTGCCATCGTTTCTGCGTTCACTGTCATCGTCCCGTGTGCCGTTCGTCATGCTTGCGACACTCGAAATAACGCTGCAAATGCTGGAAATAACGCCCCATCACCCTTCAAAGCCGGGCGGACCATACTTAGCGCATCTTGCCAAGTCAAGATTCGCTGATCGCTTGTTAGCGCCTTGATTCACTTGATTTTATTGGCAAAATTCGAATCCCGCTGCGCGGGATCGCCGCAGTGCAAGAGTGACTTTCGAGGTGATCTATCTTGCACGGCGCAGGGCGCGCTGTTGGAGTACCGCAGAGTTTGAAAACGCCCCTGCCGGAGCCCGGAATGTCTCAAGAGATCGACTACTATTTTTCGCTGCCATCGCCCTGGGCCTATATCGGCCACACGCTCTTTCGCGATCTCGTAAGTACTTATGATCTCAAGGTGAATCATAAGCCGGTATTTCTCGGCGATCTGTTTTCGGAAACCGGCGGCCTTCCGCTGGGCAAGCGTCATCCGGTGCGGCAGCGCTACCGGATGCTTGAATTGCAGCGCTGGCGCGACAAGCGCGGTCTCGATTTCCATCTGCAGCCAAAGAACTGGCCATTCGATGGCCGACTCGCCGATGGTCTGGTGATCGCGGCGCTTGAGGCTGGACACGATCCGGACCCGTTCCTGCGCCGCGCATTTCCTGCGGTCTGGGAAGGTCAGCTCAATCTCGGCGACGCGGCCGTGCTGACCAGGCTGGCGGATGATTCGGGGCTGCCGGGCGCGAAACTGCTAGAGCGCGCGGCGTCCAGCGAGATCGCCGAGAAATATGAGCAGAACCGTCAGGAGGCGATTGCGGCCGACGTGTTCGGCTCGCCCGCCTATGTGCTCAACGGTGAAGTATTTTGGGGCCAGGACCGGCTCGAATTGCTGGCAGATGCGTTGAAGGCGAAGCGAGCGCCTTTCAAATCTCAAATCTGAGCACATTTGAGAGTAAAGGCGGCTATCGCCCCGAACTCGCAACGCGGAGCATCTCCATGAAGAATGCTGTGGTGCGTTTTGCCTCCCCCGGACAGCCCATGCGGTACGCTGCGCGGGTTGGCGCGGTTCTGATGGCCGGGATCGTCAGTGCGTCTGCGCAGGCCCTCCCGGACATCGAGAATGGCCGTTATTCGCTGTCGCCGATCGCTGAAGGCGTCATCCGCCTGGATACCCGCACCGGCACGGTTTCGACATGCACGGATAAGGGATCCGGCTGGGCCTGCTATGTCTTGCCGGATGAACGTGCCGCGCTCGATACCGAGATCGGGCGGTTGCAGAGGGACAACGACAGACTGAAGGCGGAGCTTGCCCAGCGCGGTCCAGCCGTCGCCGGCAAGACCGATGAAGCGCTCCCGAAGCAGGATTCGCTGAAGCCCGGAAAACCAGGGAGTGCGGATGGCGAGAGGAAGATCGAGATTCCGCTGCCGAGCGAACGCGACGTCGATCGGGTGATGGCCTTTGTCGAAAACGCGTGGCGTCGCCTTGTCGACATGGCCAGCCGCATCCAGCGCGATTCCAGCGGGAAGATCTGAGCGCTGCGAGTTTAGCGCCGGATGGCAGCGCTCACATAGCTGACTGGTATTATCGCAGCGCCTTTTGCCGCGATATCGAGAATAATTCGGTACTAGCAGAGAGGAGCCAAATCGTACGTTTTTCGACTTAAGGGAGCACTTTGATGCCGAGATTTTATTTTGATCTCGTCGATGGGACGACCGTGCCCGACGCTTCCGGGCAGATTTTGCGCAATGAATTGCTGGCCGCTGAGGTCGCCGACAAGCTCGCGGGCGATATTTACAAGATCAGGCCCGAGCTCCGCGGCAAGCACTTCGCCATTTCCGTCCGCAACGAGGAGGGCGAGGAAATTCACCGCGCAGATGTGGTTAGCTCCGACGATTAACGCAGAGCGCAGCTCTTATTTGCGGTCGAGCCCGATATCGTCGCGGTCGGCTTGATCTGTCTTGTCTGCGTCCTTGATGACAGCTTTCTCCTGCACACGCTGTTCGTCCTTGCGTGGCCCCGGCCCCGGAATGTCCCTTGATGTCTTAGGCTTCATGGCGTTTTCCATTGTTCATCCAGATTGAAGTGGGAACGCCATATGCGCGTTTTGGTTCATCAGAAGGTTTGCCAGTCGAAAGGTTAGTGTCGTGACATCTGCCAGATCCATCACGCGCAGTGCGCCGTCTTCAGTTCGTGTCGAGACCGTGATGTCGTCACTGCTGACTGTGCAGACATCCGGTGCCGGCTTCATCGATATCACCCGCGAGGTCGGCAAATTCCTGAGCGAGATCGACGCCCGTGAAGGTGCGTTGACGCTGTTCATCCGCCATACCTCAGCGTCGCTCACCATCCAGGAAAACGCTGATCCTTCCGTGCTGGTCGATCTCATGACAACACTCGATCGTCTTGCGCCTCAGGATTTTGACTGGACGCACGATACGGAGGGTCCCGACGACATGCCGGCGCATGTTCGTACCATGCTGACCGCAACCTCGCTGCACATTCCCGTTCTGTCAGGCAAGCTCGCGCTTGGAACCTGGCAGGGCATCTATCTGATCGAACACCGCGCCCGCCCGCATCGCCGCGAGGTGGTGCTGCAGTTCGTCGGCGCGACCTGACGCTCGCAGATCTGCTGAAACAAAAAAAAGGCCGCGGATTGCTCCGCGGCCGGTTTGTTGTCGTCGTGTCCGCCGGCAGCCAGGCTGCCGGCTTGGCGAGATTAGTTCGCGCTGATATCGACGTCCTTGGTCTCCGGCAGGAAGAAGAAGCCGACGACCACGGTGATTGCCGCGAAGATGATCGGGTACCACAAGCCGGCATAGATATCGCCGGTCGAGGCCACGATGGCGAAGGCAGTCGCCGGGAGAAGTCCGCCGAACCAGCCGTTGCCGATGTGATAGGGCAGCGACATCGAGGTGTAGCGGATCTTGGTCGGGAACAGTTCGACCAGCATTGCCGCGATCGGCCCGTAGACCATGGTCACGAACAGCACCAGGACGAACAGCAGTCCGATCACCGCCGCGACCTGCGGACGGAAGATATCGAACGGATGCGCCATCTTCACGATCTGCGCGTCGCCCGCCTTGGGATAGCCCGCCGCCTGAACCGCTGCGAGAACCTGCGGGTTCGACGCTGCAGCCGCGGTGTAGGGCACGTCCTTGCCGTTGACGACGACCTTCACGCCCGAGCCCGCTGCACCGTAGGCGGTCGAGTACTTGACCGACGACTGGGCCAGATAGGCGCGGGCCGTATCGCAAGGCGTGGAGAACACGCGGGTGCCGACCGGGTTGAACAGATCGCCGCACAGCGCGGGATCTGAAACGACTTCCACCTTCACGGTCTCGATCGCCTTTTCCAGCGTCGGGTTGGCGTTGGTGGTGATCATCCGGAAGATCGGGAAGAAGGTCAGCGCTGCGATCAGGCAGCCTGCCAGAATGATCGGCTTGCGGCCGATCTTGTCGGACAGGGCGCCCCAGAACACGAAGAAGCCGGTGCCGAGCAGCAGCGACCACGCGATCAGGAGATTCGCGGTGTAACCGTCGACCTTGAGGATCGATTGCATGAAGAACAGCGCGTAGAACTGGCCGGTGTACCAGACCACGCCCTGGCCCATCACGCCGCCGAACAGTGCGATCAGCACGATCTTGGCGTTGCTCCAGTTGCCGAAGGCTTCGGTGAGCGGAGCCTTGGAGCCCTTGCCCTCGTCCTTCATCTTCTGGAACACGGGCGATTCATTCAGGCGCAGACGGATCCAGACCGAGATGCCGAGCAGAACCACCGAGACCAGGAACGGAATGCGCCAGCCCCAGGCGGCGAATTCAGGCTCACCCAGCGCCGACCGCGTGAACAGGATCACGAGTAGCGACAGGAACAGGCCGAGCGTGGCCGTGGTCTGAATGAACGACGTGTAGTAGCCGCGCTTGCCGGCCGGCGAGTGCTCCGCCACGTAGGTCGCCGCACCGCCATACTCGCCGCCGAGCGCAAGGCCCTGCAGCAGGCGCAGGCCGATCAGGATGATCGGAGCCGCGATGCCGATGGTCGCTGCGTTAGGCAGGATGCCGACGATGAACGTCGACAGGCCCATGATGAGGATGGTGACGAGGAACGTATACTTGCGGCCGACGATGTCGCCGACGCGTCCGAACACGATGGCGCCAAACGGACGAACGATGAAGCCCGCGGCGAAGGCCAGCAGCGCGAAGATGTCGCGCGTGGCCTGATTGAACATCGGCAGCTTGGTGGCGGGATCGATCACGCCGAAGAACTGCGCGCCGATGATGCCGGCCAGCGAGCCGAACAGGTAGAAGTCATACCATTCGAAAACAGTGCCGAGCGAGGAGGCGAAGATGACGAAGCGTTCGTCCTTCGTCATCCCCTGGGCTTTCGCCGATGTAGCTGCGATGGTGGACATGTTTGAATCGCTCCCCAAATCCGTTGCAAAATTTATTGTGGCTTCTCGCTCGCTGCGCCGAACTTCTGTCGGCTCATTGCAGAGAACTTCGATGCAAAAGGTAGCATTGCGGGGAAATGCGACCCAATACGACTTTAGGCCGTGCGCAAGGGGGCTGTGCGCAGACGTCGCAGTGGCGAAAACGTCCTTCCGGACGTGCGCGTGCATATGAAATATTGCGCCGCACAATGGCCCGCGTTCACCAATTTACCGCGTGGCAGCATTGGGCGCTTGCAAGACGTTGTCGCGCGGGGGACACTTGTGGCGAAATGCGCTTTTGCGCGTCGTCTCAACGCGGTCGCTGGTTCGCCGCAAGATTTTTGCATGGATTTTGATGACCGTTATCGCTCCCTCGCGCCTCATTATTGCCGACGATCATCCGTTGTTCCGCGGTGCATTGCGGCAGGCGGTCAGCAGTGTGCTGCCGACGACCACGGTCGATGAAGCCGGTACGTTCGAGGATCTGACCAAACTGCTGGAACAGGATTCCGACGTCGATCTGATCCTGCTCGATCTGTCGATGCCGGGGATATCAGGATTCTCGGGACTGATTTACCTCCGAGCACAGTATCCCGCGATTCCGGTGGTTATCGTCTCCGCCAGCGATGACGTCGGTACGATCCGCCAATCGCTCGACTTTGGCGCGTCCGGCTTTATTCCAAAGCGCTTCGGGGTCGATACGCTGCGCGATGCCATCGTGCGCGTGATGGATGGCGACGTCTGGGTTCCACCGGACGTCGACATGTCCGCAGCGGCCGATCCGGAAATGAGCAAACTGCGCGATCGGCTGGTAACGCTGACGCCGCAGCAGGTTCGCGTGCTGATGATGCTATCGCAGGGACTGCTCAACAAGCAGATCGCCTATGAGCTCGGCGTGTCCGAGGCGACCATCAAGGCGCATGTCTCGGCGATCCTGCAGAAGCTCGGTGTCGAGAGCCGCACCCAGGCCGTCATCGCCGCGGCGAAGATCGCCGGCGGCCAGTGGCGTCAGGGCGAACAGACGCCGCAATAATCGGACTATTCCGCCGCGATCATCTGCTGCGTGCGCCATTGCCCGAGCAGCGCACGCAGCGACGCCGGTTTGACCGGCTTGTTCAGCACGGCGATCTTGTCCTGCCGTGCAGCCGATTGCACATGCGGGCTGCGGTCGGCGGTGATCAGGATGGCCGGAATTTCCTTGCCGAAACGGTTGCGGATTTCCCGGATCGCGGCGACGCCGTTGCCGCGATCGAGATGGTAATCGACCAGCAAGCCGGTGAGGCGTCGGCCTGAGGCCTGGATTTCGGCAATCGCATTCATCGCGGCTTCCGGATCAGGGACAGCGACGACCTCGGCTCCCCAGGCCTGCAGCAGCGTCTTCATGCCGTCGAGAATCGCCATGTCGTTCTCGATACAGACAACGAGCGTGCCCGACATCGGTGACTTCGACAGCGGCGTCGCGCTGGTGACCGCGGTGGTGTGATTGATCGCCTTGGCCACGGGCACCGTCACCGAGAAGAACGAGCCGCCGCTACGATTGGAATCCAGCGCGATGCCGTGATTGAGCACATGCGCGAGGCGCTTGACGATCGACAGGCCGAGCCCGAGGCCACGCGCGATCCGCGCACCCTGTTCGAGCCGGTGAAATTCCTTGAAAATCTCACCACGTTTGAGGATCGGAATGCCGACGCCGGTATCGTAGATGCCAATCTGCAAGGCCTTGCCGCGGCGCCGGCAGCCGACCAGCACGCGGCCATGCGGCGTGTATTTGATCGCGTTCGAGATCAGGTTCTGCAGAAGACGGCGCAGCATCAGGCGATCGGATTCCACGGGCAGTGAGCACGGCACGAATGTGAGCTTGACGCCGCGGGCGTGCGCGATCGGTGCATATTCGATCTCGAGCGAGCGCATCAGGTCGCCGATGCGGAAACTCGAAATCGCGGGACTCATGGCGCCGGCATCGAGGCGTGAGATGTCGAGCAGGGCGCCGAGGATTTCCTCGATGGCCTCCAGCGAGTCGTCGATATTCTCGACCAGCCGCGCGTCCTCGCCGCCGCTCTTTCGCTCGACCAGGCTGGTGACATAGAGCCGTGCGGCATTGAGCGGCTGTAGAATGTCGTGGCTGGCAGCGGCCAGAAAGCGGGTCTTGGAGATGTTGGCATCTTCCGCAGTGCTCTTGGCGAGCGCCAGTTCGGAATTCAGCCGTGTCAGCTCCTCGGTGCGGTCGCGGACGCGTTTTTCCAGCGTGGCGTTGGCGCGCTCCAGCGCCTCTGCTGCCTCGAAGCTGGGCGTGACGTCGGAGAAGGTGAGCACGAGCCCGCCATCGGGCATCTTGTTGGTGCGTACCTCGATGACGATCTGGCGGTCCTGAAGACGTTCAAGATAAGGCTCGCCCTCGGTGGTGTAGGCAGCCAACCGCGCCTGCGTCAGGGTTTCGTTGTCGCCATAAGGCGACGCGCTCTGGATGCCGATGAATTCCAGAATCTCCCGGAGCGGAATGCCGATCTGCACGATCTGCGGTGGGAGGCCGAGCAGTTCGCCGAACTGCCGGTTGGAGACGATGAGCTGCAGGTCGGGGTTAAAGACGGCGATGCCCTGGCGGACGTGATTGAGCGCAGTCTGCAGAATTTCGCGATTGAAATGCAGCGCCGCGTGGGAATCGTCGAGCAGCTTCAAGGCCGCCTTGGCCGACACCGTACGCTTGCGCAGCAGCAGCGACATCACCACGCGGGATGAGGCTGCGCCGATCGATGACGCGATCAGATATTCTGCGTGCTGCAGCAGTTCGAAATCCGCAGGTGCGGCCGGATCGAGATCGACACGGCGACGCGTGGCGAAAGCATCGAAGGATTCGCGCGCGCGGTCCGGGCCGAGATATTGGGTCACGGTGCTGAGAATGTCCTGCACCGTCACCGTGGTCCGCCAGCGCCGGAATGCCGGTGTGATCGGCGCCAGTGTGTTCGGCACGAAGACGTCAGCCTGCAGCCGTTCGATCGACGACGGCGCCCGCATCAGCGACAGCACGATATAGGTCAGGATATTGAGCGACAGGCTCCAGAGCGTGCCGTGCAGCAGCGGTGGCAATTCAGTGCCGAGCAGGTCCTGTGGCCGCAGCGCCTCGATGCCGAACGGGCCGTGCTGCAGGAACAGGACGCCTGCGGTACTGCCTTCAAGGAAGCTCGGGATGAACAGCGTATAGGCCCAGACGATGAAGCCGACCACCATGCCGCCCATGGCGCCACGGGCAGTCGCGCGCCGCCAGATCAGCCCGCCAAAGAAAGCCGGAGCGAGTTGCGCGATGGCGGCAAATGACAGCAGGCCGATGGCGGCCAGTTGCGTATTGCCGAGTGCGCGGAAATAGAAATAGGCCATCACCATGATGGCGAAGATCGAAAACCGCCTTGCCTTGAGCAGGAAGTTGCCGAAGTCGGTCTGCTCATTCTGCGTCTGCGGTCCGCGCCGCAAGACCAGTGGCAACACGATATCGTTGGACACCATAATGGCCAGCGCAACGCATTCGACGATCACCATCGCGGTGGCAGCCGATAAACCGCCGATGAACACCGCCATGCTGAGTGCGCTGGAGCCGGCTTCGATCGGCAGCGCCAGCACATACATGTCGCTGTCGACGGCGCCGAACGGAAAGGTCACGAGGCCCGCCAGGGCGATCGGAATGACGAACAGGTTGATGGCGATCAGATAGGTGGGAAACAGCCAGCGCGCACGGCTCACTTCGGAGTCGCTGGAATTCTCGACGACGCTGACGTGGAACTGCCGGGGCAGCAGCATGATGGCGCAGAACGACAGCAGCACCATCGTGAGGAAATTGCCGAACGACGGGACATAGTTGATGGCGCGCATCGCCTCCGGTGTCTTCATCGCGCGCTCGACCAGCTCCGAGGGGCCGAACATCCAGAATGTCACGAAGGCGCCGGCGATGATGAACACCACCAGCTTGACGATGGATTCGGTCGCCACGGCGAGCATCAAGCCGTGCTGATGCTCGGTCGCATTGGTCTGCCTTGTGCCGAACAGCACGGCGAACATCGCCATTGCGAGAGTCACGACCAGTGCCATGTCGCCGACGATGGGAACGCCGGCAATGGCCTTGTCCTCGCCGAGGATCGTTTCCAACGACGACGCGACGGCTTTCAGCTGCAGCGCAATGTACGGAACCGAACCGATGATGGCGATCACGGCCACGGTGGCGGCGACGGCCTGGCTCTTGCCGTAACGCGCGGCGATGAAGTCGGCGATCGAGGTGATGTTCTGGGTCTTGGCGAGGTGGATCACACGCCGCAGCACGGGCGAGAAGAAGGCAAAGAACAGGATCGGCCCGACATAGATCGCGAGGAAATCCACGCTGGTCCGGCTGGCCACGCCGACCGAGCCGAAGAACGTCCATGACGTGCAATAGATCGCCAGCGACAGCGGATAGATGACGGCCTTGGCGCGGCCGCTCTGGAAAAGCGCGATCCGGTCGCCATAGCTGGCGACGCAAAACAGAAATCCGATGTAGCAGAGGGCGGCAACAATCACGCCCCAGTCGTGCAGCATCGTGCGTGCTCCCTTTGGCGGGCTGAAGCCCGTCCGTCAGGCGAAAATCTAGCCGGTTGCGCCGGTGCAGGCGACAGGGATTTGGCCGGACGCCGGGGAATGCCGGATCGTCGTTAAATCCAGCGCGGGCCGAAAAAGGCGATCAGGATAATGAACAGCCACGCGGTCACGCCGGCCAGCAGAGCGAGGCGGTAATCGAACGTGCCGACCGTGAGATAGCAGATGCCGAGAAAAGCGAGATAGGCCGGAATGGTCTTCGCGCCGGCCATGCAGGCTTCCCGGAAGCCCGCGCTGTCGCCTTTTGCGCCGACGATGAGGAGCGCAATGATCGCAAAGGTCGGAAACAACGGCAGAATGCCGGGCAGCGTGTTGCCCCGTTTGGACAACCAGGCAATCAGGGCGGTGAGCAGTCCGCCGAGAATACCTTTCCAGATGATGTCCATGATGGTGACTCGTTTTGAGGCGGGCGTCGTTCTCTCCGCGTCATCGCGAGGAGCATAGCGACGAAGCAATCCAGTCTTCGCTTCGGGCCTCTGGATTGCTTCGCTGCGCTCGCAATGACGGCCGTGAGAGGATTACTCCGCTGCCAGCGCCTTGGTGCGCAGTGGCAGGCCGAGTTCATCCCACACCTGCAGCAGCGATTCTGCGAGATGATCGATCAGCACGTCGTCGTGATAGGGCGACGGCGTGATGCGGAGGCGCTCGGCGCCCTTGGCGACGGTCGGGTAGTTGATCGGCTGGATGTAGATGCCGTGATCTTCGAGCAGCAGATCGCAGGCCTTCTTGCAAAGTTCGGCATCGCCGACGAACACCGGCACGATATGGGTGTCGGTGGACATCACCGGAATGCCGGCCGCGGTGAGGATCGCCTTGACCCGCGCAGCGCGGTCCTGATGGCGTTCGCGTTCCCAGCTCGAGCTCTTCAGGTGTTTGATCGCAGCAGTCGCGGCCGAGCAGATCGCCGGCGGCAATGCGGTGGTGAAGATAAAGCCCGGCGCATAGGAGCGCACGGCGTCTACGATGTCCTTGTTTGCTGCGATATAGCCGCCGAGGCAGCCATAGGCTTTGGCGAGCGTGCCTTCCAGCACGTCGATGCGGTGCATCACGCCATCGCGCTCGGCGATGCCGCCGCCGCGTGGGCCATACATGCCGACCGCATGGACTTCATCCACATAGGTCATCGCGCCGTAACGTTCGGCGAGATCGCAGATCGCAGCCAGCGGTGCGACGTCGCCGTCCATCGAATACAGGCTCTCGCAGGCGATCAGCTTCGGCCGCGCGGGATCGGCGGCCTTCAGCAGTTCCTCGAGATGCGCGACGTCGTTGTGACGGAACACGACGCGGTCGCAGCCGGCCTGCCGGATGCCTTCGATCATCGAGTTATGATTCAGTGCGTCGGACAGGATCAGGCAATTCGGCATCAGCTTGGCGAGCGTCGAAATGCCGGTCTGGTTCGAGACATAGCCCGAGGTGAAGAGCAGCGCCGCCTGCTTGCCGTGGAGGTCGGCGAGTTCTTCCTCGAGCTGCACCAGCGGATGATGGGTGCCTGCGATATTGCGGGTGCCGCCGGCACCGGTGCCGACGCGGGTCGCGGTTTCGACCATGGCGCCGACCACTTTCGGGTGCTGGCCCATGCCGAGGTAATCGTTGGAGCACCAGATCACGACATTGCGCGGGCCCTGCGGCGTGTGCCAGACCGCATGCGGGAACCGACCGGCAATGCGCTCGAGGTCGGCGAAGACACGATAGCGGCGCTCGTCATGCAAACGATTGAGCGCGTCACTGAAGAACTTGCTGTAATCCATCGCAAAAGACCCAAAAACGAAACCCGAACCCAGCGTCAGGTGCGTTTTAGAGCTTTTCCAGCTTGGCTGTCGAGGCGCAATTGGTCAATTTGACTAAGCGTCGCGGCTTTTGATGTACATCAAGAGCCTGAGGTCATTCACGAATTTTTGCTGCGCTGCAGGTTACGCCGATTTGAACCGCAGCATGCCATCGGCGCCCATTGTCGAGGTCAGCCGCTTCTGCGCCAGCATGTGATTGACGTGAGCGATCAATTCGCCGGCGGCAAATCCGGTCTGGTGGGCATCGAGCTTGTGCTTGTGAAACACCACCGGCACCAGCTCGGCCGAGGTCTTGCCGGTATCCTTGCATGCGGCGGCGATCATCTGGCAGCGCTCTTCGTGATGGTCTGCGAGCTGCTTGATGCGGATCTTGAGGCCATGAAACGGCACGCCATGACCCGGGAGCACCAGCACATCGTCGGGTAGCGTATCGGCGAGACGCTTCAGCGAATGCAGATAGGAGCCGAGCGAATTCTCGTCGGGCTCATGCGCCCAGACGCTGACATTGGGCGAGATCTTGCTCAGCACCTGATCGGCCGACAGGAACAGTTTATCGGCTTCGCAATACAGCATCACCTGATCCGGTGAATGGCCGGCGCCGGTGAGCACGCGGAAGGTGCGCGTGCCGATCACGAGATCGTCGCCGTCAGACAACCGGCGATAGGCCGCCGGCAGTGGCACCGTCTTTTTCAGATACTCCTGGCCGCGGCCGAGCAATTGCTCGGTGATATCTGCATCCATGCCGTGGCGATGGAAGAACTGCCGCATATTGACGATGCGCTCTTCGGTTCGGCGGTGCTGGTGATAGACGCCCTGCAGATATTCGACTTGCGACATATAGAAGGGGCAGTTGAACCGCTGCACCATCCAGCCGGCCTGGCCGACATGATCGGGATGCGCGTGGGTGACAATCACCTTGCTGATCGGCTTGCCCTTCAGCGGACCTTCGAACAGTTTCGTCCATGCAGCGATGGTGGCGTCATTGCCGATGCCGGTATCCACCATGGCCCAGCCGTCGCCGTCGGCCAGCAGATAGATGTTCACATGGTTGAGGCGAAACGGCAGGTCGAGCCGGATCCAGAGAACGCCCGGGGCGATTTCGACCACCTGATCGGTCCCGGGATGGTTCTCCCAGGGATATCGGAGGTCGTCGGCTGGCTTTGTGCTGGCGTCTGTTTTCGAATGCATCGGTTCTGTCACAATGTCCTTTTCATCCGGCTTAGCGGGCCAAGGACCCCTGCGCCAGCACAAATTCGGCTGGCGCAGGGCATGGGTTTATGCGCTGGCGCGCATATCGGCCTGTGCTGAAGCGGTAACCGGAAGAGCCGCCGTGCTCTTTCCGCTCACGTCGTCGAGCCGCGAGGTCATGCCGAGCCGGTCCAGCAGGTTGGCGTCGCGGTCGCTCTGGGGGTTTTTCGTGGTCAGCAGCACGTCGCCGATGAAGATCGAATTGGCACCGGCCACAAAGCACAGCGCCTGCAGTTCATCAGTCATATATTGCCGTCCGGCGGAAAGCCGCACCACGCTCTTCGGCATCATGATACGCGCCACGGCGATCATGCGGACCAGCGCGATTGGATCCGGGCGTTCGGCGGTGTCGTTGACCGGCACGCCCTTCACTTCGTTCCACATATTTATCGGCACGCTGTCCGGATGATGCGGCAGGTTGGCCAGCAGCATCAACATGCCCAGACGATCCTCGACCTGCTCGCCCATACCGATGATACCGCCGCAGCAGACCTTGAGGCCGGCATGGCGCGCCCGCGCCAATGTCTCGATGCGATCTTCCATCGTACGCGTGGTGATGATCTTGCCGTAGAACTCCGGCGAGGTATCGACATTGTGATTGTAAAAGTCGAGACCGGCGTCCTGCAGGCGTTTGGCCTGATCTTCCGTGAGCATGCCCAGCGTCGCGCAGGTCTCGAGGCCGAGATCCTTCACCGCGCTGACCATGTCGCATACGCGGTCGAGATCCTTGTCCTTGGGATTGCGCCAGGCCGCGGCCATGCAGAAGCGGCTCGCACCGGCATCCTTTGCGCGCTGCGCCGTGGCAACCACGGCGTCGCGGTCCATTAGCTTGGTCGCCTTGACGTCAGTGTTGTAGTGCGCGCTTTGCGAGCAATAACCGCAATCTTCCGCGCAGCCGCCGGTCTTGATGCTGAGCAGGCTCGCAGTCTCGACGTGATTCGGATCGAAATTGCTGCGGTGGGTGCTCTGCGCCTGAAAAATCAGGTCTGCAAACGGCAAATCATAGAGTGCCTGGGCTTCATGGCGTTGCCAGTCGTGGCGCAGTTCGGTCGATGTCCATGCAGAGGGAGTTGGGGGCATTCACGCAATCCTTACATTCTGCGCAGCCACCGATCATGGGCTGCTGTGAAAGCAGTCCATGATTTTGAGGGTTGGAGCAATGACGCTGGCCGGGTGCAGCCATGCGCTGGATCGCCGCTCCTATGCCGCGCGGATGCTCGACAGGAATTCGTCGATTTCACCGCGAAGAACGTCGGCCTCGCGGCGCAGTTCACCCGAGGCGCCGAGCACGTCGTTGGCAGCCGTGCCGGCCTGCGTCGATGCATCGCTGACGCCGACGATGTTGCTCGACACTTCGCTGGTGCCGCCGGCGGCGTGCTGGATGTTGCGCGCGATCTCGCGTGTTGCCGCACCTTGCTGTTCAACGGCGGTCGCGATGGCAGCACTGACGTGATTGATCTCGGCGATGGTCTGCCCGATGTTGCGGATCGCACCGACCGCGGTGGACGTGACCTGCTGCATCGAGACGATCTGGGTGCGAATCTCGTCGGTGGCCTTTGCGGTCTGATCGGCAAGGCTCTTCACCTCGGAGGCCACCACGGCGAAACCGCGGCCTGCATCGCCCGCGCGTGCCGCCTCGATGGTCGCGTTGAGCGCCAGCAGGTTGGTCTGCGACGCGATGGTCTGGATCAGATCGATCACCACGCTGATGCGATTGGCGTTATCGGCCAGACCCTGCATCGTTGCATCGGTTTCGCCGGCCTCGTTGACGGCCTTTGCGGCGATTTCGGTTGAGGTTACGACCTGTCGGCTGATCTCGTTGATCGATGACGACAGCTGCTCGGTCCCGGCCGAGACCGTCTGGACGTTCACCGAGGTTTCCTCTGCGGCCGATGCGACGGCGCTGACCAGCGCGCTGGAGCGATCGGCCGTAGCCGTCATGCTCTGCGCGGTCGATTGCATGGAATCGGCCGAGCTCTGCAGCTTCTCCAAAGCATTGCGCACCTTGCTCTCGAAGTCGACGATGCGGGCTTCGATGCGCGACGTGCGTTCGCCCTTGGCAATGCGGTCCTGATCCTGCTCCGCGCTGAGCGCGCGGGCGTTGATCATGCTGTCGCGGAACACTTCGAGCGTGCCCGCCATCGCCGCGATTTCGTCCTGCTGGCGGCTGCGGGCGATCTCGGTGTCGAGATCTCCGCTGGACAGCCGCTGCATCGCGCGCTGCAATTGCGCGAGCCGGCGCAGGATGCTGCGGCCGACATAGAGCCAGACGAACAATGCCGATCCGATCAGCGTCAGCGCGCCGAGGCCGAGCATCACCTGCGTCGCGAGCGTGATTGTCGTCTGTGCCTGTGTCGTGGCGGCATCGGTCTCGCTGCGTACCTTGTCGACCAGTTGCTTGACGCTCATGCCGAGGCCGACATTGAGCTTGCGCGTCTCGTCGAGAATGAGTTCGCCATATTCGACGGTGTCCATCTCTTTCTGGCGCACCTTGAAGACGCTGTTCTTGCCGTCACCGATCGCCAGCAGCTGCAGGGCGGCTTCCTTGAGTTCTTTGGTCCCCTTGATGCCGACGAGAGCATCGAGATTGGATTTGACGCGAGTCTGGGCGGCCTTGAAGTTGTCTTCGATCGGAGAGAGCGCTTCGGACGAGCCGGCAGACAGTGCGGCCATCAGATCGGACGAGATCAGGTTGGTGCTGGCGACGACTTCGCCGACCTGCACGATGACTCGCGCGGCTTCGCCCGAATCTTCGGCCGAGAAGACTGTTGCCCGCAGCGTGTCGTTCATCACGTTCTGGGCGTCGGTGGCGGCTGGCTCCGACATCTTGACGAAGTTTGCTGCAGCGGCGCGCAGGGAGTCGTATTGCTTCTGATGTTGGGCGACGGCGTCGAGACGTTCCTGGGTGGCAGCGCCAAGGCTGCGAATCGTGTCTTCGATGTTCTTGACGGTATCGGCCAGGGCGGCGACCACGGCCTTGTCGGCGCCGAGCTTGGCGATGGTGTCGAGCTTCTCGACTGCAATCTTGTGCGTATCGCGCATGCGCTGCGAGCGTTCCTTCAGAACGTCGGGGCTGCTCGATGCCAGCAGCATCGGGCCCTGGCTGGCAAGGCTCTCGCTGGCGGTGGCCAGTTGAAGGCTGGCGGTCAGTTTCGGAATGTCCCGGCCGTTCAGGTCCGTCATCATGCCGCCGAGCTGACCGAGAATCATGCCGGCACCGGCACTGATCAGGATCGCCATGCCCGCGATAACAGCGAAGGCGGCGAACAGGCTGCCGCGAATGCCCCAACGGGGCCGCGAGAAACGAAACCGTCCGAATTTTCCGATGAACGACGTCAGTGCCATTGATTCCCCCCGCGTCCACCGTCCTGGTGGCGGATCGCGTAGAGAGTATGTAGGTACCGAGTTAATATTCGGGTAAATCGGCAACCTTTGGCTGTCGCGGGGCTTGCGAGGTTACCAAAGGGTAAAACGAAAAAGGCCGGCGTTTCCGCCGGCCTTTCCGTAGTTAAGAGCCTGAAATCAGGCGCGAAGCTCAGTACTTCGCAACAACCGGGCCACCCCAGTTGAAGCGGTAGTTCAGGCCAGCCTTGACGGTGTGCTCGTCGTTCTTGGACGACAGGCCGACGATGCCAGCCGGCGACGGAGCAGCGAAAGTGGTCTTGCCGAAGTCGTAGTACTGGTACTCAACCTTGCCCGACCAGTTCTGGGTGAACAGGTATTCGAGGCCGGCGCCGACGGTGTAACCGTCATGCTTGGTGCCGCCAGCGAAGGCAACCGGAACGCCACCAGCGGTGGTGACCAGCGATTCGCTGTAGTCGGAGTAAGCGTAGCCGCCCTTCACGTAGAGCAGTGCCGGACCCCAAGTGTAACCGATACGACCGGTAACCGAGCCGAGGCCCTTCTGGTTCAGGTTGTAGGTGACGCCTGGCGTGGTGAGGAAAGCGACGTTGGTGTTGTTCGAACCAACCCAGCTGTACTGACCTTCGATACCAACGACCCAGTTCGGAGCGAACTGGTAGTCAGCGCCGATCTGCAGACCGCCGAGGAAACGGCCATCCGAATTGTCGGAGGTGCCGCCGAAGCCGTTCGAACCATTGAACGCGCCGCCGACGTGACCGCCGATGTAGAAACCGGTCCAGTTGTAGATCGGAGCGGCAACGTAAGCCGGAGCCTTGGTGTAGGGACGAGCAGCGAGGTCAGCGGCCATTGCCGGAACCGAGGCGCCCAGGGCGATCAGGGCAACGGTGCCCATCAGGAAGTTCTTCATTTTCTTCTTCTCCAGAAAACCATTTTAGAGCGAGAGCGCGTTCGCTCCGTCTATGGCGTGGACTTAGACAGCTTTTGCGTAAAATGCTGTCACCCATTCGCCACAGCAATCGACAACCCGACACGATCTGGATTGGCGCAACGGCATGCTTATCGACGCCTTAATAAAAGCTGAAAGATGCCTTAATTTACAGAGGTTTGGCGGACCAGCGTACCTGCTCGCGCTAACCCGCAGCAGTTTGGTTTTGCTCTAGATCGATTTATTGTGATCGGCAAAACTACAGCGCTTTATCTGCGTCGCCTGCAACCTCCCACATCACGTTTTGGAACGTCTCAAACCGCTGTGCGAATGCCGGCTGCGTGATGACACCGATCGGTCTGTCATGGGAAACAAAAAACGCGCGACCCGTTAGATGTTTGCGTGGTGTCGGTCGGCGCCTCCGGGAATGGAATCGCGTTGCATGCAGGTTGAGCGGATTTTACGTGAATACGGCCACTTCCTTCGGCCGATGAGTGAAGCGCCACGCGACGGTCAGCGAATCCTTGGCCACTCTGCCCAAGGTGGTGCCCAGGGCGGCCACCTCATTTCCTGCTACTGGGAACCGCACCCCCAAGGCCTGATCGGGCCGAACTGGGTGGAGGAGCGCGATAGCGCCATCGGTTATATCGACCGCTATTTCGATGGCTGGATCAGGCCCCGCGAATTCAGGCTGCTTGATTCGGTCGCCATCAACCGGTTGCTCGTCGCTTACATCGACGATGCGCGCGCCGCCGATAACCGCGAGGCGCTCAAAATGCTTGAAGCAGGAGACGGTTAGGGCATGACCCCGAAGAGTGGATGAGGTTTTCGCCGACAAACGAGTTCGTTTGTCGAGAGATCGTGCTTCCAGTCAAGAAAAATGCTCCAGCTGCTTTGGGAAGAGCTGATGGAAGATGACGGGAAATGGCTCAGGCCGGGAGCTTTGCAGCAAACCCGGCCCTAACTGCCCGTCCTCAGGTCTAGAAAGCCTTGTTGGCTTCCGGACGATGCGTATTTTTCGGCACGAAACCGGAGCGTGTGGCCTCGCGCTGGTTGCGCACCCAAACCTCGCGGTTCGGATGCAGGCCGGCGCCGCGGGTGGCGGGCACGGCGCTTGTGCGCGCGCGATGCAAGAGCCGAGTATCAGCCTCGCCGCAGCTCGGATGGATGCCGCCATTGTCCGCGACCACCTTCTCCCATGCCGCCTTGCGCTTGGCATAGATGGCGGGGTCCTGCAGCTGCGTGCAGTTGAGTTCGTTGAGATTGAGATCGGCGATGATCTCGTCGCCGTCCTCGATCAACCCGATGGCACCACCGAGTGCGGCTTCCGGCCCGACATGGCCGATGACCAGACCCACCGAGCCGCCGGAGAAGCGTGCATCGGTCATGAGACCCACGACGATGTTGCGCTCGCGGCATAGGGTGGTGATGCGCGAGGTCGGGTCGAGCATTTCCGGCATGCCGGGCGCACCCACGGGGCCGTCGTAGCGCACGATGACCATGTCGTGGTTCTGGAATTTCTCCGGATGCTGGTCGAGCGCCTGCAGCAGGCCACGCTCGCCTTCGAACACACGCGCGGTGCCGCGGAAGCGATTGTCCTCGAGTCCGCCTTCGACGCCGGCGAGCTTGAGAATGGCGGAGAATTCCGGCGACAGGTTGCCGCCGAGCACGCGCAACCCGCCGGTCGGCTTGTAGGGCTTCGCGACAGTATAGACGACACGGCCGTCGGCCGGCTTGGTCTCCAGGCGCTTGATCTGCTCGGCCAGCGTTTCGCCGGTGCAGGTCAGCACGTCGCCATTGATCAGGCCGGCATCCATCAGCTCGCGCACGATCACCTGCACGCCGCCGACCGCATCGATATCGACCATCGAATATTTGCCATAGGGCCGCGCGTCGGTGAGGACCGGCACGATATATTGCGAAAGGTAGTTGAACTCCGCCGGCGTCATCACTTCTTTCCAGAAGTCCGCAAAGCCTGCGGCGCGCGCGATTTCCGGCGCATGCAGCGTCACATTGGTCGAGCCACCGATCGCCAGCGACACGATCATCGCATTGCGGATCGAGTCGCGGCTGACGATGTCGCGCGGCTTGATGCCCTTGGCGATCATGTTGGCGAGATAGCTGACCAGCTGCTCCGGGAATTCCTTGACGCGGCGCGGATCGTCCGACGGCGGCGCCACCATGTGCAGCGGCTGCATGCCGACCACGCCGATGAAGGTCTGCATGGTGTTGTAGGTGAAGATGCCGCCGCAAGAGCCATAACCCGGGCAGGCATGGCAGGCGATGCGGTGGCGATATTCGGCATCCGGATTGCCGGCGACCTGATAGGCGCTGACGATGTCGAGCTTCTCGCCCGTCTCCGGGTCGGTGCCGGGATGGATCGCGCCGTCCGACATGATTATCGACGGCTCGTTATGTTCGAGCAGCGCGGCCAGCGCGCCGACGGGCGGCTTGTCGCAGGCGACCACGGCGATGGTGCCGAGCAGGCCGGTGGCACTCAGATGCTCCGACAGCGCGTCGTTGGTCACTTCGCGGCCGATCAGCGAATAGCGCATTTCGCGCGTGCCGTTGCGGATGCCGTCCGAGGTCGCGATGGTGTATTCCGGCTGCACCAGGCGATAGGGCAACTGGCCTTCGCCGCGACCGATGCGCTTCTTCAGGCTCTCATGGATCGCGTCCACCTTGGACATCACGCCCATATAGCACTGGCTGTCGCCCTTGGTGCCCACCACGCCCACCGACGGCTCATGAATGAGCGTCTCGTCCGTGCCGAGTATGCGCGCAATGCCGATGGTCTGCGCGGAGCGGCCGGGATGGTTGTCGATGGTGACGACGGGCGACTTGGACACGACGAATTCCTTCCTGACGGCGTTCTTGATCTGCGAGGCTTGAATGCACCGCCGCCGGCGCTCGGCATTGGCGCATGTCAGACCCTGCGGTCAGGGCAGGGTCCGTCCACGATCCAATTTAGGATCGGTCTAGCCAGTGCATAACCCCCGAAGATCGCAAACACAATCGGATTGCCCCTCCGCTGGAACAAGGCTGCCTTGTCGCCGTCCGGTGCCGCAAAGCAGCAAAATTCCGGGTGCCATTTACGCGATCAGGCTATTTCTGCATGGTTTTGACAAACCAATGGGGTAATCGCTTCCTGCGCCGTCACAGCGGATCGCGTCGATACGGAGTTCGAGATTGAGCGTTGCCTTCACCAAGGAAGAAAGTGCCGAAACGGCTGCGGAAACCCTGCTGCCCGATCGCCCGATCTCGCCTCATCCGAACCTCGTGACCGAGGCAGGTTTGCAGGCGCTGGAGACGCAGCTCCAGCAGGCCCGCGAGGCGCATGACGCCGCGAGCGCGATCGACGACGTGAACGAACGGCGGCGGCAGGCGGCAATCCCGTTGCGGGACATGCGCTATTTCGCGGCCCGTGTCCGCACGGCCCAACTCGTTCCAGCTCCGACATCGACCGACACCGTAGCCTTTGGGAGCACGGTGACTTTCAGCCGCAATGACGGGCGTGTGCAGACCTATCGGATCGTGGGCGAGGACGAAGCGGATCCCAAGGCCGGTTCGATTTCCTTCGTGTCCCCGGTGGCGAAATCGCTGATGGGCAAGGCCGTCGGTGACATCGTCGGCGCGGGCGCCCAGGAGCTCGAGATCATATCGATCGAATAGAGGATGCCGTCGCGGCGGTAGCTTCGCGTCTGATGTCAGTCGCGAAGCCGGTACTGGATCGCAGCGCCGTCACGCCAGCGCGTCAGATTCCCGCGCTGGACTCCAGCCGCTCGTTGAGCTTCTGATCGACGACCTCGACCGTGCGATCGATATTTGCATTGGTCATGCCGAGCTGATGCGAAATCAGCTTCACCAGAAGATCGACCCGCTCGATAAACGGCGCGCCAGCCGCGACAGCCCGGGCCGCCGATGACGGCTTGAGCAGGCTCTCCGCTGCCTTAGCGTATTTGGCGAACGGCACCTGATCTTCGGGATCAGCGCCGAGACGCCGCGCCACGGCATCGACATGCTCGTAGATCGACTGCGACACTTTCAGGTCGCCGTGAACGGCCTCGCGGATCGACTGCGGCTCTTCAGGCGTGATGCAGCGATAGTTGCCCGTGAGTAGCATCGACCATTTCGCCAGCGGCACGAACAGCGAGTCGAATACTTTCAGCTTCACCGGCACGTCCTGGCCGTCGAGCTTCACGGCGTCGATGTCGGCTTCGAGTTCGCGCAGCAGCTTGTTGTGAGCCGGATCGGCAAAGGCCGATGCCTTGAAATTCGTCGGCAGGCCGACGTGAAGGACATTCGCCGCTTCTTCCGGCGGCCGGAAGGCCTGCGGGTCGGGCGAGCACAGCGTCACCAGTCCCGGGTCGAAGCGTTCCCATACCTGGGCATTGGTATAGGCCTCTTCGAGCTTCATGTCGGCCAGCCCCGGAATGCGCTTGAGATAGGGCAGCGGCGGCATGTTCATGATCGACAGGCAAGGCAGCTTCGCCGCGGCGATCTTGATCATCAGCACGCGGATCGTGTGGTTGGTATATTGCGGCTCCTGCATCGCAAGGCCGACCAGATCGTAGCGCGATATGTCGACCTGATCCGGTGAGGTCGCATCCAGTTTGCCTGGCAGGTCGCGTGAGAAGATGGCGCGGTGGTTCGGTTCGTCGCGCAGTTTGATGCGCACTTCAGTACCATCGCGATTGATGAGTTCGGCGGTCTTCTTCCGGCACACGAGGGTCACGTTGTGACCGGCCATCAAGAGCTTCGTCGCCAGCAACGAGCCGTAGGAAGCTCCGAGAATCAGAATATTCCGCGCCATGGTGTTTCGTCCCTCACGTGATGTGTGCGCGCCAGATCCGAACGGTCCGGCATTTTTAGTTGGCGCGGACACTACTGCACTGCCGCGCTGCGATCCAGATGGCGTGAGCCGATAGGTGCAGAGCTGGAAGTGATTTGCTTTTCCAATGCGCCAATCTGTCCCGCCTATCGTCGTGGCGAATGAGGGAGCGATCGGGTACCGTCATAAAAAACAACGGAGGGAAACATGTCTGCGATCATCAATCGTCGTCACTTCATTGCTGCCGGGTCGGCAGCTGCCGCCATGCCATTCGTCGCGCGCGATGTTTCGGCGCAAGCCGCCTGGCCGTCGCGGCAGATCCGCATGATCTGTAGTTATCCTGCCGGCGGGCAGACCGATCTGCTCGCGCGCGCCTTCGGCGAATATATTTCCAAACAGGTCGGACAGACTGTCGTCATCGAAAACAAGGCCGGCGCATCCGGCGCCATTGGCACAGCGGAGGTCGCGCGCGCCGAGCCAGACGGTCACACGCTTCTCTGCTCGATCTCGACCACCTATGTGATGAACCGGGTGATGCTGAAGACGCCCGGCTACGACATGGACAAGGATCTGACGCTGGTCAGCGTCATTCCCGGCGCCGGATTGCCGCTGGTCGCCAGTCCGAAGTCGGGCGTCAAGACGCTGGAGGACTTCGTCGCCTTCGCGCGCAAGAACGACAAGGTGAACTTCGGCACCTATAGCGTCGGTTCGGCGCCGCATATGACGATCAACGAACTCAACAAGCAGTATGGCCTCAAGATCGAGCCGATCCATTATCGCGGTGAAGCACCGATGTGGACCGGATTGGCGGAAGGCTCGATCGATTTCGCGATGGGCAGCTACACTGCGTCACAAAGTGTGCTGCAGAGCGACCGCGGCGTGCCATTCGCCGTGCATTCGAAGAAGGTCGACGCCGTCCCGAATGTGAAAACGCTGCCCGAGCAGGGCGCGACGTCGAAGTTCTTCACGGTGAGTGGCTTCACGGGCTGGGCTGTGCCCAAGGCGACACCGCAGCCGATCGTCGATCGGTTGTCGCAGCTTTGCGTCGCCGCCAACAGCGATCCGAAAGTGAAGGAAGTGCTGAAGACCTTCGTGCTCGAACCGGCGCTCGGCTTCAAGGAGACCAATGCGCTGTATCAGAAGGAGCTGCCGGTCTGGATCGAGGCAGCGCAGGCGCTCGGTTTGCAGCCGGTCTGACCACCGGCTGGATTGAATTAACGTTCGTCATTGCGAGGAGCGAAGCGACGCGGCAATCCAGTTCTTGTCTTCAAGAAGAAAAAGACTGGATTGCTTCGTCGCAAGAGCTCCTCGCAATGACGGCGCGAATATCTAGCCTTTTCTTTAGATGTTCTACGCTCGTACCGAAAACCGGCTCATCGCGCTGAGCGCTTGCACGCGCGGTTCGACATCGCGCATATAGATCGTCTTGCGCAGGAATTCGATTTCGCTCGCTTCCTTGCTTTCTTCGACATCGATGTACCAGGACTTCGGCCGGCCGTCGGAGCCGTCGCTCCAGCGATAGCCGCGCCGCTTCAGCTCGTCCTTGAGATCGAAGGGCGACTGCTCTGCCCAGACCCGCATCGTTTTCTTGCGGGCGCGTTCCAGAAGAACCGCAAGTGCCGGCGTACCGAGATCGGGCAATTCGAACGCGAGAATCTCCAGCAGCGCGTGGCAGTCGTCGATTGCCCGATGAGCCTGATGGAAGAAACCGGCGCCGGCGAGCAGATAGCCCAGCCGCGAGCCGTCGAAGCCGTGTTTGCGCCAGTCCACTTCCGTGGCTGAACAGCCCCAGGCCTTGTGCTGGAACACCGGCCAATAGCGCTCGGAAAACTTGCGGTCGAAGCCCGCATTGTGCGCGATGACGATGACGGCGTCGTCGGCGAAAGCGGCGACGGCATCGGGATCGATGCGGTGTCCCGCAACGGTCTCATCCGTAATGCCGGTGAGCTCGGTGATCTCCGGCGGAATCGGCCGCGACGGCTCGTTGAATGCGGTGAAGACATCCGCAACGCGCGTGATGCTGCCGTCCGGCAGATAGTCGAACTTGATCATCGCAAGCTCGATGACTTCGTCGCGGATCTGATCGAGACCCGTGGTCTCGACGTCGAGGAGGATTCCGGATCGGGTCGGCTGGCCATTGGCCGGCGCGAATTCGGTGCGCGGGATCAGCCGGCGGAGGACGCGGTAGTCGGTCGATCTGGCGAGCGTGTCCGCCATGGCGGCAAGGCCGGGATCATCCTGCAGGCTAAGATCGTCTTGGAGCATCTGATTCCGGGCAGTTCTTCAGGCGCAGCGTCATTCAGCCATGACTATGGTGTTCGCTGAATCGGGGCAACCTGCCTGCCGGCGATAGACACAGCTGTGTGGCGCTGGGGCGTTGATTCGGCGCCGATTATACCTTGCGATCCAGCGAGGCGAGCGCCTCGTTCAGCACGGAACGCAGGCGGTCGGCGTCGGCCGGCCGCACGGCGGAAGGGTCCAGATAGAAATCCAGCCCCGGCATGCGTTCAACGACGATATCGGTTTGTACCGGCCTGTCGTCGATGATGCTGTCCACCGCATAGGGCACCACCTCGCGGCTGATGCCCTTCATGGTGATCGGCGGCAGCGGATGCGAGGTGATGATGTCGCTCACCAGCGCAAATGTTTCATAGGAGATGGCGATGCCGCCGGGTTCTGCGATCGACTGCAGGCGTGCCGCGAGGTTCGCCTCTGCGCCGATGATTGTATAGTCCATGCGATCGGCGCTGCCGAAATTGCCGACATTGCAATAGCCGGAATTAATGCCGATGCGGGCCTTGAACGGCTCCTCGATGCCTTCGGTGCGCCACTTCGCGTTTAGTTCGAGGAGCCTGCGCTGCATCCGCCACGCCATGCGCAGGCAGTTCTGCGCATCCTGCCGGTCGCCCTTGGTCTCGGGGTCGCCGAAGAAGATCAGCATCGCATCGCCGATGAATTTGTCGATGGTGCCGCCATATTCGTGGGCGATCGCCGACATCTCGGTGAAATACTCGTTGAGCAGATGGGTGATCAGTTCGGGCTGCAGCCGCTCGGTGGTCGCCGTGAAATTCTGGATGTCGGAGAAGAAGATCGTCAGCTTCTTGCGCTCGGTATGGATGGTGACGTCCTTCTGGCCGCTGAAAATGCTCTTGTAGACCTGGGGCGAGATGTAGCGGGAGATCTTCATGGAGAGCGCGGCGAGGAAATCATTGTTGGCTTCCAGCTCATGGTTCATGCCGGCAATGCGCTGCGACTGGCGCCGCTGCAAAGCCAGGAACGAGACGCCGCTGACGGCAGCCAGCGCGAAATAGGCCAGCAGAAACTTGAACGAGAACAGATTGGCCGCAATCGGCTGCGTGATGATGACTTCCTGAATGCCCCGGACATCGCCGACCTTCCAATCCTTCTTCGGACTTTCCGGATGGCTGTTGTGGCAACTGACGCAGGCCGGGCCCATCAGCACAGGCGCGACGATGCGGACCGTGTCGCTGAACAGCGACGCCTTGGTGTCGATGATCTTCTGTTCGGAATTGTCGCGCAGGCTGCGCAGCGATGCTTTCTCGAAATCGTCAAGCTGATGCGGCGCGCGGTTCTGGAACGGATAATCCGACACGAAGCGATAGTTGATATTCTCCTGCTGCGCGCCGATCACCCGGCCGAGTTCGAGGGACAGCGTCGCCGGAATTGGGATCGCGCCGGGCACGCTTTCATAATTGTGAACCACCTGCGTGGTGCCCTGATGGGCCAGCACGCGCCCGACCACATTGGTTGCGTAATAACCTCGCACGCTCGTGATCACCGAGTTCAGGTCGTTGGCCTGCCGGCGCAAGGCGGCGTCAACCAGATTGGTCAGGTCGAGCCACACCGCAACAGGCAGCAGAAGCAACAGCGCGGCAACGGCGAGGCCGGGCGCAAATACACGCGAGCGTCGGCGGGTGACATCAGGCTGATCCATGAAGATAGGTTCCTGGATTTCTGGCTGTTGAGCGCGATGAGCGTGCAGCGGCGCGGTGGCCTCCCTCTCATAGCACCGGTATGGTTATAATATCGTGCCTGGGTTGTGCCAATTTTCCGGTAGCGGATGAAATTGCGCCGGATGCCCGCCAATTTTGGCAGACGTGCATGCCGCCTGCGCACCTTGACTTCACGGGTCGCTTGGCCAATCTCGCGGTCAGAAAAACACTTCAAAACTCTTGGGAGACGATCATGGCCGACGCCTATATTATCGACGCAGTCCGCACGCCCCGTGGCATCGGCAAAGTGGGCAAGGGCAAGCTCGCCGAACATCATCCGCAGCATCTCGCCGCCACCGTGCTCAAGGCGATTGCCGAGCGCAACAAACTCAACACCGCCGACGTCGATGACGTGATCTGGTCGACCTCGACCCAGCGCGGCAAGCAGGGCGGCGATCTCGGCCGCATGGCCGCGCTCGATGCCGGCTATGACATCAAGGCCTCCGGCACCACCCTCGATCGTTTCTGCGGCGGTGGCATCACCGCGGTGAATTTCGCGGCGGCGCAGATCATGTCGGGCATGGAAGACGTCGTCATCGCCGGCGGCACCGAGATGATGTCGCTCACCGGTGCGATGGCTGCCGAGGACATGGCCGCCGGCAAGGCGCCGCTCGGCATGGGCTCGGGCAACAAGCGGCTCGCCAAGGTGCATCCGCAGTCGCATCAGGGCATTTGTGGCGACGCGATCGCCTCGATGGAGGGCATCAGCCGCGAGGCGCTCGATGCGCTCGGGCTGGAAAGCCAGCGCCGCGCAGCCGTCGCGATCAAGGAAGGCCGTTTCGACAAGAGCATCGTCCCGGTCAAGGATGACGAGGGCAATATCGTGCTCGCCAAGGACGAATATCCGCGTCCGGAAACCACTGCCGAAGGTCTCGCCGGCCTGAAGCCGGCTTTCGCTGCGATGGCCGATCATCCGCTGGATGAAAGCGGCATGACCTTCCGCAAGCAGATCAACCAGAAATATCCGGATCTCAAGATCGAGCATTTCCACCACGCCGGCAATTCATCGGGCGTGGTCGATGGTGCCGCAGCCTTGCTGCTGACCTCGAAGTCCTATGCCGACAAGCATGGCCTGAAGCCGCGCGCGCGCATCGTCGCCATGGCCAATATCGGTGACGACCCGACCCTGATGCTGAATGCGCCGGTGCCGGCTGCGAAGAAGGTGCTGGCAAAGGCCGGTCTCAAGAAGGAAGACATCGATCTGTGGGAGATCAATGAAGCCTTCGCCGTGGTCGCCGAGAAGTTCATCCTCGATCTCGATCTCGATCGCAGCAAGGTCAACGTCAATGGCGGCTCGATCGCGCTGGGTCATCCGATCGGCGCCACCGGCGCGATCCTGATCGGCACGGTTCTCGACGAACTTGAGCGCCGCAACCTGAAGCGCGGTCTGGTCACCATGTGCGCCGCTGGCGGCATGGCACCGGCGATCATCATCGAGCGCGTGTAAGCTTTAACCTCTCCCCGCTCTTTGCGGGGAGAGGTCGACCGGCAAAGCCGGTCGGGTGAGGGGCTATCACTTCAGACACAGCACACGCGGACTCGCGGGTCGGAAAATTTCTCGACCCGCGAGTCCGCGTGTGTTGAAGCGTCAAACCCCGCCCCTCACCCCAACCCTCCCCCCGCAAAGGGCGAGGAGAGGGAGCGCGCCGGCGCCTGGAGCGAAGCTTACGGCGACCTTACTCGTTCGACGGCCACGCCATCGGGAACGACAGCGGCGAGATTTCCGTCAGCTTGCGGCCGGCCCAGTCGAGACCGGGCGTGCGCTCCTCGGCGCGGATCTGCGCTTCATGCACACGCAGCGCCGCGGCCGGGTAGTCGAAGGTCTGCACCACGCCGTCCTTCACCACCTGTCGGCCATCGACATAGACGTGACGGACCGCGCGTTCCGCCGCCGCATAGATCATGCTGCGGATCGGATCGCGATGCGGCTGCATCATCGGATGGGTGACGTCGACCATCACGAAATCCGCCTTGCAGCCGGCTTCGAGTTTGCCGATATCGTTGCGGCCGAGCGCCTTGGCGCCGACGGTGGTGGCAGCCTCGAACAGCATGGTCGAGTTCAGGCCGCGCGGATGCCCGGCCATCAGCCGCGAGGTCATCGTCACGTTGCGCATTTCCTCGATCATGTTGTGCGGATAGGTGTCGGTGCCGATCGCCACCGAAATGCCGGCCGCGCGATAGCGGCCGACATCACGGAGCGCGATGCCGCGGCGCATGAACACGGTGGGACAATGCGCCACCGTCGTTCCGGTTTCGGCCAGCAGCGCGAGATCGCGCTTGGTGTGCCACGGCGTCAGCGGATGGTCGTCGACGAAGATGGAGTGACCGACCAGCGAGGTCGGGCCGAGCACGCCGAGTTCGCCGAGCCACTGGATCGGCGTCACGCCATGCCGGCGGACGATCTCGTGGAATTCCGACACCGACTGTGCGGCATGAGTCTGCCACGGAATGCCGCGGCGTTTCGCTTCGGCGTAACTGTCTTTCATCAGTTGCGGCGTGCAGGTGTCGATCTGCGCCGGATACATCATGCCGGACAGACGGCCGGACGGATGGCTCTCGGCGGCATCGATGAGCGCGAAGGCCTGCAGCATGCCGTCTTCGCCGGCCTTCTCGTTCCATTCGTAATCGACGAGCGTGCCGTTCGGCGTGAACCAGCGCGCCGAGCGGAACCCCGGAGCGATATAGACGCGCAGGCCGCTTTGTCCGGCGAGATCGAGCCATTGCGGATGCGGCATCGAAAGATCAACCACCGTGGTGACGCCAGACAGCAGCAGCTCCGAATACGCAACGCGCACGCAATCGGGGACGCCTTCCGGATCGGACCGCAGGATCGGCATGTATTCGTAAAGCGACGAATTATACAGGCCGGGCGAGCCGATCTCGTCGAGAAAGCCCTTGTTGAGCGGTTCGCTGGACGGATGCGAGTGGATATCGACGAGGCCCGGCATCACCATGAAGCCGCGTCCATCGATGGTCTCGACCGCTTCGCCCCGATAGTCGCGGCCGGCAAACACGATCTGGCCGCCGTCGAAAGCGACATCGCCGCCGGTGACATAGGTGTGGCTGTTCTTTGCGGCGTCCCAGGCGACGACATAGTCCGCGTTGCGGATGACGGTGATGGCCATACTGATCCTCTTGATGGAAGGCGAGGAACCGTAAGCGCAAGCGACTAGCCGGTGCAAGATCGAGAGGTGAGCAGACCCGCCTGTCTATTTGGCAGGTGCAACCCGTCTGTTCGGCTCGTGCAAATGACGATAAGAAGACGCGTTGATCTGCAAAGTCCTGAAGAGAGCCTGAACTGATGCAATACAGACATGATGGCCTTTACGCTTCCCGCCGTTCGCCGGTCATGGCGCGCAATGTCGTGGCGGCGTCGCAGCCGCTGGCAACGCAGGCCGGGTTGCGCATGCTGGAGCGCGGCGGCAATGCGCTGGATGCGGCGCTCGCGGCAGCGATCACGCTGACCGTGGTCGAGCCGACCGGCAACGGCATCGGATCGGACGCCTATTGCATCCTCTGGGATGGCAAGGAGCTGCACGGCCTCAACGCCTCCGGCCGGTCGCCGGCGGGATGGAGGCCGGAGCGATTTGCAAATCACAAGACATTCCCGCATCGCGGGTGGGAGAGCGTCACCGTGCCCGGCGCCGTCTCGGCCTGGGTCGACCTGTCTGAACGCTTCGGCAAGCTGCCATTCGCTGACTTGTTCGAGCCTGCGATCTCCTATGCGGAGAATGGCTTCCACGTCTCGCCCGTGATCGCCGAACTCTGGCGCCGCGGCGCGGAGGAGTTGAAGAACCAGCCGGGCTTTGCCGAGGCCTTCATGCCGAACGGTCGCGCGCCCGCGGCCGGTGAGCTCTTCAAGGCGCCGGGCCATGCATATTCGTTGAAATTGATCGCTGAGACCAAAGGCGAAGCCTTCTATCGCGGCGAACTCGCGCAGCGTATCGCTGCCTTTGCGCGCGAACATGGCGCTGTGCTCGACGAGGCCGACATGGCCGCGCATCGCAATGACTGGTGCGGCACCATCCATCAGGATTTCGGCGATGCCTCGCTGCATGAGATCCCGCCGAACGGGCAGGGCATCGCGGCGCTGATGGCGCTGGGAATCATGCGGGCCTACGGCACCGACGGTCTTGTGCTCGACAGCGGCGATGCCTTCCATCTGCAGATCGAAGCCACGAAACTGGCTTTCGCCGATGTCTATGCCTATGCCGCCGATCTAGATTACATGCACGATGTCACCGTCGCGCATCTGCTCAATCCCAGCTATCTCGCCTCGCGCGCCAAGCTCATCGACATGAGTCGCGCTCAGGATTTCGGCGCCGGCGCACCGAAGACCGGCGGCACCGTGTGCCTGTCCACCGGCGACGCTTCCGGCATGATGGTGTCCTATATCCAGTCGAACTATTCGGGCTTCGGCTCCGGCGTCGTCGTGCCCGGCACCGGCATCAGCCTGCAGAATCGTGGCTTCGGTTTCATTCTGACCGAGGGTCATCCCAATCAGGTCGGTCCGCGCAAGCGCCCGTTCCAGACCATCATTCCGGGCTTCGTCATGCAGGGCAAAGAGCCGCTGATGGCCTTCGGCCTGATGGGCGGCCCGATGCAGGCGCAGGGCCATCTGCAGATCATGCTGCGCATGCAGCTCTGGGGACAGGATCCGCAGACGGCAGCGGATGCACCGCGCTGGCGCTATGTCGCCGGGTTGAAAGTGGCGATCGAGACGGCCGTGCCGGACAATGTCGCGGCCGATCTCGCCAGCCGCGGCCATGTCATCGAGCGCGAACCGCCGGATTCCGCCTTCGGCTTCGGCGGTGCGCAGCTCGTGCGTAAAATCGATGGCGGCTATGTCGCCGGCTCCGACCCGCGCAAGGATGGGCTCGCGGCGGGATTTTGAGTCGATCTCGTAGCCCGGATGAGCGAAGCGACATCCGGGCCGGCGTTTCAACAGGCGTGACACTCCCGGATATCGCTGCGCTCATCCGGGCTACAGATCTTTACCCCAGCCCGGCCGCCTTCGCGACGGTGTAGGTGATCAGGCTCGCCACATAGGAACGACAGTGCGGTGGCCAGGCTCCATTTGCCAACGCCAGGCCGATCGCATCCGGCGCCGACTTTGACCTATTCTAGCAGTTGACCTGTTGCCATTCTCTCTTTGGATCACGAAGAAGCTGTAAAGCGGGCTGCTTAGGCTTGCTGAATAGCTGGGGCAATTCGTGATCATAAAATCAAAGAACTGGAAGCGTGCCGCATGGCTCGGTGCGGCGAGTGCGTTTGTCATGTCGCTCGATTTTACGACTGCTGTTCGTGCGCAGTCGACACTTCCCGCAGTGACGGTTGACGCGCCACAACAGCAAGCGACACGGCGCCCTCAAGTCAAACGCAGCACATCAGGCGCGCGGGGCGACCGTCGCGTTGCTGCCCGCCGATCGCAGCAAGCCGTTGCGCCAGGTCCGGTCAATCCGAGGCCCGAAACCGCTTGGGGGCACGTGGACGGCTACGTCGCGACCCGTAGCGGGACGGGTACAAAAACCGACACGCCGTTGATCGAAACGCCGCAGGCAATTTCCGTTGTCACGCAGGATCAGATTCAGGCGCAGGCCGCGCAGAGCGTGTCGCAGGCCACGCGCTACACGTCCGGGGTGGTCGGCGAGCGGAACGGTGCGGACGGCCGCTTCGATCAGGTTTATGTCAGGGGCTTTCTCGCCGATCAGTATCTGGACTCGTTGCGGGTGGCGTCGGGCACCTTCGCCTATACGCTGGTCGATCCTTTCAATCTTGAGCGGTTGGAGGTGCTGCACGGGCCTGCGTCGGTGCTCTACGGTCAGGCCTCGCCGGGCGGTGTGGTCAATATGGTCAGCAAGCGGCCGACCACAGAGCCGTATCAGGAGATGTTCGTTTCGACCGGCAGTTACGGCCGCGTCCAGAGCGGCATCGATGTCAGCGGGCCACTCGATAAAAACAAGGAGTTTCTCTATCGCCTCACCGCTTCCGGCTACGACGTCGGCAGCCAGGTCGACCACGGCGACTATCAGCGCGTCTCGATCGCGCCGTCGCTGACGTGGCGGCCGACAAACGATACCACGATCACCTTCCAGGGGACCTATCAAAGGGACCCGAAAGCGGGCTTCTACAATCAGCTACTGCCGAATGGCGTGGGAACGTTGTTCTCGACCGTCAATGTCCGGATTCCAACCAGCTTCTACCTGGGCGACCCCAACTATAATATATTCAAGCGCGAATATGGTTCGATTGGCTATCTGTTCGAACATCGCTTCGATAACGTTTGGACGGTGCGGCAAAATCTCCGCTATACCGACAACAGCACCTATACACAGGCGGTCTATCCCCAGTCCAACCAGACGAACATTACCAGCATAGGCCGCGATGCGTTTTCTGCGGCGGAAACACTGCGTACCTTTGCAATCGACAATCAGGCCGAAGCGAAGTTCGCGACCGGACCGTTCCAGCACATGACGTTGTTCGGGGTGGACTACCAGACCGGCACCGATCGGGCCTCCAACGGCTATCTCGCCGATGTTGGAGCGATCAACGCGCTGAATCCTGTCTATGGCATAACTGTTCCTGCGCTGGATTTCGATGGCGCCAGCAGGCAGACCTTCGATCAGGTCGGCGTTTATCTGCAGGATCAGATCAAGTTCGACCGCTGGGTTGCGCTATTGGGAGTCCGGCATGATCGGGCCGAGTCGCGTACGGTCTCGACCTTCGACGGCACGACCTTCGGCACCACCGCGACATCGGATGAAGCGACCACCAAGCGCGGCGCCTTGCTGTACAAGTTCGACAACGGCGTGGCGCCATACATTCAATACACGGAGTCGTTCCAGCCGATCGTTGGGGCGTCGAACAGGACCCTGAATCCGTTCAAGCCGACGACCGGTCAGCAGAAGGAGTTCGGCGTCAAGTATCAACCAGAAAAGATGCTCCTGACTTTCGCAGCTTTCGACCTGAAGCAGCAGAACGTGGTGATGCAGGATCCGAACGATATCAGAAACCGGGTCCAGGCCGGTGAGATCCGGTCGCGCGGGATCGAGATCGAGGGCAAGGTACAGGTCGATCGCAGCCTGACATTGCTTGGCGCCTACACTTATCTCGACCTGGTCAATACGAATTCGGAGCCTGATACGCTCGGTAAACGGCCAATCGGTGTCCCGCGCAATGCGGCATCGCTATGGGCCGATTACACCTTCCGCAGCGGCGTCCTCGATGGTTTCGGTCTGGCGGCCGGCGTCCGCTATTTCGGGGAAACAGCGGGCGACAGCATGAACACCTATAACGTTCCCGGCGTCACGCTGTTCGATGCGGCGCTTCACTATGATCTTGCCGGACTTGGACCGCAGTTCAAGGGCTTCAAGTTCCAGCTCAATGCCAGCAACCTGTTCGACAAGACCTATGTGCGGCTGTGTCAGGATTCCGGCTGCTATTATGGCATGCGGCGCGATGTGATCGCGACGCTGCGTTACCGATGGTGATGCAGCGGCACAGGATGAACTTCAAATCACAGTGTCGGTGCGAAGGATGCCACGCTGGCCGGGCTACCCCAGCCCGGCCGCCTTCGCGATGGTGTAGGTGATCAGGCTCGCCACATAGGCCAGCGCGAACATGTAGAGGAACGTCACCACCATCCACTTGGTGCTGCCGGTCTCGCGGCGGATCACGGCCAGTGTCGAGGCGCATTGCGGGGCGAAGATGAACCAGGCGAGGAACGACAGGGCCGTGGCAAGGCTCCATTTGCTGGCCAGCGCCTGGCCGATGGCGTCCGCCGCTTCCTTGCCGCCTTCGATCGCATAGACGGTGCCGAGTGCGCCGACCGCGACTTCGCGCGCCGCCATGCCGGGGATCAGCGCTACCGCGATCTGCCAGTTGAAGCCGAGCGGTGCGAAGAACGGCTCCAGGAATTTTCCGATCATCGCGGCTAGGCTGTAATTGATCGCCGGCCCTTCGGCGCCGGCCGGTGCTTGCGGGAACGAGGCCAGGAACCAAATCAGGATCATCATCGACAGGATCGTGGTGCCGGCGCGCTGCAGGAACATCTTGGCGCGGGTATAGACGCCGATGGCGATGCTCTTGATGCGCGGCAGCTTGTAGTCCGGCAATTCCAGCATGAACGGTGCCGGCTGGTAGTCGCGCCACATGAAGAACTTGATGACGAAGGACGCGGCGAGGGCGCTGCCGATGCCGGCGATATAGAGCCCGAACATCACCAGCCCCTGCAGGTTGACCCAGCCCCAGACGTTTTCCGCCGGGATGAAGGCCGAGATGATCAGCGTATAGACCGGGATGCGTGCCGAGCAGGTCATCAGCGGCGCGATCAGGATGGTGGTCAGGCGGTCGCGGCGGTTGTCGATCACGCGCGTCGCCATGATGCCGGGGATCGCACAGGCGAAGCTCGACAGCAGCGGGATGAAGGCGCGGCCATGCAGACCGGCGCCACCCATGATGCGGTCCATCAGGAACGCGGCGCGTGCCATGTAGCCGAAATCTTCCAGCAGCAGGATGAACAGGAAGATGATGATGATCTGCGGCAGGAACACCAGCACGCTGCCGACGCCGGCGATCAACCCGTTCTGCAGGAAACTCTGCAAGATTCCTTCAGGGAGCACCTGTGCCACCAGCGTGCCCAGCGCGCCGAATGAATCCGACAGCAGCTCCATCAATGGCTGCGCCCAGGAGAACACCGCCTGGAACATCACGAACAGAATGAGCGCGAGGATCGCGAGACCGGCGACCGGATGCAGCACCACGGCATCGACCCGCGTGGTCAGCGTGTCGGGCTTGCTCGGCATCGTGACGGTGTCGCGGATGATGCGGTCAGCCTCGCGCTGCAGCGCCTTCATCTCGGACAGGCCGAGCGGCTTCCAGCCGTCGCCGGCGGCGACCGTCGGCATATTGGCGGCGAATTCGTCGGTGCGCTTGCGCAATTCCTCGACGCCGGCCTTCTTCACCGCGATCGAGGTGATCACCGGCACGCCGAGTGCTGCGGACATCGCATCGACATCGATGCTGACGCCGCGGCGCTGCGCGATGTCGAACATGTTGAGCACCACCAGCAGTGGGCGACCGGTACGCTTGAGTTCCAGGATCAGCCGCAGCGTGAGGCGCAGATTGGTGGCGTCGGCGATGCACAGGACCAGATCGGGCGCGGCTTCGCCGGGGCGCTTGCCGAGCACGACGTCGCGGGTGATCTCTTCGTCCGGGCTGCGGCCGCGCAGCGAATAGGTGCCGGGCAGGTCGAGCAGCGTCACCTGACGGCCGGCCGGTGTCACAAAGGCGCCTGCCTTGCGCTCGACGGTGACGCCCGCATAGTTGGCCACCTTCTGGCGGCTGCCGGTGAGTGCGTTGAACAGCGATGTCTTGCCGCTATTGGGGGCTCCCACCAGCGCGAGATGAAAGCGCTCGGTGGTCACGTCTGTATGGGTCATTTCACAACAACTGCCATGGCTTCGCGCCGGCGAACGGCGATCGTAATATTGTCGACGCGCACCGCGATCGGATCGCGCTGGATGGCGCCCTGATGCAGGATCTCGACGCGCGCACCTTCGGTGAAGCCCATTTCCAGCAGATGCCGTTCGAGCTCGTGGCCGCTCTCGGCGGCGCCTGCAATATCGGGCTGCAACGCCACGATGGTTCCGATGAATCCGCGCGGCGCATTGCCGAGGCGCAATTCGTGTATGGATGTTTCGGATGCAGTCTGGTGGACGGTCATGCCCGACCTTGTCGAGCAGCGTCCTGACAAGGTCAAGACAAACGCACGTATGTTATTAGAATGATTATAAAGAGGCGTTCCGGCACCGCTTACGATGCGCCCGCGGACTGCTCGTTCACTACCCGCTGCTGGATCTTCACCAGTTCTGCATAGATGCCGCCTTGCGCGATCAGTTCGTCGTTGGAGCCCTGCTCGGCGACGACGCCTTCTTTCAGCACGATGATCTTGTCGGCGTCGCGAATGGTCGAGAGCCGATGCGCGATCATGATGACGGTGCGCCCCTGCATCAGCCGGCGCAGCGCCTCGATCACAAGCGCCTCGGATTCCGGATCGAGCGCCGCGGTCGGCTCGTCCAGGATCATGATCGGGCTGTTGCGCACCACCGCACGCGCGATGCCGATGCGCTGGCGCTGGCCGCCGGACAGCGTGTCGCCGCGTTCGCCGACCATGGAGTCGTAGCCATGCGGCATGCGGCTGATGAACTCGTCGGCATTGGCGATCTTCGCGGCGGCAACGATCTCGTCGTCGGTGGCACCAGGCCGGCCATAAGCGATGTTCTCGCGGATCGTGCCGCGGAACAGCACGGTCTCCTGCAGCACGAAGCCGACCTGGGCGCGCAGCGCCGATAATTTGTAGTCGGTGACGTCGGTGCCATCGATCAGCACGCGCCCCGATGTCGCATCGTAGAAGCGCGGGATCAGACTCAGCACCGTGGATTTGCCGGAGCCGGTCGGCCCGACCACGCCGACGATCTGGCCGGGTTCGATATGCAGCGAGACGTCGCGGAGCACGCTGGCCTCCTCGCTATAGGCGAAGGCGACGTTTTCGAAGGTGATGGCTCCCTTGGCGCGACCGGGATCGACCGCACCCGATTTTTCCACGATGACATCGTCGGCGGCCAGGATGTTCTGGATCCGCTCCAGCGCCACGGTGGTCTGCGCGATCGCGCTGGTCATGCTGGCGAGATCCTTCACCGGTTTGAAGAACTGCGCGAGATAAGCGAGGTACACGGTGAGCGCGCCAGCCGTCATGGTGCCAGCGACAATCAGCGAGGTCCCCTTCCACAGCACGATGGCGGTGCAGAACGCCACCACGATGCTGACCACAGGCGAGAGCAGTGATTTCACCTGCCGCGCTTTCATGGCGGCCTCGACCGTCGCATGGCTGGCGGCCTCCAGCCGCGCCAGTTCGAGATCCTGCCTGCCGAAGGCCGTGACTGCGCGCACCTGGCCGAGGCCCTGCTGGACCACGGCAACGATCTCGCTCTGCCGTTGCCGCACCGTGCGCGTGACCTCCTTCACGGCGCGCTTGAAATGGAACACGAAGACGATCAGGAACGGCGTGATGCCGAGCGCGATCAGCGTAAAATCCCAGTCGAGCCAGAACATCAGCCCGATCATGAAGACGATGGTGATGAGATCGAGCAGGATATCCAGCGTCGATGATGAAGCGAAGTTCTGCAGCGTTGTGACGTCTGTGGTGATCGTGGACATCAGCGCGCCGGTCTTGGCCTTGTCATAATAGCGCAGCGATAGCCGATGCAGATGCGCATAGATGCGGATGCGCAGGTCGTTGGCCACCCACTGGCCAACCGATGTCGAATAGTAGTTGTCGATGTAAGTGGCGATCGCGCCGATCACGGCGATGACCAGGGTGGCGATGCCGGCGAACAATGCGACGCCGAGCGTGTGGCGGCCGATGCCGTAGTCATGGGCCCAGTCCAGCCAGGCGGGCAGGTGATGGCTGCCCAGCGCGTCATCGAGCACCAGTTTCAGCGGCCAAGGCGCGGCCAGGCTCATGGCGATCTCGACCAGCATGGCGAGGAAGACGATGATCAGCCAGCCGCGATAGGGCCGGAGCATCTCGAGTACCAGACGAGTCATCGAACATTGTCTCCAGCAACACGGCCAGACCGGGAATCATGAGCAGTCCTGGCGGCCGCAGTATATAGCCGCCGTCGGTTAGCGGGTCTTAACTGTAGTCGGGTACAGATGGATTTTTGCTGACAGCCCGCGCATTGTGGCATGCGGGCAGGAGCGTCAGTTAATTTGGCAAGGCTGCGCAGGACCGAACATGAACGTGCGATCCGTTGCTTTCCCGTTCTGGGGCAGGGTGCTTCTGCTGGCCGGCATCCTCGGTCTGGTGGTGGGCGGCGGCCTTCTGACCTGGCGCTATATCGAGCGTCCGACCGTGCTCAAGCTGGCGGTCGGGTCGATCGATGGCGAAGCCGGCAAGACGGCATCGATCATCGCCAGCCATTTCGCCACCAGGAAGTCGCCAATCCGGCTGGATTTCGAGACCTTCGGCAACGCCGTCGATGCCGGCAAGGCGTTCTCCTCCGGCAAGGTCGATCTCGCTGTGGTCCGGGCCGATGTCGGCGATCTCTCCGAGGCGCGCGCCGTTGCCGTCATGGCCAAGGCGGTCGTCATGCTGATCGCGCCGCCCGGCTCGAAAATCACCAGCGTCGAAGGCCTGCGCGGCCGCACCGTCGGTGTGGTGGGCGGCGAGGTCAATCGCAGGCTGGTCGATGCGCTCACGAAGCAATACGACCTGACGAGCGCGAGGGTCACATTCAAGAATCTTGAGGTCAGCGATACCCGGCGCGCGGTGGAAGCCAAGGAAGTCGGCGCCCTGCTGGTGGTGATCCCGCTGACCGAGAAGTATTTGTCCCTGGTGCGCGGTCTGTTCAAAACCGGCGCGCCCGTGCTGATCCCGATCGATGCCGCCGGCGCCATTGCCGATGCCAATGGCGCCTATGAGAGCTTCGACATTCCGAAAGGGTCGCTCCGCGGCGCGCCGCCCGTCCCGGATGATGACGTGACGACGCTTCGGGTCAGTTACTATCTGGTCGCGAACAAGAAGCTCCATTCCAGCCTGATCGCGCGTCTGACCGAAATGGTGATCGCGGCGCGCCGCGATCTGATCGCCGGGCAACCGCAACTGGCCGGTATCGCCGCTGCCGACACCGATCCCGATGCCGTTATCCCCATTCATCCCGGCGCTGCTGCCTACTACAACGGTACCGAGCAGAGCTTCATGGACAAATACGGCGACGACATCTATCTCGCCCCCATGATCCTTGGCGCCCTTGCCTCTGTGCTGGCTGCCGCCTGGAAATTCCTCGGCATCCGGCCGCCCGACCACCGTGAGGCGACACTCAATGCACTTTATGCATTGCCGCGCCGGATCCGGGCGGCGGCGGACGATGCGGAACTGTGCGCGATCGAGCAGGAGGTCGACGATCTTCTCAGCGCGCAATTGGCGAAGACCATGCGCAATGATGACGATGCACTTGAAATGGCGACGCTGGTCTCTTCGGCACAGCGCCTCGATAACCTCATTCATCACCGCCGTTCGGCGCTGGCGCGGGCCCCATTTTCTGCCGCGCCGCATTCAAGTATAGAGTCGGAGACGTAGTTCCAGGCCATGACGCTGTTTTGCAGAACCAACAGCCGTTTGCGGGCACCTTCGCGAGAGGTCAATCATGACGCATAACCTGCTCGTGTTTCCGGATGACACCGCGCAGTGCATCATCGATCCGATCAGGGCGGCAAAGCGCAGCCTGAACATCCGGATGTTCCTGTTCACCGATCCGACGCTGCTGCATGAGGTGATCTCGGCGAAGCGGCGCGGCGTCAACGTGCGCGTCATGCTCAATCCGGCACGGCGCAACGGCGAGAGCGAGAATAACGAAACCGCCGCGGCGCTGGCTGCTGCCGGGGTCGAGGTCCGTGACAGCAATCCGGCCTTCGCGCTGACCCATCAGAAATCGATGGTGATCGATCATGAGTGGGGCTTTGTCGAGTCGCTGAACTGGGAGACCCGCGATCTCACCGAGACGCGCGACTACGCGGTGACCACGACCAAGAAGCTCGAAATTTCCGAGATGGTGGATTGCTTCGAGGCCGACTGGGCGAAGCAGGATTTCGTGCCGAACCCGGACTCGCAACTGATCTGGTGCCCGAACAACGGCCGCGAGCGGATCGGTGCTTTCATCGATTCCGCGCGGGACACGCTCTGGATCCAGAACGAGCGTTATCAGGACACGGACATCATCGAGCGGCTGGTTCGCGCTGTGCTGCGCGGCGTTCAGGTCCACATCATGGCGCGGCAGCCGCACAAGCTGAAGAAGAACAAGCTGATCGAGGGGATCGGGGGCCTGCGCATCATGCATGACGTCGGCGCCAAGGTGCACCGGCTCAATGACATGAAGCTGCACGGCAAGATGCTGTTAGCCGACGAGGAACGCGCTATCGTCGGTTCCATCAATCTCACGCCGGGCAGTTTTGACGATCGCCGCGAGCTGGCCATTGAGACCGATGCGCATCATGTTGTGAAGCGTCTCGTCGAGACCTCACATCACGACTGGAAACATTCGCGCAAGCTCGACCTCTCAGACGAGGCGGTTCAGGCGGATCTGGAAAAACACGGCATCCGGCAGTAGCGCGTTGTCGCTCAGCGCCGATCCGGCCGCGGCGATTGCCGGGCTCGGGGCTGCACAGGTTTCCTTTCCGCGCGGCGAGCATATTCCGTGGCCAGGTTCAGCAGTCGTTCGCGAACCACGGGATCATCAATCTCCCGCGCCAGCTTTTCGCAGCGCTCGGCCTGCTCTCTGAAATATGCAGCTTCGCTAGGCAACTTTGTCGTTTTCCATGGGCAGTGCGGGGCGCAGGAACATCGCCGAGAGCTGATCCTTGATTTCCAGGACACGCGGCGATGTCATACCCGGGCGAATACAGAGCAGCGCTTTGATGGTCGGAAGCTCCGGCAAGTAATAGTCCCTGGCCCAGACCAGTCCCGGCGGAATGATCCGGCTGGGAACAGCCGTCAGTCCGATGCCGGCTTCGACGGCGGCTTTCTTCGCGCTGTAGTCCTGACTGCTGAAGGCAATCCGATAGGAAAGGCCATGCCGCGTGAGTGTATGAATCATCCAGTCGTCATTGGTCCAGGTGACGATTGGGATCGGTGCGCCGGGGCTGAGCACGAATGATTTCGAGCGAACCCATGCCAGCCGATCCTCGGATTCATCGACAATGAGCGGAGCCAGATCGGCACTGATTTCTCCCCGCTGGAAAAAACACCCGACGTCGACATGGCCGTCGATCAACGCTGTCGCAATCTCGGTGGACATTCCGGCATGGATATGGATGTCATTGAGGTTGCTCAGGCTCTGCTCGGCGACGAAGCGCTGCGCGAGGACAACGCTCAGGCCCAAACGAAGCCGGTCGACATGATTATCGGCTCCGCCGAGCGCAAGCACCTGATCGTTGGCCTCGATGATCTTGCGCGCCTGCGCAAGCACCAGCTTGCCGAGATCGGTCGGACAACTTCCGTTTGGCGTCTTGCTGAACAGCGAACCGCCAACAAGTTGTTCGAGGCGCTTGATCTGCGAACTCACCGCGGGCTGACTCAACCCCAATTGCTCCGCAGCCTTGGTCAAGCTACCTGTTTCTGAAATGGCAACGACGGTACGAACAATTTCAATCGGAATATTGAGATGCCGCTTGTGCATTTGAATATCCAGCCTCGCAATTGCGCCATAAGTCGGACCAAGTGGTGTCGCGATTCTCCACCAATCATATAGGCGTAATCACTCTTGGTTATATATTTGATTTGGATGGCATTTCGGGAACTTATGGCGTCATCAAAATCAGTGTGTGGCGGCTATCTACCGAATTCGATGATGACTACACGCGCCGTCGCATCGGACTCAATCGCGACAGGTGCTGATCCTTGTTCCACAAGCAGCCCATCATGCGCCGACAGGCTGTCGACGGTCGATGCCGACCGTACGGTCGCAGTGCCATGCTCAACGAACAGAAACGCTTGTGCAGAAACTATAAAATCCTGACGTTTCATGACGTTGATGCGTCTCACATGCTGTGAGACGATCCCGCGCCTGCTCATCACATTCAAATCTGTAATGGGGCCGTCGATCAGTAACGCTGACGTTTGCTGATCGCCCGGGAAGGAATGGATCGTACTGCGATCAATGCGCACAGATACGCTGCCGTGGACATTGAGGTCGATGCCGGCGCCATCGATGACCAGAAGTGTACGATCAATCCCGGGAAATGACGAGAACGGTCCGTCGCTCGTCACCTGCGCCATACTGACGCGCCAGTCGAAATCGTCCAGCTTTGCATTCGCCGGGAAGATCGCGATCTCCGTGGTCGATCCCAGCCCGTTCTTCCAGGGCATCACCTTGTAGTTCGCGGCGCGCAGGATTTGCATACGCCGCACTCAGCCCTTGGCTTGCAGCGATGGCAGATTGAGGTGATGTTCCTCGGCGCAGTCGATGGCTTCCTCATAGCCCGCATCGGCGTGACGCATCACGCCGGTGGCCGGATCGTTCCACAATACCCGTTCGAGGCGCTTTGCCGCTTCCGGCGTGCCGTCGGCGACGATGACCATGCCGGAATGCTGCGAGAAGCCCATGCCGACGCCGCCGCCGTGATGCAGCGACACCCATGTTGCGCCAGATGCGCAGTTGAGCAGCGCATTGAGCAGCGGCCAGTCGGAGACGGCGTCGGAGCCGTCCTTCATCGCTTCGGTCTCGCGGTTCGGGCTTGCCACTGAACCCGAGTCGAGATGATCCCTGCCGATCACGATCGGTGCCTTGAGTTCGCCCGAGGCCACCATTTCGTTGAAGGCGAGGCCGAGGCGATGGCGATCGCCGAGCCCAACCCAGCAGATCCGCGCCGGCAGGCCCTGAAACTGGATGCGCTCGCGCGCCATGTCGAGCCAGTTCACCAGCGCCTTGTTGTGTCCGAGGATCTCCTTCACCTTGGCGTCGGTCTTGTAGATGTCCTCGGGATCGCCGGAGAGTGCAGCCCAGCGGAACGGGCCGATGCCGCGGCAGAACAGCGGGCGGATATAGGCGGGGACGAAGCCCGGGAAGTCGAACGCGTTGTCGACGCCTTCTTCCTTGGCCATCTGGCGGATGTTGTTGCCGTAATCGACCGTCGGCACGCCCATCTTGTGGAAGTCGAGCATGGCGCGGACATGCTCGCTCATCGACTTGCGCGAGGCCTTCTCGACGGCCTGCGGATCGGTGGCACGCTTGGCTTCCCACTCGGACAGCGTCCAGCCTTTCGGCAGATAGCCGTTGACCGGATCATGCGCCGAGGTCTGGTCGGTGACGATGTCCGGCCGGACGCCGCGGCGCACCAGTTCAGGGAAGATATCGGCAGCATTGCCGAGCACGCCAACGGAAATTGGCTTCTTCTCCTTGTTGGCCTTCTCGATGATCGCCAATGCGTCGTCGAGATCCTTTGCCTGCACGTCGAGATAACGGCTCTTCAAGCGCATCTCGATGCGGCTCGGCTGGCACTCGACCGCGAGGCACGACGCGCCGGCCATGGTGGCAGCCAACGTCTGGGCGCCGCCCATGCCGCCGAGGCCGGCGGTGAGGATCCAGCGGCCAGACAGGTCGCCGTTATAGTGCTGCCGTCCGGCTTCGACGAAGGTCTCATAGGTGCCCTGCACGATGCCCTGCGAGCCGATATAGATCCACGAGCCGGCCGTCATCTGGCCGTACATCATCAAGCCCTTGCGATCGAGCTCGTTGAAGTGCTCCCAGGTGGCCCAGCGCGGTACGAGATTGGAATTGGCGATCAGCACGCGCGGCGCGTCGGCATGCGTCTTGAATACGCCGACCGGCTTGCCGGATTGCACCAGCAGCGTCTCATCGGCATTGAGTTCACGGAGCGACTTGGCGATCTGGTCGAAGGCTTCCCAGTTACGTGCGGCGCGGCCGATGCCGCCATAGACCACCAGCTCGTTCGGGTTCTCGGCCACTTCCGGATCGAGATTGTTCATCAGCATGCGCAGTGGCGCTTCGGTGAGCCAGTCCTTGGCGGAAAGCTCTGTGCCGCGCGGGCTGCGGACGATGCGGCTGTTCTTGCTGCGATCCATGATGTCGGTCCTTATTTGGATGTCGCGGAAGTCCGGCCGTGCCAGACGCGGGCGTGAAGCGGATTGAAGCCGACGCGGTAGACCAGCTCGGCGGGATGTTCGATGTCCCAGACGGCAAGGTCGCAGGCCTTGCCAATTTCCAGCGTGCCGACTTCGCTCAGCTTGCCGAGCGCCCGCGCGCCTTCGCGCGTGACGCCGAGCAGGCATTCGTCCACGGTCATACGAAACAGTGTCGCACCCATATTCATGGTCAGCAGCAGCGAGGTCAGTGGCGACGTGCCGGGATTGCTGTCGGTGGCCAGTGCCAGATGCGTGCCGTGCTTGCGGAATAGCGCGATCGGCGGCGCCTGGGTTTCGCGCAGGGTGTAGTAAGCACCCGGCAATACCACAGCAACGGTGCCGGCCTTGGTCAGCGCGATGACGCCGTCTTCATCGGTATGTTCGAGGTGATCCGCGGACAGTGCGTTGTAGTCGGCGGCGAGCTTCGCGCCGTGCAGGTTGGAGAGCTGGTCGGCATGCAGCTTCACGGGCAGGCCGAGTTTCTTGGCGGCGTCGAACACCCGCGCCGTTTGCTCCGGCGAAAATGCGATGCCCTCGCAGAACGCGTCGACGGCGTCGGCGAGCTTTAGTTCGGCAATCGCCGGCAGCATTTTGGCGATGACCGTGTCGATATAGGCGTCCTTGTCGCCATTCGCTTCCGGCGGCATCGCATGTGCTCCAAGAAACGATGTCAGGACGGAGACGTCGCGCTCGCGGCCGAGCTGCCTCGCGGCCTTGAGGCAGCGGATTTCGGTATCCTTGTCGAGGCCGTAGCCCGACTTGATCTCGATGGTCGTGACGCCTTCGGCGAGCAGATGGTCGAGCCGCTTCAATCCGCTGGCGACGAGCTGTTGCTCGCTCGCCGCGCGCGTCGCCTTCATGCTCGAGGCGATGCCGCCGCCGGCGCGCGAAATATCTTCGTAGCTGGCGCCCTCGAGCCGCATTGCGAATTCACTGGCGCGGTTGCCGCCATAGATCAGATGGGTGTGGCAATCGACCAGCCCCGGCGTGATCCAGCGCCCTTCGCAATCGATGCGGGTCTTGGCGTCGGCGCCCGCCGGCAATTCCGAAGCCCGCCCGACGTAAGCAATCCGGCCATCCTTTGCTGCGATGCACCCGTCCTCCACAATCCCGAGGCCGGGCGTGCCGGGCGCCATGGTGGCAAGGCGTGCATTGGTCCAGATGGTATCGAAGGTCATGACGGACTGCCGTAAATTCGGGACGTCGTATGTCTATACATAATCAGCGGCCTCGCTTATTGTCGAGCGTCTTTTGAATGCAACAGGCAATCGCTATGGGCACGCAACGTGCTGCAAAAAGGCTGTTCTTCGCGCACGCGCTGCTGCCGTCAGGCTGGGCGCGCGACGTAGTTGTCGCAATCGAGAATGGCACCATCACGGCCGTTGCCGCGAATTCGAGCAGCGCTGACGCTGAAATCATCAGCGGCGTGGCGCTGCCCGGATTGCCCAATCTGCACAGCCATGCGTTCCAGCGCGGCATGGCCGGCCTCACCGAAATCCGCGGCGCCACGCAGGACAGTTTCTGGACTTGGCGGCAGCTCATGTATCGTTTCATCGATACGCTGACGCTGGATGACGTCGAAGCCATCGCGGCTTTCGCATATGCCGAGATGCTGGAAGGCGGCTTCACCTCGGTGGCCGAATTTCACTATCTGCATCACGACGAGACCGGCACGCCTTATGGCGATCTCGCGGAGATGGGTACGCGCATCGCGGCGGCGGCCGGCGAGACCGGCATCGGTCTGACGCTGCTGCCGTCCTTCTACAATTTCAGTGGTTTCGGCGGCGCGCAATCGATCCATGGCCAGCGCCGTTTCGTCAATGATCCCGCGCGCTTTCTGGCGCTGCTGGAGAAGTCGCGTGAAGCGATCAAGTCGGTCGATGACGCCGCCATCGGCATCGCGCCGCATTCCCTGCGCGCGATCACGCCGGAGACGTTGAATGACGTCCTCAAGGCGGTGCCCGATGGTCCGATCCATATCCACGTGGCCGAGCAGACCAAAGAGGTCGAGGACTGTATCGCTTGGTCCGGCCAGCGGCCGGTGGCATGGCTGCTGGATCATATGCCGGTCGACAGGCGCTGGGTGCTGATCCACGCGACCCATATGACCGATGAGGAAGTCACCGGTGTCGCGAAGACAGGCGCCGTCATCGGCCTGTGTCCGCTCACCGAAGCGAGCCTCGGTGACGGCATTTTCGACGGCCCGCGCTTCATCGATGCCGGCGGCGTGTTCGGTGTCGGTAGCGACTCCAATATCGAGATCACCGCGCCGGGCGAACTCAAGCAGTTCGAATACAGCCAGCGTCTGGCCTATCGCGTCCGCAATGCCGTGGCGCGCCACGAAGGTGAATCCACCGGCCGTGCGCTGTATGAACATGCGCTGGTCGGCGGCACGCAGGCTTCGGGCCGCAATATCGGTGCACTTGCGGTGGGCAAGCGCGCCGATATCGTCGTGCTGGACACCACGCATCCCGATCTCTGTGCCGTCACCGGCGACCGCTGGCTCGATGCCATGACCTTTGTTGCCGGTAAGTCGGCGATCTCCGACGTCTTCGTCGGCGGTAAGCAGGTCGTCAACAGCGGTCGCCACATCAAGCGCGCATCCATCACCGAACGCTATCGGCGCGTCGTGCAGCGGCTGGCGACACTCTGATGGCGACAGCGCGCGTATCAAAATCGGCAAATGGAAAAGCGCAGGCCGCGCCGCAGGCGCTGTATCAGCGCATCCGCGCCGATCTCGAAGAGAAGATCCTCTCCGGCCGCTGGCCGCCCGGTCATCGCATTCCATTCGAGCATGAGCTGGTCGAGAGCTATAATTGTTCGCGGATGACTGTGAACAAGGTGCTGTCGGGCCTCGCAGCGGCTGGTGTCATCGAGCGCAAGCGCCGCGTCGGCAGTTTTGTCGCCAAGCCGCTGGTGCAGTCCGCGGTACTGCATATTCCCGATATCCAGGCCGAAATCGCCAAGCGCGGCGAGGCCTATGCTTATGAGTTGCTCACGCGAAAACGGCGCAAGGCGACCAAGGACGATCTCGAACGTCTCGGCATCGACAAGAGCTGCGATGTATTGGTGTTGAGCTGTCGGCACATCGCCAAGGGCAGACCTTTCGCGCTGGAAGAACGCCTGATCAATCTCGACGTGGTGCCGCCCGCGTCTGAAATCGATTTCACGCGCGTGCCGCCCGGTACCTGGCTGCTTGGTCACGTGCCGTGGAATGAGGCGGAGCATCGGATCACCGCGTCTCTGGCAGATGATGTGGCGCTGAAGGCATTGGCGCTGAAGAAGCCGGCCGCCTGCCTCGTGGTCGAGCGCCGCACCTGGCGCAAGAACAAGATCATCACATCGGTGCGCGTCACCTATCCGAACGATTTGTATCAGCTCACCGCGCGCTTCACGCCGACGGGGCTGCGATCATGAGGACGATATGAATCATCTGCCGCAGGCCGTCTGCGGAAATTGACTCTGGCAATCCGCCATGTTGCCATGCAGTATCATTCTAAATCTGGCTGAGGAGAGTGCGTTATGAAGTTGATTGGAGTTTCCGTCGCCGCCATGCTCGCGGCTCTCGTTGCGACCCCGGCTGCGGCGCAGACCAAGGTGACCATCGCCATTTCCGGCTGGACGGGTTTTGCGCCGCTGACGCTGGCGAAGGAAGCCGGCATCTTCGCGAAGAACGGTCTCGACGTCACCATCAAGAAGGTGCCGCAGGCCAGCCGCCATCTCGCCATCGCCTCGGGTGACGTGCAATGCGCCGCCACTACGGTCGAGACCTGGGTGGTGTGGAATGCCAATGGCGTCGCCACGACGCAGCTGTTCCAGCTCGATAAGTCCTATGGCGCTGACGGCATGGCCGTGCGCGCCGGCACCGCATCGATCAAGGATTTGAAGGGCAAGACCGTTGCCGCATCGGCTCCGGGCACGGCGCCCTATTTCACGCTCGCCTGGTTCTTGAAGAAGAACGGCCTCAGCGTGAAGGACGTCTCCGTCGTCAACATGGAGCCGGGTCCGGCAGCGCAGGCTTTCATCGCCGGCCAGAACGATGCGGCCATGACCTATGAGCCGTATCTGTCGGCCGTGCGTGAGAAGCCGGAAGCCGGCAAGATCATCGCCACCACGCTCGACTATCCGATGATCATGGACACCTTCGGCTGCACGCCGAAGTTTATCGCCGATAACGAAGGTGCCGTGAAGGCGCTGGCCAAGAGCTATTTCGAGGCCGTTGCGATGATCGGCGCCGAGAAGGACAAGTCCTACGAGATCATGGGCGCCGACGTGAAGCAGACCGGCGAGAAGTTCGGCGCCTCCGCGCAGTATCTGCGCTGGCAGGATCAGGAAGCGAACAAGAAGTTCTTCGCCGGCGAGCACCAGGCGTTCTCGAAGGAAGCGGCCGAGCTGCTGCTCGAGATCGGCGTGATCAAGGAAATCCCGGATCTGACGAAGCTCGCCGATCCGCGTTTCATTCAGTAAATCTCCGCCATCGCTTCCGTCATTGCGAGGAGCGAAGCGACGCGGCAATCCAGCTCTACTTAAGGAAGACTGGATTGCTTCGTCGCAAGAGCTCCTCGCAATGACGGTCATGAGCATCGAATACGCAGCATGAAGCCACTCGCCCCCATTTCATCCACCGCGCGCGTCGTGCTCGGCATATCCTTCTTTGTGCTGTTCGTTGCCGCGTGGTCCTATGCGACCTTTGGTGGCTTCGTCTCCAAGACCTTTCTCGCCAATCCGTGGACCATGCTGCAGGACGGCTGGTTTCTGCTGACCAAGCACGGCTTCCTGCATGATATCGGCATGACCATCTGGCGCGTGATCGGCGGCTTCGTTCTGGCGGCGCTGTTTGCGGTGCCGATCGGCATCCTGATGGGCGCCTACAAGCCCATCGAAGCGTTCCTCGAACCCTTCGTGTCCTTTGCGCGCTATCTGCCCGCTTCGGCCTTCATTCCGCTCCTGATCCTGTGGGCCGGCATCGGCGAATTGCAGAAGCTGCTGGTGATCTTCATCGGCTCGGTATTCCAGCTCATCCTGATGGTCGCTGTCAGTGTTGGCAGCGTGCGCCGCGATCTGGTCGAGGCATCGCTGACGCTCGGCGCGCGCGACGCCGGCGTGCTCAAGCGCGTTCTCATACCGTCCGCCGCGCCGGAGATTGCGGAAATTCTCCGTCTCGTACTGGGCTGGGCCTGGACCTATGTCATCGTCGCCGAACTGATCGGCTCGTCCTCGGGCATCGGCCACATGATCATCGATAGCCAGGCGTTGCTCGCCACCGGCCAGATCATTTTCGGCATCATCGTCATCGGCATCATCGGTTTGATTTCGGACTACGCGTTCAAGGCTGCGAACCGGCGCTTGTTTCCGTGGAGCATCATTTGAGCAAGCTCGTCATCGACAACGTCTCGCGGATTTTCCCCGCCGTGCGCGGCGGTACGCCGACGCGTGCGCTGGAGCCGACCAATCTTTCCGTCGCGGACAACGACTTCGTCACGATCCTCGGACCAAGTGGTTGTGGCAAGTCCACGCTGCTGCGCATGGTCGCCGGGCTGGATACGCCGACCACCGGCCGCATTCTGCTCGACGGCAAGGCCATCACCGGTCCGGGCGCGGATCGCGGCATGGTGTTCCAGTCCTACACGCTGTTTCCCTGGCTGACTGTCTCCGAGAACATCTCCTTCGGTTTGCGCGAGCGCGGCGTCTCGCAACGTGAACGCACGCGCATTGCCGGCGAGTGGCTGGAGAAAGTCGGCCTCACCAGTTTCGCCAATCATTTCCCGAAGCAACTCTCCGGCGGCATGCAGCAGCGCACGGCCATTGCACGCGCGCTCGCCAACGATCCGAAGATCCTGCTGCTCGACGAGCCGTTTGGCGCGCTCGACAACCAGACGCGCGCCTTGATGCAGGAATTGCTGCTCGGCATCTGGGAGCGCGAGCGCAAGACGGTGATCTTCGTCACCCACGATATCGAGGAAGCGGTGTTCCTCGCGTCGCGAACCGTGGTGATGTCGGCGCGTCCCGGTCGCATCAAGGCCGATATCGCGGTCGATCTACCGCATCCGCGGCACTACACAATCAAGACCAGCCCGGCTTTTTCCGATCTCAAAGCGCGGCTCACGGAAGAAATCCGTGTCGAGGCCGTGCTCGCGGCTGAGGCCCACTGAGATTCTCAGGCCGCATCAGCGGCGTCAGGATACCGCTTGAGCGACGCGCCAACTATCGAAGGTTGCGTCGTTGCTTGCGTGTCCTGCTCTGGCTGCGTGGTTTTATCCGGACCTTAAGTACGTTCGCGGTCGCCTGGAACTCGGGCGCCGCGCAAAACAGTTTGGCGACGTCTCGCACATACGATTGCACCACCTCGGCTGAAAGCCGGTGATCGGGTCATTTCAACGACGGTCCGATGGTTTGAGCAAAGTAATTGCGAGTTGCGTTTATGACGTTGGTGCATGTCGACCAGAGTGATGCGGCCAGGACGCTCCTCGCCGGGCTGGAGCAGGCCATCGATGCTGTCGTGATGATCGACAGCACGAATAGCGTGACCCATTTCAACGCCGCCGCCGAACGGTTGTGGGGCTATGAGCGCGATGAAGTGCTCGGGCGAAATATCAGCTTTCTGGTGCCGATGGCCATCAGGTCGCAGCATGACGGATACATCGCCGCGAACCGCTCGACCGGCGTCAATCGCATCGTCGGTCATAGCCGCGAGGTGAGAATCGAACGCAAGGACGGCAGCGAGATCTGGGGATCGTTGTCGATGTCGCGGGTCGAGGTGAATGGCGAGATCACCTATATGGGCTTCGTCCGCGATGTGACGGAGGAGGTGAAGCGCAGAGAAGAAATTATCCCGCTGGCTCTCGTGGTCGACAAGACGAAACGCGCTATCTACATCGCGGGTCGCGATGCACGGATCTGCTATGTCAACGGCGCCTTCACCGGCATGTTCGGCTACGCGCTGGATGAGGCGACGGGACTCATCCCGGAGGAATTCCTCGTCGGCGCATATACCAGCCAGGCGACGCTCGCATATCTGGACCAGCAGATCAGAACGGAAGGATCTGCTGAAGACGAAATCCTCCTTTACGACAAAGCGGGCAACGAGGTCTGGGTCTCGGTTGCCTTGAATGCGATTCATGGCACGGATGGAAAAATCCAGCACCTTGTCGCATTGATGACCGATATCACCGAGAGCAAGCAGCTTCAGTCATTGCAGCATCACATTCTCGAAGCGCTGGCCGATGAGCAGCCGCTGCTCGACGTGATGGACAATCTTTGCCGGAAGGTGGAGCAGATCGCGCCCGATGTCGTCTGTTCGGTGCTACATGTCGATTCCGCGGGATTGCTGCATCCTTTGGGAGGGCCAAGCCTCCCGGCAGGTTATGCGCAGGCGCTGGACGGCATTGCCATCGGACCGGATGTCGGGTCTTGCGGGACCGCGGCCTTTCGCGGCGAGCCTGTTCTGGTCACCGATATCGAAAACGATCCTCTCTGGCTGCCATACAACAGCGCGCCGCTGGCTTCCGGTCTGAAGGCCTGCTGGTCGATGCCGATCAAGACCAAGGATGGGCGCGTCATCGGTACGTTCGCATTCTATTTCAGGGAATGTCGCAGACCCAGCCGCTTGCATCACGGCATCGTCGATGCCTGTGTTCATCTCGCCGCGGTCGCCATCGAGCGTGAGGAAGCGCGCAACGAAATCTCGCGGCTTGCTTATTTCGATGCGCTCACCGGTCTGCCGAACCGGACCCATATGCGCCAGTTGATGGAGCGTGCCGTCGCGGAATGCCCCGCAGATGCGCAGATGGCGCTGATATTTCTTGACCTAGATCACTTCAAGGACGTCAACGATACGCTGGGGCATGCTGTCGGCGATGACTTGCTGGTCGCCGTCACACAGCGGCTTCATCAGCACATCCGACCGGGCGATATCCTGAGTCGTCAGGGCGGCGATGAGTTCATCATCCTGATGCCGAACTGTGTCGCGGCCGATGCCTCCCGCATCGCGGGCTGTCTCACCGAGGCGCTGTCGGTTCCGCTGCAGCTCGGCGGCCATCAGGTGCCGATTTCTGCCAGCGCCGGCATCAGCATGTTTCCGGACAATGCCCGCGATCTCGATAGTCTGCTGAAATATGCCGATGCGGCGATGTACAAGGCCAAGCAGGCCGGCCGCTCCACGCATCGGTTTTTCAGCAACGACATGGACCGCGTGAATGAGGAGCGCCTTCGTCTCAGCGCCGCTTTGCGCCACGCGCTTGCGCAAGGCGGCCTGCGGTTGCACTACCAGCCGCAGATTCGCGCGAGCAGCGGGGATCTCTACGGCGTCGAGGCGCTGGCGCGCTGGCATCATCCCGTATTGGGCGATGTGTCACCGGCGAAGTTCATTCCGCTCGCGGAGGAATGCGGCCTCATCGAGCAGATCGGTGTCTGGTCGCTACGCGAGGCATGCAGGCAGATTGCGGCGTGGCAAAAGGCGGGGCTCGATGTGCCTTGCGTCTCCGTCAACCTGTCGCCGATCAATTTTCTGAATCCGGGATTGCCGGCATTGATCTCCGACATCATCGCGGAAAACGGGCTGGCGCCGAACAGGCTGATGCTCGAAGTCACCGAGGGCGCGGTGATGAGCGAACACACGACCGCGATCGAGATCATGATGCAGATCCGCGCGGCTGGCATCGGATTGTCGATGGATGATTTCGGCACGGGCTATTCGAGCTTGAGCCGCCTGGCGCATTTGCCGGTGCGCGAGCTGAAGATCGATCGCAGCTTCATGCGCGGTATCGAGACCGAGGTCTGTGCTCTGGCGATCGCCACCGCCATCGTGTGCGTCGGGCAGAGCCTCAACATGACGGTCGTGGCCGAAGGCGTCGAAACCGAAGAACAGCGCAGGATTCTCGCCGGGCTGGGCTGCGACGTCATTCAGGGTTTCCTGTATTCGCCTGCACTGTCCGCATTCGATCTCGAAGCCTGGCTGGTGGCCCGCCATGCCGAACGCTGGGCGGCGCTGGTTGACGAGCGCCGGATCGAAGCTGCGCAAGAGGAAATGTGGCCGGGTGCGCTCGCGGCCATGTAATCTCGAGAAGTTGACGACCGTCGTTAACGCGTTGTTAACGACATCCGGTATTCCGGCCCCTCGAGATGAGATCGAACGAACTTCTTAGCTACTGGAGTTCGAATACACTCGTACCTGCGAATGACATTGCCGCTGTAACGAAGACAGTTGTCGTCGTGCTCACGCGGCTCCTGTGATCGAAGGTCGTTTCATGTCTGCAAGTCCTGTCGGCCAGCCCAGCGAAGAGGCGAAGGCGCTGTTCTCTGCGTTCGAACAGGCGGTCGATGCTGTCGTGATCACCGGGATCGACAACGAGATCAGGCATTTCAATGCTGCTGCCGAACGCCTATGGGGCTACAGCCGTGGCGACGTCGTCGGACGGCAGATGAATGTTCTGGTCCCGCTCGACGTGCGCGAACATCTCGATGGAGTGATTGCGGCAAAGTCTGCCATGGATCCGCAAGTAGCGGTCAAGGGCCGCCGCGAGTTCAGGATCAGCCGCAAGGACGGGAGCGAGGCCTGGGGCGCGTTCTCGATCTCACGCGTCGATTACGCCGGCAAGACGCTCTACATCAACTTCATCCGCGACGTGACGGACGATGTCCGTGGCCGCGACCAAAATGCGCTGATGGCACTGGTTGCCGAAAAGACCGACCGTGTCGTGATGGTCTCCAAACGCGACATGACCATCGTCTATGTCAACGACGCTTTTACAGAGCTGTTCGGATACACGCTTGCGGAAGCGATGGGCAAACACCCGCGGGATTTGCTGACCGGAGAGTATACCGACAACGAAACGCTGGAGCGGTTTCACGCGCAGATCGATGCCGAAGGACACGGGCAAGAGGATATCCTTGTCTATGACAAGGACGGTCACGAGATCTGGATCTCAAGCACGGTCAACGCAGGCCGCAACCAAGCCGGCGAGGTCGAGCATCTCGTCGCGGTGCTCGACGACATCACCGAGAGCAAGCAGATCCATTCGCTGCAGCATCATGTGCTGGAAAATCTCGCCAACGACATGCCGGTCGTGGATGTGATCGGCGATCTCTGCCACCGCGTCGAAGCCATCGCGCCCGATATCGTCTCGTCGGTGTTGCATGTGGACGCGGACGGTCGGCTCCATCCGCTCGGTGGTCCCAGCCTCCCGGCCGCCTTTGCGCCTGTTGTTGACGGTATTGCCACCGGTCCCGATGTCGGGTCCTGCGGCGCGGCGGCCTTTCTCGGCCACGCGGTGCTGGCCACCGATATCGCCACCGATCCGCGGTGGCGGCTCTATAGCAGTCTGCCGCTGGAAGCCGGCCTGCGCGCCTGCTGGTCGACGCCGATCAAGGCGCGGGATGGTCGCGTCATCGGCGCCTTTGCCTTCTACTTCCGTGAAGTGCGCGGCCCGACGCGCTGGCATCAGACCATCGTCGATGCCTGTGTTCATCTGTGCGCACTGGCCATTGAACGGCATGAGGCCCGCAGCGAAATCGCGCGTCTGGCCTATTTCGATGCGCTGACCGGCCTGCCGAACCGCGCGCAACTGCGCCAGATCCTGACGGGGCTGATCGACAAGAGCAAGCCGCGGGACCGCATTGCCGTGATGTTCCTCGATATCGATCACTTCAAGGACGTCAACGACACGCTCGGTCATTCCATTGGCGACGAGTTGCTGGTCAAGGTCACGCAACGACTGTGCAGGCAGATTCGGCCGGCCGACACGCTGAGCCGGCAGGGCGGTGACGAATTCGTCATTGTGCTGCCGAATTGCGATGTCGAAGGCGCCGCCTTGATCGCCAGCCGTCTGCTCGAGACACTGCTGCCGCCGATGCAGCTTGGCGCCAAGCTGGTGCCGGTATCGGCCAGCATCGGCGTCAGCATCTATCCCGACAACGCCGGTGATATCGACGGTCTGCTCAAACATGCCGATGCGGCGATGTATCAGGCCAAGCAGGCCGGTCGCTCGACCTATCGCTTCTTCAGTGCAGAGATGAACCGCGTCAGCGAGGAGCGACTCGCCTTCAGTACGGCGCTGCGCAATGCCATCGTGCAGGATGCACTGCGGCTTCATTATCAGCCGCAGGTGCGCGCTGACGGTCGCCTTTACGGTGTCGAGGCACTGGCCCGCTGGTCCGATCCGGTGCTCGGCGAAGTGCCGCCATCGAAGTTCATCCCGCTCGCGGAAGAATACGGGCTGATCGAGCTGATCGGCACCTGGTCGCTGCGCGAAGCCTGCCGGCAGGTTGCGGCCTGGCGCAAAAATGGCGTCGACGTGCCCAGCGTCTCGGTCAATCTGTCGCCGATCAATTTCCAGAATGGCGATCTCGCCACGCTGGTCGGCGAAGTGATCGCCGAAAACGGTCTGTCGCCGGACATGCTGATGCTGGAGGTCACCGAAGGCGTGGTGATGAGCGAGCATTCGACCGCCGTCGAGACCATGGAGAAAATTCGCAAGTCCGGCGTGCAGCTGTCGATGGATGATTTCGGCACGGGCTATTCCAGCCTCAGCCGTCTCGCGCATCTGCCGATCCGTGAGTTGAAGATCGATCGTAGCTTCATGCGTGGCCTTGAAAGCGAGGCGAGTGCGCTGGCGATTACGCGCGCCATCATACGGGTCGGCCAGAGCCTCGACATGATCGTGGTCGCCGAAGGCGTCGAGACCGATGGGCAGCGCCGGATTCTCACCGAACTCGGCTGCGATGTCATCCAGGGCTTCGTCTATTCGCCTGCGCTGCCGGTGCCGGATTTCGAACTCTGGCTCGCTGGTCACGAAACGTCGCGTGCCGCCGCGACCCTGAGCGATATGCGGCGTCAGGCAGAGCGGACGCGCGGTGCCGTGCCCGTCAGGCGAATCCCTTAACCTTTACCGCTTGTCGAGCATCTCGCGCACCTTGTTGCCGAGCGCCGCTTGCGTAATCGGCTTCTGCAGCAGCGACACGCCGGGATCGAGCCGGCCCTGATGCACGATGGCGTTGCGCGAATAGCCGGTCATGAACAGCACTTTCAGCTTCGGCTGCCGCTTTTGCATCTCGTCGGCCAGCAGTCGCCCGTTCATGCCGGGCATCACGATATCGGTCAGCAGCAAGTCGAACGGTTCGGGATCGTCGGTGAAGTCGGCCAGCGCTGCGTCGGCATTGCCGGCTTCGCGGACCTGATAGTTGAGACCTTCCAGCGTCTCGACCAGGTAGGACCGCACATCCGGATCGTCTTCCACGATCATCACAGTCTCGTTGCCCTTGCTGCCGACAATGCGCCTCTCTATCTCGCTTGCTTGGTCCGTATGCTGTCTGCTGCGCGGCAGATAGACCTTGATGGTCGTGCCTTCGCCGACCTCGCTATAGATCTTCACATGGCCGCCGGATTGCTTGACGAAGCCGTAGACCTGGCTCAGGCCGAGGCCGGTGCCCTGTCCGGGCTCCTTGGTGGTGAAGAACGGGTCGAACGCGCGCTCCTGCACGTCCTTGGGCATGCCCGGTCCGGTGTCCGTCACCGAGATCAGGACATACTGCCCGATGACCACATCGGAATGCTGCAGGGCGTAGATCTCGTCGATGAAAGCGTTGCTGGTTTCGATCGTCAGTTTGCCGATCTTCAGATGGTCTTGGCCGGCCATGGCGTCGCGTGCATTGACCACAAGATTGAGGATGGCGGCTTCCATCTGGCTTGGGTCGACCTCGACCTGCCACAGCCCGGCGCCGCCGACGATTTCGAGATCGATATTCTCGCTCAATGTGCGCTGGAAGAAGTCCGACATGCCGTGGAGCAATCCGTTGACATTGATGGTCTTCGGGTCGAGCGGCTGCTTGCGTGCGAAGGCGAGCAGACGCTGCGTCAGCACCACGGCGCGCTGCGCGCCGCCGGCCGCGCTGGCAATGACGCGCCTGAGGCGATCACGTGACGATTCCGTCCAGGTCGAGATGCTGTGCTCGGCGATTTCGAGATTACCGATGATGATGGTCAGCAGATTGTTGAAGTCATGGGCAACACCGCCGGTGAGGTGGCCGATCGCTTCCATCTTCTGCGTATGGCGCAGCATGTCCTCGGCTTCGCGCCGGTGCCGGCCCTCCTCGATCAGCGCCAGTTCGGTTTCGCGCAACTGTGCGGGCGAGGGGATCGCCAGTAGCCTCGGTAGCAGTGGCCAGAGAATCGCTGCGGTGACGACCGAGGCGACGGCCGTGATCGCCTTGAGGATTCCTTCGGCGCCATAGGCCGGAACCCACAGCGTGTAGATCGACATCACATGGGTCAGGCCGCAGGCCATGATGAAGAGCGCGAAGGCCCAGAAGATCCAGCCGAACTCCACATCGCGGCGCTTCCAGACGAAGATCGTGAGGACGACGGGAATCGAGAAATAGGCCGCGGCGATCAGCGCATCCGAGGCGACATGAAGCCAGATCAGGCCGGGGTCCCACAGCAGACAAATGCCGTGCGGGGCAAACATGGAACTATCGAGAAAGTTCTGGAGTGATGCCCACATCGCCTGCCCCCGCCGATAGCTGGTATCTAGCAACCGAGGGTGACCGGGCGGTGTGGAGGCGTCAAGCGTGAGCGCAATTGCGAACGGGGCTTATCAGACGCCGAATGCGCTGCGGGGATTGGCGAATTCGGTCAGGGCGCCGATGATCTGGTGCTGGCGATAGGGTTTGGGAATGAAGCGGCCGCCATCGGGCAGGTCGCGTTCGCCTATCCTGAAGTGGCCTGATGTTGCGATGATGCGAATGGGCGGCCAGCGATTGGCGACCGCATGGGCGAGCTTGAGTCCGTTCATCGAGCCGGGCATGTCGATATCGGTAAAGATGATGCGGATATCGTTGCGCTCTTCGAGCACGCGGATCGCAGCGTCAGCATCCGGCGCCTCGATCACCCGAAAGCCGGCTTCCTCGATCATTTCGACCGCAAACATGCGCAGCAGTACATCGTCCTCGACGACCAGGACGGTGGTGGGGAGGGCGGCGTCGTTTACGGCAGCGTCTTGGGCCATGGGATTTGAACCTTGATCGCCGGTTCCATGGGCCACAGGGCCGGGATGGTTCGGGTCGAAAGCATCGGTCTGTCTAAACGTGATCAATCGAATACGAATATAGGTCGCGTAAAAACTGCTTTGGTTCGCATGTCTTTGCTAAGCGAGCTGATCGCGCTTTCGTTCCGCCGCGTGCGAAAAAAAATCCGTGAAGATGACGAAAATCCGCGGCGGCCGTCAGGTCAGTCGTTCTTGCGCCCGGCATCGGTGCGGTCGCGGACCGTCTTGAACACACCATGTGCCGTGGCGACCACGTGATCGTTCACACTGACCTCGGTGCTCATGAAGATCAGGCTCTTGGTGGCACGCACGACCTTCGGCCGGGAGATCATCAGGTCGCCGATCCGTGCGGCATCGACGAAATAAGTATCCATCTGGACCGTGGCGAGCGCCTCGACCCCCGCAGCCTCGCGGGCCGCCATACCGCAGCTCCGGTCGGCCAGCGTCATCACCGCCCCGCCCTGAACCACGCCGCGGCGGTTGCGGTGCTTGTCCTGGCCGAGAATGGCGAATTCATTGATGCCATCGACGACCCGGTGCCACATCGGGCCGACGAAATGGATGAACCCGTCATCGTCCATGATGCTCCAGCCGGCGGCTTCGAGTTCAGCATAGGCCGCGTCAGTCGCCGCATCAGTCATGGATTTTCCTTCTTGCGAGATATCGATGGGCTGGAGGGAGTGAGTGCTAGGTCATACAAAAGCGGGGGGCGGGTGGATAGGACGTCGCGGCGTGGGGGCGCGTCGCAATCTGCATGGCTCGTCGCCCGTTGTTCCGGGGCGCTGTCCTCCCCCATTGTCATTCCGGGGGCGCGGCCGGCACTTGCCGGACGCGAACCCGGAATCCCAGAGTGTTTTGCGCTGTCTGGAGATTCCCATGCTGGGATTCCGGGTTCGGTCCCGTCGCCTCCGGCGCCTCCTCACGCCCCGGAATGACGAGTGGCGGCCGCAAGACAGTGCCTAAACATTTTTTCCTATTCCTCATTGACACCATCCCCGTCAGGTTTATATTCCCCTCCGTCCTGCCCCACCGAGAGGGGCGATCGCGATCGTCACGTTCGCGGGGTGGGATGCGGTGGACGCCGGAGATGCGGCGTTACGCGGTTCATGGGGAAACGTCTGTCTTCGGGCAGGACGGATCTGCGCCAGCACTGCCACTGGCAAGGAGACGGCCGACCTTGGGATGGAAAGAGCCTGGACAGTGTGACGGACGACCAAATCAAAACGCGTTCGGCCTATTCGCTTGAGGCTCCCTTCCCATCGCCTTGGGACTTTAATTCGCGATCGGAGCGTTCGTCGAGGCAAAGTGCAAGCAACCGAAAAAACACCGCAGGCGGAACGTCGGGCACTCGCTCGGCGCCTCCGAAAGTCCTGATGCACTCACAATTGCGGAAGACCGCATCGCATCAGGCCCAAGGGTGCAACGGGCACCCGGCGTTCCGCACGCCCTCTCAACAGAGGGCGGGAATGCAAGACACGACGGCGCCCCCGCGCCGCAAATAATGGGGGTGATAACGCATGTCTGAAGAACAGTGGCTGTTTGACATTCACATCAGCAACGACGCACAGGCGCCAGA
>NZ_FZOX01000009.1:0-106583 GCF_900188215.1 Tardiphaga sp. OK246
CCGGCGTCCACCGCATCCCACCCCGCGAACGTGACGATCGCGATCGCCCCTCTCGGTGGGGCAGGACGAAGGGGAATATAAACCTGATGGGGATGTTGTCAATCGGAAGTAGGAATAAATGTTTGGCACTGTCGTGCCGCCTCACACTGTCATTCCGGGGCGGGACCGGCGCCGCAGGCGACGGGACCGAGCCCGGAATCCCGACATGTTCAGCGCAAAACACACCGAGATTCCGGGTTCGCGCCGGCCCGCTTCGCGGTCCTCTGCGCCCCGGAATGACGAGGAAGAGACGGTGTTACCAAACTAGGACTTTGCCTAGCTCACAAATTCGCTGCGCTTGTAGCCCTGCGCATAGAGCAGCGCCGTGAGATCGCCGTGATCGATCCGCGCCGCCGCGGCAGCAGCCACCGCAGGCTTGGCGTGAAAGGCGACGCCGAGGCCGGCATCCTGGATCATCGCGAGATCATTGGCGCCGTCGCCGACGGCCATGGTGTCGAGATTGTCGAGATCGAAGGACTCGCGCAGCTCCACGAGTGTTGCGAGTTTCGCGGCCTTGCCGAGGATCGGCTCCGCGACGGTGCCTGTCAGCTTGCCATCCGCGACATGCAACACGTTGGCGCGGTTTTCCTGGAAGCCGACGAGTTCGGCGACCTTGGCCGTGAACAGCGTGAAGCCGCCGGAGACGAGACAGGTATAGGCGCCATTGGCGCGCATGGTCTGCACCAGTTCGCGGCCGCCCGGCGTCAGCGTGATGCGCTCGGCCAGCACCTCATCGACGACGCCGACTTTCAGGTCTTTCAGGAGCGCCACGCGTTCGCGCAACGCCGGCTCGAATTCGATCTCGCCGCGCATGGCGCGCTCGGTGATGGCGGCGACATGAGCCTTGAGGCCGGCGAAGTCAGCGAGCTCGTCGATACATTCCTGGCCGATCATGGTGGAATCCATGTCGGCGAGAAAAAGCTTCTTGCGCCGGTCGCCGACAGGCTGCACGACAACGTCGATCGGCATGTCGCCGCGGGCTGCGCGCAGGCGGTCGCCGAGCGCGAGCATGTTGTGGTCGCTGGCAAACATGATATCTGCGGCGACGCCGTCGCTCAGCCAGTGCGTCTCGGTGTCGCCCGGCAGAAGTGCGCGCAGACCGTCGACCACCGTGCTATCGAGAGCGGGATTGGCGGGATTGCAGATCAGGGTCGCGACGAGAGACATGACGTGAGTTCCAAGCCAGACAACAGAGCGCTGCTTATCGCAGGGCCGACCGCCAGCGGCAAGTCGGCGCTGGCGCTGGCCGTGGCGCGCGCGCAGAACGGCGTGGTCATCAATACCGACAGCATGCAGGTCTATCGCGACCTGCGCGTGCTGACGGCGCGGCCGACGGTCGAGGAAGAAGCGCAGGCGTCGCACCGGCTCTATGGCTCCGTCGATGCCGCGGTGAATTTCTCCGCCGGCGCCTGGGTCGAGGAGGCGGCGCGGGTGCTTGCCGAGGTCCGGACGCAAGGCAAACTGCCGATCTTCATCGGCGGCTCCGGACTATACTTCAAGGCGCTGACGCGCGGGCTCTCGGCCGTACCGCCCGTCGCCGCCGAGGTGCGCGACGATGTCCGCGCGCGTCTGGAAAGGGATGGGCCGGAGGCGCTGCATGCGCAGCTCGCTTTGGTTGATCCGGTCTCCGCCGCGCGGCTCAATCTGCGCGACCGCACGCGCATCGCCCGCGCGCTGGAAGTCGTGGAGGCGACGGGACGTTCGCTGACCGACTGGCACAGCGAGGGCCTGCCGCCGCTGCTGCCGCCGGAGGGCGTCACCGCGCTGTTTCTGGCGCCAGACCGCGACGAGCTCTATGCGCGGATCGATGCGCGGTTCGGGCGAATGCTGGACGAGGGAGCGCTGGACGAAGTCGCGGCACTGGCTGCGCGCGGTCTCGATCCGCTGCTGCCGGCGATGAAGGCTCATGGCGTGCCGGCGCTGATCCGGCATATCCGCGGCGAGATCTCGCGCGAGGAGGCCGCGGAGATCGGGCAGGCGGATACGCGCCACTACGCCAAGCGGCAGTTCACGTGGTTTCGGCATCAACTGCCGGAGTTCGCGTGGATGACGGTGGAGGAGGCGGGGACGAGCTTGGCCAGAGCTCTTGTCAGTTGACCCATAGGGTGGTACAATGGCTCACCTGGGAGGCTCTGAATGATCGTCGGGTTTCGCGATGATTGGTTGCGGGCCTTCTTCGTGGACGATATCCATTCTCGCAACATTCCGGCGGACCTTGAAAGCCGGCTGTTTCGCAAGCTTCAGATGATCGACGATGCGACCACCGATCAGGATCTGCGCGTACCGCCGAGCAATCATTTCGAAAAGCTGCGCGGCAAACTTGGCGGCTTGCACTCGATCCGCGTCAACAACCAATGGCGGCTGATCTTCCGCTGGGATAGCAGCCGCGGCGAAGCGTCGGATCTTTATCTCGACGATCACAGCTATCGATGAGGTGACTCATGCTGATGACCAAACGCAAGCCGGCCACTGTCGGTGAAATCCTGGTCGAGGAATTCATGCAGCCGCTTGGCCTGACACAAGGGACATTGGCAAAGGCGATGGGTGTCCAGCGCAAGCATGTGAACGAGTTGTGCAACGATCGCCGTAACGTGACCGCGGCGACCGCGCTCATTCTCGCGCGCGTCTTCGGCAACAGCCCGGACTTCTGGCTGAACGTGCAGCGCCGCGGCGATCTTTGGGAGGCGATGAACTCGCCGCAGGAACTGGCGCGGATCGAACGTGCGACGCCTCTGGTGAAGGCGGCTTAGGCCTGCAAACTAACACTCCGTCATGGCCGGGCAGCGCGAAGCGAGCTTCGCTAGATGTCCCGGCCATCCACGTCTTCGCTTGCGGCCAAAGGCGTGGATACCCGGCATTCGCCGGGCATGACGATGGAGGGGGCGGGTGACCCGTACGTCGGCACGCATATCTGCCCGCCCGTTTTTTCCGCTCGCCGAATGCCAAAGACCCGGCTAGGCTCCAAAATCAGCGCGATCACAGCAACTTCCCTTGACATCCCCCGTTTGCTGGCTATGTTCCGCGCAAGTTATGAAAAGTCGGACCGATCCTGTGCGCAACAAAGTTACAAATCTCCTTATTATCGTGGTACCCTGGCGCACCGCCGGGGGTAGCTGACGGCTACCCACGAACCGAGCGGTGTGCACAGGGTCCTGAACGGGCCCTTTTTTATTGTCTGAACTTCAAGCTTTCCGAACCCAGCGACCATCCAGACCAAGCCGCGCCGCAGAGCGCATCCGGAGCGAACCATGAGCGACAGCAAGCCTCACGATCCCAATCAGATGACCGGCGCAGCGATGATCGTGCGCGCGCTTGCGGATCATGGCGTCAAGCACATCTTCGGCTATCCCGGCGGGGCGGTGCTGCCGATCTATGACGAGATCTACCAGCAGTCCGAGGTCGAGCACATTCTGGTCCGCCACGAGCAGGGCGCCGGCCATGCCGCGGAAGGCTATGCGCGCTCCACCGGCCTGCCGGGCGTCGTGCTGGTGACTTCGGGTCCGGGCGCCACCAATATGGTGACGCCGCTGGCCGACGCGCTGATGGATTCGATCCCGCTGGTCTGCATCACCGGACAGGTCCCGACGCATCTCATTGGTAACGACGCGTTCCAGGAATGCGACACCGTCGGCATCACGCGGCCCTGCACCAAGCACAACTGGCTGGTCCGCGACGTCAACGATCTCGCCAAGGTGCTGCATGAAGCCTTCTATGTTGCGACCACCGGCCGTCCTGGCCCGGTCGTCGTCGACGTTCCGAAGGACGTGCAGTTCGCCACCGGCACCTATCATCCGCCGCGCAAGTCGGACGTCCATATCTCCTATTCGCCGCGCGTGAAGGGTGATGCCAATGCGATCCGCAAGGCGGTGTCGATGCTGGCGGGTGCCAAGAAGCCGATCATCTATTCCGGCGGCGGCGTCATCAATTCGGGTCTCGCGGCATCGAAGCTGCTGCGCGAGCTGGTCGAGGTCACCGGTTTTCCGATCACCTCGACGCTGATGGGCCTCGGCGCCTATCCGGCATCCGGCCCGAACTGGCTGGGCATGCTGGGCATGCACGGCACTTATGAAGCCAACATGGCAATGCATGACTGCGACGTCATGCTGTGCGTCGGCGCGCGCTTCGACGACCGCATCACCGGCCGCACCGATGCGTTCTCGCCGAACTCGAAGAAGATCCATATCGACATCGATCCGTCGTCGATCAACAAGAACATCCGCGTCGACGTGCCGATCATCGGCGATTGCGGCAATGTGCTGGGCGATATCCTGCAGGTGTTCAAATCCGAGGCGAAGAAGCCCGACACCAAGGACTGGTGGAAGACCATCGCCACCTGGCGCGCGCGCAATTCGCTGGCCTATAAGACGAATAACGATGTGATCCTGCCGCAATTCGCGATCCAGCGGTTATTCGAGGCGACGCGCGGCCACGACACCTACATCACCACGGAAGTCGGCCAGCATCAGATGTGGGCGGCGCAGTTCTTCGGCTTCGAGGAGCCGCATCGCTGGATGACGTCCGGCGGTTTGGGCACCATGGGCTACGGCCTGCCGGCGGCGCTCGGCGTGCAGGTCGCGCATCCGGACTCGCTGGTTATCGATATCGGCGGCGACGCGTCGGTGCAGATGACGATGCAGGAAATGTCAGCCGCGGTTCAGCACGAACTGCCGATCAAGATCTTCATCCTCAACAACCAGTATATGGGTATGGTGCGCCAGTGGCAGCAGCTGCTGCATGGCAACCGGCTGTCGCATTCGTACTCGGAAGCACTGCCTGACTTCGTCAAGCTGGCGGAGGCCTATGGCGGCGTCGGATTCCAGTGCAGCAAGCCCGGCGATCTCGACGGCGCGCTGCAGGAGATGATCAAGGTTAAGAAGCCGGTGCTGTTCGACTGCCGCGTTGCCGCGCTGGAGAACTGCTTCCCGATGATCCCGTCCGGCAAGGCACATAACGAAATGCTGCTGCCGCTGGAAGCGAATGACGAAGCCACCGCGGCGGCCTTCGCGGGCGGCAAGGCGCTGGTGTGATGCAGATAACACAGGCCCTCATCCTGAGGAGCCGCACTCTTGTGCGGCGTCTCGAAGGATGAGTGTCCAAGCTCATGGTTCGAGACGCGCGAAGCCGCGCTCCTCACCATGAGGGATGTAACATCGTGGCGAAAGCCAAACGGGACTTCGACAGGAAACGACAATGGAACAGCCTGCCTCCGCCTATTTCATGGAAGAGCGTCACGATCCCAACGAGACGCATACGCTGACGGTGCTCGTCGCCAATGAGCCCGGCGTGCTCGCGCGCGTCATCGGTCTTTTCTCCGGCCGCGGCTACAACATCGAAAGTCTCACGGTGTCCGAGACCGAGAGCCACAAACATGTCTCGCGCATCACCATCGTCACTACCGGCACGCCGATGGTGATCACGCAGATCAAGCATCAGCTCGATCGCATGATTCCGGTGCATCGCGTCGTCGACATGACGCTGACCGGCCGCTCCATCGAGCGTGAGCTTGCGATGGTCAAGCTGCGCGGCACCGGCGAGCATCGTGTCGAGGCGCTGCGCCTCGCCGAAGCGTTCCGCGCCCGTGTGATCGATGCGACCATCGAGAGCTTCGTGTTCGAGATCACCGGCAATACCGGCAAGATCAACCAGTTCATCGACCTGATGCGGCCGCTTGGCCTCGTCGAGATCTCGCGCACCGGCGTCGCTGCCATCAGTCGCGGACCGGAGGGGATGTAGCCTCCGCGCATCGCAGTCATGAAACCTCTCGACATCGCGTTGGCCGTCGCAGTGGCCGTGATCTGGGGCGTCGGCTTCGTGCTGACCCGGATGGCGGTCGACGAGATGTCGTCGACGCTGCTCACCACGCTGCGCTTCGGCATCACGGCGCTGCCGTGCCTGTTCCTGCCGAAGCCGAAGCTGTCATGGCTGCTGATCGTCGCCACAAGCTGGCTCCTGGTAGCGCAATTCCTGGCGCAGACCTATGGCATGGCGCATGGCGTGCCGGCGGGGTTGACCTCGGTGATCGTGCAGAGCCAGGCGCTGTTCACGGTGGGCGCCGCAGCGCTGTTCCTGCGGGAATTGCCGACGCGGCAGCAGGTCGCGGGTATCGCCATCGCCATGGGCGGGCTGCTGATGATCTGCTTCACGGTCGGCTATGACTTCAGCGTGTTCCCCTTCATGGTGCTGATGACTGCGCCGGTGAGCTTTGCATTCTCCAATCTGCTGCTGCGGCGCGCGCAGGGTGTGCCGATGCTCGACCTGTTCGCCTGGATCAGCCTCGTTGCCCTGCTGCCGTTGCTGGTGGTGCTGTTCAGTGTCGATGGCGCAAGCACGACCTGGCAATCGCTGACGCATGCCTCGCTGAAGGCCTTCGCCTGTGTGTTGTTCCTCGCGCTGGTCGGCACCACGCTGGGCTACTGGATCTGGGGACGGCTGCTGCGTGATTATTCCGCCGCACAGGTCGTGCCGTTCGCGCTGCTGGTGCCGTTCATCGGTGCGGCCGCGTCGAGCGTCACGTTCGGTGAACAGTTCGGCACGCTGCGGCTCGCGGGCATGATCGTCGTTGTCTGCGGCATTGCCGTGATGCTGCTGTCGAAGCGCCCACCCACGCTTGTCGAGGTGGTCTGAGGTCATGTCGCAACAACTCTTGTTCGCCTTTATCGTGTTCGCCATCGTGATGTTCTTCACGCCCGGCCCGAACAACATCATGCTGCTCGCGTCGGGGCTTAATTTTGGCTTTCGTCGTACGCTGCCGCATGTCTTCGGCGTCACCGTCGGCTTCGCCTTCATGGTCGCCGTCACGGGCCTCGGATTGGGGGCGGTCTTCACCTCCTATCCGGTGCTGCACACCATCCTGAAATATGCCGGCGCCGCTTATCTCGTCTATCTCGCCTTTGCGATCGGGATGTCCGGTCCGCCCAACCCGGGTGACGCCGAACGGCGCCGGCCGATGACGTTTTTCGGCGCAGCGCTGTTTCAATGGGTCAACGTCAAGGGCTGGGTCATGGTGATCGGCACCATCACCGCCTATGCGGCGATTGCGAACTATCCCTGGAACATCCTGCTGCAGGTCGCCCTGTCGCTGCTGCTCGGGTTCGTCTCCTGCGTCACCTGGGTGCTGTGCGGCACCTCGCTGCAATCGCTGGTAAAATCGCCTGGCGCGGTCCGGGCGTTCAATATCGTCATGGGGCTGCTGCTGCTGGCCTCCCTGTATCCGGTGCTGGTCGAGCTATGAGCCCGACGCGCAGCGTAAAATCACCGTCGCGGGCTTGTCTCGCGGCACCCGTCGCCCTAGAAACCGGCGGCAATTCATGGTCATCCACCACGCGGTGGTGACCCGTTCGAACGGGCAGCTTTGAAATATAGTTGCTGAAGAGAGGAAATACCCATGCGAGTTTATTACGATCGCGACGCCGACCTGAACCTGATCAAGGGCAAGAAGGTCTGCATCGTCGGCTATGGCAGCCAGGGCCATGCTCATGCGCTGAACCTCAAGGACAGCGGCGTCAAGGACGTCGTGATCGCGCTCCGCAAGGGCTCGGCCACCGCGAAGAAGGCGGAAGCCGCCGGCTTCAAGGTGATGGAAGTCGCCGAGGCCGCCAAGTGGGCCGACCTGATGATGATGCTGACCCCTGACGAATTGCAGGGCGACATCTATCGCGACCACATGCATGACAACATGAAGAAGGGCGCTGCGCTCGTCTTCGCGCACGGCCTCAACGTGCACTTCAACCTGCTCGATCCGCGCGAAGATCTCGACGTGCTGATGATCGCGCCGAAGGGCCCCGGCCACACCGTGCGTTCGGAATATCAGCGCGGCGGCGGCGTGCCCTGCCTGATCGCCGTTCACAAGGACGTCTCGGGCAATGCCCATGACCTCGGCCTCAGCTACGCTTCGGCAGTGGGCGGCGGCCGCGCCGGCATCATCGAGACCTCGTTCAAGGAAGAGTGCGAAACCGATCTGTTCGGCGAACAGGCCGTTCTCTGCGGCGGCACCGTCGAGCTGATCCGCGCCGGTTTCGAGACGCTGGTGGAAGCCGGCTACGCGCCGGAAATGGCTTACTTCGAGTGCCTGCACGAGCTGAAGCTGATCGTCGACCTGATCTATGAAGGCGGCATCGCCAACATGAACTACTCGATCTCCAACACGGCCGAGTACGGCGAATACGTCACCGGTCCGCGCATCGTCACCTCGGAAACCAAGGCCGAGATGAAGCGCGTGCTGACCGACATCCAGTCCGGCAAGTTCGCCCGCGACTGGATGCTGGAAAACAAGGTCAACCAGGCCTCGTTCAAGGCAACCCGCCAGCGCAACAACGCGCATCCGATCGAGGAAGTGGGCGCCAAGCTCCGCGACATGATGCCGTGGATCAAGGAAAAGGCGCTGGTCGACAAGACCAAGAACTAAGCCCTTTTCAAATCGCAGTTACCAACGGGATCGCGGCAACGCGGTCCCGTTTTTAGTTTGCAGGCACTGCCACGCGCGCCCGGCGACGTTTCAGCACCGTCGCCGCGATCCTGAGCGCCATCACCACAATCAACGGCATCAGGAACCAGACATAGTTCGACATTTGCGGAATGCGCATGCCGAAGCTCACCATGAACTGGAACCAGAGATAATAGATGCCGGTCGTGTGCAGGATGCGCCATGGGCGCGGGCCGATGGCGGCCGCCGAGCGGTCGAATGACGTTGCCGCCATCGCGATGATGAAGGCGTAGCCGATGCCGCCGAAGATGTAGGAGGCGGGCGTCGTTGCTGCTGCATAGTCAGCGGGCGCCATCACGGCGAAGCAGACGATGGCGACGGCGTGGATGGCGTGAGACGCTGCAAAAGTGAGCCCAAGATAGCGGCGGTTGCGCCGCAGCCAGTGGGTGCCGGACGTGGGCCAGAGCATAGCCAAAGCGGATGCCGCGAAGGCGAGGCAGAAGAACAGCAGCGAACTGCGCGCGGTGAAGCGGATCACCATCCTGATGCCATCGACCTCGAAGCCGCGCATGCCGGCGATCCAGACGCTGAGCGCGATCAGTACAAGCGTCAGTATGGCGAGCAGCCGCCAGCCTTCGAACCAGTTGCGACGATCCAGTGTCATGACGTTCCCCTGTATTGCCATATGTAATCACCAGTTACATTCGGTGCAGGCGGTCCAGTCAATTGTGTAATCGGTGATTACATTCACGATACGGTGATGCTATGCTGGCGCATGTCCAAGTCCGCAAAGCCGCCGCCGTCCAGATCGGCATCGAAGCCGCCTGCGCGAAAACGAGCCGCCCGGCCATCGGTCGTGCCACGTGCCGCGAAGGGGCGAACGGCGACATCGCCGAAGAGCTATCATCACGGCGATCTGCGCCGTGTGCTGATTGTGGCGGCGCTTGAACTGGCCGAGGAAGGTGGCGCGGATGCCGTCAGCGTGCGCGAGGCCGCGCGCCGTGCCGGCGTGTCGCCGGGAGCGCCGTTTCGGCACTTCCCCAGCCGCAATGACCTGATGAGCGCGGTGGCGGAAGAGGCACAGCGCCGCTTCCGTAGCGCGATTGCTGCCGCGATCGCCGAAACGTCCTCCGAGGATCCGCTGGTTCGGTTTCGCGCGTTTGGCCTGGCCTATCTGCGCTGGGCGATGAAAAATCCTGCGCATTTCGAGGTGATCTCGAGCGGGAAGTATTTCGCCCATGACCAGTCGGAAGCGTTACGCGAGGACAATGATGAGCTGATCGCCATGACCGAGCAATTGCTGACGGATGCTTTGGAGCAGGGGCAACTGCGCTCCTCCGATCTGCGCGTGATCAAGATTGCCGGCCGTGCCTTGGTCTACGGCTTTGCCCGCATGAATATCGACGGGCATTTTCCACGCTGGGGCATCGCCCCCGCTGATGCCGAGCGGATGGCCGAGGCGATCATCACACTGTTCGTTGATGGTATCGCAAAGCCTGTCTGAACAGCGATTCCGTTCGAATATGCATCAAGCCTGCGCGGCTTGCTGTCGCAGATAGACAAGAGCGCGCCGATCGTCAAAAAACAATGAGGCGGCGATCCGCAATTCTCGTTGTGACCGCGGCGATGCGGTCTCGTCCTCGGCCAAATTCACGTGCCATCACATCTCAGGTGCTTTTCATGCGATCCATCGTCATCACCGGCGTCTCCACGGGCATCGGCCACGCCACGGCGAAGCTTCTGCTCGCGCGCGGTTTTCGCGTATTCGGCAGTGTCCGTAGGCAGGTTGATACAGAGCGGTTGCAAGCCGAGTTCGGCGCGAACTTCATCCCGCTGCTGTTCGATGTCACCGACGAGGCCGCTGTGTTGGCCGCCGCTGTGCAGGTCCGTGCCGCGCTGAACGGCGAGACGCTTGCAGGGCTCGTCAACAATGCCGGCGTTGCGGTGCCTGGCGCGTTGCTCGATCTGGCGGTGGACGAGTTTCGCCAGCAGATCGAGATCAATGTGATGGGGCCGGTGATCGTCACCAAGGCCTTCGCGCCGCTGCTCGGCGCCGATCCCGCGATGACAGGCACGCCCGGGCGCATCGTGATGATGAGTTCGGTGTCAGGACAATTCGGCAATCCACTGCTGTCGCCCTACAGCGCGTCGAAATTCGCACTCGAGGGATTGGCCGAAAGCCTGCGGCGCGAATTCATGCTGTTCGGCATCGATGTGCTGGTGATCGCGCCGGGAGCCGTGCGCACGCCGATCTGGGACAAGGCCGAGGCCATCGATATGGCGCGCTTCGCGAATTCGCCGTTCCTGCCGGCGCTGACGAAGCTGCGCGAGATGCTGATGAAGCTGGCGAAGAACGGACTGCCACCGGAACGGATCGGCGAGCTGGTTCATCAGGCGTTGACCGTAGCCCGCCCGAAACTGCGCGTGGTGGCGTCGCCGGAGCCGGTCCAGACCTTCGTCGCCGGCTGGCTGCCGCGGCGCTGGCTCGATCGCATTGTCGGCCGCCAACTTGGGTTGGCGTCGCGCAAGCGAGCTGGTTTCTAGAACTCGGCCGGGAAGGGCCTGAGCGGCCTCATGCCGTGAAAATCACCTTTGCGCGGCCCCGACGTCATCGTGATCGCAGTTGCCAGTGTCGGGCTCGGATAGCCGGAGGGAAGAGGAGGGAAAGGGCCTGCCACGCGAACGACGGCGAGGAACGCGCCGTCGAGTTCGGTATCCCCGGAGCTGCGGAGAACCTTTGACTCGATCAGGCGACCGCTGCGGTCGACGCGAAAGCCGACGACGGTCTGTCCCCGCACCGACAGCCTGCCGAGATTGCGGGCCGTGCGATTGATCTTGATATCGACGCCCCGGCGCCACTCCGCCATGGCCGGGCTGCGCTGGTCGGCTGCCGGTGCGGACTGTGCGTTCGCTTCGGGAGGGCCAAGCAGCAAAGTAACGAGAATGAGTGAGAGAGTCGTGGGGAGAGATGCGTAACGACGAGCCATGCTGCTGGACTTTCGGCAGTACTCGGCACCGGGCGTGCCATATTCCGTTAGCCTGTCCTATGTCCGCGCGTTGGCCGCGCGACTGAGCCAGAGCTGACGGTCGCGATCGCTATCTGCTTCGAAACGCGATTGGCAACGTAAAGTCGAGTTTCTTTTCCGGAAGGCCGTTTGGACCGAGAGGGATGGGACTGGCGAGCTGGACGGCCTGCCGGGCGGCGCGGTCGAGCGCTGCAGATCCCGAGCTCCTGATGATCCTGATGTTCGTCAGCTTGCCGGACGGCGCGAGCACAAAATGCACCAGGGCCATGCCGCCTTCGCCTTCCATGGCTGCCTGCGGCGGATACTGGACGGAGCCGAGAATGCGATAGGTGATGCTTGCTCGCAGGCGGGCGAGTTCGGCGGCGCGCGCGCGTGCCCGCATGGCCACGCAATGCGGCTCTTCGGATCTCGCGCATTCATGAGGTGGCGGAGGGGCGCTGCGCGCCTGTGCCTGCGCCGTGAACGCGGCAAGGACGAGTGCGGCGAGTACGGGCGATACGGCCGAAGCGATCGAGCGGGTGCGCGTATCGCGCAGACCCGCATCATGGCGTCCTGACGGGACGAACATTGGCGAGGTTATCCTGATGACGATGAGGGCGGTTTGGCTGGCTGCTACCATAGGTATTATATTGCGGAGATGGCATCCGCAAGACTGGGAAGACGGCCGAACATGTCTTGCCGCGCCCATCAGCCGCATTTAACTGCCTTGATCTGGTCCTACCAGATTGGTAGGGTCAGCCGATGCTCGCTGCGGTCAGTACCGACACCTCCGACGCTGTTCGGAAAATGCTCGAATTCGTCCGGCACCACCGGCTTGCGAAAGGCGACCGGCTGCCGTCGGAGCGGGATCTGTCGGAGCGGTTCGGCGTGACGCGCGGATCGGTCCGCGAGGCGCTGGCGGTGCTCGATGCCATGCGCATCACCGAGCGGAAGCCCAAATCAGGGATCTATCTGCGCAACGCGCTGGAAGACAGCGGGCTCGATGCGCTGGTGCTGCAGGCCGACCTTGGCCTGCCCTTCGATGCGCAGGTGACGCGCGATGTCACCGAGGCCAGAATTCTGTGCGAGGAACAGGCGTTCCGGTTGGCCTGCCAGCGCCGCACCGACGCCGATCTCGCGAAGCTGCATCAGCTGCTCGACACCTATGCTGGCCTCGTCGCCAAGGGCAGCAACATCGCCGATGAGGACGTGGCATTCCATCTCGCGGTTGTCGCGGCGAGCCAGAACCGCGTGCTGGTGCGCACGCTGACGCCGCTGATGCTGATGAGCACGGGCTGGCGGCGCCGCTATTTCGCCTCCGCGGAAATCCGCCAGCGCTCGCTCATTGATCACCGCGCCTTCGTCGCAGCCATCGAAGCCCGCGACGAAGCGACTGCCACAATGCTGGTGCATCGCCACGTGCAGACCGCAGCCGAAGACGTGCGAGCATTGGCCGAGCAGGGCGCCACGGACTCCGACATCAAGGACTGATCACGACGAACACACGCATCTGACGAGCCGTTCAACAATCCCGACAAACGGGAAGGCTCGGATCGCATACGGCAACGGCCGTCACTTATGGAAACGCAAAAAGAAGGACAGAAAATGCGTATCACGACGACTTCCAGGGCCGCGCCAGCGGCCGCCAGCATCGTGGCTGCGTTCGCAGCTGCGATTGCACTGGCAGCGAGCCCGGCACTGGCGCAGAAGACATATGGCCCCGGTGCCTCTGACACCGAAATCAAGATCGGCAACACGGTGCCCTATAGCGGCCCGGCCTCCGCCTACGGCATTCTCGGCAAGGCCTATGGCGCCTACTTCAAGAAGATCAATGATGAGGGCGGCATCAACGGCCGCAAGATCGTCTTCATCAGCTATGACGACGCCTATTCGCCGCCGAAGACCGTGGAGCAGACCCGCAAGCTGGTCGAGAGCGACGAGGTGATGGCGATCGTCGGCAATGTCGGCACCGCCGCGAATGCCGCGATCCAGAAATACGTCAATGCCAAGAAGACGCCGCAACTGTTTCTCGCGACCGGTGCCACCCGCTGGAACGATCCGAAGCAGTTTCCATGGACCATGGGCTGGCTGCCGAGCTACCACGCCGAAGCTGCGGCCTATGCGAAGTATCTTCTGAAGGAGAAGCCGGATGCCAAGATCGGCGTGTTCTATCAGAACGACGATTTCGGCAAGGACTATGTGAAGGGATTGAAGGAAGGCCTTGGCGACAAGGCTTCAACGATGATTGTGATGGAGACGAGCTACGAGGTCTCGGAGCCGACCGTCGACTCGCACATCGTCAAGCTGAAGGCGGCAGGCGTCGATACGATCTTCTCTTTCGCCACCGGCAAGTTCGCCGCGCAGTCGATCAAGAAGGTTGCCGAGCTCGGCTGGAAGCCGTTGCATATCGTGCCGAATGCGAGCTCGTCGCTGGGCAGCGTGCTGCGCCCGGCCGGTCTCGAAAACGCGCAGGACGTCGTCTCCGCGACCTTCGCCAAGGATCCGACCGATCCGCAGTGGAAGGACGATCCGGGCATGCAGAAGTTCTACGCCTATGTCGAGAAGTACATTCCGGAAGGCAAGGCGATGGAGAGCACCGTGCTGTCCGGCTACAGCATCGCCCAGACCATGGTTGAGGCGCTGAAGCAGTGCGGCGACGATCTCACCCATGAGAATCTGATGAAACAGGCCGCTAACCTCAAGAACGTGCAGCTCGACGGGTTGCTGCCGGGCGTGACCGTCAACACCAGCCCGACCGACTTCTCGCCCATCGACCAGTTCCAGATGATGAGCTTCAAGGGCGAGCGCTGGCAGCGCTTCGGCGAGATCATCAAGGGCGAGACGCCGACCGCAGTGCGGTAGAGGCGAGGGATGACGACGGCAGGCGGCGCCTGGACCGGCACCGCCTGCGTCGAAAGGTTCATTGTCCGTTCATGACGCCTGTATTACGATTTTGTGACATTCCGCAGGGTCCGGTCGCGGTGTGAGCCGGCTGGCCGTTGCCAGACAGGGTAGTTTTCTTGCCGGGTGTTCGCAGGCAAGTCATGCTGCCGTCGCCGATCTCAGTCTCTCCGGCGCAAGCCGGCCGTCGCTTCAGGGAGCGATTGGCGGCCGCTGGGCAGTATGTTCGGCAGTGGCCGCTGCGCACGGCGCTGATCGCTGCGATCCATACATTCGCGATCTATGTGCTGGCCTCGGTCGAATACGGCCCGTTCGCCACCACGCTGGCGCTGTTCACCTGGGCCTTGCTGAACTTCCTGTTCCTCGCGCTGTTCAAGCGGCCCGGCGTCAGCGCGGTGCTGTCGTTGCTGCTGATCACGACGCTGATCGTGCTGTCGCAGTTCAAGTTCGGCATCACGCAGCTGACGCTGACCTTCCTGGATTTCCTGATCATCGATCGCGACACGATCTCGTTCCTGCACTCGATCTTCCCGCAGCTGCGCACCCATCTGCTGATCGCCGCCGCCGTCGCGCTGCCGATCCTGTGGCTGATCTGGCGCGCCGATCCGTTCCGCTTGCGCCGCCGCAGTGCGCTGGCCTGCGCGGGCGTCTGCCTGACGGGAATCGTCGGCCTGTCGGCGGCCAATCCCGAAAAGCCATGGGAGCCGTTCCAGGGCGTCAATCACATTTCCAATCTGGCGCGCTCGGGTGTCGTCTCCGTCTCGCATCTCACCGCGACCGGATGGATCGAGGCGGATTCCAAGAGCCTCGTGAGTTCGGCGCAGGCCTCGCCGATGACCATCTGTGAGCCCGGCGTGAAGCGGCCGAACATCGTGATGGTGCTCGACGAGTCGTCATTCGACATCTCGGCGGCGCCGGGCATCAAGGTGCCCGCCGGCTACCACGATAACTTCAAGTCGTCGGATGGCCAGCAGCGTGTGTTGATCACCGAGTCCAGCGGCGGGCCGACGTGGTACACCGAGTTCAACATCTTCACCGGCCTGTCGGCACGCTCCTTCGGCGCATTGAAGTTCTATGTGACGCGCATTGCCGCCGGGAAGATCTCGCGCGGCCTGCCGCAGGCGTTGCAACGCTGCGGCTACAAGACCTTCTCGCTCTATCCGACCTACGGCAATTTCCTCAGCGCCCGCAGCTTCCAGGAGGGCGCTGGCATCGATGGCTTCATCGACATGGCGGCGATGGGCGTCAGCGAGGACATGCAGCCCGACAGGTTCTATTTCGACCAGGCCAGGGATCTCGTCGCGCGCGAGAGCAAGACCGACCAGCCGGTCTTCGTGTTGGTCTATCTCACCGCCAATCACTTCCCGTGGACCACGACCTATCGCGACGACCTGACGCCGGCCAGCTGGCAGGCGCCGGGCAATACGGCCGAGGTGGATGAATATATCCGCCGTCAGGCGATGACGGCTGCGGACTACAAGGCCTTCGTCGCGCAGCTCCAGAAGGACCATCCGACCGAGCCGTTCCTGTTGGTGCGGTTCGGCGATCATCAGCCGGCGATCGCGCAGAAACTGCTGGAGCCTGATCTGGCCCAGCCGAAGCGCGCCGACCGGATCATGACGCATGATGTCAGATACTATACGACCTATTACGCCATCGACGCGCTGAACTACCGGCCCGACCTGGCATCGGCGCTGCCGGTGCTGGACGCTGCCTACCTGCCGCTCATGGTGCAGGAGGCCGCACGCGTGCCGCTCGATCCGTCCTTTGTCGAGCAGAAGAAGATCATGCTTCGCTGCAAGGGCGTGTTCTATGGCTGCAAGGGCGGCGATGAAGCCAGCCGATTCAATCGGTGGCTGATCGATGCGGGGCTGATCAAAGATCTTTGACCCGGCCGGCTGCAGCAGTGAGGGCAGGGTGTCTGCTGGTTCCGTCGATCCCGTTCGGGCCAAGGTCATTGCCCGTTCATGACGATTACATTACAAATTAATGACATATCGCAGTTTCCGGCTGCGACATGCGCCCTCTGGCCGTCGCCAGCCCAGGCCCGAGGCCTCGCCGGTGGTGTTGCGTGCCGCCATGGCGCCTCCGCTCAATCCAGTACCCAGCGTCTCGTCAACTGCTGTGGCCGCGCCGACCAGCGTGTGGCGGCTGTTGGCCGTGGCCGCGCCGCATTTCGGCGCGCTGCTGGTGATGTTCCAGACCGAGACCGATCTGGTGGGTCGGATCGGCTTCGTGCTGGCCTGGGCCATCCTCAACCTGTTCTGGATTGCGCTCTTGCGCCGCCCCGCGCTGTCGGGGGCGCTGTCGCTGACCCTGGTCGTCATCCTCGTGCTGCTGTCGCGGCTGAAGCACGACGTGGTGCAGATGACCGCGAACTTCGTCGACCTGATGGTGATCGATCGCGATACCGCGGCCTTCCTGTTCACGATCTTTCCCAACCTGCGCTGGTCCGCCATTGGCGCCGCCGTCGTGGTGGTGCCACTCATGTATGCGCTGTGGTGGCTCGATCCGTTCCGCATCCGGCGGCTGCCGGCGCTGGCCGCGCTGACGGCTTGCCTCGCCGCATTGACGGGCTATGCGTTGGCGTGGCCCGATGAAGCCTGGCGCGGCTATTACGATGACGGCTATCTGTCGAAATTCGCGCGCTCCGGCGTCACCGCCGTGTCGGACTTCAGCAGCCACGGTTTCATGGAGTCCGATGCGGTCATCACCGAGCGGCTGAAGTTGCCGCTGGAGGATTCCTGCCATCCGGCGGGACGTCGTCCGCACATCATCATGGTGCATGACGAGTCGTCCTTCGACATCCGTCAGGCCGCCGGCGTGAAGACGCCGAAAGGCTATGGCAGCCACTTCGATTCATGGGACGGCAAGGCGCGCAAATTTCTCGCCGAGAGCAATGGCGGGCCGAGCTGGTTCACCGAATACAACGTACTGGCCGGACTGTCGTCGCGCTCGTTCGGGCCGTTCTCCTATTTCGTCACGCGCATCGCTTCGGGCCGCGTCGAGCGCGGATTGCCGTTGGCGCTGCGCCGCTGTGGCTACAGCACTATCTCGCTCTATCCGGCCTTCGGCGCCTTCATGAGCGCGCGCGGCTTCCAGACCACCACCGGCGTCGAGCGCTTCTATGACGCCAAGGATCTCGGCGCCAAGGGCGTCGAGCCCGACAGCTTCTTCTACGATTCAGCGGCGCGCCTGATGGCCGAGCAGCCGCCGGCCAATCCGCTGTTCATGTTCGTCTACCTCGCCGCCAATCACTTTCCGTGGGAAACCAGATTTCGCCCCGACATGACGCCGGGCTGGCGTGCGCCCGGCAACGTGCCGGTGGTTGATGAATATCTGCGCCGGCAAGCGATGAGCGTCGATCACTATGGTGCGTTCGTCGCGAAGCTGAAGAAGCTGTTTCCAGCGCAGCCGTTCCTGATCGTACGCTATGGCGATCATCAGCCGGAATTCGCGCCGGGCATTCTCGATCCCAACATGGATGAAGCGGGCCTTGGCAAGAAGCTGCAGAGTTACGACCCGCGCTACTACGCGACTTATTACGCCATCGACGCGATCAATTTCGAACCGGTGAAGAGCGCGACGGTGATGGACACGATCGACGGGCCGTATCTGCCGCTGGTCATTCAGGAGGCCGCGGGCATTCCGCTGGACCCGTCCTTCGAGGAGCAAAAGAAGATCATGCTTCGCTGCAAGGGACTGTTCTACGCCTGCAAGGACGGCGCGGAAGCGCGGCGATTCAATCGCCTGTTGATCGATGCGGGGATGATCAAGAATTTGTAACGCCGGAGCTCGTAGGATGGGTAGAGCGCAGCGAAACCCATCGCTTCGTGGCTCGCCATTGATGGGTTTCGCGAAGACGCTCTACCCATCCTACTTTTTTATCCTGTCCCACATCCACCGGGCCACACTTTCCGGCGAACTCGTCGCATCATTCCCGGCGCCGCGCAGATTGGCTTCCCGCATCAGCGGCAGATCGATCTTGCCGAGCAGCGGCTGCAACGTGCTGCGCAGCTTCTCGTCAGCCGCGCGTTTCGGCGCCAGCAGCATGATCGCGTCATAGGGCGGGATGGCGTGTTTGGGATCGTCGAGCACCACGAGATCGTATTTCGCGATCAGCCCGTCACTGGTGTAGCCGGCGATGACATCGACCTCGCCGGAGGCGACGGCGGCATACATGAAGTCCGGCTGCATGGTGCGCTGGGTCTTGAATGACAAGCCGTAGGCTGCCTTCAGCCCCGCCCATTCCGGCCGCGAAAAGAATTCGTAATCGCCGGCGATGGTCATATTGCCGCTCAGCGCCGCGAGATCGGTGGCGGTCCTGATGCCCAGCGCTTGGGCCTTCATACGCGGCATCACCAGCGCATAGGCATTGGCGAAACCGAGCTCGCCGAATAGCGTGATGCCTTGTTTCGCCAACGTCGTCTTCAGCTCGGTCAGCAACTTCTCGCGCGGCAGGATCTCGGTGCGGTGAAACTGGTTGGCCCACAGCGTGCCGGAGTAATCGATATAGACATCGATATCGCCGGAGGCCAGCGCATCATAGATCACGCTGGAGCCGAGACCCTGCCGCGTCGTGGCGGGCAGGCCGCCCGCCTGCAGGCGCTGCGACATCAGCGCGGCGAGTACATATTGTTCGGTGAAGGTCTTGGCGCCGACCACGATACGCGTGCCGGAACGGGCGAATGACGGTGCGAGTGTGACGATCACCAGCGCCGCGATACCGAGCACGCCGATGGCGGTGCGGATACGGCTGCGCAGGCGGATGCCGGTCTCGATCAGCGCCAGCAACTGATCGACGGCCAGCGCAAGAACTGCCGCGGCGACGCAGCCGAAGATCACCAGCACCCAGTTCTGCGTCTGCAGTCCCGCGAAGATGTAGTTGCCGAGTGAGGTCTGGCCGATCGGCGTGGAGAGTGTGGCAGTGCCAATCACCCACACTGCGGAGGTGCGGATGCCGGCCATCATGACGGGCAATGCCAGCGGCAGTTCGACCATGGTCAGCGATTGCCGCGGCGTCATGCCGACGCCTTGCGCGGCCTCGGTCAATGCGGGATCGATGCCGTTCAATCCGGTGATGGTGTTGCGCAGCACCGGCAGCATCGAATACAGCGCCAGCGCCAGCACCGCGGGCAGGAAGCCGAAGGCCGAGAAGTTGAAGCCGAGATATTGCAGCGACAGCGCCGCAAGCGCGAGCAATAGGGGATAGAACAAAGCCAGCAGTGCCAGGCCCGGCACTGTCTGCACGATGCTGGCCACACCGAGCAGCGCGCTGCGCATCACCGGCCGGTGCCGCGCGATGATGGCCAGCGGCAGGCTGATGACGAGGCCAAGCGCCAGCGCGGCGAGACTGACGCGCACGTGGCTGCCGAGATAATCCGGCAGATGCCCGAGCGCGTCGCTCCAGCGCGGATCGGTGAACAGGCTCATGTCGCGCCGCCTTGGGGCGCCGCGCCATCCTTCGGCAGCAGCATCTGAAGTCGTTCCGCTTGCCGGCGCGGTGTGCCCAGCAACTCACCGACATAGGGATCGGTGCTTTCGGATAACTGGGTGGGCGTGCCTTCCGCGAGCAGTTTGCCTGAGCGCATCACCGCAACACGATCGGCGAGCAGGATCGCTTCCGTCATGTCGTGGGTGATCATGATGGTGGTGAGGCCGAGCTTGTGATGCAGCGCGCGGTAGTCGTCGCCCAGCGCATCGCGGGTCAGCGGATCGAGCGCGCCGAACGGTTCATCCATCAGCACGATGCGTGGTTTTGCGGCGAGGGCGCGTGCAACGCCGACGCGCTGGCGCTGGCCGCCGGAGAGTTCGTGCGGGAAGCGGTCGCGATGCTGTGTGCGGTCGAGGCGCACGAGATCGAGCAATTCATCGACGCGCCCGGCGATCTCCTTAGGGGGGGTGCCAAGCAACTTGGGCGTGATGCCGATATTGTCTTTGATGCTCATATGCGGAAACAACCCGCCGCTCTGGAACACATAGCCGATGCGCCGGCGCAGTTCGATGGGATCAACCTGCGCCACGTCCTCGCCGGCGATGGTGATGTGTCCCGCGTCCGGCGCGATCAACCGGTTGGCCAGCCGCATCAGCGTGGTCTTGCCAGAGCCGGAGCCGCCGACCACCGCGAGGAACTCACCCTCCGCGACAGCGAGCGAAACGTCATCGACGGCCTTGATGGCCCCGCCGTCGAAGCTCTTGCTGACATGGGAGAAGCGGATGAGGGGCTGCGTCATACTTAATTGTCATCCCCGCGAAGGCGGGGATCCATAACCTCCAGAGAAGAAGGCAAGGCCCGGTCGATCCCACAGCGCAAACTTAGGTCTCCTGAGGCTATGGGTCCCCGCCTTCGCGGGGACGACAAATGATGGGGCGCCGATGAAAGCTATCATGCAGCATCTGCGTCACCAACCCGCCCCAGACGTTGAATTCCCAGCCCTGCGGCGCTAAGCCAGTCCCGGAACAAAAACACTCTGGGGAACGCGCGTGCAGGCAGGTGGGGCCGCGGCATCGATGGCGGTGGCGCTTGATGACGCGACAGTGGCGTTCGGTATTGCCGATAATCGCATCTATACGGCGGTGGAGAAGGCGACACTCCGGGTCGCGGATGGCGAGTTCGTTGCCATCGTCGGGCCGACCGGCTGTGGCAAATCTACACTGCTCAATGTCGCTGCCGGGCTGCTGGCGCCAGCCTCCGGTGCGGTCCGGATCTTCGGTCAGCTGCTGGGCGGACTGAACGCGCAGGCGGGCTACCTGTTTCAGGCCGACGCGCTGTTTCCCTGGAAGACCGCGCTCGATAATGTTGCCATTGGGCTGGAGATCGCGGGCATAGCGCGCGACGCGGCGCTGGCGAGGGCGCAGGACTGGTTGACCTCGGTGGGTCTCGGCGCCTTCGCTGGGCGCTATCCGCATATGCTGTCGGGCGGCCAGCGCAAGCGCGTCGGTCTTGCGCAGGTGCTGATCCGCAATCCGAAAATCCTGCTGATGGACGAGCCGTTTGGCCCGCTTGATGCGCAGACCCGGCAGGTGATGGGCAACCTGCTGCTGGATTTGTGGAGCAGGGATCGCAAAGCGGTGCTGTTCGTCACGCACGATCTCGAAGAGGCGATCGCGCTGGCCGACCGTGTCGTCATCATGTCGGCGGGGCCTGGCTCGCGCATCATCGGCGACTGGAAAGTGCCGTTGCCGCGGCCGCGCGATATTTTCGAAGTGCGGCTCGACAAGGAATTTCACGCGCTTCACCGCGAGATCTGGAGCGTGCTGAAGGACGAAGTGATGAAGGGCTATGCGCAGTCCGCTGGTATGGGAGCCGCGTCATGACGCGTCCTGTATTGCTGCTGTGTCAGGTACTCGTCGCCGTGGTCGTCATCGGGCTGTGGCACCTGCTCACCACCGTGCCGGTGTTCGGCCGCATCCTGCTGCCGCCGTTTTTCTTCTCCAACCCCTGGGATGTCGGCAGCCAGATCTATAGCTGGTTTGCCAGTGGCATTATCTGGAAGCATCTCGGCATCACACTGCTGGAATCCGTGCTGGCCTTCGTGATCGGCTCGACACTGGGCGTGCTGATCGGCTTCTGGTTCGCGCGCCAGCCGCGCCTCGCCGCGATCTTCGATCCCTATGTGAAGATGGCCAATGCGCTCCCGCGCGTGGTGTTGGCACCCATTTTTGCGCTTTGGCTCGGGCTCGGCATCTGGTCGAAGGTGGCGCTCGGCGTCACGCTGGTGTTCTTCATCGTGTTCTTCAACGTCTATCAGGGCGTCAAGGAAGTCTCGCCCACGGTGCTCGCCAATGGCCGCATGCTGGGCATGAGCGAGCGGCAGTTGATGCGCCATGTGTTCTGGCCGTCGGCACTGTCGTGGATGTTTTCGTCGCTGCACACCGCGGTGGGTTTTGCCGTCGTCGGCGCCGTGGTCGGCGAATATCTGGGATCGGCGGCCGGGCTCGGTTACGTCATCCAGCAGGCGGAGGGCACGTTCGATGTCGCCGGCGTGTTTGCGGGCATGTTCGTGCTGTCGGCCTTTGTCATCGCCATCGATGTGCTCGTGTCGGTGGTCGAGAAGCGCTTGCTGGTGTGGAAGCCGGTGGCGAGTGAAGGGCGGAGCTGAGACGATTCCCTCGCCCCGCTTGCGGGGAGAGGGGGGATCGAATGACCGAAGGTTATTCGAGACGGGTGAGGGGGAGCTAGCGAGTGAAACACTGGCTCCCCCTCACCCGGATCACGCGCTGTCGCTTTGCCCGTGGCTTACGGCAGCGGCTTGGTGTCGTCCGGCGCCTGCGGCGGGGTCTTGATGGCGATGGCGCGGAACGGCTTGCCGTCGGGCTTGGTGCCGCCATGGGGCGTGCCCTTCGGGATGATGATGAGGTCGCCGGCCTTGACCTGAACTTCCTTGTCGCCCAGCCACACGGTGCCGGTGCCTTCGAGGATGTACTGGATTTCGTTGGTGTTGGGATGCATGTGCTTCACCACATTGCCGTCCTGCACCGAGATGGTCGCGCCGTCGGCCTGCATGAACATCTTGGAGCGGAAGCCGGTGGGTGAGGCCGGGCCGAGTGCGTCGCCGACGAGTTCGGGGACGTGGATGACCTGGGCGGTGATGTTTTCCGCGGCCTGTGCCGGCGTGATACCCTCGGGCACGAGATGCGTGATGAGACAACCGGCGGCGAAGGCTGCGGTGATCGAGAGTGTCGCAGTGATGCGCTTCATGAACGTTCCCCTTGGATGACAATGATTTGCCGCGCGGATGCTATGTCGCGGGACGTGGGTTGACCAGTGCCGGCTTTCCAACCGGCGGAGGCTCCTCTATCCTCCGCGCCAGATAGCAGCGGAGGAAACAATGACAACAAACATAAAAACCGGCTTGAGCCGTTTATTCCTTGCACGTCTTTTCCTTGCGAGCCTTTTGTCGCTGTTTCTCGTTCATCCCGCTGCAGCGCAAACCAAGGTGACTATCGCCATCGGCGGCGGGGCGTGCCTGTGCTATCTGCCGACCGTGCTGGCCAAGCAGCTTGGCGAATACGAGAAGGCGGGTCTCGCCGTCGAACTGGTCGACCTCAAGGGCGGCTCCGATGCGTTGAAAGCCGTGCTCGGCGGCAGTGCCGATGTGGTCTCCGGCTATTTTGATCATTGCGTCAATCTCGCCGCCAAGAAGCAGGAGCTGCAGAGCTTCGTGGTCTATGACCGCTATCCCGGTCTCGTGCTGGTGGTGTCGCCGAAGCACACCGGCAAGATCACGTCGATCAAGGATCTCGCCGGCAAGAAAGTCGGCGTCAGCGCGCCGGGCTCGTCGACGGACTTCTTCCTGAAGTATCAGCTCAAGAAGAACGGTCTCGATCCGGCTGGTACTGCTGTGATCGGCGTTGGCCTGGGCGCGACGGCAGTGGCGGCGATGGAGCAGGGGCAGATCGAAGCCGCGGTGATGCTCGATCCTGCCGTCACCGTGCTGCAGGGCAGCCACAAAGACCTCACGATTCTCAGCGATACCCGGACGCAGAAGGACACGCTGGCGGTGTTCTCCGGCGAATATCCAGGTGGCGCGCTGTATTCGACGACGGCCTGGGTCAAGGCTCATGAGAAAGAAGTGCAGGGGCTGACCAACGCGATCATGAATACGCTGAAATGGATTCACAGCCATACGCCGGAAGAGATCATGGCGAAGATGCCCGAAGGCATTGTCGGCAAGGACAAGGAGCTCTATCTCGCGGCGCTGAAGAACACGCTCCCGATGTATTCGGAGACGGGGCTGATGGATCCGAAGGGCGCAGCTGCCGTGCTCGCCGTATTCAGCGAGGGCTCGCCGGAGGTGGCCAAGGCCAATATCGATGTCAGCAAGACCTACACGAATAAATATGTCGAGCAGTTCGCCAAAACGATGGGGACGAATGCGAAGTAGGTTTTGCGCATGATGACGCCGGTCATTCACCGCGTCACGCAACTCGACCTCACACGCAGCGATTGGCAGTGGCCATTCGCGCGTGAGCGGCGGGACGAGATCGACGCTCACTTCGCAGGCAAGCGCGCCGAGAAGCCGCAACTGTTCAATGGGCGCGTGTTGCTGGCGCGCAATGCGCAGTTCACTGGCAACCAGTTTAGCGCGGAGTATTTCGAGACCGATTTTGCGAGCTTTCTGGCGTGGCGGGATTGGCGCTGTCCCGATCCGGACGTGTTCAACGGCTTTGGCATGGGTGCGCTGCGTGCCAGCGACGGCGCCTTCGTGCTCGGCGAGATGGGACAGCATACATCCAATGCCAGACGCATCTATTTTGCGGCGGGCACGCCTGATCTGGACGACCTGCGCGGCGACGTGGTCGATATCGCCGGCAGCGTGACCCGTGAAGTCGAGGAAGAGCTCGGCCTGACAGAAGCCGATTACCGGGCCGACGCTGGCTGGTCCTGCGTCGTGACGGATTTCTCGGTGGCGATGATGCGTCTTCTAAATGCGGATCAGCCGGGTGAGACGCTGCGCAGCATCATCGAGGCCAATCTTGCCGGTCAGGCGTCGCCTGAGCTGAGCGGAATTCATCTGGTGCGCAGCGAAGCCGACTTCACCCCGACGATGCCACTGTTTGTGACAGCGTTTATGACAGCGCAACTGATGCCAGCGACGTGATCTGCTGGTATTGCCGGGATCGGCACGCTACGCTTGCAATCCCCATGTCCCGGAGTTGCCGATCTCATGTCTGCCAAGCCAGTTGTGTCCGCGTTGAAGTCCTATATCGAGCCGTATCGGGTCGACGGTTCGAAAGCTTTCCACCTCAAGGCGCATGACACCAATGGCAGCGGCGGGCTGCACAAGGAAACCGGCAAGAAGATCATCGAGGCCAACCGCCGCCGGCTGCAGGAGCTGCAGGAAAAGCTCTATGCGCAGGATCGCTGGTCGCTGCTGCTGATCTTCCAGGGCATGGACGCCGCCGGGAAGGACAGCGCCATCGAGAGCGTGTTCGACGGCATCAATCCGCAGGGCTGCGAGGTGCATTCGTTCAAGACGCCGTCGTCGAACGAACTCGATCACGATTTCATGTGGCGTCACACCATCGCGCTGCCACAGCGCGGCCGCATCGGCATCTTCAATCGTTCTTACTACGAGGAATGTCTTGTGGTGCGGGTTCATCCGGAGATTCTCGCCAAGCAGAAAATTCCGGGGGAGCTGGTGACAAAAGATATCTGGCGCGAGCGCTTCGAGGACATCACCGCCTTCGAAAAGTATCTGGCGCGCAACGGCACCGTGGTGCTGAAGTTCTTTCTCAACGTCTCCAAGGAAGAGCAGCGCGAGCGCTTCCTCGATCGTCTCGAGCAGCCGGCCAAGAACTGGAAGTTCTCATCGGCCGATATCGCCGAGCGCGCGTTGTGGGACAAGTATCAGGAGGCCTATGAGGACCTGATCAAGCATACGTCCTGCGAGGAAGCGCCATGGCATGTGGTGCCGGCGGATCGCAAATGGTTCTCGCGCGTGGTGATCGGCTCGGCCATCGTCAACGCGCTGGAGAAGCTGGACCTGCACTTCCCGACCGTGGACGGCGAGGCGAAGAAGGACTTCACGCTGATCCGCGAGGCGCTGGACAAGGAAGGGCCGCCGCGGGAAGGCAAGCCTGTGGTGAAGAAGGTCGCGAAGAAGAAGGTGGCCAAGAAGAAAGCGGCGAAGAAAACGTGATATTTTCTGGCTGTCATCCCCGCGAAGGCGGGGATCCATACACGCCGAAGAGGCCGTTCGTACGTTGTCGTCGCGACTTTGCCGTTTTGATTAGTTCGACCGTGGCTATGGGTCCCCGCCTTCGCGGGGACGACAGCTACGGCGGGCTAGTTTAACTCAGCTTCAATTCTTTCAACACCGCGGCGACCTTGTCCTGCGTCGCGTCGTTCAATGGCAGCACCGGGCGCGGTGGTTTCGCATCCGTCAGCCCCATCTGCTCCGCAGCCGCATACATCACGCGCAGGCTGGAAAACTGCTTGAACAGATCCCACAGCGGCTGCATCGCGCCGTTGAGGCGGCGCGCTTCGTCGGCATTGCCGGCCTGCGCTGCGCGGGTGATGGCCAGACAACTCTTTGGAAACAGGCCCGCCGCCACGCAATACCAGGCATCGCCGCCGGCCAGCAGTGTCTCCATCGAATTCCAGTCACCGGCATAGCCGACTGAAAAGCCTGATGGCACGGCGGCACGCATCTGCTTCAGGTGATCTGCCGCGAAGCTGGCTTCGGGGGAGGTGCCCTTCACCGCGACGACGCCGGGAATACGCGCGATGCGGCCGACAAGGTCGGGCGTGAACTTGAAATGCGTGGTGGCAAAGTTGTCGTAGATCACGATCGGCAATTTGCTTTCGCCGGTGACCGTTGTGAAATGTTCGAAGACTTCATCCTCGGTGAGCGGCGTATAGGACACCGGCGCCAGCAGGCCTGCGGCAGCGCCGGCCGCCTTGGCGTCGCGGGCGAGTTCGATCGTCTCGTCGGTGCGGAGCGCGCCGATGCCGACCAGCACGGGGACGCGGCCGTTCACCTCCGCAACGGCGGCTTCAGTGGCACGCCGACGCTCGTCGCGGGAGAGGAACGGGTAAGAACCGGTGCTGCCCAGGAGGCCAATGGAATCGACCTTGGCCGCCGCCAGCGGCGCCACCAGCCGCCGTAGCGCGGGCGTATCGACCCTGCCATTCGTATTCATCGGCGTGATCGGGAAAGCGGATAATCCCCTGGCGAAAGTCATCGTCCTGTCCTCGCAATTTCCGTTCGGTCTTAGGGCAAAAGGATGGCTGCGAAAACGTCCAGTTGGCGATGTTCTGGCTAGGCCAGTCGGCCACGCGCCCGAGCTTCTCCCAGGAGGATTTAGGTCAGCATTCCTGACCCTCTTAGCCGTTGCAGCCTCCCGCAATTGTCGTCTAGAACGACCTCAGGCCCTCGTCGGCAACGAACCATCAAGGGTTTTCCTTGAGACTGGTTTTGGCCGAGGATGTGGGCCTGAAGGTGTGGCAATGCTGATTCGCAGCGACATGGTTGGAGTTTCCGGGAGAGTGGCTGTTGCCGCTGGTCCCGACGCGATTCCGGCTGCGCTGCGCTCGAACCTCCTTCTTGGCGGGCTGCTTCTGCTTATCTGCCCCTGAGCGCCGTCTGGGCCGTTTGGCCTGGGTACTCAGGGGATCATGACATTCAGAACCATCAGCTCCCTCTGGCGCCCAGACAGATGCGCCCCGACCTAAGGAATATCTCATGACTTCGACCACCCCGTCCGTTCAGGACAAGTCCGACAAGGACCGCGTCATCATTTTCGACACCACCTTGCGCGACGGCGAGCAGTGCCCCGGCGCCACCATGACCTTCGAGGAAAAGCTGGAGATCGCCGCGATGCTCGACACCATGGGTGTCGACGTCATCGAGGCCGGCTTCCCGATCGCTTCCGACGGCGACTTCGAAGCCGTCAACGAGATTGCCAAGCGCACCAAGAATGCCGTGGTCTGCGGCCTGTCCCGCGCCGGCCAGAAGGACATCGACCGCTGCGCCGAGGCGATCCGCCCGGCCAAGCGCGGCCGCATCCATTCCTTCCTGTCCACCTCGCCGGTGCACATGAAGTACAAGCTGCAGATGGAGCCCGACGCCGTCCACGATCTGGTGATCTCGTCGGTGACCCGTGCCCGCAACCATACCGATGACGTCGAATGGTCGTCGGAAGACGGCACCCGCACCGAATTCGATTTCCTGTGCCGCTGCGTCGAGTCGGCGATCAAGGCCGGTGCGACCACGATCAACATCCCCGACACCGTCGGCTATTCGGTGCCCGAGGAATATTACGACCTGTTCAAGCGCGTGCGCGAGAACGTGCCGAATTCCGACAAGGCGATCTTCTCGGTTCACTGCCACAACGACCTCGGCATGGCCGTCGCCAATTCGATGGCCGGCATCCGCGGCGGTGCGCGGCAGATCGAATGCACCATCAATGGCATCGGCGAGCGTGCCGGCAATGCTGCGCTGGAAGAAATTGTGATGGCGATGAAGGTGCGCAATGACAAATTGCCGTACTGGAATAACATCGACACCACGATGCTGATGCGCGCCTCGAAGGAAGTCTCCGCCGCAACCTCGTTCCCGGTGCAGTACAACAAGGCGATCGTCGGCCGTAATGCCTTCGCCCATGAGAGCGGCATCCATCAGGACGGCATGCTGAAGAACGCGCAGACCTACGAGATCATGCTGCCGGAGACGGTGGGCGTGAAGCAGACCTCGCTGGTGATGGGCAAGCATTCCGGCCGCCATGCCTTCATCCACAAGCTGGAGGAGATGGGCTACAAGCTGGGTCAGAACCAGTTGGAAGACGCCTTCGTGCGCTTCAAGGCGTTGGCCGACCGCAAGAAGGACATCTACGACGAGGATCTGGAAGCGCTGGTCGATCAGGAAATGACCGCCGCCCATGACCGCATCAAGCTGGTGTCGCTGACGGTGATCGCTGGCACCCACGGTCCGCAGCGCGCGACCATGAAGCTGAACGTCGACGGCGTGGTGAAGATCGAGGAGGCCGAGGGCAATGGTCCGGTCGATGCGGTGTTCAACTGCATCAAGGCGCTGGTGCCGCATGAGGCCAAGCTGGAACTGTATCAGGTTCACGCCGTCACCGAAGGCACCGACGCGCAGGCGGAAGTGTCGGTGCGTCTGGCCCATGAAGGCCGATCGATGACCTCGCGCGCCGCCGATCCGGATACGCTGGTCGCTTCGGCCAAGGCCTATCTCGGCGGGCTGAACAAGATCGTTATGAAGCGCGCGCGCGACATGCCGGCAGCGGTTGCTGCCGCGAGCTGATCGCTTCCCAAAACCTATACGCGCAACGAAACGCGGCGTCGCAAGACGCCGCGTTTTTGCATTGCAGTAAAGCTTTTGCAGCAACCCCTGCGAAGGGAGCGATGGCGTTTGATCGCCGATGACGATAAAGCTCCCTGTGGCATCCAAGCGCAGCGACTTCTTAAAACAGCTCCGCATGGCCAACAGGGAGAACATCATGCGCAAGTTTATTTTAGCCGCAGCGTCGATCGCAGCGCTCGCGCTGGCCGGTCCGGCCTCCGCTCAATCCCCCATCGTCATCAAATTCAGCCACGTCGTCGCGCCGAACACGCCGAAGGGGCAGGGCGCGGAGAAGTTCAAGGAACTCGCCGAGAAATACACCAATGGCAAGGTGAAGGTTGAGGTCTATCCGAACTCGCAGCTCTACAAAGACAAGGAAGAGGTCGAGGCGCTGCAGCTCGGTGCCGTGCAGATGCTGGCGCCTTCGCTCGCCAAGTTCGGCCCGCTTGGCGTCAAGGAATTCGAGGTGTTCGACCTGCCTTACATCCTGCCAGACAAGGCGGCGCTGACCCGCATCACCACTGGGCCGATCGGCAAGGGCCTGCTGGCGAAGCTCGAGCCCAAGGGCATCAAGGGTCTCGCTTACTGGGACAACGGTTTCAAGATCATGACGTCGAACAGGCCGATGCATAAGGTCGCCGACTTCCAGGGCATGAAGCTGCGCATCCAGTCATCGAAGGTGCTGGAAGCCCAGATGCGCGCGCTCGGCGCCATCCCGCAGGTGCTGGCGTTCTCGGAAGTGTATCAGGCGATGCAGACCGGCGTCGTCGACGGCAACGAGAACACGCCGTCCAACGTCTATACGCAGAAGATGCATGAAGTGCAGAAGCACATAACACTCTCGAACCACGGCTATATCGGCTACGCCGTGATCGTGAACAAGAAGTTCTGGGACGGTCTGCCGGCCGACGTGAAGCCGCAGGTCGAGAAGGCGATGGATGATGCCACAGCCTATGCCAACGGCCTGTCGCAGACGGAAAACGACGACGCCATCGTCGCGATGAAGAAGGCCGGTACCACCACCTTCTACGAGCTGAAGCCGGAAGAGCGCGCCGAATGGATGAAGGCGCTGGAGCCGGTGACCGCTGACATGGCGTCGCGCGTCGGCAAGGATCTGATCGCGGCGTTCCAGAAAGAAGCCAACGCAAAGACCAATTGAGCACGGACGCACTCTCAACGTCGTCATGCCCGGCCTTGTGCCGGGCATCCACGTCTTGAAGCGTGCGGGGCAGACGTGGATGGCCGGGACAAGCCCGGCCATGACGGAATGTGGGGAAGGGGACAAATCTCGTGCGGTTCTTGTTACGCATCCTCGATCGTCTCGAGGAAACGCTGATCGCGACGCTGATCGGCGCCGCGACGGTGGTGATCTTTGTCGCCGTGGCGCATCGCTACACCACCGATTTCGTGGTGTCGTATCGCAACCTGCCCGGTGCGATGGCGGCCTATAAATTTCTCGCCAGCATCCATTTGTCCTGGGCGCAGGAACTTTGCATTTACATGTTCGTGTGGATGGCGAAGTTCGGCGCGGCTTACGGCGTGCGCACCGGCATCCATGTCGGCGTCGATGTACTGGTGCTGCAACTGCCGCCGAAATGGCGCAAGGGCACCATCCTGTTCGGCCTTCTGTGCGGCGCGCTATTCACCGGCATCATCGGCACCATGGGCGCGAGTTTCGTGATGGGTCTGTCGCAGACCGACCAGACATCGCCCGATCTCGAGCTGCCGAGCTGGATCGTCTATCTCTGCATTCCGCTTGGCTCCTATCTGATGTGCTTCCGCTTTCTGCAGGTCGCCTACAGCTATTTCCGTTTCGACGATCTGCCGCATCACGATCACAGCCATGTGGAGGGTATCGAGGTCGACACGGCGGTTGGTCCGACGCCGGAGGGCGCCCGATGACCACGCTGTTCATTTTCGCGCTGCTCATTGCGCTGATGCTCACCGGCATGCCGATCTCGATCGCGCTCGGCCTGACGGTGCTGACCTTCCTGTTCTTCCTCACGCAGGTGCCGATCGAGGCGGTGGCGCTGAAGCTGTTTACCGGCATTGAGAATTTCGAGATCATGGCGATCCCGTTCTTCATTCTCGCCGGCAATTTCCTGACTCATGGCGGCGTCGCCCGGCGCATGATCAATTTCGCGACCTCGATGGTCGGGCATTGGTATGGCGGTCTCGGCCTCGCCGGCGTGATGGCCTGCGCGCTGTTCGCGGCGATCTCCGGCTCGTCACCGGCGACAGTGATTGCGATCGGCTCGATCCTGCTGCCCGCCATGGTCGCGCAGGGCTTTCCGAAGCGGTTCGGCGCCGGCGTCATCACGACGTCGGGGGCATTGGGCATCCTGATCCCGCCGTCGATCGTGATGGTGATCTATGCGGTGGCGACCGGCGGCAGCGTCGCGCTCGGGCCAGACGGCGCGCGCGTCACCTCGGCGTCCGTCGGCCAGTTGTTCATCGCCGGTGTCATTCCCGGCCTGATGCTGGCGACGCTGCTCGGCGCCACCACGGTGTATCGCGCCTGGAAGTTCGATTATCCGCGGCTGCCGCGAGCGTCATGGGGCGAGCGCTTCAAGGCGTTTCGCGAATGTATCTGGGGCCTGCTGCTGATCTTCCTTGTGCTCGGGGGCATCTATCGCGGCTGGTTCACGCCGACGGAAGCCGCGGCGGTCAGCGCCGTCTATGCCTTCATCATCGCGGTGTTCGTCTACAAGGACATGGGTCTGAAGGACGTACCGCGGGTGCTGCTCGGCTCAGCCAGCATGAGCGCAATGATCCTCTACATCATCACCAATGCGGTGCTGTTCTCGTTCCTGATGACATCGGAACAGATCCCGCAGCAGCTCACCGCCTGGATCGTCGACATGGGCGTCAACTGGTGGACATTCCTGATCTTCGTCAACATCCTGCTGCTGGTCGCCGGCAATGTGATGGAGGCGTCGTCGATCGTGCTGATCACCGCGCCGATCCTGTTTCCGATCGCCGTGAAGCTCGGCGTGCATCCGGTGCATCTCGGCATCCTGATGGTCGTCAATATGGAGGTCGGCATGTGCCATCCTCCAGTGGGCCTCAATCTCTATGTGGCGTCGGGCATCGCCAAGATGGGCATCACGGAACTCACCATCGCGGTGTGGCCGTGGCTACTGACCATGCTGATGTTCCTCGTTGCGGTGACCTTCATCCCGGAGATCTCGCTGTGGCTGCCGCGCGTTCTCGGGATGCTGTGACAAAATTGCGGCTGTAAATATTGCGACAACACATCGCGACACCACATGGCCAAAGCGTAAGTTGAACCCGTGGCAGCGCAGGATCATCTTCAGGTAACTTTCCAAAGGAGGTTGCCATGAAGAAGATCTTGCTCGCCGGTGCCGCTGTTGCCGTGATCGCCGGTTCTACCGCGGTCTATGCCCAGCACCGTCCATGGATGCATCATCACGTCCGGATAAATCCCGAAGACCGCGCTGCCTTCGCCGATGCGCGCATCGCTGCCGTGAAGGCCGGGCTCAAGCTGACGCCGGACCAGGAGAAGATGTGGCCGGCGGTGGAGAGCGCAGTGCGCGATTTCGCCAAGCTGCGCATCGACCGCGCCAATGCGCGCATGGAAGAGCGCAAGAACCGCGACGACGACGCGAAGCGGACCGACACGCCGGACAATCCGGTCGCCCGCCTGCAGCAGCGCGCCGGCGACATGGCCACCACGGCCGCCGCGCTGAAGAAGATCGCCGATGCCGCCGACCCGCTCTACAAGACCCTCGACGACGGCCAGAAGCGGCGACTGGCGGTGTTGACCCATATGGACCGCGGCTTCGGCGGCGGGGAGGGCGGCTGGCGTCACCGCGGCCCGCGGCCGGGGTATGAGCGCGGCAGCTTCGAAGGCGAGGGATTCGGCCCTCCCGGCTTCGATCGCCCGCGTTTCGGCGATGACGACGATCGCGGTCCCGGTGGCCCCGGCGACAGATTCGAGCGCAACCCCGCGCCGGGCGCCGAACGGCTCTGATCCGGAGCAGTTTTCCACTGTCGCAATGACGAAGAAGCCGCTGAAATCCAGCGGCTTTTTCGCATTTTCGCGATTGCGAAAAACGGTGCAATTTTTGTGACAGCGTCGCTGGACATCCCGGGATCGCTTTGCTAAACGACGCCGTCCCCACGGGGATATCCGGATCTGGATCCGGGCGCATAGCTCAGTTGGTAGAGCAGGTGACTCTTAATCACCGGGTCCTAGGTTCGAGCCCTAGTGCGCCCACCACCCGGCTCTTGCTTTGTGGTTCGATCAAAACCATTCGCATTGGCTCCCAGAACGACACGTCATTCAAGAAGATTTTCGCGGGCGTCCCGACGCTTCCGCGCGCCGTCCCGTCGTTGCTGCATTGAGGTGCGCGCATAGGTCACGACCATACTCGCCGTGCGATGCCCGCTGAGAGCCCGCAACTGGGCGTCGCTGAGGTCGGCGTCAGCACCCTCCGTATTGCCGCCGTGCCGCAAGCCCATGAACTTGACCTCAGAATCGATGCCGGCGGCAGCGCGGATGTCGGCGACACGATGTCTAAAATAATCCTCACGCCAGGGCAGATACGATTTTCTAAGGCGGTCAGGACGGTCGCGCATGATGATCAGCGGTCCCCGTCGGCACGTGTGGTCAAGCCGCTCACACATCTCCGGCCAGAGTGGAGATCCGTCAGTGTCAACCAGCGGAATATCGATCATCTCGTGTGTCTTGTGATGGAAGATGCGGACGATGCCGGGCGCATCTGCGGGACGATAGTGCTCCCAGCTCAGCCGTTCGAGAATGTCGACTTGGCGCTGCAGCCAAAAGTAAGCGAGCATCGCAGCTGTGCCGATCGAATGATCCCCGAGGCGATCCGCCATGGCTACAAACCGGATCAACTCCGCATAGGTCACGGGCCGTGTCGGCGTCGGCCGATATGAAATGCCCATTTTTGCAAAAGGGTTGAGAGCGGGCATTTCCGAAGAATATCTTCTTTGAGCAACGGACCATGCTCGCTGGCATACGCGCATCGACAACATCGCAGATCGGAGCCGCTTGCTGCCATCGGGACGTATTTTGAGCTTTGCGTAGATCTGATCAGCCGCCCCCGGCGTGATGCTTGCCAGCGGCAAGCTGCCAAAACGACGGCCGTCCTTGAGCTCATAGTTGGCTACGCGGCGGAGTACACCGGCGTAACTCCGCCGCGTTGCAGCCGGCAAGTCTAGAAATCTTGGTGATGCCTGATAGGCTTCGATCAGCCAGTCGAATGAGCCACGTACCGGGCTTACAAGTGGACCGACAACGCTCGCTGGGTTGTGAAGTGACAAAGTGGTCATGCGGTGAACCCTCCTGTTCAGATTAAGTCGACGACGTCTTGATCGGGGGCCGCGCATTCCGACAAACCGTGACGTGCGTCGATCGCGGCATCGAGCCTGGTCCGGTGCCATTTGGGATCGCAGTCCGATATCAAGGGCGGAGGATAGATCCCGCGTGCGACTTGCTGCAGGAAGCTCGCGACACTTGGCTCGTCGCAATAGCCAGCGGCGCGCTCGGCGCGCATTTCTGCGGGCCATGCGCAAGAACATCGTTGCTCGTTCAAGATCTCTCCTTGTCGTCAGATGGTGTGACCGAGCCATGGTTGGGTTCGTTCCGCCAAACGTGGCTCGCTACCTTCGCTATCGCTGAGCGGCCTAACCCACGATGGGTTCGTTCCGCCAAAATGGCAGAGGCCCCGGCAAGCTGGCTTGCCGGGGCCTCCAATAGATTCAAACGAAGGGCCGAGAAGTTGTGGGGTTTTAGAAAGAAATTCGAGTTGTTGCCGGTCTGCAACTTATACGCCGGGGGGACGGCGGCGCTTCGCTTTCGCAACTGCCGCGTCGAACTGTCGTAAGGCGCGCATGCGCCGTGAGTAAGCGCGTCGCTCGTAGCGTGCCAAAGTGCTGAGCTGTTTTGCGAATTCCGGCAGCGTCAGCGGCGGAGCCGCCTCAGGCTCTTTCAGTTGATCAGCTAGCAGTGTCATCACGGCTTCGAGAGCTGTTAAACCCTCGGCGACAACGGGCGGCGGAGGCAGTATCCGGATCGGCACCGCCAACCGTCCGTAAGCAAAGGCGTAAGCATCGCTCACCCGGTCATAGGTCGCGATGGCGCGCGCTGCTTCGATCGCGGCTTCCTCCACGTCGACTCCAACCAGATCGTTGATAAGCTGGTCGGCGAGCGTGCGAACAACGGTCGAACATTCCGGAAACGGAACATTCAAGCCATGGCGAAGCGCATTCTTGGCAGACTTGCCCTTGCCGGCGGCCGTGCGAGGTCCCGTGCTCTTGGTGGCGTTGAGTCGATTGACCGCGTGACGATCGGTTTCTGCATTGCGTCCCATGTGATCAGGCCTCCAACGGTGAAGCCGATGCATCGATCGTCTTCAGCACGGCAAGGTCAGCGGCACGGCGATCCTCCAGCTTGCTCAGAGCTTGATCGCGACGCAGCTCGACCACCGCGCGGCGTTTGTCGAGAGACTCAAAGATCGAAGCAAAGATCATCGTGGTCTGGGCATTAAAATCCTTGGGGTCATAGCCTTTGTTCTTCAATTCTTCGATCTTCTCGCCGTATTGACCTCGGGGCAAAGGGCTGTCGCAAAAACGTTCATCGGGAAAGCCGAGCAACCTTGCGACCGCAAAGGGGCGACCGGCGGAATACATCGCGGCGCTGATTGCCCGCAACCGTCGTGCTTCCCACTCCAACTGCACGAAATCGGAAACATAGATCTCCTCAATAATGTTTTGCGGCTTCAGATAATCCAGGACTTTGTCCTTTAATGCATTGAAATCATTTATGTTTTCGTGGCTGATGAGGTTGGGAGGCTCAACTCCTAATTGAACCGGGCGTTGATCCAATGAAATCACAGTAGGTTTTTTCGTTGTTGCGGTAGCTAGGGGACCCACGTTAGCGGGATTGCTTAGGGTCTCGGAAGTGTCGGGAGGAGTGCTCATTTCGATGTCATGCCTTCATTGTTTAGCTGACGAATGCCGCCTTGGGTGTGATAAGCGGGCGACTCCTGTGACAACTCCGAACAAGCCATGCGCGGTTCCATTAAACGCAAACAAAAATTCATCTAAGGTTTGATGGCCTGCGGACCTGGCGAGCAAATGCAGCTGAGACGGGCGCACGTAACTATCAAAATGTTTTTTCTAACCAGAAGCGGCCGCGTTTTATGAGCCCTTGAAACTTCTGGAAGGCCTACACATTAAATGCGGGTGTAAGTGCCGCTTCGGCCTTACTACAACTTCAAACCAGTTGTTCGTCCTTCCCCCCGCTGACCATGCACACTCTTAGAAAGAGCATGGTCGCTCGTTTTCGGAGCACTTCATGAGTCCCACAGTCTTTCAACTTGTCCATCGTTCAGATCTGCGAACGGAGCCTCGGCCGTTAGAAGCCAGAGGTCCGCAATATCGCCAAGTGGTCGAACGGACGATCATGTACGGACAGAAGCAGCCTATCGTCGCTAATCTGAACGGTGATGTGATCGATGGCATCGATCAGTACGAAGCGATGCTTGAGCTTAACTTCCGATATATTTCCGCCATCACGATCGACGATGGAAACATGATTGACATCAAGATCGCCAAAAAGGTAGCGCACGAGTATGGCAAACTACGCGAAAAATTTAATGCTTTCGCAGTTCAGGCGCGACTCATGATCGATAAAGGTGCCGACGAGGAAAATATGAACGGCTTCATCGATGCGCTCGTGAAGGATTTCGTCGACTAGGAAAATTCTGGAAAATGGCGAGCGCCGATATCGTTCGTCTATTTTAGAGCTCACTACAGTTCTGAAGTTTAAATCTTGAAAACGGGCGGCACCATCAGGTGCCGCCCGTTCTCTTATGTCAGTATAGTTGGTCTATTAATGAAGAACGTCGATCATCAGATGCCCGGGATATCTCAATCATTGCGCAACTAGGGCGTGTATTCATAAATTGAGGTTCGCAAGCAAGCTCAACCCGTTTCCGCTATTCGGCACACTGCAGACTCAAGCTCTACATCGCCTCAGGTCCCTTTTGTGCCAACAGGCGACATTAATCCGCGCGGCCCACCTATCCTGGTCGCCCATGGCTTCCGCGCACTCGGAGGGCGCCGCCGAGCCACCTGCCAAACGCGGCGATCGCGAGAACAGGCACCAGCAACGGCGGCACGATGAAGATCGCGATATAGGCTTGGCCGGCATCGCGGACACCACTGGCGATTGCTGCGCCCCAGATGCCATGCACCATGGCGACCATCACTAACGCCATCGTGGCGACGACACCGCTGAAGCTGCCGGTTGCAGCCACGGCTCCGAGCGACCACGCGAGCATTAAGAGATAGAGCCCGATCCCGACCTTGTCTGAGCCATGCGTCACAAAGAGCAGAACAAATGCTGTCGCGGCGAAGGCGATGCCGACGGCGTGCACGATTGCCGTCCGCTCCGTGCCGAGGCGTCGCGCCTCCGCTCCGATCAGGCGCACGTAGCCGCTGCCGGCCAACGCCACTAACCCGTTGGTGACGCCGTCGACTCCTAATCCGTAGAGCGCGCCCGACAAGGGGCCGCTTAGTGACAAGCGAGAGAAGTACAAGCCTCCCCAAGCGCCGAAGCCGAGGGCGGAAAGGCCTGCCGCGATCAAGTGGGAACGGGTCAGCATGAACAGGCCGGCGCCGGCCAGCAGCGGCAATAGCGGCTCGACGACAACGAGGTAGAGCAAGTCGAGAAGGGGCATTGACGATTTCAATCCGCCAAGGTGACGTCCGAACCGTGCCACAGCCGAAAGCGATGGCAATGACAACTGGCCAAACTGCTGTGCATTAGTGGCCCGGTCCTGCGGTTTGGTTCATGCGGGCGAGTATCGGGGGTGGCAAGCATGTCGGCCCGGGGTCATTCGCGTCGCTTTTGGCATGTCGGCGGCATGTCCGCTATCCGACCCATCTCCGACCTGCAGTTCGGTGTTACGAACACCAAGATAGACATGATTCAAGCTCCCGGACCGGGGCCTCGAATCATGAGATACGAACTCACGGACTATGAGTGGACTGCCATCAGGCCGTTCCTTTCGAACAAGCCGCGCGGCGTGCCGGGGGGCGACGACCGGCGGGTCCTCAACGGCATCTTCTGGGTTTTGCGGTCGGGAGCGCCATGGCGCGATCTGCCGGAGAACTTTGGGCCTTACACGACCTGCTACAATCGGTTTGTTCGTTGGCGGATGGCTGGAATCTGGGTCTCGATCATGGAGGCCCTCGCGGAAACCCATGATGGCTCTGTCCAGATGATCGACGCCTCCATTGTCCGCGTACATCAGCACGGCGGTTGCGCGGGTGGGGCCGAAACAAGGCTGATGGGCAGGTCAAGAGGTGGGCTGATGACCAAGATACACGCTTGCGTCGATACCAACGGAATGCCGGTTCGCTTTGAACTGACGACCGGTGAGGCCCACGAAAACCGGCTCGTCACCGAGCTGCTGTCTGATCTAAAATCAGGCGCAATGTTGTTGGCTGATCGAGGGTACGATGCAGACCGGATTAGGGCATTCGCCGGTGACCGAGGTGCGTGGGCTAACATTCCTCCGAAGCGAAATCGCAGAGACCCAATCTGTTTTAGCCCATATCTGTATCGAGCACGCAATTTGGTGGAGCGTTTCTTCAATAGGATAAAGCAATGCCGGCGCGTGGCCACCCGATATGACAAACTTGCCGCAAATTACCTCGCCTTCATAATTGGCGGCGCGCTTATGAGTCCACGCCCTAGATTGAAGTGAAAACGACGGCGTTAACTAACGGAGAAATCTGTCCTTCAAAAAAAGCGCACTGAGCGAACCGCCGCCTGAAATCGCTGTCACGCCGTCGGGTTGGGCAAAAAGTGTTGACTCTCTGGCAGCTGTTGCGGTGGCCGTCGATGCCAGCCTGCTTGTTGCCGATGCCAACAAGCAGCATTCATTCGCAGGCGCAGATCAGCGCGACTGGAAGAAGTCGCCCGAAGGCGCCGACTCATCTCAATAGAGAACCGGTTGTACGCTATTCCATGGCAAGAAATTCCCGATACGGACCATGGTCACCGTCGCTTCAAATTACATTGTACGGTCGTACCATCCCGTTGGGAGTTCGCGTAGCCTTGGGTCGCGGTGCAGAAATCGAATGAGGCGGCGTCCTTTTCCACGCGCCAGCCAAATTTGGCGCAATCCTCAGTCTCTTTGATGCGGTACATCGTCCCCCGCCATTCGAGGGTTTTGCTCGTATCATCCACCTTCAGCGGAAAAGGCCTTCCTTGGTCTTTGCAGATGTAATTGTAAGTCTCGGCCCGTGCCGAGGGAGTTGGGATGGCAACGAGTGCCAAGAGGCTGGCAACTGTCGCGCAGCAAGATTGAAGAATGTTTGCGCGGCCCATTTCTAACGTCCGTTGTAGGGTGACAATATTTGAAAACCGGCAATGCGTGCACAGTTCGGAATGACGACGGGCCGCTCTTCTTCGACTTTCATCGGACAGCACTCGTCGTCGGTGACGATGTAGAGCAGGCCTTTGAGGTCTGGGGATGCGCAAGTCGTGCTCTCTCCGGCATCGCATTGCGCGGAATAGGTGCCGATGGCTTTCGCTAGTGATCCACCAACGCCATTACCCAAGGTGTCGTGAGATCGCTCGTCGTAAGATCTCATATCGACGATGGTGCGTCCGTCCTTCGCGAAGCTGACCTCGATCTGACCATCCGCCCCGGTAATGACAGCGCAGGTCAGGCAGCCTTCGCCCTTGGCGTAACGGACATCGTACCCTGCAAATCGTCGCTTCAGCGTTTGTCTGGCGATCTTCTCACCCAAGCGGATCAGCAGCGCGGGCTTCGTTGAGTGTTTGACTGAACTTGCATCGAAAACGAAGCCGCTCCAACTGTTTCTTTTGATCGGTGGTGCTTCGGCCGAGTTGGTAGCTGATGATTGGTTTGCAGCTGCGATATGCATCTGCTGGATTTCGAGCGTCAGCTTGAGATTACGGCCAATCGTTGTTCGCTTCACGCCTTCGGTTGCAGCCAAGAGCCAATCTCGTTTCGCTGCTCGAAACGCCGATCGGCAATTGGCCGAACCTGCGTCTGAGCAGAATACGATGGTGGATTCGGTCGAGCTGCGGGTTGGTGCTGCCAGGGTGGGGGCCGAGCAGCCGATTGCGAGCAAAAGGCCAACAGCGACGGATATGAGCGGCATGCTGGTCGGGCTCATTTCAGAAGGGTGACGTAGTTCTGGCCGGAGGCCAGCGGCTGAACGGCGTAGTTGGTCAGGTAGTCCTTGGTCAGCGGAAAGTTCCGCTTCGCGGCCTCCTGTTTGATGCGAACGATTTCTTCTTCGGTGGCTTGCTCGGTGAAACGCATCATCTCGATGACGTCGGAGGTGACTACGACGGAGCAGCGGTTTTTGCCGTTCTCCTGGCCCGCTCCGATGAATGTCGCGGTCTTGTCCTGGACCATGAAGACCTTCGGAGGGATTGGCATGAATTGGCCGAACTCTTGCTGGTCGAACAGTTCCTTGACCTTGGCGAGAACGTTCGGATCGGCGCAGGGCGAGCTGTTGCCGCAGGCTGATAGAGCGATGGATCCAAGAATCAAGGCTGTCGCAGAACACATTTTCATCATGCTCATTCGGCGGTCAGGCCGCCCTCCAAAGTTACGGGTGGTAGAGACGGAAAGCGGTGGTTAGGCTCGTTCGCGTCGCGCAACGACAATCGAGATGTTGTCGTGACCTCCGCGGCGGAACGCGAGGGCCGCGAGACGGCGAGTTGCAAGGGAAAGATCGGCCGTCCGGGCGAGCACGCGGCGAATGGCGTCGTCCGAGACCAGATCGGTGAGCCCGTCGCTGCACAGCAGGAGGGTTTCGTCGGGAGTCGGCAGCGGATCTGTGGTTACATGCGGTTCGACGGCGATGAATCCGAGCGAGCCACCGAGCGCCTGAGTGATGCCGTGGGTCGTCCGCCGTCCTTGGGGGTCGATATTGCCCTCGGGTACATCGTCTTGGCTCAGCTGAATGAGGTGAAGCGGCGTTTGGAGATAAAGGCGAGAGTCACCGACGTGGAAGCTGACTAGTTCCGTTTGCTGAAGCACGGCGCCGACCAATGTACTTCCCATCCCGGCAAGGTCGGGTTGTTGCTGCATCAGGTCGAAAAGGTTTTGATTGGTCTCGGTGATCGCCGTTGCGCAGTCAAACGCTGTGGCGGTGCAATCGATCAGTTTGACCAACTGCTCGATGACGAACCGGCTTGCGAGGGCGCCCGCATTATGCCCGCCCAGTCCATCCGCAACCATTAGAACGCTGGCTCGGCTGCTCAAGTGAAATTCCAACGGAGCTGGAAGGTCGCCCGCGAGAATCTGGCCGCCGATCGCGATGGTGTCTTCGTTGCTGCCGCGAACACGTCCGCGGTGGGTGAATGCACTTACATGCCAAGTCGGTGTGGTGCACATATCGCTAATCCAACCCATAGTTGTGGAAGTCGCCGGCTCGCATGCGACCGGGTAGGTCGCCCCACTAGATTCAAATCAGGCGCCGAGAAATTGCGGTTTTTTAAGAAGAAAGATCAGGTGTTACATTTGTGCCACGCGCGCCTTGCGGGGCCGGACGGAATGCGCCGGTCGCGCTCGTGGGATCGCCGACAGCGTAGATTGGAAGCATCGGCTCGGCGGCCCGCAGGCTGGACAGCATGGTACTCAGGACGCCGTTCTTTTGATCAGCGTCGAATCCGAAGATCAGCAGGCGAGGGGTTGGGTCGATCATGAGCTTTGTTCCGCCATTCGAGACGTCGCCAATCAAAGACCCGATCGCACGGACGACCTCACCGCGGTCGGCACGCAGGCGCTCACGCATTGCGCCGACGCGCACGAGGGCTTGGCAAGTTGCCTGGTAGCGGCCAAGCAGAGTTGCGGAATGTTGAGCGATGGTCCGGCGGTACCGACGCAGTTGATTGAGAACGTCGGGGTCGCCTCGCCTGGCGCGTAAGGCGGGATTGGTGAAGTGTTTTGCTTCGTGGAATACGATAGCGATGGCATCTCCCTGACGCTCCAGGGTCGTGACGTCCAGGCGATCCTGAAGACGTAAGGCTGCCTTGCCGCGTCGAGCAGGATCCTGGGTCTGTGGTGTCGTCTCAGCCGGCACGTCATCGCCAGCCCGGTCCAAGGAGACTTCGACGTCGATGACATGTGGGCTGCTCAATATCAAAGGATGGAGACCTGCCTTCTCAACCCCGGCCAGATCAGTCGCCGATCGCGTCATGTCGGCCAGCGTGCGCCGAGGATCGTATCGCGACCAGACGATCTCCTTAGAAGACCTGAAGCGGCCTTCGACGAGTTCCGCCAATGCCTGCTGCTGCCTCACGAGATATTTGACGTGCGTCTTCGGGCTGACGGTCCCATCGCCCTTGTCGTCGATGCGGAAGATCGAAGCACCGCGGTGGTAGACATTCAGCGAATTACGCCGAACGGCGATGAACAGATCGTCTCTCAGCAGAACATCCCGCCACCACGGATCAGTCTCATCAAAGGCGAGACGCTCGAGATGATCGAGGAAAGCATCGCTGACCCCAAGCTGGACCTGTGTCGGGATCATGCGGGGATGTCCCACCATTCGCCGTCGTGCTTTAACGCGACCGCATCAAAGTGGTCTAGGAACGCGGCTGGCGCATAGGTGTGGATAGGCACCAGCATCTTGGGCGCTATCGCGCTGGCGAGTCGCTTAAGGTCCTTGATGCTCGCGTGGCCGGAGGTATGGGCATCTTCGATTGGAATATCGAGAGAGCTAAGTTCGCGGACCAATGCTAAGCCGCGATCCTGACGGAGATAGCCATCCCATTGAGACCATATCGCAACAGCGCCGCTCAGGGACGCTGCATGTTTGAGGTCGTCGAGCATTGCGGGGCGAAACAGGAGCGCTGACTTCGGGGCAATCTCGAACAACTGTTCTGCAAAGATGCGGTTCGTTCGATGTCGTTCGATGAGATCAAACCGGGCGGCGCGCTTGATCTGCACCCGTTGATACTGCGGGACGTAAACTGCGACGTTCTGCCAGTCCGATTGCGGAATACGGGCGTTCTCGGTCGCCCGCAGGATTTCGGCGGTGTAGAGGTCGATGATCAACGTCCGCCCCGTCCGCTTGCAGGCGCGATAAAGACTGACCATGCGATCGATGTTCTGGGCGGATGCCGCGACGAGGGCCAAGCCCTTAGTCTGGCGGAATAGCTCAACGAAACGTTGCTCGACCTCTGCCTCTGCCGGGAAAGAGCGGTCGGGATCAAGCCGGCCAAAGCTCGACCCCTCGATCAACATAACATCGACGTCCTTCGGCGGATGCGAGAGCATCTTCTCAAACAGACCCGCCTTGCGACCGTGGCCGCGAATGTCGCCGGAATAGAACAGGCGCGTTCCAGAAGCTTCGACCTCGATGGCATGGGCGTCGTAGGCGGAGTGATCGACGAGATGAGCTGTTATGCGAAATGGGCCGAATTGAACCGAACTGCCGTTTGTGAACTCGATCGGTCGCGCCGGGACGTAGGGCCGCGGGACGAACGGAGCTGCAGCTTGGAGAATGCGGAGCGTCGCTGCACCCAATGCGACCGGCAGATCCGGGCCTGCCAACGGCGCCAGACCCCAATGATCGACGTGTCCGTGGGAAAGAACCAAGCCTAAGAGATTGCTGTCGCCCGCAAGTCCCTCGATGGACGGATGGGATGCCGTATCGCTGAGGTCGCCATCCAACGGTAGGCCGAGATCGAGCAAAAGCCGCGCTCCCTCGGTCTCAAGCTCGATACATGTGCCCCCGATCTCCTGAGTCCCTCGATGGATGCGGACGCGCATACAGCCCGAGGTCGCGTTGGCTACCGGGCCTGAAGCGCCGCTAGTCTTAGGGCATTTTTGCATGCGATCAGTGCCGCCGAGCCGGTGAATTTTGCAACAGTTACCGGATTCGTATGGCTATATCCAGTGGTTTAATGGCCCCTCTAATGTTGCTGTCCGAGCATGAAAGGCCGGGCGCTTGTTGCATGGAATCTACGCAGAGTGAGGGTGCTGAAGGGCATCTCTCAAGAGAAGCTTGCGGCGGATGCCGAAGTGGACCGGGCTTACTTGGGCGGTTTGGAACGCCAAGAAGAAAATCCAACGGTAGATCTGCTTGACCGGATCGCGGCGGCGTTGTCCGTTGCTCTAGGGGAGTTTTTCGTGCGGCCGAAACCCGGAGAGAAGCCTCCTCGTCCTTTGAAAAGCGGCCGTCGCTCTAGAAAATGAGTGAGCAACAGCAGTCAGGTGCCATTCCAATCGAGAGCTGGCGGCAGCACTACAATACTATCGGCCGCAGCTCACTCGGCTGTGTACTGCCAGCACAGGAAGCGATCTTGCCTCGTGCAGCCAGCTGCTCTACGCTCCATGCCGGCCAGCCCATCTCGGCGGCCACAACTGCCGGAACTCAAATTTATCCAGGGGACCTCCTTAGTGGGGCAGGCCACAAGCGCGTGACACGCCCGGGCAGTGGCGTGACTGCGCGAGGCCGCGAAGCCGTACCCCAACCCATGCGCTGACCTCGGCCTACTTCAACGCATCCGGCACCCGCATGAATTTCACGCAGCACGTTCCGATTTTGACCTCTGCCGTTTCCCATGTTGGCGCAATTGGCCCAGCAGACTAGGTTACTCCTCGCGAAATGATCGTGCGATCTGGTCGCCGGTCGGCTTGACCAGATAAGACAGGACTGTGCGCTCGCCGGTCTGAATGAAGCCTTCCGCAGGCTCCTGGGAACGAGGGCGAGTTTACCGGGGCCTGCCAGTTGCTGCGGCGGGATGGTGATCTGCTCGATGTATTAGGAAAGCCCGGACTTCTAATCCTGCGTCAGCTCAGCAGCGATGCGGGTGACATTACCGGATCGATCGCGAGGGCTTTCGCTATCTAATGTCGAAAACCAATGTAGAGACCGATCATGGTTATGGCCGATATCAAGATGAAGCAAAAAAGCCCCCAAGCAATAATCGTAGCTTCATCTGGGGCATTCCGACTCGTCTTCTGAAGAACGTTCAATGGATTCTCCCTGTAATCTATCGTCAGCGCCCGCATCTTGAGGCAAGCTTGTGCAAAGCGTAGCGACGGTAGATCGCAGGGTCCAGAATGAATTACTGGTGCGCTGCAGAGTGTTACCCCGAAATCGGCATAGTTTTGCAAACCCGAGCGAAAAAGCGGACCGAATTTCTCCCATTGGTCCCGAGTCCTCTGCGGAGGCGGTTAAGGTGGAACCGCCGGGATGCGTGCACGTTCCTACATCTGGAGAAACAGCATTCTGGTGCCGTCGTGCGGCGCGCTTTGCATTCAAGTCCAATCACCAAGCAGCAAATGGGAGTTTGTCGATGCTCAGCGCCTTCATCAACGGGAATGATATCAAAACCGGTACCGTGATTTCTGTCGTGGCCAAATCGGTGGCGCCGGGAGAAACGCTTGCGCTCGAATACCCAAACAAAAGTCGGGTGTCAGGTAAGGTGATCTCGGCTTCGCACAGCGAGCTCGAATTGGAGATCAATTCGGAGGCCTGGCGGCTGCGTCCACACGCCCCGAGCGACAGTACCATCCACAATGATCTGTCCGATAAGGATGCCTCATTCTGGACGGTCCAAGCGAAGCTCTAGACTATTCGTCCCGGCCGGTTTGCGACCTCAGCGGCCTGGTTTGAAATGGCAGCGGTCTGATTTGGTGACTGCCTAGGAATGGCCGTCGGAGCCGTGATGAGTTCCGTCTCCGCTTGTCCACGGCTCGGAGTCGTCATCATTTGGTTTTGTCTTCGTACCCTGACGAAACGCAAAGCCGAGAAACCCAACCAGGAGGACCAGCGCGAGAAGCGGCCCTAACCAGTTCGGCATAACTTACTCCTCCGTAAGGCCGCCTCAGTGGGCGGCTCTTTCATTTTGGCGACCTGGAGGCGGATCGATGGATAGTCTCGAAGCCCACGCGCGGTTCGTTCAGGATCTTCGCCAGAGGATCGTGTTTCGGAGTCGTCCGAGGGGATGCCGTCGGTTTGTGCCGGCGCTCGACGACCATGGCGCGCTCGGCATTGGCCGCGCGCGAACCGTGCTCTTCAACAAAGCCGATCCTGGGTTCGTCGAGCAGCTTGGACTGCCATGCTTTTGTGTTCGTCATTCTGGCATTCTAGCCGATGGCGTGCGTCCGCAAAAGCCCGCGGGCGAGGGCGGGTGGAGACCGCACGCGCAACGCCGCCCCGGGCGGAGTATGATCGCCCCGGCGACGTTGGCTAAACACTGGGCCCTGAAATCCCCAGCACAAATTGGTACGATGGACGTGGCTGAAAGGTTCAAGGGAGCCAAAGAAAAAACGCCCGAGGGTATCGGGCGGTTATGGCGGTCTGCGGTTCGGCGATATGCCGCCAGGCGTCGAAGGCCCTACCAATGAAATGAAAACCCGCCGAGCTGCGCCGGCGGGTCTCTTCTACCTACTGGCGATACGGCTCGTCAGGGAGTGGTTCGAGCGGCCCGCGGCGTAGCTGCAGGCGCCGCGGTCCTGGTTTTCTGGATTGCCTGACTGACCGGTAATTGCAGCACGATTGCCTTCTGCCCGGGTTTCAGGTCTGTGACGAGAACAATCCTGCCATTTGAGAATTCCAGCGCGTCGTGGTGATTGTGATACTGGCCCATGTCAATTTGACGAAAGCGGGCTAGCCGATCGTTGACGTTGCGGCGAAACACCCATCCCTCGACTCGGACGTTTTCTTCAAAAGCGATCTCGGTGCCAGGGCGAAGGCATACCGCAACGTTTGGATCGTCGAAGCTTGCGAACCCTTTGGTCGTCGTCGAAGGAAATCTTGCCGATACCAACCTATCCGCCACCTCTGCGGGACGGTTGGCGACCGCGTGCAGGCTGTAATCACACATGGATGCGCTCCTATGGACGGCCACCCAGCAAATGCTGCAACATCCGTGAACCCCGTTGGTTGCAGCGCGGGGCAAAAAAAGCTTCCGGCCTAGCCGGCCGTAACCTCATTCTGACCGCGCCAAAATCCCGAGCTTAGCGTCCAAGTTGGGCGCGTCCAGAATCGCCTCGGCGTCCGACTGCCGCTTTCACGCGTTTGCAGCGCCATCGTTCGCGAGTATCGAGCAGGAGCCACCGCATGGTTCAGCCTGTTGCTGCCCATGCACTGGTGCGCGGTCCCGGATACGCCGTCCGCGGAAGTCCGGCACGGTCGTGCGTTCGTTGCCGGGCGTCGATCTCGGATTGAGGTCGATTAGCTGTAGAAGATACCGCCATCCACGTTGAGGGCCTGACCCGTCACAAAGGCGGAATCGTCGGAGGCGAAGAATGCGACGGGGCCGACGACGTCTTCCGGTTCGCCGAGCCGATGCAGGTCGGTGATCTTTTCGAAATAGGTGACCCGCTCCGGATCGCGCAGGTTGTTGCGGCCCATTTCGGTCAGGATGATGCCGGGGCATACGGCATTCACCGTGATGCCGTGGCCGCCGAATTCCATCGACGACACCCGCGTGAAGCCGACCACAGCGGATTTCGACGCCGCATAGTGCGACTGGCCGGGGCCGCCGGTGCGCGCGGCCAGCGAGGCGATGTTGACGATGCGCCCGTACTTCCGCTCCTTCATATGGACGACCATCGCCTGGGTCATCTGGAACACGCCGCGGACGTTGACCGCGAAGGTCTGGTCCCAGTGTTCGGGCGTGGTTTCTTCGATGGTCGCGAGACGCAGGATGCCGGCATTGTTGACGAGAACATCGACATGGCCGAGACCCGCGACCGCTTCCGCAACTGAGCGCTGGCAATCTTCGAGCTTGCTGACATCCGCCAGAACCGGAATGCACTTGCCGCCGAGCTTCTTCACATCCGTGACGGTCTCCAGCAGCGTGCTCTCCTGCGCTGCGATGTCGGTGAGAGCGAGATTGTAGCCGCGTTTGGCGAGGCCAAGAGCGATGGCGCGTCCGATTCCGCGGCTGGCGCCGGTAACGATGGCATGTCTGGTCATGAGATCGATCCTGTTTTTTCAGAAAAGCGTAACGCGAAGCGACTTAAGCGCGGGCGGCGCCGCGGACGGGCAGCGTGTTCATCGCCTTGACCGTTTCCTCGAAGGACACGAGATTGGCGCCGGAACCGAGCCCCGTCGCGACGGTGGCGGCGGTGGCTGTCGCCAGTTTTGCGCAGTCCAGCAGGTCCCAGTCGCGGACGAGGCCGGCGATGAAGCCGCCGGTATAGGAATCGCCGCAGCCGGAGGTGTCGCGCACCGTCACCTCGAAAGCCGGCACCGTGAACTGCCGTCCGTCGCGCGTCATGATGAAAGAGCCGTGCTCGCCGAGCGAGATCGCACAGGCACCGGCGCCCTTGCCGATAAAATATTGCGCGCAGGCCGCGGGGTCGTCGGTGCCGACCAGCGCGTGGGTCTCGTCAATGCTCGGCATGAAGAAGTCCGTATAGGGCATCAGCGGTTCGACCAGTGCCAGCGTCTCGCTACGTGCCTGGATGAGATCGACGGTGGTGATGCAGCCGGCCGCCTTGGCATCGCGCAGCAGCGCCACCGTGGGCTCGCCGTCCATCGCCAGCAGCGACCCGACGCCGCCCAGATGCAGCACCTTGCTGCGGCAGGCGGCTTTCTGCGCTTCGGGCGAAATCTTCCAGCGCGCCGAGGCACCGCGCGCATGCAGCACCGGCCGCGAGCCATCCGGACGGATCGGCAGGATGGTGGCGGAGGTCGGCACGCCGGCCATCCGCTCCATCACCGAAATATCGATGCCCTCGCGCTCCATCGCATTCAGCACCCAGTCGGCCTTCTCGTCGGCGCCGACCGCACCGACGGCGAGCGCCTTCAGCCCGAGGCGCGCGCAGGGCACCACGGTGCCACCCGCGGTGCCGGCGACCGTGAGCCGGATCTCATCGATCAACGCGCGGCCGCCGCCGGCCGGGATTTCAGTGACGGGGACACCGAGGATGTCCAGGATGTAGGTGCCGCAGACGCTGACGTCGTGGGGATGGGCCATGTGGCAAGTCTCGCAATTGTTGGTGCTGGTTTGTTAGGTCGAGGTTTTCGGGGTGCTGTCGCTGTCGCGCAGGCCGTATTGTCCCCATCGCTTCAGGATGCTGTCGATCTCGGCATCGGGCAGCAACGGCGGCGTGCCGAGTTGCAGGCAGCCGTGGTATTGCTTGGCGAGCACCTCGACCTCCACTGCAAGCCACATCGCCTTGCGTAGATTGGGGCCGATGGCGATCAGCCCGTGATGGGCGAGCAGGCAGGCGCGGCGATGGCGCAGCGCCTCCAATGCTGCTTGCGATAGTTCCGCGGTGCCATATTGCGCATAGGGCGCGCAGGGGATGTCGTTGCCGCCGGCCGCCGCGATCATGTAGTGGATCGCGGGAATGCTGCGGTTCATGATCGCGATGATCGTGCAGAAGATCGGATGCGCGTGCACGACGGCATTCGTTTCGGGCTTGGCCTTGAGTATGTCGAGGTGGAAACGCCATTCCGTCGAGGGCACGCGGCCTGCCGGCGCCGTCCACGAGCCATCCCATTTCATCGCGACGATGTCTTCCGGCCGCATGCTGTCATAGGGAACACCGGACGGCGTCAGCAGGATGCCGTCCCCGGTGCGGACGCTGATATTGCCGGACGTGCCCTGATTGATACCGGCAGCCGCCATTTCGTGGCAGGCATCGATGATGGCCTGTCGGGTTGCGACGTCTGCGGCGCTTGGATGCGTCATGGCCTGTTTCCTCGAAAGTCGTCGCTGCGGCTCTTACCGGCCGCTGCGAGCGATCGTTATGTCGGTGCGAGGCGGGTCAGCGCCCCATGGCGAAGAATTCGTCGTTCGGCCGCATGCTGGTGACATTCGCCAACCGGTTCGACATGCCGAAGAAGGCGGCGATGGCAGCGATATCCCAGACGTCGTCCTCCGTGAAGTCGTGGCGCTTCAGCGCCTCGATATCGGCATCGCCGACCTCGTAAGCCTGCATCGAGACCTTCATGGCGAAATCGAGCATCGCGCGCTGCCGCGGCGTGATGTCGGCTTTGCGATAGTTCACCGCGATCTGGTCGGCAATCAGTGGGTTCTTGGCGCGGATGCGCAGGATAGCGCCATGCGCCACCACGCAATACTGGCACTGGTTGGCATTGCTGGTGGCCACCACGATCATCTCGCGCTCAGCCTTGGTGATCGGGCCTGGCTTGTCCATCAGCGCATCATGATAGGCGAAGAAGGCACGGAATTCGTCGGGCCGATGGGCCAGCGTCAGGAACACGTTGGGCACGAAGCCGGATTTTTCCTGCACCGCGAGGATACGGGTGCGGATGTCTTCCGGCAGGCTGGAGATTTCGGGGACGGGGAAGCGGCTGATGGCTGGGGTGGTCATGGTCTCTGTTTCCTCTCAGGCGGTCGCGAGTGCAACCAGTCTGTCCTGGTATTCTTCAAAAGCGTCGCGTTGATCTGCAATATGGGGTTCGGCGCGGACCAGGCATGTATGCGCCGAGCAGCCCTGGCCGAATTGCGAGGTGCCGATGTCGAGCGTCAGCACGTTCGGATTGCCGGCGACTTCGAGACCAGTCTCAGCGCACGGAGTGAACCAGGCGCCGGTCGGCAGCACCAGCACGCCGGAGCGCACGCTGTCGGTGACATCAGCGGTGGCGAGACAGGCGCCACGTGCATTCCAGATGCGGATGGTCTGTCCGTCACTGATGCCGCGCGCCGCGGCGTCGTCGGGATGCAGCCGTGCCTGTTCGCGGCCGTTGCGCTTGTTGGCGACGCTGGCGAGGCCGGTTTCGATCTGGCTGTGCAGCCGGCCGGCCGGTTGATGCGAGATCATGTGCAAGTCGGACGCATCGCTGCCATTGCCGAGCCATTCCGCCGGCTCGACCCAGGCCGGATGCGACGGACAATCGGCATAACCGAGCCGGGCGAGGGTCTCGCTGCCGAGCACAATCTTGCCGCTTTCGGTCTTGAGCGCATGCGCCTCGGGATCGATACGGAAATCGGCCAGGAAAGTGTGGTCGGCGCGCACCGGGCAGCGCGCGTAGCCGTCGTGCCAGAATGTCTCGAAATCGGGCATGTCGAAGCCGAGCCGCTCGGAGGCGTCCTGCCGGCTCGCCTCGTAGAGATGACGGACCCAGCCCATTTCGTCGCGGCCTTCGTTGAAGCGGTCGGCAACGCCGAGCCTGCCGGCAATGCGGTCGAAAATCTCGAAGTCGGGCAGCGAGTCTCCGACCGGCTTGATGGCCTGCTTCATTGCAATGATGAAGTCGGAACGCCTGTTGCCGGCAAGGTCGTTGCGTTCGATCGATGTGGTCGCCGGTAGCACGATATCGGCGCGCTGTGCCGTCGCGGTGAACATCGGATCCTGGACGATGATGGTCTCGGGCCGCGTCCAGGCTTCGGACAGCCGGTTGAGATCCTGATGGTGATGATAGGGATTGCCGCCGGCCCAGTAGACCAGCCTTGTGTCCGGATAGGTTCGCGTCTCGCCCTCATAGGTGAAGGTCGTGCCGGGATTGAGCAGCATGTCGCTGATGCGCGCCACCGGGATGAAACTGTCGATCGGGCGCGTCAGTTGCGAGATGGCCGGTGACTTGCCGAGATTGAAGGGCGAGCCGACGCCGCCGAGCGAGGCATAGCCGTAGCCGACACCGCCGCCCGGCAGCCCGATCTGGCCGACGATGGAGGCGAGGCCGAGCGCGGCCCAGAACGGCTGCTCGCCATGATGCGCGCGCTGCAGGCTCCAGCTTACGGTGAGCATGCTGCGGGTATCGACGAGGCGTCGCGCCAGCTGGCGGATGCCATCGGCATCGAGCCCGCAGATCTCCGCGGCCCAGGCTGCATCCTTGCGAATGCCATCCGACGAGCCGTCGAGATAGCCGAGCAGTTGCTCGGCGCCGCTGGTGCAGCGATCAAGGAAATCCCGGGCGTGCCGGCCTGCCTTCACGATCTCGCCGGCGAGGCCGAGTATCAGCGCGGTGTCAGTGTTCGGGCGGATCGGCCACCATTCGGCATCGACCCAATCCGGCATATCGTCCTTCAGCGGCGAGACGTGAACGATGCGGATGCCGCGCTCGGCGATTTTCCTGAGATAGGATTCGAGGCGGTGGGTGCCGATGCCACCGGCCTCGGTCTGCGCAGTGCGCGGCGATAGCGCGCCGAACACCACAAGCGTGTCGGTGTGTGCGGCTATGGTGTCGAGCGTATTGGCCTGGCCGTCGCAAGCATCCGAGCTTCCCAGCGTATGGCGCAGGATCACCGGGCCTGCAGCAATGGAATACGTATCCACATGCCGGGTGAAGCCGCCGACCAGATTGAGCATGCGCTTGAGCAAAGACGACGCATGATGCAGGCGGCCCGAATTGGTCCAGCCATAGGAGCCCGCGAAGATCGACGCATTGCCGTGGGTGCTGGAGACGCGACGGATTTCGTCGGCCACCAGCGTGGTCGCCTCATCCCAGCTGACGGGCACGAACTTCTCCGCGCCGCGCTTGCGCCGATCGCTGTGCTCGCGCTTGTCGAGCCAGCCGGAGCGCACCATCGGACGCAGAACGCGGCGTTCAGGATTGGCCCATTCCGGCACCGAATGGATGATCGGCGAGGGGGCGGGATCATGGGCGAACGGCTCGATGCCCACGATCTGTTCGTCCTGCACGAGGATCGTATAGGCGCCCCAGTGACTGCAATGCGGGATCCGCCTGATCTCACTCACGCATCGTCTCCGTGTCGTTGCTCGCCGGTCCTGTCAGGATGCATGGGACAGCGGCCGTTCGATCTCGCGCCGTATCTGCGCGGCGAAGTCCGGATAGGTTTCGGCGACCTCGTCGTAAACACGCCCGCGCAGCAAAGCCAGCGTCTGCGGATCCGGCAGCGCGGTCTGTTCCGGCTGACTTTCATGGGCGAACTGGAAGCCGGTGGCGTCCTTGATACCTGCGAGATCGTGTCCGGGATGGACGCTCTGCAGGTCGAAGCCCGGACGCGTCTTGTCGAAGCGGAACAGCGCCTTGCTGGTCAACAGCGCGATCGGGCCGCCACTGCGGTAAACGCCATCGTCGCTGACCCCGGGCGTGCTGATGAAATCCACCTTCTCGACCAGAGCGCGCGGCGTGTGCTCCTCGCGAAACAAGATCACGCGCGGCACCACGTAATAAAGATAGGCCGATCCGAACGAGCCGGGCCATCGCACTGGCGTCTGCGGATAGTCGCCGGTGCCCACCAGATTGACATTGCCGCGGCCGTCGATCTGGCCGCCTCCGAGGAAGAAGGCATCGATGCGGCCCTGGCCAGCGCAATCGAACAGTTCGGCCGAGCCGTTGGTGAAGAAATTGTGCTCCACCGATCCGAGGATCGAGATGCGCGGGCCTTTCTCGCCGGCCTGCTGCTTTAGCGCTCGCAGCAGCATGGCGCCGGCCGCGGGGATCGGCGAGGACGCACCGACAGCGACATGCCGGACGCCGTCGAGCAGTTTGGCGACGGTGCAGATCAGGATTTCGCGCGGGTGAACCTCGCTCATCATGCGGGTTCCATCTGTGCGTTCGTCATGTAGTCGGCAAAACCCTCGGCGCTGCGCGCGGCGCGCGCATAACGCAGGATCTCGGCCGTGTCGGTCGGATACTCGCCCCACAGGCCGTAGGGCCAAGCGCCCTTCGGCGCGACGGCGACTTCGGTGACATAGAGCGCCGGCAGCACGCCCGCTGCGCTCGTCTCATTGGCGAGCAGGCTGTCGTCCACGATGCGCTCGACAGTGACGAGTGTGGTGGCCGATGCATAAGCCATCGCGGCGAGTTCGCGGCGTCGTCCGATCCACACATTGCCGAAACGGTCAGCCATCGGCGCGTGGAAGATCGTGATATCGGGTTTGATCGCGGGGATGAGCACGATGGGATCGCCGCCATCCGCCAGCGGATTGTCGATGACGCGCCAGTCGCTGCGGTGGTGCAGCAGGTCGCTGCCGATCAGTCCGCGCATCGGCATGAACGGGCTGCCTTTCTGCGCGGCCATCAGGCCGGCATGGATAGCGGGGCAGGTGGCGTCCTTCAATGCGATTGCGCCGTTCCTGACGGCTGCGTTGAAGCGCGGTGCGCCGCCGGCTTCGCCGAGCGATACGGCGCTGGTCTCAACCGACCGAACCAGACCGGCACCGACGAGTTGGTCCACCTGAAGGCCACCGGTTGGCACGCAGACGAGATCGAGATTGCGTGTGTTGCGCTCTATGATCGGGTGCGTCATTGCCATCGAGACGCCGGCATAATCCACCGGCAGCGCCAGCCGGATTCCCGGCTCCACATACTTCGCCAACGCGCGAAGATCGCTTACCACAATTCGCCTCCCGATTTTATTGTTCTATATTGTAGAACGTAGTTCCAAATAAAATTAGTCGCGCGGCGCCGCGGCTGTCAATCCGTTTGTGTTGCGAAGTACTTTGCCCATAGTGGAAAATGCAAACCCATCGGTAAGTCGATGATGACCGGCGCGTCGTCGCATCGCGCGTTCACTTGACAAGACGATGCGTCACGCCAACAATAATTGGAATAACGTCTCATAATATAGAACGACCAGGGAGGTTGATGATGGCTGAGCCATTGGCGCTGCGCGTGGGATATTCCGGCGCGGGTGTTCCGGCGTCGCGGTCGGGCGGCGCGAGCGAGCGTCAGGTCATCGGTTCGCGCATTGCAGTTCGCGATGCCGAGAAACGATACGGCCAGTTCCATGCCGTCAATCGCATCAATCTCGATATCGAACCCGGCGAATTCATCACGCTGCTCGGCCCGTCCGGCAGCGGCAAGACCACATTGCTGAACCTGTTGGCCGGTTTCCAGAGCCTCGACGGCGGCGAGATTCTCGTGGACGGCAGGCCGGTGCACAACGTGCCCACGCATAAGCGCGGATTCGGCATGGTGTTCCAGAGCTATGCGCTGTTTCCCAACATGACGGTGACACAGAATGTCGCGTTCCCGCTGCGCATGGCCGGCGTCGATCGCGCCACCACCGAGCGGCGCGTCGCCGAGACGCTGGAAATCATGCGCCTGTCGGATCATGCGAACAAATCGCCGTCGGAAATGTCCGGCGGACAGCAGCAGCGCGTCGCCATTGCGCGCGCCATCGTGATGCGGCCGAAGGTCGTGCTGATGGACGAGCCGCTGAGCGCGCTCGACCGCAGGCTGCGCGAATCGATCCAGATCGAGATACGCGATCTGCATCAGACGATTGGCAGCACGATTCTGTTCGTGACGCATGATCAGGGCGAAGCGCTCACCATGAGCGATCGCATCGCCGTGCTGGATGCCGGCAAGATCGTGCAGATCGGCCGCCCGCTCGACATCTATCGCCACCCGTCCAATCGTTTCGTGGCGTCGTTTGTCGGCGAGAGCAATCTGATCGAAGCCGAGATCATGCAGAAGCGCGGCACCACCGTGACGCTGAAGAACCGCGCCGGCTATGTGTTCGATGCCGAGAGCCGTGACGCCATCGATGTCGGCCGCGTCACCGTGCTGGTGCGGCCCGAGCGCATCGCGATCGCTAACGAGCCGACCGCAAGCTCGACGCCGGTGACTGTGACGTCGGCGATCTTCCTCGGTGAGATACTGCGCATCGAGGCGCAGATGGACGGCGGCGACACGCTGCTGATCCGCTGCACCGACACCGCCAGGCGGCCGCTGCCCGATGTCGGCGATCGCCTGCATGTGAGCTGGGGTCCGGAAGACTGCTGGGTGCTGACATGACGACGATCTCGCTGTCCGATGAACCGAGGCATCAGGCGAGCTCTAGCCTGGCCATGAAGCTCAAGAACCCCGCGCTGCTGCTGCTGCCCGCGGTCGCTTTCCTGTCGTTCATCTATCTGCTGCCGCTGGTCGATCTCATTCGCATCAGCATCAGCGGGGCGAGCTGGCTGACCTATTTCCAGCGCGTCTTTGCGGTGCCGCTCTATTGGGAATCGCTGGTCCGGACCATGCAGATCTCGGTCACGGTCGCATTCCTGTGCCTTTTGTTCGGCTATCCCACCGCGCTGCTGATCCATCGCACCCGCGGCATTACCCGTGCTCTGATCGCCACCGCGATCGTGCTGCCATACTTCATCGCGATCCTGATCCGCACCTATGCATGGATGGTGCTGCTCGGCCGCAATGGCCCGGTCAACAAGCTGTTGGTGTCGATCGGTATCTTGAGCGAGCCGGTTCAGCTCTTGTTTCACCGGGGCACCGTCTTAATGGGCATGACGGCGGTGCTGTTGCCGCTGATGGTTCTGACCATCTATTCGAGCGTGTCGCGGCTCGATCCCGGTCTGACGCGTGCGGCGCTGGCCAGCGGTGCCGGGCCTATCGCCGTGTTCTGGCGGGTTCTGCTGCCGCTGACGCTGCCCGGCATCGGCGCCGGCTTCCTGCTGGTTTTCGTGGCCGCGATCGGCTTCTTCATCACGCCGACGCTGCTCGGTGGCCCGGGCGACCAGATGTTCGCCATGCATATCACGCAGCAGGCGGACTCGGTGACGTCGGAGGGCTTCCTGCAGGCGCTGGGCGTCGTGCTGTTGTTGATCACGCTGCTGGTGGTCGCCATCGCCGGACGTTTCCTTGGCCTGGAATTCATCTGGGGTGGGCGCAAGCTCACCGAGACGACAGCAGGGAAGGCCGCGCCGGCGGCAACGTCCGGCACCGCACGTCGCAGTTTCGGCAGCGTGTTCGCTGACGCCATCGGTTGGCCGCTGCTTCGGCTGTTCGGCATGCTGCCGGCTAGTTGCGGCACATGGACGGTCCGCCTGATGGGTGGCATGGTGGTCGCGCTTCTGATCCTGCCCATCATCGTCGTCATGATCATCTCGTTCAGCAGCGCCAGCTATCTGACCTTCCCGCCGCCGGGCTTCTCGCTGCGCTGGTACGAGCAGTTCTTCTCCGACACCAACTGGATGCGCGCGTTCTGGACATCCGCGCTGATCGCGGCGGTCTCGGCCTTCATTGCGGTCGGGCTCGGCACATGCGCGGCGCTCGGCATCGTCAGAGGTAATGTGCGCGGCAAATCCGCGATCATGCTGCTGCTGGTCAGCCCGATCATCGTGCCGCCGGTGGTGCTCGGCTTGTCGCTCTACACGCTGTTCTTGAAGTTCGATCTGGTCGGCTCGGTGTTCGGCCTTGCGGCGGCCCATGCCATTGGCGGTTTGCCGATTGTGGTGGTGATCCTGTCTGCTGCGCTGCAGAGCGTGGACTCGCGGCTCGAACAGGCCGCCTCGGTCCATGGCGCGTCGTCGCTCACGGTGCTGCGGCTGGTGACGCTGCCGGCGATTGCGCCGGGCCTTGCGGCCGCGACCTTCTTTGCGTTCCTGCATTCGTTCGACGAATTGGTGCTGACCCTGTTCCTGTCGAGCGCGCAGCTGAAGACGCTTCCGTTGATGCTATGGGGCGATATCAATTACCGGCTCAACCCGGTACTGGCCGTCGTGTCCACGCTCGAAGTGCTGCTGGTCGTGGGAGGACTGTTCCTCGCCCGGCCAGTGCTCGCAACGTCGCAAAAAGCGACCTGATGACAAACGATCAAACAGGAGGAAACATACTATGCTGGGAATGAAACGCTTCAGGCTGCCGGCCTTGGCTTCGGCGGCGTTCATCGCCATGGGGACGGGTCTGGCCGTTGCCCAGAGCAACGTCGTCATCATGCAGGATCCGGGCGGCGGCTATGGCGATGCGCTGCGCAAGGTGATGTACGATCCGTTCGAGAAGGAAACCGGCATCAAGGTCGTGACCGTGCAGGAAGCGCGCAGCGGTCCGCGCATCAAGGCGCAGGCCGAAGCCGGCAAGGCGCAGTGGGATCTGACCTTCATCTTCGATCAGGAAACCAAGTTGCTCGGCGACTGCTGCCTGGCTGACATCGACTATTCCAAACTGTCGGAATCCGCGCAGAAGACCCTGGCGGCGATGCCGGACAATCTGAAGCGCAAGAAGGGGGTCGCGCTGCAGGTGATCGGCGTCGGCCTCGTCTACAACAAGGACAAGTTCAAGGGCGATAAGGCACCGCAGAACTGGGCCGACTTCTGGGACGTGAAGAAGTTTCCGGGGCGCCGCTGCATGCCAGCCTGGCCGCGCTTCACCTTCGAGGCCGCGCTGATGGCCGACGGTGTCGACAAGAGCAAGCTGTATCCGATCGACATGGAGCGTGCGCTCAAGAAGATCAAAGAGATCAAGCCGCATATCGTCAAATGGTGGACCACCGCCGCGCAGCCGCCGCAGCTGATCCTCGATGGCGAAGCCGATATGTGCCAGGCCTATACGGGCTCGATGAGCAAACTGGCGCTGGAAGGCGCTCCGATTGATCTCACCTTCAATCAGGGCTTCGTCTATTACGACTTCTTCTCGATCCCGAAGGGCGCGCCGAACTATGATAACGCGCTCAAGCTGCTGTCCTGGCGTCTCGACCCCAAGCGCGCGGCCCAGCTGACCTCCACTTTCCCGGTCGCGCTTCCTTCGAAGGTCGTGTTCGATGCGGCGACGGACAAGAACGTCGCGCGCTATTGGGCGAACAATCCCGAGAACATCTCCAAGGCGATCGAATGGAGCCCGGACTTCTGGGGGGCGCCCTCGCCCGCGGGCAATTCGACCAATGAAGAATATGCGCAGGAAAAGCTGAACGCACTGCTTGCCCAGTAAATCGCGCCATACAACAATGAGGCCGGCGGCCCAGGGCCGCCGGTCTGTTCGCAACAGAGAACTCCCCACATCGGCTGCTTGGATGGATAAGGCATTTATCAAGGGACTGAGGCTCGTCGAGGCGCTCGCGATGAGCGAGCAGCCGCGCGGGGTCACCGATCTCGCCAATGAGCTGAAGTTCACCAAGAGCAATGTGCATCGCCTGCTGACGACGCTCCAATCGCAGGGCTTCGTTCGCCAGATTCCGCCGCACAGCACCTACGAGCTCACAACCAAGCTATGGGTGCTCGGCAATCACGTCATTCAGCGCATGGATCTGATCCGTATCGCACGCCCGGCGATGACGGCGCTGGCCGAAGTTACCGGAGAGACCGTTCATCTGTCGGTGCTCGAGGGCACCGACGTTGTCTATGTGGACAAGATTGAAAGCGCGCATCATATCCGCGCGCATACCAGCGTCGGCATGCGTGCGCCTGCATTCACCATGGCAACCGGGAAGGCGATGCTCGCGCAAATGCCAGACGAATATCTAGAGAACTTTCGCCCGCATCTCAGGCGTTATACGGATACGACGCGAACGACCATCGAGGAGTTGCGCGAAGACATCCATGCGGCACGGGTACAAGGTTACTCGTCAGTGCTGCATGGCGAATGGCGAGAAGGTATCGCCGCCTGTGCTTGCGCCATCGTTGGACGCTCCGGTGAACTCGTCGGAGCCATCGGCATGTCTGGCCCGGACATCCGGGTCAAACGAAAGCAGATCAAGGAATACGCCGTTCACGTGATGGAAGCGGCGCGCGCCATCGGCCTAGCGCTCGGCCATGTTCGTGCGATGTGAGCGCAGTATTTTTCCGGCGAGTGGCGCTGTCCACCGGTCAGGCTCTGACTGGCCGTGCCGGCATTTTTCTCAGGCAGTCTTATCGGGGATGCCCGCTTCCGGCGGCGAGTTCAACCGATCGCTGCAACACACTCGGCGAACTTCTCAGCTGGCGTCTGATAGAGCAAGGTTTTTCGCGGCCGCTCATTGAGCTGTCTTGCGACGGCGCTGAGCTTGGCTTGACTGTGTAAGGACAGATCGGTGCCGCGCGGCAGATATTGGCGTAGTAATCTGTTGGTGTTCTCGTTTGATCCGCGCTGCCATGGGGAGCGAGGGTCACAAAAGTAGATGTCGACGTCGGTGGCCAATGCCAGTCGCTGATGGTCGGCGAGCTCCTTGCCTCTATCCCAGGTCAGGGACCGGTTATTTCCGAACTGGACAATGGGCTTCAAGCGCGTGCCGGATCAAACATTAGTCGACGAGGTGGTTGGAGTTAATAGCCGCGTCAAACTGCGATACTTGAATGCTATATCGGCTCAGGATTTCTTGCTGGCGTGCAGCAGAAGTCAAGCGTGAATTGCGAAAGGCGCCCCCGCGGATCGCCATGGCTCTCACGTTGTCTTCGACTTCTTCATCTTCTTGACCGGATTCGCGGATTGATCCATTTCGCTGTTCATGCTGGCGTCATGCCAGCCTTGCCTGCACCAGGCGCTCATGTTCGGATCGGCGGACTCGTGCATCCTGCCTACGCCCCCTTTGGGGCAATGCGCGTCGGGCCTGACCGGCTCATCGACACTGGAGGATGCTGTCCGGCTGCTCGAACAGCATCGTCAGGGAACATCGTTCCCCAAAGGCCCGGCGAGTAGGTCGCTCTACCGCCGGGCCGACCGAAGCGAGGCTTCTGGGGTCAAGATTCGGTCGCTGTCATCCTGCGTGAACTCGAGCCGGAAATCTATCGACCGTTAGATTGAGGTAACTCGCTCAATCCTGTTTTCGAAAAGTGAGCGCGGAACAACTTTGGAGCGAAGTACTGTCGCCAACATCTTACAGACGCACATCGGTTCACCTTTGACGGTAGTGCACCTGCATGTGTCGCCGTATGCAAATTTTATCAACCTGTCGATGTCCTGATCTGCAATCGCTGTTTCGATCTGATCGGCATAAGTCAAAACATCATCCCTTGCTGCATCGTTGATTCAAATACGAAGACAGGAGCGAGAGGTTTCAACCCTTTCAGTAAGGTGCAGCCTCCATTCTGCGGCAGATCAACGCGGTTCCTTCGCTCTTGTTTGGAGGCCGATAAAAGGGTTCCCCGTTTGCGGCTTGGTCGCGCCGGTCCTGCCACCGTGGTACGTTTGGCCGCAATTAAGGACTCGATCGTGAAGCACCGGGGCATTGATTACGGCGTTCAAGAAGACCGGCCCGGGATATGGCGCTGGATCATATATCCCAAGACGGAGGGCGGCCCAAAAGTGGTTGGCGACGCCAAACATTTGACGCGGGAGCGTGCCGTTGAGGCCTGCATAGAGGAAATCAATAACGGGCTTGAAAGAAGGACATATGCCCGGAAGCCCTGATGGCGCACAGCACCTGCAGGTGCATCGGTCGCTCCATTATGATTACCCGGAAGGGTGCCAGCGTCATGAACTCCGGCGCCGCTCGCGGAGTGCCACTATCGATCAACTGGTGATTTCTCCAGCGGTGTCTCGCCGTCGAGCCAGTCCTCTTCCTCGGCCAACGCGAGCCATGCAGCTTCCATGCGCTTGAAACGATTCCTGGCTGGCTCGCTATCGGCTGCAGCGGCCATCTCCGCGCAGTTCTCTGCATTCGCCCGGTAAGCGTCGGACTGTTTCATTGTCGGATCCTACGCTGTCCGGAGGGAGCGTGGAAGCGTGGAACAACTTCCCGCGTTGCGGTATAACATCGGCATGAAACCAACGAAGTCGCTGAGGAAGCAGGCCGAGAAAGCCGAGGCCGTAGCTCATCGCTCGGAAGACACCGAGCATGCTGAACCGATGCGGAATCTGGCTGAAGCGTTCCGCGCGCAAGCCGATGCCCTGAAGGCTGCAAGGAAGAAGGGGAAAGCGAAGAAATAGCCTTCGCCTTATTGGCTACTGCCTTCCAGCCGGTCAAATATTGTCCAATAAACCGACTGACGCATCAGCGAACGTTGACGTAGCTATCAAGAAGGCGAACCCCGACCCTACGCTTGGTCGTGCGTCGCCAGCCAATCCGTCATGATCAAAAGTGAGCTTTTAGCCTGTTTTTCGGGCGCTGGGCGCTGAAAACAGCAGCTTGACACTCTACATCCTCTAGTCGAGATTATTGACTAACTGGTTAGTAATGACGAGGCAGGCGATCGTGGCTATGGCGTCAGGCGGAAAAATCCGGGTTGCGGTCGATATCGGTGGGACATTCACCGACATCGCGTTGTTCCTTGAATTCGGCCTGATCCATCAGAGTAAGATCTCCTCAACACCTGAGGATCCTAGCCGAGCGGTTGTCGATGGCGTGGGCAGCTTGTTGGCGGAGCTGTCGATCGAGCCTTCCGCTGTTGCCGAAGTGCTGCACGGCACCACCGTTGGCTCCAACACCATCCTGCAACGGTCGGGCGCCAAGACTGGACTGATCACGACGCGCGGCTTCCGGGACGTGCTGGAGATCGGGCGCATCCGGATGCCCGATATGTTCGACCTGACATGGGTGAAGCCGCAGCCATTGGTGCCGCGCCGGTATCGTATGGAAGTGACCGAACGCATGGCGGCCGACGGAACGACGGTCGAGCCGCTCTCCGAAGCAAGCGTCATCGCGGCCGGAGAAGCGCTGGTCGCCGAGGATATCGAGGCCGTCGCGATCGCATTCATCAACAGCTATCGGAATCCGGCGCATGAATTGCAGGCCGAAGCGATCTTGCGGGCCAATTTCCCGCAATTGCTGGTGACGACATCCTGCGCGGTGCTGCCCGAGATGAAGGAATATGAGCGGACCAGCACGACGGTGGTGAATGCATATCTGCTGTCGGCCATGCGCACTTATCTGCAGAAGCTTGAATCGGGTCTGCGCTCGATCGGCGTGGCTGCGCCCATTCTGGTCATGACCTCGAATGGCGGCATGCTGGCTGCCAATGTGACCTGCGAGAAGCCGGTGCTGGTGGTGGCGTCCGGTCCTGCGGGCGGTGTCATCGGCGCAGCACGGCTCGGCATCGCGCGTGACGATCGCGACGTCATCGTGTTCGACATGGGCGGCACCACGGCCAAGGCGGTCATTATCGAGGACGGCCGCCCGACCATGACGTCGGAATATGAATTCCGCGATGGAATTTCGACGTCGAGCCGGTTCATCAAGGCCGGCGGCTATATGCTCAAGGTGCCGGCTATCGATATCGCCGAGGTTGGCGCCGGCGGCGGCTCCATTGCCGGCATCGACAAAGGTGGCCTGCTGGTCGTCGGCCCGCAATCCGCAGGTGCCGTTCCGGGCCCGGCCTGCTATGGGCTCGGCAACACAAAGCCGACAGTGACAGATGCCAATGTTGTGCTCGGTTTCATCAACGCCACGTCGCTGGCTGGCGGCAATCTCAATATCGATCGCAAGCTAAGCGAGACTGCCATCCGTACCCATGTCGGCGACCCGCTCGACCTCACTCTACTGGACGCCGCACATGGCATTCGTGCCGTCGCCAATGCGGCGATGGCGCGTGCCGTGCGCGCCGTCACCGTCGAGCGTGGTCGCGATCCGCGCGATCTCACGTTGATGGCATTTGGCGGCAACGGGGGCGTGCATGCGCCGGATCTCGCGCGTCAGTTGGGCATTCCGCGCGTCGTGGTGCCGCCGATGTCGGGAATTTTCAGCGCACTGGGCATGCTGGCTTCCGATATTGAGCATACCGCACTGAAAACCGTCAGCCTATATCTCGACGGGATGCAGGTCAGCGACCTCAAGGCGATCAAGTCCGAGCTGCAACAGCAAGTGGCGGGGCAACTCGCCGGCGATGGCTATCAGGCCGAACGCACGATGTTTCTGTGGGAGGCCGATCTGCGCCATGAAGGTCAGGCCACCGAACTCACGGTGCCGTTCGAGGGCGAAGATTTCGATCAGATCCGTGAGCGGTTCGTCGCCGAGTATTTCAAGACCTATGGCTATCGTGACGCCACGCCGATCGAACTGATGAAAGTGCGCGTGGCCGGGCGCGGCCTGCGCGATAACCGCCTGGATTTTGCGGCCATGAAGATCGCCGCGCGGCAGGGCGCATCGCGTTCCGGAACCCGCGACGTTTCCTTCGCGCGTGGCGAGGCCGCTGTCGCGGTCGAGATCGTCGATCGCGGCGCGGTCGGAATGTCGCCACGGCAGGGACCTCTGATCATCGAGGAATTCGACGCCACCATCATCGTGCCGCCCGATGCTCGGGTGCACAAGGATGCGATCGGCTGCATCGTGCTGGAGTTCGAGGTATGAAAGTCGATCCGATCACCTTCGCGGTCATCAAGAGCGGCCTGGATTCCATCGCCGACGACATGGCCTATACGGTCGTGCGCATAGCGCGTTCGGAAATCGTCAAGGACGTGATGGATTTTTCCGCGGCAATCTGTGCCGGCGACGGCCAGATGGTGGCGCAGGCCAAGACCATCGCCCAGCATCTCGGCGCGATTCCGGAGGCCATGGCCTCCGTGCTCAGCAAATACGAAGGTGATCTGCACGACGGCGACGTCGTCATCATGAACGATCCCTATCATGGCGGCATGCATCTGCCAGACATCTTCATGTTCGTGCCGATCTTCCACAGCGGCAAGCGGCGCGCTTTCGCGGTGGTGATCTGCCATCACACCGATGTCGGCGGCCGCGTGCCCGGCTCCAACGCATCGGATTCGACCGAGATCTATCAGGAAGGGCTGCGAATTCCGCCGCTCAAGCTCTACGACCGCGGTGTCCTGAACACGACGCTGGAGGCGCTGATCAAGATCAATGTCCGGGTCCCGGATCGGGTCTGGGGCGATCTTTCGGCACAGTTCGCGGCGGCTCAGGTCGGCAAGCGCGGGCTGGAAAAGCTGATGCAGCGTTACGGCGCCGACGATGTCGATGCCTATATGCAGGAATTGCTCGACTACGCGGAACGCCTGACGCGGCAGGAGATCAAGACCTGGCCGAAGGGCACCTATCACTTCACCGACTATATCGACGATGACGGTTTTTCCGACACGCCGATTCCTATCAAGGTCGCGATCACCGTCAACGGCGACGGTACGCTGCTGGTCGACTACACGGGCTCTTCGCCACAGGTGAAGGGCGCGCTGAACTCGACGCTCAGTTTTACGCATTCGCTGACCTATCTCAGCGTGCGCTGCGTGCTGGCGAAGGACGTGCCGAACAATGTCGGTCTGTTTCGCTGCATCACAGTGAAGGCGCCGGAAGCCTCGGTGCTTAATCCCGTCATGCCGGGGCCTTGCGCAGCACGCGCGCTGACGGGGTACCGCGTGTTCGACACGATGCTTGGCGCGCTTGCGCAGATCGTGCCGGACAAGGTGCCGGCGGCCGGCGAGGGCGGCAATAGCGTCATCTGCATCAGTGGTCTCAGGCCGAACCGCCAGCCCTTCATCATCGTCGACATGATCTGCGGCGCCTGGGGCGGTCGTCCCGACAAGGACGGGTTGGAGGCCGTCACCAACGCCTCGCAGAACCTCTCGAACATGCCGGTCGAAGTGATGGAAGCCGAGCATCCGGTTCGGATCGAGGACTATTCGTTCGTGCCCGATAGCTGCGGCGCCGGACAATATCGCGGCGGTGTCGGCATTCGCCGTAGTTATCGTATCCTCGCGCCGGAAGCGCTGCTGCAATTGCGCACCGACCGCGTCAAGTTTCATCCCTATGGTCTCAATGGGGGCGAGCCCGGGGGCTTGTCGAAGAACTACATCGAGATCGGCAATGAGCGTAGTGCCATTCCTGGCAAGATCACGCGGAATGTCACTGAGGGCGCGCTCCTGATCCACGAGCAGGCCGGTGCAGGCGGCTTCGGCAATCCGCTGCTGCGTGATCCCTCCGATGTGCGCGAGGATTTCCTGGACGGCAAGATCACGGCCGAGTTCGCGCGAAAGCATTATGCTGTGACATTCGGCCCGCGTGGCGTGCTGGACGTCGAGGGAACTGCGGCACTACGATCCTCACGGGACGCCCCGCCATTACCGGAAGGGCGCCATGGAGCTTAGTGTGGCCGCGCCCAGCAAGATCACCCGCAATCCGGAAGCGAGCCGTGCCAAGATCCTGGACGCGGCACGGATCGAATTCGTCTCCAACGGGCTTAACGGCGCGCGCGTCGATCGCATCGCCGAACAATCCGGTGTCAACAAGAACCTGATCTACCATTATTTCGGCTCCAAGGACGAGCTCTATCTGGCAGTGCTCGAGCGCATCTATACGGACTTGCGTACTAAGCAGCAGGACGAAGACCTGCGCGGTCTGCCGCCGGTCGAAGGCATGAAGCGACTGGTCAGTAGCACGTTCGATCATTTCGTTGCGACGCCGGATCTAATCCGGTTGATGAGCATCGAGAACATCCATTATGCGCAGCACCTCAAAAGTTCGAGCACCATCAAGCCGCTCTATCGCGGGTTGCTCGACACGATCCAGATCCTGCTGAAACGCGGTCAGACCGAGGGTGTGTTTCGCGCCAATGTCGATGCGGTCGATCTCTATATGTCGATCTCCGGCCTCGCTTACTTCTTTCTGTCCAATCAGCACACATTGTCCTGGCTGCTCGACCGCGATCTCGCGGCGCGCCGACGTGTGCTCAAGAGACGCCAGCACGTCGTCGAGATGGTGCTGAGCTATTTGACGCAGAATTCGCCGGCAGAAGCGGACGGCGCCGACACAGAGTAATCAAACCGGAGATTGGGATATGAGAAGGCTTTTTCTATCGACCCTGATGCTTCTAGGTGCTGCGGCCGGCGCGGGTGTTTCGCCTGCTCTGGCTCAGGATAAATTGTCGGTGCGGCTGGATTTCTCGCCATGGGGCGTGCAGGCGGCGATGCATCTCGCGCAGAACCGCGGCTGGTTTAAGGAAGCCAAGCTCGACGTCGATATTCAGGACGGTCGCGGCTCCGGCAACACGATCCAGCTGGTGAATGCCGGCCAGGTCGACGTCGGTCAGGTTCAGGTCGGGCTCGTCGGCTCTGCGCGCGCCAAAGGCGCCACTATTCGATCGATCGCGACGTTCCAGCGCAAGACTGATCTCTGCATTCTGGTCGACAAGGCGTCGCCCATGCAGAAGGTCGCGGACCTGCGCGGCAAGAGCGTGGTGGTCTTTGCGGCGAGCCCATGGGCGCCTTTCATCGATGTCTATCTGAAATCGGGCGGACTGACGCGTGACGATCTCAAGGTTGAAGTTGTCGATCCGGCCGCATTGTGGGGCACCTATATTGCCAAGCGATCCGATGGCCTGATGTCCACGATCGGTTCGGCGCTTCCACTCGCAGAAGCATCGCGACCTTCGAAGTGCCTGCTGGCGTCGGACGCCGGGATCGCTTTCCCGAGTTACGGCCTAGTTGCACGTGACGAGGTGATCGCCAGCAAGGGACCTGCGTTGAAGCGCCTGATCGAAGTGCAACAGCGTGCCTGGCAACATCTGCGCACCAATCCCGAGGACGGCGTGAAGGCGATGATCGCCGAGCGTCCGGACGCCAAGCTGGATCCCGTGGTGCTGCTCGGGCAAATCAAGCTGACGCTGGATTACTTCGACACGCCGGCGTCGCAGGGCAAGCCGATCGGCTGGCAGGCACAGGCGGACTGGGAAGCGGCTGGCAAGTCGATGGAAGCCGCGGGCGTGTTGCCGGCGGGCTGGAAAGTGACCGATTACTACACCAACAGCCTCGTCGAGTAACATGGCGCCTCCTGCTTCATCAGAGACGGCGGCCTATGTCGCGCTTGGCCGCGTGGGGAAGACGTACGCCTCCCCACGCGGGCCGGTCGCGGCCCTGGTCGACATCAATCTCGACATCCGGCCACAGGAATTCGTCAGCGTGGTCGGCCCGTCCGGTTGCGGCAAGAGCACCTTGCTGAAGCTGGTGGCCGGCCTCGAAGGGACGACCTCCGGAACGATCGACATCGGCGGCAAACCGCTCGACGGCACGCCGGATCGGCTTGGCGTCGTGTTCCAGCGCGATGTCCTGCTGGACTGGCGCACCATTCTCGACAATGTCCTGCTGTCGATCGAATTCACCCGCAAACCGACCCCCGATGAACGCGCGCGGGCGGCGGCTTTGCTGAACCGGTTCGGCCTCGGTGGCTTCGAGCATCGGTTTCCGTGGGAATTGTCGGGCGGCATGCGACAGCGCGCATCGATCTGCCGTGCACTGCTGGCCGATCCCGACCTGCTTCTGATGGACGAGCCATTTGGCGCGCTCGATGCCATGACCCGCGATGATCTCAACATCGAGCTCGCGCAGATCTGGCAGGACACGCGCAAGACGCTCTTGTTCATCACGCATTCGATTGCGGAAGCCGTCTTCCTGTCGGATCGCGTTGTCATGATGAGCAAGGCGCCGGGCATGGTGGTCGATGTCATCACCATCGACCTCCCGCGACCACGCCTGCTTGCAGTGCGCGACACGCCGGAATTCGCCGCCTATGTGCACCGGATCCGTCACCACTTCGCCGAGTTGGGGATCGTCAAGGAATGATGCGTTTCGCAAGGCGTCTGTTTCTGGGCGATAACGAAACGCGCGACGTCATCGTCGTGCTGGCCGGAGCTCTCGTTCTGTGGGAGATCGGGGTTCGCGTGTTCCAGCCGTCGCCGCTGATCCTGCCGGCGCCGTCGGCGATCTTTGCCGCGTTTCTGGAGACACCTGGGTTGTTCCTGCGTCATCTCGGCTTTACGCTCTGGATGACATGCCTCGGCTTTGTACTGGCGGTCGTCATCGGCGTCGCGCTGGCGGTCGGGATTGTCTATTCGAAATTCCTCGAGCGGACTATTTATACGCTGCTCGTGGCGCTCAACTCGATCCCGAAAGTGGCGCTGGCGCCGCTGTTCGTTATCTGGATGGGCACCGGTCCTGAGCCCAAGGTGGCGATTGCGCTAATGCTGGCGATCTTTCCGATCGTCATCGATATGGTTCTAGGCCTGCGGTCGGTGGATCCTGACATGCTGGCGCTGGCCAAGGTATCAAAGGCATCGCCTTGGGCCGTATTGATAAAAATCCGCTTTCCCTGCGCTTTGCCGAGTCTGTTCGCGGGCATGAAAGTGGCGATCTCGTTCGCGCTGGTGGGCGCCATCGTCGGAGAGTTCGTGGCCGGCAGTCGGGGGATCGGTTTTCAGATACTCGTTGCGCAAGGGCAATTCGACACGGTTCGTGTGTTCGTGTCGCTGCTGTTGTTGGGCGTAGTCGGAACAATCCTCTTCTTTCTCGTAGACTATGCTGAGCGGCTATCCTTGCCATGGCACGTCTCGCAACGCGGGCGTCATCAGTCATCCGCCGATCGGGCATGAACGGCGGCTCGCGATCACTCGGTACGCTTGCGCTGATAGTGACTGCGGCACTGTGGGGCAGCAACCATGTGGTCGCGCGGGCCGCGCGTGACGCGGCGCCTTTGCCGGCGCTAGTGTTCTGGCGCTGGCTGCCCGCTCTCATCATTCTCACAGTCATTGCGTGGCCGTCCCTGCGGCGCGGCTGGCCTGAGATCCGGCCGCGGCTGGGCGAATTGACGATCGGTGGCGTTGTCGGCGTCGGCCTGTTTTCGTTTCTTCTGATCGGCGGAGCCTATCAAAGCCCAGCTATCGAAGTGGGCTTCATCAATGCCACGACGCCGGTATGGGTCGTGTTGATCGGCTGGATCGTGGGGCAGGGGCAAATCGCCCGAATGGGCCAAGTTGGGCTCGCTCTGGCTTTTGTCGGCACGCTCCTGATCATCAGCAAGGGCGATCTGCTGCGACTGACCGGGCTGCAACTGAATCTTGGAAATCTCTGGTCGCTTCTCGCTGCGATCTTCTTTGCGTGGTTCTCGATCCGTGTGCGCGAATGGTCGCGCGTGATCGAAACCTTGCCGCTCACGGTGGTGACTGCCTGGGCAGGTCTCCTGGTCGTGTCGTTGCCGGTCTATGTCATATGGGTTGCAAGCGGCGGTCCATGGTTCGCCTGGACCGACGCTGACATGGCCATAGCCCTCGGCGCGATCGCCTATACCGGATTGGGTCCTACCATGCTTGGTAACGTGTTCTATATGTACGGCGTAGCCACCAACGGACCGACGCGTGCTGCAGGATTTCTGTATCTCAGCCCGCTGTGTACGGCAGTGTTTTCGATCTGGTGGCTGGGCGAACATCTCGCCTGGTATCACGTCGTCGGGATCGCGGCGATTTTCGCCGGATTGATCCTGTTGGGACGCCTGGGGCGAGAGAGAAAGGCGATTTCGTAGCTACCGGATATTGCTGCGTAGAATGAAGCCAACCTTGAATTTGGAAACCCGGGTAGGTCTTCAGTGCCGAAGCTTATATCGCCTGCTGCCTTGCCAGCCTCGGCCTCATCCAGGTCCCGGCCTACGATGTAAAACGCCACCTCGACGCGGGCGAACTCGTCGAGGTGATGCCCCATCATCGAGCTGCGCCGATGCCGATGGCACTGCTCTATCCACACCGTCAGCATCTCTCTCGGAGGTTTCAGGTCTTTGCGGACTGGCTGGATGGACTGTTGAAACGTGAGCTGCTGTGATGGCGACAGGGCGGGAACTGGTGCTTGAATGGCTGAATCTCATCCCGCGGCGTTACAAATGTGTTTGAGCATTACCGCGAGCGCGTCGAAAGTTGATTGACCTGCGGCTCCATGGTCGCGCTCAGCGAGCTCCTCTCGTAGATGTCGCTCATCCAATGGGACTAAATGCCGATCGACGAAGAGCCACGCAACGTCGCAGTGTATGGTCCACGCGGTCTCCTCGTTGGTGGTCGTCAAATTGCTGGCGTTTTCATTCAACTCGTCTTCGAAGGTCGATATTTTTGTTTGCCGGTTCATAATACATCTGTTGGGTATGACCTGCGATTTAATTCGATAGCTGTGGATGGTAGGTGATGCTCTGCATTGCAGTCTGAATGGGATCCCGACGCAATGACTGTCATTGGCGCTCGTGCAACCAGTGTAATTTCCCGGCGCCCTGCATAGTTTTGCTGCAACGAGGGATGAATTGAAGCAACTCTCGCCGTAACAACGTGCTTGACAGTATGGTCGTTCTAAGGGAGCTTAAACTGCAAGCGTTGGGCAGAGCTGCCCGATAACGCTACAAGTTCAAACCATTTCCAACACCGCGCTTCAAATTCAAGCGTGTCCAGTTGGTGGCGAGGGCGCCCACGGCTTCACAGCCGGCGGGCGCTTTTTTTGTTTTGGATCGGCTAATGGCGCGGAAGCACTATCGCATCGGCATAATGTTCTCGACGACAGGGTCTTACAGCGTCGTCGCACGCTCGATGCTGAACGGCGCGTTGCTGGCGTTCCAGGAGAATGCCGAGGCAGACGGTGCGGTGACGTTGGAGCCCGTCGTGGTCAACCCGTCGGGCGATCTTGAACGTTACCGCGCACTTAGTCTCGAGCTGCTCGGCGCCGGCATCCGCCAAGTTTTGGGCTGCTATACGTCTTCGAGTCGCAAGGAGGTCATTCCCTGCTTCGAGAAGTTTGACGGGTTGCTCTGGTATCCGTCGCATTATGAAGGGTTCGAGAGTTCGGACAATGTGATCTACACCGGAGCATCGCCCAACCAGCACGTGCTGCCACTGGTCGAGTATCTCGCCTCGCGGGTTGGTACTCGCGCATTCTGCGTCGGCTCCAACTACATCTGGGCCTGGGAGAACAACCGCATCTTCCGTGAGGCGCTGACCGCGCGGGGAGGCACCGTGGTCGCAGAGCGATACCTGTCCGTGGGCGATACCGAATTCGACCAGGTGATATCGGCGATCCTTGAGCAGCGTCCAGATTTCGTCTTCAACAATCTGATCGGTACGAGCGCCTATGCCTTCTTCCGCGCTTTCCGCGCTGCCTGCCGTGCGCGTGGTATCGATCAGGTCAATGAAATTCCGGTGGCCAGCTGCACGCTGTCAGAGCCAGAGCTTGCGGAGATTGGCGACGAGGCTATCGACGGGCACTTGAGCTCCAGCGTCTATTTCTCCTCGTTGGAATCTCCGGCGAATGCGGCATTCATCGCCGCGTATGCCAAGGCCTTCCCCGGCGGACCAGTATCGTCCGCCGACGCAGAAGCGTCCTACATCGCCGTCAAGCTTCTGGCCGCAGCATTGGAGCAGGCGGGTACCGATGATGCACGCGCCGTGCGCGCCGCGGTCGCCAGCCAAAGCTTGCTGGCGCCGCAGGGCGAGGTGCGCATTGATCCGCAAACCTATCACGCCTGGCTGACACCGCGGATCGCCCGTTCCACCCTCAATGGGCAGTTCGAGGTGCTGCTGGAGGCACGCAGCCCAATCGCGCCAGATCCCTATCTCGTTCAGTCGTCGCCGCGCTTTGCGAGTGCAATGCGCTCTCCCGTGCTCAGAGTGGTGCAATCATGACATCCCGGTTGCTGCAGAATTTCAAAGGCGGTCGCGCTCTTGTCGTCATCGGACGCGGCGGAAAAGAGGGCTCACTCGAGTCCACCCTCGCCAAACTTGGTGTAACGACCGATTATCCCGAGATCGTTGACGGCCGCGCGCATATCGATGTCGGCAACCTGCAGTCCGAGCGCGATATCCTGTTCGTTGACGGCGATCTCGAAGGCGCGGTGGCGATTGAGGTCAATCCCATCTCACGCCTGCCGCCGGTGCCGGTGATCGGTCTGGTCGGCGTCGAGGCGCCGAGCCGTCTGAAGGCGTTGGTCAATCTCGGCGCGACTTCCTTCCTGCGTAAGCCGGTCCACGGCGGCGCCGTCTACACCTCACTGTTCATGGGCGTGAACCAGTTCATGTTGCGTAGCGATATGCATGCCCGCCTTCAGGATCTCGAAGAACGCCGTCGTAGCCGTCGCGCGGTGATCCGCGCGGTGATCTTCTTGATGCAGCAAGACGGTCTCGATGAAGAGAGCGCCTATTCCCAGCTTCGCCGCGAGAGCATGCGCGCGCGGCAGAACTTGGAACTCTACTGCGAGGAATTTCTGAGCAGGCGGGCAAGTGCGCCCGACATTCCCGGCCGCGCGACCAGCATCACGCTGCGAGGCGGCAACAAGCAAGCGATGTAGGAGACACCAACATGACCAAGAATGTGTTGCGGGGGCTGCGCGCCGTAGCCCTCACGGGGACGCTTGTTCTCGCGACAGGTGCGGCGTTTGCGCAAACCCCGATTAAGCTCGGGGTGCTTGAGGACCAGTCCGGCGATTTCGCGGTGGCTACCATCGGGAAAGTGCATGCGATCCAACTCGCGGCCGAGGAGATCAACAAGGCGGGTGGTATCGACGGCCGGCCGCTTGAGCTGGTCGCCTACGACACCCAGTCCGACAACACACGCTATCAGGAATTCATGCGGCGTGTGCTCCAGCGCGACAAGGTCGACGTGGTATTCGCTGGCTTCTCGTCCGCTTCGCGCGAGGCCTATCGCCCGATCGTCGATCAGTTCAACGGCTTCGCATTCTACAACAATCAGTACGAAGGCGGCGTTTGCGACGGCCATATGATTGTCACCGGTGCGGTGCCGGAACAGCAGTTCTCCACGCTCATTCCCTACATGATGGAGAAGTACGGCAAGAACGTCTACACGCTCGCCGCGGATTACAATTTCGGCCAGATATCAGCGGAGTGGGTGCGCAACATCGTCAAGGAGAACGGCGGCAAGATGGCCGGTGAGGAGTTCATCCCGCTCGGCGTGTCCCAGTTCTCACAGAGCATCCAGAATATCCAGAAAGCAAAGCCGGATTTTGTGGTGACGCTGCTGGTTGGCACTGCGCAGGCTTCCTATTACGAGCAGGCGGCATCCGCCAACGTCAATCTGCCGATGGCCTCGTCGGTCAACGTCGGGCAGGGCTACGAACACAAACGCTTCAAGCCGCCAAGCCTGAAGGACATGTACGTCACGACCAACTACATCGAGGAAATCGATACCCCGGCCAGCAAGGCATTCTACACCAAGTTCAAGGCCAAGTTCCCTAACGAGCCCTATGTGAACCAAGAAGCCGAGAATTCCTATCTCGCAGTCTATCTCTATAAGCAGATGGTCGAACGGGCGAAGTCGACCAAGCGGGAAGATATCCGCAAGGTAATCGCGATCGGTGATGTCTGCATGGATGCGCCGGAGGGCAAGGTCTGTATCGACCCGAAGAGCCAGCATATGTCGCACACCATTTATCTCGCCAAGGTCGGGGCCGATCATTCGATCTCGTTTCCGAAAGTGTGGGAGGGCATCAAGCCGTACTGGCTGGGCGATGCCGGTTGCGATCTGACCAAGAAGGATCCTATGGCGCAGTACACGCCCTCGAACCCGCCGCCGAAACCCTGACATCGGCGTCGGCGCCGCCCCGGCAGGTACGTCTGCCTGCCGGGACAGTGTTCTCGAAGAGCTGAAGTTTCCCTCGCATTTCGAATTTGCATCATCCCGGTTGGTTCATGGACATCGCAACGCATATATTCTCGGCGCTCTATCAGTTCGGCGATGCATTCGCTTTTCTCGTGCTGTCGGCATGCGGGCTCGCGGTGATCTTCGGCATGATGGGCGTGATCAATCTCGCCCATGGCGAGTTCATCATGTGCGGCGCCTATGTGACGGCTTCCACCGTCCATCTCGGCCTGCCGCTGCCGCTGGCGATATTGGCCGGGGCCATCGTCGCCGCGTTGGTTGGCGCGCTAGTCGAACTCGTGGTGATCCGCCATCTCTATGACCGGCCGCTCGACACCATCGTGGCAACCTGGGGCCTGAGCCTCATTGCGACCCAGGGGACGCTGATCTTGGTGGGCTCGTCCATGGCCGGCGTCGGAACGCCGTTCGGCAGCTTTCAGGTTGGCGAGTATTCTTATTCCATCTATCGCCTCGTGCTGTTTGCCTCCGCGCTCGGCGTACTCGGCGGCCTCTATATGCTGTTCAACTGGACGCGCTTCGGCGTGCTTGCCCGCGCCACCATCCAGGTGCCGCACATGGCCGCGGCTCTCGGTGTCGATACCCGCCTGATCTACAGTCTCACCTTTGCCTGCGGTGCCGGGCTCGCCGGTCTTGCAGGTGGCCTGTACGCGCCCACCATGACGCTGGTGCCGACGATGGGCGCCACCTTCATCATGGAGGCCTTCGTCACCGTGGTGATTGGTGGGGCCGACGTATTCCTCGGTACCGCGCCGGCCGGCGCGATCCTCGCGGTGGTGAAGTCGGTGATGACCTCCTGGCAGGGACAATTGTTTGGCCAGATCGGTTTGCTGGTCGCCGTGATCATCGTTGTCCGGGTCCTGCCGAAAGGCATCTCCGGCTTCCTGCTGCGCGAACGAACCTGAAGGATCCGCAGCTGTGAACGGTTTGCCTGGTTTCCTCCGCCGCCTCGAAGGCCCGCAGACTGTGGGTCGTGGTCCGGCGTTCTGGATTACGTTCGCCATCGTGTTCGCGATTGCCTGCGCCTATCCGTTGTTCAGCGACGGCTATACGGTCGGCAATACCGTGTATTTCTTCGTCTGGGTGTTCATCGCGCTCAGCCTTTGTGTGATCTGGGGCTATGGCGGTTCGCTCTCGTTCGGGCAGACCGCTTTTTTTGGCATTGCCGGTTATAGCTACGGCATCCTCACGCTCAATTTCGGCTCGGCTTATGGGTTCACCTTGGTCGCGCTGGTGCTGGCGGTCGTGATCGCCGCGCTGTTTGCGTTGCTGCTCGGCTATTTCATGTTCTTCGGCCGTATCGCCGGCGTCTTCCTCGGTATTGTCACGCTGGCGGTGACGCTGATGCTGGAGCGCTTTATGGCCCAGACCGCGGGCCCTGAGTGGCGCATCGGCGCGGCGCGCCTCAACGGCTTTAATGGCATGAGCGCGATGCCGCCGCTAACGATCCCATGGTCCGGTGGCGACATCGTGTTGTTGGCCGATATCGGACTCTATTACGCCGTGCTGGGATTGCTGCTGCTGGTCTATCTCGGCCTGCGCATCCTGATGAACTCCTCGTTTGGCAATGTCATCGTTGCTATCCGCGAGAATCCGGAGCGCGCGGAGATGCTGGGCTACGACGTGCGCAAATATCAGCTCATCACCTTCGTGATCGGAGCGGCGCTCGCGGGCATTTCCGGCGTGCTTTACACGGCGTGGGGACAGTACATCACGCCGTCGAGCATGGGCATGACCGCGGCCGCGCTGCCGTTGATCTGGGTCGCGGTCGGCGGCCGCAGCGATCTCACGTCGACCGTGATCGGCACGCTGGTGGTGCTCGCGGCCTTCCAGGCCCTGACCATTTACGGCAGCCAATACGCGCTGGTGTTCATGGGTGTGCTGCTGGTGCTGACCGTGCTGATCGCGCCGAACGGGCTCGTGCTCGGTGCCATGAATCTGATTTCCCGGTTCGTTGCGCGCCGCAGCAAGGGAGACGTCTGATGGCGCTTCTCGAGCTTCGCGGACTCAATAAACATTTCGGCGGCTTGCATGTCACCAATTCGGTCGATCTCGTGCTTGAGGCCGGTGAAATCCATTGCCTGATCGGTCCGAACGGTGCGGGGAAGAGTACGCTGTTCAGGTTGATCCTAGGCGAACACCATCCCGGCAGCGGCGATATTCTGTTCGCCGGCGAGAACATCACTGCGCTGAAATCGTTCGCCCGCATTCACCGCGGGCTGTCGGTCAAATTCCAGGTGCCTGGCGTATTCAAGGGATTGTCTGTCCGACAGAACCTCGAAATCGCCCTGCAGCGGACGCATCGCAGCGTTGAGCTCGCGCGCGAGATCGATCGGTTGCTGACGTTCCTCAACCTTGAAGCCGAGCAGATGCAGACCGCCGGGAATCTGAGCCACGGCCAGAAGCAGTGGCTCGAAATCGGCATGGCGATCAGCCTGAAGCCGCAACTGTTGCTGCTCGACGAACCGACTGCGGGCATGTCGCCGGAAGAAACGCATCAGACTGGCGAGATGGTGCAGCGATTGAATGCGGACGGCATGACAGTGTTGGCGATCGAGCACGACATGGCCTTCGTGCGCCAGGTCGCGCAGCGCGTCACGGTGCTGCATCTTGGACAGGTCTTCGCGCAAGGCTCGATCGATGAGATCGTCGCCGACGAACGCGTCGCCGCTATCTATCTGGGGCAGGCCCATGCGTAAGGAAGTCATTCTCTCGACGCAGGCCTTGCGCGCCGGTTACGGCGGCAAGCCGGTGTTGCAGGGCCTCGAAATCGAGGTACGGGAGAGCGAGATCGTCGCTGTGATTGGCCGCAACGGCGTCGGCAAATCGACGCTGATGAAAAGCCTGATTGGCCTCGTGCCGGCGATGAGCGGTTCGATTGTCTATCGCGGCGAGGCCGTCGAACTGTTGCCGCCGCACAAGCGGGCGCGGCTTGGCATGGGTTATGTGCCACAGGGGCGCGACGTGTTTCCGCGCCTGACGGTGGCCGAAAACATCGCTGTCGGCGCTGCGATCAAGGGCGATATCCCCGAGGAGGGACGGCGGCGGATCGTGGAAGCCTTTCCGATCCTCGCGGAGCGCTGGAGCCAGCGTGCCGGCACCATGTCCGGCGGCCAGCAGCAGCAACTCGCCATCGGGCGTGTGCTGATTGCCGATCCCCACCTCATTTTGCTCGATGAGCCATCCGAAGGCATTCAGCCGAATATCGTTCAGGACATTGCCCGCAACATGGTCGAACTCAACCGCAGCACCGGCGTCACTATCATCTTGGTCGAGCAGAATCTCGACATGATCCGCGCCATGGCGCAGCGCTGCTACGTGATGGACAAGGGGCGCATCGTCGCAAGCCTCGATCGGGCCGCGCTCGACGATCAGGCAGAAATGCGCCGTCATCTCGCGGTCTGAAACCAACCCACGCTCATAACAACACAGAGACGAAGGAGAGAATCGATGGCCTGGCAGGAAAATTCGATCATGGCGAGCAAGGGCGTCGCCAAGGGAAAACCCGGCACCCATCACATGATCACCGAACAGGATCAGGGCAAGTACCACTATGTCTATGGCCCTTACGTAGGGCCTGTGCTGACGGTCGATCCCGGCGCTGTGGTCTCCGCCGAAACCCATGATGCGTTCGAGGGCGCCATCAAGCACGAGACCGACATCCCCTCGAAGATTCTCAACTTTCCCTTTCTCAACCCGCAGAACGGGCCGATCTGGATCAACGGAGCCGAGAAGGGCGATACGCTCGCGGTCTATATCGAGAGCATCGTGCCGCGTGGGCCGCAACCGCGCGGCACCACTGTCGTCATGCCGGAATTCGGCGGGCTGGTCGGCACCGGCCAGACCGCGTTGCTCAATCCGGCTTTGCCCGAGCGCGTCAAGAAGCTCGAGATCACTCTCGAGAGCGGCACCAAATGGAACGACAAGATCACGCTGCCCTATGAGCCGTTCATCGGCACCATCGGCACTTCGCCGGAGATCGAGGCGATTTCGTCGCTGGTGCCGGACTATTACGGCGGCAACATGGACCTGCCCGACGTGGGTGTCGGTGCGGTGATCTATCTGCCGGTCAATACCAAGGGCGCGTTGCTCTATCTCGGCGACTGCCACGCGGCGCAGGGCGACGGCGAACTCTGCGGCGTCGCGATCGAGCATCCGACCGTGACCACGGTCCAGATCGATCTGATCAAGGGCTGGAGCATCGCCTGGCCGCGGCTGGAGACCAAGGACTTCATCATGACGATCGGCTCGGCGCGGCCGATGGAAGATGCTGCGCGCATCGCCTATCGCGAGCTTTGCCGTTGGATGACGGCCGATTACGGCTTTGAGGAGATCGATGCCTACATGCTGCTGACCCAGACCGGCCGCGTCCGGCTCGGCAACATGGTGGATCCGAAATATACGCTCGGCGCTTCGATTAAGAAGTCGTTTTTGGTCTAAAAGGGTAAGCCGATCATGTCGCGCGTGCACAAGGTTGCCACGGTTCAGTTCGAACCGACCATGTTCGAGAAGGAGCGCAATATCGCGCGGCTGCTCGAACTCTGCGAGGCGGCGGCGACAGCGGGCGCCCGGCTCATCGTTACGCCCGAGATGGGCACCACGGGCTATTGCTGGTTCGACCGGGCTGAGGTCGCGCCTTTCGTCGAGACGATCCCGGGGCCGACCACGGATCGCTTCGCAGCGCTCGCGCGGAAACATGACTGCTACATTGTTGTCGGCATGCCGGAGGTCGATAGCGACAGCATCTATTTCAACTCTGCGGTGCTGATCGGACCCGAAGGTGTGATTGGCCAGCATCGCAAGACGCATCCCTATATTGCGGAGCCGAAATGGTCGGCGGCAGGCGATCTCGGCCATCAGGTCTTAGACACGCCGATCGGGCGCATCGCGCTGCTGATCTGCATGGACATCCACTTTGTGGAGACCGCGCGTCTCGTCGCCTTGCAGGGCGCCGACGTGATCTGCCATATCTCGAACTGGCTCGCTGAGCGCACACCGGCTCCGTATTGGATCAGCCGGGCGTTCGAGAACGGTTGCTATCTGATCGAAAGCAATCGGTGGGGACTTGAACGCACCGTCCAGTTCAGCGGCGGCAGTTGCGTGATCGCGCCGGACGGAACAATTGCGGCCCTGATCGATAGCGGGGACGGCTTCGCACTAGCTGACATGGATCTGGACGCGTCCCGCGCGCGGCGTGTTGGCGGTGAAGCCGTGTTCTCTCAGCGCCGCCCCGAACTCTATGCGGGGCTGCTGTCCGATACGTTCAGCTGGAATCCCCGCGATTTTTTCAAGTTGTACGGCCACAAGCCCTGGCCGACGGGGCGGACGTCGCGGGTTGCGGTCGCGCAGATGAGTCCCAGTGACGACGTCGAAGCAAATCTCGCGCGCATCACCTCGCTTGCGCGGCAGGCGGAGCTTGAGGGCAACGCCGACCTCGTCGTGTTTCCGGAGCTCGCGCTGAGCGGCCTCAACAATCCCGGCGCGCGAGCGCAGACTGTTCCGGGGCCGGTGACCGATCAGCTCTGCCGTCTGGCCGCCCAACTCAAGGTGTATCTTGTCGTCGGCATCGCCGAGCGTAACCGCGATGCGATCTACAACAGCGCGTGCCTGATCGGGCCTGAAGGCCTTGTCGCGGTTTACCGCAAGACCCACTTGACGGAATCCGAGCGTGCCTGGGCGCGTCACGGCGATGACTGGGTGGTGGCCGACACGTCGGTCGGGCGCATCGGCCTTCTGATCGGTCACGATGCATCGTTTCCTGAAGCCGGCCGCATCCTTGCGCTGAAGGGGTGTGATCTCATCGTCTGCGCGGCAGCGATTAAGGAACGTTTCAGCACCCCGCATGTGGGATCGCTTGTGTCGCAGAACTATCCGATCCCGACCGGCGCCGATCTCTATCACTGGCATCACTTCCGGGTTCGCGCCGGCGAGAACAACGTGTTCTTTGCGTTCTCGAATGTGTTCGATCCCGGCAACGGATATCCAGGCCTCAGCGGCGTGTTCGGCCCCGACACCTTCGAGTTTCCGCGTCGGGAAGCCATCGCGGCGGATACCGAAGGGACGGCGACGGCGGTGGTGGACACCACGAATCTCGACACCGTCTATCCGACCAACGTTGTGCGCCGGAAAGATCTGGTTGCTATGCGGATGCCGCACAGCTACCGCGGGTTGATCACGAAGGCTGTGGGGTGGCACGCGCGAGAGCACCGATGACAATCGTGCAAGCCGAGCAGTCAGGCATCTCAACCGAGGAGTGAACCATGGATCTGGGATTGAAGGGCACGAACGCTCTCGTGACGGGCGGAAGCAAGGGAATCGGTCGTGCGATTGCGGATATGTTCGCTAGCGAGGGCGCCAACGTCGCCATTTGCGCGCGACAACAAGAGCAGATCGACAGCGTCGTTGCGGCCTTGCAGGCGAAGAGCGTCAAGGCCTGGGGCAAGTCGACCGATGTCGCCGATCCCGTCGCCCTCAAGCAATGGGTTGACGGCGCGGCCGCCGAGCTCGGCGGCGTCGATATCCTCGTATGCAATGTCAGCGCACTGGCGGTCGGCGATACCGCGGAAACCTGGGAAAAGTCATTCCGCATCGACATGATGCACACGGTCAATGCGGTGGCGGCCGCGCTTCCCTATCTGGAAAAATCGAAGACGCCGTCGATTGTTATCGTCTCCAGCGTCTCCGGGTTCGAGGTCGATTTCGCCGCCGGCTCTTACGGCGCCTTCAAGGCTGCACTGATCCACTATGCCAAGGGATTGAGCAATCAGCTCGCCGGCAAAGGCGTCCGCGTCAACGCGGTGTCGCCCGGCAACACCTATTTCGAGGGCGGCATATGGCAGGGCATCGAACACGGCTCGCCCGAACTTTACAAGACGGCCATGAGCTTGAATCCGACCGGTCGAATGGGAACCGCGGAGGAAGTGGCCGCCGGAGTCGTGTTCGTGGCTAGCCCGATCGCGAGCCGCATCTCGGGTACCAACCTCATCATCGACGGTGCTCTGACGAGGGCTGTGTAGCTCTGAACCCGCTTCGAAACGAGCCGCGATCAGTTCGAGGAGCGGGATAGTTCGACGATCATTGCTGAACTAAGAAACATGAGAATTCATCCACGCCGATGACTGTATAGGAAACTGCATTTTCCTATACAGTCATCGGCGATCAGCTAACTCGGTGTGATCTCGCCATTCTGCAATGAGTGACATCAACCCGGCGCCAACGCCAAACTGCAACCGTGGAAACGAAATGGGCTGGAAGGTGGGGCTCAGTCGGTTGGTGCCTCATGTGCCTCTAATTGGCGGCAATGGGGCTGGTGATACGACAGCTACGAGCTATCGTGAAGCAGTGGGCTTTTCGGCTCAGCTTGGGCGATTGGCAGCTCCTGGCGCAATGTATGGACCGGCTGCTGGCTCCGAAGGCGGCATTGAAGGGCTGCAGGAATTCCAGACCATCAAGTATGTGAGCCAGCATGCTGACTGAGTGAGCTTACAAAAAACTGGATCGCCGTTTACGCGTGGCAGGCTTGGAATGTCTGTTCCTTGGCGCAAAGCTGGCATCCCCGTGGCGTGCGGTGTGTGTCCCGTCGCCCCGCCACGCCTGATCTGTTGGCTCCCGTCCGCGTTCAACTAGTGAGGCATCCACATTGTTGTCGCGTGATCGCTCGCCTCGTATTGCTCGAGGCGATCGGCTTCCTGGCGGTATGCGTGCGATGCTTCGACAAGTCGCGTGACAGTGACGGTATCCAGAATAGTCTTTGCCAACCGTTCGGCGCGGATCGCTTGTTCCCTGAGATACTGAACTCTGGTCATCTGCTGCCCTCACACTTGCCAATACAAGTTGAGTCAATTTCGATCGTTCCCAGCCTGTTCCCAGATGCTTAACGGATCGTAAGCGGCGCTGGAGTCGCAGTGAAGATTGTTCTGGGTTGTGGTAAACGCGGCGGCGTCAACCCTAACGCTCCCGCGCAGCCGGGCATTCAGGTTAAGCCCGAACATTTTCGCCTGAGGTGGTAGACATGTAAATCGCCTTCACCCTCGTTATTCGCGCCGTTGCTATCCCCGGTTCAAACGGGGAGATCGCAATGTCGGAGAATGCAAGTGTCGCCAAGCGGCTGGAGAAATTTCTGGCGTTCGACGGCTTTCGGGGAATCGGCGTGGTGGTGGTGGTGTTCACCCATTGCCCGCAGGTGCTGGACAGCAACGCCTACAACGCGATCTGGTACGCCAATCAGCTGTCACGCGTGGGCTATATCGCGCTCGACATCTTCTTCGTGATCTCTGGCTTCTTCATCACGCGGTTGCTTCTGCGTGAGCGGGCCAAGACCGGCCGCATCTCCTTCAAAGACTTTTATATGCGCCGGGCGCTGCGCATCTTCCCGGTCTATTACCTCACGGTACTCGCCTGCTACTTTATCTTCAGATTAGGTCCGGCGGATACGCTGAGCCTTCTGACCTACACGTTCAATTTCTATCATCCGCTGCATGCGGCGCCGAACCCGCTGGAACACACCTGGTCGTTGTCGGTGGAAGAGCAATTCTATTTCTTCTGGCCGCTGTTGATCCTGATGGTGGCACCGGCGTGGCTCAATGTCGTGACTGGGCGGGTGATCCCGCTGCTGGCGGTGGCGAGCGGTTTGTTGATGGCGCAGCTGCTCATCAATCACGAGCCGCGAGAGGCGGGCGATGTCGTCTATATGTCGCTATTCACCCGCATGCTGTCGCTATCTCTCGGTGGCTGGCTGGCGCTGCGCGAATTCGAGAACCGGCCGCTGCGCGGTTGGCGCTGTGCAGCGCTCGTGGTCGCAGCGCTGATGATCCTCGTGATCGATCGCAAGGGGCGCGACCTCGGCATCATCACCTCGCAACCAGTCTACTGGACCCTTGCGCTGATCGCCTATTCGATGGTGAGCGTGTCCTTCGTCGCGACGCTGGTGTTCGATCGCGGCATTGTCCGGCGTGTGATGACGGCGATCCTGTCGCTGTCCCTGTTCCGTGGGCTCGGCTCTCTCTCTTACGCGATGTATGTGTTTCACCTGCCGGTATTGTTCTATCTCGGCCTCAACGATGCTGCGACCCATGGCACCAAGGTGCCGATCCTCCAGGTCGCGATCGCTTTCGGCATTACGCTTGGTCTGTCGATCCTGTCTTACTATCTGCTGGAAAATCCGATGGCGAAGCTGAAACAGAATTTCAGCGGCACCAGGCCGGTGGAACCGGTCGGCACAAAGGGAGCAAACGTCACCCAGAGCGGCTTGCCCGCCGGGTTTGCCCGCGCAGCGTTTTTCTCCCCGGAGGATCGTGCCAAGCCGGCTGACGAGTCTCCGCAACCGATGACGATCTGGCCAGGAGTTCGTCGCAGTCGGGTGAACTAATGTCGGCTGCGCCGCCGGCCGCATCAGTTGCAACCGAGGCGCGAAGCCGTCGTGATCGGCCTCGGTGACGTGCGCGTGGTGATGGGTGTCGTCGATCGGGAAGGGCGAAACCGGTCTGCCGAGACCATGTGGCGAAGGGCAAGTCTTCACGAAGAAGGGCAAGACTTGACGAAGCCTTGCGGCTGCTTCTCATTGGCTGGCAGCACGGCGATAGTCCGTGCCAGCTTGGAGGTCTCGCCCGATGATCACGCTCTACCACTGCGCCCGCGCGCGCTCGTTCCGCCCGCTATGGACGCTTGAAGAGCTCGGGCTGCCCTATGAGCTGAAGATGCTGCCGTTCCCGCCGCGTGTCTTTGCCAAGGAATATCTCGGCATCAATCCGCTCGGCACCATCCCGCTGATGCTCGATGGCGAGACCCGGATGACGGAATCGGCGGCGATCGCGCAATATCTGGTGACCAAACATGGCCCGACGCCGCTGGCCGTCGGCATCGACGAGCCGGACTACGGCCCGTTCCTGAACTGGCTGCATTTCGGCGAGGCGACGCTGACCTTCCCGCAGGCGCTCGTGCTGCGCTATTCGAAACTCGAGCCGGAAGAACGCCGCCATCCGCAGGTGGTCGAGGATTACTCGAAGTTCTTTCTCGGCCGGTTGCGCGTGATTGAGAGCATCACGACCACCAACGACTATATCTGTGCCGGCCGTTTCACCGCCGCGGACATTTCCGTCGGCTATGCACTGCTTCTGGCCAGTCGTCTCGGGCTTGCATCGCAATTCGGGCCGAGTGTCACAGCCTATTGGGCGCGATTGCAGCAACGCGAGGGCTACCTGCGTGCGATTGAGTCCGAGAACAGTGCGGGCGACGCGCTGGGTTTGGTGCGCCGCTTCTGAGCGGCTATACCAGCCGCATCAACTTCAACCAAGCGAGCAGACCGATGGCCGATGATAGCGTAATCCTGGAGAAGAAGGGCGCCGCACTGTGGATCACCATCAACCGGCCGGAGAAGCGCAATGCCATGAATGGCGATGTCATCGCCGGCATTGCCAACGGCTATCGCACCGCCCACGAGGATGCGGGCGTACGGGTGATCGTTCTGACCGGCGCGGGCGAGAAGGCGTTCTGCGCCGGCGCTGATCTGGCGAACGCGGGTGCGGCCTTCTCAATGGATTTCTCCAAGCCCAATGGCGATCTCGCCGATCTGATGCGGCTGTCGCAAAACGCCACCAAGCCCGCCATTGCGCGCGTTAACGGCGTCTGCATGGCCGGTGGCATGGGGCTGCTGTGCATGACCGACATGGCGGTGGCCGCGGACAACGTGATCTTCGGTCTTCCCGAGGTGAAGGTCGGCGTGTTTCCAATGCAGGTGCTGGCGCTGCTGCAGTCCATTGCGCCACGTCGCCTGGTCAACGAATGGTGCATTACTGGCGAGCCGTTCGACGCGCAGACCGCGCTTGGCGCTGGCCTGCTGAATCACGTGGTGCCGGCGGCCGAGCTCGACAGCAAGGTCGACTGGCTGATCTCACGCATCACCGACAAGTCGCCGACCGCGATCCGCCGCGGCAAATATGCGATGCGCGCCATCGCGGCGATGTCGTTCGACGAGAGTATTGCCTATACCGAAAGCCAGATCGCGATCCTGTCGATGACCGAGGATGCGAAAGAAGGCCTCAAGGCGTTTGGCGAGAAGCGCAAGCCGGTGTGGCCGGGCAAGTGAAAGCACCTCTCGGCCATCGCGACACGTCGTGCCGGCGCATCGTCAGCCTTAAAGTGGAATTAACAGTGTCGCCGTACCCTCGTAGCCCGTGAGCGACCAGGCCATCAGCAGCCCAGCCAAGCAGTTCCCGGTGCGAGCAGCGATGCCTTTGCTGGTGAGCGCGTGCGTCTATGGCGTGCTGCTGGCGCTCGGGCCGCGGCTGCTGAACGATCCGGACAGCTATTCTCATATCGCGATCGGCCGCTGGATCCTGGCGAATGGCGTCATTCCGTCGACCGACTCGTTCTCCTTCTCCATGCATGGCGGTCATTGGCTTGCCTTCGAATGGCTCTCCGAGGTCATTTACGGGGCGGTCTATACGTTTGCCGGCTGGCAAGGCGTTGTGGCGCTTGCTGCTGCGGCCATCGCGCTTTCCGTCGGGATTCTGACCCGGTTCCTGCTGCGCGAACTTGCGCCGAAGCCGGTATTGATCATCGTTACAGCCGTGGTCGTTCTTCTCGCGCCGCATCTGCTGGCGCGGCCGCATGTACTGGCACTGCCGGTCATGATGACCTGGGCGACCGCGCTCGTTCGTGCCATGGATACGCGTGCACGGCCGCCCTACTGGGCGTTACCCCTACTGGTTCTGTGGGCCAATCTCCATGGCAGTGTCATCCTGGCACTGGGGTTGATCGGGCCCGCAATCCTGGAAGTCCTCATACGAAACAAGCTCCGCGAGCGGCCTCGCGAAGTGCTTCATTGGCTCGCTTTCGCGGCTCTTGCTGTTGCCGCATCCTGCCTGACCCCTTACGGGCCTGGCACGCTGTTGATGCCGCTGACGACGATGGGTCTTGGCGACGCGCTCAACTGGATCGGCGAATGGCGGCCACAGAATTTCGGCCGTATCGGGATCTTTGAGATCCTGCTGCTGGCGGGAATCTTTGCGCTGTCGCGCGGCGTGACGCTTCCCGTGGTGCGGGCTCTGGTTTTAATCGGCCTGTTGCATTTTGCTCTGGCGCAGGTGCGCAACGCGGATCTGCTTGCCATGCTGGCGCCACTTTATCTTGCCGCGCCGATCGCGCAGCAGTTTCGCAGCTTGGCCGCATCCAATGAGGCCGGCTCAGGTTGGGCGCTGCAGGTCGGTGCCCTCGGTGTCATGATCCTGGCGACCGTAATCGCTTCGGCGCGCGACGTTCGCCCCGCTGCGCGAAATACGCCACAGGCAGCGGTGGCCAGCGCCGGTCTGACTGCGGCGCACCGCGTGCTCAACGACTATTCGTTTGGCGGCTATCTGATCTTCGCGGGAATTCCCACTTTCATCGATGGTCGCGGCGAACTCTATGGTGGCAGATTTCTTCATCGCTACAACAGCGGCCTCTCGCTGGCGGACCTGAATGACTTTCTGAAGCTGCTCGACGAGTACAAAATAGATGCCACGCTGCTGGAGCCGGAAACTCCGGCGGTGGCGTTGCTTGATCGGCTGCCAGACTGGAAGCGTGTCTATGGCGACGACGTGGCGGTGGTGCACAAGCGTCAGAACGCGGTAGCGAAGTAGCTCAGGCAGTACCAAACGTCGCGTATTGCGCGCCGAGCGGCAGGCCACTCAAGGCACTTTCAACGCGCCGCGCGGCTGTCGCCTCCCAGGGCAGCAGCAGGAAATGCCGCGAAGATATGTCGTGCAGGCCAGAGCTTGCCATGATCTTTTGCGTCTTCCCGGCGCCGAGCAATACGGCATCGCGGTCGAATTCGCAGCGTGCAACGGCCAAGCGTGTCAGCGGATTGAACGGGTTGTGTTCGATGACACAGACCATGCCGCCCGGCCGCACCACACGTCGCATCTCGCGCATGAAGCCCGCCCATTCGGCGGGCGGGACGTGATGCATGACGCAGGTCGTGGTGACGAGATCGAAGCTGGCATCGGTGAAAGGAAAAATGCGGCCATCGAACGCTTGGTAGGCGACATCGGGGTTGTCGACCTGTGCCTGCGCAATACTGGCGGAGGATACGTCTATGCCGCTGAGTTGACCGACCATGCCGCGCAGCAGTGGATGGAAGCTGCCAACGCCGCACCCGACATCGAGCATGTCAGGCTTTTTTGATCGAAGTCGCTCTGCGATCAATTCGCGCAGCAGATCGGCCTTTGCACGCATGAAGAAGCTATGTGGCAGGCCGGAAAAGTCGATCGAGGATTGAACGACGTCGCGGTAGTTGCTGCGGTAGCTGTCGAACAGCTGGCTCATGACATCCGCTCCGTCAGGCGCTGCGCGAGGTGCGGTAAGATGTTTCGGCTTGATCGCGGTCGAAACCGACGCGGTTCTGCACAACATAAAGTGGACGATGTTTCGCTTCTGCGTGGATGCGCCCGACATAGAGGCCGACGATGCCGGTCATCAGCATGTTCAACCCGCAGAGCAGCGACACGATGACGATGATCGACGACCAGCCGGCAACCAGATGCGGGTCGTTCGTTATCCAGAGCAGCAACACCCAGGCGCCGTACAGCAGGGCCATGCCCGACACCGCGAGACCGCACCAGATCGCCAGCCGCAGCGGCGCATCGGAAAAGCCGAGAGCGGCCGACATGGCGAGCCGGGCCATCTTGAACAGCGGATATTTGGTTTCGCCGGCGGCGCGCTCAAGGCGATGGAAACTCACTTCGGCCTGGCGGAAACCGAGCCAGGCGATCATGCCGCGCACGAAGCGATCGCGCTCCGGCATCTGGCGCAACGCGTCCAGCACCTTGCGGTCGATCAGTCGGAAATCGCCGACGTCTGCCGGGATACGAACCGAGGTCATACGGCCAAGCACCCGATAGAACACATGGGCGGTGGCGCGCTTGAACGCGCTTTCACCCGCGCGGGACAGGCGGCGCGCATAGACCACGTCATTGCCTTCGCGCCACTTGGCGATCAGTTGTTCGACGACTTCAGGCGGGTCCTGCAAATCCGCGTCCATGACGACGATCGCGTCGCCTTGCGCGGCGTCCATGCCGGCGGTGATGGCCACCTGGTGGCCGAAATTGCGCGACAGGCCGATGTAACGGAAGCGTGGATCACTCCTGGCGAGTGCCTGCAGCACGATGGGGCTGGTGTCGCTGCTGCCGTCGTCCACGAAGATGGCTTCCGCGGGCGCGTCGAGGCGGTCGAGCAGCAGTCCCAGCCGGCGGACCAACACAGGCAGCACGGCCTCCTCGTTATAGACCGGCACGACGATGCTGTAGATGATCCGCCCGCCATCAATCGCCATTTTGGAGTTCCGCCCTTCTGAATGGCGGGATCCTAAGCCCTGATGGTTAAGGCGGCCTTGCAAAGCGCCTTGAAATCAGGCGCCTTGACCGCCTTTGCGCGGTTCCATGAGGCAGGCCCAGGTGCGAACTAGACCGCGTGGCTATGGCCGCCTGTCAATCTTGTACAGGACAAATCGTGCTGACCTGTCCACCTCTTGCAGTCTGTCGGGCAGCGGGTTCGCCGCAGCGGGGCCAAGCACATAGAGATAGTCGAAATCGCGGTGCCAGGTCTGGATGAACGATGGCACGGCTGCTGTCGTACCGCCGGCCGCAATCGCGCTGAGCAGCCGCATCGGCACAGGGCCGCCATATGGAATGGCGAGCCGCTGCATGTCGACACGGGGGCGAATGGGCTGCTTGCCAATCTCGGTGAACACGTTGGGGACGAAAGCATTCGCGTAATGCACGGCCAGCGTCGGGGCATAGGCCATTGGATACTGCGTAAGGTCTTTGAATGGCGGGTCGTCGCCATCGCCGCTCGTTCCCACGAGTACCCGCGAACCGCGGTCAAGCTTTTGAAACGAAGCGATCAGCGCCGCATAGTCTGCGCGATAAGAGAGCCAGACCGCAAAGACGGTTGCGAGATTGGCGATGATGACGCCGCTGACGACCAGCAATACGACAGCCCGCCATTTCCGGTTCGGTAGCGATAGCGAGCAAAACGCCGCAACGATCATCACTGCGGCAGGGATAATCCGGAGATCGGCAAATGACGTGCCGAGAAGCTTCGACGGAATGAGGAGGTAAAGAAGCGCAAAACCGGCGGCGAGCCAAATGCCGACCGGTTCGATCGTCAAGACGTTGCGCTTGAACGCGAAATACAACGAGATCAGCAAGACCAGAACGCTGGCGGCGGACACCGTCAAATTATAGCCGTTCATGATGCGAAACAGCCAGAGCGGCTTGTACTGAAACAGCCACTCTGTGCCCTCGCTGCCAACAGAGCCGGCGGTGGCGCGCATCACCAGAAGCAGCAGAGCGACCGGCAGGCCGAGAAGCACCAGTCGCAATGCGGCGACGTGATAGGGCACTTTCCGTTGATGGGCGCGCCACAGCTCATAGATTCCGATCGCTGCGCCGTAGATGCCGAGCGAAAAGAAATGGACCGCGAAGAGCGCCGAGACGAAGAAGGCATTGACAACGAGGCGCGTTAGGAACGTGCCCTCGATGACCACCAGATAGAACGCGATACCCCAAAGCGAGACGCCAAGACCGAATTCGAAATTCAGAAAACCCCAGCTGAAGGGCAGGCAGTAGACGAACAAGAGGGCGACGAAGCCACCAATCTGAACTCGGCCCTTCACAACCCGTTCGAGGGCTAGTGCGCCACCAACAATCAATATTTGGCTGCAGAGCAGAAACAGCCGCGTTGCGCTCTCGACGCCGACCCATTGCGCGAGACGTGGGACAAGCAAATCCATCCCAAGATTGGGATACAGCGCCCAGCGGACTTCATAATACGGATTTGCTCCTGGATCCCCATTCTGGGCCAGAAGATACATGCGGGCGAGGTGATTGGGATAATCGACCATCGCCGGAATCGGAGTCAGCAATGTGGGAAGGAGCGACGCCGCCGCCAGCAGTGCAAAAATGATGATTCCTGCAGACCGATTGGGATCCGCCTGCGTCTGCGCAGACGTGGCCTCCGATTTTCGCGTGATCATGTTCACTGGTCGAGATAGCCGTTGGGATTTTTCCGCTGCCAGTTCCAGGCGTCACGACACATCTCTGCAATACCGCGCTTTGCGTGCCATCCGAGAACATCTGCTGCAAGCTCTGCGCTTGCATAGTAGCTGGCGATATCGCCGAGGCGTCTCGGCGCAAAAGTGACAGGAATCACCTTTCCGCTCGCACGCGTATAGGCGTCAACCAGCTCCAGCACGCTGGTGCCTTGGCCGGTTCCCAGATTGACCTTAAGGACCCGCTGCTTGTCGACACAGTCGAGGGCCGCGATATGAGCGGCGGCCAGATCGACCACATGGCCGTAGTCACGTATGCCAGTGCCATCCGGTGTCGGATAATCGTTGCCATAAACATTGAGCGCGGGCAGTCGCCCAATAGCGACGCGTGAAATATAGGGCATCAAATTATTCGGCACGCCATTGGGGTCTTCTCCGATCAGCCCGCTTTCATGGCTGCCGACCGGATTAAAATAGCGCAGAATCGCGACGTTCAGCGGGCTTAGGGAATGGGCAATGTCGATGAGCAAATCCTCGGCCTGCATTTTAGTGCGGCCATAGGGGCTGACTGGTGCGAGCTTGTGGTCCTCCCGCAACGGCAGCACGTTCGGCTCGCCATAGACGGTCGCCGACGATGAGAAGACGATATTGCGCACGCCGGTCTGCTGCATGGCCTGCGCCAGCCTCAGGGTTCCGACCACGTTGCAATCGTAATACTCAGCCGACTTGCTGACGGAATCCGCAACCGACTTTAGTCCGGCAACGTGAATGACAGCGCTGCAGCCATGCGCCGACAGGGTCGATATCAGCGTGTTGACATCGCGCACATCGCCTTTGACGACATCCGGCGCCGTGCCGGTGATCCGCCGAATCCGATTGATGACTTCCGGATGGCTATTGGCGAAATTGTCATAGATCACGACCTGACGACCGGCGTGCATGAGCTCCACGCAGATATGCGAACCTATAAAGCCGGCACCGCCTGTAATCATTACCGTCATGTCGGAATGGTCCTGCCTGGAAGCTGTCGGGCGACCATCAACACTAGCCCTGTCAGCTTAATAAACGGCAGCTCGCGGTGACAGGTGGCGGCTGACAGCCGCTTTGGTTAGTAAATCGTATCCAAGAACTAGCCGGTGTGTTTCAGCCGGTGCAGCGTCACTTCCGGAGGGCAGTTCAGTCGCACCGGGAGCAAGCTGGTGCCGACGCCGACGGACGTATAGCCGGCCATGCCTTCATGGCGCCATGCGCCGTTGCCCATATGGCGCGGCAACACGGCTTCCAGCTTGATGGCGTAGCCGCCGGGCAGGCAGAGCTGGCCTCCATGGGTGTGGCCGCTCAGCATGAGGTCGAAATTGTGCTCGGCCGCCTCGGCATAGGTCTCCGGCGTGTGCGACAGCAGGATCGAGAAGGCGTCCGTCGGAATTTGCGACGCGACCTTCGGGATGTCGTCGGCAAGGTAGAAGTGCGGATCGTCGACACCGGCGAGATAGATCCTCTCGTCGCCGCGAGCGATCGTCTCGCATTCGTTGAACATCATGCGGATGCCCATGGCTTCCAACGCCGGCGTCATGCGGATGCTGTCGTGATTGCCGAGAACGCCATAGACAGAATCGCGCAGCCTCGCGCGCAGTTCACCGACACCTTCGGTGGCGCGCTGATACGGCCCATAGGTCTTGCCGCGATAGTCGCCGGTCAGCACACAGATGTCGTAATCGAGATCGCCGACGAAGGAGATCAGGTGGCGCAGCGCATCCTCGCTGAGATCGACGTGGAGATCGCTGATATGCAAGATCGTGAACCCGTCGAACGCGGCGGGCAGGCGCGGTGACGCGACGATATTCTCGCGGACCAACACGCGGCTGGCCTCGCGGCGGGCGCGGCCATAGAGGCCGGCGAGTTGCAGCGCGGTGCGGACGATCGGCGGTGCGGTGAGCCAGTTCTCCAGATTGAAGAACAGGCGGCCCTGGCCGAACAGCTGGTGATCGCGATGGGTTTCGATCTCCAGCCGTGCCTTCACATGCGCATCCCCGATACGGTCGATCAGCGGGCGCAGCGCGCTGTCGTCGATCGGGGGATGCGGTGGCTGAGTCAATGTCGATCTAGCCGGTCGAGGCCTTGAGGCCGGCCGCCTCAATGCCCGCGACGGCTGCGATCTCGTCATTGTCCGATGTATCGCCGGAGATGCCGATGGCGCCGAGCAGGCTGCCCGATGCGTCATGAATGAGAACGCCGCCCGGCACCGGGATCAGCGCGCCGCGCGCCATGGTATTCACGGCATCGATGAAGAACGGCTGTTCCTCGGCACGCTTGAGCAAAGCCCTCGAGCCGAGCCCCATGGCCAATGCGCCATAGGCTTTTCCGTGGGCGACTTCGCCGCGCATCAGGCTGGTGCCGTCCTGCGCGATGGTGGCCTTCACGCAGCCACGAGCGTCGAGCACCGTGATGACCATGGGCTTGAACTTCATCTCGATCACTTTGGCGAGAGCGCCATCGATGATCTTGCGGGCTGTATCGAGGGTGAGGTCGGCCATATCGGTTGTTTTCCTAGTTGAGCGTGGAAGAATGGACGTTTGTTGCGGCGCCGTCGAGGCTCATGGCCAGCACCCGCGCGACATGTAGCGCATGGCGCGAGGCGCCGTCGGCGATCTGGTGCCGGCATGATGTGCCGTCGGCGACGATCAGCGTATCGGCGGCGGCCTTGCGCACGGTGGGTAGCAAGGACGCTTCGGCCATCTGCATCGAGACGTCATAGGTGTCGGCGCCATAGCCGAACGCGCCCGCCATGCCGCAGCAACTGGATTCGAAGGTCTCGACCTTCAGATCCGGGATCAGGCGTAAGGCTTGTTCGACCGGCTTGAACGCACCGAATGACTTTTGATGGCAGTGGCCATGCACTATCGCCTTCGGCGCGATCGGCTTCAGCGGCAGTTGCAGCCGGCCGGCCTCGGCTTCGCGGACCAGGAATTCCTCGAACAGCATGGCGTGGGCGCTGACGGTTTTGGCGGTGTCGTCGGAACGCAGCGATAGTAACTCGTCGCGCAGCGTCAGCAGGCAGCTCGGCTCAAGACCGACAATCGGCACGCCGCGTGCCGCGAAGGGCGCATAGGTGGCAACCAGGCGATCCAGCTCGGCGCGCGCCTGATCGACGAGGCCCGCCGAGAGAAACGTACGGCCGCAGCAGAGTGCACGGCTGCTGCGATCGATCGGCTTCGGTAGATGCACGCGATAGCCACCGGCGGTGAGTACGCGCAGCGCATCGTCGAGATTCTCGCGCTCATAGGCGCGGTTGAACGTGTCGGCGAACAGCACGACCTCGCGGCCATCTGCCGGGCCGAAGGCTTCTTCGTCGCGATGAAACACATCGCTTCGCCATTCTGGCAGGCTGCGCTTGGCGCTGATCCCGGCATAGCGTTCCAGCAGATTGCGAAGCAGCGGGCTCTTGTTGCGCAAATTCGCCAGCGGCGCGGCGCGTGCGGCCAGGGCAGCATAGCGCGGCAAGTAGCCGACAAGGCGATCGCGCAGGGTGAGACCATGCTTCGCGGCACGGGCGGCCAGAACCTCGATCTTCATCTTCGCCATATCGACGCCGGTCGGGCATTCATGGCGGCACGCCTTGCACGACACGCAGAGTTTCATCGTGTCGGCCATGGCATCCGACGTCAGCGCATCCGGGCCAAGCTGGCCGGAGATTGCCAGCCGCAGTGTGTTGGCACGGCCGCGGGTGACGTCTTTCTCGTTGCGCGTCGCGCGATAGGACGGGCACATCACGCCGCCCTCTAGCTTCCGGCATGTGCCATTGTTGTTGCACATTTCGATGGCGCCCTGGAAACCGCCGCCGGCGCCGGGCCAGGCGGACCAGTCGAGAGCAGTCTTGAGCTCGCCGACGCGATAATCCGGCGTGTAACGAAACAGCGAACGATCATCCATCTTGGGCGGATCGACGATCTTGCCGGGATTGAGGACGTTCTGCGGATCGAAGCGATGCTTCACTTCGGCAAAGTCGCCGATGATTTGCTCGCCGAACATTTCGGCGTGGAATTCCGAACGCACGAGTCCGTCGCCGTGCTCGCCGGAGTGCGAGCCCTTGTATTCCCTGACTATCGCGAAGGCTTCTTCGGCGATGGCGCGCATTGCCTTGACGTCCTTGTCGAGCTTCAGGTTCAGCACCGGGCGGACATGCAGGCAGCCTTCGGAGGCATGCGCATACATGGTGCCGGTGGTGCCGTGCTTCCTGAATATCGCGGAAAGGCGTTCGGTATAGTCGGCCAGATGCGGCAGCGGCACTGCACAGTCCTCGATGAAGGACACCGGCTTGCCGTCCTGCTTCATCGACATCATGACATTGAGGCCGGCGGAACGAAACTCGGCGATGCCCGACTGCAGAGCAGGCTCGGTGACATCGACGACGCCGCCCCATTTGCGCGGCGGGTTGTTCCAGCCAAAGCCGAGATCGCCCATCAATGCGCCCAGCTCTTTCAGCTTGGCGGCATTCGCGGCCTGATCCTCTTCCGCGAATTCGACGATCAGGAGTGCATCCGGATCGCCGCGCACCGCGCTCTTGATGATCGGCTGGAACATCGCGATGTCGCGGCCGAGTGCGATCATGGTGCGGTCGACCAGTTCGACGGCGATGGGCTTGAGCTTGACCAGATGCTGGGTCGCATCCATCGCTTCATAGAAGCTGCCGAAGTGACAGACGCCGAGCGCCTTGCTGCCGATGAGCGGCCAAAGCTTGAGTTCGACCTGTGTGGTGAAGGCGAGGGTGCCTTCGGAGCCTATGAGGAGATGCGCCAGGTTATTGGCGGTGTTGCGCGGCGTGAGCGCATCGAGATTGTAGCCGCCGACGCGGCGCTGCACCTGCGGGAAGCGCTCCGCGATCTCGGTCGCCTCGCGTTCGCCGAGCGCCAGCATGTCGCGAAATAAAGCAGGCGCATCGTCCCCGGAATTTACTTCGCCGAAATGCAGGAGGTTGCCATCGGCCAGTGCGGCGTCCATCGCGATCGTGTTGTCGCGCATGGTGCCGTAGCGCAGCGAACGGCCGCCGCATGAATTGTTGCCGGCCATGCCGCCGATGGTGGCGCGCGATGCGGTGGAGACATCCACAGGAAACCACAGCCCGTGTTTCTTCAGCTGCCGGTTGAGATCGTCGAGCACGATGCCGGGCTCGACGATGCAGGTGCGGTTCTCGACGTCGAGCGAGATGAGCTTGTTGAGATGTTTGGAGAGGTCGATGACGATGCCGTCATTGACGGTCTGTCCGCATTGCGAGGTGCCGCCGCCGCGCGGCGTAACGATGCGGCCATCGTCGCGACAGATCGCCAGCGCGCGCAGCGCCTCGTCGATGGTGCGCGGAACGACCACACCGAACGGTACGATCTGGTAGAACGAGGCATCGGTGGCATAACGGCCGCGATTGAACGGGTCGAAGAACACGTCGCCGGAGACTTCCCGTGACAGCCTGGCAGCCAGCGCGCTGTCTGCAGCCGTGCTCCGAATGATTGCCGCCTTCGCCATGGATTCCAGCCTTATCCCTCTATCGCCCTGTCTTGCATCCGGATTCCGGCTTGGCAACCCGGAGGTGCTGTGCTCCGGCAGTGGCAACAAGGAGATACGGGAGGGATAAGAAATCCTCATGGCTGCCCAACGTTTTTCTTCGGCGCTCTGGTATACCAGACGCGGGACAAGCTGTTTGAAAGGTGCTATCCGGGCGTTTCAATAAAAATGGACTCCCTGGGAAGGACGAGACATGACCGTGCACACCGGAAGGCATTTCCTGCAGATTCCTGGCCCGACCAACGTACCCGACCGGGTGCTGCGGGCGATGGATATGCCCACGCTGGACCATCGCGGTCCCGAATTCGCCGAGCTCGGCCTCCACGTCATTGCTGCGATGCAGCGTGTATTCCGGACCAAGCAGCCGGTCATCATTTATCCCTCCTCGGGCACCGGCGCCTGGGAAGCCGCTATCGTCAATACGCTGTCGCCGGGCGACAAGGTGCTGATGGCCGAGACCGGCCAGTTCGCCACGCTGTGGCGCGGCCTCGCCGAGAAGTTCAGGCTCGACATCGATTTCGTGCCGGGCGACTGGCGCCACGGCGCCGATCTCGCCGAGATCGAGAAGCGTCTCGCCGCCGACAAGTCGCACGCCATCAAGGCGGTGATGATCGTCCATAACGAGACCTCGACCGGTTGCGTCACCCATCCGCAGGACGTCCGCAAGATCCTCGACCGGGTGAAGCACCCGGCGCTGCTGATGGTCGACACCGTCTCCGGCCTCGGCTCGCTCGAATACGAACATGACGCCTGGGGCATCGACGTCTCCGTCGCCGGTTCACAGAAGGGCCTGATGCTGCCACCGGGCCTCGGCTTCAATGCCGTGTCCGACAAGGCGCTGGCCGCCTCCAAGGCCAACAGTTCGTTCCGGTCCTATTGGGACTGGGAAGAGATCATCAACGCCAACAAGCTTGGCTCCTGGCCCTATACGCCCGCGACCAACCTGCTCTATGCGCTGAAGGAAGGCGTGGCGATGCTGGAGGAGGAGGGGCTCGATAGCGTATTCGCGCGCCACAAGCGCCATGGCGCCGCCGCCCGCGCCGCCGTCAAGGCCTGGGGCCTCGAGACCGTCTCCATCGAGTCGCATGATCACTCGCCGGCACTGACCGCCGTGCTGATGCCGGAAGGGCATGACGCCGACAAGTTCCGCAAGGTGGTGCTGGACAATTTCGACATGTCACTCGGCACCGGCCTCAACAAGTGGAAGGGCAAGATCTTCCGCATCGGCCATATCGGGCACTTCAACGACCTGATGCTGATGGGCACGCTGGCTGGTGTCGAGATGGGTCTCGAACTTGCCAAGGTCCCGCACCGCGCCGGCGGCGTGATGGCAGCGATGGATGTGCTGACCGGCAAAAGCGTGGTGCCGATGACCAAGGCGGCGGTGGCTTAAAGCGAACGAATTCCCGTCTTTGAGGCCTAACAATCTACTGGAGGCTGGAGCATAATCGCTCCAGCCTTTTCAACATGTTGCGGCGGAACGCTGCACCAGAGGACGAATCACATGAACGCGCCAACGCCTGCCAATGAAGACCTGCTGTATTCCGTCGAGAACGGGATCGCGAAGATCACTTTCAATCGCCCGCAGGCGCGTAATGCCATGCTGTTCTCGATGTATGAGCGGATGGCAGAGATCTGCCAGGCCGCCAATGAGGACCACTCGATCAAGGCGATCATCCTGACCGGCGCCGGCGACAAGGCCTTCGCCTCGGGTACCGACATCTCGCAATTCCGCGAATTCAAGACGGCGCAGGACGCCCTCGATTACGAAGCGCGGATCGACCGCGTGCTCACCGCGCTGGAGACCTGCCGGGTGCCGACCATCGCCGCTATCGCCGGCGCCTGCACCGGCGGCGGCGCCGGCATTGCCGCCTGCTGCGACCTGCGCATCGGCACGGCGGCCACGCGCATGGGCTTCCCGATCGCCCGCACGCTCGGCAACTGCCTGTCGATGTCCAATATCAGCCGCGTGATGGCGCTGGTCGGACCGGCCCGCACCAAGGACATGATCTTCACCGCCCGCCTCATCGAGGCTGATGAGGCGCTGGCGCTGGGTCTGATCAACGAGATCGTGCCCGATGTCGAGACGCTGCAGCGCCGCGCGCTGGAACTCGCGCAACTGGTGGCCAGCCATGCGCCGATCACCCTCGAAGTGACCAAGGAAGCCGTCCGCCGGCTGCGCCCGACCCTGACCCGCGAGGAGGGCAAGGATCTCGTGCTCAAGGCCTATATGAGTGAGGATTTCCGCGAGGGCATGGATGCCTTCCTGAACAAGCGCAAGCCGAACTGGCAGGGGAAATAACGGGCAGACGGCGGTCTCGGGCGATCGCCTCATTCCGCCGCCCGGCAGCTAAAGGGGGTGCCGGCCCCTGACCAAAGTCGGCCTTCGCATGCGCGGGACATGCTTGAAGTCACGGTCAATACCCCGCACAATAGAACCAATGAAAAATGGCGGACATCCAATGTCCGCCGATCTCTACAGGGAAGAAACCAATGTCCAAGTCGATCAGGGCCACAGCTGCGCTTGCAGCCGTGCTCGCCAGCGCGCCCATCCTCTCATCGGCCACGTCGCCGGCCATGGCCTGGGAGCCCACGAAGCCCGTCGAAATCGTCGTTGCAGCAGGCGCCGGCGGCGCATCCGACCAGATGGCGCGCATGATGCAAGCTGCGATCCAGAAGAACAATCTGATGAAGGCGCCGGTGGTGGTGTCGCTGAAGGGCGGGGCCTCCGGCGCCGAAGCGCTGATTTACATGAAGTCCAGCGACGGCGACGCCAACAAGGTGCTGATCGCCTATTCGCTGATCTACATGCTGCCGCTGTCCGCCAAGATCCCGTTCAACTGGCGCGATCTCACGCCGGTGTCCGTCGTCGCGATGGACCAGTTCGTGCTGTGGGACAATGCAGGCGGCGCCAAGACGGTGAAGGAATTCATCGCCGCGGCCAAGGCGGCATCGTCGCCGTTCAAGATGGGCGGCACCGGATCCAAGCGTGAAGACCACGTGCTGACGGTGTTCATGGAAAAGCAGACCGGCGCCAAGTTTTCCTATCTGCCCTACAAGTCGGGCGGCGAGGCGGCGACGCAGCTGGTCGGCAATCACACCGAAGCCAACGTCAATAACCCCAGCGAGAATCTTGAAGTCTGGCGCGCCGGTCAGGTGCGTGCGCTCTGCGTGTTCGACAAGGAACGCATCTCCTACAAGACCAAGGTCACCGAGACGCAGTCGTGGAACGACATCCCGACCTGCAAGGAAGAGGGCCTCGACGTGCAGTATTTGATGCTGCGCGCCATGTTCCTGCCCGGCAAGGTGACGTCCGAGCAGCAGGCTTTCTATGTCGATCTGTTCGAGAAGGTGACGAAGACGGCCGAATACAAGGACTACATGGAGAAGCAGGCGCTGAAGCCGATCTTCCTGAAGGGGCCGGAGATGCTCAAGTTCCTCGAAGAGGACGATGCGCTCAACAAGTCGCTGATGACCGAAGCGGGATTCGTGGCGAAATAAGTAACTGCGAAGCGACGTCTCTTCTCCCTCGCCCCGCCCTTGCGGGGAGAGGGGCGGGGTGAGGGGCTCTTCGATCCGCAGGCTCGGCGATTTGCTTTGCGTTCGTGCCTCGCCCCTCACCCGAAGCCGTCGCTTCGCTCAGGCTTCGACCTCTCCTCGCCTAGCACAGCTCCGCTGTGCACGGGAGCGGGGAGAGGTTAGCACCACATCGTTCCGTCAGCTCCCATCTGCGAGACCCAATGTCCAACACCGACCTCGAAATCATCGTCGAAGATCCCACCGCTCCGGAGGACGACTCGCCCTCCGTCGTCAGCACGCGGACCGTTGAGATCATCGTCTCGCTGGTCCTGCTGGCACTGGCCATCGTACTTGGCTTTGACAACTGGCGCACCGGCATCGCCTGGGATTCCACCGGGCCTCAGCCCGGCTACTTCCCGTTCTATCTCTCGGTCATTCTCGGCGGCGCCAGCCTTTACGGGCTGATCACGACATTCTTCGCCCGCAGTGGCGGCTCCGACACATTTGTCACCCGCGCACAATTGCGGCGCGTGGCGCTGGTCTTCGTGCCCACCGCATTGTTCTGTCTCGCCACGCAGTTTCTCGGCATCTATGTCGCGAGTTTCGTGCTGATCGCCGGCTTCATGCGCTTGGTCGGCAAGATTGCGCTGTGGAAGTCGCTGCTGACCGCCTTCGTGTTCACCGCGATCATGTTCGTCACCTTCGATGTCGCCTTCGACGTCATCATGCCGAAGGGGCCGATCGAATCGGCTCTCGGTCGCTAGGACTTTAACTATGGAAGCCTTTGGATTGTTGATGCACGGCTTCGCCGTGCTGATGACCTGGAAGATCATCTCGCTGATGGTCGTCGGTCTCGTGCTCGGCATCTTTGTCGGCGTGCTGCCGGGCCTCGGCGGCCCCAACGGCGTCGCCATTCTGTTGCCGCTGACCTTCACCATGGATCCGACCTCGGCCATCGTGATGCTGTCCTGCATCTATTGGGGTGCGCTGTTCGGCGGCGCCATCACCTCGATCCTGTTCAACATCCCCGGTGAGGCGTGGTCGGTGGCCACGACCTTTGACGGCTATCCGATGGCGCAGCAGGGCAAGGCTGCGGAAGCGCTGACGGCGGCGTTTACCTCGTCCTTCATCGGCTCGCTGGTGGCCGTGATGCTGATCACATTTCTGGCGCCGATGATCTCATCCTTCGCGCTGAAATTCGGCCCGCCGGAATTCTTTGCGGTCTATCTTCTGACCTTCTGCTCCTTCGTCGGTCTCGGCCGCGAGGCGAAGCATAAGACCGTCATCTCGATGGCGCTGGGCCTGCTGATCGCCGGCATCGGCATGGACACGGTGTCGGGCAATCTGCGCATGACCTTCGGCTCGGACAATCTCCTGCGCGGCATCAACTTCCTCGTCGCGGTGATCGGCCTGTTCGGCATCAGCGAAATCCTGCTCACCATGGAAGAACGCCTCGCGCTGCGCGGACACGCCGCCAAGATCAGCCTGCGCACGGTGCTCAAGGTCTGGATGGATCTGCCGAAATACTGGGTGACGCTGCTGCGCTCGTCGGTGATCGGCTGCTGGCTCGGCATCACGCCGGGCGGCGCCATTGCGGCCTCCTTCATGGGCTACAACCTCGCCAAGCGCTTCTCCAAGGATCCCGAGAGTTTCGGTAAGGGGCGCATCGAAGGCGTATTCGCGCCGGAGACCGCGGCGCACGCGTCAGGCACCGCGGCACTGCTGCCGATGCTGGCGCTCGGCATTCCAGGTTCCGGCACCGCGGCGATCCTGCTCGGCGGCCTGATGGTGTGGGGGCTTAATCCGGGGCCGCTGCTGTTCGTTGAGCACAAGGACTTCGTCTGGGGCCTGATCGCCTCGATGTATCTCGGCAACGTGGTGGGTCTGGTCATCGTGCTGACGACCGTTCCGGTCTTCGCCTCGATCCTGCGCGTGCCGTTTGCGGCAGTGGCCCCGATGATCGTCGTGTCCTGTGCCATCGGCGCCTATGCGATCCAGAATGCCATGTTCGACATCTGGCTGATGCTCGGCTTCGGCGTCGTCGGCTATGTCTTCAAGAAGATCGGCATTCCGCTCGCGCCATTCACGCTGGCGCTGGTGCTCGGCAGCCGCGCCGAGGATGCGTTCCGCCTCGCCATGATCGGCTCTGGTGGCAGCGTCGGTGTGTTCTGGTCCAATGGCCTGGTCGGCACCATCACCACGCTGGCGATCACGCTGCTGTTCTGGCCACTGATCGATCGTGCCTTTACGGCCGTTGCACGCATCTGGCGGCCTACGCCGGTGACGACGTAAGTCGTGCTCGCGCCTGGCTTGATGGAGACCTAATCCGGCAGTGACGGCTGCGCCAGATATGCCAGCAGCTTTATCTCGCGGCGTCCGCGGGTGACGGTGTCGAGCACGAGGCCCGACGAAAATGAGAGCACGCCGACGATCATCAGGCCAGTCGAGAGCACGGCGGTGGGCAGCCGAGGCACCAACCCTGTTTCCAGATAGGTGACGGTCACGGGAATCGCGAGGCCGATGGAGACGATGCCGAAAAACAGGCCAATTGTGCCGAAGAAGCGCAGCGGCTTTTCCGAACGATAGAGCTTCATGATGGTGCCGAGAATCCGGAAGCCATCCTTCCACGTATTGAGCTTGCTGGTGGAGCCCTGCGGTCGCGCGAAATACGGCGTCTCGATTTCAGCGACCGGTAGTGCGAGCTGCAGCGCATGAACGCTCAGTTCGGTCTCGATCTCGAAACCATCGGACAGCACCGGGAAGGATTTGACGAAGCGTCTCGAGAATACACGATAGCCTGACAGCACATCTTTGAAGTTCTGACCGAACGTCATTGACAGAAAGCCGGTGAGCAGTGAGTTGCCGGTGCGGTGGCCAAGGCGATAGGCGGCAACCTGCTGCTCAATGCGGCGGCCCACCACCATGTCGAGGCGATCGTTTAACAGCGCTTCGATCATGGTTGGTGCGGATGTCGCGTCGTAGGTCGCATCGCCATCGACGAGAACATAGACATCGGCATCGACGTCACCGAACATGCGGCGGACGACATGACCCTTGCCTTGACGGGGCTCGCTGCGAACAATCGCACCCGCCTGCGAGGCTACTTCGCGCGTGTGATCTGTCGAGTTGTTGTCGTAGACATAAATCGTGGCGACCGGCAGCGCCCTGCGGAAATCGTTCACGACTGTTGCGACTGCGACCTCTTCATTGAAGCAGGGGACCAGGATAGCGACGCGGTGAGGTGCGGTCATGGAGCTTTCCGGCGGGTTCGAGGCGCAGCACGATCTCCGATCGACTGCACCCGGACGAAGATGTGCTCCCTATTAATGCAGCCTATGGCGTTAATTTTCATAGTATTTGACAGCTCGCCCCTCAGACCACCTTGCCTCGTCGCAATTCGGCGATCTCTTCGGCACCGAAGCCAAATTCGGCGAGTAGCTCCTCCGTCTGCTCGCCGACTTCCGGCGGCCGAGCGGCCATGTGGCTCGGCGTGCGTGACAGCGTGAAGGGCTGACCGACCAGCGTGATCTTGCGGTTCTGGTCGTTGGGAACGTCCTGCGCGAGGCCCAGATGCTTGACCTGCGCGTCGGCGAACATCTGGTCGACGGAGTAGATCGGACCGCAGGGCACGCCGGCGGCATTGAGGTCGTTGACCCAATCCTCGGTGGTGCGCTTTTCGGTGCAGGCGCTGATCGCGGCATTGAGCGCGTCGCGATTCTTCGAGCGCGCGGGGCCGGTGGCATAATCGGGATTGGTGATCAGTTCGGGGGCGCCGATCGCCTGGGCGCAGCGCTCCCAGATCTTGCCGCCGGTGGTGGCGATATTGATGTAGCCGTCAGACGTCTTGAACACCCCGGTGGGAATGCTGGTCGGGTGATTGTTGCCGGCCTGTTTCGGCACGTCCTGCTCCATCAGCCAGCGCGCGGCCTGGAAATCCAGCATGAAGATCTGCGCTTGCAGCAGCGAGGTCTGGACCCACTGGCCCTGACCGGACACATCGCGTTCCAGTAGGGCTGTAAGCACGCCCAGCGCGCAGAACAGCCCGGCGGTGAGATCGGCCACGGGAATGCCGACCCGCATCGGGCCCTCGCCAGGGGCGCCTGTAATGGACATCAACCCGCCCATGCCCTGGGCGATCTGATCGAACCCCGGCCGCTTGTGATAGGGGCCGTCCTGACCGAAGCCCGAAATGCTGCCATAGACGATACCAGGATTGATCGCCTTCAGGCTCTCGTAATCGATGCCGAGCCGGGCCTTAACATCCGGGCGAAAATTCTCGACCACCACGTCGGCCTTCTCGACCAGCCGCTTGAACACCGCGAGACCGCGCGGGTCCTTCAGGTTCAGGGTCATGGCCCGCTTGTTGCGGTGCAGGTTCTGGAAGTCCGAGCCCTGCCGCGGGCCACCGGGCTGCTCGGAACCGGCGTCGTCGCTCAACGCGTCGATCTTGATGACATTGGCCCCCCAATCCGCGAACTGCCGGACCGCTGTCGGGCCCGAACGGATCCGGGTGAGGTCGAGAACGGTAAAGCGGGAGAGGGCCTGCGAGGCGCGCGGGAAGGGCATTCAGAAGGCTCCGGTGGTGCCATGGAGTCGGAAGGTCCTCTTACCTTTCGCCCAAACCGATGGGCTTGTCATGCCTGGCAATAGCAGGCGGGGCGTGCATCCCGGCCATCTTGCGCAAAGATCCACATCATCGGGATGTCACACCCCCTTGTAACTCGAGCTCCGGTTCGCGCAACCACATGACCGCCGGTCTAACCGTTTGAATGCTAAGGCATTATTTTGAGTTATGCGTCTGTTTGAAAGGTATTCTTTTGGGACTTATCGTTTTCGCAGTCGGCTATACACTGGCGATGCGGATCATGGCCCGGAGGGCGGACGTATTGCATGGTGAGTTCATTCAATCGGACGAGCGTACTGCAACGGCTGTGCCGTCGCTGCTTACCACCATTGCAAGCTATCCACAAAAGGGCGACTTCCCGCAGCGTCGCTAGGCAGCGCGCCGCGCTGCGGCGACCGCTCAACGGCATCGTCGGCGAGGTCAAGCCGGTCTAGGCTGCTTCGCATTACGTTGACCGATCATGACTGCTCGTCGAGCGCGCCCGGGTCGATGTCGCAGAGATCAACTTTAAACTGGAGCAGATGCAGCGCTCCGCTCATCTGTCTTTCAACCGGCAATTCAAAGAGGCTACGCAGTAGCGCACGTTGTGCGAACGAAGGATTGAACAATGGCATCGAGATCTTATGACGCCCCCATCCCTACGGGCGAGCTACAACGCAAACGAAATGACCTAGCTAGGTTACTGCGGCGGCACATGGGGAGAATCGGTTAGGCAAATCAGTCTATCGGGAAAACATCGGCATGCGGCGGCAAAAAAAACTCGTCTTTCCCATAGGCTGACACCACCTAGGCTTCTTTCATCCAATGGGCGAAAGGATCAGTTCATAAAATCTCGCCATCATTCACTGGCGAGGGTTCAAGATGATTGATTACGCGTTAGAAGGTCCGAAGTGGAACGGTGGAGCTCTAGGCACTCCCGGCGGCACTGTAACTTGGACAATCGATGGCACAGTGCCAGCTGGCTTTGTTTCTGTCTTCGCTGCTTGGTGGACTATGCCAATATTCAGTTCCAGCAAGTCGTTTCAACAGCGACGGCCAAAATCGGTTTGGGGTTTTCGTCTATCGACGATCTGAACAACATACTAGGGGCGCTAACTACTCCTTCTCAGAATTAAGTCTGATTTCTGCGACCATCGATTTCGATAGTGCAGAAGGGTGCACTCGTTCGGAGCGCAGATTGTCAGCAACAGCGGGATTGTTCTTTTCATCGTCGCACTTCACGCGCTTGGTATTGATAATTACAATGTGGTCCCGGCTGTAATGAACGCATATCTAGATCGTTCAATTGCAGATCTAACCTCGTCTAACATTCATGCTGTGCAGTCCCTTTGTGGTGCGATAGTCACCGCTCCGCCGCCGCCATTGCCACCGAGTCTACGGCACCGCCGCGGACGGCTACCTGTACGCGGGTAACAGCGCTCACTCATTTTAAGGAGGCGATGGAAATGTTTCTATAAACGGTGGCATCGCTGCCGATGTGACGTATGGCGGAGGCGGAAATGACGGCCTGTTCGGCGGCTACGGAGCAGACAGCCTCAGCGGCGGCGATAGCGATGATTATCTCGTTGGCGGGAATGGTAACAACGGTCTGTTCGGCGATGCTGGAAATGACAGCCTGAACGGCGGATTTCAGAACGATTACATCGTGGGCGGCGCCGGTGACGATGGCATGTTCGGCAGCGATGGAAACGATCAATTCCTTTCAGGCGCGGGTACCGACTGGATGGTGGGCGGCCGCGCAGCTGATACCTTTGTCTTTGCGAAGGGCGACGGCGTCGATACTGTCGCTGATTTTAATGTTCTCGAAGATCACATCAACATCGCTGGGACCAACATCCATTCTTTCGCGGAGTTGATGTCTCATTCGGTTTTCAATGGCCAGAATACCGTAATCGATCTAGGGCCGATCGACATTCAGGATTCCCGAGAGGTTAAATCGCTGATTCATAGGGTTCCGTGATTTGCACGGAACATGTGTTGGCGATGAAGCTACGAATTGAATGAGGCACAGTGGGTGAAGATTTCTCCGCTGCTGCCGGGCAAGGCTAGCGATGCAGGTCGCACAGCGTCCGATAACCGCCTGTTTGTGAACGGCTGTTTGTGGGTTCTGCGCTCGGGTGCTCATTGGTGCGACCTGCCGGAACGGTACGGCAAGTGGAAACGGTGCACCGGCGGTTCAGCCGCTGGTGCCATGGGGGGCTGGGAACGCGTGTTCACGGCCCTGACGGCAGAGCGGGATAATCAGTATCTGATGATCAACAGCACCATCGTTCGCGCTCACCAGCAGGCCGCAAGCGGAAAAGGGGGGCAAAGATCAGGCGATGGGGCGTTCCCGAGGTGGGCTGACCACGGAGATCCATATGCTGGCCGATGCACTCGGTCGCCCGCTCTGCTTCATCATCACAGCTGGACAGGCTGGCGACGTCACCCAGGCACCTGCCTTGCTCCACGGCCAGACCGGCGAAGCCGTGCTTGCCGACAAGGCCTATGACAGCAACGCTCTGCGCGCGATCATCGTCAATATGGGCGCAACAGCGATCATACCATCAAACCGAACCCGCAAGGTCATCATCCCGCACGACATCAACGCCTACAAGCAGCGCAATCGGATCGAGCGTTGCTTCTGCCGTTTCAAACACTTCCGGCGCTTCGCCACACGCTATGACGGACGAACCTCGCACTTCGCTGGCTTCATCCACCTCGCCGCCGCAATGATCTGGAGCGAGTGAGTGTCGATCGGTCCTAG